>CAWEBA010000027.1:0-13326 GCA_963807145.1 uncultured Acidobacteriaceae bacterium | reverse complement strand
ACGCCTTCCACACTTGCAGGTTCTTGCGACGAAACTTCGTATATGCGCCGGGCCAGGGTTGAAAGCCGCGCATCCGGTTCAGAATCTCCGCCGCGGAGCGGGAAAAATCGATGAGGCCGTCTTCTTTTTTTAGAATCGGCGCCAGAGTGGCTTGCGTGTGATCCTGCTGTCGTGGATGGATGCTTCCGCTCTGCAATCCGCCCAGGGTTTCGACCATGAGGTTTGCGCCCACGGATGCGAGCTTCGGAGCTAGCGTCTCCGCCGTGTCGTTGGGAGCAATGGGAATTTCCTGCTGCTGGAGAATGTCGCCAGTATCGAGGCCGGCATCGATTTTCATTGTGGAGACCCCGGTCGCGGTTTCGCCTCGCGCAATCGCCCACTGGATCGGCGCCGCGCCACGATATTTCGGCAGAAGCGAGGCGTGGAGATTGATGTTGCCGAGGGGCGGAAGATCGAGCATCCATTTCGGAATGATGCGGCCGTAACCAACCACGATGATGGCATCGGGCTTGAGAGCGGTGAGTTGTGCGCGGAAGGCGTCGTTGTTCTTGATACTTTCAGGCTGTGCGATCGGCAAACCTAATTGCAACGCGTTTCGCTTGACTGGGGAAGGCACAAGTTCGAGGCCGCGGCCTTTGGGACGGTCCGGCTGCGTGACTACGAGATGAATGTGGAATCCAGCGTCGACCAGTTTGTCGAGCGTGGGCACAGCGAAGCCCGGCGTGCCACAAAAGACGAGATTGAGGGATGAGGGCACTTGGTAATTGGGTAATTTTGTAATCGGGTAATTAAGAATCGCATCCAGCGATCATGTCCGCAGCAACTTATCAAATTGCAAAATTACCCAATTACAAATTTCCCCTACCATTCTCCCGCTTTAACCAGCTTGCGAATTTTGCGCTTGATCAAGTCGCGCTTAAGCGCGCTGATGTGGCTGATGTAGAGCTTGCCGTTGAGGTGATCGGTTTCGTGCTGGAAAGCACGGGCCAGCAGGTCGTCGCCGATCTTCTCAAAGACCTGGCCGGTCAGATCCTGGGCGCGGATGGTTACCACTTGGGCGCGCGTCACGTTCTCACGGAAGTCAGGGATGCTGAGACAGCCTTCGCTCTGGGCGTGGCGACCTTCCTTGTGAATGATTTCGGGATTGATGAGGACGAGTTTTGCGTCAGGGTCCTCTTTGAAAGTGACGTCAACGACGGCGATGCGGCGCGAGATCCCGATCTGCGGAGCGGCCAGCCCTACGCCGCGGGCGGCATACATCGACTCGAACATGTCGTCGACCAGTTTCTTCAGGTCATCATCAAAGACCGTGACTTTCTCGGCAGGTTTTTCGAGGACGGGATTTCCGAATTTAACAATGGGATAAATCATTTCAGTTTTGCAATCAGTAATTTTTCAGTTGCACGCAGTAACCCTGGAAATTGCGCAAGGTTTCTCCCATGGAGTCGCCGCCGAATTTTTCCAGAGCGCAGCGGGCCAGAGTGAGCGCAACCATGGCCTCGGCTGCGACGCCAGCAGCCGGGACTACACAAACATCGGAGCGCTCATAGGCCGCGCTCACGGGTTGGCGTGTGGCGAAATCGACCGACTGCAGCGGACGGCGTAATGTGGAAATCGGCTTCAGGTAGCCGCGGACGCGAATCTCCTGTCCATTGGAAACGCCGCCTTCGATTCCACCGGCGTTGTTGCGCGAACGGGTAAACGCGGTGAAACCTAGTTCGGAGATAGGTTCCTTGCCGTAGCCGATTTCATCGTGCACGGCAGAGCCGGGGGACGCGGCTGCGGCAACACCGGAGCCGATCTCGACCGCCTTCACCGCCTGCAACGACATGACAGCGCCGGCGAGCAGGGCGTCTAGGCGCTCGTCCCACTGCGCGTAAGTGCCCAGGCCGGGTGGGGCGCCGTGAGCAACCACCTCAAAAACTCCCCCCAGCGAATCACCGGTCTTGAGAACTTTGTCGACTTCGTCTTTCATGCGCTGCTCGGTTTCCCTGTCGGCACAATTCAGCAAGATTTCTTGTTGATTGTAAAGCACCTGAATCTGCTCCCAAGCGACTTCCTGTTGCATCGCTACATTGCCTGCGGCGACGACGTGGCTGAGAACCTCGATGCCGAGTTCGCGCAGGAAAGTCTTGGCCAGGGCGCCGATGGCGACGCGCGCCGCGGATTCGCGGGCTGAGGCGCGCTCAAGGACGTAGCGGGCCTCAGGAAAATTGTATTTCAGCGTGCCGGCAAGATCGGCGTGCCCGGGCCGCGGAGACGCCACTCGTTTGTGCCGGGCCGGGTCACCCTCGCCGACGGGCAGGGACTCTTGCCAATTTTTCCAATCGCGGTTGTCCAGCTGAATCGAAATAGGCGAGCCAATCGTCATTCCCTGACGCACGCCGGAGAGGATGTGAGCCGTGTCGCGCTCAATCTTCATGCGTCCGCCGCGGCCGTAGCCTTGCTGCCGGCGCCAGAGTTCACGGTCGAGAAAAGTCTGGTCCACCTTCAACCCGGCGGGCAGTCCCGAGAGGAAAGCGACCAGAGCTTCGCCGTGTGATTCTCCGGCAGTGAAGTAGCGCAGCATAAGTGCTCGATTTTACCTGATGCGGGCGTCCGGCTGGAGTTTTCGCGATGCAGATTAAAGAGCCACATTTCCTGAGGTGGCAAGAAAAGGCACTCCCGCCGCGGATTTCATAGGCGCAGAAGCGCAAATGATTGCTACAATAACCCACATTCGTATTTTGGCGTAGCTCCGGTTCTACCCAGTCGCCCGCGTCATTTTGCAAACTCTCTGGCCAAACAAAGGAGAACTGTGTGCCCCCACGCACAGATTCAAACGAAGTGATTTTTTTTGGCAGCAAAATCCGCTGTCTGCTTGCGCACGACCATGTGCTGCTGCGGCAAGGTCTGCGGCGTTTATTGGAAGACGAGCCTGATGTTGACGTGGTCGGCGAGGCCGGCAACGCGGCGGAGTGCCTGCGCAAGGTTTACGAACTCCGGCCGGATGTGCTGGTCGCGGATACCGGTACGTTTGGGCTGGCTGCAACGGAAGCAGAGATTCTCGTGACGCGCGAATCTGCCGAGACCAAAATAGTGTTTTTGAGCATGCAGGACCGGGATAGTTCTCCGTTTGTCAGCCTGCGGGCTGCCACTGGCGGCTGTGCGGTGCGGCAGACTTCGGCGAAAGAGCTGGTGGAGATGGTCCGGAACTCGCGCAGCGGCGATCGGACTAACGGTTCGGATGAGGGCTCCGGGCGTGATCCGCAGCCTCCCGTTGAAAAATTGTTTCGACCGGAACGCACGCTCACCGCTCGCGAGCGCGAAGTATTGAAACTGCTGGCGGAGGGAAAGACGGTGCGCGCGGCGGCCACGGTTCTGGGGCTGAGCAGCAAGACCGTGGACGCGCATAAGTTCAATCTGATGCGCAAGCTCGGCATCCACAATAAAGCCGAACTGGTCATGTGGGCGATCCAGAAGAGGGTTGTGAAGATTCCAGCCAACTTCTAGACAATCCCCGGCGTGCGTAACTTTGTCATCCCGAGCGCAGCGAGGGATCTTGGTACTAGCTGGCAGCGGCAACAACGATTGCGCAGGCAGGAACCATGGTCCCTCGCTTGCGCTCGGGATGACAATGGGGAGTGGAAAGGCTCACGGCTTCGCGCAAGCGGCTGCCAACTCTGCGAGGCTGGAGACTTGCAAGTCCGGATGCCCCTCGACTGCCTTCACAGCGCCTACTCCCGCTCGTGCCGATGGGCGGTTGACCCAGACGGTAGCCAGGCCGAGCGACTGGGCCGGCAGCACGTCGTGATAGATGCTCTGGCCAACGTGCAGAATCCGGTGGGCGGGAACGTCGACGCAGTTCAGTGCGAGTTCGAAAATCTTCGGTGAAGGCTTGTAGGCTCCTGCCTGCTGGGCTGTGATGATCTGACTAAACTCCACTCCAAGCTGAGGCTTTGTGGCAGCGAAGAGATCGTCGTCTACATTGGAAATGATGGCCAGTCGGAAGCGGCTATTGAGTTCGCGGAGCGCGGTTGCGGTATCCGGCCACGGCTTCCATCCTTTCAGTGACTCTGGCAGCGAGCGGACTTCTTCGTCGGTGGGCGCGAATCCGAGTTGTTCTCCGAACTGCCGCACCACGGACTGAAGAACTTCGCGGTAGCTGCGATACTCTCCCTGCTCGGCACCCGCTTCGAAATCACCGTAAAGCTGAAGGATGGTGGCATCGTCCGTGTCCTTCCCGTGGGCCGCGAGGATGCGATGCAGGCAGCGAAGAATTCCTTCTTCCCATTTGATGAGAGTGCCGTAACAGTCGAAGGTGAGGAGTTCGAATCGGCTGAAGTCGAGCATGCGCTGTCATTCTCCTCAGGAACGAAAGCTAGGGTTTCAAGCCGGGCAGCGTGGGGGCTTCTTCGCTGGACTCGCCGGCATATTCCGCTTCAACCTCAGCCTCAGCGCCGGAAGAAGAATCATCAGGTGGCGCGGTCACTTTCGGTGCAAGAAACTTGGCGCTGTTCAGCAGCGGGCGTCCGAGGGAAGCGTTGTAGCTGGTCCAGGGGCTCTCGAGGTCGGCCTCGCGCTCGAATTGAGCGCGCATGGCCTCCATTTTGGAATCCAGGTCGTCCATGTAGTGCAGCAGGAGTGCCTCGGGAAACATGGGCAGCTTGGGCGATCCGAACTCGTACTGGCCGTGGTGGCTGATGATCAAGTGCTCAAGCAGGGTCTTAAGCTCGACGGGAAACTCCGGGACCATGGCGAGCTTCGCCTGCAGCATCTCTAGTTCGATGATCATGTGGCCGAGCAACTGGCCGCGCGTGGTGTAGGAAAACGAGCGATTGTACGCAAGCTCGTGAATCTTGCCGATATCGTGAAGAAATGCGCCGGTCAGCAGCAAATCTCGATTCACCTGAGGATAGTTTCGGCTGACCAGATCGCAGGAGCGAAACAGCGAGACCACATGGTCGAGCAGGCCGCCGATATAGGCATGATGCAGCGTCTTGGCGGCAGGTGCATTGCGATAGGCGGCCGCGATCTCCGGGTCAGACATGAAGGCTTGGAGCAGAGACTTAAGATAAGGATTCTGAAAAGACGCAACGAAGCCGGCCAGCGTCTGCCAGAGTTCGTCAATATTCTTCGTGGTTTTGGGAAGATAGTCGGAGAATTCGATCTCCGATTCGCCGAGCTTGCGTAGTTTGTGGATGGTGAGCTGGAAGCGGTTCCTGTATTTGTTGACCAGGCCTTTGATCTTAAGGAAGTCATCCTGCTCGAAGGCGTTGAGCACTTCTTCCACGTTGTCCCACATTTTGGCATCAAGCTGCCCGCTGCGGTCGCCGAGGGTTAGAGCGAGATAGGGTTCACCCGTTTTCTTGGGCTTGATCTGCTTGCTGACCACGACAAAGTTCGAGGTGATGATCTTGTTTTCGTGGCGGGCGCACTCGCTGATGTAGAACTCTTTCATGCTCTTCATCAGTGTAAATCAGAAAGCACGAGGATAGCGTAAAGCGAGGCGAAACGCCCTAGAGAACACCAAGCTTCTTTTTCTTCTTCAGCTTCTTGGCGTCGGTCGCCTTGGCCGTAGCCGTTTCAATGGGTTTGGTCTGGTTGGGGCTGGCGCCGGAATCGATGTAACCGTCTTTGTAGTCGATGTAGGCATCTTCGCGCAGTTTGGTCAGATACGCGCGCAGGGCGGGCTGCAGCTTTTGATAATACAAAGCATCCTGAATTTTGGGCTCGATCTCCTTCATGGTCGGAATGCCGGCCATCTGGTGGTTGGTGACCTTCAAGATAACATAGCCTTGCTTGGTGCGGATCACGTCGGTGACGTCGCCAGACTTCATCGCGAACGTCCGGTCTTCCAGTTCTTTGGCGAGAGTGCCGCGCTTGAACGCTCCCAGATCTCCTCCCTGCGCCGCTGAAGGACCGTCAGAAAACTTCTTCGCCATGTCTTCAAAATTGGCTCCCGCATGAATCTGCTTGAGCACATCGTTGGCCTTAGCCTCGGCCGCAGCGAGGGCTGCAGTCTCCGCAGCAGCTTGTTTGGCTGAGTCGCTGGCGGCATCTTGCGCCTTCGCATCGTCGCCGCCCGTGGCCGGGGGCTTATCGGCTGCCGGCTTCTGCGGAGCAATCAGGATCTCGCTAAGTTTTATCGACTCGGGCTGCTCCAGTTCACTCTTGTGTTCGTTGTAGAACTGCTGCTCTTCCTCTTTGCTCATGCTCAGGTGAGAGCCGACTTCTTCGCCGATTACCTTTTGCGTGATGATCTGGTTGCGCAGGTTCTGTTTGAAGTCCTCGTAGGAGATGCCCTGGGCCGTGGCGGCTTTCTCCAGCTCTTCCATGGTTTCGAGCTTCATGTCTTTGCGCATCTGGTCGAGGCGCTTGATCAGCTCGGTGTCGCCGGTGATTCCCAGGTCTTTGCCTTTTTCCAGCAGAAGCTGCTGGTCGACGAGATCGCGCAGGACGTCCTTTTCACGCTCGGCATAGAGCTTGTCGGCATTGGCCGGATCCTGTTGCTTGACGTCATCCCTCAGCTGATCTTTGCTGCGCTCATACTCTGACCGGGTGATGATCTGTCCGTTCACTCGCGTGACAATTTCTTCGACAACCTGGCCTGTCTGGCCTGCGGCGAGCGCGGACAGGTATGTCATAGCAGTAAGTATCAGAACCAGTCTCTTCATAGGATTTCTCTGTGGGTCGTTTGCCAGAACTTATAGGCAAAAAGCCGTCGGGGTATTTTACTACTTCTGGCCGGTGATTTTCTGGCTGGTAAATGGCCGACCGCATACTTTGATGCGCTTGCTTCTTGGGCAGGTTGCTGCAGGCGTTTGTTCTACGAATTGCGCACAAAGACGAGGGCGGTCATGTCGTCGGGAACCAGAGGTTCGCAGGTGAACTCCCCAACCGCATTCAAAATGGATGCGCTGAGAGCCTCAGCGCTCTGAGAAGGATTGGCCTGCAAGCGCTCTTTGACGCGCTCCGAGCCGAATTCCAAGTCATCGGTTTTGTCCTGTCTGCATTTGCCCTCGACCACTCCCCGCGAGACCAGGAGAAGAACCGCTCCTTTCTCAAGGCCAATCGTAGGCGCTTCGGAGGTGGCGTGAGAGAAAAGACCGAGCGGCAGGCCCGTAGACGCCAATTCGGTGATGCCCGTACTGTCGCGGACAAGACCCGGGGTGTGCCCCGCGTTGGTGTAGCAGAGAGTGCCGAATCTCTCGTTGTAGCAGCCGATGAATGCGGGACAGGAGTGAACGCCCGCCGCGGCATCCATGATTCCTCGGTTGAGTCGAAGAGAGAGTGTGGTCATCGCTTCGGATTCGTTGATGTCAGGCGGCGCAAACAGTTCGGCTCCGAGGGTACGAAAGATTTTCTGCGCGGCTGCCAGGATTTGCTGATTGTTTTCGCGGCGTCCCGCTACGTCGAGCAGGCCGAACAAAATTCGCTCCGGGCTTACCCGCAGGGAGTCGTAGAAATCGCCGGCGACTCTTTGCCCGTAGGTAGTGGCGGCAATCTCCGCGCCCTCCATCTTCGGAAACTCGCTGGGGACGGGCTCCACCACAGGTGGAGGTGCCGGCGAACGGGACTGAAATAGGGCGCACATTCGCGTCTTAGACCAGATGGGAAACTAGCACAAGAGATGGCAGGGGGCAAATCGACCGAACGGGCTATGCCGGATTATGGTCAGTCGCCGTACTTGTCGCTGAGATACTTTCCGAGCTCGGACTCGAGTTGGCCGTAGTCAGAGTGAATGGTCGCACGCAAGGCGGCTTCTGTGGAACTGCCTTCACTGAGGCGTTGCAGAATCCGCTGAATGTCACCCATCCCGTAGGAATCGTTTATGTAGGAAACTGCGGCTAACGATTCCGCATAGGCCAGGTAGGCCTGGCTGCCAGAAAAACTCAGAAAGCTGCCTTCCAGCGCATTCAAGGGGATGTTGCGCTGGGTCTTAAACAACTGGGCCAACAGATGCCCGTCGGTGCCTAAAGATTTCGGTTCCATCAGCTGGGCGATGCCCTCGTGCAGCCAGGGCGGGCAACGGCCGCCGGAAAGCTGGTTGATAAAGGAGTGGGCGAGTTCATGCTTCAAAACCCGGGCCAGCTCGGGTGTCATTGAATTAAGGCCGCTGATGGGGATGCGGAGTTTACCGTCGTTGAGCGCTCCTGACCAGGCCGGGGCACGGGTAACGTCAAAGAAAGCTTGTTCCGTGTAGAGAGTCACAAGGATATTGTCGCGCGGGGGCGTACCCAAATCGCGCGCCAGATCGTCGTAATCCGATTCGAGCGCGGCCATGATTTGTCCGCGGAAATCCTCAGAAGTCTGCTTGCCTTCATAGTGGAGCACGAAGTGGCTGGATTCGCGCTGGGTAAAATCGGTTTCCACGCTCTGCTCGCGCTGCGCTTTTGCCAGGTATTGCTGCACGGCGGGATCGGGACGCAGTTCGAGGGAATGCTTCCACGAGGCGATAGCTTCTTTAGTGCGGTCGCAGGCCTGCTGCGCATAGCCGAGGACCGTGTAGGCGTCGGGCGACTCGGGCGCTGCCCGCACTGCGCGCTGAGCATAGGTAAGCGCCTGCGTAGGATTGCCGGTGCGCACCAGCAGGGCGGCATAATAGATAAGGACGGTTGCGTTCTCCGGCTGAAAGCGCAGAGCGGTTTCGAAATAGCGGCGGGCTTGATCGATATCGCCGTGCTCGAATTCAAATTTGCCGGCAATGAAGTCAGCGGTGGCGCCCAACTCGGCGTTGTCCTTGCCCTCGAGTTTCGTAAGAGCGTCGGTGTCAACTTTGCCATCCTTGACGATTGTCTTGGGCAGGTCGCCTTCGTTCGCAAGACTGTCAACCGGAACGAATACAGGAAGATCGCCGGTCTTGGCAGCGCCCGATGGCGCCGCAGCGGGCATGCCGCCGGCTTCGACGTGATCTACCGCGTTCTTGGGAATGGCGTAGCTGTCGTCGCCGATGTCGTACTCGTAGTGAGCGCCATTTTCGCGGACGTGGTCGGCTACGATGGTACGGCCGTTCTTCAAATGGATGGTGTCAGCGGATGCCACCAAGGCGAACGCAAGCATCATAGCTAACAGAGTAGTGACACGAAGCCGCATTGAAGCGCATTCTAGCAACTGTGAGGGCACACACCCACGTAACGAAAGTACCAGCGATTTCATGCGCCGTGCGCGTGATTCTGGCCGCATGCCTTGCGGCTTTCGCGTTCCCGGGAGCGTGCAGTTCGCAAGCAGATCCAGCACAAGCGGCTCCGCCACAAGCGCGGCAACCTGGACCGGGCGAGTCCCTCTACCTGCAGCTCAGTAGCGTCGGTTTGGATCCTGGCAGAGTATTCAAGGTGCGGGATGCGTCTCTGGATCGAGCCGCGATCCATATCACTCTGGACGACGGCTCCATTGCCTTCACGAAGGATGTGCTGGGCAGGATTACGGGGGCGTTTTTTGAGGGCGACGGAGAACTGCTGCTGGCCCCGCCAAACGACGTTGAGCGAAAAGCCATGAGCCTGTTCACGGGCATGGCAATTCTGGAAGAGCGCTTCTCGACCGCCTATTTCCGCTTCAACGACAATACTGCCGCCGATTTGCAACCTGGTCTCAGGGCGCCGGAGGATGCGCCAGGATTTGCCGCACGCTGGGACCAGACGGCCCGCACCCTGGCGCAGTCGGATGCGATGAGGTTGCTGGCCAGTTTCAGCGGCATGCTACCGATCGCGGGCGAGAACACCTCAGGAGATCCGCCCGCCGCGCACGCTCCGGATCCCGACGACCACATGTTTCATGCCCGGCTGCAGGGAAACAAACTCGGCGTGTTCGACGTCGTTTTCGATTCCACCGCCGGGGAACAAGTCGAGGCGGGACAAAGCAGAACTGGCGAGGACGGGAACCTGTATTACGACGTCTGGACTTCGTTCTCGACTGAAGCTGCGAAACGGAATTCCGCGGCTCGAAAAGAAATTCCGCACGCGCTGCCGGCGGAAACGGAGTCGCGGGGAGATCCGGTTCGGGTGCGCAGCTACATCATCGATGCGCGGGTGAAACCACCCAAGGAAGTCGATGCTGACGTGACTTTGCGGCTCGATGTGGTGCGCGGTGGATCGCGCTTTCTGGTGTTCGAACTCTCCCGCTTTCTTCAGGTCCAAACCGTCGAGGCCGACGGTAGGGCAGTGGAGTTCATCCATAACCCCGCAGTTGAAGGCACGCGGCTGGCACGCAGCGGCAACGACCTGGTCGCCGTGATTTTGCCCCAGCTGGCGAGGAAAGGACAAAAGATCAATCTGCGTTTTGTTTACGGTGGAGAAGTGTTGGCTGAAGCAGGCAGGGGTTTACTCTACGTCGGAGCGCGCGGCACATGGTATCCCAATCGTGGGATGGCTATGGCAGATTTCGATCTTACCTTCCACTATCCGGTGGGTTGGACGCTTTTGGCTACGGGCAAACCGGGGCCGCTCGCCGCGCCTTCGACAACGCCCTCACAACCTGCTCCGCCGAGCACAGATGGTGAGCAAGTGGGGCACTGGGTCTCGGAGCGGCCCATCCCGGTAGCCGGATTCGACCTGGGAAAATATGTTCGAGGAGCGGCGCAAGCCGGGAATGTCGTCGTAGAAACCTATGCTACGAGCGGCGTGGAGCGAGACTTCCCCAGCCCGCCGCCAACCCTTGGAGTAGATTCAATTCCCACGTCACGGCCTCACGCCTCTCCTGAGCTAACTACCCCTGCGCTTGCGCCTTCACCGGCCCGCAACGCAACCGCGGTGGCGGAGTTTACAGCCCGAGCCATCCGCTACTATGCGGAGCGATTTGGTCCGTTTCCATACAGTCAACTGGCGCTGGCCCAGGTGCCGGGGCGGGAAAGCCAAGGCTGGCCAGGGCTGATCTTCCTGTCGTCGTATGCCTTCCTGGACCAGGCGGAGCGTGAAGAGCTCCACATGGGTCCAACTGGCGCATTGGTTGGGGAACAGATTCCGGCGCATGAAGCCGCACATCAGTGGTGGGGAGACTTGATCTTATGGGCTACCTATCGTGATCAGTGGTTTTCCGAAGGTCTGGCAAATTATTGCTCGTTGATGATGCTACAGGAGAGAAACCCGGCAGGCTTCCGCCAGGTCATGGAGCAATATCGGCGAGATTTGGTTGAAAAGAATAAAGACGGCAGCTCTCTCGAGGATGCCGGACCCGTCACCTTGGGAGGCCGGCTGCTTTCGTCTCACTTTCCCCAGGCTTATGAAGCCATCAGTTACGGAAGGGGGACGTGGCTGTTTCACATGCTGCGCTCCATGCTGCAGGAGGGCGCAGAGAATGGTGGGCAAAAAGACCGGAGCAGCGGGACCGCGGAAGAACCTTTTGTGCGGTCTCTGCGCAAGGTTCGTGAGCGTTATGAAGGAAAAACCATCAGCACCAGGGAACTGCTGAACGTTCTTGCAGAGGATTTGCCGCCTTCGTTGCGCTATGAAGGCAAAGCTTCACTCGACTGGTTTCTGGAGGGTTGGGTCAACGGCACTTCTCTGCCCAGGCTGGAGCTGCAGGGCGTCAAGTTCACTGCAAAGGCCAACACTGCCACTGTAAGCGGCGTGATATTGCAAAAGGATGCGCCGGAAGATCTGGTAACGTTCGTTCCTCTGTACGCAGTGGTCTCTGGCAAGACTCCAGTGCTGGTGGGACGAGTTTTTGCCGACGGGGCCGAAACTCCGTTTCACTTATCCGTGCCGGCGGGGGCACACAAGCTTTTGCTGGATCCAAACGGAACGATACTCACCAGCCCCAAATAAGCGAGGTGCGAAGAACAACCGTGGCGAGCTTCTAGGGACGATCTCCCACATGGAACTGGTTCGCGTCCGGCTTCCCGGAACGAACTCCCTGTTAGCTCAGACACGCCGCCTCGCACGATGCAGCTGAAGACGCTAAGTCGCTGTTCAGCTTTCCTTTGCAGTTCTGTTGCACCGAATAGAAAGGATGGCATTTGATCTGCTGGATGGAAAGCAACCAAGGAGCGGCCACGTGGCGGAGCGATGATTCGGAGAAACGTTGTCCAGCGACACGATGGCCGCCGTGGCATTCGCCGGGATCCGCCAGTGCTGGCCACAGACCATTCTCCTTGTCGAAGACGAAGCCTTTGTGCGGAAGGTGACGGCCGAAGTTCTGGAGTCCGCCGGCTACAGGCTGGTGATTGCCGAAAGCGCGGAAGAAGCGTTGGCATACCGCGGACGCCCTGCGCCGGATCTTCTGCTTGCCGATGTGGTCATGCCCGGCATGAGCGGCCGTGAACTGGCCGCTGAATTCACCTGTCTTTATCCGAGCACCCGGGTTCTGCTGATGAGTGGCTATGCAGGGGAACTGACCGACCATGTATTTTCCCTCGTGCGGGCGGGAGTATTTGGCGAAGCCTTTTTCGATCCGCACTCTGTTGAGCAGGGTTCGCGAGGTGTTGGACAAGCCGGTCGATTCGGAAGAATGCTCTAGCCCGCGTTCCTCTTCCGGTAATGCGTGGCTTGCAGAATCTCATGAGGAATCTGGGAGAGCGGCACACCCGGTCGAGGATCCCATTTCCGCACACACGCGAGGCATGCCATAGACCGCACAACTCGGCTCATCCTGACCCACTGTGATGCCGCCCTCGCAATAAATAGCCTTCATCCCCTGCGCTCCGTCCGCTCCCATACCGGTCATGATGATGCCCATGGCTTGGGAACGGAACGCGGACGCCACAGATTGCATTAGGACATCGACGGACGGAACGTGGACCTGATTCTCCGCTTTGCCGGAAAGGGAAATAATCGTACGCGAGTCTGAAAGACGGTCCACCGTCATCTGAAATCCCGCTGGAGCAAGGTAGACCACTCCTGGCGAACCAGCTTCTCCGTGGGGTGCTTCGCATATGGTGAGTGCACAAAGGCTGTTCAGTCTTTTGGCGAAAGCAGCAATGAAGCCAGCCGGCATGTGCTGCACGATCAGGATTGGAACCGGTAGGTCGGCTGGAAGAGTCGGGAGGATTTCCTGCAAGGCCTTGGGGCCTCCGGTCGAGATGCCGAGCGCAACGATAGCTGGAGCGCCGTGCGCTACCTTCCTTGTGGGCGGAACCGCCGCGCGGGGAGGCTTCCGCTGCAGGTTGAGACCATCGGGAAAATGCGGCGACTCAGCGGCGGCCTTGATCTTGGCTATTAAGCTCCTGATATAGCATATTCAGCGACGCGCGGAGATTGCTTGGGCACATAGTCCATGTCCTTGCCGCAAGGGCCATGAAGGTTGATTTCTCGCGCTCACAGTGGCCCAACTGACCGACGATGACCGGGCGTGGAAACTCGGCCATGATGTGGCGGAAAAGGCTTCAGACGATCTAGTTTGCATTTCCAAATC
>CAWEBA010000026.1:0-91774 GCA_963807145.1 uncultured Acidobacteriaceae bacterium | reverse complement strand
TGCCGATCACCACGACTTTCGAGTTCGCGCTCTTGGCCAGGTTCTCGGTTGCTTCAATTCCCTTCCACTCCAGCAGCGAAGGCGTGATGCCCTGTGCCACGATCTGCTGGAAGTCGCGCACACCGGCGGCTTCGATCCGCTTGCGCTGCGCCTCCTGCGTTTCCTTCTGCAGGCGGAAGTTCATGGCCAGCGATTCCTGTTCAGCTTGTTGTTTGGCCTCAATCGCTGTTTTCAGCGTGGCCGGTAGCTGAATATCGCGCAACAAAACGTTTTCCACGGTCAACCCGCGCTGATTGAGCTGCGTGCTGACCTCGTCGAAAATCTGCTTGGCGACCATCTCGCGCTCGCCAGTGTAAAGCGCGTTGGCGGTATGGGAAGCGGTTGCCTCGCGAATGGCAGAGCGCAGCGTGGGCTCGACCACCACGTTCTCATAATCGGCGCCAATCTTCTGGAAAACTTCCGCAGCCCGCTCGGGATTGAGATGGTAAATCAGCGAAGTATCGAGACTCATCATCAGGCCTTCGCTCGAAGGCACGCTGGCCGATTCCTTCAGAGTCTGCGTCTGGATGGAGAGTTCATTATTGGCTTTCAGAGGATTGATCAGGTGAATGCCCTCACCTAAGATTTCGCCGGTCTGTACTTTGCCAAACAGCGTGAGCACTCCCACGTGCCCAGTGCCCACCTTGGTCACAGCGCTGAACAGTAAAATCACCAGTAAAAATGCGGCAATGCCCAGTCCAATCAACCGCAACAGTCCGCCGCTATGCCCACCGCCATCAATAATTCTGCCCCGAGCCGGATCAAAAATTGTCATGGTAGTTTTCTCCCTTGTCTTTCTCTCGTTTCTTCCGTCTCATTCTACGGCAGCCCGATCACCGCCGTATTCGGCCCTCCCGCGCCCAACCTCGCGACTTTGAATCTTCCCATTCTCAACCGCATCTTTTATTCTTAGACCTATGAGCAAGATTCACATCCCTACACCTTTGCGCCAATATGTTGGCAAACAGTCGACCGTCGACGTGAAAGCCGCTACCGTGGCCGAAGCCATGAACGCGCTGGTGGCACAGCATCCCGAGTTGCGCCGTCATCTCTACACCGAAGAGGGCAAGCTGCGCGCCTTCGTTAACCTCTACGTGAACGACGAGGACATCCGCTACCTGCAGAAAGAGGCCACTGCGCTGAAGGAAGGTGATAACATTTCGATTGTGCCCTCGATTGCCGGAGGCGCTGCCTGATGGGCCGAGCACCAAGGATCACGGAGTTGAAGCCTTCCGCCACAAGCCGCTGTTGTTGCCCTTCCTGCCGGTAGCTTCCGAATTCCGGCGCCTGCGAAAACGCAAATTTCTATTGAGGACTTTATGGCTACGACGATCGAAATTCCGGCAACCCTAAGCAAGGATGAAATCCTGCGCTACTCGCGACACCTGATCATGCCCGAGGTCGGCATGGAGGGCCAGCAGAAGCTGAAGGCGGCGCGCGTGCTCTGCATCGGCACTGGAGGCCTGGGCTCGCCGCTCGCGTTATATCTTGCGGCCGCCGGCGTGGGCACGTTGGGCCTGGTTGATTTCGATGTGGTCGATTACACCAACCTGCAGCGCCAGATCATTCACTCGACCGCAGATGTGGGTCGGAAGAAACTGGATTCCGCGGCCGACAAGCTCACGGCGATCAATCCATTCCTGAATCTGCAGAAGTACGACATGCGCCTGAGCAGCGAGAACGCACTCGAACTGTTCCGCGATTTCGACATCATCGCCGACGGCACCGACAACTTTCCCACGCGCTATCTGGTGAATGACGCCTGCGTGCTCACGGGGAAGCCGAACGTCTACGGATCTATTTTCCGCTTTGAGGGCCAGGCAAGTGTATTCGCCACCAAAGACGGCCCCTGCTACCGCTGCCTTTATCCCGAGCCGCCACCGCCGGGCCTGGTTCCATCCTGCGCCGAGGGCGGAGTGCTCGGCATTCTTCCCGGCCTGGTGGGCGTGATGCAGGCCACCGAAGTGATCAAGCTGATTCTTGGCGTAGGCGATCCGCTCATCGGCCGCTTGCTGCTGATCGACGCGCTGGGCATGAAGTTCCGCGAACTCAAGCTCCGAAAAAATCCCGATTGCCCGCTCTGCGGCACGCATCCCACGGTCACGAAGCTGATAGACTACAACCAATTTTGCGGCATTCGCGGGGAGGAAAAACCGGTGGAATCAGGCGTTCCGGAAATTCAAGTCGAAGAGTTGAAACGCCGTCTGGATGCGAAAGAAGATCTCTTCGTCCTCGACGTGCGAGAGCCCCACGAATATCAGATCTGCAACATCGGCGGACATCTGATCCCGCTGAACGATCTGCCCAAGCGCGTCCACGAACTGGATTCCAGCCGCGAAATCGTAGTCCACTGCAAGATGGGCGGACGCAGCGCCAAGGCGGTAGCCTTCCTGCAACAGTCAGGTTTCACGAAAGTTCACAACCTGGCCGGCGGGATAACAGCATGGTCGGATCGCGTAGATTCGAAGGTGCCGAAGTACTGAAGGCAGTGTCCAGTGACCAGTGATCAGTGTCTAGTCTGACCGCTCGGGAAGGGCACGACTTTAGTCGTGCCGCAAGCCGCACTTGCATTTCCCTTCAAACCCGGCATAATAGCGACTCTCCTTCCCCCCGGGAGGTTTCATGCCATTGCTTCGTCGCGCCCTGCACCCCGCAGTGGTGTCTCTTGCCTGGTCATTTGTATCCATCAAGCGGCGGCTATTCCTTGGAGCGTCCGCGTTATTGCTTGCAGTCCTTCCCGCCGCAGCGCAGAATGCCGCGCCCGGGCCTAACTCTGATCCCACATATCAGGTTCTGCGCAACCTCACGCTCGGAGGCGAAGCGGTTAGCGTCAGCAATCTTGATCTCAAGCGCGACGCCGGCACCTTCCACCTGCGTTCCGGCACGGTTTGCTTCGTCGCACCCGTGCAAGGCAAGGTGACGGGAGCGGTCTTTGTGGGCGATGGCAACTTAGTAATCACGGGGCCACCCTCTGAGATGGGCATGCTGAAGCTCCTGACCAAAGAGAATGAATTCAGCGAAAACTTCAGCCACCTGGTGCTGCGCTTCACGGATTCGACATATGACGAGATCAAGAAAGCCGGCAGCGCGGTCTCGGGCGGCTGTGACAACGGTTTGCTCAAAGACAGCCAGAACGCCATGCGCCATAGCGAGCTGCTGAAGTACAACCTAGACGCGCGCATCCTGCAGGATGTGCTCAGCCCGGAGCCGGGCCGGCTGTTCGTGGCCTTCGTCCACGGCAAACGCTACAACGACAAGGAACTTTTCGCTGTCGACCCCCATGGGCCGGGTTATCTCAAGCACGAAGAAGTCGGGTTAATGACCTACGACGAAAATAAGTTTGGCGTCTGGGCTGCTTTCCCTCTAGAGGGGCGCGGACGGGGCGCCGGTGGCCATATCCACATTGAGCATCAGTTGCTTGACACCACCATCGAAAAGAACGCCAGCCTCACCGGTAAGGCCACGACCACGTTCATGATGCGAGTCAACGGTTCGCGTGTAATCCCTTTCAATTTGTATCCCACGTTACGCGTGCAGAGCGTTACTGCGGACGGCCAAGGCCTGGCCTTCATTCAGGAAGACAAACATGAGGACGCGGACTTCTCAGTCATCCTTCCCAAGCCCCTAGCCGCAGGCGAAAAATTCACCATCACCACAACCTACGGCGGCAAGGAGGCAGTGTCCGACGAAGGCGGAGGCAATTACTTCCCCATCGCCCGTGAGGACTGGTATCCCAACTCCGCATTCGGCGATCGCGTCAGTTATGACATGACCTTCCACATTCCAAAGGGGATGAAGATTGCTGCCACCGGAGAACTGGTCAGCGAGAGCAACGACGGCGGCCAGAACGTGACGGTATGGAAGAGCGAAGTTCCGCAAACCGTAGCGGGATTCAACTTCGGCAGATTCAAAGAAGAGGAAGCCAAGCTGACCAAACCGGAATACCTGGTGCAATCCTTTGCCAACGAGAATCCCCCGAGCTGGGTCGAAGGTCTGCAACATCGTAGCGACTTACCCACCATGGGATCCCACATCGAGATGGGGTCGACCTTAGGAAGCATGAGCACCACCGGCCTTATCAAGAAGGCGCTGGCCGAGGGTGAACTCGCGACGGAAGTTTACACTGACTACTTCGGCCCATCCTCCTTCAAGCGCCTTGCTATCACCCAGCAAACGGCGTGCACCTTCGGCCAATCCTGGCCGGAGCTGGTGTGGATTCCAATGTGCTACTTCTTTGACACCACGGTTCGCCACGAACTGGGCATGGATTACGGTGACCGGGGATACTGGAAAGTGGTCACGCCACACGAAGTGGCTCACCAATGGTGGGGTCATACCGTGGGCTTCGAATCCTATCGCGACCAGTGGATGAGCGAGGGCTTCGCCGAAATGTCAGCGTCGATTTATCTCTCCTTCATTGAGAAAAGCCAGCAGAAGTTCATCAGCTTCTGGAACGATGAGCGCGAGTTGCTGCTGGAGCGCAACGCCCAAGGTTTTCGGGCGATCGATGCCGGGCCGGTCACCATGGGATACCGCATGAGCAATTCGCGAACCGGCTTCGAGTTGACGCGACGGCTCATTTATCCTAAGGGAGCCTACATACTGCACATGATCCGGATGATGATGCATGACAACCGAACCGGCGACCAGCGCTTCAAGGAGATGATGCAGGATTTCGTAAAGACCTATGCCGGCAAGACAGCGACCACCGAAGACTTCAAGGCCATGGTGGAGAAGCACATGACGCGCGAGATGGACCTGGAGAGAAACCAGAAAATGGACTGGTTCTTCAACGAATACGTCTACGGCACACAGTTGCCCACCTACAAACTCGAGTCTTCGTTCGACACAGGAGCCGATGGCACCGTCGTCTTCAACTTCAAGGTTACGCAGTCCAACGTGAAAGACGATTTCCACATGCTGGTGCCGATCTACCTGGAACTGGCGGACGGGGGCATGTTCTTTCTAGGTCGAGCCCGGCTTGCCGGGAACAACTCGGTCGAACAGAAAGTTCCGTTGAAGGGCTTGAAAGCGAAGCCGCGACGAGCCGTGCTCAACTACTACGACGACGTGCTGGCTTCGCCCAACTAAAACCATTGGGCACAAAAGTGTCATCCCGGAGCAAAGAGAGGGATCCTGATTCTCGCCGGCAGCACCGATGATGCCTGTGCACTGCAAGAACCAAGATCCCTGCTCCGCTCGGGATGACGCGGTGCGTTTGTATTCGCGCTTTCTACAGTTACTTGCTCGAAAAGTTACTTACTTGACCCTGCCTGCATCCCGTCGCTGGCTTCACCCAGTTCCAGAGCAAATTTCTTGCCTTCGAAGCGGACGCCAGCCAGCGTGCTCGGTCCACTCTCATTGCTGCGGGTCACGGCGGCATTGCTGGCGGCCGGCGTCTGTAGTTCAACTACCCGTGCCGGCACTTTGGCCACCACGTTCTTGCCTTGCAGAATGCTCAGCTCGACGTTGGGGCCGGCGCCTTCCCACTGGACTTTGTAATCTCCTGCCTTCAGCGTTGTTCCGTTGACGTTCACAGGACTGATAACTTGCAAGCTACCTTTCGTTCCGGCAAAGGCGCTCGAGGCCAACAGCAACGCCAACCCCAGGACCACGCTTTTCGACACGGTCGCGAACTTCATGACTGCTCCTTTTTCTTCCCCGAATCTCGTCGGAGAGCGGTTGGGGCGGCCCGGTTCACGACTTGCGCGAGAAAACCATTGTGTTTTGCCGCGAATCGCCTACAATGCAACGGTTGGGGTTCAGCCGAGAAGCTCAGCCAATAAGCTGCTGGGCCAGTCGCGCTGTGCACCGGGGGTTTTCTCCTCTGGGCCGCCAAACCGAGTAGGAGAGAATCCCCGAACCCCGCAAGAATCTGCGTCAAACAATGCCGCCAGCTTTACCTCTTCACCGGCCGCTTCTTTTACTACGGAGCCGTTTCACCAAAAGTTCCACATTTTCGATTACACGTGTTTGGACGAGGAGTGCACACTTCCGGTAGCAAGAAAAAATGAAGTGAAGAAAAGGTAAATGTGTTTTCAACGGGATGGAACAGCCGCGGCGTGTTCTGTCTGGCTGGGCCGTCTTCGTATTCTCTGGGATTAATAGCTGACTGCGTTTCTGGGCGGCTTTCCTGGGAAAATAGCCTGCGTGCCGAGGGCACTCATGCCCGCGAGCTTTTCTGCACGCTGCCGGCAAGCGGGTGAGATCATCCGCAACGCTAGGCTTAATCGGCGTCGCCGTGCTGGCGTTCGACCGACCAGATATTGGCCTGATCTTTTTCGAACGGGTAGACGTGCACCATCCAGTTGAAAATTACGGGAAAGAAAGTTCCGCCCGCGGCATCGCACGCTTCCTGCGTGGCGATTGATCCCTTCAGACCGAATTGCGGATGGGGCCCGAATCCTTCCCCGCGACGATCCCGAGGCGCGAGGCAGAAGTTCACATGCTCGTGCCATTGCGCCACGCTGAGCGGAATACGCTGGTCCAGTTCATCCTCAGTCATGCGTTTTGGCGCGGTGTACATCACGCCGATCAGCTTGTAGTCGTCGCCATGCTTTTCATACAGCAGCGAAGTCGGGTGTTCTGGATTGAAATGGAAAGCCGCTTCCATGGCGTACCGGTAGTTGGTGAAGTGATACATCTTCTGTGGAAATTCCGGGTGGAAAATCTTGAAGCCCTCGGCCAGCGCAACGTGGTAGTCGATGTAATGCTCGGAGGCTTTGCGCGCTTCTTCGACCACTTCTTTGGCGCGCTCGGCATCGCCCGGCTTCGCCGGCCGTAGGGCGGTCATCTTCATGTGCGGGCCCATATCCATGTGGCCTTGCATGGAATCCATGGCGTGGGTGCTGGCGTCGTTGTCGCCCATGGGCATGTCTTTCATCGGCATATTCGACATGTCATGACCTGACATATCCATGCCGGGCATGCTTTGCTGCGCGCCCGCGGGGGCGCTGCTTCCGGCAGGCTGCTGTTGGCTCCAACTCACGACGGAGAACAGGAAAAGCGAAATCACAACGACGGTTCGGTTGCGCATGGAAATTCCCCTATACTCAGTTTGTATAAACACTGGCGCAGCGGAGTTGTTTCTGCAAGAGAACTCAGGTTACCGGGGATTACAGAGGTAATCGCACGGCCGCCGAAGGGACATCTTGGGTCAGGAAATCGAACTACTGCAACGGCTCGGAAACGTGTTCGTGAACGGTCAACCACTTGCCGTCCTGATTCTCAAGAACCACGGTCCAGCGGAAGTTGCCCATCTCGACTTTGTTCGCTTTGGTTGTCATCTGTTCGCTGACGGTCGCAGTCGCCCAGACCAAATCTCCGTGCGGATGGATGGCGAGGTCATCATTCAGCGTGAACTTCGCGCTCTTGTAGGTCGACAAGAGAGCCTTCGACCCCGCCGCATATTCTTCCCAGCTACCGTACTTCAAAGGGGCAATGTCGAAGAAAGTGTGCGGGCCGCTGGCGTAGAACTTGGCTACGTTAGCCGGATCGAGTGTGGCCCAGTTATCCCAGATCCTCTGTAGGTAAGCTCTGTCGGGAGGGGCCGGCGCCGCGGATTTCTTCGCGGCTGCCTTCGGCGACTGTGCGACGGCGGAAAGAGCGAGAGCGAGCAGGCACAGCAGAAGGGAAAAGCGTTTCATGGTTGGAGCCCTCCAGGGTCGATCCCAATGTCGATCGGAAGATTCGGCGGAATTCTCGCACAATGATAAGCAATCCGCAAAGCTCACATTGACCGATTTCCACAGCGCACGCTAGAATGGTTGAGTTTGCCTGTACTCGCCGACCCGTTCTGGGGAGGCTCGCCGCGGCTTCAAGCGCCGCGGCGGAAAACACAGCAAGCAGAAGAAGTTCAGCAAGACGTTCGGCGGGAAGTTTACCGCGAAGTTCTGCGGACCCCAGGAGTTGCGCCCGTGTGCGCAAGGGTTCAGCGGGATGCTGACTTTCACGACATTTTGACGGAGGCAGAACGTATGTACGCGGTTATCCGCGCCGGCGGCAAGCAGTACCGGGTGGCGCCCGGAGACGTGATTCGAGTAGAGAAGCTGGCTACGGGCACCGATGGCCAGGTCGAGTTTCCCGAGATACTGGCGGTGTCGGGCGGAGAAGGCCAGATCGGCAAGCCACAAGCGGGAGCGCGGGTGGTTGGCGAACTCGTGGAAGAAGGACGCGGCGCGAAGATTCTGGTTTTCCATTACAAGCGCAAGAAGCAGTATAAGAAGCTGCGCGGACACCGGCAGTCCTATTCTGCCGTTCGCATCACTGAGATCGCGTTTGACGGGCAGAGCTTCAAGGCTCCGGAGTTGGCGAAGAAACAACCTAAGCCGAAGAAGGCTGTCGCGGCGCACAAGGAAGAGCACGAAGCTGAAGTGAAAACTGCCAAGGGACATGCCAAGAAGAAGGCTGCGCCCAAGAAGAGTGCAGCTAAGAAGACTGCATCCAAGAAGAAATAGGCAGCGAGGGCAAGATGCCCTCGCGATAGCCGGCGGGACGCCGGCGCTACTTTCCGAGGAACTATGGCACATAAAAAAGGACAGGGCACTTCACGAAACGGCCGCGACTCGAACGCGCAGCGGCTGGGATTTAAAGCATTCGGCGGGCAGATCGTGCCCGGCGGGACGATCATCGTGCGGCAGCGGGGCACTCGCGTGAAACCTGGGCTGAACGTGGGCCGCGGCAAAGACGATACTTTGTTTGCCAAGATCACAGGACGCATCAAGTTCCTGAACAAGGGCTCGATGGGCAAGTTCGTGATGGTCGAGCCGATGGAAGTCGCGGAGTAGTTCGCTCTGTTCGGGTAAACGGCATCCGTGATGTAGCGGCCGCGGCGAGCTGTCTGACGCGGCTTCAGCCTCGCCTTCGGGACGAGGCTTTTTGTTTTACCAGACTGTTCAGGAGTGCACTGTCATCCCGAGCGAAGCGAGGGATCCTGGTTCGTGCATGCGCCACGAGCGAGGCCGCTGCGAGAAACACCAGGGTCCCTCGCTTCGCTCGGGAAGACAGGCAGTAGTGCAAGCGTTCCGCAGGCTTCCATGTTCATCGATGAAGCAAAAATTCGAGTGAAAGCCGGCGACGGCGGCAATGGCTGCATGGCCTTCCGCCGCGAGAAATATGTTCCGCGCGGCGGGCCTTCCGGCGGCGACGGCGGCAACGGCGGTGACGTGATCATGGAATCCAGCGAGCGGCATAACACGCTGGTGCATTTCCGCTTCAATCCCGAATACAAGGCGGAGCGCGGCCGCCACGGCGAAGGTTCGAACAAGAGCGGACGCGAAGGCGAAGATATTCTTCTCAAAGTTCCGGTCGGGACGATCGTGTACGACGAGGAAACAGGCGAGAAGGTGTTCGATTTTTCGGCGCCGGATCAGCGCGTGGTGATTGCCCGCGGCGGCCGAGGTGGGCGCGGCAATGCCCGCTTTGCAACTTCGGTGCATCAGGCGCCGCGCGAGCACGAGGATGGACGTCCTGGCGAAGAACATAATTACAAGTTGGAGCTGAAGTTGCTTGCGGATGTCGGTCTGGTCGGCTTTCCGAATGTCGGTAAATCCACGCTGATCTCGCGCATCTCGGCGGCGCGGCCGAAGATCGCCGACTATCCTTTCACTACGTTGCAACCGAATCTCGGCGTGGTTGCGGTGGGCGATCCAAAGAGCGAAATCAGTTTCGTGGTCGCCGACATTCCGGGATTGATCGAGGGCGCGCATGCCGGTTCCGGTCTGGGCACGCAGTTCCTGCGGCACATTGAACGCACGCGCCTGCTGGTTCACCTGGTCGACGTGTCGGATGCCAGTGGCCGTCCTGGTGTCGTGAAAGATGTGGAGGTGATTCTCGGCGAACTAGCGAGCTTCGGCGCTCACCTCGAAGAAAAACCTATGATCATGGTCGCGTCGAAGATTGACGTCGCCAATAAAGACAAAGTCACCGCGCTCAAGCGCTACTGCAAGAAACACAAGCTGAAGCTCTATGAGATCTCGGCAGTGACCGGCAAAGGAATTGAAGAACTGAAGTTCGCGATGGCCAAGGAAGTTGAGGTTCTGCGCGAGCAGTCACCGCAAAGCGCCGATGCCGGACACGGCCAGAGTGCCTGAACGTTCCCCGATTTGTTTGCAGCGGTCCAGTGTTGAAGCGCCTCAGTTATTGCCGCCGGGCGCTCCGGGCGTTATTTCGGTGCCGATCACGTCTCCTGAAACAGTCATTTCTACGCGGCGATTCAGCTTACGGCCGGCCGCTGTGCTGTTGTCGGCAATGGGATCGGCTTTGCCCATGCCTTGAGCGGCGACGTTGTTCATGGAAACGCCCGAGCTGACTAGGTAATCGCGTACGGCCTCGGCGCGCTTCTCGGAAAGAGTTTGATTGTATTCATCGGTGCCGATGGAATCGGTGTAGCCTTGGATTTGGAGTTTCAGGTCCGGATAGGCGAGGACAATTCCCGAAATTTTCGCGAGGCGCTCACGAGCTTCGGGCTTAAGGGTGTACTTGTTGAAGTCAAATAGCACGTCGGGCATGCTGACGATTAGTCCGCGAGCTGTGTCGCGAGTTTGCAGGACCTGATTCAATTGGGCCAGCAAACGAGCACGCATTTCTTCTTTCTGCCGGATGGCGTCCTGCCTTTGGCGATCCGCCTCTGCAGCGGCTTGCTGAGCGGCGGCGGTTGCGGCTTCCGCCTGTTGCTGCTGCGCTTGAGCGGCGGCCCGCGCCTCTTCAGCGGCGGCGCGCGCGCGGGCGTCCGCATCGGCTTTCGCCTGCGCTTGCGCAGCTTGCTCCTGCGCTGCCCGAGCGTCAGCTTCGGCTTTCGCCTGGGCCTCTTCATGGGCGCGGCGTTCCGCGTCGATCCGCTCCTGCTCTTTGCGGCGCAGGGTCAGGACGCGCGCGTCTTCCGCCATCTGCGTAGCTCCGCGGGCGGCGGTGCCAATTGGCGTGCGGCCCTGCTTGCGCTGCAGATAATCTTCCGCCCGCTGCAACATGTCTTCGGCTTTAGCCAGACTGTCGGGAGCGTACTGCCGAGCTCCGGCTGCCTTTGCAATGGCAATGGCGTTTCGGGCCTCGAGCAGATCCAAGGGGACCCGGGGATCAGCCTGAGTGGCGGGAAGCTGGTCGGCCGGCACGTCAATGGTGTACTGCGTACCTTCAAGAACGTCAAACTTGGCGTCAATGGGCTCTTCGAATCCTTTGGTATCCTGGCGAAGAATATTTTCCGCGACCACTTTGTTGCTGGGGTGTGTGACCGAGTAGTAAGGCTCCGCCGTCACGATCAAGCCGAAGGCTTGCAGATCGGTGGTGACATCAATCTTGTCTTTGCCGTTATCGCCGGGGAGCACTTCGCCAAGGTTTACCGCACGGCCTTCGGGAGTGATGGCCCACAACACGTAAGTAAGAAACTGTCCACCGAGGCTGCTGGGAGGCTCCATGTTCGTGAGTTCCGCGCTGATGGCGAGACGGCCGGCCTTGCCTTCGACTTTAGCGTGCCCTTCGACGTGCGGCATCAAATCTGTTCCGCGAAAATCGACCGTCGTGGAACCGCCGCGGTGTCGGTAATTGACGGCCTGCGTGGTGCGGGCGTAGACGTTCACGCGGAAAATCGGTACTTGATCGTTCTGCCCCGTATTCTGATTCATCTGCTGGGGCGCGGCGTCCTGCTCGGGCGCGCCGGGTTGCGTGGGGTGAGGCGTATCGGGATAGAGCGGCGCGGCGGAATTATTCTGTGCGAACATTGCCGCCGATAGGGCAAAACCGAGGACTGGAACAAAGCCAATCTTCTTATTTATATTCATAAAGCCATCCTCACAAGGCCCGTGTTGGATGAAGGAGGGTTGCGAGAGGTTGCCTGCGAGAGGGTGGGCCGATCTAAGAAAATGGTGTGAAAAGCTACGGGGTGACGGAGATTTGAAACGGGTGTCGGCGGCGTTTTATCAGGCGCTTTTCTGGCGCCTTGCTTGATCGTTTTAGCGTCATTGCTTGACCTAGGTCTTCGCTATGCTCTCGGCAACTGCGACCCGTGCTGGAAGTGATACTGAAGGATCTTCGCGGCCAGGGCGGGAGGCATTTTCTCGCCGTTCGACTCGACCGTACGCACGACCTCTCCCTTGCAAATCACTTCGGTGGCCGAAAGTCCGGCAATCTCAGCCGGCAGCACCAGATTGATTTCCAGGATCACATTTGGCTGCAACGGATCTTCTGCCTGAAAGAGCAAACCGGAGCGGCTGATGTTTTTCGTCTCCCCGTCATGCCATCGCTCTTCGTTGAGACGACGGTACTTCAACGGCAGGTGAAGTTGAAAACGTTGCGCGCGAGTCGCCGCCAATTGATGCGGCGTTTGCACAGCCTTGGCGTGAGCGGTTTGAGTGGACATGGCAACCTCCTTGGGGATCGTATCGAGCACTTCGCGAACTTTGTTTTTCAGATTGTGCAGGCTGAAGGGCTTCTGGAGCAGGCGTACACCCTCGTCCAGCGTGCCATTACGTCCGATCACGTTCTCCGTGTAACCGGACATGTAGAGAATTTTCACGTTGGGACGAATTTCGGAAATGCGCTGCGCCAGTTCGCGGCCGTTCATTCCGGGCATGATCACATCCGTCAGCAACAGATGGATAGTTCCTTCGTGCGCGACAGCGATCTGCATCGCGACCGCTCCGTCGGCAGCCTCGATCACGCGGTAGCCCTGCTTCTCGAGAAATTGCCGGGCCAGATAGCGCAGGTTCGCTTCGTCCTCAACCAGCAGGATGGTCTCCGTCCCTGGCTCGGTGGCTGCGGACTCGACGGGAACAGCGACCTGCTCCGGACTCTCGGCCGGTTCCGCAACGCGCGGTAAATAGATCTTGAACGTCGTGCCCTTGCCCGCCTCGCTGTAAACCCAGATATAACCGCCGCTCTGCTTCACGATTCCGTAAACCGTGGAGAGGCCCAGCCCCGTGCCCTTCGGCCCCTTGGTGGTAAAGAAAGGTTCAAAGATGTGGGATTGAGTTTCGGAATCCATCCCCGCGCCAGTGTCGCTGATGGCGAGCATCACATAGTTGCCAGGCCGCAGCGGTGCGTGAAAACGAGCGTATTCCTCATCGAGCGATACGTTCGAGGTCTCGATGGTCAGCTTGCCTCCGGCCGGCATCGCATCTCGCGCGTTCACAGCAAGATTCATGATGACCTGCTCGATCTGTCCGGCATCAGCCCGCACCGCGCCCAGTCCGGCTGCCGGAACCATTACCAGGTCGATGTCTTCGCCGATTACACGGGTGAGCATCTTCAGGTTTTCGGTTACCACGCCATTCAGATCAAGAATTTTCGGCGCCAGCATTTGCTTGCGGCTGAAGGCGAGCAGTTGGCGGGTGAGCGATGTCGCGCGCCCCGCCGCGCCGGCAATCTCCTGGGCAGGGCCGCGCACCGCCGGGTCCGGGCCGAGCCGGTCAAGCAGAAATTCCGAGTAGCCAGAGATCACCATCAGCAGGTTATTGAAATCATGCGCAATGCCACCCGCGAGTCTTCCCACAGCCTCCATCTTTTGCGATTGCCTCAGCTGCTGCTCCAGGGCACGGCGTTCGGTGACATCCTCGGCAAACAATTCGAAGGTTCGCCCCTTGCCGCCGTCAGAGACGGCGCGGCCGGAAACGCGAACCACCGTAGCAGTGCCGTCTTTGCGTTTCCATTCGGCGATCAGTCCGTTGAAGGCAGCCGCCGAGCGCAAATAATCCGCCAGCTCGAACCACTGCAGCGTGTCGGCGTGCAGGGTTCCGAGATGTTTCCCGACCACTTCTTTCGGGGAGGAATAGCCGAGCATCGCGAGCAGTGCGGGATTCACGTCGAGCAGTTGGCCGGAGGAATCGCAGCGGCAGATTCCGTAAGGAGCATTCGTTACTAGCGACCGAAAATTCATTTCGGAGCGGCGCAGACCTTCCTGGGAGGAACGCAGGGCTGCGTTGAACCAGCAGATCAGAGCCGCCAGCACAACGAACAGCGTCAGCCGGATCATGGTCGAACGGTATTGCGCCGGCGTGTGTTCTCCGGAAAATGAAAAGTACGCACTGACGGTGAGAGCGAACGAAGTGGCGACCAGCCCGGGTTTCCAGCCGCCATACCATGCGCTCACCATCACGGCGACGGCGAATACGGCCAGCCGGCTCTCCGCAATGTTAGGAAGCAGGAGCACCGGAATCAGCGCGAGGGTCGTGCTGAACACCGCGACTCCGTAGCGCAGGATAGACGCACGGGCCGGCTGAATGCGGAGTAGGGGGAGGGTTACTCGCATGTAAACCATGGTAGTCCCAAGTTTGCTAACAGGCGAGATTACAAGAGTTCATTCCGGATTCCCGGAACCCATGTATTCATAGGGGATTAACTCTAGGTCCAAACAGACAAGGAGAGGATGGACGATCGGACAATGCCCTTAGAAACTGTCGCCTCGAGGACGGATTGAATCCCCGGTTGACTGGGTACCAGGCACTCGGGATCCAAGGCCGCCCTTGCAAGGCTATTCATAGACGGCTTGCCAAGCGGGCCTGCAAACGAAGACACTAGCGGCGCATGAATATCGGCCTTTTCGGTGGCACTTTCGATCCCATTCATCGCGGGCATCTGGCGCTGGCGCGGGCCGCGAGCGAACGCTGCGAGCTTTCGCGCATTCTCTTCGTGCCTGCCAACGTTCCGCCGCACAAGCAGAGCCAGCCCTTGTCGCCGTTTTCGCACCGTTATGCCATGATCGCACTGGCCACAGCTGAGCAGAAGGACTTCTTGCCTTCGTTGCTGGAGGCGCCGGAAGATTCTGATGCGAGGAACTTGCGCGCGGAAAAGACGCGTCCCGCCAAGCCCAATTACACAATCGACACCGTCAAGCGCCTGAAGCAGTCGTTCAAGAAGGCAGACCGGCTGTTCCTGCTCATCGGCATCGATGCCTTCGAGGAAATCGCGAAGTGGCATCAGGCCGAGGCGCTGTTTCGCGAATGCGAGTTTGTTGTGGCGAGCCGGCCGGGCTACTCGCTGGCCGACGTGGCGAACGCCCTGCCTGCGAGCCTGCGGCCGCGGCACGAAGTGACGCGTCCGTTTCAAAAACAGGCGGCGAGCGGGGATCTGGTGCTGAAGGGAGTGACGGTCCATTTGCTCGACCAGGTTTATCAGGCGATTTCTTCTACAGCGATTCGTCAGGCTGCGGCCGCCGGCAAGCCGCTTGGCCGCTTCGTAGAGCCTGCGGTCGCGGACTACATAAAGAAAGTGGGACTCTACAAAGCACGCTAATCCGGCGGTGGAAAACGCCGCCTGCCACTGTCGTTTACAATGACAGCTACAGTCCACGCTGAGCCAACGAACTTGAGCCAACGAACCTCGATCCAACGAATCAGGACCAACCGACTCTCTGCATGAAAAAAAGCGAACTGAAGCTACAGGTGGCAGCAGCCATCCAGGCCTGCCTCGACAAAAAGGCCGAAGAACTTTCCATCCTGGAAATGGAAAAAGGATCGGGAGCCTTTACGGACTATTTCGTGCTGTGCAGCGGCTCGAACCCACGGCAGGTGCAAGCCATCGCCGACGAAGTGGAACTGCGCCTGAAGGCGGCGGACGTGCGGCCGGCGCACGTCGAAGGCTACCGGCAGGGCGAGTGGATCCTGGTCGACTACGTTGATTTTGTGGTGCACGTGTTCTCCGAGAAGGCGCGCAAGTTCTATGATCTTGAGCGTCTCTGGAAAACGGCCAGACGGCTCGAGCCTTCGGACTTGAAGCCAAAGCCGAAGTCGAAAACGGCGCCCAAAGCAAAGACTCTACCGCGTAAGCGCGCTTCCGCGGCCGCGCCTCGCCGCAAGAGAGCGTAGTTTTCGTTTTCTACGACCTTCCGTGAAAATCAAAATCGCATGGATGGGAAAGACGAAAGAGCCGGCGATTCAGTCGCTCACGGACGAGTATCTGAAGAGAATCTCGCGTTACGTGCCCGTGGAAGGGCTCGTGCTGCGCGATGAAGCTGCGCTTCTGCAAATGTGCGGCCGGGCTCCGCTGGCGAAGACGAACAAAACAACGAACGCTGCCAAGTCGACGCTGGTGCTGATGGATTCGAAGGGTAAGCCGTTCTCTTCAGAAGAGTTCGCGCGGTTTCTAGGGGATTATCAGGATCGCAATCCGCTACCCCTGGTTTTTGCCGTAGGGCCCGCTGATGGATTCAGTGAAGTGGCCCGCGAAGCGGCGCAGCACACCATCTCGCTAGGGAAGATGACGCTGGCCCACGAACTGGCCCGCGTGGTTTTGCTGGAGCAAGTCTACCGCGCCTTCACCATTCTGAAGGGGCATCCTTATCATTCGGGGCATTGAGCCAGGTGCTAGCCTCTGTTCACTGCGTGACGGTTGCCTGGTAGCTGACGGTCTGCCAGTGTCCGTTGCGGCGGACCCAGACGCGGGTGTAGCGATAGGGTCCGCTGAAGTCTTCGCCCAACTGATGTCCTTTGACGTCGGCGCGGGCGGTAACTACGGCAGTATCGCCGTACACCCGTACGACCATATCCGTGACATTCATGGCTTCGTAACGGAGCTGGCCGCTGCGGCGGGCGGTGATGGTTTCCTGTTTGGTGGTGACCTGGCCGAGCGGGGTGATGGCGACATAGTCCTCCGCAAGGGTACGCACGGAGAAGTCGGCGTCGCGGCGGAGGCTGGCTTCCTTTGACTGGCGCTCCATGTCGACGATCTGGCGGATGACCTCCTGCTCGCCAGAATCGAAGACTGGTCTGGGATGAAGGGCGACGTGCTGCGCGGAAAATGCAGGTAAGGCCGCGAGCGCGCAAAACAATAACACTAGACACTTGTTCACGACGAGACCTCCGCAGTCTGCCAGCGGACAGAGATCTGCTTGCACCCGATACGCACGGTTGGATGCACGAGTTCCGTGGAAAGACTGTACTTTCGTAAAACGTGTCACAACTCATAAACGGGAAGGAATGGCCACGGGTTATGAGAAATCACGCCCACCATGTAGAGGAGTAGTCTTCTGAGCGTTTGGTTCGATTTTTCTTGATCTGACCGACTTTCCTGGAACTTCGTTCGGGCACTCTCGTATATGGGAACTAGAGGGGGTGCGCATGAAGGGTCTCGGTTTCTGCCTTATCCTGCTTGTTCCTGGCTTGCTGCATGCTCAGCAGGTTACCCGCACGTCGGGAGAGCATTCGGCGCGACAGGAGTTTGTTTCGGGAGGCACGGTTCGCTTGCACCTGGAGGCTGGCGGCTACACGATCCGTCCGGGCGACTCTAAGAACGTCATTGTGACCTGTCATGCTGATTCAGAGGAACAACTCGAACGCGTCAAAGTGAAGATCGAACGGATGGGCGAAAGCGCCGACGTCTACGTTTCCGAAACTCCGCACAATAATTTTCAAGCCACCATCGAGGTTCCGCGCCGTTCCGATCTTTGGGTCAGGCTGTCGGCGGGAGAACTAGTCGTCGAAGATGTGGAAGGCGATAAGGACGTTCGACTTTTCGCGGGCCGCGTTCAGATTGACGTTCCCCACCCTGAGTTGTACGGGCATCGCGATGCTTCGGTGATGACTGGCAGCATTGAGGCTTCGGCGTTCGATGTCTCGAAGGATGGCCTGTTCCGGTCATTCGATCAGGACGGTCCGGGGAAGTACCGGCTGCATGCTCATGTAATCGCCGGGGAGATTGAACTGCGCGGCATCAAGTCAACTAAGGGTTAAGGGAGCGATCCCGAAGGCGGTCGAGCGTCGTTCGACCGGACCGCCGAGGGCGGGCTTCCCCCAGGTGAGCGCCGTTATCCACACCAGCATCCCGTATCCATACGAGCACTTCTCCAACCCGACACACCCCGTTCTGTCATTCAGAAGGCTTTCTAGTAGAATCGAGCATCCTGCAATCATGGCTGACGTACGTCGCGGTCTTAATTCAGGCAAAAGTGGCGGAGAGTCGCCAGAAGAAGCCCGAGATGGTGCATGTCATCTTGACGGGAAGGAATGCACACCCCACAATTGTCGAGGCCGCCGACACGGTGACCGAGATGCGACAGGTGAAACACGCGTAGGAGAAAGGCGTGATGGCGCAACGGGGGATAAATACTAAATTTGGTAATTGTGTAATCGGGTAATTTGTTAATTTTGCGGGGCTTTCAAGTTCGGTTTTTCAATTATCAAATTACAACATTACCCAATTACAAATTTCCTATGGCTTGGTTTAAACGCGAATCCGGGGAACTGAATACTTCGGGCGAGAAGACTGTGCGCACCGAGGGCTTGTGGGTGAAGTGTGAGAGCTGCCGGCAGATCATCTGGAAGAAGGATCTGGAAGACAACTTGAATGTGTGTCCGAAATGCGAGAAGCACTTTCGCATCGATGCGCGGACGCGGCTGGCGCTGCTCATGGATGACAACGAATACGAGACGTTCGACGAGAACCTGTCGTCCACCGATCCCTTGAAGTTTGTGGATTTGAAACCGTATTCGTCACGCCTGCGGCAGGCGCAGCATGACACGGGGCTAAGAGACGCAGTGATTAATGCGCGCGGCAAACTGCTGGGACGCCCGGTGGTCCTCAGCGTGATGGAGTATGCCTTCATTGGCGGCAGCATGGGCGCGGTGGTGGGCGAGATGATTACGCGTGCCGTGGAGCGGGCGCTCGATTCGCACACGCCGCTGATTATTGTTTCGGCTTCGGGCGGGGCTCGAATGATGGAGGGCGTGGTCAGCCTGATGCAGCTCGCGAAGATTTCGGCGGCGTTGGCGCGGCTGGATAAAGATAAGGTGCCATACATTTCCGTATTGACCGATCCGACCACGGGAGGCGTTACCGCGTCGTTCGCCATGCTGGGAGATCTGAATATTGCCGAACCGGGCGCGCTGATCGGGTTTGCTGGGCCGCGGGTGATTGAGCAGACGATCCGGCAGAAACTGCCGCCAGGATTTCAGCGCAGCGAATTTCTCCTGGAGCATGGCATGCTGGATGCGGTAGTGCCTCGCAAGGAACTCAAGCCGTACATCGGGCGGGCACTGGATTTCATGGCGGCGTGAGTGTCAGCTCGCCGTGCTCGGCGTTCCTCGCCAATTTGTCATCCCGAGCGAAGCGAGGGATCTTGGTTCTTGCCTGCGCGACCACTGTTGCCGCAGCCAGCAGACACTAAGATCCCTCGCTCCGCTCGGGATGACAACTTGTTTTGGGTGGCAACGGCTGACGGCCGATCGCTGAGACCTTCTTTATGTCCTACGAAACAGCAATTGCGCGCATGTTTGCTCTCGGGCACGAACTGGCGCAGACACCTTCACACAAATTCGATCTCACACACATGCGAGTGCTGTTGAATGCGCTCGATCATCCAGAGCGGCGATTTCCGAGTGTCCTGATTGCGGGGACGAATGGAAAGGGTTCGACGGCGGCTACTCTCGCTTCGATTCTGCGGGCTTCCGGATTGAAGACGGGTTTGTACACCTCGCCGCATCTTGTGCGAATCAACGAGCGCATCCGAGCAAACCACGAAGAGATCAGTGACGACGATTTTGCCGCTCTGCAGGGCGACGTGGATCGGGTTGCGGAGAGGCTGGTAGAGCGTGGAGAGTTGCCCTGGCATCCGAGTTTTTTCGAGATGATGACGGCGATTGCATTCGAGTATTTCGCGCGGGAGAAAGTGGACCTTGCTGTGCTGGAGGTCGGCATGGGTGGGCGCCTCGATGCTACGAACGTCGTAGATCCTCGAGTCAGCGTGATTACCGACATTTCGCTCGATCATCAGAAGTTTCTTGGGAACACGGTGGGGGAGATTGCGCGGGAGAAGGTGGGGATTATTCGTCCGGGCGGAGCGGTCGTAACGCTCCCGCAGCAGCCGGAGGCGAATGATGTGATCGGCAATACGATCCTTGACCTAAACGCGCGGGCAGTGAATGCGGTTCCTTATGTGCCGCCGGTCTCGCCAGCCAGTACCCAGTACCTAGTACCCGGTACCGAGCAAGGCGGCTTTGTTTATCGCTATCCGCTTGCGGTTTTGGGTGAGGAGATTCTGGTTGAGACTCCTTTGGTGGGGCGGCATCAGTTGCGCAACGTGGCTTTGGCGGTTGCGGCTGCGGTGGAGTTGAAGCAGCAGGGATTCACCGGCGTCACTGCGAAGAGCATCGCGCGCGGCATTCGTGAGACACGATGGCCGGGGCGGTTTCAAGTGATTGCGGCGCGGGCGGGTTGGCCTGAGATGGTGCTTGACGTGGCGCACAATCCCGCGGGCGCGTGGGCGCTGCGATCGGCCCTTTCGGAGCGGTATGAGGACCGTCCGCTGATATTTGTTTTCGGGGCGATGCGGGATAAGGCAATCTCGGAGATGACTGAGATTTTGTTTCCGCTGGCAGAGCGCGTGATCGCGACTCGGCCGGAGAATCCGAGGGCGGCGTCGGCGGGGGAGATTCAGCGGGCGGCTGAGCGGACCGGAGTTGACGTGGAGACGGTGGAAGACGTGAAGCTCGCTGTTGACCGAGCTCGAGTGCTCGCGGGCGCGAAAGCCGTGGTGGTAATTACCGGATCGATTTACCTCGTCGGCGAAGTGATGCGCATCATTGGCGCGGAGGTTTAGGGCAGCGCGTGGCAGAGGTTTTCCCCTAGAATGGAAGTGTGCAGGAAGTGAATTCAGCCTCATCGGTGGAAGTCGAGCCGGGCGCAGAATCGGCCGTTGCGGCGCGACGAAGTCCGCATGAGATTCCGGGGAAGAAGTACGGCTGGTTGAGCCGCTTGCGGTCGTACTTCATTCTTGATCCGCTGGTCTGGGCATACACGCTGGCGATGGGAGTGCTGGCTCTGCCCGGCGGTTTGTTTGACCGCGATGGAAGGCGGCTGCACTGGTTTTCGCGGGCCTGGTCGTGGCTCATCATGAAAACCATCTTGTCGCCGGTGAAGGTCACCGGTCTCGACAAGATCGACACGGCGAAGCCTCATGTTTACGCGGTGAATCACGCTTCGGCGCTGGATATTCCGGTTTTGTACGTTAATCTTCCGTTTCAATTCCGCATCGTTTTCAAGAAGGAATTGTTGTCGTATCCGATTGTGGGTTGGCAGCTGAAGCGTTCGGGACAGGTCTGCATCGACCAGCAGAAGCCGACCAATTCGATTGCCGCAATCCGCTCGGCGGTGAAAAGTTTGAAAGCCGGGATGCCGCTGGTGATTTATCCCGAGGGCGGGCGCACGCCGGATGGCGACATCAAACCTTTTCTGCCGGGAGCTTTTTTTCTGGCGATCAAGGCGCAGGTGGATATTGTGCCGGTCGCTTTGGTCGGAACTTACGAGCTGTTACCGATGAATACTTATCACATCAAATGCCGGCCGCTGGAAATGCGCGTGGGCGAGCCGATCTCGACTACTGGGCTGACGATGCGGGATATGGAAGCGGTGTCTGCGAAGGTTAAGAAGGCGATGGAGGATTTGTACTACGCGCCAACTATGCTCTCGACCTAACTTTGTCCCGCTAGCTCTTCGTTCGCGCCGAAATCCAGATTAAAAAATCTCCAGATCAACCTGCTAAATTATTGGATTCAGGGAGGTTACGAGGTCTCGATCTGACTGAGATCCGGCTAAAATATTGAATCGAAAGATTTTAGCCGCAAAATATTACAAACAAAGGATTTAGATTGCCGAATTTAATTTTCAAAGAACGGGTGCTTATTTGGGTTGATGATGACGCAGATTGCGGGTGAGGCGCAAGGTTAGATGTCACATAGGGCCTGTGGATTTCTGGCGCGGTTGTATGGCTTGCTCACTTCTCGCAGAGTACGCGAGAAATAGGGCACCGGGCGTAGCATCTGTCTGCTTGGTTCCTTCCACACCGGCCTCGAGCTATCGGAGCTGAAAATTCACCACTATCTCCGTAACCACCTCTACGGGAGTTCCATAGAGCATATAGGGCCGATAGCGCCATGCTTCACGGCGTCGATGGCTGCAGGTGCCAGCGCGGGATGTCCGCTCACAAGCGTGAGTCATTCCACCGAACCGCCCTTACCGATGAGCGCCCTCAATACGACTGTGCCTGGATGTGCGCCTCCGCGCGCATCGGGAGGGTAATCAGGTTGCACTCGGTGTGCGAGGAGTCCCTGCTCAACTCCTTTAGACACTCTGACCCGCGTCGTTTGTCGAGCCGGGCTTATCTGCGGGACGACGCCGTTCACACGCTCATCGTCGTCGTTGAGGACAAACCTGAAAGAGGCCGTTGCACCAACGGCTATCGCTTTATCGCCGCTGATTACCGGCTTGAACTTCCACTTGCTGACGGTCTCCTCGACGGTCCAGCAAGGATCGGGTCCCCTTTAACAGTTCGGACACTGGTTACGTCGCCGGTGTCAGAAAGCCCAAAAGAGGCGACAACTTCGCCCTCAATCTTTTCTTCACGGGCTTGGGTAGGATAGGCCACATTTGCGACTGCTACGGGCTCCAGCTCGTATTCCGGCGGCTTAGAGAGTGATTCCTGCCCTGTCGGGGGCGTGACGGTTGATGATGGAGCGGGCTGTGCTGTCGTGGCGGCAGAATCATTGCCCTGGGCCGGGGCGGAAGGGGTCTGGGTCCAAGCCGCGGCACAGACGCAGAGTCCAAGCGGGGCTATTTTGCGCAAGATCCACATCATTGTCGGGAATTGTATCTCAAAGTGTTGTTTGGCTATCGGTTCGGACCGTCTCGCCCTGACAGAACCTCGCCGTAACTTTTCTTGCTCCCTACCGTTATCCCTGTGTAAGACTACTCCGCGCGGAGAATCTGTTTGAAGGCTCTGACGGCTCGGAACAAAGAACGCCAAGCGGACGAGCGGCTTCTGGTCGAGGCGGCTCAGAAGGATCCTGCGCGCTTTGCGGAGCTTTACGAAAATAATTTCGAGCGAGTGTATGCGTACGTGGTGCGGCGGGTGGGGGATCGCGCGGAAACCGAGGATTTGACTTCCGAGGTATTTCATCATGCGCTGGCCAACCTCAGCGGTTTGAGTGGCGGGGGATTCCGTTTGCGGCGTGGCTCTACCGGATTGCGGCGAATCTGATTTCGGATCGCTGGCAGCGCACGAATCGGGAACAAGTGGCGGACGAGCCGAGAATGATCGAATCCGCGCCTGCCAGCAACGCGGAGTTCGAAGAAGTGGAACGGCGGGCAACTTTGTTTCGGCTGGTCGATACGCTGCCTGCCGAGCAGCAGCGCGTGGTGGTGCTGCGGTTTGTGGAACAGAAAAGCATTAAGGAAGTGGCGCGGGAGATCCGCAAGACTGAAGGCGCGGTGAAGCAGTTGCAGTTTCGCGCGCTGACGAGTCTGCGGGCGCGCATGGAGGGTGCCGATGCCTAAGCGCTCTCTGAATCCGCCGAACAGCGACGCGAAGAAGATCGAGCAGCTGAACCGGGCCGTGGAAGTGTTGCTAACCCGGGCTGACGGCAGGCCGGCAAAGGTCGAGGCCAGCGTCGAGCCACTGGTGCGCCTGGCTGCGGACTTGCGCGATCTGCCGCGGGAGAAATTCAAGGCACGACTTAAATCAGAATTACTGGAAGGGAGAAAGACTATGAGCACTTTTGCCGAACCTATTGCCGCCGTTCATACGACCGCGACGCCAAGATTAACTTTCAAAGACGCTGCGAAGGCGATCGAGTTCTACACGCAAGCTTTTGGCGCGAAGGAAAACATGCGATTCGAAGTCGGAGGATCAATCCCGCACGCCGATATCACGATCGGCGACTCGCGAATCATACTTTCCGAGGAGTGGCCGGAGGGTGGAAGATTCAGCGCGGAAACGCTGGGGCATTCGCCGGTGCAGTTGAGCCTTCAGGTGGAAGATGTCGATTCTTTCGCGAAGCGGGCCGTGGCTGCCGGGCTCAAAACGATTCTGCCGATTAAAGATCAGTTCTATGGGCGCCGCGAGGGAAGCTTTGTCGATCCCTTTGGCTACACCTGGAACATTTCCACTTTGAAAGAGGAGATGTCAGTGGAAGAGATGCACCGGCGCATGAAGGGGATGACCACCGGGCCTGAGGGCGGGCGGATTTCCGCGAAGGATGAAGTGAAAGTGGATCCGGTGCCGCGCGGGTTTCGCATGGTCTCGCCGTATCTGGTGGCCGAGGATGGTCCGGCGCTGCTGGATTTTGCCAGTAAAGCTTTCGGGGCGGAAGAACTATTCCGCACTGCGACGCCAAGGGGTGGCGTACACGGAGAAATTCGCATTGGCGATTCCATGCTGATGATCGGCGGCGGCGTTCCGGGGCAGAAATTCCCTGGCTCGCTGCATCCCAACGCGCTGCATGTTTATGTGGAGGATGCCGACGCGGTGTTCAAGCAGGCGCTGGCCGCGGGTGCGACTTCGATCGACGCGCCGCGGGATCAGGATTACGGCGAGCGCTCCGCCACCGTGAAAGATGCCGCTGGAAACTTCTGGTACATCGCGACCCATAAAGGAGAGAGCTACGTTCCTAAGGGCCTACACAGTGTGAATGTATACCTGCATCCGCGACGTGCTGAGCCGCTGATCGCCTTCCTGAAGCGCGCATTTGGGGCGCAGGAAGTGGCGAAATACGCGTCGCCCGACGGCGTGGTCCACCACGCGCAGATTCGCATCGGCGACTCGGTGGTGGAGATGGGCGAGGCACACGACAAGTATGAGTCGATGCCGGCAATGTTTTATTTGTATGTGCCGAACGTGGACGCGGTTTACCGGCAGACCGTGGCCGCCGGGGCGACATCGTTCCAGGAACCTACCGACCAGCCTTATGGCGACCGCCAGGCCGGGGTGCGGGACGCGTTTGGGAATACCTGGTACATCGCGACGCATATTAAGGACGTCGCGATGTAAGCTGACTCAGAATCTCAATCGTCACTACTGCTTAGGGCGGGTCCGCCCTGGCTTTATTTTTATCCTTGGGCTCTGGTAGACCATCGAGTCTTTGAACCTCCTTGCCGGGTTCTTTACTCCGAAGGTGTGGGTACGGCCGCCGCGGCCTTCGGCGGCTTTACTGCCCTCGTACTTCCAGTCTGCTTCGCCGAGAAACGGGATATCGACCCTCCAGATTGCAACCATTCTGCCCTTCTTCAGGCGCTGCGTTTGGTCCACGGCATAGCGCCAAACGATGTACCAGCCGGCGTGGTTGTAGTGGGACTGTAGCGCCCAAGGGCGGGTCGACGCCTTGGACTCCAGAGCCTGTTCCGGAGGCGGATTCAGTTTTCCACGCAGCGAGAGATCCGGGAACCGCTGTTGCGCCACGTCAGGGTGCTTGTGCTTCTTGTAGGGGCTGAGTGAATGAAGGGCCTGGGTACCCAAGATGCCGATGATCGCGCTGAAGACGTTAGCTTGCTCGAAGTAGATGTCAATCAGTTCGGCTGCGCGTTCTTCGACGTGCTCGACGGCCTCGCGAATGTGGCTGATTCTTAGTTCGGGCGGCAGTGCGACCGAGCGGTCGAATCCCTCTGAATCGAAAGCCATTGCGCAAAAACATTCTCACGATTCATCGAGCAACGCAAGCCCTTGTTGGTGGCTGACAGCGGAAGAATTACCGGCGTGCGCATAGCCCTTCCCGTTGCCACTCAAAGCAGCGAGCTTCGGAATTCCGACTGAGGCCCTCTCGAAGAACGCGGGGTCATGCTCGAGCCCAATGCTTTCGTATCCCACCGAAACTGCAGCAGCGATGGTTGACCCGCCCCCCATGAAGGGATCGAGTACGATTCCCTTGCCAAGTGGCAACGATGCTCGAACGATTTGACGCATAAATGGTTGTGGCTTCAAGGAGGGATGAGGGGATAAAGCGCGCTCCTCGGGCCGAGTGGGAGATGAGACGATAACGTCAGAAAATGGAGAGTCCCCAGAAATGCGGCGCAGGCCGCCAGTCTTCCATTTGCGAAGATTATCCTGCACTCGCCCTTCGCACGGCTTTCGGAATAGCCCCCAAGGCTCCCAGGCTGAACGAGGCATGACGGTGACTTCAGAGAACTCTTCATGCGCATTCTTTGGCCGGTCGCCGCCACGAAGCGTCTGAACCAGACGAATTATTTCGCCGCGCTTTTCCAGGCCTCTCTCCATGAGCGGCAAATACACGAGATGTGAAAGGAGCGGATTTGCGGCAATGAACAAATGCCCGCCAGGAACTAAGATGCGGAACGCTCTCTTGGCGAACTGCGAAAAGAACTGCCTCAGATTCGCGCGTTCTTCCTCAGAGAGGACGGTGAATCGCGGCAGAGGGCTTCGTGTACATCCGTCGAACGAAGGTGGGATGCGCCAAACGCCGCCGCGGCCCTTGCGGAGTTTCTCCTTCTCCACGTGCGAATACTCCTTCAAGCCGTACGGCGGATCAGTAACGATGGCATGGACGGAGTTGGCGGGCCGCGAGTCCATCCATGCGATGCAATCGGTCAGGTACAGGCTGTAACGCACGCCACCCAGACGAGAGTTGATGTGTGGTCGGTCTAAAGTGGACGAAGCTGCCATACTTGATAAGTACCACGACTCAGGACAGGATGGGTAATGTTAAACGTCAGCAGGCGCCCGGGGTCTGCCTAATTCCGAATTTTCCCGATTTCGGTCGCCGAGTCCATAGAAGGGCGCGTTTGACCCTCCGGAATCCCTCCAATAAACTGAATGATTCAGTACACCTGCAGGTCTCAACTTTATGGCAGACAGCATTCATGTGAAGCTTCCGGATGGGAGCGTGAAGGATGTTCCCAAGGGCACGACTGCGCTTGATATTGCGAAGTCGATCAGCCCGCGACTGGCAGATGCGGCTTTGGCTGCCAAGACTAACGGGGATCTTATCGACCTTACGCGTCCGCTGGAAAAAGATACCGACCTTCGCTTATTGACCGAGAAAGATCCGGAGGCGCTCGACGTTTACCGGCATTCGTCTGCCCACTTGCTGGCTGCGGCTGTGCTGGAACTCTTTCCGGAGACCAAGCTGGGGCATGGTCCGGCGACCGAGAGTGGATTCTTTTACGACTTTTACCGGCCTACCGCGTTCACTCCGGAGGATCTCGAAAAAATCGAGAAGAAGATGCAGGAGCTGGTGCAGCAGAACATTCCTTATGCGCGCGAGTTTTTGCCTCGTGATCAGGGGCTGGCGGAGTTTAAGAAGGAAGGCGACTTCATGAAGTGCCATTTCATCGAGCAATTCACCAAGCCCGATGAAAAGATCTCGATTTACCGCACTGGGAAGTTTGTCGACTTCTGCCGCGGGCCGCATATTCCTTCGACGGGGAAGATCAAGGCTTTCAAGCTGCTTAACATTGCGGGAGCTTACTGGCTGGGGGATGAGAAGAATCCGCAACTGCAGCGGATTTATGGGACTTCGTTTTTTTCGAAGAAGGATCTCGATGCGCACTTGCAGCAGGTGGAAGAGGCGAAGAAGCGCGACCATCGCGTGATCGGGCAGCAGCTTGATCTGTTTTCGATTCAGGAACTGGCGGGGCCGGGGCTGATTTTCTGGCATCCCAAGGGCGGGATTATCCGCAAACAGATGGAAGACTGGATGCGCGAGGAGTACCTGAAGCGTGGGTACTCGCTGGTTTACACGCCGCATGTGGCGCGGCGGCAGTTGTTTTTTACCTCGGGACATGAGGGCTATTACGCGCAGAACATGTTCGATGCCATGGAGCTCGACGACGCGGAATACCGGCTGAAGCCGATGAATTGTCCGGGGCATATTTTGATTTACAAGGATTCGCTGAAGTCGTATCGCGACTTGCCGGTGCGGCTGGGCGAGTTGGGGACGGTTTACCGCTATGAGCGCTCTGGAGTGATGCATGGGCTGTTGAGGGTGCGTGGGTTTACTCAGGATGATGCGCATATTTTCTGCACTCCGGAGCAGATTGAGGATGAGATTGCCAGCTGTCTCGACTTTGCTCTGGATGTGCTGAAGGATTTTGGCTTCGACCAGTTTCAGACTGAGCTTTCGACCTGGAATCCCGACGACCGCAAGAATTTCGTGGGCAGCGAAGGACAATGGGTCCACGCGACGGAATCGCTTAAGAAGGTGCTGGATCGCCGGAAGATCGAGTACAAGACGATTCCCGGCGAGGCGGCGTTTTACGGGCCGAAGATCGACATCAAGCTGGTCGATGCCATCGGACGGCTGTGGCAGCTCTCGACGGTGCAGTTTGACTTCAACCTGCCGCAGCGCTTTGGTCTGGAGTACGTCGCCGAAGATGGTTCGCGCAAGCAGCCGGTGATGGTGCATCGCGCGCTGTACGGGTCGGTCGAGCGCTTCTTCGGCGTGCTGATTGAGCATTACGCTGGGGCGTTTCCGGTGTGGCTGTCGCCGGTGCAGGTGGCGATGATCCCGATCAGCGAGCGGCATGTGGAGTATGCCAACAAAGTGGCGGATCAGCTGAAGGCCATCGGCGTGCGTGTGGAAGTGGACGCGCGCAATGAAAAGATGAATGCGAAGATTCGCGAGCATGCCATGCAGAAGGTGCCGTTCCTCTTCGTCGTCGGGGATAAAGAGGCTGAGGCTGGGAAGGTGAATGTTCGCACTCGCGGGAAAGAGAAGACTGAGGACATGGCGGCTGGGGAGTTTGTGGAGAAGATTCGGAAGCTGATTGCGGAGAAGAGTCCGGGGCTGTGAGACTTGTCAGCCGCCAGCCCTCAGAAAACCCGCTGCCGTTACTCTTCATTGCTTGCTCGTGCGCCGGGCGTTCCATTCTTCGGCGGTGATTTCCCAGATTTCTGTGGGTAAACGTCCGGAGACGTATTCGTGCTCTTCCCTGGCAACCAGGCGCATGCCGCTTTTTTCGGAGATGCGGCGGGATGCGACGTTGGCAGCCGCCTTGGGAGCCCGCAGCACCGGGAACTTGAGCGTGTTAAACCAGTAATCCGTGACGGCTTCGCAGGCCTCCGTCATTAGGCCTTGTCCGTGCCAGGGCAATCCAAGCCAGAATCCACGATTGATGTTTTCTCCTTTCAGCAGGGACACGCTGCCAATCAGCCGGTCTGGTTCAGTTTTGAGACGGAGGGTCCAATGCCACTGATCGCCGCGATCCATGGCGGGAAGAGCTGCATCGCGATAGTAGGTGTAGGCGCCGTCCGGCGGATAGGGCCAGGGAACAGTTTTCGCGAGATAACGAACGATCTCCCAATGCGGAAACAGAAGCTGCGTCTGCGGGGCGTCGGCGAGCTCTAAGGGTCGGAGCAACAGGCGCGGAGTTTGGAGAGGAGAGATCACGTTTTCCGGATGATAACGCAGAGATGACAGGTTGCTCTTCCTGTAATCGTTCTGTCTGAATCCTGCCGGATGTACCATGTTTCCGTGCATGAACTTGCGGAGCGCGTGTTGGTGGCATATCCGGCGGGAGGAATTGCTGCGGGCTGGGGACCGGGTTGGGGTTGCGGTTTCGGGTGGGATCGATTCGGTTGCGCTGCTTCGGCTGCTGGTTGAGTTGCGTCAGGAACTTGGCATCGTTCTCTCGGTTGTTCATTTCAATCACGGGCTGCGTGCGGCGGAGTCGGACGCGGATCAGGAGTTTGTTCGCGGGCTGGCTCGGGAGCATGGGTTGGAGTTTTATTCGGCTGGCGGGGATGTGGGTGAGCTTGCCGCTGAGGAAGGTTCCGGGATGGAGGCTGCTGCTCGAGAGCTGCGGTACGGATTTTTTCGACGGCTTCTGGGCGCAAGCGAGGACGACGATGTGGAGATCGAACCCGAAGCCCCTCAGGGGCTGAAGCCCGAGTCTCTCGCGGAAGCGCTTAACGGCACGGCTGAAGCCGTGCCCTTCCCGAACTTATTGTCCCGTGCCATCCCGGTCTCAGCCTGCCACGGCTCCACACGATTTTGGACAAGATTGTTACCGGGCATACGCTCGATGATCAGGCTGAGACTGTGCTGATGCGGGTGATTCGTGGGACTGGGCTGCGGGGGTTGGGGGGAATTTATCCGCGCATTCTGGTGGAGCGGGAAGATGAAGAAGCACACGGGGAGATCGTTCGTCCGCTGCTCGGAATTCGGCGGCGGGAACTGGTGGAGTATCTGGCAGACCTCAAGCAGCCTTGGCGGGAAGACTCGACCAACGCTGATTCCAAGTTCACGCGCAATCGAGTGCGCCGGCTGGTGCTGCCGGTACTCGAGCGGGAGTTTAATCCTGCGGTCCTGGAAGGCCTTTCCGAGTTGGCGGAGATTGCCCGCGACGAGGAAGACTATTGGGAGAACGAGATTTCAGGCTGGCTGGGAACGGTGGTGCAGTGGTCGCAACCGGAGTGGACGCGCGGGTTGCCCGGTTTCGAGGGTGCGCAGGCGCTGGTGCAGATTCGGGCTTCTCAGCCTGCGCTTAGTGGTGAACTCATCGAGCGGCTTGAGCAGGCGGGCCCGGCGGTAATGAATGCTTCGGTGAGCCGGCCCTGGCTTTTGACTGAGCCGCGAGCGGTGCAGCGAAGAGTGGTGAAGGCGGTTGGGGACGAAGCGGGGCTTCCGCTGGAGTTTAAGCACATCGAAGAAATCCTGCGGTTCGCGGCCGAGGATGGTCCGGCAGGCAAGGAATTGTCGCTGCCTTTGGGATGGAAACTTCGCCGGGAGCGGGAAGCTGTGGTTTTTGTCACGCCTGACTTGCGGCGTCAGGAGCGGATTCCGGACTATGAATATTCGTTGGCCGTGCCGGGGCGCACCCTGGTACCGGAGCTAGGGGTAGTAATCGAAGCGCTGCTGGTTGCTCCGGGCGCGCAGGATGCGGAGTATAATCCGCAGGAACTTCTACGTGCAGATTTGTTGCCGCGACGACTGTTGGTGCGGAACTGGCGTGCGGGCGACCGGTTCTGGCCGGCCCACACCAAGTCACCGAAGAAGATCAAAGAACTGCTGCAGGAGCGGCATGTAGCACAGCCGGAACGCAGGCTCTGGCCAGTGATTGTAAGCGGAGACGAGATTGTGTGGATGCGGGGCTTTCCGGCACCGGCCAGGTTGAGGGCCGGAGCAGGGCAGGAAGCTGTGCTGATCCGGGAGGTGCCGTGGGCGGTTGAAGAGCACGCGGTCTAGTCTCTGGTTCTAAATTAGTGCGAGTCGTGCTAATGATGAGGCATGGGTAGAGGATCGGGAGGCATCACCATTTCATGAATGCGTCGAAGGTCGCGCCACTGCGACAGGTAATTGCGGCTGAGCAGATCCAGAAGCGCGTGAAAGAGCTGGCGCGTCACATCTCCGATGATTACCAGGGGCAGACGATCCAGGCGCTGGCCGTGCTGGAGAATGCGTTCATGTTCATGGCTGACTTGGTGCGGGCGCTGGACGGGCCCGTGGTCTGCCAGTTCATCAAGCCTAAATACAGCAAGCAGCCTGGCAGTCATACCAGTGAACAAGGCAATGAGGCGGCAGAAGTGGTTGAGATTTTTTTCAGCCATGAGCCGGACATTCGGGGCCAGCACATCCTGCTGGTTGAAGGCTTGGTGCATTCCGGCGTTACCAGCGAATTTCTGATGAACGACTTGCGGGCGCGCGGCGCGGCGTCGGTGAAGCTGGTGACGTTGCTGGACCGGCAATCGGCGCGCCGCGTAGCTTTGCAGCCGGACTATTTCGGCTTTCTGGTGGATGATACGTTTCTTGTGGGTTATGGGCTGGGCGCCGTGGAGCAGACGAACCGGAACATCCCTTACCTGGCTGCAACTCCTGTCCCACAGATGACTTAGGTCACGCAAAGTGCAACGCGCCTTTTTGCCCGGGAGAATGTAGAATAGTGGTCTTAGGGAATTTCCCTATCGAAATTGGCCGAACTGCATCTAATTTAAGGTAGGAACCTCGCGGTCTTCGGGTAGGGAAGGATCCGGGTTTCTTCAGGAGCTTCTTGGTGAATTCGACAGTAAAAACCGTGTTGTTCTGGGTGGGGATTGGGGTGTCTGCCCTCGTGTTGTGGACCGTGATTCAGCAAGGGCGCAACGGGCAGAAGGATGCGGACGTTAACTTCTCGCAATTCATGAGTGACGTGGATCAGGGCAAGGTCCGTGAGGTCACGGTCGACGGCCAGCAGGTGCGTGGAAAGTTCAACGACAACTCCGCCTTCCATACCGTCGCTCCGGCCGTGTATCCCGACATGATCAAGTCACTGCGCGACAAGAACGTCGCGGTGAACATCAAGGACATCAATGGCGGAAGCTGGCCGCTGCAATTGTTGGGGACATGGGCTCCGCTGCTTCTGCTGGGGGCGCTGTGGTTTTTCATGATCCGGCAGATGCAGACCGGCGGCAACAAGGCGCTGTCGTTTGGCAAGAGCCGGGCGCGGCTGCTCTCAATGCAGCAGAAAAAAGTCACGTTCAAAGATGTGGCCGGTGTAGAAGAGGCCAAGGAAGAGCTGCGCGAGATTATCGAATTTCTGCGCGAGGCGCAGAAATTCCAGAAGCTTGGCGGCAGGATTCCCAAGGGAGTGTTGCTGGTTGGGCCTCCGGGAACCGGCAAGACGCTTCTGGCTCGAGCCGTGGCCGGCGAAGCGAACGTTCCTTTCTTTTCAATCTCCGGATCGGATTTTGTGGAGATGTTTGTGGGTGTCGGCGCCAGCCGGGTGCGCGATCTGTTTGAGCAGGGCAAGAAGAACGCGCCCTGCATTATTTTCATCGACGAGATTGATGCGGTTGGGCGGCATCGCGGAGCCGGCCTGGGTGGTGGCCATGACGAGCGCGAGCAGACTTTGAACCAGTTGCTGGTTGAGATGGACGGGTTCGAGTCGAATGAAGGCGTGATTCTGATGGCGGCGACGAACCGGCCAGACGTGCTTGATCCAGCGCTGCTGCGGCCGGGGCGCTTTGACCGGCGCGTGGTGGTGAGCCGTCCGGATGTGCGTGGGCGCGAAGAAATTCTGCGGGTGCATACCCGCAAGATTCCTCTTGCTGAGGATGTCGATCTTTCGGTGTTGGCTCGCGGGACGCCCGGATTTTCTGGAGCTGACCTGGCCAACATGGTGAATGAAGCGGCACTGGCTGCGGCGCGGCAGAATCGAAAAGCCGTGCTGATGTTCGATTTCGAAGTAGCCAAAGACAAAGTGCTGATGGGCGTGGAGCGCAAGTCGCTCATCCTGTCGGACGAAGAAAAGAAAGTTACTGCCTACCACGAAGCGGGGCATGCTCTGGTGGCGGCGAAGCTGCCGGGGTCGGATCCGGTGCACAAGGTCACGATTATTCCGCGAGGCATGGCGCTGGGCGTGACCATGCAGTTGCCGATCGATGACCGGCACAACTACACCCGGGAATATTTGAAGACCGACTTGGCTATTCTGATGGGCGGGCGGTTGGCGGAAGAACTGTTCCTCAACCAGATGAGCACGGGCGCGGGCAACGACATTGAGCGGGCCACGGAAATGGCGCGCAAGATGGTTTGCGAGTGGGGCATGAGCGATCTTGGTCCGCTGACTTTCGGCAAGAAGGAAGAGCAAATATTCCTGGGACGCGAGATCAGCCAGCACCGCGATTACAGCGAAGACACGGCCATCAAGATTGATGGCGAAGTCCGTAAGCTGGTGAACCAGGGATACGAAACAGCGAAGAACATTCTGGAAGGCAGTCGCGACACGTTGCAGAAGATTGCGGCTGCTTTGCTGGAGCGCGAAGTGCTGGATGCTTCCGAGGTGATGCTGCTGGTAGAAGGTAAGGATTTACCTCCGATGAAGTCGCCCTCGAAGCCGGATGACGGCGTGCAGCAGGTGCTGAAGCCGGAACCGGGGCGCGGGATCGTGAAGGGCGGAGAGAGTCCGGCGCGAGCTTAAAATCAGTTCTCAGTAGTCAGTTCTCAGTTTAAGGGCGGCCTGGCGGCCGCCCTTTTGTGCTGAATTATCCGTTTACGATTTTCATCATGTGTTCGGGATAGCGATCTCCGGCGGCTGCGCCAGTGGGGAATATTTCTTCGATGCGGCGCAGTTCTTCTTTTGTCAGCTTCACGTCGATTGCAGCTACATTTTCTTCCAAATATTTACGGCGTTTGGTGCCGGGGATGGGGACGATGTTCTTGTCCTGCGCGAGCACCCATGCCAGCGCGAGCTGAGAAGGCTTGCAGCCTTTCTCCTTCGCGATTTGCTCGACCCGGTGCACGAGGTCGAGATTCCTCTGAAAGTTTTCGCCTTGAAAGCGTGGGGAGAATCTGCGGAAGTCGTCTGCGGGAAAATCCTCGAAACGCTTGAACTGGCCGGTGAGAAAGCCGCGTCCAAGCGGGCTGTAGGCGACGAAGCCGACACCGAGGTCGCGGCAGAGAGGCAGGAGTTGTTCTTCCGGATCGCGGCTCCAGAGCGAGTATTCGGTTTGCAGCGCAGTGATGGGATGGATTTTCACCGCGCGGCGCAGAGTTTGCGGCGAAGCCTCGGAGAGCCCGATGTGGCGGATTTTTCCTTGCCGCACAAGCTCCGCCATTGCGCCGACAGTTTCCTCGATCGGGGTCGCGGGATCGACGCGATGCTGGTAGTAAAGGTCGATGGTCTCAACGCCCAGGCGGCGCAGGCTGGCATCGCAGGAGCGGCGGACGTAGTCAGGTTTGCCGCTGACGCCGCGCAGGGTGGGGTTTGCGGGGTCGCGGACGATGCCGAATTTGGTGGCCAGCACGACCTGATCGCGTTTGCCTTTGATCGCGCGGCCCACCAACTCTTCATTTATATATGGCCCGTACACGTCGGCGGTGTCGAGGAAGTTGACCCCGAGTTCGAGGGCACGGTGAATGGTGGCGACGGATTCATCGTCATCGCGGGGACCGTAAAACTCCGACATGCCCATGCAGCCGAGGCCTTCTTCTGAAACCTTAAGACCACTACGTCCGAGTTCACGAAATCGCATAATTGCTCCTTGCCTAAGAGAGATGAGCGGATGCTCACTATACGGTTAAGAGATGCATCAACCCTCGTCTTCGATGGCGGAATTTGTGAGTCGCTCGGTGGTGTCGAGCATCTTTTATCTACTGTAATAATGCTTGGAGTCGGCAAGATCCATGAGTGAAGTGCCTGTCTGGTTTGAGCGAAAGTTCGAGTTCTCGTTTCCTCGGGAGCTGTGTCCGAATTTACTGGCGCGTCTGCGCGGCACGCCGGCGCGGCTTGAAGAAATGCTGCGCGGGCGTTCTCGTGACATCGTCATCAGGAAACCGGAGGGAAAATGGTCGGTTCAGGAACACGCTGGACATTTGCTCGACCTCGAACCGCTGTGGCTGACGCGGGTGGACGACTACGTGGCGGGCAGCGCACAACTCACAGTGACAGACTTGCAGAATCGGAAAACCGATGAGGCCAACCACAACGCGCGTCCGCTGGAAACGATTCTGGCTGGGTTCCGCAGCGCCAGAGCGAAGCTGCTGAACCGCGCTGGCGAACTGGATTCCTCGCTGTTCTCGCGAGCCATTCCGCATCCCCGGCTGAAGACGCCGATGAGGCTGGTCGATCATTTATATTTTGTTGCTGAACACGACGATCACCATCTGGCGAGAATCTGGGAACTGGTTACCGGATCGTGATTAACGGATCATGATCAGCGGCTTGGTGCGGGCGAGGGCTTCACCAATTCTTACCGCGGGCACTCCTGCTGTGTTGAGCGACCGGGTAAGTTGCTCGGAATCTTCGGATGCCACGGAAATCAACAGGCCGCCCGCGGTTTGAGGATCGAAGAGAAGTGTTCGCAGATCTTGGGGAACTTTATCATCGTAAGCCACCATGCATTCGGCGAAATCCCGATTATTGTTGAGGCCGCCGGGAATGTAGCCGGCGCGAATGCACTCGATCGCGCCCGGAAGTATCGGGATGATGCCCGCCTGCAGACTGAAAGACACGTCTGAGGTCAGCGCCATCTCGCGAGCGTGGCCGATCAGGCCGAAGCCGGTGACGTCCGTCATACTTCGAATGCGAAACTTCCCTTGTTGAATTACCTCCGCGGCTCGCTTGTTCAGCATAGTCATCGACTCAATAGCGGCGTCAATCCATGCGGGTTCGGCTTTGCCCTTTTTTATTGCAGTGGAAATCACGCCGGTGCCTAGCGCCTTGGTGAAAAGAAGAACGTCGCCTGGCGTGGCCCCAGCGTTGGCTAGAACTCTCTTCGGATCGATAAGCCCTGTGACGGCGTAGCCGAACTTGGTTTCTTCGTCGCGAATGCTGTGGCCACCGATTACGGTGCATCCCGCTTCGATCATCTTGGACAAACCGCCCGCGAGTATGCGTTCAAGGATTTCCAGGTCGGCTTTTTCAGGGAAGCAGACGAGCGCGAGCGAAGTAACGGGTTTTCCGCCCATCGCGTAGACGTCGCTCAAGGCATTGGTCGCGGCAATCTGCCCAAAGACGTAAGGGTCGTCTACCACTGGGGTGAAAAAGTCGACGGTTTGCACCAGCGCCTGGTCCGGCGCGATTTGATACACTCCGGCGTCGTCGGCGTGGTCGAAGCCGACTAGGACGTTGGGGTCGTGTTGCCGGGCTAATTTCCCAAGCACTGTGTCCAGCGCCGCTGGACTCAGCTTGGACGCTCAACCCGCAGCTTTTACCGACTCCGTCAAACGGAATGGCTTGGTTTCGGCCATGAAGTCATTGTACCGAGTTGCATGGTCGGTATAGTGGTTGGGCCCGAAGCCGGTTGTCGTCCCGAGCGAAGCGAGGGATCTTGGCTTCTGCCCGCAGTGCAGGTCAATGCCAGTGTAGAAAAAACCAAGGTCCCTCGCTTTGCTCGGGATGACACAGATGAAGTTCCGCCTGGGTTCGCTATTTTATTGCGACATCGGTGATCTGGATCTCGGGATACTGATGGTTCCACTGCGCGGAGATGCTCTCAAACGTCAGCCGAAAAGTTTTGCTTTGGCCGGGGCCTAACGGGGAGACGTTGAAGTCGACCGCTTCGGGATAGGGACCGGTGGTTTTCAGCACTTGCATCGGGATGTCTTCGCGTTGAGCGAGTTGTCCCAACTCGTCTTTGAATAACACCTCGACCGCCACATGCGTGACGGTCTTGTCGCCTGCGTTGGCGATGGTTCCGTCGACGTAGCTGACCGTGGCTCCGACAAAATTCTCGGCGGCGCTCATTTTGAAATCGGAGAGCTTGAGGCTTGAGGCGTAAGGAGGCGGGCCGGAAGCGGTTTTGGGTTGGCTGCGAAGCAGAAACGCGAAGAGGACGGCGATCGCAATGACGACTGCAACAGCGATGGCGATCGTGCGCTTGCTCGAATCGCGCTCTTCTACTACTGGCGTTGGCCGGATCAAGCCACCCATGCGTCGATTGTACTCTGGAAATTAATTGCCGGTTTTGAAGAACACGGCAACGAATAGCGCGCCGAATAACAGGTCGACGCAGCCCAGCGCGAGATCTCCCGGGGTCAGGCGATGCTGCAGGTAGAGCGCGACGAAGGCGCCGCCGCCGCCAAGCTTTTCGATCATCGAAGGAATCATCATCGCGCGGAAGCGTCCTGGATCTCGGGCAATCACGAGGAATACAACCTGAAAGGCCAGGCTGACGCTGACAAAGCCGTAGTAGAACGCGGGATGCGTGATGGGCGGTGGATCCTGGCGGCCGATCAGATCGAAGATGAAATACAGCGGCGACAGCGTCAGCACGCCCCAGATGGTGGCCATCCAGAATACGATCCTGGCGAATTTCATGCAGCGATTATTCGCCGCCCACTGTCAGGCCGTCAATGCGCAGCGTTGGAGACGCCACCGACCCGCGGAACTCAAGATCGCTGGCAATCTCAGAGATGTTGAAGAACATTTCTTTCAGGTTCCCTGCGACGGTGATTTCTTCGACTGGGTAGGCGAACTCTCCGCCGGAGATCCACAAGCCCGAAGCACCGCGGGAATAATCGCCAGTCACCAGGTTCGCGCCATGCCCAAGGAACTCAGTGACGTAGAGACCTTCTTTGATTTCGGAAATCATCTGCTTCGGGGTTCTGGTTCCGGCCTGCAGGAAGTAGTTGCCCGGACCGATGCCCGGCGTGCCGGCTAGTCCGCGCGAGGCGTTGCCCGTGGTCTTGAGCCCCAGCTTCTTCGCGGTGTACGTATTCAGAAGGTACGAGTTCAGCACGCCGTTTTCGACGACTACCGTCCGGCGCGTGGGGATGCCTTCACCATCGAAGGGGCTGGTGCCGAAGCCGCCGGGGATGGTGCCGTCGTCGATGATGGTGACGTTAGCGCCGGCGATTTTCTGTCCCAGCTTGCCCGCGAGAAACGATGCGCCGCGATAAACCGAGTCGCCGTTCACGCCTTCGAAAATGTGTTCGAGGATCGACGTGGCGACCATGGGATCGAAGATGATCGGCACTTGTGCGGTCTTGGCTTTGCGCGCACCGAGGCGGCGCAGCGTGCGTTCAGCTGCGACTTTGCCGACCTGTTCGGGCGATTCGAGTTTGCTCATCATGCGGGCCACTGAGAACCAGTAGTCGCGCTGCATCGCGCCTTCTTCGGTCTGCGCGATGGGAACTGCTGAAACTGAGCAATAAGATCGGCGGTATTCGCCGACGAAACCATGCGAGTTGGCTAGAACTTTGTGACCGGTGGCGGCGTCGAACGATCCGCCTTCGGAATTCTTGATGCGCGGGTCGAAGTCGAGCGCGGCCTTTTCAGTGCGGCGGGCGTAGTCGATGCGATCGGGGCCGGGAAGAGAATAAACGTCTTCGTGATAGAGATCGAGATCTCCCGTAAGCGAGCCCAGCTGCGATGCCTCAGGGATTCCGCCGAAGGGGTCTTCTGAGGTGATCTTTGAAAGCTCCAGCGCAGACTTGACCATGCGGTCCAGGGCAGCGGGTGAGAAGTCGCTCGAGTACGTGCTGGCTGCGCGCTGGCCGTTGAAGACGCGGACGCCGATGGATCGTGATCCGGACTCTTTGAGAGTTTCGACTTGGCCGAGGCGGACCAGCGTGGAGAATTCGTCGCCTTCGCGGACTACGCATTCGGCAGCGGTGGCGCCTCCGTTCATGGCGCGGCGGACGATGTCCTGGGCTAAGTTGCGGAGGTCGGTTTCCAGTTTCGGGCTTCCGGTTTCTAGTGGAACGGTCGTTGTTGAATTCATAAAGGTCGTTTCAAAGGTGTCGCGCGAGTGCCGCTCACTCTTGCGGGAATTGGCTAATTTTCCAAATATCAGGACGTGAGCTAATTCCTTTTCGCCGAAGATCATGGTTCCAAGCGATGTGTTCCACGATGAACCAGATGAACACCACAGGGAGCAGGACTGCAAGATATATTAAAAAGCCCTGCCCCTTCGTCAAGTCATGGCGCACTTGATACCAAATGCCAAGAACAACGCCGCCGACTATCAGTAAAAATCGCATGATGTATGTTGCAATAGAGATTGCCGGCCAGGCTCCTGTTGCCCGCTTGAATCGGCGCCAATTCTCGGAATGGGTGCGGACGTCCGAAATAAGCGTCCGCACGGGATAGAACGGGTCCCAGTACGCCATACAACAGTTCTCCGCTGTGCTTCGACGTAAAAGCCGCTCTTACTGCATGAAGCCGCCGGGATCTTTCTTCGCGGTGCCGCCGACGGTCAGGCGATCGATCTTGATGGTCGGAATGCCTACGCCTACCGGGACGGCTTGTCCGTCTTTGCCGCAGGTGCCGACGCCTTCGTCCAGCTTCAGATCATTGCCTACCATCGAGACTCGCGTCAGAACATCCGGGCCGTTGCCGATCAGGGTTGCGCCTTTGATCGGTGCGGTGATCTGGCCGTCTTCGATCATGTAGGCTTCGGAGGCTCCGAAGACGAACTTGCCGTTGGTGATGTCGACCTGGCCTCCGCCGAAGTTTACGGCATAGATGCCGCGCTTCACGGAGCGAATAATGTCTTCGGGATTGTCCTGGCCCGCGAGCATGTAGGTGTTGGTCATGCGCGGCATGGGGATGTGCTCGTAGCTCTCGCGGCGTCCGTTGCCGGTGTCGGCGATGCCCATCAGGCGCGCGGAGAGCTTGTCGCTGAGGTAGCCTTTCAGAATTCCTTTTTCAATCAGCACGGTTTCCTGCGTGGGCTCGCCTTCGTCATCTACATTCAAAGACCCGCGGCGCCAGGGCATGGTTCCGTTGTCGATCACCGTGCAGCCTTCGCTGGCTACGCGTTTGCCGATCAGTCCGGCGAAGGCGGAAGTTTTCTTGCGGTTGAAATCGGCTTCCAGGCCGTGACCGACCGCTTCGTGCAGCAGGACGCCGGGCCATCCCGGGCCGAGAACCACTTCCATCTCGCCGGCGGGAGCTTCGCGGGCATCTAGCTGCAGAATTGCCTGTCGCGCCGCTTCTTTCGCGAAGAACTCGGGATTCTTGTCTCCGAAGAAGAAGTCGAGGGCGACGCGTCCGCCGCCGCCAGAACCGCCGCGGGCTGAGTTGCCTTCGGTTTTCGCGATGCACGACACGTTCATGCGGGCCAGCGGTTGGGAATCTTCGGCAAAGGTTCCGTCGGAAGCAACGACTAGAATATTTCGCAGTTCATCGGCGTAGCTGGCGCGGACTTCCTGGATGCGGGGATCGTAGGCACGCGCCGCTTTATCGGCCCGCATCACGAGTTCAACCTTGGCGGTGATCTCGGCATCGACTGAGGGCAGCGTCACCGGGTACAGGCTCCGGGCCGCGGTCTGCTGGAAGCCTGCGACCGCGGTCTTGGCCGGAGCGCTGGCAATTAGGGCCGCGGTGCGGGCTGCGTGCAGGATGCGGCTGGCGGAAAGATCGTCGGTATAAGCGTAGCCGGTGCGCTCGCCTGAAACCACGCGCACGCCGCAGCCTGCGGAAATACCTTGCGAGGCCGACTTGACCATCGACTCATCGACCATCAGCGAGGTGGAAGAGAGATATTCGAAATAAAGGTCGGCATAATCGCCGCCAGCGGAAAGCGCGGCCGCCAGGTAGTGTTCGAGATCGTTTTCCGTGACCCCGTAGTGGTCGAAGAAGAAGCGCTGCTTATCGGCGAGAGATGGTTTGATCAAGCTTTTGTCCACTTAAATTAGATGCCGCCGGGCTGCGGGCAGACTCAGTTGGCGGGACGTACCAGTCAACGTACTAGTCAACCCAGTCATTATCCCACATAGGGCGGAGGCGGGCGGACGGAACATCCACAGGGAAATTGTGACGATGGTCACATGTCACAGACGGGCGAGCTGCGCTGGTTAGAGAATGCAAATGGATCATGCCTATGCCGAGGGTGACGCCACAAGCTCTGACTCGTACCGTGCAGGACTTTCTCAGCGAGGCCGCGGGCGCCGTAGTGCTCGAAAACGGCGCTGTGGCGTTTGATCTGGCGCAATCCAAGTACTCGATATCTGGCGAGTACAACCGATGCCTGCTGCATCTGTGGTCGGCGGAGCGGAACGCCGTGCGGCGGGTGTTGGAGGCCGAAGTGAAGAATGGCACGCTTCGGCTGGCGGTGCAGCGACTGGGGCAGTCGCGGCCGTCGCGACTGGAGATTTGCCGCGAACGCGACCGGCGATCGCCTACGGCTCGACGAGCATGCCGGGCTGCGTATGAGCACAAGCTGCGGAGAACTTTGGAGCGGCACTTTCCTGAGTTCAAGATCGCCCGGCTGACGACGGGCGCGGATCTGGAGAAATCCTTTGGACCAATCCATGCGCGCGGGCTTCTGCGTCAGGGGCGGACCGCGTTTGCGTTGCTGGGAGTGAATGCGCAGGAGACGCAGTCTTCTGTCGATGCGGCGCTCACCTTTGGGATCCTGTGGCTTGACGTTTGCCGGCGGGCGCAGGCGGCGAATGTTCTGGTGGAAGGTTTGAAGATGTTTGTTCCGAATGGAACTTCGGCCCTGGTGCGGGAGCGGATGGCGAACCTGAACCCGGCTGCGGCCAAGTGGCGACTGTTTGAATTTGATGAGCGGCACGACGCGCTGGTGGAAATCGACTGCGCTGACCGCGGCAACGTGGCCACGCGGCTGGTGCGCGCTGCCGACGACGCGGCGGCGCGCGAGCGATTCAAGGATTCGATTGCACGGGTGCAGCGGGTTCTGCCGAATTGCGAAGTCAGCGTGCTGTCGGCTGCAGAAATTGCTTTCCGCTGGCGCGGACTGGAGTTTGCGCGGGCTCGGCTGGGTGGCATCTCGGGATCTTTTCACAGCACAGAAGAGGTTGTGTTCGGCGTGGGCGCTGAGGAGCGGATTCTCCAAGGGAGTAACGAAGCTGCGTTCACAGAGCTGGCGTACTGTCTGCGAGACACGCGCCATCCTTATGGACCGCGTCAACATCCGTTGTGGCGGCTGCGTCCCGAGAGATGGCTGGAGTCGCTGGTGGTGGGGGATGTGAGCGTTGTGGACGGGCGGCTCGAGCCGTCGTGCCGGTATTCGCAGGTCCCTGCATTTTCTGCTGCGGACCGGGCCATGATCGATGTACTCACTACCACGCGAACCGGACGGCTGGCAGTGGTGGAGCTGAAAGCAGATGAGGACATCCATCTGCCGCTGCAGGGGCTGGATTACTGGTCGCGGGTGGAATGGCATCATGCCCGGGGCGAATTTCCGCGCTTCGGATATTTTGAGGGTCGCGAGTTGTCGAGCGAGAAACCGCTGCTGTTTCTGGTGGCTCCAGCCTTGCATGTGCACCCTGCTACGGATACTTTGCTGCGCTATTTTTCACCCGAGATTGAGTGGGAGTTCGTGGGCATTGACGAGCGCTGGCGGGAGGGAGTAAAAGTCGTGTTCCGCAAGCGGCCTGAGCCCAAACATGCCGTCTATTCTGCCCTGACAGCCTGACGTCCCTCGATTCCCACCCCGGAATTCGATTTTCGTAACAGCCATTAAAAACTCTAAACAAAACACTGGATGTGCGTTAAGATGCCGCGATTATTGGTCTGCAGAAGGTACAGCCGAACCTTCGCAAGGCCCAGACGAAAGAAGGAAGGTTAAAACATGAAAAGAAGCACTCCCCTCATATCCAGGCTGGCTGCGCTGGTTTGCGCGGCCTCGTTCATGTTGATCGCAATCCCGGGACAAGCCCAGCCGCAGCACCTACTGACGCGCCACGTGCGCGAAGAGGTTGCCAACGGTCGGGCCCAGTTGATCGGGCAACTCCCAGCAACCCAGACCCTGCGCTTCGACATTGTTCTGCCGCTGCGTGATCGTGCAGGGTTGGAGAACTTCGTGCAGGAAGTCCAAGATCCTACGAGCCCATCCCACCACCAATTTCTTACGCCGCAGGAGTTTACCGCCAGGTTTGGCCCCACCCAGGAAGATTGGGACGCCCTGGTTGCTTTCGCGAAAGCGAGTGGCTTTGAGATCATCAGCGGAACCCTCGAAGGCAGGGATCTAAGGCTCACTAGCACGGTGGCGAACGTCGAGAAGGCCTTCCACGTGACGATGGGGGTCTACCAGGACCTCACCGAAGACCGCACATTCTTCGCGGTAGACCGCGAGCCCACCGTGGACCTACCCTTCCAGCTTTGGCACATCACGGGTTTGGACAACGATTCCAAACCGCATCCCATGTATGTGAAGAAGACTGACTACGCGAAGGCCCATGGGATCGATGCGAACAAGGTGGTGTCTCACGCCACCACCGGCTCCGGCCCTTCGGCTTCTTTTTTGGGCAGTGACATGCGCGCGGCCTACTATGGCGGAACCGCGCTCACCGGCTCCGGACAGAACATCGCCCTGTTCGAATTTGCGGGCACTGATTTGGCCGATCTGACCACGTATTACAAGAACGCTGGGCAAACGGAACCTTACACTCCTACCCTCATTTCCACGGGCGGGTATGCGACGACCTGCGTCGATAGCGGAAGTAAAGCCTGCGACGATACCGAGCAGACCCTCGACATGACGCAGGCGATGGGCATGGCCCCTGGCTCCACAATGCTCTATATGTATGTGTGCGGCGACGTCCTGGCCAGTGGATCAGGAAACATCAGCGATACGGCCTGCATCAGCGCGATGGTTACGGATACCGACGCTCCATTGTCCAAGCAGATCAGTTGCTCGTGGGGCTGGACACCAGCGGACCCCAGCACGCTGGACCCGTACTTTGAGCAGATGGCGTCGCAGGGACAAAACTTCTTTGCCGCGTCGGGCGACAGTTCGGCTTGGTCTGCGTCGAATGAGGCCTGGCCGGCGGACGATGCGAATATCGTCTCAGTCGGCGGGACGGACCTGACAACTTCCAGCGCGGCTGGGCCCTGGAAATCGGAAACCGCCTGGGCCGACAGTGGCGGTGGCATCTCCCCGGATTCCATCCCGATCCCCTCCTGGCAGAAGCTCTCGGGCGTGATTACCTCGTCCAACAAGGGATCCACAACGTTGCGGAATGGCCCCGACGTTTCGGCCAACGCGAACTTTACCTTTTATGTTTGTGCGGACCAGACCACTTGTACGGCGAACGACTACGGCGGAACCAGCTTTGCGACGCCCATGTGGGCGGGTTACCTGGCTCTAGCCAACGAGCAGGCAGCGGCCAACGGGGACACGATCGGCTATATCAATCCGATTCTTTACCCGGCGGCTCTGACCTCAAGCTATGGCACCTACTTCCACGACATCACCAGCGGCAGTTGCGGTACCTATTCGGGAATCACGGGCTACGATCTGTGCACCGGCTGGGGCAGTCCGAATACGACCGGGATCATCAACCTGTTGGCTGGATCTGCGACGCCGAGCTTTACGCTTTCGGCTTCGCCGAGCAGCCTGTCGGTTACCCAAGGCAGCAGCGGCACCAGCACCATCACCGTGACCGATGCGGGCGGCTTCACCGGCAGCGTTACGCTGGCCGCGTCTGGCCTGCCCAGCGGTGTGACCGCGGCGTTCGGTACGAATCCCACGAGCGGGACCAGCGTGCTGACCTTGACGGCGAGCTCCACAGCAGCTACCGGAACGTCGGCGGTGACCATCACCGGAACCTCCGGCAGTCTGACTGCAACAACTACGGTCGCCCTGACGGTGAGTGCTACGGCGACGCCGAACTTCACCATCTCCGCATCGCCTGCGTCCGTGACCGTAACCCAGGGTGCCAACGGAACGAGCACGATCACCATCACCAGCACGGGCGGCTTCAACTCTGCAACCACGTTGAGCGCTAGTGGCCTGCCTACGGGCGTGACCGCGGCGTTCTCGACTAACCCTGTGACTCCGCCGGCGAACGGCAGTGCGACCTCAACACTCACGCTGACCGCTTCCTCAAGCGCAACGGTCGGCGCGGCTACGGTGACGGTCACCGGAACCTCGGGCTCGACCACTCACAGCACCACGATTGCTCTCACCGTGAAAGCTTCTTCGGGAACGAAGAACTTCACCCTGTCGCTGTCGCCTTCTTCTTTCACGATTGATGAAAGGGGCAGCGTATCGACCACTCTCACCGTAACCAGCGTGAATGGATTCAATTCTGCTGTTGATTTGAGCGTGAACGAATTCCCCAGCGGCGTATCGGCGACGGCCTCGGCCAACCCCGTCACGCCTCCGGCAAATGGCAGCGTGAAGGTGACCATCACGTGGAGCGCTTCCAGGCGCGCGCCAACGGGAACCACAACCATTGAGCTGATCGGGACTTCCGGATCACTTACGAACGAGACGCCCGTTACCATAACGGTAGCGCCTTAAAGTGCTGATCATGAAGTACTGACTGGTTTCACGAAGCAATGAGCCGGCCCAAAAAGGCCGGCTCGATTTTTGACAAAAAGTCGTTCGAACGGGACGCGCTTGCGCGAGAAACGATCGGCTTCGGAGTCAGCCCTTCCACGCCCCCAGCAGCCGGCGCGCATCGACTAACTGACCGAGATGATAGGCATTGTGATCGGCCAGAAGCAAAGCCTCGCGCAGAATGGTCTGGCCGTCGCCCCAGGGGATGCGGGCGTAGAGGTCAGTCTTTGGATTCGCAACCAGAGTTTGCATCGATTTCAAGTCTTTGCGGAATTGCTGAATACTTTTGTTCCATGCAGCCAGACTGGGCGGAGCTTCCGTCTTTGGCCAGTAGCCCTTGGGCCACTCCGGAGACGTGTGTTTCGAGTTGCGGCTGAACTCGAGGATGTCCCACTGCGCCAGGCGAAGATGGTCAAGCAGCATCCATGCGGTGTGCGGCAGTCCGCTTGGCTTTGTGCCACGCAGATCCTCCGGCCAGTTTTTTACCACGTCGTCAAAACGGGCGTGGGCTCCGCCGCCGTTGAGAAGATAGAGCAGGTGCTCGCGAAGTTGTTTGCTGTTTGGGTCCTGGGTGGCCATTTAGATCTCTCCATCTCTAGTTGTTGTCGAGCAAACTTGCTAAAACCAAAACCTGCTTGTCATCCCGAGCGAAGCGAGGGGTCTTGTTCTTGCTTGCCGATCGGCATGACCGGAGTGGGCAAACACCAGGATCCCCCGCTTTGCTCGGGACGACAGCCCTCGACGAGTTACGGTATGTCTGAAGGCATACCCCGATACGGATCATCGCTCCTCGGTTGCTTCGAGGGATCAACCTCTGGTCCTTCGCCTCTTAAGACGCGGCCGATGCCGCGCACGACTCGGCGCATAGGGAATACTCCTTTGTCATCGGCAAGAAATATTTCGCCGGTGCGGCGGCCGCGATAGTACCAGCGCTTTAGGAGCGCGAGGTGCTCCATGATTTCCAGCGCAGGCCGGGGCTTCGCGAGCGGGAACGAATCGAGAACTGCCTGCACTCGCGACTCCATCGATTGCGATTTCGCGTGCTCGATGGTTTGGATCGAGAACACCACCGGGCCGGAAATCACGCCACCCTCCACGCGAAAGAATGTGACCGAGTCGATTGGGTGACTGGGCTGGATGACGAGCGCCGACAGGCGGTCGAGGCGACGAACTATTTCTGGAAACTGGCTCTGCACCGGCTTCAGTTTTTCCAGGCGAACGTGAATCGCGGCAGCGTCCTCAAATTGAAGATTGGCCGATGCGGCCTCGCGCTGGGCTGAAAACTCGCGGGCGAGGGATTCTCCTCCGGAATCGAAATAGGCTTGCACGCGGGCCACCTCGGCTGAATATTCCTCGTCGGTGCAGCCCTTGAAGCATGGAGCGAGACACATCTTCATCTCGGAATAGATGCAGCCGGGGAATTTAGGATCGGGATGCAGATCGTCGACGCAGCGGCGCATCTTGAAAAAGTCGAGCGAGTCGTTCATGAATTTTTCAGCAGCGGTGCGGGACTGGAATGGTCCATAGAAAAGACTACGGCCCTTGAGGCGCCCTAAACGCGTGGTAATCGACGCGCGAGGATATTGGTTTTCGAGGTGCAGCTTGACCAGCGGCGCAAAGCGGAAGCGCATGCGGTGGGCATAGGTCTTGGGGAAGGTTTCACGCAGGACTCGGTAGAGCAGGAATCCGGATTCAAAGTCGGAGCCGGTGGGAGAGTATTCGATGGAGCGAGCGCGGTCGCGCAGATTTAATTTTCTGCTGCGATCTTCGGCTGGGCCCAGCAGGCGTTGCAGACGGCGGCGGAGACTTGCCGTCTTGCTGACGTAAGGCTCGGCTTGAGCGTCTGCGCCGCGCAGCAGGAACACCGCCGGGGCGGCGGGAACGGCGGCGAAGATTTCCGCGTCGCGTTCGGGCACGAACTCCAGGCGCTCGGTCAGCACGAAATCATTCTAGTGGGAATCTACCGCTCTTGATCCTCGAAATCCGTGCCGATCCATTGGCGAAGGGCTCACATTCCCCCGTGAAACCGTCCGAAATAGTGGGCAAGATTCAGCGACATGATCAGGATGCCCGCCCCGAGGATGAGCACGTGAGAGGTTTTGCGCAGGTCGAACGCGCCGACACGACAGACAAGCAGATAACCGACGGCGAGATTGAGCAAGCCCCAAGCGGCGTTGACCGTCGAGGAGGACAAGCCTACGCCGGGCGGCGATGCAAAGGGGCTTTGGAAGGCATGACCGGAAATTCCATTTCCGAGGTGGGGCAGAGCATTCGCGAGAAATATGCCTCCGAAGAAGTAGGACAGATAGTGGTACCAGCGCATGGTTGCTCCCTTCTCAGTGAAGATCTCTCAGTGAAAATCATGTCGCAGCATGCGCACAGTAGCCTCAGCGGAAGCTGGCGCTGCGGAACTTCTGGCGGAAGTCTTGCCCTTCCATCTTGATCACACGACACATTTCGTGCAGCCGGGAGCGCATGCGTTCGCCGATACGGTCGCCGAGAGTTTCGACGCGTGTGGCGGCGCGGGTAGGAGAAACAGAGCCATTTGCGCCAGCTGCGGGTTGATCTTCAAAATTCGTCGTGATGATAGTGGTGCGATTGTCGTTGTAGCGGGTGTTCAGAATGAGGCTTACGGTGTCCCAGACCCATTCCGTCGGCTTGACCGCGCCTAGCTCGTCCAGAACGAGAACGTCGGCTTCAAATACGGGACGGAGGACGTCCAACTCCGTGGTCTGAACCGCGGCGTTGTATGAGTTCTGGATTTCTTTCAAAAGTTCGCGATAGTCGTAGAACAGGCAGGAAATGCCCTTGTTGAGGATGAGTTCCTTCGTAATGCCCACTGCCAAATGAGTCTTGCCGGTGCCGATTTGGCCGATGATCAGCAGGCCCGTGCCATCGCGCGGATCGTACTCCTGCGCAAACCTGCAAGCCGAGAGTTGGGCGAACGCAAGTGAGGAATGGGCGCCTGGAAAATCCGTCGTGTAGCTAGCCAGTTCGCAGTGCTCATATCTCTTGGGGATACGCGCTGCGGCTAGTAGAGTCTGTGCCCGCGCCCGCAGCTGGCAATCACAGCGCGTGACTCGCCGGTCGCTATTGTTATCATTCTCGTGGGGTGCGTCGGGGCGGATTGAAAGCGTCTTCCAGCCCGTGTCCTGGCATAGGGGACAAACTTCCGCCTGGGTTTTGGCTAGCTTCAATCCTGTTTCTTCGATGCTTCTCAAGTTCACCCGCTCAATTTCGATTTTTCCGAACTCTGACTGTATCAGTTGACTCTGCACCCAAGCGCGATCTTCGCGCAAGTGCGAAACCGAAGGCGCCTGTGTACAAACTGTGAAGGTGCGGCCGGGGCTGTGGAGGGCGGAGGAAAAATTCGCTTCCGGCTTGTTTCCTAATCGTCGGTGCCGATCGAAGTACGAGTTTTCCACTGCCGGCTCCAGCCCAGAACCCGCCTCCTTAGCCCCAATCCGGGACATGGGGGTGCGAAACAGGCTTCGGGCGCGGATTTTCACAGTTGACATTCTCCGTGGAGAGAGGAGAATACCAGCCGTCAGGTTTCCCAACTCAGCCGCTAGCTTTTGTCCTCCCGGTGTCGGCTGGGTATGCAAAATAAAGAGACCTGCGAGGAGAAACTATGAATAAAGCCGATCTGGTTGACAAGATCGCGGGCGCTTGCGAAATCAGCAAGGCGCAGGCTGCAACGGCGATTGATACCGCGGTGAGCAGCATTACTGGAGCATTGCGCAAAGGGGATCGGGTGGCTTTGATAGGCTTCGGCACTTTCTCGGTATCGCAGAGAAAGGCGCGGAATGGGCGCAATCCGCAAACTGGCGCCACTATCAAGATCGCTGCCCGCAAGGTCGCAAAGTTTACCCCCGGGGCTGAGCTGAAGAAAACCGTCAACAAGAAGTAGCGAAAATAGAAGCCGAGAGTCTTGCATCCACGAAAACGGCAGGGGGTCGGCCCTGCCGTTTTCGCTGTTTGATCCTCAGTATCTAGGACCCAGTACCTAGTTCTGAGCATTGAGGTCGGGAGCGGGACGCGACTCTTCTCCTGGGTATTAGCTACTAGGTACTAGCTACTGACATGATTGCCCATCTGCGCGGAAAACTGCTGGCCAAGCATCCTAATCAAATCGTAGTCGAGACCGGCGGCGTCGGCTATGAAGTGAACATCAGTGTGCCGACCTTTTCTGAATTGCCGGCCAGCGGCTCCGAAGTCGCCCTGCATATCCACACTCATGTGCGCGAAGAGGTGATTGCGCTGTATGGATTTCTTCGTCCCGCCGAAAAGCAGTTGTTCGAGAAGCTGATGACGGTGAGCGGAATCGGGGCGAAGCTCGCCATCACCATCCTGAGCGGGATGGCGGCTGCCGAAATGGCGGGCGCGATCCGCGGCAATGATGTAGCGCGTCTGACCAGGATCCCGGGGATCGGCAAGAAGACCGCAGAACGAATGGTATTGGAGCTTCGAGACAAGCTACCCGCGGCGGGAACTTCGGTGGCGACCGTGCCTGCGCTGAATGCGACGGAAGAAGACGTCTTGTCTGCGCTGGTAAACCTGGGCTATCAGCGAGCCGCAGCCGAGAAGGCACTGGCGAGTGCCGTCAAGAGCGGCCTCAGCAGCGATAAGGCGGGATCATTCGATGCCTTGTTCCGCGAAGCGCTGGCCGGCCTCTCGAAATAGCGGCTGGATCCGGGGGCCCCAGTAGGACTTTTCAGACGCTTCCAGCAGGAGCGCTCAGGCCGTCCACCATACAGAAAACCATATTATTATTCAACAAAGCGGAGCCTTTCCCTGCGAGAACCATCGTAAATCAAACAAACATAACAGTTTCGAACAGATCAATGTTTGGAACGAGAGTTGCACCGTGGTGTGCGCGACTCTCTTCTGTGATGTTCTGAGTCTCTCTTCAGGTTGGGTCTTTTGGCCGTATGAAAGATGTGCATGATCGGGGCGTGTTGGTTGACAGCAATTTTCCAAGTTCTTGCAAAAAGCGGGCCAGTTTCTGTAGTCTCCGGTCGTTTCTCTCCCGGTCAGTCGTGAACGTTCAATCTCTCTGGTAGGAGGAAGTAAATGCGTATGCGCAGCGTAAAGTTGGTTCTGGTTCTCTTGTTGGTGGTTTGTGTGGGTGGTGCTCTGCCCCTGTGGTCTCAATCAGCATCATCGGGCACGGTCTCCGGTATTGTGACTGACCAGTCGAATGCGGTGGTGTCGGGCGCCGCGATTACGCTGACCGATGTCACAACCAATATCGCGCGCACCGGGAACTCTAACGCGACTGGGCGGTACTTCTTTGCAGACGTTACCCCGGGCACCTACAGTCTCACCGTGGCCAAGGCGGGATTCGCCACCACGAAGACCGAGAACCAGATCGTGCAGGTCGGAGTCAATCTCACGGTCAACTTGTCTCTGCAAGTAGGCGGCGCGAATGTGGTGGTGGAGGTCTCCTCCGTCGGCAACGAGTTGCAGACGATGAACGCTACTGTGGGGAACACGATTAACACCGTAACCATCGATAACTTGCCGAGCCTTGGCCGCGACGTCAGCACGTTCGTCGAATTGCAGCCGGGCGTAGGTCCGGACGGCAGCGTCGGCGGCGCGGTTCTTGACCAGAACTACTTCTCGCTCGACGGCGGCAACAACACCAACGACATGGACGGCAGTATGAGCGTCTACACCCAAAGTTATGCTGGCGATCCGACCGGCGGCGTGGCCGCTCAGAACAATCTGGGAGCAGGGTCGGGCGGTCCGACGGGCGTGATCCCGACTCCGCAGGACAGCGTCGAAGAATTCAAGGTAAATACTGCCGGCCAGACAGCTGACTTTAATAGTTCCGCCGGCGCCGAAGTGAAGATCGTAACCAAGCGCGGGACCAATGCCTGGCACGGTACCGGGTACGAGTATTACAAGGACAACAACTGGTCGTCCCAGAGCTGGGAAAACGACTATGACAACATTCTGCAACCCGGTTCTGCGCCGCTTCCCAGCTTCCATTACAGCCGGTATGGCTTCAGTCTCGGCGGGCCGATTATCCCGAAGGAGATTCTCGGCGGAAAAACGTACTTCTTCGTCAACTACGAGGGCTTTAACTTCCCTCAGTCCGTCACCATCCACAGGAACGTGCCGTCGGCAACCTTGATGGCGGGCGAGATTATTGACCCTGTGACAAACGCTGTTTACCAACTGGGAGGCCCCGGGGGCATTGATCCGCTTCAAGTCGGGCTCAATCCGGTAGTTTCAAACATATGGAACACTTACGAGCCGGCGTCGAATGGTGCCTGCGCTCAATCATATTGCGATGGCGTTAATATTCAGGGGTTCGTGGGCAACATTGGCGTCCCAATCACCAGCAAATTTGTAGCTGCGCGGCTCGACCACGATTTTTCACCGAAGTGGCATTTCAACGCGACCTATCATTTCTACAAACTGACGGAGACGACGACTGACCAGGTTGACATCGGCGGGTTTTTCCCCGGCGACACGAAGGGCGTGCCGGCTTCCCTGTCCAAGGATCCGGCGTCGCCAGATATGTGGGCGGCGGGCCTGACCACCAACATCACATCCAACACCACCAATGACTTCCACTACAGCTTCCTGCGTAACTTCTGGCAGTGGACCCGCGGGGGGGATGTCCCGCAAGCGGCTGGCCTGGGCGGAGCGCTCGAGATTATGAGCGGCCAGAACGCCACTCAGGATCTCGGCCCTTTTAACGTAAACACCCAGCAGACCCGCACTCGCTACTGGGATGGTCACGACCAGATGGTTCGCGATGATGTTTCCAATCTGAAAGGCAACCACCTGCTGCAATTTGGCGTTACCTATCAGCGCAACTGGAACCAGCACCAACGCACCGATAATGGCGGCGGAATCAACTATGCTCCAGTTTATTCGCTTGGTCTAGGAGACAGTGGATCGGGACTTGCAAGCGCGTCGGACTTCTCGACCTTTGCCCCTTGCAGCAACATAAATCCTGCTACCTCGAGCCCCGACATATCGAACTGCCCGGCCCTGATAGCAGGGGCGCTGGGCATCGTTTCAATCTCACAGGTCGCCTATACCCGTGCCGGCGCAAACCTCGCTCTTAATCCTCCGCTGACGCCAGCGGAAGACACGCTCACGGTTCCTTATTTCAACTCCTATTTCAGTGACACCTGGCACATGAAGCCGACCTTCACCCTGACCTACGGCTTGGGCTGGACCTTGGAACAGCCTCCGACGGAAGCGACGGGCAAACAGGATGTGCTGGTGGATGCAAGCGACACGCCCATTTCGATGACCTCCTACCTGGCGCAGCGCAAAGCCGCCGCGCTAATTGGCCAAGTCTACAATCCCGAACTTGGTTTTGCCTTGGTACATAATGTCGGAGACGGAGGCTATCGCGCCTATGACCCGTACTACGGCGAATTCAGTCCGCGTATCGCCGTGGCTTGGAGCCCGCACTTCGACGCTGATTCCCCAGTGGGTAGAATCTTCGGTCATGAAGATACGGTCATTCGCGGTGGCTATGGCCGAATCTATGGCCGCCTGAACGGTGTGGACCAGGCGCTGGTGCCATTGCTCGGCATCGGCCCCATCCAACCCGTGCAGTGCGTCAATAACCTCAACAATGGCACTTGTGCCGGAGGCTCAGTCACGCCTTCGACTGCGTTCCGGATCGGAGCGACTACCAGTGCGCTGGGTGGCCCGATCGCGCCACTCCAGACTGACCCGACTCTGATACCCACCGCGACTCTACCGCAACCTATTTTTCCTGGGTATGGAGGCCAGGGGCCGGGCAGCGCCAGTGAGGCCCTGGATCCGCATTTCCGACCCAACGTGTCCGACGCTTTCAACTTCACCATCCAGCGCCAGTTGACTCACAAGGTCACGTTGGAGTTGGGCTATATCGGGCGGAGAATCACCCACGAATATCAACCGATAAACCTTAACGCGGTTCCCTACATGATGACGCTGGGTGGGCAGCAGTTTAAGCAAGCCTACGCCAACACAGTGCTGCAATACTGCGGCGGCATAGCGGGTCTGGCCGGCGGCGGTTGCGCTGCTGTTGCAACCAATGTCACTCCGCAACCCTTCTTTGAAACGGCGCTAGGCGGTACGAGTTCTGCCTACTGCCATGGTTACTCAAGCTGCACCGCCGCCGTTGTTGCGAATGAGGGCGGCAACCTTGCCAACGCGCAAGTTTGGAGTCTGTGGAGCGATTTGGATAACGGTCCGATGCAAGCCCTTACCGTCCCTGGTGGCCAAGGGGGCGTTCTCACGGGGTACACCATGATGAACACGGGGCCGACGCCCCAGGTGTCGTCGGGAATTGCGTCTAACGGCAGCATAGGCTATGGAAACTACAACGCCGGCTTCGCCTCCGTAAAAATGGCGGATTGGAAAGGTTTGACCATGCAGTCGAACTTTACCTGGTCCAAGGCGCTCGGCACCGGGGCTCTCGTCCAGGCTTCCAGCGAGTACACTCCGGACGATCCCTTCAATTTGGGGACGACGTATGGCTACCAGAACTATCAGCGCAAGTTCGTCTACAACGCGTTCTTCGTGTATCAGCTGCCTTTCTATAAGGGCCAGTCTGGCTTGATGGGACGGGTGCTCGGCGGCTGGTCGCTCGCGTCCGTGTTCACCGCCGGTTCTCCTTCTCCGATCGAGCTCTACACCACGACCGGAGATGGCCAGGAGTACGGCGCTGGGGACAACATCAACTTCTTCGGCAACGAAAACGCGGTTCAGATTGCACCCATTACGCACGGTCACGCTTACTACAACAGCCCCTCGAACGGCTTGCCCGTCAATATGTTCAAGGTGGGCGTGGCTGCCGCTGCCGACTTCCGCAATCCGATTCTGGGTTTAGATAACAAGGACGGCGGCGACGGCAATATCTTCGGCCTCCCGTACTGGAATCTGGACCTCAGCGTCAGGAAGAACATCAGGGTCGCGGAAGGCATCAGCGTAGAACTGCAAGGCGTGTTTGCTGATGTTCTTAACCATAACCAGTTCCTCGATCCGGTGGCGGGGGCTGCCTCGGGGCTCTTTAATCCTGGCGGCTTCGGTGCCTTGAATAACGGCTCAGCGCAGGAGCAACTCGGCGGCGACCGTCAGATCGAGATCGGCGCTCGCGTTCGCTTCTAACTAAAACGAAGTTCGCAGCTTTCTTCCGGCCGCACCTGACAGGTGCGGCCGTTCTTTTTTCCCGCGAACGTCGAGCCCCGTATTCGTGGAGCGCGGCTGCTTACTTACCGATGCAGAACGTGCTGAAGATCAGGTTGAGGATGTCGTCGGTGGTGGTGGCGCCAGTGATGGCATCGAGTGGGCGGAGGGCGCTGTAGAGATCGAGCAGCAACATTTCGTGGGGAACTTTTGCGCCCACGGCGCTGCTGGCAGCGTTGAGCGCCGCGATTGATTCTTGTACGAGGCTCTGATGGCGGACGTTGGTGAGGAATCCGGCTTCGGACTGGGCCCCGGTCTCGCCGCCGATGTGACGCAGAATTTCGGTGCGCAGTTCGGTGATGCCCTCGCCAGTGAGAGCCGATGCGTAGAGCGCCGGCCGGGAGTGGAAGACGATTCCTAAATCGCACTTGTTGCCGACTACGATTGCCGGGCGGCCCTCTGCGTGCCGCAGCAGCTCGATATCCTCCGAGTTCTCCGGCTGGGATGCGTCGACCACCACCAACACCAGGTCGGCGTCGGCCAGCGCTTCCATGCTCTTGCGGATGCCGATGGACTCGGCTTCGTCGAGAGCCTGCCGGATTCCTGCGGTGTCGATGAGCTGGATTGGAATGCCGCCGAGGGCTACGGTCTCGCTGACCGGATCGCGCGTGGTGCCGGGAGTTGCGGTTACGATGGCGCGCTCGCGCTCGACCAGGCGGTTGAACAGGCTGGACTTGCCCACGTTGGGGCGGCCGACGATGGCGAGGGTCAATCCTTGATGTACGATCTTGCCGTAGGCAAAGCTCGCGGCCAGTTGCTGGAGCGGTTGGCGGACCGCAGCGATTCGTTCGAGGATGGTGGCATCTGGCAGGACTGAGACATCGTCTTCGGCGAAGTCGATGCCGGCTTCGAGCACTGCGACCAGCTCGACGAGTTTCTGTTTGACTGGCTGCAGGCGGCGTGAAAGAGCGCCCTCAAGCTGTTGCGCGGCGATCTTCGCCTGGTAGAGGGTTTGGGAGTCGATGAGATCGCGCACCGCTTCGGCCTGAGTGAGATCGATGCGCCCGTTGAGGAAGGCGCGCATGGTGAACTCTCCCGGCTCGGCAAGCCGCGCTCCGGCGGCAACGCACAGTTCGACGATGTGGCGAAGCACGACCGGAGAGCCGTGGGCTGCGATCTCGACGATGTCATCGGTGGTGTAGGAATGCGGCTTCGCGAAGTAAGTGACGACGACTTCGTCGATGCTAGAGGCAGGCGTCGAGCTGCGCTCGCTTGGACGGCCGGCGGCGACTGTCCCCACATGTTCCTGGGATGGTTCAACTAGCTCGCCGAATACGACGCGGCCCGGCTCCAAATCGTGCCTAAGCCGCAGCATCGGCCTTGCGATTTCGCGCGCCTGCGGCCCGGCGATGCGCACCACTCCAATGCCGCCACGCCCCGGGGCCGTCGCGATGGCGACAATCGAGTCGTCTAAGTTCACCGGGCGATTGTAGCGGGTGACGCGACGACCTTTTCAATCTCCGCTTTCAGTTCACCGTAGGGCAGCGCGCCGGGGTGATACATGGCAACCTTGCCGGTGCGGTCAAGCAGGACCAGCGTGGGCGTGGTCGAGGCTCCGTACACATCGAAGTTGTACTTGCTGATGGGGACGGGCATGTCGAGCAGTCCGGAATAGAAGCGGTGGCGCACCGCGTCGATGTAGGCGAGTTCGTCGGGGGGCGCGGCGTGCTCGACTTGCGCAGTATAGCCATAGAGCTGCGTGGGACCGAGGACAGTCAATCCCTGGGGCGCGAACTCGCTGCGCAATTGGGTGATGATAGGGGCTTCGGCTTTGCAGTCTCCACACCAGTGCGCCCAGAAGAAAAGTAGTACGGGAGATCCTTTGAGCTGGGCGAGCGCAGTCGGCTTCGAGCCGAGGAACTGCCCCTCACGAAGCGCGGGCGCGGGTTTTCCTTCGAAAGAGAGCAGGTTCAGGTTTTTCTGCAGGCGCGCGCGAATCGAGGTGCTGCCATAGGTGTTCACCGCGGTCTGGAGAACTGCAATCGCCTGAGTTCGCTGGCCTCGTGCAGCCAGCGTCTGCGACTGGACTTCGATCGCCGCGCCCAATGCGATCGGCAAGTGCGGTTCGGCATCGAGCGGGCGCTGCTTCAGTTGATCGAGTGCGAGGGCCTTGGTTTGCTTGGCGTAGGCCGCTGCCTGATCGTAGTTGTGGGCGCTGAGGGCCGCGCGCGCCATCCAGGAATAGGCCTCGACGTACTCGGGAGTCACGCCTTCACTGCTGCGGTAGGACGCAAGGTACGAATCGGCTGCGCCGAAATTATTCTGAGCGAGGGCGGTGCGGACATTTTCGACGATCCCGGCCCAGGCTGGAGTCACGAGTGCGATCAGAATCAGAAGCTTGCGGAAATGCATGTGCTAATCATCAACCCCCGATCATAATCCCAAGTATGATCATGTATCTTTTGTGGCTCGGATGGCAAATCCTGCTGCCTCGGTGCAAGCGCCCCGTTGCCCTGTAAGTTATTGATGTAACAGGTGTTTAGGTCTGCGAATGATGAAATAATCTAGCTTTTTCACAGCATCTCTTTTACAATTTATTTGCGTTTGATCTTTAGATTTCTTTCGCAGTATCCAGTTTCTCCGCCAACCAGCGCGTGACCTGCCTGCAGAAGAAGCCTTCCAAAGTTTCAGCGCTACATCAAAGAAAAAGGAACAAAGCAACACCATGGAAACAGGAACAGTGAAGTGGTTTAACGACGCCAAGGGTTACGGTTTCATCAGCCGCCAGAACGGTGAGGATGTATTCGTACATTTCTCCGCCATTCAGGCAAGCGGCTTCCGCAGCCTTCAGGAAGGTCAGCAGGTGCAGTTTGATGTGGTCAAAGGTCCCAAGGGCTGGCAAGCCGAGAACGTGAAGGGTGCATAAACCACTTCGCTAACAATCCGGAAAGAGGGCGGCCAGAAATGGCCGCCTTTTTTTTCGTTTGCACATGCGCTACAGAGTCGCTACGGTCGCTGATTGCGCATCAGCACGACGTCAGAATCGTCATGTCCTCTCACCAGCGCCAGTTTGCTGTCGTCGGGCGACCAGTGGAAATCGAAAATATGTTCTGACTTGAATGAAGTAAGCTGTTTTCCGGCCGAGCCATCCAAGGGCTGCTGCCACAGGTTGTCGATCCCGTTCTCGCGAGTGACATAAACCACCCCCTTGCCATCGTGCGTGAAGTGGATCAGCCCTGCCGTCTCCCGTTCGAACTTCAGCTCACGAACTTTACCTGTATCGGTCGCAACCAGCGCGAGGTTTACCTCATGACCATTGGCGTGGTCTATGGTTGCGAAGACGACCGTGGCACCGTCCGGAGAAATATCGAAGAACTGCACGACCGGCAAGTCAGTTACCTTCTGCGGCTCACCACCGTCAATTGGCGCCTTCATCACTTGTCCAGTGCCGCCGTCGAGGTAGTAAACCCATTTCGCATCAGGAGAACAAACTGGGAAGATGTCGTTCTTCCCCTTCGAGATCTGCTTAAGATTTCCCCCGCTGAAGTCCACGCGCCAGATGTTCCGCGCACCGTTGCCGGCAAAGTGGCTGGTATCAAACACCAGGTAGTGGCCGTCGGAACATGCCGAGGGATCGCCGCTTGTAGAGTCCTGCTCCGTGGCGACTACTCCCTTGGCCCCCGACTCCGGATTGACCCATCGCAACATGCCGTCCGTGTCGTCGATCAATCGTCCGTCGTGGGTCCAGGTGAAGTTGGTAAAGGCCTCCGCCGGATCAATCTCACGCACGTCGCTGCCCCCGGATGCGGCCACCATCACGGAAAGATTCCAGTGCGACTCGCTGAGCACGGTGGCAAGCACCTCGCCATTGGACGCAACGCTTAGATCGGAGTAGTTGTTGGTATCGCGGGTGACCGGATTCAATCGTCCTTCCGGGTAGGAGATAAGGCAATCTGCTGTCGTCTGTAATTCGATGAGCGGTTAGTGTTCAGAATTAACAGGGCTTTGCCATCCGGCATCCAGGTAGGATAAGCCAGGTAGTCTGGGAAACCCCGGAACAGGCGTTGCTGGCCGCTTATGGCATCCACAGACATCAATCCTGAAGCGAAATCCGCAGGCTGAGTTACGCCGCACAGAATCGTCTTGCCGTCAGGCGACCACGCAGGAGCGTAGAGTTCCTGGCTGTTCGGACCGCTTGTGAGCACGGTTTCATCGCCGCCCTCGACCGAACGCACGATCAACCGATACTTTCCGGGGTCGGGATTATCGTACCTCATGAAGGCCAACTTCCGGCCGTCGGGGGAGAACGTGATGTTCGAATCCACGTCAGCCGCTAAACGCTCCGGCGTGCCACCCAACAATGGCGTGCGATACAAATACTTCAGCTCCGGGCTCCCCGGTTCGCTGTGCACGGAGTAGAAGTAGTTCCCGTCGGGAGAGAACCGCAGGCCGTTGTACCAGACGTTAGCCGGAGGCTCCACTTGCGTCATGCTGTCGGTGGGAACATTCCGAAGCCAGAGACTGGCCCGACCGTTGTCACTCTTGGCCCGCACCAGGCTCAGAATATATTTTCCATCGGGCGAGAGTGCCGCGTCGACCGCGTCGCCGGTCTCCGTCACCTTGGTAACGGAGAAATTTGCGAATGGCTGCGAATGATCGCGCGAGAGCAGCGAGTAAACGCCGTAACTGGCGGCGAGCAGAACGATCAACGCGATGATGGCGGCGACGCCGGTCCCAAGCTTGTGGCGGCTGGCTGCGGCAACTGCCGCGGAAGCTTGACTGGAACTCTGAGAAGCAACAGCGGCGGGCAAGCCGCCAGCGGTAGCACCTAACCAGCTGTCACTGGCGGCTCCGGTAGCCGAGCCCGATCCCGAGGATGAAGCTTGCGCGGGCTTGCGACCGGATTCCGTGTCCCGCTTCAGCCGCTTCAGGTCGCTGCGCAGATCGGCGGCTGACTGGTAGCGCAAGTCGCGGTCTTTCTCCAAGGCCTTTTGAATAATCTCTTCGAGCTTGGGCGGGAGCGCGGGGTTAAGCCGCAATGCCGGGGCCGGATCGAGTTCAAGGATGGCGTGGAAGACCACGGCTGAAGTAGCGCCCGAGAACGGCAATCGTCCGGTCGCCATCTGGTAGATCACTGCCCCGAGCGAGAACAAGTCCGTGCGGGTATCGAGTTCCAAGCCCCGCGCCTGTTCGGGAGACATGTAGGCGATGGTGCCGACCGTCGCGCCGGGGCTGGTCAGGTGCGCGGGGGTGGGATCGTCCTGTGTGGCTCCGATGGTCGACATAGCCATATCGGGCCGGGTGAGCTTGGCCAGGCCGAAATCGAGAACCTTCACCGGCCCGCGTTGGGTAACAAATATATTTGCCGGCTTGATGTCGCGATGGATAATTCCTTTGGCGTGGGCGGCGTCGAGCGCACCCGCAAGCTGAATGCTCCAGTCGAGCAGGCGATCGAGAGGCAAACCGCCGACGCCCAAACGGCGATCCAGCGTGTCGCCTTCGAGCAACTCCATGGCGATAAATGCCTGCTGGTTCGCATGGGCGTCCTCTTTACCGTCATTGTCGTTCTCCGCCCGTATCCTTTCGACCGCATAAATCGTGCAGATGTTGGGATGGTTCAGCGCCGAGGCAGCGCGAGCCTCAAGCAGAAAACGGTCCAGCGCATTTTGATCGCGGGAAGTCTGCGGAGGCAGAAACTTGAGTGCAACCCGGCGTCCCAGGTCGAGGTCTTGCGCTTCGTAAACAATTCCCATCCCACCGCTGCCGAGCTGGCCGGTGATGCGGTAATGCGAGATGGTCTGGCCGATCACCTGGAGGAATTCATCTTAGGAGGGACAACGGAGGAGAGTCAAACGCAAGAACAGTGGTTGGTGGCCAGTGATCCGTGGCCAATGGAACCCCACACGATTTTACTGGCCACTGGTCACTGAATTTACTACCCAGAGGCTTGTTCGGCTGCGCTCACGGAATCGAAGAAGCGGAAGAACTGCTCCACCCGGGTGACGCCGAGCGCGTCGTGAATGCGCCTGCACACGCCCACCAGCGCGAGACTCCGCCCGCCCTTCTGGCGCGTGACGTAGGCTCCAACCAGAGCGCCAATGCCGGCCGAATCTACGTAGGGAACGTTGCTGAAATCGATGATCAGGGCGCGAGAGGCATCGGCTCGCACCGTGGCCTGGAATTCAAACATCGTGGTCATGACGAGCGCTCCATTGAGGCGGAGAATGCGCTGTCCGGGCTGTGTTCCGGGCTGATCTTCAATGCGGAGGGACTCTGACGGCATTGGGAAATATTAACGTGCGGGTAACATTCAATTGTTAACGCAACGTTAATTTCACCCCAGGGATCAGCAGGCTTGCTAGATGGCGGCAGCCTGTTCGCGGCGCCTGGCCTGGATTTCGATGAAAACGTTAACCAGAGACACTGCTGCCGGCGTCACTCCCGGGATGCGCGAGGCCTGGGCCAGGGTGCGCGGCTGCACGTGGCTGAGTTTTTCCTGCATCTCGCGCGAGAGCCCGCTGACCGAGCGGTAATCGAACCAGCCGGGAATGGAGCGCTGCTCTGACTTCTTCATCCGATCCATGGCGCGCTCCTGTTGCAGCAGGTAGCCCTCGTACTTGATTTCGGTTTCCACCGACTTGAGTTCGTTGCGGACTGTCGAAGAAAGAGGCGCCACGGATTCGCGCGGATTCTCACGGATTTCTTCTCTTTCTTTTGCTCTTGCGAAGAACGCCGGGTCGAGTTCGCGGAGAATCGGCGCCAGCTGCTCGATGACGACCTCGGGTCGCTTCAGCAGTTGGGCGCAGGTCTGGCCGACGGCGGAACTCCAATCTGGGTCCGTTGCACCGCTAATGACAGCAGGTTCCTCGTCGCTTCGCTTCTCGGAATGACGAACAATCTTTTCCAGCAGCTGAGAGGTTAGCCTTGTACCTTCAAGCAACTTCTTCATCGCCTCCAGACGCTGCTGCTTGGCTTGAAAATCGTTCCAGGATTCGTCGGAAATCAGTCCCACGCGGCGGCCGTGTGGCGTGAGCCGGCGATCGGCGTTGTCGATGCGCAGGTGCAGGCGGAATTCGGCTCGTGAGGTAAACATTCTGTACGGCTCATTTGTGCCCTTGGAGATGAGGTCGTCGATCAGGATCGCGGTGTAAGCTTCGGTGCGGTCGAGGATCAGAGGCGGCTGTGCCTTTACCTGCAATGCCGCATTGATGCCCGCCATCAGGCCCTGGCAGGCAGCTTCTTCATAGCCGGAAGTGCCGTTGATCTGGCCGGCAAGAAACAGCCGGCTGATTTTCTTAGTTTCGAGCGTGCGATGCAGTTCGGTCGGATCGATCGAGTCGTACTCAATGGCGTAACCGGGGCGCAGCATCTCGGCGGTTTCGAGACCGGGGATCGACTTCAGGATCGCGAGCTGGACATCCACCGGAAGAGATGTGCTCATGCCGTTGACGTAGATCTCGTGCGTGTTCAGGCTTTCGGGCTCGAGGTAGAGCTGGTGCGTTTCCTTGTCAGGAAACTTGACGATCTTGTCTTCGATCGACGGGCAGTAGCGCGGACCGATCGACTGGATCTGTCCGCTGTACATCGGCGAGCGATGCACGTTCTCGCGGATGATGCGATGAGTTTCAGGCGTGGTCGAGGCGATGTAGCAGGGCACCTGCGAGTCGTGATGGGCCACCCGCTTGGTGCGGAAGCTGAAGGGGGTTGGGTCAGCGTCTCCCGGCTGCTCGGCGAAGCGCGACCAGTCGATGGTGCGTCCGTCGAGGCGCGGGGGCGTTCCGGTCTTGAGACGGCAGCCGCGCAGGCCAAGCTTCTTCAGAGCTTCACCGAGGAGGACGGCGTTCGGCTCGCCGGAGCGCCCGGCGGGATACTGCTGCTCGCCGCAGTGAATTAGTCCGTTGAGAAAGGTTCCAGTAGTGATGATCACGGTTTGCGCGCCGACGGTGCGTCCGTCGCGGAGTTTGACTCCAAGTACGCGGACTTCGGGCTTCGGCCGTCGGGCTTCGGCGGAATCTTCATCACCATTGTCGTCCGCTCGAGGACTGCCCGAAGCCCCTTCCACAATGAGCTCCGCCACTTCTGCCTGCTTGATCTTTAGATTCGGCTGCGACTCGAGCACTTCGCGCATCTTGAGCCGGTAGGCTTGCTTGTCGCATTGCGCCCGCGGCGACCATACTGCCGGGCCGCGCGAAGTGTTCAGCAGGCGGAACTGGATGCCGACTGCGTCAGTGATCTCGCCCATGATTCCGCCGAGCGCGTCTACTTCGCGAACCAAATGACCTTTGGCGATGCCGCCGACCGCTGGGTTGCAGGACATCTGCGCAATCAGGTCGACGTTGAGCGTGTAGAGAGCCGTCTTCAATCCCATTCGTGCAGCGGCCATCGCGGCCTCGCATCCGGCATGGCCAGCGCCGACGACGACTACCTCGAATTGTTCCGTGAACTGAAGCACAAATGTTGAAGCGAAACTCCCAGCCTGCAGGAGTTCGTCTGCTTTCATTCTAACAAGTCGGACGGATCGCTGATTGCCTGCCCGTGGAGTGGCTCGTATAGTAGTCAGTCAAGCCGGAGGCGGCAGCATGGCAAAGGAAGCGCCCATCGGGGCGCGCGGCGAAGCGCAAGGGACGGTCGAGTTCAAACACACGCTTACCGGGCACCGTCCCGAGTTGCCGCCAGTTTATTCCACGCCCCACATGATCGGACTGATGGAGACCGCGGCGTTCCAGGCGCTCCAGCCTTACTGCGAGGGCGACGAGATCTCCGTGGGAACTGCGATCAACATTCAACACCGTGCGACGAGCGGCATTGGCGCGCGTATCACAGCCGAAGCCGAGCTGGAGTCGTTTGACGGCCGCTTCTACACTTTCCGGGTAACCGCGCGAGACGATGTACAGGAGATCGGTCGGGGCACTGTGGGACGAGCGATTGTGAGCGCCAGCAAGCTTCTTGAGAAGATGAAAGGGAAGTGACGAAGGCCCGAAGTCGGCGATTCCGTTCCATGTTTGGACAAGTCGGCTGCAAATAACAGTGATGAGCGATCGGATCCTGATCGAAGTATGCGTCGATTCTGTTGCCTCGGCGGGTCGCCGCAGAGCGCGGCGGAGCCGGACGTGTAGAACTGTGCAGCAATTTGCTCGAAGGCGGTGTTACTCCCAGCGCGGGATTGATTGAGCTGGTGCGAGCCAGAACATCCATCGGACTGCAGGTGATGATTCGGCCGCGCGGTGGCGATTTTTGTTACACGCCGGAAGAGTTCGAGACGATGAAACGCGACATTATAGCCGCCAGGAAGCTGGGGGCCGACGGCGTCGTCGTGGGCATCCTTAATGCCGACGGCAGCGTGGACGTTGAGCGCACGCGGGAATTGGTCGAACTGGCGCGGCCTCTCAATGTCACTTTTCATCGAGCTTTCGATATGTCCGCAGATCTTTCTCGTGCTTTGAAATCCATCTGCGCGACTGGCGCCGACCGGCTGCTGACCTCAGGCGGAAAGAAAACTGCGCTACAGGCTATTGAGCAAATTGCCCAGCTGGTTGAGGCAGCGCGCGGACGTATTGCGATCATGGCTTGTGGTGGCATCAACCATCACAATGCCACGAGCATCATCGAACAGACGGGTGTGAAAGAAATTCACGTTGGGTTGGGGAGCTCCGTTGCCAGCCCGATGCTCCACCGCAATCCGGAGCTTTCAATGGGGACGGCGGCCGAGTGTGAGTACCAGCGCTTTCAGGTGCTCACGGAAAATGTGTTGAGTCTGCACCGGGCGGTAGCGCTGGCTCGCAGGTGATTGAGACCCGCATGATCTGAGATCTGACCTGAGGTACGATGCGCTCCATCCTGATCGGCGTTATTTCTGACACGCGCGGCCTGCTGCGCCCTGAGGCGATCGCCGCTCTATGTGGGGTTGATCACATCGTTCATGCGGGGGATGTTGGCTCGCCTGACATTCTCGAAAAGCTGGCCGCCGTGGCACCTCTGACTGCGGTGCGTGGCAACGTCGACAAAGGAGCGTGGTCTCTCAAGCTGCCGGAAACCGCAGTGCTCGAACTGGGCGGCATTTCGATCTACGTGCTGCACGATCTGGCGCAGTTGGACCTCAAGCCGAAAGCGGCCGGATTTGCGGCTGTGATTTCCGGTCACAGTCACGTTCCTAAGCAAGAGGTGTGCGATGGCGTGCTCTATCTCAATCCCGGCAGCGCCGGGCCGCGCAGATTCAAACTGCCGGTGAGCATCGGAAAACTAACCATCGAAGACGGCGGAGTGCGAGGTGAACTTCTGCATTTGAATCTGATCGAGTCCTGAGTGATTCGGTTGCTACAATCGCAAGGCAAGACCCAATGCCCACTGAGTTCCATGTCGAGGGCCGCGCCGGCTCCGCGCGTGCCGGGCGCCTGCTCACTCCCCACGGCGAGATTGAAACTCCTGTCTTCATGCCGGTCGGCACGGTCGCGACTGTCAAAGGCATGCCACAGGATATTCTCGAAGAGCTCGGGGTTCAGATTCTTCTCGGCAATACCTATCACCTCTACTTGCGTCCCGGGGTGGAAACCGCCCGCCGGATGGGCGGGCTTCATGGCTTTATGGCGTGGCCGCGGGCCATCCTGACCGACTCCGGCGGCTTTCAGGTTTTCAGCTTGAACGAGCTTCGCAAAGTCAGCGAGGAGGGCGTGATGTTTCGCTCGCATCTGGACGGCTCGCCACACTTTTTCAGTCCGGAGAGCGCGATGCAGGCGCAAATTGGCCTGGGCGCCGACATCATCATGGCGTTCGATGAGTGCACGGAGTATCCCGCCGACCGGGCGCGGACAAAGGCCTCGATGGAATTGACGTTGCGATGGGCGGAGCGCAGCAAGAAGTATTTTGAGGAGCACAAGGACGAGGTTCCGTGGCGCCGTTTTCAGTACTCAGTACTCAGTTCTCAGCAAACCAAGATTCCTCGCTTCGCTCGGAATGACAAACTTCCGGGGGATTCGACCCAGACCCTGTTCGGCATCGTCCAAGGCGGCATGGATCTCGAATTGAGAAAAGAATCGGCCGAGCGGACTGTCGAAATCGGCTTTCCCGGATACGCGATCGGCGGGCTGAGTGTAGGCGAGCCCCGGGAACGCACCCGCGAGGTGATCGAAGCCACACTCGAGCACCTTCCCGCCGACAAGCCGCGTTATGTGATGGGAGTGGGTACGCCCGAGGAGATTGCCGAATACGCCAGCCTGGGCGTCGATATGATGGATTGCGTGCTGCCTACGCGAGCGGCGCGGCACGGCCTGCTATTCACTTCCGAGGGCAAGGTTTCAATCAAGCAGGCGCGCTATGCTCAGGATCCAGGGCCGCTCGATCCCAATTGTGGCTGCCGGGTTTGCCAGCGCTATTCCAGGGCCTATCTGCGGCATCTTTATGCCTCTAATGAGGTGCTGGCTCAGGTCTTAAATACGCTGCATAACCTGAGTTTCTACCTTGACACTATGCGGCGAGTGCGTCATTCTATCTCACTTGGGGAAGAGTCAGGTTTTCCATCTAGCGTCTGGTCTCGACCGGAACCCTAGGCCTTACCTGTGACGACTCTCCCCGGATTCAAGCCTGAGCGGTAGATGATTCGGCCGGAATCGATCAGAACTCCCGTCGTGAAATGCAAGTCTGCGGCGTTTGCGTCCGTGGGCGGTTGTTCGCGGGTTGAAGTTCGCGGATTGAGGCTCACGAAGTGAAGTCCACGTATTAGACGGGGCGTCTCAGAGACACGGCTTTGGAAATATGGCCTTGATGAATATGGAATTCCTGCTGGCAATGCAGCTACCGGGTGGAGGTGGCTTCTCGTTCCTGATCACGATGGGGTTGATGGTCGGGGTATTTTACTTTCTCGTGATCATGCCCCAATCGCGCCGGCAGAAGAAGTGGCAAGCCATGCTCGAGAGCATTAAGACGGGCGATAAAGTAACCACCACCGGCGGACTCCGTGGCACCGTGGTGGCTCTGAAGGAAGACTCGATCCATCTGCGGGTTCCTCCGGACAACCTGCGGCTCGAAGTGACCAAGGCTTCGGTGGCGCAATTGACCACCGCGGACGAAGAAGCCAAGACCAAGTAGCAGCGGCAACAACTAAGAATTTTTGGACTCTGTTTTCGTTATGAACAAGAATCTTCTCTGGAAATTAGTGGCCATCGTTGGAACTCTGCTGATCTTTCTATACGGGATATTCGGCGTACCGCAGAGTTTTTCCGGCCAGGGCTTGATGGCGGCGTTAACCAAGAACATTCATCTCGGGCTCGATTTGCGCGGCGGAACCCACCTGATCCTGCAGGTGCAGGTTAATGATGCCGTAAATATTGATTCCGACAATGCGGTCGAAACTCTCAAGGAGCAGTTGAACAAGCGTAAGATTGCCTTCTCCGATATCTCCAAGCCCGATCCGAAAAACGCTCCCGACCAGGTCGTGCTGAAAGGCGTCCCGCCCGACGGGCGGAAGGACCTGCTCGATATCGTGAACGAGCGTCTTCCCGAGTACAACCTAAATTCGGGCGCGGACAATACCTGGACCCTCTCGATGAAGCCGCAGATGCTCAGCGACCTGAAGAACAAGGCCGTGACTCAGGCGATCGAGACCATCCGCAACCGTATCGATTCTCTCGGCGTGAGCGAGCCAACCATCCAGGAGCACGGCCTCGGCCAATATCAGATTCTGGTCCAGTTGCCGGGCGTGGACGATCCCGGCCGGGTCAAGGACATCATGCAGTCCACCGCCATGCTTGAAATCAAGCAGGTGTTGGGTGGACCTTATGCCAGCGAGCAGGCTGCGTTGCAGGATAAGGGCGGAGTTCTGCCGCCAGATGCGATTCTTATGCCCGGGCACGCCGCCCCCGGAACCCCGGCCGACGAACAAGCTTGGTATTTAGTGTCGCGGGTTTCCGCCGTCCGCGGAAAAGACTTGCGCGACGCCCAAGCCAGCACTGACGAAAACGGGCAGCCGGATGTTCAATTTACTCTGACTGGTGAAGGCGGGCAGCGCTTCTTCAGCTTCACTTCCGCGCATGTGGGCGAGAACCTGGGAGTGGTTCTCGACGGCAAAGTGCAGGAGGTAGCCAACATCCATGAAGCCATCCGCGATACCGGGCGCATCAGCGGCGGGAGCATGAACCAGCAGCAGGCCAAGGACCTGTCCATGATCCTGCGCTCGGGCGCGCTGCCGGCGGGGATCAAATATCTTGAAGAACGGACGGTCGGGCCGTCGCTGGGCACGGATTCTATCCGTTCCGGAGTGAATGCCGCCATCATCGGCATGCTCGTGGTTTTGATTTTCATGCTGGTCTACTACCGCGCGGCCGGCATCAATGCCGATATTGCTCTGCTTTTGAATCTGGTGATCCTGCTCGGCTTTATGGGCTACGTTGGGGCGGTGCTGACGTTGCCGGGAATTGCCGGGGTGATCCTCACCGTCGGTATGGGCGTGGACTCCAATGTACTGATTTTCGAGCGCATCCGCGAGGAGCTACGCAATGGCAAGACGCCGCCTTCGGCTGTGGATCAGGGTTTTGGCCACGCCTGGGTGACCATTGTTGACACGCACGTCACGACGATCGTTTCAGCGGCAATTCTGTTCATCTTCGGAACCGGCCCGGTGCAGGGATTTGCGGTCACGCTCGTGTTTGGTTTGATCGCGAACGTATTTACGGCGGTCTTTGTTTCGCGGACGATTTTTGACTGGGTTCTGAGCCGCAAGCAGCGCGGCGAAGCGCTGAGCATTTAATGGAATTTGTAATTTAGTAATTGGTAATTTTGCAATTCGAAAACCCGTGCAGGTTTGTCTTTCGGCTTTCAATTACTAAATGGCAAAATTACCCGATTACAAATTGTTCGCGGAATCATAAATCGGACAAGAGGTAAGCCTGGTGGAGTTTTTTCGCAATACCAACATAGATTTTCTGGGCAAGAAGTGGTATTTTCTCGCCTTCTCCCTCGTGTTCAGTGTGGCCGGCCTGTTTTCCATGTTGTTCTGGCATCACATCCCGTACGGCGTGGACTTCCGCGGCGGCACACTGGTGTATGTGAAGTTCTCGCACACTCCCAACGATAATGCGCTGCGCGCGGCCATGGACCACGCCGGCCTGCACAACGCGAAGATTCAGCGCTATGACGTGCCTTCGAACAACGAGGTGCTGATCGACCTCGACGTGCAGGAAACCAGCGAGCAGGCACTCGATAACGGTAAGAACAAGATCATCCAAACGCTTGAGACCAATGTGCCCGCGGGCAAGATCGATCTGAATAATTCCAGTTCATTGGCCATCAAGAATTATCTGATGGACAAAGACCCGATGCGTCTCGGCTCTGATGCCGACCAGAAATATACTCAGCAGGCTCAGGCAATCGTGGATACGCGGGACAAAGTGCAGGGCGGAGTGCTGAGTTCGTTCGATCAGTTAAAGGGCGCGGTCGATCCCGCAGTGGTGGCTTCTCTGCCAGATGGCTTCTTTCTGTCTGATTTCGGGGTGCGCAACGTCGAGATTGTCGGACCTCAGGTGGGCGCGCAGTTGCGTCGGCAAGCCCTGCTGGCAACTGCTTATTCGCTCGCGGGGATGCTGGTTTACCTAGGATTTCGCTTTGAGTGGATTTATGGAGTCGCGGCTGTGGTCACCGTGTTTCACGACACGCTGATCACCGTAGGCGCATTCTCGCTGCTAGACAAAGACATTTCGCTCACCGTCATCGCCGCCATTCTGACCCTGATTGGTTACTCTAATAACGACACGATCGTGGTATTTGACCGCATCCGGGAAAACATTAAACTCATGCGGCGTGAGAAGCTCTCGGAAATCGTCAACCGGAGCATCAATCAAACCCTGAGTAGAACCATCTTGACAGCCGGGCTAACCTTCCTTACTGTACTTGCTCTCTATTTGTTCGGCGGCGAGGTGCTTCGCGGGTTCAGCCTGGCGCTGGTAATCGGCATCTTGATAGGAACGTATTCCTCGATCGCAATCGCAGCACCGATTCTCGTGGCGTATCAGGATTGGCGGATCGAGAAGGGCAAACGGCCGGGCGCCGCAGCCCGTCCGGGTCAGGTGGTCACACGGTAAGCGAATCGGCGATCCTAAGTTAAAGTCTTTGTTTATAGGCAGTTGGAGCGTTTGGTTCGGTGCGAGTGGGTCGGGGGATTGTCTTTTGGCGACGGAGTCCGTTGCTGGGAGCAAAGGGGAAGCGCTCGGTGTCTAAGACAACGTAGGCTCTGTAGTAGGGAGAAACTCTTATGTTTGAAGATAGCCTTCTGGAATCCGGTGGCAGGCTGAAAACAAAACGAGGACGAACGACGACTTTCGCTATCATTCTCGAGATAGGGTTGGTCGGGCTCATGGTTCTGATGCCTCTCATCTTTACGGAAGCCCTGCCTAAGCAGCAGTTAATGACGTTTCTGGTGGCTCCGCCGCCGCCTCCACCACCTCCGCCCCCAGCTGCCGCGCCGGTGCACGTGGTGCATCAGGTTCAGACCGACATTGTGAACGGGGAACTCCGCACTCCCACCAAGATTCCTCAAAAAGTACAGATGATCAAGGAAGACGAGGCCCCACCGCAGATGGCCGTCAGCGGCGTAGTGGGCGGCGTTCCGGGAGGCATCCCGGGCGGTCAGATGGGCGGCGTGATTGGCGGTATTATCAGCTCGACCCCGGTAGCCGTGCCCAAAGTCGCTACACCGCAGCGCGTGCGGGTCTCGCAGGGCGTTTCCGCCGGTTTGTTGGTGCGGCGCGTGCAACCGAACTACCCACCTCTGGCGCGGCAGGCCCGCATCCAGGGTACGGTGGTGTTGCATGCCGTCATCGCCAAGGACGGCTCAATCGAAAACCTTACGCTCGTCAGCGGGCATCCAATGCTGGCGCCTGCTGCGATCGAGGCCGTGAAGCAGTGGAGGTATAAGCCCTATCTGCTGAATGGCGAACCCGTCGAGGTGGATACCGAAGTGTTTGTCAACTTCACCCTGTCCGGGGGCTAGATCCCCGCTGGTGTAGTGTGACGCGGCAAGGTCAGAAAGTGTATAAGCAGTGTGGCCCTCCCCTCTCACCTAAAGCGGTGGCCGGGAGAGCCCTTCGCTGGGCGCAGTCGCCGTACCTCTCATCTCTGGTAGGCGCATCTCGGCGGATAACTTTTGCCGTCAGGCTTTGCAGGACGTTCGAATCTCGCATCAAAGAGTCTAGAAAGTTCCGAGGAGGGAAAAGCAACTCATGTTAGCTAATGTGGCAGCAGCAGTTTTTGTTCATGTACCCAGGGCAGCCGCCTGGATTGTGCAGGAAGGTGGCGCAGTGGGATGGGATCCGATTTCGCTATGGCGGCAGATGGGTATCATCGCGAAGATCGTGGTCATCATTCTGTTCATTATGTCGGGCTGGTCGATCGGCGTCATGATTGACCGTGCCATGGCATACAACGCGGCCCGCAAGCAGTCCCGCGCCTTCGCTCCCGCAGTAGCCGGAGCGCTGCGCGACGGCCGCATCGACGAGGCCATCAAGGTCGCCGAGCGCAACAAGAAGAGCCATTTGGCCAAAGTTGTCACCGCTGGCCTGATGGAATTCAAGGCTCACCAGGATAGCCCCGGCGCCATCCCCGGCGAGACCATTGAAGCTTCCAAGCGCGCACTTGAGCGCACCGAAGCCATCGTCCATGCCGAACTGAAGCGTGGATTGGGCGGGCTGGCTACCATCGGTTCGACGGCTCCCTTCGTGGGTCTGTTCGGCACGGTGATGGGCATTCTGAACGCCTTCAAGGGCATTTCCGAACAGAAGGCGACCGGTCTGGGCGCAGTCGCAGGCGGCATTTCGGAGGCGCTGGTGACCACGGCTTTCGGCTTGCTGGTCGCTATTCCCGCCGTCATGATGTTCAACTACCTCACCGGCCGCGTAGAAGCGTTCGATGTGGAGATGGACAACTCGTCGAGCGAATTGATCGACTACTTCCTGAAGCGCCGGGACGTTCGCCGGTCCTAGAAGTTTTGCCCGCAAGTCCGCATGAGTTGCTGTCTGGCGCCGGGAACCTCCCCGGCGCCGGGCTTCCCAATTCACGCGGAAGGTTTTACCGGCAACTGGCCACTAACGACTGGCCACTGCTCTTGGGAGACATTAGTTATGGCAATCGCAAAGCGGAATGAAGGGGCCAACGTAAACTCGGACATTAACGTCACCCCTATGGTGGACGTGATGCTGGTGCTGCTGATCATCTTCATGGTGATCACGCCCATGTTGCAGAAGGGCATCAGCGTGGATATGGCCAAGGTGAACAATCCAACTCCGATGCAAGACGCTGACAAGGAAGACGCGCTGCTGGTTTCGGTGATGCGCGATGGGACGGTCTATTTCGGCTCTGACAAGGTCGCGGTCGACAGTTTGACCGGCAAGGTGAAGGATCGCCTGACCAACCGCACAAATAAGGAAGTCTACTTAAAGGCGGATGCCCGCGCCCACTTTGGCAATGTGGTTCAGGTGGTGGACGCCGTGCGCGCCGCTGGAGTGGATGATCTGGGCCTGCTCACCGAACAGAGGAAAAGCACTCCAAACGCGCCGCCCACCGCTCCGGCGGGTGGACAGTGAAGCGAGTGAAATAAGAGGAGAACCGACTATGAGCATGGCAGTTGGAACCGGCGGAGGCCAAAGCGCGAACATTAACGTCACTCCGCTCATTGACGTGCTGCTGGTGCTGCTCATCATCTTCATGGTGATCACGCCCTTGACCCCGAAAGGCTTGGATGCGCTGGTGCCTCAGCCACCCCCGCCCAACGCGCCCAAGAACAATACGCCCGACCGTACCATCGTGGTGCAGTTGATTGATCGCGGCGCCGGTCAGGATCCCGGCCTGAAGATCAATCAGGAAGATGCCACGTGGGACAACCTGCAGGGCCGTCTGGCAGATATCTACAAAACCCGCGCCGAGAAAGTCATGTTCGTGAAGGGCGATGACGCCGTTCCCTTCGCCGACGTAGCCAATGTGATTGACATTGCGCATGCTGCGGGAGTGGATAAGGTCGGTCTGATTACCGCAAAGATCGAAGCGGGCGGCTAAGGGCGCGCACGCGGGGGCTGGGCGGCAGAAGCGCCCGGAATCCGTGTATCGCATCAGCCTGCGCGCGGGAGCCATTGTTCCCGCGCCACTTCTGTGAACAAACGCTCGGCCAGCACTTGTCAACCCGCTGTCTCTGGGCCTAGGATGCTGTGTGGCAAGGGAGACTTATACCGCAATGAATAAACATTTTCGACTGCTAACGTTGGCGGCCGCAATGCTGGCGCTGTTTTCTTCCGTGGGCTGCGGCAAGCTGCGCGCCCGCGACCAGCTCAACAAGGGCGTCACTGCTTACAAGAACGCCAAGTACGAAGAAGCCATCGATCATTTCCAGCAAGCCGTGGCTTTGGATCCCAGCTTGATTAATGCCAAGATGTATTTGGCCACCGCCTTCGCGCAGCAATACATCCCAGGAGCGGACACGCCGGACAACAACAAAATGGCTGAGCAGGCCATTGAGCAATACCAGAACGTCCTCACCATGAATCCGGCGCGCGATCAGAAAGTAAATGCTGCCAAGGGAATCGCCTACCTGTACTTGAACATGAAGAAGTTCGATGACGCCAAAAAGTATTACCGGATGGCCGCCGATATCGATCCCAACGATCCCGAACCTTACTACTCCGTGGGGGTCATTGATTGGACGGCTTGCTACCAGCCGCGCATGGAAGAGCGCGCCAAGCTCGGCCTGAAGCCGGACGAGAGTCTGAATCCCAAAAACAAGGATCAGAAAAAAGTTTGTGAAGAACTGAAGACGAGGAATTGGCCGTCGATCCAGGAAGGCATCGATAACCTGAACAAGGCGATTCAACTTCGCCCCGACTATGACGACGCCATGGCCTACCTGAATCTCATGTACCGCGAAAAGGCTGATGTGGAATGCGACGACCTCGCTGCCCGCCAGGAAGACCTGAAGACCGCCGATCACTGGGTTGACCAGACTCTGCTCACCAAGAAAATCAAATCCGAGAAGCAGCCCGGGCAGCAAGGCATCACCATGGATCAGCCAAAATAGCTGGGCTAAGCCAGCCGCGTAGCGGCGAAAGAATGCAGCCCACGGCGCAAGCCGTGGGTTTGTTTTTTGGGGACCGCCAAGCCCTGAAGGGGCAGCAGAAACTGGCGGTGTGGTTATCCCCGCATAGGCGCTTGTTCCTCGGCAAGGAGTGGGAATCGAGATGATATTATGCCAACAACAGCCCGCAATTCAGCGAGACTCCCAAGATGAGTGTTGCATCGTTGAGGACATCGCCGCGTAACGCCGCTGGCGCCACCCCATCACCCGCCAACGACCGGTGGGCGGGATGCGTGTCCGTGATCGTTCCCGTCTACAACGAAGTCGCGCACGTCGACGAGCTTCTGCAAGCTATCCATGCCTCGCCGGTCAAGAAGGAAATCATCATCGTCGATGATGGTTCCACCGACGGCACTCGCGAGAAACTCCGGGCTATGCCGATTGCCGACGATGTCACCATAGTTTTCCACGAAAACAACTGCGGCAAGGGTGCGGCTATCCGCACTGCGCTTGCGCATGCTCGCGGAGAATATATCCTGATTCAAGACTCGGATCTTGAGTACGACCCGCAGGACTATCCCGCGCTGCTGCGACCGCTTGAGCAGGGTCAGTCGAACGTAGTGTACGGCGTGCGCCCGGACCGGCCCGAGCGCGGGCTCCGTTTTTTTCTGGGGGCGAAGCTTCTGACTCACCTCGTCAATTTGCTTTACGGCGCGGGAATACACGACGAGGCCACTTGTTACAAGGTCTTCCGGCGCTCGCTGATCGAGCAAATTGATTTGGACTGCCGTCGTTTTGAATTCTGCCCCGAAGTGACGGCCAAGCTCTGCCGTATGGGCGAGAAGATCGCGGAAGTGCCCATCGCCTACACACCGCGCACGGCCGGAGAAGGCAAGAAGATTCGACACGCGGATGGCTGGCTCGCCATCTGGACCCTCCTCCGCTACCGCTTCAAGCCCCGCGCGCGCTGGGCGAAAACTTCATGCGCCGCTACCCCTCCCTTCGCGGTGAGCTTTTCCCGCACTCCGCCGCAGTGAAGAATATGCGACGAGGAAGCCTGGGATGCGATTCATAGACCGCGAGGAAGTGGCCCGCCGGCTCACTTACGACGTGTGCATCCCTATCGTGCGCGATGCCATGATCGCATTCTCTCGCGGCGAAACCCGGCAGCTTCTGCGATCGATCATTCCGCTCGCCGACGGACGCATGTTCGGCGTCATGCCCGGCGCAATGGGCCCACGCGCAACCTTCGGTGCGAAGTTAATCAGCGTCTTTCCGGAAAACTTTGCGCTGGGAATACAGTCGCATCAGGGTCTGGTCATTCTGTTCGATCCCGAAACCGGTGCGCCAGTTTGCGTCCTGCATGCTGGCGAGATTACCGCCATTCGTACGGCGGCGGCCAGTGCGGTCGCCACGGATGCGCTGGCGCGCAAGGATGCCCATCGACTAGCGATCCTGGGCTACGGCGAACAGGCCGCGACCCACGCTCGCGCGATCAGCAAGGTGCGCGGCCTTGACTCCATTTCAGTCTGGGGACGTTCGCCCGAGCGCGCTCGAGCCTTCGCGGACCGCACGCAAGCAGAACTTGCCGTGACCGTCGCCAGCGCGAGAAGCGTGGAAGAGGCAGTGGCCGAAGCTGACATTATCTGCACTGTGACCTCCGCCACCGAGCCAATCCTGAAGGGCGCGTGGGTGCGGCCGGGTACGCATGTGAATCTTGTTGGCTCGGGCCACGCCGGGCCGACCGAGGTGGACAACGATCTGGTCGTCCGCTCGCGCTTCATTGCCGACAGCCGCGAGGGTGTCCTAACCCAGGGCGCAGAGTTTCTGCGAGCAAAGGCCGCGGGGTTAATCGGCGACGACCACATCATGGCTGAGATAGGCCAAGTGTTGGCCGGCGAGATCAAAGGCCGCCGCTCGCCCGAAGAGATCACTGTCTACAAGTCGCTCGGTCATGTCGTCCAGGATTTGGCAACCGCGTGGGCGCTATACTCACGGCCGGAAAAGCATTAGCGAGGTAGATCGCAGACTCACGGCCAGGTTTCCGATAGAATCCTGGGTCCGCAGAATCCCTGGTCCGTAGAATCTTGGGTCCACCGGCTGAGTGCGGTTAACGCGAAAAAGCGATGTTATTCAAGAAAATCCTTATAGCCAATCGAGGCGAGATCGCCGCGCGTGTGCTGCGCGCTTGCCACGAAATGGGAATCGCCGCAGTCGTGGTTTACTCTGACGTAGATCGCGCCGCGCTGCATGTGCGCAAGGCCGACGAGGCCTACCCCATCGGCGCTGCCGCGGCTTCCGAGTCTTATCTCAACGTTCCCAAAATTATCGACGTCGCCCAGCGCTCCGGCGCCGACGCGATCCATCCCGGTTACGGCTTCCTCTCCGAGAATGCCAAGTTCGCTCAAGCCTCCGCCGATGCGGGGGTGAAATTCATTGGCCCAACCGCAGCGGCCATGGAAGCCATGGGATCGAAAACCCGCGCACGCCAGGCCATGGAGAAAGCGGGCGTTCCCTTCGTGCCGGGAACTTCGCGAGGTGTCGAGTCATTCGAGGAAGCGGAGCAGGTAGCCGCCAGAATCGGCTATCCCGTCATGTTGAAGGCAGCCGCGGGCGGCGGTGGCAAAGGCATGCGGCTGGTGCATGCTGCTGAGGAACTTAAGTCTTCTCTTGAAGCCGCCCGTAGCGAGGCAGAGCGATCTTTCGGCGACAGCGAAGTGTACATCGAGAAGGCGATCGTCAATCCGCGGCACATCGAGATGCAGGTGCTCGCCGACGAACACGGCAACACGGTCTACCTTGGGGAACGCGAGTGCTCGCTGCAACGGCGTCATCAGAAGGTGCTGGAAGAGGCGCCCTCGCCCATTGTCGATGCCGACATGCGGCGCCGGATGGGTGAAGTTGCGGTCCGCGTGGCGCAAGCCGCGAACTACACCAATGCCGGTACGGTCGAGTTTCTGGTTGATCAAATGGGAAACGATCAGCAGAAGAATTTCTATTTTCTGGAGATGAACACGCGCTTGCAGGTCGAGCATCCGGTCACGGAACTGATCACAGGGCTCGATCTGGTCCATCTGCAGATTCGCATCGCCGCTGGAGAGAAGTTGCCCTTTACACAAGACGAAGTGCGCATCCGCGGTCACGCTATCGAGTGTCGCATCTACGCGGAAGATCCCGACAACAATTACTTCCCTAGCCCTGGCAAAATCACTCTGTTACAGGAGCCTTCCGGGCCGGGCGTCCGCATCGATGGCGGCATGTATGAAGGCTGGAACGTTCCCATCGATTACGATCCGCTGCTGGCCAAGCTGATCGGTTACGGCAGCGATCGCGAGGAGGCCATCGCGCGGCTGACGCGGGCTCTGGACGAATATTTTGTAGGCGGCATCAAGACCAACATTGCATTGTTTCGGCGCATCTTGCGCGATGCAGATTTTCGTGCCGCCAGGCTCGATACCGGATTCCTCGACCGCATGTTGAAGCGGGCAGAGGGCAAGCCGGCCGACTCAAAAGCCGCGGAGGTAGCGGCGATCGCTGCAGGCTTGTTCGCCACGCTCGGTTCAACCGGGCAAGGCACGGGAAACGGTGCAGGAAGCGGTTCGCGCACCGCTGAAGATGTAAAGTCGAACTGGAAGAGTGCCGGTCGCCGCGAGGCACTCCGCTGAGAAGGGTGATCTCAAATTGAATTACTGGCCACTGATCACTGATCACTGGCCCCGGTTTCCGATGCTCTACGACGTAATCATCGACGGCAAGAATTACCGGCTTGACCTCAACCGCGTCGACGGGCGTTGGTTCTGCCGCCTCAACGACCGCGACTTTGAGGTCGACGCCTTGCTCGTCCGCCCGGACGTGCTCTCACTTCGCATAGGGAATCTTGCCTACGAGGTGAAGTCGGAGCGGGTGGCGAATGAGTTGCGTTTGTGGGTGGGAAGTACCCGCTTCGCCGTTGAAGTCCGCGATCCTCGCTCGCTGCGCGGCCGCACCGCCGGAGACAATCAGGGGCCGAGGAAGGTAGTCGCTCCCATGCCCGGCAAAGTGGTGCGCCTGCTGGTGAGTGAGGGAGACGAAGTGGAGCCAGGCCGTGGTATCGCTGTAGTCGAGGCGATGAAGATGCAGAACGAGATCAAATCGCCGAAGCGCGGAACCGTGCGGAAAATTCTAGTCAGCGAAGGTGCGGCCGTGAACGCGGGCGACGTACTCGCGATCGTCGAGTAATTCCACCCTAGTTCGTCAGCCCGTTACTATCCAGAATCTTTTTGGCGTAGTAGTTGTCTACCTTGGCGGAGTCGCGGAGCAGTTCGTAGTATGCCGCCTTCAGCAACTGTTCACGGCGGTCATGGAGCTGGGACCGGATAGCCTGCTGCACCCTCGGATCCGACAAATCGCGCTGTCCCGCGGGCTCTTTCGACACCAGCTTCACGATGCGGAATCCCATCACCTGTTTGTTCGCGGGATTGGTCAGGATGATGATGGGGCTGTACTGCCCCGGCTTCAGCTTCATCACCGCGTCGCGGGTTCCCGGATCGGTGTTGTGCAAAGAAGACTCGGGGAGCGTTCCCAGATCCCCGCCATTGCCGGAAGTCTCCGGATCCTCCGAGTAATTCATGGCGAGCGTGGCGAAATCGTCGCCGCTGTCCAGGCGGTTCGCAATCATCTGGATCTTCTTACGGGCGTCGCCTTCGTTCTGCGCCTTGTTGTTCTGGTTGTGCACCTGCGGATTGGGTGTGGGAGTGACGAAAACCTGCGCCAAGTGGTACTGCGGTTCGATGAGGTTGAATTCGGACTTGTGTGCGTTGAAATATTCGTTGATGTCCTGATCGGTTACATTGATTTTTGACGCCACTTCCTTGTTCATTACCTTATCGACCGTGATGGAGCGGCGAATGTCGCGCTTGAAGTCTTCCAGAGTGATTTTCTTTTCCTTTAATCGCTGATCGAACTCCTCCTGCGTATAAGGAGACTTGATCTCGTTTAGCTTGCGGTCTACTTCCTCTTCCGTGGCCAGCAGGCCCAGCTTTTCGGCCCGGCGCATCACCATTTCGTCGTCGATGAGCTGGCGCAGAATGTTCAGGCGCAGTATCGTCGCCTGTTCGCCGACCGGTGCTTGCTGTGCGCTCGCCACCTGATTGTCGTAGTACTTGTCGACGTCGGAGCGGAAGATCTTGCGGCCATCCACAGTGGCCATCACGTCGCCGCTTACCTGGGACTTACAGCCCAGCAGCGCGGCCAGCGCAACGGCGGTTGCCAGCAGAACCGCAAGCCAAGCAAATTCAGCATTTTTTTTCAAACGAGTTTCCCCCTCCAACCCGACGGTCCGCGGCGCAAGTGCGCCGGCACCAATTCCGCTTCGCAATATCACTTGGAGGCCGGCACCGATGCCGCGACCGCGTGCTCAGGCACGGGCAGATTGGCATCCCTTAAGGCGCGATCCAGCGCAGCGCGCACTTCGCTGATAGGCACGGCGCCGTCGATTTTCTGTCCGTTGATGAACATCGTTGGCGTGGCTTCCACCCCAATCGCGTCGCCTTCTTTCATGGACGCCTTCACTGCGGTTTCATCCTGCGCCTTAACGCAGGACTGCAACTTCACCACATCAAGATTGTGTTTCTGGCCCTGCAGCAGGGTGATCCGGTCGACCGCCTCCAGCCGTGCTTCGGGAGTCTTTTCAGCGTTTACTTCATGCTGGTTGCTGTGAATGTAATCCGCAAAATCCCAATAGGCATCGCTGTTCTGCGCCGCCAGGCAATTGGCGTCCACCGCGGCGTGCACCGCCCAGGGATGGATTTCCACCAGCGGGTAATCCTTGTAAATGAAAGTGACCCGGTCGCCGTATTCTCTGAAGATCTGCGGAAATAAAGTCTGATGCAGACGAGAGCAGAACGGGCACTCGAAATCGTCGAAGTTCACCACTACAACCTTGGATGCCTTCGCTCCCCGCGTGGGCCGTCCGGTGACGTCGATCTTGCTCATGAGCTCGGCGAACGGATCCTTGGTCAGATCGAATTTGATCGTCCGCACCAGCGAAGAACCGTCCTTGGAAACCACAAACTTGAGATCCTGTTTCTTGTCTCCGTCATCAACGGTTACAACTACCGAATCGTAATTGGGAAAGTCGGCGCTGGGTGAGGGCACGCCCACCAGTACGTGCGCCTCGGGAGGAATCTTATAGTAGGAACGAACCTGGCGCTCGATCTTACGAGCTAAATCGGGCGAAGCGGACTGAGCAACACAGCCCAGACAAACCACCAGCAGAAGGATAAAAGAGCGCCGAATTAGATTCACCAAAAACCGCCTCAACATCGTAAGTCGCAGCTTGATTATCTCACAGCGCCGCGTCGGACGCAGGAATGCCCAGGCCAGAACCGGGCGGGAAATGGAGTGTTCGACGCGGCTTCCTCTTCAACCGGTCGGCCGGAATAAATCCTCTGCCGGCAGCAACGCATTCATTGATCCCGAGCGGAAGCCCTCCAGATCGAGGGTCACAAACTTGAAGCCCAGAGCCTTGAAGATCCTGGCGAATTCGGCAGCCATCGATGGATCGAGAGCCCGCGCCAGTTCCTCGCGCGCGATTTCAATGCGGACGATTTCCCCGTGATGCCGCACGCGGAATTGCCGGAACCCCAGCGCGCGCAGGGCGTCTTCGCCTTTTTCCACCACGTCCAGGGCCTCGCGCGTAACCGGGCGGCCATACTCGATGCGGGACGACAGGCAGGCGGAGGCGGGTTTGTCCCAGATGCGCAGGCCAGCGTTCCGCGCCAGAACGCGAATTTCTTCCTTAGTGAGACGCGCATCCAGCAGAGGAGCCACAACCTGGTGCCCGGCCGCCGCCTTCTGGCCGGGCCGGAAATCGCCCTGATCGTCAAGATTTACCCCGTACGCGATGGCATCGAACCCGCGCGCCACGCGCAGTTCTTCCATTAGTGTGAACAGTTCATCTTTGCAGAAGAAGCAGCGCTGCGCATCGTTGCGCACATATTCGGGACGATCGAGTTCCGAGGTGGCGACCACTTCCAGCGGAATTGACTGCTCGCGCGCAAAAGCCATCGCATCGGCAAGCTGCGTACGCGCCAGGCTGGCAGAGTCGGCGATGATTGCCAGCATGTTATTTCCCAACGCCTGATGAGCAGCCCACGCCAGGTACGCGGAATCAACGCCACCAGAATAGGCGACCAGAGTGCGGCCCAGGGTACGAAGGCGGGCCTGAAGCGATGTGAGCTTCGAGTCGATGTTCAGTCCAGCGGCTGACATTACATTATCTTAGCAGGGGCGTCCTGCCTGGAGGCTGCGGGATGAGCGAGCCGCATTACTGACCACTAGCCACTATCCACTGTTCTAGTACAGCCGCTCCTGCGGCCGCAGACTGCCGAAGCTGGCGATGTTCGCCAGGGTGAAGGACACGCGGAACAGATTTTCGTTGCGCACGTTGGCGACGGTGTAACTGCGATATTCCATAGTCATGCCGCAGCAATCCCAGTTGTAAGTGGTCTGGGCGTTGAAGAACTGCAGCTGACCAGTTTCCGCGTCAAAGCCAAAACTGCTGGCACCGCTAAAGCCGCGCTTGTTGGGGCGGCCGTATCCCAGGGCGGCGCGAAATTGGTTGAAGCGCGGGGGCGAACCCACGGCCGGCACAGGTACCTGCAGGAACGCGTCGCCCCCGCCGACCGTTACCTGGCCAAAGTGATAGTTGGCGAGTAGCGTGCTCGCGTTGATGCGGCTATTCTGGAAGTCGTAATCGAGATCCCATTCCGCGTCGGTGCGAGAGCTGGTTTCCACCCGCAAGCGGGAAACCAGCGGCGAAAGATGCCGCGCCTGGGTGAGAAACGCGATGCCGGTAAGGTCGACCGTCGTGGTGAACACGTTGCGCTGGCCGGGTATCAGCGCTCCCCCGAATGTAGGATCGAGAAAGTATTTCTGCCCCAGCTCCCAGGTCACGACCTCGCGCACCGGCGGTTCGGTCGGGCACTGGCGATTGGCGAGCGTGTTGATATGCTGCCACGGCACAGTCGATTCGGGCCCGGCCCCGCCGACCATAAGCGCCGACATAATGGGGTCGCAATCCTCCGGCTTGTCCGAATTGCGCTTGGCATACAGACGGGTTACAAAGCCGTACTCCACTTCGTGGGTATCGGTGAGAATGTCATGTTCGTCGAACTTCAGAACATTGGCGTAGTTGTTCACGCCGGTCACAAAGCGGTAGACTGCCAGCGGCTCGATGACATGCTTCCACTTTCTCCCCAGGAAGTTCTTGTCGAACACGCGCTCCAGCGCCGGAGGTCGCAGCTCCACCGCCGTCTCCAGTGCTTGGCGGTTAATGGCGTCGCTCACCGCCTGCCCCGGGTTATTCTGCTCTTCCCCGACCAGTCTTTCGCTGTAGTAGGTCTCATGCAATGTCAGCTGTGGACGCAGAGACCATCCTCGAAACAGCAGCGGCAGAGAGATTCCAGGGTTCAGATCGAAGCGCTCGACCAGATTCCCCGTGCGGAAAGCGGGCGTGCAAGAATTAAAGAACCCGGGGCACGTACCTTGCTGGGGCTCGCTGCGCGACAATCCGGTGGCCGAGGCGTCAGCCGACCAATAAAACGGCGTGCGTCCCAACTCGCGTTCGTTGCCGGAGAAATCAAGACTCGGGGCGTGCAGAATTGTGATTACCTGACCCGGCGTCGTGCTCATGAAGTTCTGGTAGCGCTCCGCGAATCCATTCAGATTGAATCCGTCGTTCGATTTCGAGAGGAAGGCCTGTGATTTAACTTCCGAATACACCGCCTGACTGAAAACCTCATTAAAGGCCAGGCGGAAGAGAAACGAACTCAGGTAGTCGATGTTGGCCACGGCGCGGAACCCTTCGAAGTTTCCCACTGAGTTCAGGCGCGCATTTTCTCCACCTTCTTTGAGCGGAGGCGAGCCGATACCGCGATCGATGACTCCAAAATAGTTGAGGTCAACGTAGGAAGTTTCGCTGGGACGGGCTCGAAACTCGCCGCGCTGCGACCAGCCACGCAGAGAAAAGTATTCGGCTCCCAGGGTCGCATCCATCATGCGATTGATGACCCAGTAGTAGGCGTCGCCCACCACATTGCCTTTAGTGGAAGACCGGGCGATCGAGGGCATCAGGAACCCGGACTGCCGCGACTCTCTCTGCACGGGATGGGTGGCATACGGGAAATAAAGCATGGGGATGCCGTGCAGAACAAAAGCGCTGCGGTAGATCTGAGCGTTGCCGCCCACGTCCACACTCACCTTGCGCGCGTCGAATTGCCACATGGGATGAGGTAACTCGCAGGTGGTGATGGTGCCGTCGTAGACCAGGTAATGGTCAGGACTGACCTTATCGACAATCCTGCCGGTAAAAGCGAAGGGAGCCGTAGAAGTCAGGATCACCTTGTTGCCGCGAAAGACCAGCCCCGTTGTTCCGGTCACATCGTAGAAGCGTCCGGTTTCGAGATCGAGATTGTAGCTGCCATGCGACGCTCGAATGTGATCGTCATTGGGGCCGCCGTCGAGCGCGAAGTGTCCGGTTCCGGTCGCTTCCCTTGTGTCGGAGTTGTAGGTGGCTTCGTCCGCCCGCAGTATGTATGTTCCGTAATAGATTTCGACCGCACCGTGCAACTTGTAAACCGAGCCTTCCTCTTCCTGCTGAATGGCGCAAATGGTGCGGACGTCTCCTTTTTCCTTCTGCGCCGCGGCCGCCAGTGCGCAGGGCGTTGTCGGCGCAGTCGTCGGCTTTTCCGCTGAAGCAGCGGCATTTGCAGGCAGCAACTGGCTGGTAACTAACGGCGGGACGAGAAGAAGGTGACAAAGCACCGCTGCCGTGATAAGGAATCTGTTGCGAAGAGTCATCGGAACAAGATCGCCGGAACGAATATCGTCGGAACAAGATCATCCGAAGCGCATGCAAAACGCGCACGGACGCTTCTACCGGCAGCAGTCGTGGTGAAGTTAGCACGCTTGCGCCTCGGGAGGCAAAAGCCGCCCGCATTCTTGGATTCCGGTACGGTCCTTGCGGTTATCCGCCTGGCCCTCGGTTCTGGTTTGCTCGTAAGACTGTGATTCATGCCCTGTCCGCTTTGTGGTGACATCTGCCGCTGCTCTTCCGACACGCATTCCGCCGCTTCGCCGCGCTGGCTGGCCGACGACGTGGCTGACGACGACGCGCTCCTGCCTACTGCGTCACCGCACGACGTAACCGAGACGCCGCGTGTTGATCTCACGCGCCCGAGTCCGGAAGAAGCCTCGGCATCCATTAGTAAAGATGGCAACCAACCTGCGCCCGAGGATTCCACAGTCTGGCGTCAGGAAGTCGCGGCCCGCCTGAACCGTTATCAGTCTCGCCGCAAGCCTCGTCCGCCCCGCTATCCATCGCTGCAGCTGCATTTCGAGGACGAAAATCTCCGAACCGCATGTGACATTTCGGCCGAGCCTTCCACGTTGACGGACAGAATGCCGTCATCCAACCAGGCTCTGGCCTTGGATACCTTTGCGGAAAGCGCCTCTCATGCCGTTGAAATCCCAGCATCCGCGTCGCCAACCACAGCCCCGGCAGCAGCTCCAGTGACAGGAAAGCTCATCGAGTTCCCGCGCTCCTGGGCTCCTCCGCCAGCCCCGTTCGACGAACTGGCCGAGCCGGTCATCGACCGCCGACGTCCTCGCATCCTGGAAGCGCCGGAAGTCGTCCCGCCGCCGCCGGCTCTGGGGGGAATCACGATTGAGACGGTCGAGCGGACCGAGACCGAGAAACGCCCGGGGATCGATACTCCATTGCAGAGTGCGCCTCTAGCGCGGCGCATCTTCTCCGCCGCAGTCGACGGTTTCATCATCGCAGCGGCCGGCGCTCTCTTCGCTTTCATCTTCTGGAAGCTGGCGGCGATTCGTCCGCCACGACTCCAGATCATAGGGTTAGCTGCCGGTCTTTGCGCTCTGTTCTGGGCCGTCTACCAATACCTGCTGATCGTGTACTCGGGCACCACGCCGGGGTTACGCCTGGCGCGCCTCGAATTGGCCCACTTCGATGGAAGCCCCGCCAGTCGCCGCCTCCGCCGCTGGCGCGTTCTCGCTTCATTTCTTTCCGCCGCTTCTCTCGGCATGGGATACGCTTGGGTCTTCCTCGACGAAGACTCGCTCTGCTGGCACGACCGCATCACCCACACCTACCTCGCGCCGAAAACGCACGATCCCGCCGCCGAGGATTCTGCTCAGGATTGCGGAGCACAGCTTTCGAATAGCCGACGATAAGTCCAGCGTTGAGCGGACTCGCTTTAGGCCGCTTGATCGGGGACATTCTGGAAGGATAATCTCTTAGTCATCATCATCGCCCGACAAGGCTTCCTTAGACGGCTAACGAGAAGATAGCGAAGATAACCAATGTTTGCAGTGACTGGAATTACAGGCAATGTTGGTGGGGAAGTGGCGCGTAACCTTTTGGCCGCTGGCCAGCCCGTTCGAGGCGTAGTTCGCGAGATCGCCAAAGGCGGAACGTGGACGAAGCTGGGCTGCGATCTCGTCGAAGCGGATATCAACGACGCGTCGGCGCTCACGGCGGCCTTTAAGGGAACCGACGGGGTCTTCGTGCTCGTTCCAGCGAACTTCGATCCATTGCCTGACTTTCGCGAGGCGCGGGCGATAGCTGCCACGCTCCGATCGGCAATCGACGTGGCACGTCCGAGTAGAGTCGTATACCTGTCGACGATCGGCGCACAGGCAACCCGATCGAATCTGCTCACGCAGCATTCCATAATTGAGCAGGAGCTTGGGGAGTCATCGATTCCAATCATTTTTCTACGCCCGGGATGGTTCATGAAGAACTCAATTTGGGATGTGACTCCGGCCAGGAACGGCATGATCCCAAGCTTCCTGCAGCCCCTCGACAAACCAGTGCCAATGGTTGCCACCGCCGACATCGGGCGCGTGGCGGCCGAAATAATCCGGACCACATGGAACGGCCGTAGTGTAGTCGAACTGGAAGGTCCGCATCGTGTAACCCCGAACGAGATCGCGGCCACCTTCGCGGACCTGCTTGGCCGCCCTGTGAAAACCGAAGCGGTGCCACGCGAGACCTGGGTGTCCCTGTTCAAATCGCAGGGCATGAAGAACCCACTGCCCCGCATTCAAATGCTCGATGGCTTCAACGAAGGTTGGATCGAATTCCAGAGCGGTGAGTCTGGCTCTCAAAAGGGAAAAATCGAGCTGAGAACCGTGCTCCAAAGGCTCATCGAACGCGAGAGTAAACGGTGAGCGTTCGAGAGAAATCTCGCCAATTGCGAAGGCGACTGGATTTCGCTGCCGCTGCTCTTGCCAAGGAGCCCGCAGCCGATTGGCAGTGTCTCCCGGATTGCGCCCGAGTGACGGGCACTCGGAAGGAACTCTATCCGAAGTTAGCTTTTGTGCCCACGCCCACGGAACCCCCTATGCTATCTTCAATAGGCTTACCCTGATAAGCAGTCGCGCGTCCTCGCAGCATGGCTACATCCGTTGAAGGTTCCAAACCGGCTATAAGGGTCTTCGTCGCCACCACGGTGATGTTGACCTTCATCTCTTTCTGGCGCGCCTCCGCCATTGTTCTCTCCGACCTCGCATCGTCCGCTTATTACGCCGGAGGCGACGCTGAGAAGGTGATCGGCAAGAGCGCTCCCTGGTTCATTCTCGGCGTCATGCTCTTCAGCTACTGCGTGCGGGCGCTCTACATCGAATCGAGCAGCATGTTCGTCCGCGGCGGCGTTTACCGCGTGGTCAAGGAAGCCATGGGCGGAACCCTGGCCAAGTTTTCTGTCTCGGCTCTGCTTTTCGATTACGTGCTGACCGGCCCCATCAGTGCCGTTTCCGCGGGGCAATACCTGGCGGGCTTCATCAAAGACATGGGCCTGTACATGCACCGCCCGCTCCATTTTTCTGACGACCATTTCGCCGCGGGCCTGGCCGTGATCGTGGTGCTCTATTTCTGGTGGAAGAATACCCAGGGAATGCACGAGTCCAGCCAGAAAGCCCTGCAGATCATGGCTATCACCACAGTAATGGTCGTGATCCTGATCATCTGGTGCACCATCACCGTTCTGCGTGCCCCGGTGCAACTGCCTCCCAACCCGCTGCACGCGGGCGTAATTCCGCTCAATAAAGAATCGCTCGGCTGGTTGGATACAACCTGGTTCAGGCACCTGCCTCTCGGCATTCTCACCACGCTCATCGTGTTCGTCGGTTTCGGGCACTCCGTACTGGCCATGTCGGGTGAAGAGACGCTGGCACAAGTCAATCGCGAGATTGAACATCCCAAGCTGAAGAACCTGGAGAAGACCGGGCTGGTAATTTTCATCTACAGCCTGCTGTTCACGTCTCTAGTCTCGTTCTTTGCCGTAATGATCATCCCCGACAAAGTTCGGCCGGATTACTTTGCCAACCTGATCGGCGGCATCGCCATGTACCTGGTTGCGGCCCGAGAGCCTGAGGCTGTTGTTTCATGGCTTCGTGGTGCTGGTGGGCGTGCTGATTTTAGCGGGAGCGCAGAATACTTCCATCGTCGGCGCGAATGGCGTTCTGAACCGCGTTGCTGAAGACGGAGTCCTCACCAGCTGGTTTCAAAAGCCGCACCACCGCTTCGGCACCAGCTACCGGATCATCAACCTGATCGTAGGGCTGCAGGTGCTCACGATTGTCCTCAGCCGTGGCAACGTCTACATGCTGGCTGCGCTCTACGCCTTCGGCGTGATCTGGAGCTTCGCCATGAAGTCCATCGCCGTGCTCGTGCTGCGCTTTACCGAGCCCGGCAACCGGGACTGGAAAGTGCCCGGCAACCTGCACTTCGGCAAGACTGAAGTTCCGGTGGGCTTGGCTCTCATTTCCGCTGTGCTGCTAATTACCGCGTTTGTGAATCTGTTCACCAAGTATCAAGCCACCATCGCCGGAGTAATCTTCAGCGCCGTCTTCTTCACCATCTTCACGCTCTCCGAGCACCACGTCGCCAAAGAGCGCCACGGCAAGCCGGAACAGCTCGACCAGTTCCGCGTCTACGGCAACCAGGACCTCGGCAGCGGAGCCATGGGCGTTCGCGAGGGAAACATTCTGGTTGCGGTGCGTGATCCCCGCAACCTGTATTACCTGCGCCAGGTGTTGGCCCAGACCAACACGGCCAAGCAGGACGTAGTCGTGATGAGCGCGCGCCTCTACCATCGTGAGCCCAGCTTCGGCGGCAGTTCGTTAATGGAAGCTAGCCAGGTGTTCGACCACTACGAGCAGGAACTCTTCACCGCGGCCGTGGCCGTCGCCGAAAAAGAAGGCAAGCCGATTTCTCTGTTGGTGGTCCCGGCCACCGACGTGTTCGATGCCATCATGGTGACCGCGCAGCGGCTCGATTCCGCACGGGTAGTCTGCGGCCTCTCGAACAAACTAACCGCCGACGAACAAGCCAAGCTGACCGGCGACGCATGGGAGCGCATGCCTGAACCGCGTCCACGCCTGTGCCTCGAGGTCGCCGCCCCCGACGGAACCGTCCGCGAATACACCATCGGCCCGCACACCCCGCGCCTGCGCCCGCAGGATGTCGAACTCATGCACAAACTCTGGCTCAACATCACCACGGACCCGAAATTCGCCGGAGCCCACCATTACCACATCGTTGCCCTCGCTCTGGAAGAACTGCAACGCGAACTAAGCACCGAACAGCGCACCCAGCTTCTACAAAAACTGCTGGAAGAAATGAACCGCTCCGGCGAAGGACCGAAAAACTAAATCGCCCATGGATTCGCACGGATTTTCACCGATAGGGGGAAGAACATTTGCCCTACCCGCGTTGATCCGTCAATCCGTGGCTGAGAATTTCATTCATCGCCCCAACAGTCCCTCCAGCGAAGCCCTCAACGCCCGATACCGAAACAAATACCCGCTCGCCATCAGCTTCCCCGGTTCCACCTTCTGGCTTCCGAGCAAAAGTTCCTCGCCCATCTCCCCGAAGGCAAGCTTCGCCACGAAAGCCGGCATCGGAAAAATCGCCGGACGCTTCAGCACCCTCGCCAGTGTCTTTGCAAACTCCGCATTCCTCACCGGCGCAGGCGCGACCATATTCACCGGTCCTCGCAGCAGTTCGTTCTTAAAAATGTGCTGGATGCCACCCACCATGTCCCCCACATCAATCCAGCTCATCCACTGCCGCCCGTCGCCGGTCCGACCGCCCAAGCCCAGCTTGAAAGGCACCAGCATCGCCCCCAGCGCGCCACCCTTGGGACTGAGCACGATTCCTGTCCGCAGATGCGCCGTGCGAATTCCGGCTTGCGCTGCCGGCGCGGCCGCTTCCTCCCACTGCCGGCAAACCTCCACCAGAAACCCCACACCCGCCGCGCTTTCCTCCCGCAACACTTCATCCCCGCGGTTGCCGTAGTATCCAATCGCCGACCCACAAACAAACACCTTAGGCTTCTGCTTGGCCCGCGCCAGAGCCGACGCCAGGTGCAACGTCCCGGCCACTCGGCTGTCGCGAATCTTCCTCTTCTTAACCGCGGTCCATCGTCCAAAAATGCTTTCGCCCGCCAGGTGAATCACGGCGTCAAATCCCGACACCGCTTCCGGCGCGATCGGCGTTGCCGGGTCCCACGCGATCTGAGCACCATCGGAAGATCTGCCCGCAGCCGCCCCCCGTACCAGCCGCACCACAGACCATCCGTCCGCCCGAAGCGATGGAAGCAGCGCCGCTCCAATCGGCCCCGACACTCCGCTGACCAAAATTCTGGAACTCATAACCAACCGGACCCAACTCTACCAGCCGCGCAACCTCCTCAACAAACCGCAGACGGTTTTGAAACCTTCGTAACGGGTGAAATCCCAGAAGGCTCTATTAAGCTGTCCTCAATGGTCCGGGCGGCAGCAATTCGATGAAATAGTTGGTAATCTCAAAGTACGGATTCTTCCAACGCGTATCCATATTCATGCATCCAACCCACAACGGGTCTGGATGTGAGCGTGGGCGGAAAGCACTTTACACATGGCCTTACAATTCAGATCTGGACTCATTCTTCTTGTGTCTGCCTCGCTGGGTTGGACGTCGCTCTGCCGGGGGCAGAGCCCTCCGCCGACGCCGGCTCCCGATCCCACGCGCGGAGACATCAGCGGAACCGTAGTTGACCAGAGCGGAGCCATAGTCGCCCGAGCCCAGGTGAAACTTACCACCACCGGCCAAACTCAGTCCCCGGACCAGCAGACTCTGACCGGCGACAACGGGGAATTTTCCTTCACCAGCGTGGCGCCCGGCGCTTTCCAGCTCACCATCACATCAGCGGGCTTCGCCCCTCAAACCTCTTCTGGAATACTGGCTCCGGGAGAAGTCCACCTGATCCCGCAGATCGCCCTGACAGTCGCCGCCAATGTCACCGATGTGCAGGTCGCGCTCTCACGCATCGAAGTGGGCGAAGCCCAGGTCAAGGATGAAGAGCGGCAGCGCGTGCTCGGCGTCATCCCCAATTTCTATGTCACCTACGACCCCAATCCGGTCGCGCTGACTCCAAAGCAAAAGTTCGAGCTCGCCTGGAAGACGGCAGTCGATCCGGTCACCTTCGCCATCGTTGGCGGCATCGCGGGAGTTCAGCAGGCGCAAAATAGCTTCAGCGGATATGGTCAAGGTGCGCAAGGCTATGCCAAGCGCTACGGCGCCAACTATGCCGACCTTGTCACAGGCACGTTCATCGGAAGCGCCATCCTGCCCTCGCTCCTCAAACAGGATCCCCGTTACTATTACAAGGGAACCGGCAGCACGCGCTCGCGGTTTCTGTATGCAATCGCCAATTCGGTGATCTGCAAAGGCGACAACGGACGCTGGCAGGCGAACTACTCAAATATCCTGGGAAACATAGCCGCAGGCGGCATCTCCAATCTCTACTATCCGGCTCAAAATCGGGGAACCGCGCTGACCTTCGAAAACGCCGCCATCGGAATCGGCGCAACCGCCGCAGCCAATCTGGTCGAAGAATTTCTCTGGCGCAAGCTGACGCCCAACATCCCGAAGCACGACCAGCCCAGTCCCTAAGGTCGCATCATAGATGCCAGTGTGGCGCGGGCGCCCCCGCCCGCATCTTTCCATCATCACGAAAGACCAAAAGCTCCAGGGGCCGGTTGTCCGATAATGCTTGTCATCCTGAGGCCCGCGTTCTCTGCGGGCCAAAGGACCCATGCAACTCGCCGATAGCAACGATGGTGCAGGTCCTCGCCAGTCTGTCGACAGCCGGAAGGCCCGACCAGCGTCACACGCCCCCAGCGGGCTCCTTACTCTCGCCACCAGCCGGCCCGAAGCCACAACGCCCACGCATCCCTTGCCGGAATTTCTCGCGCTCCTCGGGCGTCATGCTCTCCCAACGTTGGCCCATACGTCCGCGAAAGCGGGAGCCGCGGAACCCGCGCCCACCGATTCGCCCGAAAAGAATCCGGCAGAGTGCCAGAATCCCAACCGCCTGCCAGAACGTAATCAGGTGCCAGCCGAACAGCCCTGGCAGCAGCCAATTCCACAGACGCATCACCAACTCTCCGCCAATAAAAATAAACAGCGCGATCCCCACAATCGCCGCCGGAACCACGAAATACCATCTTTTTCTCATATTCAATTCCTCACGCTTTCGTAAACTCGTCATAAACGCTTCGCAACTGCTCGCGCAGATGCAGCACCGCATAGCGTTTGCGCGCCAGCAGCGTATTGATGCTCACACCGCTTTCAGCCGCCATCTCCTTAAAGCTGCGCCCCTCGATCTCATGCCCCACAAACACCTCCCGCTGCTCCTCGGGCAGCTCGTCGAGCGCAAACTCAAGCTCCTCGAGAAGCACGCGCCGGGCGAACAAAGCGTCGGGGCCAGCATCGGGCGAAGGCAGCAAGTCTTCCAACAGCAGCAACTCTCCCTCGTCGCCCGCGACAGCCGCATCGCTAAAACTCTCCGTCTTCTTCTTGCGGAAGAGATCAGTAATGCGATTGCGCGCCACGCGAAACAGCCAGCCCGTAACATGCTCAATCGGCATCAGCAGCCGGTTCGCCTCCACCAGTTCGTAGAACACCTCCTGCAGAATGTCTTCCGCATCGCGCGGATCAGCCACACGCCGGCGAATAAAGTTCCCCAGCCGGGACCGCTCCCGCTGAACCACGTCGGAGATCCGCCGGTCCTGTTCGAGGCTCATCCGTTCCAGACTAGCCGCGTCCTTCATCTAGA
>CAWEBA010000025.1:0-110177 GCA_963807145.1 uncultured Acidobacteriaceae bacterium | reverse complement strand
GCCTTCTGCGGTGGGTGCAACAGGGATTTATCAACTGCGACGAATTCTGACCAACGGGAATTGGTACCATTATTTCCCGAGACTGTAGAGGTGAGGAGCAATTCCCTCGACGAGTACGAAGTAACAAAGCGCGCCCGCCGTGCCGAGTATCGCGGACCAGGGCTTAGGCTTGAGTCCGGTTTTCTGGATGATCACGTATGCCAAGGCGCCTGTAATGATGTAAGTCAATCCGGAAAAGACAGGCCACATGAGTCCGATAGGATGGTCCATGTAAATCTGACGGTACGAAAGCAGGACGACCGGGTTCAAGAACGTCTCAATGATGCCGAAGCCAAGCATCGCAATCAAGAACGTGAAGGCGCGACGCCCGGGCTGTGTTAACAGAACGCAAATCAGAATAACGAATGGTAACTGCGTAAAGATGAACGGGATGAATAGGTTGGTTGTGGGATCGATCGGCAGGATGGGGCGAGACGCTCGCTGAAACAATGTGATCGCGCTGATCGCGACTTGCGCTCCCAAGGCGAGGACGAGGCGCTCAATCGTCCTGCGTTCGGCGGGCGAGAGCTGACGCGGAACGGGCAGCAACTGAGGTAAAACCGCAGGCACCGCTAAAGAAATTCCAAAAGCAACTCCCAGGCCGACTTCGATTCCGAGAGGAAAAATAAACACAGGGAGCAGCAGATGCAAAACCGCCCCGACGACTGCGCCAAGAATACTGGCCAGGAAGAAACCGAAAAAAACAAGGGGGCCCTCGCTCGCAGTGCTGGCCTCACGTCCCATCATGACCCCGCGCGCCAATACCAGGAAAAAGAGATAAACGGCAACCGTCAACAGACCGAACAGCAGCCCCACCAAGGCTAAAGGGCCCCAGCGAGTTAGGCCCAAGATGAACGAAAGGGCTCCCAGCACCACACTCATGACAGTTCCGCCATACAGAAGCGCGAGACCAGGAAGCAAGCGACGGAAGCTGACCTTGGGCAGCCATCCCAAACTCGCGGCAAAGATACTAGCAACGGTCATGGCGACCGGAAAGCCAAACAGTGTGAACCAATGCGCACGGTCGGTGCCCATGGTCGCTTCCTGGTTGCGCCGGTACCAGGTCTCATACGCTCCGACGCAATTACCGACACAATAAATGCCCTGTCCGCGCTGCGCGTAACGGTCCGACGCCCGCGAGGAATATGCGCCGCCACTGTAGGCTGATAAGAACGCTGCGAGGGCAAAGATAATCGGGATTCCGGCAGGGACATTTCTTAATGTATGAAACGAGAGCCGCAGCTTATCTTCGGACTTGAACGCAGATGGCACGGCTCCAGCCTATGCCCAAGACCGCGTGCAGACTAGGACCAACAAACTGATTCATGTGACGCTGGTAATGGACGCCGCCCGAGGACAGGACCGGCGTCAAGGTACATGGAAGGCGATTACAGTCATTGAGAATTAATGGCGAGACGCACTTGAACCGGACTTCACACGACGGGCACCGCTATTAGTCGAAGTCAATATGCTCGAACCCCAAACCCTGCAACAGACTGCTGATAGTCGAGACCGCATTCTGCTGGGCCGTTTGCAAAATCCCATCGGCCAAGGCGGCCTCTTGCAACTGACGCTCGGCCTCCTGGCGCACTTGCGTTTCCAGATTCGGATCGGTCGGCACTAGCAGCCCAGTTTGCCTGGAATACACTCGGGTTCTCGCGCTGTCGATCCGGGTTCGGAACACCTGCGACGCGGGAAGATGCAAACGAATCTGCTTGCCATCCACTTTGACGTCTCCCGGCTTTAGATTCGAGAAATCAATTCCTGCGACAACCTCGCCGTGCACCATCATCAAGAGGCGATCGCCGGCTAGAAAATCCGGGAAGATGGGGTTTTCTTTCGCGCCCGTTACCAGTTTGTCCATCGTGTAAACCACCGTCTCCAGCCGCTGCAGCTGCTGAATGCGATCGACCACAGTGGGCTGGCTTACATCGATACTGAGGGTTCTGCCTGTCACCGCCGACCACAAATGGCTCAACAGAGTTCGCCCGGAGTTTCGCGACAACACCAACCATCCAACCGAGCCGACAAAAAGCACTCCGAGGAACAGTCCGATGAAGAGCGCAAACACAACCGCCGCAGAGGCGCGAGCAGGTTTAGGAGAGTGGGAACCCGCGTCGGGATTGCGAGGCATCCTGCAAGATTATCACCAGGAGAGTGGCGGAATTGTAGCTGATCTCTGATAGGCCGATTTGAACGTAACTGCACGGCATTGCTCGACGATTTATGGTCGAGTAACTGCTAACCGGAGGTTGCTGTCGACAACTGGCGTTAGTTCCCATTCGAGAATCGCCCGATCCAGGAAGGTCCAAAGTTACCGAGGTTACGTCTCGCCTCCTGGATCTCGCAACGGGCCTCTGCTTCCGAGTGAAAATAGAGGATATGAGATTAGAAGTGGTTTCGATTGTGTGGCGGCTTGACTGCTTATCTTGTGTGCTCACTGTTTTTTCGACAATTCTGATAGGGAGAAGATGCTGGACGGGCTGGGTGTTGGCGGCGGTCAACAGCCTGATCATTTGCGTCATCGGGTTAAGAACAGGGCAGCTGGGCTTAATTCCGGCAAACCTGTTTTGTATCGTGCTCTACGCAGTCAACCTTCGAACATGGCGCAAGGCTGATGCTTAGCGACGTCGGCTTATTAGAGGGATGGGTACGGCCCGACTGAAGTCGTGCCCTTCCCGATCGTTCCTCGCCAGCCTTCGGCAAAAACGTCGGAATTAGCACTGAGCGCAGGCGAGTGCCAGCCTCGAGCGCCTGTTTTCGACGCTTTTCATTCGCCCCGCGATTTTCGTGCCGATATGTCGGCACCTGCCTAAGCCTAACGGGCCCAATTACCTGCCGCCATCCAACTACAGCTTTAAGGTTGTTTTCCGAGATTTCCGAGTTTTCTACAGTGTTCCGGTAAAACTGTTCTTGTGTTCCGACTGGAACATTCGCGCGCAAAACCTAGTCTGTGCGTTTCAGGGGCGGGATTTGCGGAGGGCTTTTAGGACGATTATGCCGCTGATGGCGAAAGAGATCACGGCTGCGAGGGCGGTGATCACCATCATGGCTGGGTTCAGGTGGAAGACGTCGGCGAAGACTGCGGCTATCGCGAAGACTACGCCTGCGGCGTTTAAGCGGAGTGGCGCGCGGGTGGACGGATATTGCCCCGTTGACGGTTGCGCCGCTGGTTCGAGATCGGAACGGAGGTCGGAACGAAGATCGGGCCGGAGGCGGCGTTGCAGTAGTAGGGCGGCCACTCCGATGGCGGCCACTACGACCATGGCTAGCGGGCTTAGGAAGGCTCGGCGGCTGGTGTAGAGGACTACCAAGGCTAGAGCGGCAAGAAGAAGACCGGCGGCGATTATGGTTGGGCCGCGGGGTTGGGGAGTGGGGCCGGTGGTTGGAGGGGTGTCGGGCACTTGGTCCGTAGGGAGATTTATACAGGGGTGGGGGGAGGTTTTCAAATAGTTGTGCTTGCCTCGGGGGCTGAAGCCCTTGTGTTCTGGCAGGCTTTGACGCAGGTCTGAAGGCCTGTTCCACCCTCGTACTTTTAACCCGATCTTGCGCTGCGGCAGTTGGGTGGTGCGGCGCCTCGCTTTGCTCGGCTGGACAGCCGAAGGCGGCGGTCCCCACATTTGCATTTCAGAATTCCATCTTCGCTGAAAGCTGTTAGGAATCCTGTGGGGCGTGGGTTGCTCCGGCTAGCCATTCGGCTTGGAGCGGGTCGCCGTGGTTTACGGCGTAGAGGACTAGCTCGACTCTGGACGAGATGCCTAGCTTGTCGAAGATGCGGAAGAGATACTTCTTGATGGTGTGTTCGCTCAGGTTTAGTTCGCGGGCGGTCTCGCGGTTGCTTAGACCTTCGGCTACCAGGGCCACGACTTGTTCTTCGCGCGGGGTTAGGAGTTGATGGCCTGTGGAGTTGAGGACGCGCAGAGATGGGACTTCGGAGACTAGATCGAGGAGGAACGTCATCTGTTCGGTGTTGGCCCAGATTTGTCCGCTGGCTACGCGTTGGATGCAGCGGCAGAGGAGGCGGAAATGCGTGTCGGAAATGCAGAAGATGCCGCGGGCTCCGGAGCGGAAAGCGCTGACTACCAGCGCGCGGTCGTAGGACTCGACTAGAAGAACTTTTGCGATCGCGGGATGAGAGAGATGAACGCGGCGCATGGACGCCATCTGATTGGCGATGCTGACGGAGTGATTCAGGGACAGGACGACTACTTTGGCCGGCGTGGACGCGACGGCGTGCAGGATCGAGGCGATGTCGATGGGACAGGTGGAGATGCGGAACTCGGAGCGGCGGCGCAGGGCGCTGGTCAGAAGCTGCGCCTGCATGCGGTTGGAATCGGCGATGAGGACTGCGATTGCGGCGGCTGGGGACGAAGTCATTAAAGAAGAGCTCCGATGGGAGCGGGATTACGGGCCGTTTTGATCTTAGGGGTGAAAGTCGAGGGACTCAAGGAAACATGTCACTTTATTCGGAGGAGGCATTCAATTCGGGAAATTGGGTTGCGGTGTTGTGGAAAAATCTGGCGAGCCAGATTGGGATAGGGAATGTTGTGGCGGTTTGAGGGAGGATTGTTGCGGGGCGGTGCTTCGCGGGGTGGGATCGAGACGCATTTCATCGAGCGGGTGTGATGCGGTGAACATGCAAGTCTACTTTTGAGGGTAGCCCGCCAGGGAACGCTCTTTCGACTCTATCGGAAGCGCCGGGTGGTGCGAAGAGCCGCGGCTGGCTTGGTTCGGCACACTCCTGCGATTAAAACTCGCGTGACCACGCTGGTAGACAGCACTTCCCATGTCTTGCTGCGAAATCCGCATGGGCATAGCTTGCACAAAGAGAGCCGCCGGAAGCTGAGCGGATCTCGGAATCTGAGTTTAGGAAACCAGGGAAAACAGAGCCTGTCACGCAATGAAGCCCTTCGTTGGCTGGACAAGAGTTGCGGTGATGGGCGTGTTGTCGTTACAGCTTTGCGTGGCCGCATTCGCCCAGGAGGAAAAGAGGGAGCAGGGCCTGGGAGTAAGTCCACAGTCTTCTCCAACCGGCCAAACCGGGGCTGGGACGGGAAGCACAGGAATGGCGGCCGCAAAACCGGGGCAAGCGGACGGCACGGGAAACCCCGAGCTCGGAGGGGAACGCCGTCCGCTTTACCGGCTCACGCGCAGCGACGTAGTGACGTTGAGCTTCACATTGTCTCCTGAGTTCGACCAGATCCTCACCGTACAACCAGATGGATACGTCCCACTAAAAGACGCAGGGATGTTGTTCGCCCAGGGACTTACTCTGGACGAGTTTCGTGAGGCGGTACGACGGGCCTACACCGGATATCTGCACGATCCGCAGGTGGCGGTGGCGTTGAAGGACTTTGAGCATCCTTATTTCGTGGCGGGCGGTGAGGTTGGAAAGCCGGGCAAGTACGAGCTGCGCGGGGATACGACCATCATGGAAGCGGTCGAGATCGCGGGCGGTTTTACTCACGAGGCCAAGCACTCGCAGGTGCTTTTGTTTCGCCGGGTGAATGACGATCTGGTGGAGGCGCACGTTTTCAACCTGAAGAAGATGTTGAAGGAAAGAAGTTTGGGCGAGGCGGCGGAGTTGCGCCCGGGCGATCTGGTGTTTGTTCCGCAAAATTCCATTTCGAAGATCGAGCCGTTCCTAACCAAACCAGCCTTAAGCATGTACGTGAGTCCTACGCAGTTTTAGCAAGCGACTTTCAGACCGAGTTTATCAGGCAACTTTTACCCGGGCAACGCAGGTCAATCCGCATGCGAGATCAGGATTTAGCGCGCAGAGAAGAAGTGTCGGAGTCGCCGACGATGCGGGAATTGGCGATGGTTCTGTTCCGGCAGCGAAAACTGTTTGTCGGGGTCGCCGGGTTGATCTTCGTCCTGGCGGTGGTGTACGCGTTCGCCGGGGCCAATTATCGGGCGCATTTGCGCGTGCTGGTACGCCGAGGACGAGCCGATCCACCCGTGGCTGCGCAGGAGAATGCTCCTCCTGATTTCTCGCGGGTAGAAGTAACGGAAGAAGAACTGAATTCGGAAGTGGAGCTTCTGAAAGACGACGACGTCTTGCGGCGCGTGGTGGAGGCCAACGATCTGGCTGCGCATGATTGGTTGCGATGGCTGCGGCCCCACGAAACGCAAGCGGCGCGGGTGGAGCGAGCGGCGAAGAAATTGGCTGGCAAGCTGGAAGTAGAACCGATCAAGAAAACCAACCTTATCGCGGTGAGTTATGGCGCGCCTGATCCGCAACTGGCGGCCCGTGTGCTGCAGTCGCTGGCCAGCGTTTACCTGGAGAAACACATGGAAGTCCACCGTCCGAGGGGACAACTGCAATTCTTCGATCAACAGACCGCAGAGTCGCGGCGGCAACTGGAAGAGGCCGAGGGAAAGCTGGCGGCATTCACAAAGAGCCACGACGTGGTGATGGCCGGGCAGCAGCGCGATCTGATGTTGCAACGAGTTAACGACCTGGAGGCGAGCTACCAGCAAACTGAGGCACAAATGTCTGACACAAAACATCGAGTTCGCGAACTCGATACGCAGCTGGCGAATTTGCCGGCGCGGAACGTTACCCAGGTTCGGACGGCGGATAATCCCGAGCTGTTGCGGGCGCTGAAGGCAAGCCTGTTGGACCTCGAGCTGAAGAAGACTCAGCTGCTCACCAAGTTTGAGCCGGGCCATCGCCTGGTGCAGGAGGTCGAGCAGCAGATTGCCCAGGCTAAAGAGGCCATTGCGGCGGAGAAGCAAAGTCCGGTGCGCGACCAGACGACCGACCTGGATGTGAACTATCAGTGGGCAAAGGCGCAGTTGCAGAAGGCCCAGGTCGAGATGAAGGGATTGGCAGCACGCGAGGCGACGACGACCGCCGAGTTGGCGGGATATCGCCGCCTGGCCCGGCAACTCGGCGACGACGCGATTACCCAAGATGATCTTACGAGCAGCGAGAAGGCGGCGCAGGAGAACTACCTGCTCTATGTGAAAAAGCGGGAGGAAGCGCGGATGGGGGATGCTCTCGATGAGGACGGCATTGTGAACGTAGCGATTGCCGAGCAACCAGTGGTTCCGGCGCTGCCGGTGTGGCCGGCGGGCATGGTCCTGCTGGTGGGGTTCGCTGCGGCGCTGACTTCGGGGACTGGGGCCGCGTTTGCGGCGGATTATCTGGACCCTGCGCTGCGCACTCCTGAAGAGGTTTTGAGGTGTTTGGAAATCCCGGTACTGGCTTCGATACCAGAAGAAATGAGCCAAAGGTTATCCGCCTAAAGGAGATGAGATGAGCGCTAATGCGGATGTGCTGCGAAGTGACGATTTTATTGGGTCAGCGGTGCAGGAGTCCGCACTGCGGCAGGTTGAGGTCTTTCGTGAACCGGAGGTTTGGAATCCGGAAGATTTCGCACGCGAACAGATCCGTGGCTTGGTGCAGCGTGTGTTTTTTGCCAGCGGGGGCCGGCCTGTAACTCAGGCGGTGTTCAGCGGGGCGGAGCCGCATACGGATGTGGCCGGTCTCTGCGAGCAGGTAGGACAGGCTTTGGCGCTGGAGACGAGTGCGCATATCGCCGTCGTGGGGCGGGAGATGCCGGCGGAGTTGGCGTCCTGGTGCAGAGGTGGAGCTGCGATCAAATCGTGGTCCAGGCAGACGGCGGTCAACTTGTGGCAAGTGCCTGGGTTCGGGCTGCGCGAATGCAGCGAGGAATCAGGGACGGGACGCTTCTGGATTTCGCGCCTCGCGGAGCTGCGAAAAGAGTTCGAGTATGCCGTCATCGAAGGGCCTGCGGCGGGGATATCGAGCGAGGCTGCATTGCTGGGGCAGCTCACGGATGGAATCATCCTGGTGCTTGGGGCTCATAACACGCGGAGAGCGACTGCGCGCAAGATCAAGGAAACTTTGGAAGCAGCGCAATCGCGAATCCTGGGAACGGTGTTGCGAGAGAGAAGATTTCCGGTTCCAGAGCGAATTTATCGCCGCTTGTAGGGACGCGGCAACGGGAAAGTTGTTCGAACCAGTAACGGTTGCTTGCCGCAAGTACTGTGGCGTGGCCAAGAGCTGAAAGACGCAGTGCCAAAAAAACCAAGAATAGGCTGTGGGACTCAATGAGCGGTAGCTATGGAGTCCCCGCCGCAAGCCTGGCCGACTCGATGGATGCGCGGCCGCTAACGGCGGTGGTAGCGGCGGCACAGTGGTTTGCGGTGCAGACCCGGTACCGTTTCGAGAAGCGAGTGGTCGCCCAGCTCAACTACAAAAGCTGCGAAGTCTACCTGCCATTGTTGACCGAAAATCACACCTGGAGCGACCGGCAGAAGGTGGTAACGGTTCCTCTGTTTCCGGGTTATGCGTTCGTGCATATTGATCAGTCTCAAGTTGCGCGGCAGGCGGTGTTGCAAACTGCCGGACTGATCGGCTTCGTGAGCTTTGGCGGGATCGTGGCGGCGGTACCGGTAAAGCAGATTGAAGACCTGCAATTGCTGTTGCAAGGGAAGGGACTGTTTGCCCTGCATCCTTTCGTGCACACGGGACAGCGAGTGCGGATCCGGGGTGGTTGTCTGCAGGGGTTGGAAGGCGTGCTGGTGCAGCACGAAGAGGGAAAGTTGGTGATCTCGATTGAATCGATCCAGCGCTCGCTGGCGATTGAGATCAAGGGGTACGAGTTGGAACTGGTCTGAAGTGTCTTCTCCTTTTCTACATCAAGGTCAGCAAAAACCTCAGGGAACCGAGTGGGCTGCGCGGTTGATTCCAGGAGCGGCATGGGGCGGCGTCCGGAAGAAACCGCAGCGGGAGGTGCGGGCGAGGGGCAGCGCGCGAAATGTTCTGATTGTGGGAGCGGGCGGACTGGGTCAACGGATCGCGAATTATTTGGAGAAGCATCCAGAGATGGGGCGGTCGGTTTGCGGTTTTCTCGACGACCGGAAGCTGCCAGGAAAAAGAGTCATGGGACGGACGACGGACTTGGCGGAACTGGCGCGCACGGCATTCGTGGATGAAGTGATTCTCGCCGCACCGCATGACCGGGAGTTGACGCTGCGCGTACTGCGCACGGCTCAGCAACTGCGGCTGGACGTGAAGATGGCGCCGGATCTGTTCGGGTGCGAACCGATGCGGGAAACGGAACGGATTGGAGACATGCCGTTGATTTCCCTGCACGAGGAGCCCTTGCCAGTGGCTGGATTGCTGCTGAAACGCGCGCTGGATATGGTGGGTGCGGGGCTGGCACTGATTCTGCTGGGGCCAGTGCTAGTGGTGCTCGGGATTCTCGTGCGATTGGATTCGCAGGGGCCGGCGCTTTACGCTGCGCTGCGCGCGGGGCGCAAAGGAAGAGCGTTTCGCTGCTACAAGTTTCGCACCATGGTGAGAGATGCGGATGGTCTCAAAGAAAAACTGCGGGAGCGAAATCAGAGGCAGGGACCATTTTTCAAAATCACCGACGATCCACGAATTACGCGGGTGGGACGATGGCTGCGGCGCTACAGCCTGGACGAACTTCCGCAGCTGTGGAATGTGCTGCGCGGGGAGATGAGCCTGGTGGGGCCGCGACCGCATCCCCTGGACGATTTTTCCGGCTATGCGATTGAGCACTTGCCGCGGCTCGATGTGATGCCGGGGATGACGGGACTTTGGCAGGTGACGGCGCGGCGGGACCCGTCTTTTCAGGCGGGGATGAAGCTGGATATTGAGTACATCCGGCGCTGGAGCCTGGGGATGGATTTGCGGATTCTGCTGAAGACGGCGGCGGTGGTGCTGCGAGGGAGCGGGGAATGACGTCGCCGAGTGCAGGGAGGATGCGGTCGCCGGTGGCGTGGGCGAATGAGGCTGCCTGGGGCGGTCTGGGATTGGGGTTGCGTCCGCTGCAAGCGATGGTGGGGGCGCCGACTGCGCTGTTTCTTATGGCGCTGACGGCGATGCTATTGCGGCATCCGGATGTTCCTTTCTACGAGATCGATCGCGTCGCATTCGCGCTGTTGGTGGTGGGGGTCGTGCTGCGGGCGGTCGTTACGCGGGATCGGCTGGTGGTGGTGGAGCGGGCGACGTGGCCGATGATTGGGTTAACGCTTCTGGCGGTGGCGAGCGTGATTGCACAACCGTTCGACAATGAGACCTGGTGCTTGCTAGCGGCAAAATTTATTGTGCCGTTCGCACTGTTTCATTTGGCGGGGCTGGTGTTTCGGGAAGAGCACCGGTTGCGGCAGTTCGAGATGTTTTCCCTGGCGGTGCTGGCTTATCTCTGTTTCACGGCGATCGCGTTCTTGGTGGGCGCGAAGTCACTGATCTTTCCGCGCTTCATTTTGGATGAGAGTTTGGGTTATCACGTTGACCGGGCGCGCGGACCGTTGCTGCAGGCGGTGGCAAACGGGGTGTCTTTGAACCTGCTTGGGGTGCTGGCTCTGCATGCTTTTTTGCGCGGAAGAATACGGGGAGTGAAAGCCGCTGTGCTGCTGGCGGGTTTACCGGTGGCGATTTTGGCTACGATGACGCGGGCGGTATGGCTGTCATTTGCGGTCAGCGTGGTGGTTTTGATTTTTCGCGCACACAACCGGAGGCTGCGGCTTATCTGCGTCGGGGTGGCTATGGTCGGAACTCTGGGCTTGCTTGTCGAGTTGAGCTTTGATGATCAGCGCCGGGCGCTCACGGAGCGGCTCAAGGAATCGGGACCGATTGATTTCCGACGCGCGGTTTATACCGCAGGGTGGGAGATGTTCCTGGAGAAACCGCTCACCGGATGGGGTATCAATCAAATGCCTTCCGAGTTGGCGCGGCACGTGAGCGGCTACAAGGAGAAGGAGTTGTATCCGCACAATACATATTTGGAGCTGCTGGTGGAGCATGGCGTCTTCGGTTTAGCGCTTTATGCGTGGCTGATGTGGGAGCTTTGGCGGCTGGCACGGGGACGGGTTCCTTGGGCTGAGCGCGGGGGTTTTCTGAATCGGCAGTTTCATGCGATGTGGCCGGTGATGCTTGGCATCTATTGGGTGAATGCGGCTCTGGTGGTGATGAATTACCAGTTCGTGAACGGGCTTTTGTTTTCGATGGCGGGAATGCTGGCGGCGCAGCAGCGGCGCGCCGCCAACGAATTACCCAGACCGAGTCTGTTTGCCGGGGGCGTTCGCGGGTCCGCCGCTTAGATCTGGTTGCGCACAGATCTGGTTCGATCCAATTCTCCAACTCTTAATTCTGCAGCTACCTCATCTTCTTCCTGCAAATCTGGATTCCGTGTTGACGGTTGCCTATCTCGCCAATCAATTTCCTGCGGACGTGGAGCCCTATGTGGGCGAGGAAATCCAGGAACTGCGGCGGCGGGGAGTTCGGGTTATTCCGGGCAGCGTGCGCAGGCTGGATGCGACGCAGCGCGCGTCCCGGAATGCGGCTTTGGACCCGGAAATTCTGCGCCTGCAACCAGTTCGAGTTGTGACTCTGCTGCGGGCGCTGGGGCTAACCGTCCGACGTTGGGAACGGATTGCCAGCCTGATGGCCCGGGTGCTGCTGCGGGGGAAGGAATCGCCGAAGCAGCGTCTGAAAGCCCTGTTGCATACCTGTCTGGGGGCGTATTACGCCGTGCTGCTCCGAGATCGAGAGATGGATCGCGGGGTGGATCACATCCACGTGCATCACGGCTATTTCGGGTCGTGGATCGGAATGGTGGCGGCGCGGTTGCTGGGAGTGAACTTCAGCATGACGCTGCATGGGTCAGACCTGCTGATCAACGGCGCTTATCTCGACGTGAAGCTGAAGGATTGCCGGTTCTGCATGACGATTTCGGAGTACAACCGGCGCCACATTTTGAAAAACTTTCCGGCAGTGGACCCGCACAAAATCATCGTGTCGCGCCTGGGTGTGGACGTGCCGGAGCGCGGGGAATCGCGGAGGGTTGCTCGCGGCACACGCCGCATCTTCACCTTGCTGGCTGTGGGACGACTGGATGTGGTAAAGGATCACGCCTTTCTGGTCCGCGCCTGCGCTCGGCTGCGCGATGGTGGACTCGATTTTGAGTGTTGGATTGCAGGGGAAGGACCGGAGCGGCAACGCCTGGAGTGTTTGATTCGGAAAAACCGGTTGCAAGAACAGCTCAAGCTGCTCGGCCACGTTGGACACAGACAACTGGAGGCTCTGTACGGGCGCGCCGACGTGGCTGTGCTCACCAGCCGAAGTGAGGGGATTCCTCTGGTGCTGATGGAGGCAATGGCGCGGGGCAGGATCGTTCTCGCGCCGGCCATCACCGGGATCCCGGAGATTGTCATTCCCGGAAAAACCGGTTTTCTCTATGCGCCGGGAGCACTGCAGGATTTCGTGTCCAAGATTCTCCTCCTCGAGAGATCCATGTGCCGTGAGGATCGCTCAGCCGTGAGCCGGCTGGACTGGGTCAGGCATGCCGCACAGATGCAGGTGGTTCACAACTTCAGTCGCGGAAAAAATCTAACTCGATTTGGCAGCTGGTTCCTGCAGAGGATCGCTCCGCCGGATTTCCCGCCAACCCAGGACTCTGTAACCCAAAATTTTGTGACTCAAGACAGGAGCGCGCCTCGTGAGAATCTTGTTTTGCAACAAATATAACTATCCCTTCAGTGGCACCGAGGTCTACCTGTTCGAAGCTATGGAACTACTGCGATCCAGGGGACACGAGGTGGCGCTATTTTCCATGGCCGATCCGCGAGGCAGGCCTACGCCATATGATCGCCACTTCATGACCCACGTCGATTTCAAGCAGCGCAATGGCTGGTTCGAGAAGGTGAGTCTGGCAGGGCGTGCGGTTTATTCGCGTGAGGCTCGGCGGCGGATTCGGATGATGATCGCGGATTTTCGGCCGGATGTCGCGCACGTGCGGAATATTTATCACCATTTGTCGCCATCGATCTTGTGGGAGTTGAAGGCGCAGAGGGTTCCGGTCGTCTACCACTTGAACGACTTCAAGGTGTTGTGTGCAAGCTACAACCTGGTGCTGCGAGGTGACGCTTGCGAGGCGTGCAAGGGCGGCGAATTCTGGCACGCGTTGAAGGAAAAATGTTATCCGGGATGGGGCGCTCGGATAACTCTGGTGGCAGAGGCCTACCTGCATAAATGGGTGGGAACGTACGAAAAATGCGTAGACCGCTTTCTTGCGCCCAGCCAATTTGTGCGGGATAAGTTTGTCGAGCACGGATGGGATCCGGGGAGGTTCGAGGTGCTTCCCCATTTTCAGCCGGTCAGGGCGGTGACGGAGCGTGCCGCGGAGAACGCTCCGCTGCTTTATTTCGGACGACTGTCGGCGGAAAAGGGTGTAGACGACTTGCTGCGCGCCATGCAGCAACTGCCACATCTTCGGCTGGTGATCGCGGGGGATGGACCGGAGCGCGGCCATTTGCAGCAACTGTCCGACGAGTTGGGATTGGGCAACGTGGAGTTCGCCGGTCACGTGCGGGGAGCAGAACTGCAGCACGCGATTGCTGGCTCGCGCTTCACCGTGCTGCCGTCGCACGCCTATGAAACGTTGGGCAAGACGATTCTGGAATCTTATGCGCAGGCTCGGGCCGTCGTGGCCACCGACCTGGGTTCGCGGCGAGAACTGGTGCAGGCCGGGAAGACAGGGCTCTTGTACCGGACCGGTGATGTGGAGCAACTGGCGTCAGCCATCCGGTTTCTCAGCTCGCAGCCGGAACTGGCGGATCAAATGGGACGGGCAGGCTGGGAGCGTGTGCGGCGAGGATATACGCCGGAGAGTCACTACGAGGCGCTGGTTGGATTGTATGAGCGCGTGATTGATGCGAAAAAACAATCGGTCGGAGCGACGACGCTGAGGAGGGCTCGAAAGACATCCCTGGTGAAGCTAAGGCCACGCCATTGGACGCCGCGGCCGGAAAGAAGCGGCTTCGTTCCGCTGCAACGCCTCGTCTTTAATCCAGCTGTGGGCGGCGATGTAGTTGATATTCCCCTGCCCAGCTTTGAGAAGCGTATGATCCGCGTGGCATTCATTGGCGGGCGGGGCGTGGTCTCGAAGTACAGCGGCATTGAAACCTATTACGAAGAGATTGGACAACGACTGACCGGGATGGGACACCAGGTGACAGCATATTGCCGGAGCTACTTCACGCCGCCGGGGACGCGACGCAACGGCATGCAGTTGGTGCGGCTGCCCACGATCCGATCCAAGCATCTGGAAACTCTGGTGCATACGTTTCTGAGCACGCTCCATGTTCTGGCGCAGCCTTGTGATGTAGTTCACTACCATGCGCTGGGGCCTGCGCTGTTTTCATTTATTCCGCGGCTGGCAGGTAAAAAAACCGTGGTCACGGTGCAGGGGCTCGACTGGCAGCGGAAGAAATGGGGGCGCTTTGCGTCGACTGTCCTGCGGCTGGGAGAGCGGGCGGCGGTGAGGTTGCCCAGTCACACGATGGTGGTCTCGCAAGCCTTGCAGAAGCACTATCAAGTGGGCTATGGAACAAAAACTTCTTACGTGCCGAATGGTGGCGTGCTCCGGGAGTGGCGAGTGCCTGACAAGATTTTTGAGTGGGGACTGGAGCCGGGAAGATACATTCTCTTCCTGGGCAGGTTCTCGCCGGAAAAGGGATGCCATCTTCTGGTGGAGGCATATGAGAAGTTGGACACTGACGTGAAGCTCGTCATGGCCGGTGGGTCGAGCTACTGCGACAATTACTCGCGAGAGTTGCAGAGTCACGCGGGCGAGCGGATCAAAATTCTGGAATGGGTGTCGGGTTTGGCTCTCGACGAGTTGCTGACTAATGCGATGATGTTCGTTCTGCCATCCGATCTGGAAGGGCTGTCGCTGGCTCTGCTGGATGCGATGGGCGCCGGGCTTTGCGTGCTCAGCAGCGATGTGGCGGAAAATCGGGAAGCCGTGGAGGATGCGGGATTCACGTTCCGGCGCGGCGACGCCGCGGACCTGGCGGACCGGCTGCGATTTCTGATTGCGAATCCGGCGGTGCGCGAGGCCGCGGGACAGGCTGCGAAACAACGCATCCGGGAACATTATCAGTGGGCGCAGATTGCTCGGGAGATCGAGCGGGTGTATTTCGAAATGATGGGTTGGGAATTGGCTGAGACCGGAGCTCGAAGGCCGGTAAGCCGAGCCGCAGCTGCTGCGCCAGCGGCGCAGCGACGAGCGGGATAAGCGACCGGCCCGCTGGTGGTCTGAAACATACTCGATGAACAGGTAGTTTGCAGACAAAATCGGATGCAGCAACAAGAGGACGGGGTGAATCCCGTCCTTTTTGTTTACAATTGGAGTTCGTTCGCTGGCGACGCTTTGGCGAGCGACCGGGTGCTGCTGGATCCGAAGTTCGACGATATGGAAAACACAATCCTCGTCACAGGTGGGGCAGGATTTATCGGATCCAACTTCATTCTGCAGAGGATGGAGCGGGATTCGGCTTCGATCGTAAACCTGGACAAACTCACCTACGCGGGGAATCTGCACAACCTGGATGCCGTTTCGAACGAGCCTGGATACGAGTTTGTGCATGGCGATGTGGGCGACCGGAGCCTGGTGCGCGGGCTGCTGGAACGCAGCCGGCCGCGGGCGATTGTGCATTTTGCCGCCGAAAGCCATGTGGATCGCTCGATCCGCGGACCGGACGATTTCATCCGCACGAATGTCGATGGGACTTTCGCGCTGCTGGAGGAAGTGCGGGCATATTGGGGAGGGTTGGAGGGACGGGAGAAAGTCGATTTTCGATTTCTGCACGTTTCCACGGATGAAGTTTATGGCTCGCTGGGACCCGACGATGCTCCTTTTTCTGAGATAACGGCGTATGCACCCAACAGTCCCTACGCGGCGTCGAAGGCTGCGTCCGACCATTTTGTGCGGGCTTACCATCACACCTATGGGCTGCCGGTTTTGACTACGAATTGCTCGAATAATTATGGGCGATTCCAGTTTCCGGAAAAATTAATACCGCTGGTGATCCTGAACGCGCGCGATGGCAAGCCGCTGCCGGTTTATGGAGACGGGCAAAACGTTCGCGACTGGCTTTATGTGGAGGACCACTGCGAAGCGATTGCACAAGTGCTCGCACGGGGACGAGTTGGGCAGACATACAACGTTGGTGGCTGGAATGAGAAGCGGAATATCGAGATCGTGGAGGCGATCTGCGACATTGTGGATGAGATGGCCGGAAGCCGCGGGATGCCGCGCCGCGGGCTGATTACATTTGTGAAGGACCGTCCGGGACACGACCGGCGCTACGCCATGGATGCGACTAAGATTGAGCGCGAACTGGGGTGGCGTCCGCTGGAAACGTTTCAGAGCGGAATTCGCAAGACGGTGCAGTGGTATTTGGAAAATGAAGATTGGGTCCGCGACGTCACCAGCGGCGGCTACCGGAAGTGGATTGAGACGCACTACTCTTCCTGAATTGCTGCCGCGATGCATTAGAAGAATCATTCTATGACGCAAGCCTCGAGTGCGAGCTACAAGGGAATCATTCTGGCGGGAGGGGCCGGGACACGCCTGTATCCGGTGACTCATGCCATGGGGAAGAGCCTGCTGCCGGTTTACAACAAGCCGATGATTTATTACCCGCTGTGCACGCTAATGCTGGCGGGGATTCGCGACGTTCTTCTTATTACTACGCCGGAGGACGTGAGCAAGTTTGAGGCGCTGCTGGGGGATGGCAGTCAGTTTGGAATTCATCTGCAGTACAAGGTGCAGCCCAAGCCGGAAGGAATTGCGCAGGCTTTTCTTGTGGGGGAAGAATTTATTAAAAGCAGCGCTTGCGCCCTGGTGCTGGGCGACAACATTTTTTATGGGCATGATTTGGGGAAGGACTTACGGCAAGCTGCGGGTAAAAAGCGAGGCGCATGCGTGTTTGCTTATCCGGTGCACGATCCCGAACGCTACGGAGTCGTGGAGTTCGATGCAACCGGACGAGCTCTCAGCATCGAAGAGAAACCGCGGCAGCCGAAATCGCGTTACGCGGTGACCGGACTTTATTTCTACGATGATCAGGTGGTAAAGATCGCGAAGGCGCTAAAGCCGAGTGCGCGGGGCGAGTTGGAGATTACCGATGTGAACAAAGCGTATTTAGAGCGCGGAGAGTTGGAAGTGGTGGTGATGGGACGCGGCATGGCGTGGCTCGACACGGGCACGCATGAATCGTTGATGGATGCGGCGCTCTACATTCAGGCGATTGAGAAGAGGCAGGGACTTATGGTGGCTTGTCCGGAGGAGATTGCGCTGCGCTCCGGCTACATCACGGCGGATCAGGTGGAAAGAATTGGCAATGCGATGAAGAATAATAGTTACGGCGCTTACCTGCTGCAGCTTCTGCGGGAAAAGGTATTCTGATGGATGCAGTTCAGTCGCTTCGGCCCGTGATGGATGCGCTCAAGAAAATCCCGACTTCGCTGCCGGGCGTATTTGCGCTTGAACCACGAGTATTCGGAGACGAACGCGGATTTTTCTTCGAGAGCTACAACCAGCGGATCATGGCGGAGGTGGGGATTGTTGAGAGATTTGTACAAGACAATCATTCCTGTTCGTCGCGAAATGTGCTGCGGGGATTGCATTATCAATTGAAGAATCCGCAGGGGAAACTGGTGCGCGTGGTTGAGGGGGAAATTCTGGATGTCGCGGTGGATATGCGCCGGAGTTCGTCGACCTTCGGTGGCTGGGAAGGAGTGCGCTTGTCGGGCGAGAATAAGCGCATGTTGTGGATTCCCTCCGGCTTTGCGCATGGATTCCGCGTGCTTTCGGAAAAGGCTCACGTGCTTTACAAGGCGACTGATTTTTATGCGCCCGAGTCCGAACGCACCCTCGCGTGGAACGACGCTCAACTCAAAATCGAGTGGGAACTGGATGGCGAGCCAATCGTCTCGGCAAAAGACCAGCGTGGCGTTGCATTCCGCGACGCTGAGTGTTTCGACTAAATCCCAATGAGAATCACAATTTTTGGCGCCTCCGGCTTACTAGGGAAGGCGCTCATGCGCGAGTGGAGCGGAGATACCGTTACCGGGCTCACCTCGCACGCTGCGGACATACGAGACGCGAGGCGCGTGCAGAAACTGGTGCAGGAAACGCGTCCGGAGTGGATTGTGTTGGCCGCGGCTTATACAGATGTGGACGGATGCGAAAGCAAGCCGGAGTTGGCCTTTGCGGTGAACCGCGACGGAGCGGTAAACGTTTCCGCTGCTGCTAAGCAAGTCGGAGCGCGGCTGATTTTTCTCAGCTCTGATTATGTTTTCGACGGAGCGAAGACGACTCCTTATAAGATTGGCGATGTGCGCAATCCGCAGAGCGTGTATGGACGCACCAAGGCCGAGGCCGAGGTCAGGTTGCTGGAGTTGATGCCGGATTGTTGCATCGTGAGAACTTCGTGGCTGTTTGGAGTTGGTGGAAAATGCTTTCCCGATACGATTTTGAAACTGGCCGCGACCCGTCCGGCGCTTGATGTCGTGAATGATCAGCGCGGCTCTCCGACTTATGCCGAGGATCTGGCACGAGCAATTATTCAATTGTGCCGGAAGAACGCGACGGGGATAGTGCACGTGACCAACGCCGGCGATTGTACGTGGTTTGAGTTTGCGCAAGAGATCTTGAAGAGTTCGGGGCTGGCAACAACTGTGCGGCCCGTGAGCAGCCAGCAGATGGCCCGCCCTGCGCCTCGACCCGCGTATTCAGTGTTGTCGCCGAGGCGTCTGCTTGCTATTGGAATTGAGATGCCATCCTGGCGTGATGCATTGCGACGCTATCTGGAACAGCGGCAGCTTACGAGTTAACGTGGAGATTGCCTCGCTTCCGGCTGCCCTGCTACGATTGCCGAGACCCGCCTGGGGATTTCGTGAAATTAATCCAGAATTACATTGATGGAAGGTTCGTGTCCGGGGAACGCGAGTTTGCGGATGTGAATCCGGCGGACGGAACTGTAATCGCGCAGGTCACCGAAGCTGGTGAGTCGCAAGTAGACGAGGCTGTGCACGCGGCTCGGTGGGCTTTAGGTGGAGAATGGGGACAGATTGGAATCCGCGAGCGTGCGGCGCGATTGCACCGGGTCGCGGACGCGATTGAGAAGCGGTTTGACTGCTTCGTGCAGGCCGAAGTTGCGGATACGGGCAAGCCGGTTTCCCTGGCCTCGAGGCTCGATGTCCCTCGCGCTGCGGCGAATTTTCGCGTGTTTGCCGATTTGGTGAAGATGTCTGGGCTGGAATCTTTTCAGACGGAAACTCCCGACGGCACAAACGCCTTGAACTATGCTGTGCGCAAGCCTTTGGGCGTGATCGGAGTGATTACGCCGTGGAACCTGCCATTGCTGCTGCTCACCTGGAAAGTTGCGCCGGCGCTGGCTTGCGGGAATGCAGTCGTGGTGAAACCCTCCGAAGAAACTCCGGCTACGGCGGCGCTCCTGGCCGAAGCGATGCAAGAGGCGGGGATCCCGAATGGCGTTTATAACGTTGTGCATGGCTTCGGGCCGGGGTCTGCGGGAGAATTCCTGACGCAACACGCGGATGTGGATGCAATCACATTCACCGGAGAATCGAGAACGGGGACAGCCATTATGAAGGCGGTCGCGCCGACCGTGAAGCCGGTTTCCTTTGAACTGGGCGGAAAGAATGCGGCGATCGTGTTCGCCGATTGCCATCTGGAAGAAACGGTGAACGGTTTAGCGGAGGCGGTGTTTCTCAATACCGGGCAGGTCTGCCTGTGCGCTGAACGGATTTATGTAGAGCGGAAAGTCTTCAGCGACTTTGTTAGGGCACTGAAACAAAAAGCGGAGAAGCTGCACGCGGGTTGGCCAAATGACGCGAAGACTGATCTGGGGCCGCTGATTTCGGCGCAACATCGGGAGAAGGTGCTTTCGTATTACCAGCTAGCTAAAGAAGAAGGTGCGACGGTTATTACGGGCGGAGGATTTCCAAAGTTTGGCGACAATCGCGATCACGGCTTCTATGTGCAACCAACCATCTATACTGGGCTTCCGGAATCCGCGCGCTGTGTGAAGGAGGAAATCTTTGGTCCTGTGTGCCACATCGCGCCGTTTGATTCGGAGGAGGAGGCGGTCGCCATGGCCAACGATACGAAGTACGGTCTCGCTGCGTCGATCTGGACCAGCAACTTGAAACGGGGGCATCGTGTGGCGCAACAGATGAAGGTGGGCATCACGTGGGTGAATTGCTGGTTTCTACGCGACCTGCGGACGCCGTTTGGCGGAGCGGGGCTTTCCGGCATAGGGCGCGAAGGTGGGATGCATTCGTTGAATTTCTATTCTGAACTGAACAATATTTGCATTCGACTGTGATTTGTTGGCCGGGCGAATAATGCGATGAGCGGAACAGAGAGCAAAGTCGTTGAGGGGAAAGCGGCGCCGCGCGGCAAGTATCCTCACGTGAAGCGGGCTGGAGATTTTCTGTTTGTGTCTGGGACCAGCGCGCGCCGTGCGGATAACACGATTGCCGGCGCTGACGTTGATCGATTGGGGACGACGCGGCTCGACATCCGGGTGCAGACGCGCGCGGTGATCGAGAATGTCCGCGACATTCTGCAGAGTGCGGGAGCGCAACTGCAGGATGTTGTGGAGATTTCTACATACCTGGTCAACATGAACGATTTCGGCGGCTACAACGAAGTGTACGGAGAATTTTTCGGATACGATGGCCCGGCGCGAACGACCGTTGCCGTGCATCAGTTGCCGCATCCGCACTTGCTGATTGAGATCACGGCCAGGGCTTACAAACCGGTGAAACAGGAGGCGTAATGGCATCCATCAAAAATCTGAAGGCCTTCAACTTTCAGGGTTGGATCGAAGCGAACAAAGAGAAACTGAAACCTCCTGTAGGAAACGCGCAGGTGTGGGAAGACGGCGAGATGATGGTGACCGTTGTGGGAGGGCCGAACCGGCGACGCGATTACCACGACGATCCGACGGAAGAATTCTTTTACCAGCTCAAGGGGAACATTTCTTTGCGCATCATGGAGACGCCGGGCAAGCCGCCGCTGGAAGTGCCAATCAAAGAAGGCGACATTTTTCTCTTGCCGAAACACATGCGCCATTCACCGCAGCGACCGGCTGACACCATCGGAGTGGTGGTTGAAGTGCCGCGCCCCGAGGGCTCTCTGGATGCTTTTGAGTGGTACTGTCCGAACTGCCATCAGCTGGTCTATCGCGCGGAGGTGAAGCTGAAGAGCATCGTCAAGGATTTGCCGCCGCTTTTCGAACAGTTCTATTCGAACGAGAGCAGGCGCAAGTGCAAGCATTGCGGCACGATTCATCCCGGCAAATAAAGCATGCCAGTCATCGACATTCATAATCATTTTTTCCCTAGTTGGTGGGCCGACCTGGCGGCGCGCTACGGCACACCGAACTGGCCTTGGATCAAGCACACCGAGCCGGGGAAAGCCGACATCCTGATTGGAGATCGATTCTTCCGTCATATTTATTCGGCGTGCTGGGATCCGGAGGTGCGGCTGCAGGAGATGGATCGGGACGGCGTTGATGTGCAAGTCATGTCTGCGACGCCGGTGCTGTTCGCGTATGAGCGTCCAGTGGAACACGCGCTGGATTGTGCGCGATTGTTCAACGATGCGGCGCTCGAGCTTTGCAGTCGGGGAAAAGGCCGCTTGAAATCGCTTTGCCAGGTGCCTTTACAAGATGTTGATGCGGCTTGCAAGGAGCTTAGCCGATGCATGCGGGCCGGACACCTCGGGGTGCAGATTGGAAATCACGTTGGCAACAAGAACCTGGATGATCGCGGGATTGTGACTTTTTTGCGGCACTGCGCGGATGAGGGGGCGGCCGTGCTGGTGCATCCCTGGGAGATGTTTGGTCAGGAGCGCATGCCGAAATACATGATGCCGTGGACAGTCGGCATGCCAGCCGAGACGCAGTTGTCGGTGGTGGCGATGATTTTGAGCGGAGCGTTTGACCGGCTGCCGGGCACGCTCCGGATCTGTTTCGCGCACGGCGGCGGGAGTTTCGCCTTCTTACTGGGGCGGCTGGAAAATGCGTGGCATCATCATCCGGTTGCGCGCGGGGAAAGTGAGCATCCGCCCAGCTATTATCTCAACCGTTTCTACGTCGACTCCGCAGTGTTTGATAAACGGGCGTTTCAGTTTCTGGTCGGGACGATGGGGGCAGATCGAGTCATGCTCGGCTCCGACTATCCGTTTCCGCTGGGGGAGGAACGGGTTGGGTCGCTCGTCCGCCAAAGTGACCTAGCGCGAGGCGCCGAGGGTAGAATTCTCGGCGGAAATGCGGAGCGATTCCTTGGGCTAAAAGTGGAGTCGCCAAAGGCCACGTCTGGCGCGGCAGCCGGGCCGTCTGCGCCTGAGCCTGGGCAACTTACTTACAGTTCGTACTTGAAGGTTCCGGAATTGCTCGAGTTGCAGAAGCCGCATTCTGTGCCACCGCATCATGACGAGTTGCTGTTTATTCTTGTGCACCAGACTTATGAGCTTTGGTTTAAAGAGTTGTTGCATGACCTAGATGCCGTGGTCGCTAATTTGCGGAAAGCTGGCGAGGCGCCGCAATCGCATGATGAAGTGTATGAGGCCGCGCGGTTGTTGCGGCGCTGCACCGAGATCACGCGGGTGCTGGTGGAGCAGTTCACAATTCTGGAAACGATGCTGCCTACACATTTTCTTGCGTTTCGCGGGCTGCTGGAGCCGGCCAGCGGATTTCAGTCTGAGCAGTTTCGCGAAATCGAATTTCTGTGCGGCTTGAAAGACGAGAAAATGCTTCGCTATCATCGGCCGACACCGGAGGCTTACGCAAGCCTGAAGCGCCGGTTGGAGGAGCCCTCGCTGCGCGACGTATTCTTCGGGGCTTTACAGGCGATGGGCAAGCTTCCGCCGGCCGGTGAGGGTGCGAGCGAGGGCGAGCGATTCGAAGCGCGCGCGCGCGCAGTCCATGAACTCTACAAGGATGAACATCATCATCGCGACTGGATCGATGTGTGCGAACGTCTGACGGAGTTTGACGAACTGGTGGTGAGCTGGCGGCTGCGCCACATTCAACTGGTGGAGCGAATTATCGGCATCCGCATGGGCACCGGGGGAAGCACCGGAGCGTCTTACCTGAAACTGACTCTCGACAAGAAATTCTTTCCCGAATTGTGGGAGGCGAGAACGTTGCTAACCGAGTAAGAAGTTGTTCTCTTCAACGTTCTCGGTTGGGGAGAATATTCGTCGCACCTCAGATGAAGGCTGCACCTGACAAAGTCACGCTGATCGGCGCCGGACTGAACGGTCCCCTCCTGGCTATTCTTTTGGCGGAAAGGGGATTCACGGTCGAGATTTATGAGCGACGGCCTGATATGCGACGCGTGCGGATGAGCGCTGGACGATCTATCAACCTCGCGCTTTCGACCCGCGGCATTCATGCGTTGCAGCAAGCCGGACTCTGGGAGCGGATGCGCAGCATCATTATCCCGATGAAGGGCCGGATGATGCATTCGACCGCTGGCGAACTGACATTCCAGCCCTATGGGAAGGACGAAGCGGAAGTCATCAACTCGATTTCACGGGCGGAACTGAACATTGCGCTCATCAACGCGGCGGAGGAACACGGGGCGACAATTCACTTTAATCAGCGCTGCACGGGATACGACTTGAAGACGGGCGCGACACGACTGCGCAACGAAGAAACGGGTGAAGAGACAACGCGGGCGACGGAGGTTGTGATCGGCTGCGATGGTTCGGCGTCGGCGATTCGCGCGGAAATGCTTAAGCAACCCCGATTTAATTTTTCGCAGCAGTATCTCGACTACGGCTACAAAGAGTTGACGATTCTTGCTGGGCCAAACGGTGAGCATGTTCTGGAGACTCATGCGCTGCATATCTGGCCGAGGGGCAACCACATGCTGATTGCCTTGCCCAACATCGATGGGACATTTGCCTGCATTCTTTTTCTGCCGTTCGAAGGCGCGGACAGCTTTGACGGCCTGACCACGCGGGCACAGGTGATCCAGTTTTTCGAGTCTCGCTTCCCGGATGCAGTTCCACTGATGCCGCAGCTGGCCGACAATTATTTTGCGAATCCGACCGGTGCGATGGTCACCGTCAAGTGCTCTCCGTGGCATGTGGAAGGAAGAGCGCTGCTTCTCGGGGACGCGGTTCACGCGATCGTTCCCTTCTTTGGCCAGGGAATCAACTGCGGGTTCGAAGACTGCACTTGTCTGGTTGAGTTACTCGACCAGCACGGCGCGGACTGGGCGCACGTTTTCGCCGAGTTCGAGAAACAGCGCAAGGTCAATACGGACGCCATTGCAGACATGGCGATTGAGAATTTTACGGAAATGAGGGATCGGGTTGCGGACGCGCGATTCCTGCTGCGAAAGAAAGTGGAGCTGGCGTTGGAAGCAAAGTATCCTCAACTCTTCGTGCCGAAATATGCCATGGTGACGTTTCATCGCATTCCCTACTCGGTTGCTTTGGAGCGGGGCACGGTTCAGGACAGAATGCTGGCCGAGCTGTGTGACTCCATCGATCGGGTTGAGGACCTCGATTGGCGCCGAGCAGATCAGCTGATTCGCCATGATCTTACCCCGCTGGAGATTGGGCAGTGAGCGACCCCCAGAATCGGCCGAATTTCCAATCCAACGAAGATTTTGCGATTGCGATGGATGAACGCGATCCGCTGAAGGAGTTCCGTGAACGTTTCTTCCTTCCCAGCACTCCAGGCCGCGAATGCATTTATCTGTGCGGGCACTCGCTCGGACTCCAGCCCAAGACCGCGGCAGGATATGTCGAGCAGGAACTGAACGAATGGGCGCAGCTTGGCGTGGAGGGACATTTCCACGCGAAGAACCCGTGGATGCCTTACCACCGGCTTCTAACCGAGCAGACCGCAGAGCTGGTGGGAGCGAATCCCGCTGAAGTTGTAGTCATGAATTCGCTCACTGTGAACCTGCACCTGATGATGGTTTCGTTTTACCGTCCGACGCGAGAACGACACAAGATCGTTGTCGAACACGGAGCCTTCCCCTCGGACCAATACGCTGTGCAGTCGCAGATTCGTTTCCACGGCTTTGACCCGGCGACGTCGCTGATTGAGTTGACCCCGCGGACCGGCGAGGCCTGCCTTCGCGATGAAGATATTGAATCTGTGATCGAGCGCGAAGGAGATGCCATCGCTCTGATTATGTTGGGGGGAGTAAATTATTCTACCGGTCAAGCCTTTGACATGGCCCGCATCGCGGATTTGGGCCGGGCACGGGGCTGCGTGGTCGGTTTTGATCTTGCGCACGCGGCCGGAAATTTGGTGTTAAGACTTCATGAGTGGGGCCCGGATTTTGCGGTGTGGTGCAGCTACAAGTATTTGAATGGCGGACCGGGATGTGTTGCGGGTTGTTTTGTTCATGCGCGGCATGGACGCGAGTTGGGTCTGCCTCGATTTGCAGGCTGGTGGGGGCATGACGAAGAGTCGCGGTTCGAGATGGGGCCTTACTTCCGCGCGATGCCCGGAGCCGACGGCTGGCAGTTGAGCAATCCGTCGATAGTCAGTTTGGCCGTTTTGCGCGCCTCGATGGCTATCTTCCAAGAAGCGGGAATGGAACGTTTGCGGGCGAAGAGCGTGTCGCTGACCGGGTATCTGGAGTTCCTGCTGAATCAGAAGGCATCTCGGGCTTTTTCAATTATTACGCCGCATGAAGTGGACCGGCGGGGCGCGCAGCTGTCCATCCGAATTTCACAAAATGGTCGGTCCCTGTGCAAAAGGCTTGCCCAGGAGGGCATTGTGGGCGACTGGCGGGAACCCGACGTTTTCCGGGTTGCACCAATGCCACTTTACAACTCCTATCAAGATGTTTTCCAGTTTGCCCGGCGATTTGCAGCTGCGATTGGCTAGAGTCGAGTTACACGTTTCGGTCACGTCCGTATTACTTCAGTAATACGCACACCAACCTGACCCCGCCATACACTCTTACGGTGGGTCTGATCTCGGTGCGAAAACCCGGCAAGTGGACGGGAATCGTGTGCGCAGTGGTGTGCGTTCACGTATTAGTGTCCCTGTGGGTGCCACGCGGTGTTGAACTGACCGCCTTCGGCGATCTGATGCAATCTGCTTTGCTTTTCTGCGGCACGCTGGGCATCCTCTCGAACCTCAAGACAAGCTATAGAAAGGCGAAGCTTTTCTGGGCGCTCATAGCGCTTGGATGCGGGATGTGGCTGTTCACGCAGCTCCTCTGGACTTACTTCGAGGTCTTCCTGCGGCAGGAAGTGCCGAACCCGTTTGTCGGAGACGTAGTTCTATTTCTGCATGTGGTTCCGATGATGGCCGCCCTGGTGGTGCAGCCGCAGGTTCAGCGGAAAGACCATTCTCTGCGGCTGGTGTCGCTCGACTTTTTTCTGCTGCTCGCCTGGTGGCTTTATCTTTATTTATTTATCGTTATCCCGTGGCAGTACGTTTCACCGAACGAAGCGGTTTACGGCCACAGCTTCGATGTGCTGTACGTATGCGAACAGATCGTTCTGATTGTGGGAGTGGGCCTGGTTTGGAAGCGCAGTCACGGCCCTTGGCGACTGATCTACCGGCAACTTTTTGTCGCTGCCCTATTTTACAGCGTGGGCTCGCTTCTGGCGGGTGTAGCAATCGACTATCACCAGTACTACACGGGCAGTCTTTTTGATGTTCCACTGGTAGCCGCGATGGCGTGGTTCGCATCCGTGGGGTTTATCGCACGCAGTTCGTCGTCCGACCAACCCACGGCCCAGGAACCGCGCCACGACCACAGCATGTGGACGGCGCGCCTGGCGATGATCGCGGTCTTCTCCACGCCGCTGATGGTGGCATGGGCGGAGTTTGGAGGAGGAGCGCCGCCGCGAGTTCGATCCTACAGGCTGTTCTTGACTGTCGCGGCGATGCTCTTCATGGGTGCACTGGTGTTCGTTAAGCAGCACTGCATGGACCGCGAACTGCTCCATCTACTGCGTTCGTCTCGGCAAAATCTCGACGAAACGTGCAAGCTGAAGGACGAGTTGGAGAGCAAGGAGCAGTCGCTGCGGTGGCATAGTCTGGAACTGCAGCGCAAAAATCTTGAGCTCCAGGAAATTTCCTTTACTGACCCGTTGACCGGAGTGTGGAACCGGCGCTATCTCGAAGAAATTCTTACGGCGGAAGCAGGGCAGGTTCTTCGAAATTACGAGAGGGCCCGCGGCAGCGACATTCGAAAGCTGGATCATCGCGATCTGGTCTTCATCATGGTGGACGTGGACTTTTTCAAAGAAGTAAACGATCGTCATGGGCATCCTGCAGGTGATCGCCTGCTGCAGCGAGTGGCGGAGCGTTTGAGCGGTGTGGTCCGCAAGTCGGACGTGCTGGTGCGCTGGGGAGGCGAGGAATTTCTGATTATGTCGCGCTCGGCGGATCCATCTGGTACTCCAGCCTTCTGCGAACGCGTTCTGGAGATCATGGCAGCAGAAGCATTTGATCTTGGACACGGGGTTCGAGTGCGGAAGACCTGCTCCGTAGGATGGGCTCCCTTCCCCTGGAGCCGCGGAGCATACGAGGCGGTTTGCGCGGAAGAGATCATTGAACTCGCGGACACAGCGCTCTATCGCGCGAAGGCCGGAGGGCGGAATCAGGGAATAGGAATTCTGCCGAGCGATGGCGCGGCTTCGACTCCGCACGCGATCACGCTGCAGGCTCTGCAAAAAGACAACGGGGTACTGACACGAACTGTGAGAGTCCAGAGTGGCGCCGGCAGAGAACAAACTGTCGTCGTGGATTTGATGTCCAGCGAACACCGCGACGTCTGATTCTTCCAAGTTGTTCGATTCCCATCCACGAATTGCACTTCATCGAGGCGTTGCCGCTTGACCTCTGACTCTGCGTTGAATACAGTGGGAAACCGTTATTTTGCGAGGTACGCGCAACGATGAATTCAAAAGTTCCTTCCCGCAAGACGGGTCTGCGCCAGAAGGCGCAGCTCATGTCGGCATCAGAAATCGAGCGCACGCTGGTGCGACTGGCGTACGAGATTGTCGAAAAAAACGGCGGCATCGAAGGCTTGGGATTAGTCGGGATTCGCCGCCGCGGGGTCCCCATCGCCGAGCGACTGGGCAAGATCATTACGCGTATCGAGAATGCCAAGGTCCCGGTCGGCACGTTGGACATCACTTTCTATCGCGACGATCTTTCTACGCTCGGACCGAAACCGGTGGTGCAGGAAAAGGAGATTGGATTCTCGATTGAGGATAAGAACATTGTGTTGGTCGACGATGTTCTTTTTACCGGTCGCACGACGCGGGCTGCGCTGGACGCGTTGTTTTCGCACGGCAGACCGCGACGCGTGCAGTTGTGCGTGCTGATCGACCGCGGACATCGGGAGTTGCCCGTCGAGGCCAGCTTTGTGGGCCGCAGTGTTCAGACCACCATGAACGAAGTGATCGAGGTTAAGTTGACCGAGATTGATAATGCGGAGAAGGTTCTGCTGATGGAAAAGTAGCAGTGGCGGCCCATAGGGGTTGAAAAAAATAAAAGGACGGCGGTAATCCGCCGTCCTTTTTTATTGGAACGATCAGCTAGACCAACTTGGTGCAGATCGCCTTGGTTTGTGTGTAATTGTTTAGAACATCGTGTCCCATCTCGCGGCCCCATCCGGATTGTTTGTATCCTCCGAAGGGGAGAGACGCGTCGAAAATGTTGTAACAGTTGATCCACACCGTACCGGCGCGCAGAAGTTCGGCGGTGCGGTGGGCTTTGCTGATGTCGCGCGTCCAGACGGCAGCAGCCAGGCCGTATTCGCTGTTGTTGGCGCGCGGCATCAGTTCCTCAGGATCATCGAACGGCATCGCCGTCACGACAGGCCCGAAGATTTCTTCTCGCACCACCTTCATGTCTTCGCGAGTGTTCACGAGAACGGTGGGCTCGACGAAATAACCTTTGTCACCTTTCTTGTGGCCACCAGTGACCGCTTTGGCGCCTTCCGAGAAGCCGGCCTCGAGATAACCGCAGACGCGGCTCAGCTGTTCTTCAGAGACCAGAGGTCCCATGCTTGTTTCGGGATCGAGGCCGGAGCCGACATTGATTTTCTTCGCCTGTTCGGCAACGCCTTCCACCACGCGGTCAAAGATCGGCTTCTCGATATAGAGACGCGATCCGGCGCAGCAACACTGGCCGTGATTGAAGAAGATCGCGCTCGCAGCGCCGGGGATTGCAGCGTCGAGATCGGCATCCTTGTAGACGACGTTGGGAGATTTACCGCCAAGCTCGAGCGACACCTTCTTCAAGTTGCCGGTCGCGGCGTGGACGATCAGCTTGCCAACTTCGGTGGAACCGGTGAAGGCAATTTTGTCTACGTCGGGATGAGCCGCCAGCGCGGCGCCTGCCGTCTCGCCGTAGCCCGGCACGATGTTCACCACACCTTCAGGGAAGCCAGCCTCGGCAACCAGTTCGCCGAGACGCAGCGCTGAAAGCGGCGTTTGCTCTGCTGGTTTCAGCACAACAGTGCAGCCGCACGCGAGCGCCGGGCCCAGCTTCCACGCGGCCATCAGCAGAGGGAAGTTCCAGGGAATGATTTGGCCTGCCACTCCGACGGGCTCGCGCAACGTGTAGGCGAGATACTTCGCTCCAGGCGTGTATGGAACCGAGATCGGAATCGTATTGCCTTCAATCTTTGTGGTCCAGCCTGCCATGTAGCGGAACAAGTCGACGGCCAGGGGGACATCGGCGGCGCGCGCGATGGTGAGAGGCTTGCCGTTGTCGAGGCTCTCGAGGTACGCGAACTCTTCTGTGTGCTGTTCCAATAAATCGGCCAGCTTCCAGATCATGCGTCCGCGTTCGGACGAGGTCAATCGCCGCCACGGACCCTGGTCGAAGGCTTTGCGGGCGGCCTTCACGGCTTGTTCAATATCTTCACGATCGCCTTCCGCGACCTGCGCCAGGACTTCGCCGGTGGAAGGATTGTAGGTAGGAAAAGTCTTGCCAGAAATGGAGCTTACCCACTGGCCATTGATTAACATTTTGCGCGGTTTTTCGAGGAACTCCGCGACCTTGGGATGAATCTGTGGTGACACTGCGATGCCCATATTTCCTCCTTAGATCAACACATAGAAGATCAGCAAGTAGATCGAACATGAATGGCATGACGTGATGCCAAAGATGCCAAGCGGAGAAGAACGACGGAAGTATGCTAGTCCGGTGACGGGACAAAAGCAATTCCGATTCGACCTTATTCTCCGTAGGTCATTCTGTAGATTATTCGCCGTAAGGAACCCAGATATTTTTTACCTGAGTGGCATGCTCGAGAAACCAACGTCCTTCAGCCAGCTTCGGATTGAACCAGTCGATGGCCCGGCCCTCGTTGGTCCAAACCTGCTTTAGATTGCCGACCGATAGGGCTTTCGCGGCAGTTGCGCCGGCTTCATCGCTGAAGGACCAGATGGCGTCGACATCGTCGTGCTCGGCAAGAGTTTTCAGAAGCTGCGGCGCATATCCCGTGACGATGTTCACGACGCCACCCGGTAGATCACTGGTGTCGAAGAGTTGATAGAGGTCGGCGGCGATGATCGGGTATGCCTCGGAAGGAACTGCTACCACGGTATTGCCCATCGCGACCGCCGGCAGGACGAGCGAAAGAAAACCTAGGAGCGGCGCCTCTGTGGGGCAGACGATCCCGACGGTTCCTAACGGTTCGTTCATCGCGATTGCGATGGTGCGGAACGGAGGATTGTGGACAGCACCGTCGAACTTGTCAGCCCACGCTGCGTAGGAAAAAATGCGTTCGATACTAAGATCGAGTTCTGCCGCGGCTTGCTTTGCGCCGACGACCGAGGCCAAACCGCGGATAATTTCATCGCGGCGTTGGGAAAGATTCTCGGCGCAGTAGTAAAGAATCTGGGCTCGATTGTGCGCGGTTGCTTTCGCCCATGACTCCGCCTTCCGGGCCGCCTCGACCGCATTGCGAATGTCTTTGCGGTTGCCGAGCGAGGCTTCGCCAAGCAAACGTCCATCGGCTGAATGCACTTCCATGCTGTAGCCGGAATCCGGCCGCGTCTGCTTGCCGCCGATGTAGAGCTTGACGGTGCGATCGATGGCGGGAGTGCCGCTCGCTGGCGCTGGTTCTGTGGGCGCGGACTCGAGGTGCCGAGCAGCGGGCAACTTGGGAGCGTTCTTAAACCACGACGGCTGCAGATATTCCAGCAGGCCTTCCTTGCCGCCTTCGCGCCCGTATCCGCTTTCACGGTAGCCGCCGAAGCCGCAGGAAGCGTCGAAGAGGTTCGTGCAGTTCACCCAAACCACACCGGCTTTCAGTCGCGCGGCCACGTGTAACGCGACGTTGATGTTCTCGCTCCAAATGCACGCTGCCAAGCCGTAGACGGTGTTGTTGGCCAACTCAACCGCTTCTTTCGGAGTGCGGAATGTCATTGCGGCAAGCACCGGCCCGAAGATCTCCTGCTGTGCGACGATTGACGTGGGATGCACATTGCTCAGGAGCGTAGGTGGATAATAAAAACCGCGCGCCGGCAACGCGACCTGCGGCTGCCAGCAGGTTGCGCCTTCGGCGACTCCTTGACCGACCATGCGCTCGATGCGATCCAGTTGCACGCGCGCGACGATCGGACCGATGTCGATTGCCTTGTCCAGAGGAAGGCCGATGCGCAGCGTGCTCATGCGGTCCCGGATTTTGGCGATCAAGTTCTCAGCAATACTTTCCTGCATCAACATGCGCGAGCCCGCGCAGCATACTTGCCCTTGATTGAACCAGATTCCATCGACCAATCCCTCGACGGCGCTATCGAGATCAGCATCATCAAAGATGATGAAGGGAGACTTTCCTCCCAACTCAAGCGACAGACGCTTGGGAGTTGCGGCCGTCGCGCTGCGAATCGCGCGTCCAACTTCGGTGGAACCGGTGAATGCAATTTTGTCCACGTCGGGATGTTTGACCAGGGCCTCGCCGGTCGAGCCGTCCCCGGTGACGATGTTGACCACTCCGGCGGGCAATCCCGCCTCCTGACACAGTTCAGCGAACGCGAGCGCAGTCAGAGGAGTGAATTCCGCGGGCTTCAACACGACCGTGTTGCCGGTGGCGAGGGCTGGAGCAATTTTCCACGCAGCCATCAGCAGAGGAAAATTCCACGGGATGATCTGGCCCACGACGCCGCAAGATTCGTACTCAGGAAATTCCTGATCGAGAAGTTGCGCCCAGCCGGCATGGTAGTAGAAATGCCGCGCTACCAGCGGAATGTCGATGTCACGGCTCTCACGGATGGGCTTGCCGTTGTTCATGGTTTCCAGAACAGCGAGAAGACGCGAGTGTTTCTGCACCAATCGCGCCAGGGCATAGAGGTAACGCGCCCGGATGTGCGGAGTGAGCGCTTGCCATTTCGGAAACGCCGCACGCGCGGCCTGCATGGCGGAGTCAATGTCTGCGGAAGAACCTTGAGCGATGGAGGCTAATTTCTCTCCATTGGAAGGATCGATCGTATCGAAATATGCTCCAGCGGCTGGCGCCTGCCAGGCGCCGTTGATGAAGTGTCCGAAGCGATGGCCGTGGCGCTCCAGCCAGGCTTGCGCCTCTTTGGGATCTTCGGGGGCGGGACCGTATTCCATCGTCAGAAATTTTTCAGCGATGCTCATTTTCGATCGACTCGACTCCGCTTTTCCTAGGGCAGCCGGCCCCTACGCTATGGGATGACGATATTCCGCCGAATAACGTCCGGTCGCGTGATGCTCCAGTTGCCGCTCGATGTCTCCCAACAATCCACTGGCGCCAAAGCGAAACAGTTCGGCGCGCATCCACGACTGCCCGAGTTCTTCTTTCATCATGGCCAGCCAGTCAGTCGACTGCTTGGCAGTGCGAATACCGCCGGCGGCTTTAAATCCCACAGCCATACCGGTTTGCTGAGCGTATTCGCGGATGGCACGAGTCATCACCAAGCCCACCGGCAGCGTGGCGTTGGTAGGTTCTTTGCCAGTCGAGGTCTTGATGAAATCGGCTCCCGCCATCACGGCTACGACACTGGCGCGGGCCACATTGCGCAGAGTAAGCAGGTCGCCTGCGCCGAGGATGACTTTCATGCGAGCACCGCCGCAGGCTTGTTTGAAGGCTGCAATTTCGTCGTACAGCGCCTGCCACCGTCCGCCAAACACCAGGGCGCGAGTGATCACAACGTCAATCTCGTGAGCGCCAGCCTCGACGGAACGGCGAATTTCGGCGACCCGCTCAGCGAGCGGCGACAGGCCAGCGGGGAAACCGGTGGACACAGCGGCGACGCGGATAGCGCTGCCTTCGAGGGCGTGCACCGCGGTTTCGACGAAGACGTGATAGACGCACACGGCGGCCACCTTCACGTCGAGTTCTTCGATTCCAAGCTTGCGAACAAGGTCCTGCTGCAGCGGCTGACGCGCCTTCGCGCACAGGCGGCGCACGCGGTCGTCAGTGTCATCGCCGGAAAGTGTGGTCAGGTCCATGCAGGTGATTGCTCGCAGAAGCCACGCGGCCTGCCATTCCTTCTTGACTGTCCGCCGCGCCACCTGACTCTGGGCACGGCGTTCCACCGCGCTGGTGTTTACGCGAACTTCCTGGAGCCAATTCAGGTCGAGAGGGATTCCGGAGTTTGGCAGGAGGGGACGTCCGCCGAGAATCGCGATGGAAGATTCCGCATTAGGCTGGTGGACGCCAGTTTTGTGCGCCATTTCCTGAGGTGCTCCGGGATGGTTGCGGTCCACCGGCACTGGAATTCGCCTTCTTTCGCGGCGCGCGGCACTAAGGCCACAAACGAGTCGTCGCGCTGTAATTGTACGGCAGGAAATCCTCCAAAGCGAGTTCGCCACGTACGCCTGGACGGAAGTTAGGCGAACTCGGCAAGAAAAAGCCGTGAACAGTTGGGCGAGGGTTTACAATGGCCCTCGCTTTGGCCGCTTCGCCGCGAAGGCACTCCCCTATGCGCAAGAAGAAGCTACAACCCAACGCAGCGACGCAGTTGCTGCGGTCCGCGACGAAGGCCATGAAGAACGCTTATGCGCCCTACTCGAAATTCCGGGTTGGGGCTGCCATCTTGCTTTCGAATGGGAAAATCTTCTCCGGTTGCAATGTAGAGAACGCCTCCTACGGAATGACCAATTGCGCGGAACGCACCGCGATTTTTTCGGCGGTCGCGCTGCTTGGACCGAAGATCACGATCCGTGCGGTCTCGGTAGTCAACGACCAGGGAGTGCCTTGCTCACCATGCGGAGCGTGCCGACAGGTCATTTACGAATTCGGTCCCGACGCGACGATCTTCTTCCAAGGAGTCGACGGCCCTAAACAAGCTCACATCACCGAACTGCTGCCGGAGGGATTCCGCCTCCGGTGAATCCGACTCCAGCTCTAACGCAGACTTTCCGCGCAATCGATGTGATTCGCAAAAAGCGGGATGGTGGTGAACTGTCCCGATACGAAATCGAATCCATGGTGAACTCTTACACTCGCGGCGATATTCCCGACTATCAGGTTTCTGCGTGGCTGATGGCGGTTGTACTGCGGGGGATGACGCGGGCGGAGACGGCTGCACTGACGGATGCAATGCTGCAGTCGGGCGAGGTGCTCGATCTTTCTTTGCTGCCAGCGAAGAAAGTCGACAAGCACTCGACTGGCGGCGTGGGCGACAAGACTTCGCTTGTGCTGGCACCGCTTGCAGCCGCCGCCGGCGTGGCTGTTCCCATGATCAGCGGCCGCGGCCTGGGGCATACCGGAGGCACGCTCGATAAGCTGGAATCGATTCCCGGCTTCAATGTGAATCTCCCTGTGGAGGAATTTCTCCGCGTCCTCGAAACCTGTGGCTGCGCCATGATTGGGCAGACGGCCGAGATCGCCCCGGCTGATCGCAAGCTTTACGCGCTGCGCGATGTGACCGGCACGGTCGAAAGTCCCTATCTTATCTGCGCATCCATCATGAGCAAGAAACTTGCGGAGGGCATTGACGCACTTGTGCTCGACGTGAAGACCGGCTCCGGAGCATTCATGAAGAGTGAAAAGGATGCTACCTTTCTGGCCGAGCTTATGGTTGAAACCGGAGAGCGGATGGGAAAACAAGTCGTGGCGCTGATCACGGACATGGATCAGCCGCTGGGGTGCATGATCGGCAATGCACTTGAAGTGGTCGAGGTGGTCGAACTTCTGCGCGGGGAAGGACCGGAAGATTTGCGGGAACTCTGCCTCGAGCTTGCAGGTTGGATGCTGCATTTGGGCGGAGTTGCCGACACGGTCGCGGAGGGAAGAAAGCACAGCGAGAAACTGATTGCTTCCGGCAAGGCGCTCGAGAAGTTTCTACAGATGGTTGAACTGCAGGGCGGCGATCCGCGGGCAATCGACGATCCGAAGAAACTGCCCCGGGCTCGGCATACGATGATCGTTTCGAGTCCGAGAAGCGGATATCTCGCATCTCTGCAGTGCGAGCAAGTGGGAACAGCCTGCGTGATACTAGGCGGCGGCCGTGAACGCAAGGAAGATTCGGTTGACCCCGCCGTGGGAATCGTGCTGCATAAAAAAGTTGGAGACGCGGTTTCCGCTGGCGAAGTGCTAGCGACGATCCACTACAATGCAGAAGCGCGCGCGATTCGTGCCCGGAAATTGCTAGAGGAGAGTTATCAGATTACCGATTCGTCGGCGCGTGAGAGAAGACCTTTGATTCATCGCGTGATGACTCAGCACGTGATCGGAAATCCCGGAGAGAAAAACTGATGGGACGCTACACTGGAATCCTCGGCCTTGTGACCATGCTGGTGCTGGCTTACGCGTTCTCCACGAATCGCCGCGCTATTCGGCTGAAAACGGTAGCCTGGGGCTTGGGCCTGCAGTTCGTGTTTGCTGTCTGTGTGTTGCGGATCGGCGCCGGTCAGCGGCTTTTTCAGAAGGCTGGCGACGCGGTCAGCCGCTTACTTGCCTATTCTTATGTCGGCTCACAGTTTGTTTTCGGCGATCTCGGTAAGCAAGGTTCGCACTTCGGATTCTATTTCGCTTTTCAGGTACTACCGGCCGTTATTTTCATTTGCGCGTTTTTCGCCGTGCTCTACCACTTCGGCATCATGCAGTTCGTCATCAAGATTGCCGCCTGGATCATGACCCGCGTGATGGGTGCCAGCGGCGCGGAATCGCTCGACGTAGCAGCCAGTATCTTCATGGGACAAACGGAAGCGCCGGTGACCATCCGGCCATTTCTGCCCGATCTGACGCACTCGGAATTGATGACCGTGATGACCAGCGGCATGGCGCACGTCTCCGGCGGAATCATGGCGGCCTATATAGCCTTTGGCATCGACCCTAAACACTTGCTGAGCGCGGTCATCATGACGGCCCCGGGCACTCTGCTGATGGCGAAGATGCTTGTGCCCGAGACCGAGGAGCCGAAAACCGCGGGACGAGTGGTCATGCCAGAGAACGAAGAGCGAGCCGAGAAGGAGGAAAACCTGCTGGGCGCAGTGGCGCGAGGAACTAGCGATGGCCTGCATATGGCGTTGAATATCGGTGCCATGCTGATCGCATTCCTGGCCCTGATCGCGCTAGCGGATGGGATTATGGGCGGAATTCACCACTATGCGACTTGGTTTCCCGCAAGTCTGGAAAAGATTTTCGGAGCCGTCTTCGCTCCGGTTGCGTGGGTGATTGGTGTGCCCTGGCATGACTGCGGTGTGATCGGATCTCTGCTCGGCACGCGCATGGTGCTGAACGAACTGGTGGCATTTTCCATGCTCGGACCGATGAAAGCCGGGCTTGATCCGCGCTCCTTTACTATTGCTACTTTTGCGCTTTGCGGATTCGCAAATCTCAGCTCCATTGGAATTCAGATCGGCGGGATTGGGGCGCTGGCGCCGAACAAGAAGAGCGAACTGGCGCGCCTCGGGATTCGAGCAATGCTGGCGGGGACGATGGCCAACCTGATGTCGGCATCCATCGCGGGCATGCTGCTATAGCCCGCACCGGTTTTCGAAAGAGGACCTTCCTGTGAAACGACTCAACGCTGCATCCGTTCTGATTTCATTCTTCCTTCTTGCTTCGATGACCAATGTGTTTTCGCAGGCTGCGCCGAGGCGCGTGATCATTGACACCGATCCAGGCACTGATGATGCCATGGCCATCATCCTCGCGTTGAATTCTCCAGAGTTCAAAGTGGAAGCGCTGACGGTCGTGCCAGGCAACGTGGAGGCGTGGCAGGGACTGGAGAACGCGTTGAAGATTGTTTCGCTGGCGGGGCGCTGCGACGTTGTTGTCGCGGGGGGAGCGCAGCATCCGCTGAATCAGAAGCTGATCACCGCGCAGTTCTGGCATGGCAAGAACGGACTGGCGAACGTCGAGTTGCCGGCTTCGAAATGTAAAGCGGATCCTCGGTTTGGCCCGGATCTGATTATCGAGATGATCCACAAATATCCGCATGAGATCACCCTGATTCCGGTGGGCCCGCTCACCAATATTGCGCTCGCGGTTTCGAAGGATCCCTCGATCGCGGCTCTGGTCAAGGATATCGTCATCATGGGCGGCTCGATTTCCGGTGGCAATGTGAACGGGGCGGCTGAGGCAAATATCTATAACGATCCCGAGGCGGCGCAGATTGTGTTTAATGCCGGCTGGATGGTGACGATGGTCGGGTCCGACGTAGGCGAGCGAACCCTGATTACGCGGAAATATTTGGCGGAACTGCAGTCGTCGCATGGACCGCAGAGCGACTTTATCTCGAAGATTGCCGATTTCTATTTGACTCGCAGCGAGAAAAGCGGATACGCCGGGGCGGCAATGTACGATCCGCTGGCGGTAGGGATTGCTCTGGACCCGACTCTCGGAACGCTCAAAGAAATGCACATCGACGTGGAAACCAAAGGTGAGTTTACGCGCGGAGAAACCGTGGCGAACCGCATGGGCTCAAACGAGAACAACGTGCTGCATGGCGACCACTATGAGATCGAGGGCGTTACATTTCTCAAGCCGAATGCGAGAGTGTGCCTGGCTTCCGATGCCGACCGCTTTCTGGAACTGTTTGTTAGCAGAATCAAAGGGAAGTAATGCGACCTAACCGTTGGCGCGTGCAACCAGGAAGATCGCCAGGCCATAGAAGATGAACATTAAGCCGAGATACACTTTGGCTCGAGATCCTGAGTTTTCGAATTCCTTCCACGCGAGAATTCCCCAGAGCGCCGCGACCATCGGAGCAGACTGACCGATGGCGTAGGAGATGGCAACGCCGGTGAAGCTCGCAGCGACGAGATTGAAAACAGTGCCAACGCCCCAGATGAATCCCCCGAAAAGGCCCAGTACATGCCCGGAGGCAGGCCCGCTGAAGAATCCAGTGAAGCTGACTGGCTCCCCTACCAGGGGATGTTTCATGAAATAAATGTTCCAGATGAAGCAGGAGAGCAATGCTCCCAGAGTCAGGAAAACGGCTGCGCTATAGGGCCCCAGCGGGTTGCCGCGAGTCATGGCGTGAGTCATGAACGGAGCCCACAAGCCCATCAGAATCCCTGACACTACACATGTGATGAGGCTTTTTTTCGAGACGGACCGTCCCGCAGACGCGAGACTACCATAGGCTTTGCCATCCAAGAGCACGGCAATAAAAGCGCACGCTACTCCGAGCGCGAGTGAAACAGCGTTTCCCTTTGGTTGAAGGGCGTAACTCAATACAGTTCCGACCACCAGGGCGATTCCGATTGAAATAGGGAATGCGACGGCGAGCCCGGCCATGTCGATCGCGGCCACCAGCAAGAGATTGGCGAGATTGAACAACGCACCACCGATGAGCGCGTCAATAATGTTTGAAGTGTCTGCCGAGTGTACGTTGTTCAGAAAGCTAGCGGAATCGTGCCCGGTGCTGCCCATCGTAAAGGCAAGTACGAGTGAGATTAAGAAGATGCCAACCGCGTAGTCCCAATAGAACAGTTCGAAACGATAGCCTTTGACGCCTTTATAGGTGTTGGCCCAGGACCCCCAGCAAACGGCGCTCGTGATCATCATCAGCAGCGCAATGCTCAAAGTCGAAGGCGTAAACATACTTTTCTCCCTGGGGGCGCTGTGACCAGCGCAAAGTGTGTAACTGTACTCTTCTTTATGCATCCGCCACAAGTGAGGCGGGCAGCACGAAAAACAAGACTGTAACGAAACCTTAGACCGGAAATCCGGCGTGGCGGTCATTGCTTATCGGGGGCGCTCCGTTGACACAATCGGAGGCGCCAAATAGACTCGGCGTTCTCAGGTTCTCTCAGGAAAACCATGTCCCGGCGCCCTCGTATTGCGATAGTTGGAAGTGCCAACATCGATCTGACAACCTTCACGGATCGGTTTCCAAAGCCGGGGGAAACCATCTTCGGCCAGAAATTTGATCTCGGATTCGGCGGCAAAGGCGCGAATCAGGCAGTGGCCGCTCGACTCTGCGGCGCGGATGTGTTCATGGTGGCGCGAGTTGGGGACGACCTATTCGGTCCCGCGACCATCGACAACTTTAAGAAGCTTGGCATCGATGCAACCCATGTGAAGATGGTTGAGGGATTCTCCAGCGGCGTGGCGCCGATCTTTGTCGAGCCCAACGGACAAAACCGCATTCTGGTGGTGAAAGGGGCCAACGACGCGCTGAAGCCGGCGGATGTTGAGGCGTCGGCTGAGATGTTAAAAACCGTCGATTGCATTGTCCTCCAGTTTGAAATCCCGCTCGAAACTGTCTACTACACGGTCGCGTTCGCGCGCAGGCACGGCATTCAGTGCATCCTGAACCCGGCGCCTGGTCAGGCTGTCGACATGCGCGCCCTGGTCGACCTTGATTATTTCGTTCCGAATGAGAGTGAGGCGGAAACGATTACCGGGGTCGCAGTACGGAGTGTGGAAGACGCGAAGAAGTGCGCAGAGAACCTGGTGGCAGGCGGTATAGGTCGAGTCATCATTACCTTGGGAGCGAACGGTTCGCTGCTCGCGGCTCGTGGAGTGAGCGAGCATATTCCTCCCTTTGTCGTGAAAAGCATCGACAGCACTGGCGCAGGAGACGCATTCATCGGGAGCTTCTCCGTATTCCTTGCGGAGGGCGTGCCAGAGCGAGAAGCCGTGTGCCGTGCAAATCTGTACGCTGGATTGTCGACGACGGGCATTGGGACGCAGAAATCCTTCTATGATCGCGCGCGTTTTGATGAAGAGTGGGCGGTTCGCGCTTGAAACGAGTTCGGTCTCCGGTTGTGGTCTCGAAGATCGGTCTCATGGTTGAGATTTTCAAGGCCGCCTCGCAGTCATCTTTCCGTGCAAAAGCGGTAAAAGACTCCCTTGCGAATTTTTTTCTACTTCCGAAAAGTCTTGACTTCGGAAGGAGATGCCATTTATAAGGCCGTTCTACGGTCCCACTATCTCCCGGTCTATCGCCAAGCGGAAAGTCACTTCGTCATTCGGTGCGGGTCCGCCGAAAAGGGGCAGGAATGTTGAATAGAAAGACGCTGTTGGTTGCGGTCGCTTTTTCACTTGCAGTTTCGGCCTGTCCGCTCCTGTACGGCCAAGCCAGCGGTAGTTTTTCGGGAACGGTCTCCGATAAGGCAGGTGCGGTGGTCGCCGGCGCGACCGTGCAGGTCACCTCCCAGGGCACAGGCATTTCCCGCGAGGCCAAGACCAATGAGGCGGGATATTACCTGGTCCCGCTGCTTCCGGTCGCGTTCTATACGATTCACGTGGAAGCCCAGGGATTCCAGCCCGCCGAGCAGAAAGACGTCCGTCTGCAAGTCGATGAGCATCGCGAATTGGATTTCAGCCTTCTGCCGGCATCTGTCTCCTCGACCGTTCTAGTCAGTGCCACGGAAGTAGCGGTGGAGACTGCAAATCCGACGCTGGGGCAGGTCATCACCTCCGAAGAGGTAGCCGACCTTCCACTCAACGGCCGCAACTTCGTGCAGCTGGCGACGCTGACGCCGGGCACAACGGCATCGACGAACCCGCAAAGCTTTTTCAACGGCGCGCCCAGCAGCGAAGCTTCCACGCGCGGATCGTTTTCGCTTTCGGTGGGTGGCTCTCGCGAACAGGAGACCGACTGGCTGCTCGACGGCAACGACAACAATCAGCTGGATGAAGGCGGAATTGCCATCTTCTCTTCGATTGACGACATCCAGGAATTCAAGGTCTTGACCTATACGTACTCTGCCGAATACGGTGAGCGCGCCGGTCCAACTGTTCTGGTTACGACCAAGTCAGGGTCGAACCAATGGCACGGATCGCTGTTTGAGTTCTTCCGCAACACGAAGCTCAATACCGATCAATACTTCACGCAGGCGCCGCAAAAGTTCAATCTGAACCAGTTTGGCGGGTCGCTGGGTGGCCCGATCCAGAAGGACAAGACGTTTTTCTTTCTGGATTATCAGGCCAAGATGCAGCGCTCGGGGGTGACGTATCCGGGTTTCGTTCCAACTACTGCCATGGTGACGCCGGACGCGAATGGCGATTACGACTATAGCCTCGATCCATCGGGTAACCCTCGCCCCGGTTTCGCGCCTGGGGCGCCACAATTCAACCAAGACGGATTCCCCAATATTAATAATCCATTCACGTTTTCAACATTGCAGTGCGATGCTTCAGGAAACGGAATCGTGCCGAATAGCGATGGCTCTCAGACTGGCGGCACTCCTTGCAACGTCATTCCGGCAGCGATGGTCAATCCGATTGGCGCAAAGGTAGTTGCACTCTACCCCACGCCAAACGCAATTGGTTCAGCCGGTTTTAACTACGCTGATCAGCTCACCAGAAAGCTCAACGAAGGCACATGGGACGTTCGTCTCGACCACAATTTTTCGAGCGCGGATTCGGTCTTCGCGCGCTTCAGCTACGACCAGGCAACCAACTTCATCCCAGGCGGTTCGCCGACGTGGTCGGAGTCTACGGCCTTCGGGAGCAATCAGTTCATCAACAATCACGGGCGAAACCTGGCGCTGTCAGAAACCCATGTGTTCTCGCCGAACACGATCAACCAGTTGAACGCCGGCTTCAACCGGATTTTCAACCACATCCTTTCTTTTGGAACCGGGACCTGCGAAGCTTCGATCATCGGAATTCCCGGCGCCAATCTGGGCAGCAAGTGCGATTCCATAACCGGCTATCCCGCCAGCCTGAACCAAGCGAGCAACGACTGCGTCGGCTGCGGCATGACGTCTTTTTCCATGTCGTCGTACTTTTCGGTGGGCGACCGCGGCTTTGCTCCCTACCAGGGTGGGACGAACGTATACTCGGTTTCCGACACGTTAGATCTGATTCGCGGCAAGCATGAGATCCGTTTCGGCGTGGTCTATCGCGCGAACGAAATGAACGTCCGCAACAATGCTTCGCAGGACGGCCTTGTCTCGGAGTCGGGAGCTTTCACCGGTGACGATGTGGCTGATGTGCTGGTGGGCGAAATCGGAGTGTTTGCTGCGCACGACCAGACTTTCCTGGGCGCGACGGTGGGCCGGCGCTGGAAACTCGTTCGTCCGTTTGTGCAGGACAACTGGCGCGTCACCAATAACCTCACCGTCAACTTAGGATTAGCCTGGGCGCTGGTTACACCCGAAACGGAAGTCGAGAACCGGCAGGCGAACTTTGACGTTGCCTCGCTCACGTGGTTCGTCCCAAAAGGCAGCCCAGGAGGTTGCGCCCCCTCGATTCTACCTTTCGCATGCACCACTTCGGACGGACGCCTGGGCATTCAGTTTGACAAAACGGCTTTCGAGCCGCGCATCGGACTAGCCTGGAAGCCGATGGGTAGCCAGAGCACTGCCATTCGTTTGGGCTATGCGATCTTCCACGACTCCGCGTGGAACCAGGGCGGCCAGGGTTTGTGGCAGAACCCTCCCTATTACGCGGAAGTTGATCCGACGACCTTCTCCTATGCTTACGGCAACCCATTCGGGTCGCTCTCGGATGGCTTCCTCCTCCCCGCGGCCCAGGCGCCTTCCACTTTGGCGGTGCCGGGCGGATTTATTTATAACGCGCCGGTGAACCCTGACAACTACACCGGCACGCTGCAGTCGATGAACCGCAATTTCAAGCAGGGCATCGTTCAGCAGTTCAACCTTAACTTCGAGCGACAACTCCCCGGCAACATAGTTCTCACGGCCGGTTACGCAGGCTCGCGCAGCGCGCACATTCTGGTCAGCCAGGTGAACGAAAATATCGGATCTCCTCTCGCATGTCCAGGTACAGGGTTTACGGTGACCAGTTACACTTTGGGCTGCGGCCGCAATCTGATTATTCCCAACAACCCGTTTCAGGTGGTCAATAGCAATAACAGCGTGGGGGCGGCACGCTACGATTCGCTGCAAATCAAAGCGGAAACCAAGAGTGCGCGCCACGGCATCTACGCGCTGCTCGGATACACCTATGCCCGCAACTTTGACTCTGGCTTGACCGACGGGCTGGGCACCAATGCGGGCGCGATCTTTTGGCCTCTGCCCGGAACCCAGAAGCTGGATTGGGGCCTCTCGCAGCTGAACCTGAATGACACCTTTACCGCCAGCGTTCTTTACGACTTGCCCTTCGGGAAAGGCAAGCGCTTCGGCGGCGACTGGAGTACCGCCACCAATACGGTCCTGGGGCACTGGCAGATCAACGTGATCGAGCGCGCTGAGTCCGGCTTCCCGTTATTCGTGGTGGACAGTGCGAACACCGGCCCAACCTTCGGTGCGGCCCCGGCCGCGGGCAATACCGGACAATACTTGAACTACGACTTCCTGAGCCTCAATCGCCCGGTTCTGGTCGGCGACCCCAATCGCCCCGGCAGCGAAAACGGCCAGACGGATTGCCCCACCCAGGTTCACACCATTCAAAACTGGTTGAATCCGTGCGCGTTCGCCCATGCACCGGCAGGAGAGATCGGCACTGCTCCCCGCGCTCCGGCGTACGGGCCGCGTTTCGTGAACACGGATTTCTCGATCATCAAGGACTTCCCGCTCTCGTTCCGCGAAGCCACGAACCTGCAATTTCGGGCGGAATTCTTCAATCTGTTCAACCATCCCCAGTTCTTTATGGGAGGCCTTGGTGGTATCGGACTGCAGGACATCAATTCACCATCGAGTTTTGGGGTGCTCAACCAGCAGGTGAACAATCCGCGACTGATTCAGTTTGCCCTGCGGCTGAACTTCTGAAGCCCGAACAGCGTTCCGCTTGGGGCAGACCGACGTTCGGTCTGCCCATTGTTTTGGCGCTGGAATCGCGAAGGCTCGATAAGATCGAAGGACGCGATCGTCGGGCGCTGCTTTAAAATTCTTGAGAGCGACCATGAAATCATTCCTCATCCGTTGCATTGCCGCCGGTCTTTTCCTCAGTGCGTTTGTCGCTTCGGCTCAAACGAGTCGGAAGGTCATCATCGATCAAGATGCGGCTGGTCCTGCGGGGACCGACCAGCAGTCGATGCTGTTGCTGATCCAGTCGCCCCAGGTGGAGGTCCTGGGCATCACGGTGGTGACGGGCGATCAGTGGCTTCATGAGGAAGTGGCGCACACTTTGCGCATGCTTGAACTTATTGGACGGACCGACATCCCTGTGGTGCCGGGAGCGGAGTATCCGCTGGTTCGGCGAAGAGAAGAGACGGAACGATGGGAACGGGAATATGGCGAGGTTGCGTGGCTGGGAGCCTGGACTCCCAAGTTCTATCATCCGTCGGATCAGCTGGGAGAGATGCCTGAGGGCAAGCCGACGACCAAGCCGGCCGATGAAGACGCGGCGCACTTTATGGTGCGCATGGTGCATAAGTTTCCTAACCAAGTCACGATTTACGAAGGCGGCCCTATGACCAACCTGGCCCTTGCCATTTCGCTCGACCCCGAGTTCGCGGGACTGGCTAAAGAACTGGTGTTCATGGGAGGCAGCTTCAATCCGCGGACTGACGACCCTGAGTTCGCCAACACTCCAACGCATGAGTTCAACCTGTGGTTCGATCCGGAAGCGGCTCACAGCGTGCTGCGCGCGCCGTGGAAGAGAATCGTCTGCACGACGGTGGATATTTCGGTGAAGACGAGGCTGACTGCGGACCTGATCAATAGAATAAAGGCGGCAGATGCGCCGGTGGCGCGCTACGTCGGCAAGTATGCGCGCCTGCGCGGCAACTACAATTACCTTTGGGACGAACTGGCGGCGGCGGCGTGGCTCGATCCGAGCTTGATTACGAAGAAGGAAACGCTCTTCATGGATGTGGACCTGGATCGCGGCGCCGGTTATGGCAATACCTTGAGCTGGACGGACCGGAATAAACCTAAGATCGAAATGCCGCCGGTCGAAGTGCAGGATGATGTGGACCTGGAGAAGTTTTACACGATGTTTGTCAATCTGCTGACCGCACCCACGAATCGGAAGAACTGAAGCCGCACACTGGCTCCGCAAAGGACCATTTTCGGAATCCGTACGAGACCTTCCCGCCGCGGGAACCGCCAACCCGTCAAGACAGGCTTTCCCCTTGACCTCGCATTTACTGGGCAGCTAGCGTGGAGAAGTGAGCCGCGACAATGCAGTACGGCAGCTACAGTGGGGAGTTTTCGGCCAGGAAGAAGAGTGCGAGGCGGGATTGGTCAGCAGATGGGAGCAGTAGTTTCAGGATTTTCGGGAACGGTTGCCGGAGTTTTTCTGCTGGCTGAGAATCGACTGCTGCGCGAAGCATTATTGCGCATTCTTTCGAAGAAAGATGACATCCGCGTGCTCGGCTCGGGCTCATTCGGCCCCACAACGTTGGAGCAGATCGTGTCGACGCGAGCCAGCGTGGTGGTGCTCGATTCTGTGTTGCCGGTTCTGGCGGAGCGCGGTTTCGTACGCGAACTGCAACGACTGGACCCCGCCATCAGAATAGTAATGGTCGGCATGGAAGCCGAAGAGGCGGTTTTTCTTCGTGCGGTACAAGCCGGCGTTGTAGGTTACGTGCTCAAAGACGCGTCCGCAGTGGAAGTGGCACGCACCATTCGAGCGGTTGCTACAGGCGAAGCAGTCTGCCCAGCGGCGCTCTCCGTCGCGCTGTTTCAGTGGGTGGCACGGCACCGCCCCGCCATTCCGAGCTTGCATCTCAAGAACAGTCTTGGGCTAAGCCGCAGAGAGCAGGAATTGGTGGGGTTGATTCAGCAGGGGCTCACGAATAAGGAAATTGCGGCTCGCCTGAACCTCTCTGAACAAACCGTGAAGAACCACGTGCATCGTATGCTGCGCAAAGTGGGAGCGCAGGACCGGCTGTCCATTGTGGAGGTTTGCCGCAACGAGGGTCTTAGCGTTTAGCCGCTGCCGGCCGCAGCAGCCGGGCGAGGGATCGGGTCGCGACGGAACAGAATGCATTCCAGCTCCTGCAGCGACAGAGTCTCGAAGTCCTGCACCACATGAGCCGCGCCTGCCGTGGTGAGCTTCTCTGGCGTCTCATGCAATGCCACTCCGACGCAACGCAAGCCAGCACCGATTGCTGCCTGAATTCCTGAAATAGCGTCTTCGACCGCCAACAGACGGTCGCAGGCGATCCCCAAGCGCTTACAGGCCAGTCGGTAGATACTGGGATCGGGCTTACCCAAAAGCACATCTTCCCCCGTCACGACCTCTGCGAAGCAGTTCAGCAATCCTAATTCGGCCAGCGTCGAGCGCGCCCGGCTGCGGCTAGCTGACGTCGCCAAGGCCAGAGTGGCGCCGCTGCGGCGAAGTTCGCGTACAAAGCGGATGGCGCCCGGAACGGGGGCAATCTCGAGCCGCATTTGGCGGAAGATGCAATCCTTGCGCCGGCCGAATTCCTCAAGCTCGGGATCGGGACAGTTTCCGAGAAAATGCCGCAGGATGTCACCGCGCTTGCGCCCATCAAGAATGAAATCCAGTTCAGACTCGGGGACATCGCGTCCGAGCGTCTGGAAAAACAAGCGCCAGGCGCGGCGATGCACGCCGTGACTGTTGACCAGCACGCCATCCATATCGAAGATGACACCTCGCAGTTGCTGAGAACTCATGAGAGTTCTCCGGGCAGCATGCGATGCGTCGAAGGCCTGCGGCTTGCTGGTTGCTCGGCGGGGGAGCCTAGCTTCTTATTTTGCTGTGGCCCGAGTGAATCGCCTCCATTGCCCGGCCAAGTGACCTGCGCCTTCTGGTAGTTGGACACCGTGCCTATATCGAGCAAGTAGTCTTCGATGGGATAGCCGCGCATTTTGCCGATGAGGCGCGGCAAAACGTGAAACGCGAGATCCGCCGGAATATCGGGGGGGATTACATCGAACAGACGGCGATCTGCGAGGATTAGTCCCGAGAACACCCAATCGCTGTGCGGGGCTTGTGGCTTTTCTTCAAAGTCGATGATGACTCCCCTATGGTCCATGACGGCAACGCCGCAGCGTGAAGGATCGGGCACCTGGTAAAGGCCGAGTGTCGCAACTGCTCCGTGGCTAAAATGAAATTCACTCATGCGATTCAGGTCAGTGTTGGTGAGAACGTCGGAATAAAGAATCCAGAATGCGGGATCGGAGCCGACCCAGGCGCGATTGGCTGCGATCGTTCCCGCCGAACCCAGCAGCTGTTCTTCGCGGACGAGGCGAACCTCTACTGCAAGGCCAACATCCACCGGCGAGCGACTCTGCTGGAGATGCCGCTCAATAGTCTCGGAGTGAGCGTGCAGGTTGATGAGGACTTCTGTGATGCCGGAGCGGGCACAGAGATCAAGCCAGATATTGAGCAGAGGCCGGCCGCGAATCGGCACCAGGCATTTGGGAACGGAGTCGGTGAGAGGCCGCAGACGCGTACCGTGGCCGCCGGCAAGCAAAAAGGCTTTCAAGGCGTGGCCTCGCGCACGAGATATTTTGCGGATCTCAGACCGTCGCCGCCTCAGAAAGCGGCAGGAAGGTCCATCGTGTTCCCGCACGTTCGTCACGGTCGATGAAGGGGTCGTTGACGATTACTTGGGCGCCCTGGCCGTCGAAGGCGAAGGCCATCTCCTGCACGCCCTCGGCCTGCATGGCGGAGCGCACCGCATCCTGGCAGGGGGGTTCGCAGTAGAGCAGAAGGAAACCACCGCCGCCGGCGCCGGTAATCTTGCCGCCGAGAACGCCGTGCTCGCGCGCTACTTCGTAGAGATGGTCAATGCGCTCGCTCGAAATGCGCTGGGAAATGCGCTTCTTGGATTGCCAGGCATCGTCGAGCAGATGGCCGAAGTGCTCGAGGTCGCCGCATAGCAGAGCCTCTTTCATAAGGGCGGCCGCTTCTTTCACCTGGTGCAGCGCTTCCACAGCAGGTCCGTCTGCGACGCGCGTGGATTTTTCCTGGTCGGCAAGTATGTCCCAGGAATGGTGGGCGGCTCCAGTGAAGAACAGCATGAGATTCGACTGCAACGCGGAGAGAACCCCCGGATCGAGATGAAGCGGCTCAACCTGAGTCGTTCCATCTGCGCCGAAGCGAATGTAGTTGAGGCCGCCGAAGGCAGCGGCATATTCATCCTGCTTGCCCACATGCCGTTTCAGGCCGAAGCGAGTAATGCGGAAGGCGCGCTCCGCCAGATCGTACTTCGACAGCGGCGAACGCATGTAGGTGGTAAGCACTTTCAACAGATTCACACAAACGCTGGCGGATGACCCAAGGCCAGTGCCGGGGGGAATTTCGGAAGCCAGGAACAAATCGGCGGCCAGGTCCGCGCCCAGATCCTTGAGCACCGCGAGCGGAATCTCCAGGCCACTGTCGCTGGTGGGCAGGGCAGTGAGATCGCTCCAGTTGCCGAACAGGCGGAGATCGGAGGAGATCACCTGGATGCGGCCATCTGCCCGATTGCCAAGGACGGTATAGAAATACTTGTTGATGGCGGTGCTAAGCACGGCTCCGCCAAACTGCTCATAATACGAGGGCAGGTCGGTGCCGCCTCCGCCGAAACTAATCCGAACCGGACTGCGTCCGATGAGCATGCTGTAACATCTCCGGAAAAGACTGGGTGCCGGGGGAATATAGGATCGAGTGCAGCGCAACACTGTGGGTGGGGCTCGGTTGGGTAGCGCTATCGGTCAACGCACGCCGAGGCAGATTGATCAAACGAACGGTCAGAGTCCAAACTGTCTCGATGAGCAGCGAGAGATCCCTCAACAAGGAAGGATGCAGCATGTATTGCAGGTCGTGCCGGGTTTTATCCTCCGAGGCATGCTGTTCGCGCAGGCCCTGCACCTGGGCGAGTCCCGTCATCCCCGGCTTTACTGAGAGCCGTTGCCGCTGCCAGGCAGAATAACGGCTGGCCCGCTCCGGACCTTCCGGGCGCGGTCCCACCAGGCTCATCTCTCCGCGAATGACGTTCCAGAGCTGTGGCAGTTCAGAGATGCTCAATTGCCGGAGTACGCGTTCGAAGGCCGATCCGCTTTGGGGATGGAGATCCACGTTGAGGCGCAGCATGGAGAAGGGGACGCCGCGCCAGCCGGTCCGCGTTTCCCAGCGCAAGGCTTTGCCGGTAGAGACGCGGAGAACCGCGCCGCAAAACAGAATGACGGGCAGGGTGAGCGCGGCTAGAACAAGACCTAGAGAAAAATCCAGGAGACATTTCCCGATTCCCGCCGAAGCGGGCGGCTCTAACTCCGCGAACTGGAGCAAAGGCAACCCTCCCAGGTCGATCAAGCTGGGGCGCGAAAGATAAAGTTCGTAGGGCTGCGGAACCAGGCTGACCCGGATGGCTTGCTGGCGGCAGAGCGCAACCAGGTTCAGGATTTCATTCGAGGCAGCCGTGTGCGCCATCACCAGCTCGTCGACGTTGAGCCGCCGCAGCAGGCCGATCACCTCCATGGTGGAAACGGTTGTCGAAGCCGCGTAGGCGTTGCGGCCGGGCCGCACCGGCGGGCCTTCGATTCCCGGGCATAGAAACCCGACTACCTGGCACAGAAGTTCGGGATGGTGGCTGAATTTGGCCGCTAATTCCGTCGCTAATTGATCGGAACCGAGGATCACGACGCGATGGACATCCCCATTCTTGTAGCGCTGCAAGACGATGCGCAGTGCCGCCCAGCGAATGCAGAAAAAGCCAACCAGCAGAAACAGCGTGAAGACGCTGAGGGTCATCCGCCCGACGTATCTCTCCGACGCATTCGCTACTGCGAGCAAGAGCACCATCAGGAGGGCAGCGGCCAACAAGAGGTGCGAAATCATGGCGGGCAGCCGCCACCCTCCCCGAAATCCATCCAGATGCAGGCTTTCCGAGAGCAACACCCAGGCGAAGACGGTGCACACCACATAGACCACAAAGTTCGACGGCCCCAGCGGGATCTGGCGGCAATGCAGCCCCGAGCACAGACCTTGCTCGGCGGCCAGCGCCACGGGAATCCACGCCAGGTCAGCCGCCAGAATTCGGTTGCGAAGCTGCTCTGGTTTCATGCTGGATTCTTATCTCTCAGGTCTCGTGATCTCTGGATCTTCATCTGCCCTCTTTCATCTCGTGACGAGCATTTCAGGATGCGCTCGCGTGATGCGTTCCGTTTTTGCTTTCTTTCGTTGCGCCTAGCAGAGTGGGCTAGCCGCCGAATGTCCAACGGCAGCGCTGGTCCCAGCCATCGCGGCGCAGGCAGGGTTCGCCCGCTGAATCTCATGCCGCAAGACGCGAAACACGGCGTGAGAAATGGAGACATGCAGGTCCTCGATGATCTGCATGTTGTCGGAGGGAACCACCACGCACACATCGCAGAAGGATTTCATCTTGCCTCCCTGGAAGCCGGTGATGCCGGCCGTGGCCGCTCCCGCCCGGCGCGCGAAACTCAGGGCTGCAAGAATGTTGGGAGAGTTCCCGCTGGCGCTGATGGCGCAGGCCACGTCGCCGGGATGAAGCAGGTTCTCGAGCTGTTCAGCAAAAATGTCTTCGTAGCGCGCGTCGTTGGCCCAGGCCGTGATCAAAGCGACGTTGTCGGTGAGAGCAACGGCGCGCAGGCGTTTGCCGGCGGCCGGCGCCGTGCCCTTGCCCAGGTCACAAGCCATGTGAGACGCCAGCGCGGCACTGCCTCCATTGCCAAAAAGGAAAATGGTCCGGCCCCGTTCGTAAGCCTCAAAGAACACGCGAACCAGGCGGTCAATCGCCGGTAGGGGAAGCTTTTGGATGGTGGCGGACAACTCTTCAAGATAAGATGGAACGTCAAATTCATTCATGGCGATCCTGGTTCAACTTTCTAGACAAACTTCCCGGTCAGACTTTCTCGTCAAGCTTGGAATTAGGAATCACTAGCTGGTTGCGCTGAGCAGCACTCCGGCAGCCCGCATGTCGGCGGCGGCGTCGGGCAGGCGTGCCGGGATTCCGCCGGAGCTTTCAATCCACTTGAGAAAGTCGTCGAGGATCGCGTCCAGGCCGCGTTTGGGCTTCCAGCCCAGCCGCTTCAATTTCTCGATACTGGAAACGCTGTGCCGGTTATCGCCGCGGCGATACTCGCCGGAGACATCGAGGCCGGCGGGGCTGGGAACACGGTTCAGCACCTGGCGGGCATATTCGAGTATGGTGGTGGCCGATCCGCTGCCCACGTTGAAGGCCTGGCCATTGGCCTCGTCTTTTTCAAGCGCCAGCATATTGGCCTCGACCACGTCGTCTACGTGCACAAAGTCACGAGTCTGGTGCCCATCTTCGTAGAGGATGAGCGGCAGGCGCTGCACCGCCCGAGCGCAGAAGATGCGACACACCCCGGAGTAGTAGTTGTAGAGCGATTGCCTCCTGCCCTGCGTGATCGAGTAGCGCAAGGCCACCGTCGGAATGCCGTGCAGCCAGCCTAGTCCAAGCGCTGTTTTCTCCGCGGCGAGTTTCGAAACGGCATACTGGTTGTAAGGATTGTTCGATTGTTCTTCGAGCGCCAGGGCCTCGGCCGATCCCCTACACGCCGGACATAGGACTTCCCACTCCCCGCACTGCAGTTGCAGGGGCGAACGCGGCACGGGCTGGAAGTCGCCATCGTCCGGGCAGCGGTACTGGCCCTCGCCATACACCGCCTGGGAAGAAGCTACGATGATTTTTCTCACCGGCAATCGGTGACTGATGATGAGTTCATAGAGCAGCGCCGTGCTCACGGCATTGACTTCGAGGAAACGGGAAAAATCCGGCATGTAGTCCTGATACGCCGCCTGATGAGAGACGATGTCGACGCCTTGCAGCGCCGCATGCAGGACATTGCGGTCGGTCACGTCGCCCTCGATGAACTTGGCTTCAGCCGGCATGTAGGGGGGCGGGCCGTGGGGATGAACCCTGGGATCGAGGCTATCGAGGATGACCACTTGAAAACCGTCGCGCAAGAAACGGTCGACCAGATGGGATCCGATGAAGCCCGCACCGCCGGTGACTAGAACACGCATAATTTCGGAAAGCTCCTTCGGAAAAACCTCAACGAACACTCCGGCTCGCATCCCTTGCTGCTTCCTACTTGCCGGAACCCGCCAGCACCGCTGCCACCGTGCGCAGCAGGATTTTGACGTCCAGCCCCAGCGACCAGCAGCGGATGTATTCGAGGTCGAGACGCACCCACGCATCCAAGTCGTTGACTTGGTTCCGGCCGTTTACCTGCCACAAACAGGTGATTCCAGGTTTGACCTGCAATTTCTGCTCTTGAAATTCAGTGAAGTGCTGGTACTCGGTCGCGAGCGGCGGGCGTGGGCCCACCAGACTCATGTCCCCTTTGAGAACGCTGTAGAGCTGAGGTAGCTCGTCCAGACTGTAGCGTCGCATCCATTTCCCCGCCCTGGTGATGCGCGGGTCATTGGTTAGTTTGAATACCGGCCCGGTCATCTCGTTGGACGCCTCCAGCTTCCCCTTAAGATGATCGGCATTATTGACCATGGACCTGAATTTGTAGCTGAGGAACGGCCTGCCCGCCTGCCCTACAACTCTCCAGCGGTAAAATACGTGGCCCGGCGAACTGAATTTGACAATGATGACCAAGAGAAGAAAGAGTGGGGAAAGCGAAATCAAAAGCGCGCCGGCGCCTACGACATCGATCAGGCGTTTAACCGTCCGGCAGAATGCACTCTTCCAATTTGGCGAAAAGACAACACCGGAATACTCCAAGGTTTGGGTCACGTCGCAGCGCCCAGAACGAGCAATTCTTCCTCGAAACGGGACAGGATGCTCTCCTTTCCCAATTCAGAAAGCGCATATTCCCGAGCGTTTCTTCCTAGTCGCTCGCGCAAACCGGGATCATCCGCAAGCTGTTCGATCGCTTGGGCAAACGCCGTAGCATCTCCTGGCTCGACTGCCATCCCTCTGCCCCGGACCACCTCGGCAAGCTGAGTGCCGGGGCGGGAGGTGGCGACCACGGGCCGTCCGCTGGCCAGCATGCCTGTCAGTTTCGAAGGCATGACCAGGTCGGCGGCATCTGCTTTCTGCGGCAAGAGATGAATATCGGCCAGATTGAGCAGGTCGTTGAGGCGCACAAAAGGCTGGAACGGAATCCACTGGACGTTGGCCAGCTGCGCTGTGAGATCGGACAGCATCAGCTTGCCCGGACCCTCCCCGCAAAAAACGAAGCGCAAACCCTCGCGCCCGGACAACCGGCAAGCGGCTTCCGCCAGGATTGCGAGGCCCTGCTTGCGGCCCATGGTTCCCGCGTACAAGGCGACAATCTCCCCAGGGGATATGCCCAGATGGGCGCGCAGCGCGCTCGGCCTCCCGAGCGGAACGATCGCGGCCGTGTCCACCCAGTTGGGAAACAGGCGACACGCGGACGGTGACACGCCTTTGCTCACGACCGTGCCCAGCATCTTTTCCGAAATGGTCGAAACCCGGTCAAACGTGGACATGGATTTTTTCTCGAGCCACTCGATTACAGGCTGCAGCAACCTCGACTTCAGCAGCCCCAGGTCGAAACCGGCGTCGGCTTCAAAATCCTGCACATGCAGCCAGGTCTTAGCTTTGCAGAATCGTCCCGTAATCAAGGCCGCCGGCAAACAAAACAGCGTCGGCTCGATCACCAGCACGATCTCGGGTTTCCAGGAAACCTGCCGCAGCATAACGAGGAAACTTGCGAGGGCGAAGCTAGTCAGATGCAAGATGCGTTTTGCCGCCGAAGGATACTCCGGCACCCAGAGCGGGCAGCGCAGAACGGTCAGGCCGCCGGTCACGGCCAATTTCGGTAAGTTCCCGACGGGCTTGCTTCGCGCAGGCTGGCCTTCTCGCGAGTACCCCCAGCGCGAAAATCCCAGGGCAATTTTCCACTCCGGGTTAAACGGCGGGGCGGTGACGGCGCGCACTTCGTGGCCCCGGGCCGCCAGCCATTCGGCCATCTCTCCGGTGTACTTGCCGACGCCGACCAGCTCCGGCGCAAAATTCAGGCCGTGAATCAGGATGCGCACTGGGTCACAGCTGCGGCCCGTCCCCGGCTGGAGTCGCCGCTCTCTAACCCCGAACGGAAATCCGCGTAGGTTTGGCGCAGACCTTCGCGCAGGCCAATGCGCGGCTTCCAGCCCAGCCGGGAGAGCTGTCCGACATCAAGAAGCTTCCGGGGGGTGCCGTCGGGCTTCGAGGAATCAAATACCAAAGACGGCGTGACCCCCACTACCTCGGCCACGACTTCGGCCAGTTCCCGCACCGTCATATCCTCGCCGCAGCCAATGTTGACTAAAGGTGCAACGTCGGCGCGAGCCGCCAGCTGATTGAAAGCTTCGGGGGCGAGGCCGAGAAGAAAGATGCAGGCCTCGGCAGCATCTTCACTGTACAGAAGGTCCCGCCGGGGATTTCCGCTTCCCCAGATTACGACCTCGCGGCTGCCGGTGATTTTTGCTTCATGCATTTTGCGGATCAGCGCCGGAATCAGATGAGAGTTGTCAGGATGATAGCTGTCGCCGGGACCGTACAAATTGGTGGGCATGGCCGCCAGGAAACGGGTTTGGTATTGGCGATTGTAGGCCCGTATCATTTCGATTCCGGCGATCTTGGCAACCGCGTAAGCGCGATTGGTCGGCTCGAGTGGTCCTCCCAGCCAGGATTCTTCCCGCAACGGTTGAGGCGCGAGCTTGGGATAGATGCAGCTGGAGCCGAGAAACAGCAGCCGCTCGACCCCGCTGCGCCAGGATTCATGGATCACGTTGGTCTGAATCTTGAGGTTCTCGAAAATGAATTCCGCCGGAAAAGTGTCATTGGCCAGAATGCCCCCGACCTTTGCAGCCGCCAGAAAGACGTAACGGGGGCGATTCTCGGAAAAGAAATCCCGCACTGCGACCGCATCGGTGAGGTCCAGTTCGCCGTGGGACTGTAGCAGCAGATTGCCATATCCCGCCTGCCGTAAACGCCGCACCAGCGCCGAACCCAGCAGACCGGTGTGGCCGGCAACGTAGATCTTGTCGGAAAACTCCATGGCTAATTTGAGGCGGGTCTTATCGCGACGAGTCTATTCGTGATGGGCGAAAACTTTGTAGCCGTTGGTCTTCACCAGTTGATCGCGCTCGGCCGCCTTGAGGTCCGCGGCCGCCATCTCTTTTACCAGTTCGCGAAACGTGACCTGAGGCCGCCATCCCAGTTTGGCTGTGGCCTTGGCCGCGTGTCCGATCAGCGAATCGACTTCCGCCGGCCGCAGGTAGCGGGGATCGATGCGCACAATGCAGTTGCCAAAAGCGTCGTAGCCTTTCTCGTTCACTCCGGTTCCTCGCCAGTTGATGGAGATGCCCAATTCCTCCGCCGCCGCCTCGACAAACTCGCGGATCGAATGCTGCTCTCCGGTCGCAATCACGAAGTCTTCAGGTTCGGCCTGTTGCAGCATCAGCCATTGCATTTCCACATAGTCCTTTGCGTGGCCCCAGTCCCGGCGGGCTTCGAGATTTCCCAGGTAGAGACAATCCTCGAGCCGCAGCTTGATGCGGGCGAGGGCGCGCGTGATCTTGCGGGTGACGAAGGTCTCACCCCGCACCGGCGATTCATGGTTGAACAGGATTCCGTTGCAGGCATACATGCCATAAGCCTCGCGGTAGTTCACCGTGATCCAGTAGGCATAGAGCTTGGCGACTCCGTAGGGGGAACGCGGATGAAACGGCGTCCGCTCGGTCTGCGGAGTCTCAGCCACCAGGCCGTAAAGCTCCGAGCTCGAGGCCTGATAGAACCGCGTCTTTTTTTCTAGACCCAAAACCCGGACCGCATCGAGCAGGCGCAGAGTTCCCAGTGCGTCCGCGTTGGCGGTGTATTCCGGCTGTTCAAAGGAGACAGCCACGTGGCTCTGAGCCGCGAGATTGTAAATCTCATCAGGGCGGACGCGTTCGACCACACAGAGCAGACTGGTCGCGTCTGTCATATCGCCGTAATGCAGAAAAAAACGGCGGTCTTCGACGTGGGGATCTTCGTAGAGATGGTCGATCCGTTCCGTGTTCAGCAACGAACTGCGGCGTTTGATGCCGTGCACCTGGTATCCCTTGGCCAGAAGAAACTCCGCTAGGTAGGAGCCATCCTGGCCGGTGATGCCGGTGATTAGGGCCTTCTTCATTTGTCTCGATTTCGATATCTATCTCTGTCTACCTCTGCCGCCTGCTACAGCACGGCAAACGCCAGCGACCCGCCGGGCACGGAGTAGATCGGCAGTTTCCGGGAGAGCTCCACAATGTATTTGGAAACCTGGTTGAGGCCCACCCTGCCAAAGTCATGCCAGGCGATCACTCCGCCCGGGCGAACACACTGCAGAGCATTTTCCGTGTCGGAGCGAACGTAGTCGTAGGAGTGCGCTCCGTCGATGAAAAACAAGTCAATCTTGCCGTGGTGGGGAGAAAAATCGAAGACCGCGCTGTCGCCAAAAAGAAGCTGAATGCGATCGGCGTGCGGAGTGCCGCGAAAGTAATATTCCCCGACTTCCATCTGGCTGTGAAGGTCATCCATCAGGGTGGTGCGCAATTGGACTTTAACCTTGGCGTTGCCTCTCGATAAATCGTCTTTCGACGGATCGCCCCTTGGCAGGTCGTTCTTCGGCAAATCAAGAGTAAAAATCCTGCAATCGGGACTGCTGTTCATCGCTAGGTGTAGGGCGGTGTAGCCCCGGAGCGTGCCGATTTCAAAGATCGTTTTGGGACTCAGCACGTGGCACAACTGACATAAGCTGATCAGGTCCGTCGAATAAGATCCGGTACGCCTCATCCAGCCTTCTTCACACTGAAAATTTGCGATCGCGAGTTCGTATTGCCGGTTGCCGGGTAGCACTTCGAAAACAAATTTCTCGGGCACTCCGCGTTTGCCGGAGAGCGACTTGTAAAGGAAAAGCGATTCGGTGGCGTACTCAAACAGGGTGCGCGGTTTCCCGACGAGCGAAAGCGAGGCGACGGAGCCGCCCAGAGCCAGATTGCGAGCGGAAATGCAGGCGGCGGAAACCCATTTCGAAGTAGAAGCCATAAATTCAGAATCCAGTGCAGTTGGGGAAAAAATGGTGAATGTCAGTAGGTCCTACCGATGCCGCGCTGGATTTGCAGACGGCGGCCCTTAGGGCTGATTCGTCGGGTCGTAATCCATTGACCAAGACGGGCCAAATCAATTGGAGGTCACCACGTTTCCGAAGGAGAATATCGGCTGGCTCAGGCCGTCATACGCGGATCCGATCGATATTCCGAGGCTCGCTCGTCCCTCGCCTCCCTCCAGGTAGTTGTTCACAACGGTTACGCGCTGGGTCCCGCGCGCCAGCATTCCGACTGCGCTCCCGGAACTCCTTACGAACTGAATCGAGTTGCGGGTGACTGTGCCGTCATGAACCCCGTCGAGCAGATACATGCCGATATTGACGCTCGCGGGCACCGTGTTGCGCTCGACTTCAAAAAAGCCGGTGCCAAAGTCGAGTCCAAGAGCAGCGTCATTGGAACTGAAAGTACTGTTTCTTATGCGCAAATCAACGGTTGCAGCAAACTCGTTGAGAACCCGGTCCCCGTATCCCCGTGAGTTAGTCACCGTCAGGCCCTGCGACAGATAGCTGTACAACGGTTGGCCGTTCGCATCGTGCACTTCGACATTGTGAATCACGGTATTCTGTGCCGCAAAAACCGAAATCCCTGGAGCATCAAAACCTGAATCCGGAACCAGGACGGTGAAATCCCGAAACTGGACCCCTCCGACTAACTTGGGCATGACCAGGAAACCGAGACCGCTGTGGCCCGGCTCCCAGGGACGGCTGTCGGGAAAGGCGGTGCGGAAGGGAGTCCGAACCACGACTGTGTTTCCCGACGCCGAGGCAACCTGTGCCCAGTCGATGATGACGACCTCGCTGGGTTCAGAGTCTTTCTCTTCCACGAGAAGCCAGTCACCAGACCGAAGATCATCCACGTAATCCGAAGCCTCGAAAGAACTGCTCCCGAGCGCAATCGAACCGGCGATTTGCCGCCCGGCGCCGTCGGCGACGTTGCAGGGCGTGGTGAAGGCTCGATCGTTGAAGCAGTGAACTTGTGGGAGGCTCGGCTTGAACACGAAGGTGGTGCCCCGGCCCGCACCTTGAATGACGGTGTGGCTTTTGCGAACCACAATGGTCCGGGTAAGAAGGTAGGTTCCCGCGGGGAACCGGACCGTCCCGCCTGCGTCAACGGCTCTTTGAATGTCACACTGACCAATGAGTTGCGCACTGCCACACGCCGAGAGTAAAGGCAATGCCAGCAAGGCGAAGATCGAGATTCTGAAGCTTTTCACTTCTATTCCGTCAGCCATGCCGTGCTATCCGTCGCCACCACGGTCACTCGGTCTTGCTGGCTACTGCGACCAGGCAATCTCCTCGCCCTCGCCGGTTGCCCCAGTAAAAAAACGGAAACAAGAGCGCGCGGCAGGCGAGCACTAGCCCGAAGACTAAGAAAGGATTCCGCAGTTGCCGGGTTGGCTTCCCAGGGCGGGCGAACAGTCTGGCAATGATCGAAGACGCTACCCATAGGGCCGGAGTGATCTGCCGGATTTCCACGTGCCCGAACCCACTCTCCTCGAGCAGACGCCTGAGGGTTGAGGAAGAAAAATGCGTGATGTGAAAGGGGACGTGCCAGTTAATCCACCACCGCCCAAACACCGGACGCAGCCAGCTCTGGCTATTCGGACAACTGATCCAAATTTCTCCGTCGTCGTTCAGCAACCGGCGTGCGGCGAGCAACATGGCTTTCGGATCGAGCGAGTGTTCGAGAACGTTTGAGAGTACGGCAACATCATAGGGAGCAGCCGGGGTGAACTCATCGAGCGGCCCGGTAAACACAGCGAATCCTGCTCGACGCGCAACTGCGGCCGCGGTTTCGTTCAAGTCGGTGCCCTCGGCCTGGAACCCGTTGCGCGCATAGTTCTTCAGAGTTCTGCCTTCATTGCAGCCAATGTCGAGCAGCCGTCCGCTGCCGCGTCGAGTGTGAAACGAGATATCCCCATCGAGACGGATCCACAGACGATAAAGAACGGATGAGAAGAACCAATCCCGGAGGCTGGCGTAGAGCGCCGCTTGCACTCCCGAGAAATTGTAATAACGCTCATAAAGGTTCTTCAGTTCCACCGGAGCCGGGATGGGGAAAAGCTGCTCCAGGCCACACTGTCCACAGCGGCGAACGTCGAAGCTGCCTTCGATTCCGAAGCGGGTATCAAACAGCCCATCGATGGAGGTCGACGTCAAACCCGCGCACGCAACGCAGATGGCTGGGTCGGCGGGAAAGTTCCCAACCGTCTCTGCGATGGCTCCGGCAACGCCACGGGATTGCTTCCCTTCTACAGCCTCGAATGTTTGATGGGACGCAGACATCGCTCAGAAATGCAGGTCAGAGGTACTCATTTGAGTCTGTCCAGGGGAAGGTCTGTTGCGCAGCCAGGGCAGCCGGAAGATGCGATCCTACTTTCAGTTTGAGAACCCAGATCAGTGCCGCCACTTCGACCAGGTTGAACACGTTTTCTGCAAAGGTGCAGCGCGCAAACCAGATGAGAACCACGAAGGAAGCCGCCGACAATAACGGAGCGCCATCCTCCCGGCGCCCGAGCCAATCCCCATACCTGGTTACCAGCCAGGTGATGATGGGTAAGACCAGCAGACTCATAAGGCCAAAATTTGCGTAGGCTTCCCCCAGCTCCGTGGCGCACAGGCTGGTGCTTTCTCCCGGCAGGTAGCACAGAGCGGCTTGACTCGTAAAATCGAGCGGGCGCTCCGGATACACGCTTCTCGGCAACCAGAACGTGAGCAGCCGACCGTAGGTGCTGCCGTGAAGATAGGCGAACCTGCCGCCAAAATCATTTACCACGTGCATCAGGAGTAGCACCCCATGGCCTTCCGTGGCATACATCAGGCTGGAAAGCGCACGGCTGCCCAGGTCCGCTTCAACGATTTCAGTGTCCACCGAATCGGGGAGCTTGCTCAAGTCGTGCCGCACCGCCCCCCAAGCGCTGAAGATGAGCACCAGGAGCGGCGAGGCTACCAGCAAGACTCCGATGAGCTTTCTTCTGCCGTAGAGCCAGCAGGAAGTGAGGAAGGCCAGCAGGTAAAACGCGATGAAGATGCGGTTGCCGCTCATCGCCATCTCCATTAGCAGGAAAAGCGCAATCAGAGATGTGAAGCCCCAGCGCAGGTTTCTGTCGCGCAGCCCCAGGCTCGTATGCAGCGCCGCCGCACCGGTGAAGAGCAACTGGTTGGCCAGAGCCAACCTCGCGAAAAGAGTAAAGCTGCCACCGTAGCGCTCTTCGAGCCACACATTGCGAAGGTACCAGTGGGAGACGGCAAATTCCCCGAAGCCTCCCACCAGCCACACTAAAATGAACCAATCAATGATCGATAGCACCATGGTGATCCGAATGGCGCGCTCGAGTTTGGGGATCGAGACCGCATGATTCTCCCCGCCGTCCCGGGACGCAGGTGCGTTGCTGAACAGGAATGCAGCAATGCAGGTGAGCATCAAGGAAAGCCAGATCACCAGGAACGGTCGAAAAAAAACAGGATTCGCAAGATTTACTTTGCTCCAAGCCTCCGTGATGCCATCCGACGGCGGCATTTCGTAGCTCCCATGAAGAGTAAGGATGGTGAGTGGACCAAGCAGGAAGAATCCGAACCCCATCAGCCAACCCAGCAGAGGCGTCAGACCAACCGAGTTCTGCTTCACACGGCTGAGTGCGCACCCGTAGGTGGCTATGAGAATCGCCAGAAGGAATCGATAGAAGAGAATCATCCTCTTGTTCTTTTTCTCTTTCTCGCTCAAAGCAAAACTGCAACTCAGAGGCAGGGCAGCGCCTCCCAGTCCGGGCTAAGGATGCCCAGCTTCGCTGCGCGTTCGTGAAGAGAGTTCGACCGGGAGAACTTCCGCGGAGACGGCCGCCGGCCGCGGGTTTTCGCTCCCACCCATGATCGTCCAAAGCCTTTCCGCCAGGCTCGGATGCGCCAGACTCTGGTAGTCGGCGAAAGCGTTTTGCCGCATCTCGGCCGCTTTTGCCGGATCGGAGGCGAGCGACCGCACTGCCTGGTGGAGCGCTGACTCGGGATCGGCGTGGTCGTACAACCAGCCGCTGACACCGTCCCGGATAAAGCTTGGCTCCGGACCATGCGCCCGCAGATCGTCGTGGGTAACCACCGGCAGGCTCAACGACATCATATGCACGACACTCAAGCCGGCGTTGCCGGGATAACATCCGGCAAAGCAATCGAGCGAGATCTTGCGGATTTGCCGCGCATCGTAGACGCCGCCGTGGAAGACCACCCACGGATAGCCCTGTGCCTCGCGCCGCAGCGCATCCCCTTCCTCGCCATCCCCGATCACATGCAAGAGCAGTGGCAAGCCGTCTTCTCGGCGGATTCTTTCGACTACGCGCATCAGCAGATCCAGACGGCTTTGCCGCCGCAGACGGCCGACGAACAGGATGCCCGGCTCCGTTCCCGTCTTCTCTTCGGGCGGAACCGGGAAACGGTTGATGAGCGAGTTGTGAGCCACGACCAGTTTTCGCCGGGGAAATCCGTTATCGAGAAACGCCTGCCGGACGATCGGGGCATAGCAGATATAGGCAGTCACCAGTTTCAACATGGCCATCATCATCAGCCGGTAGGCGACACCGATGCGGCTGCGACGGTAGAACCCATGGCCATGAACATAGGCGGGTATGCCCTGCGCACGGGCCCACAGAAGAGCAACCCAGAAGGTGAGGTAGCGGGGATTGGCGTTGAGGAACAGCGCCCCCGGACGCTCGCGCAGATGGAAGATGTATTTCACCACGCTCCACTGGATCCATCCCAGGCACTTGCCCAGAGGCCTGAACGTGGGGCCGGAAAATACGCGTATCCGAGGTCCGTCTGGAATAGGAGGCACCCCAAAACCCATGCCCGCCGGCGCCGGCGAGACGACCAGATCGAGCGGGCAGCGCTCGGTCAGTTCGAGAAACATCTCCCGGCTGGCATTGGTGAGATGCGGCTGGATGACCCCTAATCTTTTCACTTCGATCAACCTTTATGAGAGTTCTGCATAAGAGCTTGGGGCGCACCATTACTGGACCAGGACTGCGGCGGTCTGGAACTGGTCGGTGGGACGAAATGCATTTCCCATCTTCTCCATCAAGCTCAAGTATTGCCGGGCGGCGTTTTCCCAGGTGAAGCGCGCAACCTGACTGCGGTTGCAGACCGCCTGCTCCCGGTAAACTCCTTCGTTCCGCCAGAGTTCGAAAATGAGTGCGGCCAACTCCCGGGGATCGAGCGGTTCGAACAGGTTCAGCCGCAGCGAATCGGAGAGTTCCTGGTTCGGCGGAATTTTGGAGGCGATTACCGCCGTGCCTGCGGCCGCGGCTTCAAGTATCGGCAGACTGTTCGATTCGTAGAGGCTGGGCGAGAGCACGAGTGCTGCCCGCTGATACAGGGCTACCAGGTCCTCGAAGGGCACAGTGCCCAGGTAGCGGACGTAATTCATCCGATGCGCGCGCAGGAACCGAAATATCGCAGGCGCAGCGGAATAACGCGCGCCGGTCATCACCAAAGGGATCCTCACGCCATGGCATTGCTCGAGGCGGTGCAGAGCTTCGAGCACGGTCAAATGGTTTTTGTGCGGCCAGAGCTGGGCGGGAAAGAACAGGAAACGTGGCGCCAGCTTGTAGCGCTCAAGTGCCGCAACGCTGCGCGGCGTGGAAAAATCCTCGAGGTTGACGCCTTCGGGAATCACCGTAATCTGCTCGGGCAAAATGCCGGGGAAATGAGCCAGCATATCGCGCCTGATAAATTCGCTGCTGGCTTGAAAGTGGCTGGCACAGGCCGCGCTCAGGCTGCAAGTAGCCTTCCGGCTGCGCCGCCGGGGCCAGCTGAAAAACTCAGGGTAGTGCAGATGCTGGATGTCGTGCATGGAGAGCAAAGTTGGTTTCTGGTGGTCGAAACAGAGCAGGCTGACGGTCGGGTTGTAGATCAGGTCGGAGCCCGCGTCCATGATCTCGCGCTGAGGTTCGAAGAGTCGCGCGCTCATTTGCCGGTACAAATCCTCCCCGGGCGCGAGCAAAGCCGCGCGGCACACTTTTTGACGTACGCGAAAAGACGCCCCGTCGAGTACCACCAGTTCAAAGTTTTCTACACCTTCATATCTGGCGAACAACTTTCGATTGCCGTCGGTTACGTAAAGCTGGAAACAGTGGCCGCTCCCAGCTGCCGCCAGGCCATCGAGCAAGCCGAGGATGTAGGTGTTCAGACCTCCGACATAGCCGGGATCGGCCCGCAGGCATTCAATTCCGATCCGCATAGAAGCGCTGAATCTTCTCGATCACGAAAGCCTGCTGCTCCGCGGTCAGCGAGTAAGAGGACGGCAGCGAGATGCCCTGCCGGTAGATCCGCTCACTTATTCGAAAATCGGGATCGATAATCTGCACGTGCTTGCGATCGGCATAACAGGGTTGCAGGTGCAGCGGGCAGAAAAAGTGGCGGGTCTGAATGTTGTGGCGGCGCAAAGACGCAGAGAGCGCTTCCGGGGCGTCACACAGAAATGAAGTGAACCAGAACACCGGCTGGCAACGGGGATCGATGAACACCGGTCGCAGGCCGGCGAGCGAGTGCAACTGCTCGACATAGCGATCATGGATCTCGCGCTTGCGGTGGACGATGGCAGGCAATTTCTTCATCTGGGCGATGCCGATCGCGGCCTGCAAGTCGGTGAAGGAGAAATTGAAGCCGATGGATTCGTGGACGAAGGTTCCCTTCTGGTTGCGGCCGTAGTTCTTGAGGCGATAAGCAACTTTCGCCAGTTCGTCATCCTCGGTGAGCACCATCCCACCCTCGCCGCAGGTGATGGTCTTGTTGCCGTAGTAGGAGAGAATGCCCATGTCGCCAAAACTGCCCACATGGCGGCCTTCAAAGGTGACGCCGATTCCCTCCGCGGCATCTTCGATCACTTTGAGGTTGTGGCGGCGAGCCAGGGCCATGACTTGGCCCATGTCCGCGCTTTGCCCGTAGAGATGTACTGGCAGCAGGGCACGGGTTTTGCGGGTGATCAGCTTTTCCGCACGTTCCAGGTCCAGGCAAAACGTGTCTTCGCAAACTTCGCACAACACGGGCGTTGCTCCGGCAAGGATCACAGCATTGGCGGTAGCAACGAAAGTGAGGTTCGGCACGATCACTTCATCGCCCGGACCGATACCGAGAGCCTTGAGACATACGAACAAGGCCATGCTGCCGTTGCACACTGCCATGGCATGCTTCGACCCGGCCAGCCCGGCGGTCATCGCTTCGAATTCCCGCGTCAAGTCGTGTTCCACCAGGAAGGTCGAGTCGATCACCCGCTTCAGTTCGCGAAGCTCGGCATCGTCCACCCAGGGTTCGATCTGGACAATCAAGTCTCGCGCGGGCAAGGAATTTTGCGCTGGCAACGGGCTTTGCGCCTGGTCTCGCGACGTGGCGTTAGGCATGGGCGTTAAACATGGGCATTAAGCATGGACTCCGGCCACGATTCCCAAGACTGAGGGAGTCGGATCGCCCTGGCCAGCCAGGTCGCGCAGCCGGCCATGCTCCCCGGTAGCTACATTGATCACCGGCAGATGTTCGATCAGCCGGAAGCGGTCTTCTCCCCGGACGTAGGTCAGCTTCCCGGCTTCATCGCGGGCTTCCCGGAATTTGCTCGCCACATATGCTTGCTCAGGTTCGAGGCCGCGAAGTTCGCCAGCGACGTCAGACCTTACGAAGAAAGCGTTGTGACCCCAGATGTTCGAGCCCACAAGCATGTAGCCTTTGCTTCGAGCCAGCCGGTCGAGCGCCGCGAGCGAACTGCCGTAATACAAATTCGAAGAATGAGCCGCGGTTCGGTCGAAATCGTCTTGGTAGGGCACGGCAATCGGCGCGAGTCCGAGCAGGCTGTTGTACTCGACGATCGCGATTCTCGGGCGCGCCCGCTCGATGGCTTCCCATATCCAGTAGTCGTTGCCGTTCAGATCAATCGAAAGCAGGCCGAGGTCCTCGCCAAACCCCGCCTGGGCAATCAGTGAGTCAATGTTCTCCCGGGTGATCCACGCCGCTTTGACTTGCAGGTCGTATTGCCAGTGGATCCGGTCGCGCCGGATGTATTCGATGTCTCTGGCGGAGGCATCAAGCACCATGCCCCGCCAGTGGTTGTTGAGCAGCAGGAACCGGGTATTGCTTTCCTCGTAGTTCTCCACTCCGAATTCGATGAAGGTCTGGTTCTCGATGGGGACGTGGCTGATCAGGTACTGAATGATTCCGTCCTCGTCCCATTGCGAAAAGACTTTGAATCCGAGCCGGCGGAAATCGGTGTTGGGCGGCAAGGCTGCCACCTGCCAGGCCATCTGCTTGCCGAGCAGCAGGAGTGCGGTCTCGCGCTCCTGATCCACTCTTCGACGCAGCTTCTGGCAGGCGGATTTTATTCTGGTCTTGATCATTCCTATTCTTTCTTGATCATTCCTATTCTTTTCTCGCTCAGGCAATCTCTCAAGAAGAGCGGCGCTAGTGACTCTAGCTGGCGGCTACAACAACCGGCTGACGCAGCTCTCTTCGGAAGGTCATCACAAATCCTACGGTCAAGGCGGCGGTATAGCTGGCGCCGGAGAGGAGCATGCCGTACGCAGCTCCCCGCAAACCGAATCTCGCGACCAGCGGAACGCCGGCAACGAAGGTGACCGCTCCGCTTGCAACGTAGGCCCAGAAAACCAGCTTGGGCGACTCGGCGGCTTTCAGCGCCGCATTCATGGTGTGCCCGACTCCCATGACCGCCGGCACCAGCACCAGTATGGTCAGCAGCGGAGCCATATCGTCATATCGCCCACCATAAAGCAGGTGGATCAGAGGTTTTCCAAATGCACGGATGAATACGAAAAAGGACACAGTCGCTGCGGCGATCGCGATCGCATACCATTTCCACGCGGACAACAGGTGTCCAATCTTTCTGGCCGCGTAGTGCGCCGAGAGCAGCGGCAGAACGAGGTAGTTCAATGCGATAAAGATCTGATCCGCGGGTGCGACCACCAGGGATACGGCTTTCAGTTCTGCCACGTCCCTTACCGACAGCAGCCCCGCTACCAGCCAGTAGTATCCCTGGGTGGTCAATTGAAAGACGAAGGCCGTCACCAGCACCCAGCGCGCGTACTTCCAGTGTTCGCGCCAGTAGTCCGGCTCCTGTTCAAGGAAGGTGGGCCGATTCTTGCCGAGCGGCAACTTTCCGGCAAGGCTGAGACCGGCGGCAAGCCAGCCCGCCGCGAGCACCAGAAAAACTGACAGGCTTCCGAGGACATGGGCCCGGGACGTGAGCCACAGTCCGCAAGCGACGGTAAGGAAAAAGATGACGGATGCCGCCGCTGCCAGGCCAGGCTTGCGTTGCAGATAGAAGAAGCGGCGCAGCAGCGCCCCGGACAGAAGAACGCTGACGCTGAGACCCAGACCCACGATCGCCCGGGGCAGGAGATGAGGCGCAATCCAGTGCAAGGTTAGACATGAAGTCAGAAGACCCGCGGTCAGCAGCAGGCCCAGCGCGGCGTTGCTCCAGCACATCAGCTGAAAATATTCCGCGAGACGGCTGCGATGGCGGCCAGAGCCGTAGACCGTGAAGGGCTCGAGAATCGCGGCATTGTGCAAGCCCATGAAGAAAATGAGTACAGAATAGGACAAAGCAAACATTCCGTACTCTTCGCGCGTCTCGGTCCGGGCCAGCACCAGGTTGACCAGAAACATGGCACCCACCGAAAGCGCCTGATCGGCCATGCTGAAGGCGACCTGGCGCAATGGGTGGAGGCGCGGCCGGGCGAACCCGACAACTCTCGGGGAAGCAAGCCATCCTCCGACTCGAGCTGCGCCGGCGAACGAGGCGGAGCGCGGCGTCTGGCCGGGTTCATCCACTGCGATCATGAATTTCGGACTGCCGGATATCAGCAGGACGGCTGCGCTCCGCCCAGCGTGACCACATCCGGTGAGTCAGAGCGTGCACCCTCGATCCATTCGTCGATCCATTCACCGACCCATTCACCGGCGACCAGGGCATGACGCGGTTCACCGATTGAAAAACCTCCTGGGCCAGCACTTTCCCGGGATTTGAGGAATCCATTTCCCGCCAGCGAGTCCCGGCAAACACCCACAGAACAGAGGCGGCGAGTCCGAGCATCGCGCCCCAAACCACGATCAGCAGGCGCGGAGGAAACACTTTTCTTTCAGGCAGGCTGGCCGCGTCCAGAACTTTTACGCTGGGGGTTTCCTTGGCCTCCTGCACTTTAGCCAGCTCGTACTGCTGGGTCAGGGTTTCATACACGGCTTCCTCGATTTTGGTTCGGCGCAGCAGATCAGCGTAGGGAACTCCGAGCAGCGGCAATTCGCGGATCGTGGGGTAGGCGGAACGGCCACTCTGCGAGGCGCCAGGACTGGCCGGATCGGAATCTCCGTCAAGCTTTTCCATTTGGTGGCGCAGCTCGGAGACGCGGGCCTCCACCGACCGCACGCGCACATTGTTCGGGGTATAGATCTGTTCGAGTCCCTTCAACTCGGATTCGGCGGCGATCAGCTGCCCTTCGAGGGCTGCCTCGGCCGCGACCATCGCTTTCGCCTGTTCCGGAATGTTGATCGCCGCATTCTGGCTGGCAAACCGGCTGAAGTCTCCGGAAGCCTGATCGAGTTCGCCCTTGACCACCTTGAGCCGGTCTTCAAGGAACACTCGCTCGCGATGAGCGGCGGAAGTGGAGAGTTCGGAAACCAGGCGCTCCAGTTCCTCCGCATAGGCCTCGGCGATGGCCGGGGCACGAGCGGGATCGTGATCGACCACGCTGAGGGAAATGATGCCACTCTTGTGATCTTCGGAGATGCCTGTGTTATTCGACAGCCGGCTCCGGGCGTCTTCCTCGAGTTTCACTCCATATACCTGTTTCAACTGAAAGCGCTCGACCAGCCGGTCTTCGAGGGTGCGGCTGCGCAGGATACCGAGAAAGAGAGCGCCCGTGGAATTTCCACCCAGCAGATCCCCTGCCATGGCGCCGAGGCCGCTGCCCGCTTTGGCCGACAGAGCCGCGAGCATGGCTGAGGAACTCGACTGGGTGTCGGGAGGCATCAGCTGCACCGTCGACTGATACTGTTTAGGCAGCACAAAAGCCAGCAAGGTCGCGAGCAGCAGGCCGGCGAGGGTTGCGCGGCGAAGCGCACGGCGTTTTCCCCAGAGCAGGGTCAGGTACCCAATCAGCCTGGCCGATGGATCGCCTCCTCTGGGCCCGGGCGGTCCCTGTCCCCGGAACGCCGGCTCCGGTGAAAAATCCGGACGTGCCTTCGCGGGCGATGGGGGCGCTCGGTTGTAGGTGCTAGCCAAATCTAGTTCTTCCGCCAGCGCAATCCGGGACGAAACGTCAGCCCGACCGAGCCCGAGAAATCGGATTCCGAGCGGGGCCGGAGCGCGGGGAAATTCCACCGCTCGGATTGGGCGCGCGCGGAAAGCGCGATTCCCGGACCGAGCCGGCACTCCGCCCGCGCTGAAAAGTCGTTCAGGCGTCCACCGCCAGCAAGGTAGTGATCGACTTCCTGATGCCGGTAGCCGATTTCGAAACTGGTCCGGGCAGTGAATGAATACTTGATCCATGCCTGGCCGCCGAGAGCCTGGCGCCCGATCCAGCTTCCCATCAGATTTCCGTCGTTGGTGTAGCCGGAGTGATAGCGCCGGTCAATATACATCGTCCCCAGGCGCGGCTCGGCCTTGAATCCCTCCACGCGCAGTTCGAGCTTGGGCAATTTGGGGAACTGGGGAAGGTAGACTCCGGGATTCAGCATGGGCCGGGTCGAGCCGAGAGGCGAAACTTCATCTCCGACGATTGAGTCGGTGTAGATGGTGAGCCAGTTTCTGAGCCCGGGAACGCGATAGGTGAGATCGAAGCTGGAGAATCGTTTGGCCGGATTGCTCGCTATATTGGCATTGTGCCCGTAATAGCTTCTGAGAAATTCATGCCAGGTGAAAGGCAGTCCCGGGCCGCCGAAAATTGCGGTCACGCCCATGCCAAACTCCAGGTTCGCCGTCGGACGGAAACTGATCTTGTTGCCGTGGATGAAGGGCTGCGGACTGAAATTCGGTCCCACGAGAAAAGCCGGATCGACCGCGGGATTCAATCCCGCTGCCGGCGGAGGGTTGTACACCCAGTTTTGCCCGGCCAGTTGCCCCAGGAAGGAAATCATCCGTACTGGCCCCAGGAGTTGGGAAAGAAGCGGAATCTCGAAGGGAGACACGTTGTCCACCTCAAGCATGGTGACGGGCTGGGCGTTATTGGTCATCAGCAAGGCTCCACTCTCGCCCGGGCCCAGCCACAGGTTTTGCTTGCCAAACGAAAGCTTGACGTTATTCAAAGTCAGTCCGATGGAGCCCTCGATCAGACGGAACCGGTCGATCGTGGGAGAACCGTCGGGAAGAGGAGTTACGACGCCGTCTTCCGCTGCGATGGCCTCGAGGACGCTCGGCGGATCGGAGATCACGCCGGGAGCATGCTGATACTCTCCCTGGAAAGAAAACGAAAGCGGTCCGGCCACCGCGCTCGCACTCAACCCGGTTACGTCGTTCGCACCTTCGGCATACGGCCGCCCGTAATCGTTGACGATGGTCTGCGCGAAGTGGTAGCCATCGCGTAGCGGGGTTCCGGCAATGGCGGTAAAGCGGGTGTACACCGAATCCACGCCTAGGCCAAGGTTGACCGCGCCGTTCAGCCGGCGCGTCTCGTCGCTGAACTCGGTCTGCAGGGCAGCGTAGATCTTCTCCGCTTCAGCTTCGCCTCCTGCTCGACCTTGCGCCTCGCCTTCCGCATTCCCCGTCTGATAGCGCATCGCATCGTCAACCTCCTCTAGCAGCCGGGCGCATTCCATGCGCGTCCAGGGACGAATTCCCAGATAAGCGGTTGGCAGGTAACCGAGAGCCGCCAGACGCTCGAGAGCGGGGTACACCCAGCTGTCGAGCGCGACATAGGGCGATCCCATGTAGCGCGGGCTGCGCACTTTATCGTGTTCTGGGGGATTGGTCTCGATTAAATTTCCCCAGGAAGCTGTGCTGACCTCAGGGTCGCGATGACGCCGGTAGACCTGTTGTGCGATGAAGTAACCGAGCACGCCACCGACAATGGCATCGGAAGAGAAATGCTCCTTGCCCGTAACCCGGGCCGCGGTCACTGCCGACGCCAGGCCATAGGAAATCAACTTGGTGAGCGTGCCAGGATACTCGTGCGCGATTACTCCGGCCACGGCCCAGGATACGGCGGCGTGCTCGGAGGGAAACGATCCGCCGCCGGCAAAGAAGTGCCCGCCGCCGGTTCCGTCGTACGGCCGTTGCCGCTCGAACATCGACTTAAGAGCGTAGTCGACCGCCGCGGCGTTCAGCGCCCCTTCGGTTGCCAGCAATCCAGTTTCGGCGGCATGGTCATCGTGCGTCATTTTGCCCAGAAGAAACATTCCACCCGCCGCGCCGGCTAGAGAAAAGGTGCCGTAGTTTGAGAAGCTGCGGCTGCGCGCGATCTCGCCCGCGGGAACTTGTTTTGAGAGCCAGGAATCGCTCGCAAATAATGCCCCGGCGGCGGCCAGCGCCGGCAGCGCCCAGACTGCGTCGTTTCTCCGCAGGCGGAACGGGCTCGACCAGATCGCGCCCTGGTCGCCGGCAAACCGCCGGAGCAAATCGGCTCCGCGAGCCGGCATTCCAGGGGCACTCTCCTTCGGCACGTTCCACGTGCCCATTGCAGCGCCAGGCGACGACGTGTCAGACATCATTACCGAGGGTGCGTCCCCCTGGGCAACCGAGTTGACCGCGAGATTGGTCACAAACAGACTCAGCATCAAGGGAACCATCGCAATTTCTGCCCAGCGCCACACGAAGTAAAACGCCCGCTCAGAAGTTCATGCCCACGCTGATGGCGATGGCGATCGATGACATCAGTTGTGCCGCTTCGATGGTGTTCTTCCAGGCCGGCGAGCCACCCAAGGCTTTCTCCGGGACAAACACCATGTCCCCGGGGCGCAGTTCGGTGCTAAGACCATCGCCTGAAAACCACTCGCCACTGACCTTTCCACCTGCGACCGAACCGTCGGCGCGCACCACAAAGACGGCTTTCCGGTTGGCCATATTCGTCGGACCCCCGGCCTGGCGCAGATACCAGCCCGCACTCTTACCCGGACGGTAGCCGATCGCGGTCGGGTTATACACCTGGCCGTTCACCATGACATAGGTCGGTGTCTTCGGAATCAGCAGCGTGTCGCCGGCGCGGATCTCAATGTCGGCGGGAGTGCCCGCCCACTTCGCGACGTTTTTCGAAATGTGAATTACCAGCCGGCCCGCGGGCGGGGTGTTCTCCAATTGATCGAGCGTGGCATGCCACTGCTGTAGGGCAGCATCCTTGGCCAGCTTCTGATCCGCATCGCCCACGTCGGAAATTAGTTTGAGCGTCGACTGTTGCCCCTCCACCGCCCGGATCAGGTCGGTGCGGTTTTTTTCTTCGAGCTCGCGCACTTGCCCGCGCTCAAGAATCGCGCCGTAAGGATAAGCATCGGCCCGCAATCCGCCCGCCCGTTTCAGCACCGAGCTGAGGCGTTCACCTTCCTCGATGCCGTAATCACCGGGATGCATAACCTCGCCCTTGACCGTAATCAGGGAACCGACATCGTTCCAGCCGGCCAGTTGGCGAATGGTCAGCACATCGCCGTCATGCAGGCGCACATCGCTATCGGCTACCCCCGCCAGGGCGCGGGCTATCGGGACCGCAACATGTTCTCCCATCACCTGCGCGCCGTTCTCGACCGTGTAGCGCGTCAGATCGGCAGCCTCGGTGAAGGCTCCGCGCTTTAGTCCGCCGGCGAGGCGCACCAACTGGGCCGCCGACATATCCTCACCCAGCGGGTATTTTCCCGGGCGGGCCACTTCGCCTTCGATCTTCACCGTAGGCGGATCGAGCTTCGACAGATTGCGATGAATGAACACGCGGTCTTTGGGCTCGAGAGGAACATTGTCGGCGGCGTCCCCCGCGAGGGCACGCTCCAGATTCACGCTGAGCACTTTGAGCTTCCCGTCGCCGGTGCGGCGAAAGACTTGCGCGTCGCCGAGCAACGCATCCGGAGTGACGCCGCCCGCCAGGTAGACCGCATCGCGCAGGCGGGTTTCGCCGTTGGTCACATGCTCGCCCGGATGGCGTACTTCGCCGCTCACCATAATCATCGGGGGATCTTCGAAATCGAACCGGCTGAAGATGCGCACCGTATCAAAGGGTTGCAGGGTGACATTCTGGGTATTGGGCGGGCCTGGAGCAACGTTCGGATCACGCGATGCGCTTCCCGGTACACCGCCCGGGCCGGCGCCGGCCAGAGCCTCGGCTAGATTGAAGGCAATCACCTGCGGAGCGTAGTCGGGGGGCGCCAGGCGAATGATTTCAGCATGCCGCACCGCCGGCTCGGGCGGAAGATCGTTGTAAGAAGAGATGAGGTCGGTGACGCGCATGCCTTCGCGGTAGGGGTGCTTGCCGGGATGAAAAACATAGCCATCGAGATAGACCGTTTGCTCGCTGAAGGGCAGGATGGGCGAGATACTGATCTTGTCTCCATCCTGAACCTTGAAAGCTTCGAGCGCGCTGGTGACGGCGTCCTTATTTTTATTATTCTCCGGCAGGCCGCCCCCGGGAAGATCGCTCTCGGGAAGATCGAGCCGCAGCAGAGAGCGGCTCTCATGCGCGACGACGCGCTCGACTTCAATATGGCGCAGGGTGCCGGTATTCAGCACTCCGCCGGCCAGTTCGAGTGCCTCAGCGAGATTCGCTTCGTGATTCAATTCATAGATCGCGGGACGGCGCACCATGCCTTCCACCGTGAGTTCCGCGCCCAGAGGCGGCACCATGATCGTGTCCCCGGCCTGCAAGCGTTCGAGGGTGGAACGAACTCCATGCAACAGCAGATCGTAGAGATCGATTTCCCCGATAAGCTGCTGTCCGCGATAGACGCGCAGAATCCGCAGCGAGCCGCGTGCCGTGGGTCCGCCGGCCTGGTAAAGGGCGTTGAGCGGGGTCGAAAGCGAACTGACGTCATAGGCGCCCGGCCGCACTACGTCCCCGACCACATACACCCGCACCGTGCGCAGGCGAGCCAGGGAAACGTCGGCGTGCACGTCGCGAAATTCGCGGCGCAACACGCCCTGCACCAGTTGCTGGACGTCGCCGAGACTGCGTCCCGTAACCTGAATCGCCCCCGCCTCGGGTAAGGCCACGCGCCCTTCGCGGTCGACCACCCGCCGCAGACGTTCGGAAATCCCTCCCCACAGCTCAATGCTCAGGCCATCGCCGGGACCGAGCACGTAGTCGGGCCCCACCGGCAAATCCATTGGAAGCTCATTGAAATTGCCCGTGCCGTTGCGAAAAACCTCTTCGCCAAAACGCTCCAGCACCGGCGAGCGCCGGGAGATCTGGGTGTAAAGATCGTAGAGTGAAGGCACATCGGCGTAGGGATTGGCGCGGCGGCGAATCGCGGGCTGGCCGTCCTCGGCTCCGAACCTTGGCTGCGACCGGCTGCCAGACGGCGAAGCCCACGGGCCGTATCCGCGATCGGCAGCCGACAGCGAGTTGGAGGGAGAAGAAGAAAAAGATTGCTCCGGAGAGTTCCCACCCGACCGCGATCCAGAAGAAACATACGGGCGGGAGTAAGTGGGAAAGGAAGATACATCCGACGGCCCCGAACGCTGCCCCGACGCGCCCGACTGGTCCATGCTGGCACTGAGCAGCCCGGGCATGCCTGCGGGATCGATGCGCGGCAGCGAGCCTGCATCCTGCGGCGCTCCGTCATAATCCTGACTTTGAGAGTCTTGATTTTGAAAATCCTGATTTGGTGAATTCTGATTCTGAAAATCCTGGTCGGGAGAATTCTGGTCTTGAGGCCCGAGGCCAGCCAAGCTTTGCTGTCGGCGATAGTCGCCAGAAGGGTAGGCCGGAGGTGGCGCCGGAAAACTGTTCGCCGGCGGACTGGGAGGCTCTACCTCGAAAAAGCCATCGTCGGAGAAACCGTCGTCTGCGCCGGATTCCCGCGTCGTCCTCCGCGGCCATTCGATTTTGTCGTGTTGCGACCAATATTTTTCTTCTTCGTTCTGTCCCACCGCGCGGCTTCCAGGAGTTTTCGCGATCCTGTCTTTTTCCAGTTCCAGACGAGTGGGCTTAGCGCGAACATATTCCCGCCGCTCGATTTCCTGGGTCGCCAGCACGCGGACGTTGTTGTCATCCCGCAGCAACTGGAACAGCGCGTCATCAGTAACATCGGCGGGATCGAGCAGCCGTCCCTGCTCGTAGGCCCGGCGCACCAAGACCCTCTTAACCTCGAGCAGAAGGCCGGGTTCCTGGCGCAGAATGTCGATGATCGTAGCCGCGGAAAGCGAAACCAGCGGCTCCGGGTCACGTCCATGAGGATCGGCTCCAGCCGAACCTCTCGCACTCATCTGCTCGCGATCCGTCTGGGCTAATACTTTTCCCGCTCCCACGCTTACCAGCAGCAGAACGGCTAGCGTGAAGCCGGCCGCAAGTTTCGACCAGCGCGGCAAAATATGCAGAGAACGGAATTTTGAATGCGGCATACGGAATGATTCCAGTCAGCGCCGGCTTGCCACCTGGACCGCGGTGGTTTTATGCGGGTGGCGATTCGATTGGGCGACCGGCTCGACATCGCTTTCATCCACTTCCACGGCGACAGAGCGCATGATCAGGTCGAGCGAAAAAACCACGCGGCAGCGGTCTTTACGGCGGACGATAATACCTTCGAGGCCCTGCATGGGTCCGCCGCGTACGCGCACCCGGCGGCCGACGCGCAAGTACGGATGCGGTTCCACGCCGCCGCGAGCCAGCCGCTCGCGCAATTGATCAATTTCAGCTTCCGGCAGAACAGCAGGCCGGCCATTGAAACTTACCAGCCGCACCGCGCTGGGTAATTGCAGAACCCGCAGCCGATCCTTCAGCGCAAGGCGGACAAAAACGTAGCCCGGGAATAGCGCGAGTTCCAGTTCCTTGCGGCGATCTTTCCAGCGTCGTACGGAGCGGTAGAGCGGCAGGAAACAGGAAATGCTGCGCTGCTCGATCTGCTGTGCCACGCATTTTTCGTGGCGCGGGCAGGTATAAAGCGCATACCAGTTCAGGTCATAACAGTTCAGATCAACTGAACCCTCCGCCAGGCTTGCGGGAGCCCCATTCGTCGATGCTTCTTGCAAGTTCATTAGAAAAATCTCACGCCAGACCTCGGCCCGCAGCTTCGCCCCCTCAGTTACCGGAGCTTGATGCACTAACTTCTTCCCTTTCAAAACACTAGCGGCGAATCGTGCAGCCAGCCCGGCCGAGAGGTGCCTTTCTCCGCCGCATCCATTCTTCAGTTCGGCGCGGCGCCCACCAAAATCGGACGCTCCCGCACTGCATTCAAAATGCCGGCTTCGGAACTTTCCAGCGCTTTGGTTCGAATGTCGACCACCGCCCAGTAAAAAATTCCCCGATTCTGCTCCGGCGCCAAAGCCAGAATCTTCATCCCAGGATGGCGTCCCAGGAGAAATCCACATTGGCCGAGGCGTTTCTCGGGCTCGTCCATGGCGATGATCAGAACATCGGGCTGCACCTGCTCCACGATATCGGCCAGCTCGGTCTCGTTCTGCACCTCGCCCACAACCTCAATGTCAGGCTGGTCAGCAATCGTCGCCATCACCAACTCCCTCATCAGGCGCGGATGATTTGCCACCAATACGCGGACTCGTTTCACGGAGCGACCCCAGCGCAGAGCATAGGTCGTTGACCCTGCAAGCACAAGGTTCAAAAGAGATCTATGCAGAATTCAAAGCGGCGGGACGTAGGCGGTACTGAGGGGACCAATAAGCGAAGTACTAATGCAGATTCAACGAGTACTAAAGCCGGTACTAATTCAGAAGGCTCCAAAGTCTGTTCAAACTAGTAGCGGTCCTGAGGCCGATACTCGCCGAGGAGATCAGCGAGAATCCATGCGGCTCCGGCAATGGCGAAGGTCTCAGCATTTTCGCTCCAACTCGTATGACTAAAGGGATGGGAAAGTGTCAACGGCACCCAGACGAGTAGCCCAAAACTCACAAGCATCACGGTCAGCAGGCGAGCCGCGAGTAGAGCCTTCCGATTCGCAAGAAGAGCCACGGCCGCGAGTGCGAAAAAAACGGTCGTCGCTACCGCCCAAAAAATCTGACTTGGCGGAATCCACTTCGGAACAAGACTGGCCGTTGCGCGAAGATAGATCGCCTGTGAGAGCGTAAAGGAAGCGACACACATCCCCAATAGAATGCGGCCGATCCGACAAACCGTTTCCGGTGACCGTGACCATGCCGATGACCAGCGCGCACAAACGATCGCCGCTCCGGTTGCGAGCGAGAACTGCTCGAAGAAGTTGCCCCAGCTATTGTAGATTCGCGGGGCAGCGAATATTTGTGGCACGCACAGTAAGGCGAAAACCAGATAACTGGCAGCAAGTAGGGCTGCGCCCGCTTTCGCCGTCCGACGGAACTGAATCACAGCGCCACCGAGGATCAGGGCAGCGCCGCCGGCATAGACAACGTAGAGTTGATGCCAGCCATTGTAGCCGTGCCAGGCCAGCGTGATGAGTCCAGAAGCAAGAGCCGCCACTCCAAACAGATGACGGCCGAGGGCCGATTTAAGCCTTAATGCGGTCATTGCGGTTTCCAGCGTCGTCCCCACTATACGCGCCGGATCCATCCCGCCGAATGGACTCGCGGCCTACAGCCCATGCGCTCTCGGTTATTGGTAAGCGTTTACCCAGCCTCAGGCTGCGAGGTGGATATTTGCGGCGTGCTGGGAATGCACGCCCTGCAACTGGCTTCCGGAACCCCCCTCACCGAGCAGGCCAGACCGGCTTACTGCGCATGACGTGGGACAACGGCGACCGCACCGTGCTCGTGAATCCCATCCTCCGTGGGGTTACACTGGGATGCAGTCTGCAGAGCACGGCCCAGGATGAACTCTTCGCAGCAAGCGAAGGGACAGCGTTTCATAGGCGCGTAATCCTCGATCGCATGGCGGGGCATGGTGTGCACATTAAGCGTGTGATTAATGCCGGCGGCGTCGCTCGGAAGAATGACGTCCTGAACCAGGTCTATGCCAACGTGTTGGGCCGTCCGGTGCTGGTTCCGAGCAAGAGCGTGGTCAGCCTGGGATCTGTTATCTTTGCTTTTCTGCCAACATTAATTGCAGTGGCAAACTCTGCCGCAGGCCACGCAACGTAGCAGAGAAAAACCTTAAGGAGCAGCGATGAGAGTGCAACAGATCCTGCGAACGATCGTGATCGTTGGGTTGTGGTTGGCGCTGTTTTCCATGACGATGGAGGCTAAGACAAAGGTGACAAGCCAGCCCTATGGAAAGATGCCGGATGGAACTCCGATAGAGATTTTCACACTGAGCGATGGCGCGTACGAAGCCCAGATCGCAACCTACGGGGGGATTGTCGTTTCCTTGAAGGCTCCTGATAGGAACGGCAAGGTCGCCGACGTCGTGCTTGGGTTTGATGATGCCGACGGGTATGTGGCTAACTTTAATGGCCCTTCGAACGCATTCTTCGGAGCCATTATTGGCCGTTATGCCAATCGCATCGCCCACGGCAGCTTCACGCTCGATGGCCAGAAATACTCTCTGCCCCGGAACAACGGCGACAACACTCTTCACGGCGGCCCGCACGGCTTCAACAATGTGGTATGGAAAGCGAAGCCGGTCGCGGAGGGAGTGGAACTTACTTATCTAAGTAAGGACGGCGAGGCGGGATTTCCCGGCAATCTGGCGGCGGTGGTTCGCTACACGCTGGTGAAAGGGGATCTGCGAATCGAGTACTCGGCGACGACGGACAAAGACACGGTCGTCAATCTAACCAATCACTCTTACTTCAATCTCGCCGGACAAGGCGACATCCTGAATAATGAACTCACTCTTCACGCCTCGCGCTTCACTCCCGTGGATGCCGGCCTGATTCCGACGGGTGAGTTGAAATCCGTGGAATCGACTCCGTTTGATTTTCGTAAAGCAACCGCGGTCGGAGCGCGAATCAACGCGGACGACGAGCAGATTCACCTGGGCCACGGCTACGACCATAACTGGGTGCTCGACAGCGCCGGCGGGAAGTTGGCGGAAGCCGCTGAAGTCTACGATCCCGGCAGCGGTCGTGTGCTGAAAGTTCTGACCGACCAGCCGGGAATCCAGTTCTACACCGGAAATTTCCTCGATGGCTCGATCAAAGGCAAGGGCGGAAGACCGTACGGATTGCATGCGGCGTTGTGTCTGGAAACGCAGCACTTTCCCGACTCACCGAATCATCCGGATTTTCCATCCACCGAGTTGAAGCCCGGACAGCGCTACCACACGGTCACCGTTTACAGTTTCTCCACACGCTAAGGAACGCGGGAAAGGATGCGTTCCGACCCTCGGTGCGCAGGCAACAGTTCGAAACTGGGACAGCCTTCAATGGAGAAGGCGTATGCGTCGTATCGCCGCATCTATCCCGCGATGAAGTCCATCCAAAATTGAAAGCTGCCGCGGAGATGAAGTCAGCGACCCATCCAAACCTGCGTGCTGAAAATCGCCCTTACCGCTTGTCTCCGGAACGGACAATGAAGGAATTGGTCGGGGAGAGAGGATTTGAACCTCCGACCCCCTGGTCCCGAACCAGGTGCTCTACCAGGCTGAGCCACTCCCCGACGGTAACGCGCGATAGCAAGAAAGGCCATGCACCCGCTCGATCTGCTGCTCGATGGGCTCGACTATTATAACATCGCAACTGCAGGCGTTTCCCTGAGCTTGCCCGATCCATCTTTCGCGCTACACTTGATGACGCAGACTTGTTCACGCACTATGATCGGACCGACAAGGTTTCGATGCCAGTTGATGCGAACGCAATATGATCGTTCTCTCCGCTAATCGCCTCTTTACGCCACAACAAGAGATAAAAGACCCGCTCCTTTTTATTGAGGATGGCCTCATCTCAGCCGTTTCCTCGCGCGCTGAGCGGGAAATTCCGAAGAATGCGACGGTGATCGATCTCGCGAACAACGGCCTTGCCGAGGCCATCCTGGCGCCTGGGTTCGTCGACATTCACATGCACGGCGGCGCCGGCGTCGATGTCATGCGGGCTGCGCCCGGCGAGTTACCACGTCTGAACAAGTTCCTGACCACCCACGGCGTCACGGGATACTTTCCTACTACCGTCGCCGCGCCGCTTGATCAGACCTGCGCAGCTCTGGCACGACTAGCGGACGCGATCGAAGCCGCTCAAGCTTCCACCGGTCAAGGCGACGCGATGGAAGCTCGGCCGCTCGGAATCCATCTGGAAGGTCCGTTTCTCAGCCACAAGCGCCGCGGCGTGCATCCCCCCGAATATCTCGTCGAGCCCACGCTCGGAATCTTTGAACGTCTGTGGCAAGCCGCGCGCGGCCACGTGCGCATGATAACCATCGCACCGGAGCTTCCCGGCGCTCTCGAGGTCATCGCCGAAGCAGCGCGGCGCAAAGTTTGCGTGAGCATCGGCCACTCTGACGCCACGCTCGAAGCCGCTCGCGCCGGAGTCCGCGCCGGCGCCCACCACGCCACCCACACTTTCAACGCCATGCGGCCGCTCGATCATCGCGATCCCGGCATTCTCGGCGAAGTGCTTACCGACCGCCTGTTGAGCGCCGACATCATCGCGGATGGAATTCACGTCGCGCCCGAAGTCATTCAGATTTTCCTGCGGTCGGTAGGCCATGAACGCTCGGTGCTGATTACCGACGCCATGGCTGCGGCAGGCATGCCCGATGGCACCTATCAACTCGGCCCCATTCAGGTTGAAGTGAACGACGGAAAGGCCACGAACAATGGAAGCCTCGCCGGCAGTGTCCTGACCATGGATCGCGCCGTTCGAAACATCACACGCTTCTCACACTGGACCCTCCGCGAAGCGGTATGCGCCGCAACTCTGAACGCCACCCGCGCCGCCGGCCTCGCGCAACACGGCGAGCTCGCACCCGGAGCCGAAGCCAACATTATTGTGTTGAGTCCAGACGGAGAAGTGCGCAGAACGATCGTCCGCGGACACTGCTAAGCCAGAAAATTCAAGAGAAAGATTTTGTTCTTAAAATCTGCGTAGATTCGTGGCAATGGTTTTTCGTTAATTGGGCTTGCGTTCTTTCGCGTCCACAAGATAACGCAGCAGCACGGCCTCATCGGCCCGCGTGAGTTGATCGAGGAAGGAGGTATCCACCTTGCTCTCTTCGACAGGTTTCGCTGGATTTGACTGACGGAGCTTATCACCCAGTTCCGGCTCATTGCTCATCACCTGGGTGTAGAACCACAGAAAGTGCCGCATCTGGTCGAGCGCCTTGCACAGAATTTGGATGGCTTCGGTCTCGGGCAGCGCACTCAGGGCCTCCATCAATTCCGGATCGCTGGGCGCCTGCATGGCCGCGTAGTTCAGCTCACGCTGGATCGCGCGCAAATCTTCAGTAACTCGCGCCATCCGGGTGTGTAGATCGTCCATCTGATTGTCGTTCCCCATATGTCGAAGCGACTTTCGAAGCGATGCTCAAAGCAATGTTCGCGTGCCTTTCAACATCGCATCGCGAGCGCCCAGCGGATAGATGTCCCACGATCATGCGCTTTCGTAATTCAAGCCATTACTTTGGTCGGGAGACTCATGCCCAGCGTCAGATCACGCCGAACCCCGCTACTGGCAAGGCTTTTCGCGTCACCAAAGAGCATGACGCGCGGCCCGGCAATTCATTTCCGCGCGTCGATTCTTCCGTTGCTCCAAAGTCACCACCCATAGTTACTGAAGCCATCGTACGGGAAACTCAACCGGAAATTCACTGTTGGGAAGTCCGCCACATGTGATACAAACGCGCGGATGGAATCGGCTTCGGCAAACCCACCTCGCCATGACCTCATCCGCGCCATCGGCCGCTGGAGCCTGGTTGCGCTGGTGGTGAACTCCATCATCGGAAGCGGAGTGTTTGGGCTGCCCTCCACCGTGGCTGCCCTCATCGGTAACTACAGTCCTTATGCCGTGCTCGCGGCCGGCGCCGGAATGAGCGTGATCATGGGCTGCTTTGCCGAGGTTGCGTCGCGCTTTCAGCAAGCCGGCGGTCCTTATCTTTACGCTCGCGTTGCCTTCGGACGCCTCATGGGGATTCAAACCGCCTGGATGCTCTGGCTGGGGCAAGTGGCTGCTCCCGCGGCGAACGCCAACCTGTTTGTGATTTACGTGGGCGAGTTCTTTCCTCATGCCAAAGATCCGCTGCCTCGCGCCATCATTCTCACCGCGCTGGTGGGCTTGTTGACTTTTATCAATATTCGCGGCGTGCGCGCTGGAACGCAGGTCAGCAATTTGTTCACGGCAGCGAAGCTGGTGCCGCTGTTCGCGGTGATTGTGCTGGGTTTGCTTGTGCTTCAACACCAGCACTGGGCCATCGCCTCTGCGCCCGTCGCGTCTGCCGGCACCAACCAGTGGCTGAAAGCCCTGCTGCTTCTGGTGTTTGCCTACGGCGGATTCGAGACTGCGCTCGCGCCCATGAGCGAAGCGAAAAACCCGCGACGCGACGCTCCTTTCGCTCTCTTCACGGCTCTTCTGCTTTGCACCGTGGTCTACGCGCTGATCCAGTGGGTGGTCATCGGAGTGCTGCCCGACGCGGCCCACAGCCAGCGTCCCTTGGCCGACGTCGCGCGGCTGGCGGCCGGTCCCGTAGGCGCGGCGCTGGTTGCGATCGGTGCGCTCATTTCTTTCTACGGATACCTCAGCGCAAAGATTCTGGCCATGCCGCGCGTTGTGTTCGCCCTCGCTGAACAAGGAGACTTCCCCAAGATCTTCGCCGCTGTCCATCGCCGCTTTCACACGCCGTATGTTTCGATCCTCGTCTTCGCGGCCATGATCTGGGGATTGGCCTTGATCGGCGATTTCAAATGGAATGTAACTCTTTCCGCGGTTGCCCGGCTTCTCTATTACGGCGTTGCCTGTGCCGCCCTGATCATCCTGCGCCGGAAACAGCCGGAAGGAGCGAGCGCAATGTTCCACCTGCCCGCAGGAAATTTCTTCGCAATGCTCGGAATCATCCTGTGCGTGGTCCTGGTAACGCGGGTAGATTTTGGGCAGTCTCTGATTCTCGTCGCGACTATCGCGCTGGCGTTGGTGAACTGGGCCGTTGTGGCGCGACGTAGCCGCGTGCACGAATGAAGCAGGCGCCCCATTTCTCGCGTTCTCTGCGAGAAGTGGGCAAGGCACGGCCGGCCCCCTTATGACTTTGGCCGGTGCTTAGCGCCGTGATAAATCCGCAAGACCAGCGGATTCGCATTCTTATGAGCGCAGCATCTGCTCCAGGCGGGCATCCATTTCTTGCTCTTCAATGAAATCTCCCCTGTCGGCCTGCGCAACGCCTTCACGAACGGCGGCACGAAAGCGGGCATCCTCTTCAAGTAGACGCAAGGCAGCATCCTTCACCAACCGTTCAGCATCCTTGCCTTCCTGCGTGGCGATCTGCGCAAGCTGCGCTTCCTCCTCAGGGGTGAAATGTAGCTCCATCAACTTAAGGGTAAGAGCCGAGAAATCACGTGTCAACCACAATTCCCTTGACTGCAATTCTCAAACCTGAGACCCCATCTCTATACGCATTTGATCTTTGACATATAAATAGCACCGAGATATAACTCCACTGAATTCAATATTTTGCAGCCCGACAAGTGATTCCAAAGCACTCACCAAACCGAGATCTGATCTAAGTCCCTTGGCTGGAATATTTTACGGGCAAGTCATTTGCTTTCAGGATTTTAGCCTGACCGTTGCCTGGTCAGAAGATCGCAACCCACTGATTCAAAGGATTTTAACTGGTTCGATCTGTGAAATTTTTTGATCTGGATCTGACCGCGCCGACTCCGCCGTTACACTCCCCGCTGCTCCAGTTCCAGCAGCGCCTTCTTGCGCTCCACGCCCCAGCGATAGCCGCTGGTGTCGCCATCTTTGCGCACTACGCGATGGCAGGGAATGGCAACTGCGACTGGATTTGTGGCGCAGGCTCGGGCCACGGCTCGGCTCGCGCTCGGCCGGCCAATCGCTTTTGCTACCTGGCTGTAGGACCGGGTCGCTCCGAACGGGATCGATTGCAGATACGTCCAAACGCGGCGCTGGAATGCAGTGGCTCGAATATCCAAAGGCAGAGCGGCATTCGACTCGTGACCGGTCATGGTTGCGAGCAAGGTTTCAACCCAGGCTTGCAATCCGCCCTGGTCGGGCTTGCGCACGGCAAAGGGAAATTCGCGCTTGAGGCCTTCAATCAATTCACCATCCGATCTTGCGAACTGGATGGCGCAAACTCCCTTGTCGGTGGCCGCGACCAGCATGCGTCCCAGCGGCGAATCGGCGATGGCATAGCGAACCGTGGCAGCGATGGCGCCACGGCGATATTTATCTGGGGTCATGCCGAGTTGCGATGCAGTCTTTTCATAGAGGCGGCTGCTCGAACCGTAACCCGCGTCATACATGGCGCGAGTGACGTTGTCTCCTGCCTGCAAATTGCGTTTGAGCAGGCGCAGGCGGCAGGAATCGCCGTACTCGCGCGGCGTGATTCCGAGCGCCGCTTTGAAGCGCCGCTGCAAGTGGAAAGAGCTTTGGCGAAACACCTTGCCCAGGCGCTCAAGAGTGACTGGCTCATCGAGATGCTGCTCGATATAGCGGCAGACCTCTTTGGCCCAGTCGGATTGCGGATTACCGCTGACCGACCGCGGCCGGCAACGCAGGCAGGCGCGAAAGCCGGCTTTCTCCGCTTGCTCGGGCTGCGAAAAGAATGCCACGTTCTCGCGCCGCGGACGACGCGCGGCACACGAGGGCCGGCAATAGACGCCGGTGCTGGAGACAGCGAAAACGAACTCTCCGTCGTGCGCGGCATCGCGCGCGAGGACTGCATTCCAGCGCTGGGCTTCGCTTGATTGGGCTTTGCCTGATCGGGCCTTGCCTGATTGGGCTTCGCCTGATTGCGCTTCGCTGTGTTTCGCCGAATTGGAGCGTGCCGGCATTTCGCTCAGGGTTTCCTTGGTGAGTATGGCATTCGCGGTCAGCATTGGGAAAGTCAGGTTGGTGGAAGTCATGATAGGAACAGCGTATGGCGAAGAGGACGGAGCGGACTATCCGAATCTTGCGGGCAAAGTGAAATCGTCGCCAGTTCAGGCGCCCGTCTCTCGGCCCTAGTTGCCCCGCGGATGGAAGGGGCCGAGCACGCTGGAAACTCCGGAGCGTTTGCGCAATTCGCTGAGCAGCGCGCTGGCTGCGTTGGTGTAGGTCTTGCTGGGATCGGAGGGATCGGCCCAGACCGCGTCGTAAATAATCTGCGCCGCTTCTTTCAGATCCATGTGCAGTGCGCCTTCGAAAACATCGATGCGCTCCTGCAGGCGCGCGTAACACGGTTTGCAAATCGAGGCAGGCTCGTCGTCTTGAGCGCGGTGATTCTCCAGACTGCAAATCGCATTTGAGCTGGCGACGTCCTCGGGAGTTGCGGAAATTTTCGACTCAAGCTCCTTCAGGAATGCCTCTCTCTCCCGCTCGACAACAGCACTATCGGGCGTGGATTCCGCGGCAAGCTGGGCCTTGGGAATGGCAGGTACAGCGCGGGGTGAGACACGCACTCGGCTGTTGCAGGCAGGGCATACGTCGAGGTTGGCGGGATAATAAAGACGACAGTTCGAACAAGGGAGGCCAAAGCCGGAGGGCTGCTGGGCCTTGGCATCGTGGCGGACGGCGTTCCGCAGATCGTTTCGGACGTTACTCTGCACGTTGCTACTCTGAACGCTGCTCTGCACGTTATTCGGCACGTCGCTTCGAATATCCTTCCGAAGGTCGTTCCGGACGCTGCTTTCCGGCGGTGGGGCGGTCTGTGCTGGCTTGGCGGCGGCCGCTGTGGATCTTGTCAAGTCCATGATCAATCACCGAAAAATGCTTGGGAGCGCGTAGCTTCATCGTTTCGCATGAGCCTGCAGCCCTTGCATTCCAGTGTAAGCAGTCTCGCGCCCGGACGAACATGCCGGGAGTACACTTCCAGGTACTGTCCCTGCGGAGCTGTTACCTGGAGGTTGTGTCCTTCATCTGCATCAGTTTCAGAAGCTCGTCGCGGCGGGCGCGATAGAGTTGGCGCTCGGGATCGAGGCGCGCCGCCGTCTCCAGTTCCGACAAAGCTTCCTCATAACGGTTCATGGTCATAAGGCAGGCTGCAAGAGCGTAGTGGTTGTCGGGGGATGCGTTAAGGCGCAGGGCCTCGCGGAATTCCTTTTCTGCAGCCTGCAGCTGCCGCTGCTGGAACAGTGCTGTGCCGAGAAGGTGGTGAGCCGAGTCGGAATCGGGATTGAGCGTAACCGCCAGGCGCAATTCGCGGATGCCGTCCTCCAGCTTGTCATCGAGCAGCAGAGCTTCGCCGAGGACGCGGTGTTCCGCGGAACCGGTAGGGTTCTCGCGAACTGCCAGCTCCAATTCATTAATGGCGTTGGCGTAATCTTTCTTCGCCATGTAGGCATGGGCCAGGCAACCGTGTCCCTGCTCCCACTCGGGATGCTGGCGGTAAAGCTCGCGCAGTTCGAGCATGGCAGCATCGAAGTCGCCTTTGTCGCAATACGTGTTGCCCAAGTTGTTTCGCACCGAGGCTTCTTCAGGCGCGAGCTTCTTGGCTTCGCGATATTCGGCGATGGCTTCATTCAATTTGTTTTGCTCATGCAAAATCAGCGCCAGGTTGGAGTGGGCCTGCCAGAAACGCGAGTTCAGACCAATCGCGTGGCGATAGGCGGCAATCGCGGCGGGCAGGTTTCCATCGGCGTGCAGAGTGATGCCCAAATCGTAATAGGTATCGGGGTTATCGGCGTCGCGGGCAAGCGACTCAGCGAAAGCGTGAGCCGATGCGCTGTATTGTCCGTCGGAGAAAAAAGCGAGGCCAAGGAACTGGTAGGCCTCCGCGTTCTGCGGATCCATGCTGAGCGCGGTGCGCGCCTCCGCGATCGAGTCGGAAGGATCATCGAGGCGATAGAAGATATACGCCAGGCTGCTGTGGTTCTCAGGGAAATCCGGCATAAGCTGCGCGGAGAGCGTGATCTCGTCGATGGCGTCGTCCCAGAGTTCCTGCTGCCGGAGCATGGTGCCCAGGGCGAAGTGCAATGCGGCATTTTGAGGATCGGCGATTAAAGCCTGTCGCAGAGCGATTTCGGCTTCGTGAAAATGTTGAGCCCGAGCATTCGCGGCGGCCTGCACCAGGGCCCCAGGAATCTGGGGCGCAGGAATCTCAGAGGTTGAGGAATCAGCGGGCGCGGACCGCTTCAAGCTCTTCAGGGCATGTATCAGATTGGCATCCGCGCCGGCGGCTTCGAGTTGGTGAATTAGTTCTTTGCCCGGGACGTTGGCGATTCCCCGTTCCTGAACTATTCTGACCAGGCGATTGCCGGGCACACCAGCCATCAGCCAAGCAGTCAACTGGGTAGAGTTCACCGGCTGGCTCGCGCTGGACTGGGCAGCAAAAACCGGTCTTATTAAAACAACTCCAAAAAGCAACAAAAGAACTGACAGGCCCTTGCGCTTCACTCGACTCTCCGGTGACGGTCTGGCTTGCTGGTGGCGCTGATCGCGGCGCGGGACAAGGTGTTTGGCCCGAACCGCACCTTCCACTCTAGCGCTCGGGCAGAACCGAAGGTAAGGTCACGGAAGTAATAGGCAGGGTTTGCAGGGGCGCGGTTTGACTTCCCCCTACCCCTCCGGTACCGTATTAGTAAGGAAGACGGTTGTTGTGTCTTCTCAGGAGGTTCCCCGTGGAAGGTTTGTTCCAACCGTGGCACCTGATCATCATTTTTGCTATTGCTTTGCTGATTTTCGGCCCCAAGAAGTTGCCTGAGCTGGGCAAAGGGCTGGGCGAAGGATATCGTGCCCTGAAAGAAGGGATGAAGGATACTCCTGCACCCCCGGCTTCGACCGAAGCGAGCAAGACCACTGAATCCAAGGAAACCAAGGCCTGACCGAGTTCCCTTCGCGGGCAGTAATCCTCTTTGTTTCCACGCCGCTTCGTCGCCGTTTTCTATCCCGTTCCGCGTAGTTCCGGGCCCTAGATCGCATTCAAGTTGTGAAATTGACTCTAAAATCTGGAGGTAGGCAGTGTTGCGTAAAATCGAAGTCGTTGCTCTCATACTGTTCCTGGGATTAGCTTCCGCTGTTTTCGCCGATCAGATCACATTGAAGAATGGCGACCGCCTGACCGGCACAGTCGTGAAGTCTGATGGCAAAGTTCTGGTGCTGCATACTGAGTTCGCGGGAGACGTTACCCTGCAGTTTGCCGCGATCACGCAGATCACGACCGAGAAAGAATTGCATGTCAGCACTTCGGACAAGAAGACGGTCGTGGGTCCGGTAACCTCCAGTGACGGAAAACTCGAGGTCGCCACCAAGACCAGCGGCACAGTCGAGGTTCCCGTAGGGAATGTTGTGTTGATCCGCAACGACGCCGAGCAGGCGGCTTATGACAAGTCGTTGCATCCCGGCTTGACGCACGGGTGGAATGGCGGAGCCGACGTGGGGTTCTCGCTGGCCCAAGGCAACAGCGAAACGGAAAACCTGGCGCTGGGGCTCAACGCTGCCCACCCCACCCTGAACGACAAGATTATCCTGCATCTGAGTTCCATCTATACCAGCAACCATTTGGCAACTCCGAGCACCGTGGCAGACCTGATCCAGGCGGGAGTCCGTTACGATCGCAATATCACTCCCCGAATGTTCGGCTTTGGATCGGCAGACTTTATGAGTAACGCCCTGCAGGATTTGGATCTGCGCTCCGTGTATGCCGGCGGTCTGGGGTATCACGCGATCAAGTCGGCCGGCACCACGTTGGACTTCCTGGCCGGCGGGAACTACACACATGAAACGTATTCCAACGGCCCGGCCGTCACTCCGGCCACCGTTCCACCCACCTACACCTCTTACGGAGTGACGAACCGGTTCGCCGCATTGACGCTGGGTGAGGATTTGACGCACAAACTGGGGAAGAGCACGGTGATTACGGAGAATCTGTATCTGTTTCCGGACTTGTCGAACACCGGCGAATATCGAGCCACATTCAACTTCGGCTCGGTGACCAAGGTCAGCAAATGGCTGGGATGGCAGAATCAGTTCGGCGACATCTATGTTTCCAACCCGCCCTCTACCGCGAAAAAGAACGACGTTATTTTTACTACCGGGCTGAACTTCTCGTTCACGCACTGAGGGAATGTTTGGACCTGAGAGTGGGCAAGCCGCTCGCGAGAGCGGCTTTTTTGCTGCCGCAGAAAAGGCGTTTGCCGCTCACCAAAACTTGAAAGATGCGTCTACTACCGAGTACAGTACTGTTTCTCGTTTTCCGGGTTCTTAAAAGTCCCTCATCAACAGGAGTCTGCTCGATGCGTCACGCTTTGACTTTGCTGATTGCTGTCTGCTGCTTCGGTGTATTTTCCTACTCGCAAACCGCGGATGAACTGATTGCCAAGAACATCGAAGCCCGGGGTGGGATCGAGAAAATGAAGGCCATCAAGACCCTTCGCGTGACGGGCAAGTTCGAAGGCGCTGACGGATTCACGGCCGCCGTGGGCCAGGAGAACGAACGACCCGACCTGGTTCGAGAGACATTCCTCCTGCAGGGCATGACGGCGGTGCAGGCTTATGATGGCGCGACCGGCTGGCAGATCCAGCCCTTTGGTGGGAAGAAAGATCCGGAGTTGATGGGCGAGGACGACATGCGCGACCTGTTGCTCGACGCCGACTTCGACGGACCTCTGGTCGATTACAAAGAAAAAGGCAGCACGGTGGAGTATCTGGGACACGACGTGGTCGATGGTGACGACGCGCTGCGGCTGAAGATCACGCTGAAAAACGGCGACATTATTTATGACTATCTCGACCCGGATACCTTTATCGAGATTCGCAGGGAGATCCAGCAGTTTATCCGGGGCTCGGTGCGCGATCGCGTGGTCGGCCTGGGGTCGTATAAGCCGGTGAACGGAGTGATGTATCCCTTCTCGATCTCGCAGGGGCCAAAGAATAATCCCGACGCGCAAACGACAACGATACAGAAGATGGAAGCCAACGTGACCATTGATCCGGCGGACTTCATGCTTCCGGCTTCCCTGAAGACTGAGGAAAAGAAGTCAGGGCTGGTCGGGATTCACTGATTTCTTGCATTAGCGATTCGCTGGGATGATTCGCTGGGATGAAGACAGCAACGAAAATCATGGGTGTCGAAAAAGGACTCGTAAACATGAAAGCATCCGCTCGGAATTCTTTGGGAGTGATCGTAATTGTATCGATCGCGTCGCTGTTCGCATCTTTGCCGGCTGCTGCGCAAGCGCCGTATCGCTTCGATGCGGCGACGGTTTCAGGATTGCCGGCGCGCAACATTGGCTCGGCGACCATGAGCGGACGCATTGCAGCGGTCGACGCGGTGGAGGAAGACGGCCGCATCACCGTATTCGTGGGCGCGGCCAGCGGTGGAGTCTGGAAATCAGTGAACGGCGGCACGACCTACAAGCCTGTGTTCGACCGGGAAGATGTGCAGTCGATTGGAGCGGTGGCGATCGATCCGTCGAACTCGAAAATTGTATGGGTGGGCACCGGCGAAGCCTGGACGCGGAACAGCGTATCGGTGGGCGACGGCGTGTACAAGTCGACCGACGGCGGCGAGAACTGGACCAACGTCGGCCTGAAAGACAGCGAGCACATCGCCAAGATTCTGGTGAATCCCAGCGACAGCAACGACGTGCTGGCCTGCGCCACCGGGCATCTATGGGACGACAACGATGAACGCGGAGTCTTTCAGACGACCGACGGGGGCAAGACCTGGAATAAGGTTCTGGCGGGGGTGAATGGTGCGAGCGGCTGCGCCATGATTGCGCGCAGCACGCAGGAGCCCAAGACCGTCTATGCGGCGATGTGGGATTTCCGGCGACAGGGCTGGACATTCCGCTCGGGAGGCCCGGGCAGCGGGCTGTTTAAATCCACCGACGGTGGGGCGCACTGGAACGAAGTCAGCACTAACAAGGGGCTGCCGCCGAAACCCTGGGGCCGCGTTGCCGTGCAGGTCGCGCCTTCGAAGCCGCAGGTAGTGTATGCCAACGTTGAAGCGGAAAAAGGAAGAGGACTCTACCGGTCTGACGACAGCGGCGCGTCCTGGACCAAGCTGGATGCCAGCAACTACATGGTGTGGCGTCCATTTTATTTCGGCAACCTGATCGTCGATCCCAAGAATGAAAACAAGATCTTCAAGCCTGATCTTATTCTGCTGCTCAGCAACGATGGCGGGAAAACCTTCAACGTAGTTTCGAGCGCGGCGCATGGCGACTTCCACGACGTGTGGATCGACCCGAAGAATCCGAACATCGTGATTGCCGGTGACGACGGCGGCTTGTGGCGCAGCGAAGACGGCGGCAACCGCTGGAAGCACCAGCTAAACCTGCCGGTTTCGCAGTTCTATCATGTGAGCACCGACAATTCCGACCCGTATCACGTCTACGGCGGCCTGCAGGACAACAGTTCGTGGGTGGGCGATTCGTCCTATCCGGGCGGAATCGCCAACTCGCAATGGGAGAACATGTACGGCGGCGACGGCTTCTGGATGTTCGAAGACACGTCGGATCCTGACTACATATATGCCGAGGCACAGGGCGGCGAGATCGGGCGGGTGAATCGTTATACCCACGAGACTCGCGATATCCATCCTTTGCCGAACTATGGCGAGAAGAAACTGCGCTTCAACTGGAACACGCCGATCCATATGAGTCCCAATGAGAAGGGGACGATTTATATCGGAGCGCAGTACCTGTTCCGCTCGCGCGATCATGGGCAGTCCTGGGACCGCATTTCTCCGGACCTGACGACGAATGATCCGGAAAAGCAGAAGCAGGAAGAGTCGGGCGGCGTGACCATCGATAACTCTTCGGCGGAAATGTACACCACGATCTATTCGATTTCGGAATCGCCGAAGAATGGTCAGATCATCTGGGTCGGTACCGATGACGGAAATGTGCAGATCACGCGCGATGGAGCGAAGACCTGGACGAATGTGGTGGGGAATGTCAGTGGGTTGGGAAAAAATTCGTGGGTGACGACCATCGAAGCCAGCCGCTTCGACGAAGCTACGGCCTATGCCACCTTCGATCGGCACACGTTCGGCGATATGAAGCCGTACGTTTACCGGACCACAGACTACGGCCAAACGTGGACCGAGCTTCCGGCGCAGGAAAGCGGCGTGCGTGGCTTTGCCCACGTGATCAAGGAAGACACGGTCAACCGTAATGTTCTTTTCCTGGGCACGGAGTTCGGCCTCTGGATTTCGGTAGACGGCGGGCAGCGCTGGGCGCAATACAAAGGAACAGACTTTCCGGCGGCGCCAGTGGACGACATCGTGGTGCAGGCGCGGGAATCGGATCTGGTGCTGGCCACGCACGGCCGTGGAATCTGGATTGTGGACGATATTTCGCCGCTGCGCTTGCTCACGCCAGACGTGATGTCGAAGGAGGCGACGCTGCTTCCGGGGCGGCCGTCGATTCAGTATTTTGATGTGTTCGGAGGCTGGCCAGAGGGCGACGAAAGCTTCCACGGGCGCAGCCGGCCTGGAGATGCGCAGATCACTTATTACCAGAAAGGCCGCCACATTTTCGGCGATTTGAAAATCGAGATTTTCGATCAGGACGGCAAGCTGGTCGACACGGTAGCCGGCAGCAAGCATCGGGGATTGAATCGCGCCAGCTGGGGAATGCGGGTGAGGCCGCCGGCGGTTGCTCCGGCGGCATCCGCGCTGTTTGAAGCGGCGCAAGGACCGCGTGTTCTGCCGGGCACTTACACGGTGAAGCTTACTAAGGGGGATCAAACCTACACGGAGCCACTGAATGTCGCGATGGATCCGCGAGCCAAATACTCGCTGGAAGAGCGCAAAGCCCAGTTTGATCTTTCGATGAAGGTCTATAAAGAACTCGAGCACATGACGTACGGCGTGGAAGCAATTGAAGGAGTGCGCGACGCGGCCAACGCGCGCGCGGCCAAGGTTGCGGAGAAAGACCCGCTGCACAAGCAACTGCAGAGTCTCGCCGCGGATTGTGACGCGATACGCTCGAAGATCGTGGCCACCAAGGAAGGTGGAATGATTACCGGCGAAGAACGCATCCGCGAGCATCTGGGACAACTGTACGGAGCGGTGACCGGATACGATGGCAAACCGACGGATTATCAGGTGGCGCGGACCGAGTCGCTGGGTCATGAACTGCAAGATGTGATCGACGAGTTCCAGAAGCTGACGCAAAAAGAGCTGACGGGCATCAACGCCGGCTTGAAGAAGAAGAAGCTGGAAGCTATCACAGTGTTGGCCGAGGCAGATTGGCAGAAAAAGCAGGCAACGTCAGCGGCCGCTGCGGGCGCAGGAATGCGGACGGCTGAAGGTCAGATGCGGGAGATGGATTAGCGCGGTTTGCTACGCGAGTTCTAATTCGATCTTCTTCCCTGCCTGATCCAGCTTCGTGATTCGAAACTTGCGAATCTGTCCGGTGCGGACGGCTTCCGGCTTGGCTTCGCCCGCGGGCGCTCCACCCTTCCAACGGGCCTGCAGCATAGAGCCGAGCGAAGACAAATCCGGTTTCGAGTTCGCCTTAGAAGACGATAGATCTCGTTTTCCCCGCGCGCTCTTTTCTCCGTCCGCGTCCGCCGTATCCATTCGGCACTTGGCCTGGATACCCTCACCCAGTTCCACGCGCGCATGTCCGTCCGCAACCTCAACCATGCGCCCCGTGACGACATCGCCCTCCTTGTGTTCGGCGATGTACTCATCCAGTCCGCTGGGGACCAACTGCTTCATGCTCAGCCGCAACTGCCGCTTCTCGGTATCGACCGCGAGCACCTGAGCCCTGACCACTTGCCCAACCTTGAGCACTTCCTGAGGATGGTTGATGCGCTTATCAGCGCTCATCTCGCTAATGTGAATCATCCCCTCAACGCCTTCGGAAAGTTGCACGAACGCGCCGAACTTCGTGATGCTGACGACTGGACCCTCGATCACCGAGCCCGCAGCGAAGCGCTGCGCCACCTCGGCCCAGGGATCTCCCAGCGCCTGCTTCAGACCCAAAGAGATGCGGCGCTCACCGGTATTCACGCCCAGAATCACCGCGTCAACAATCTCTCCCGGCTTCACTAATGTGCTGGCGCTTCGCAACTTCTTTCCCCACGACATCTCCGAAACGTGGATCAGTCCTTCGATCCCCGGCTCGAGTTCCACGAAAGCTCCGAATTCGACCACGCGCGTCACCGCGCCGCGTACGCGTTCCCCGACCTTATATTTTCCCGCTCCCGCGTCCCAGGGATGCGGCTGCAACTGCTTCAAGCTCACGGAAATGCGGCGCTTGCCGGAATCATTCGTGATCTTGAGCACTTTGACTTCGACCTGCTGCCCTATCGAAAGGACATCCGCCGGTTTCGCGACCCGGCTCCAGGCCAGATCGCTGACATGCAGCAATGCGTCCACTCCGCCCAGATCGATGAAGGCACCATAATCCGTGATGGTGCGAACCGTGCCGCTCACGGTATCGCCTTCCTTCATCTCCGAATAGCGGCGCTCTTTCAGCGAGCGCTCTTCCTCTTCAGCAACGGCCCGGCGGTCGACTACGACGTCTTCCTCCGTCACGTCGAGCTTGATAATGCGGCAGAGAATCTCCTGCTCCACCAACTTCTCCATTTCAGCGGCGTCGTGTGCGCCGCTACGCGAGGCCGGCATGAAAGCTCGCACTCCCACATCCACGCTGAGCCCGCCTTTAATCACGCCCGTGACTGTGCCTACGATCGTCGCCTTGTCGGCGAAAGCCTTCTCCAGCGCCGACCAGTCCTTCGGCCGCTCGACTTTCGCACGCGTGAGCTGGTAATAGCCCTCCGGATCGCGGCCTTTCACCGAGACCGGCAGCTTGTCACCCGGCTTCAGCGTTTCTCCGGCGCTCTGCAAAACCGCCAGCGGCAGAATGCCTTCGCTCTTGAATCCGATATCGAGAAACACCGAGTCTCCTGTGACAACAATCACAGTGCCTACGATTTGTTTCCCGCCATCTGCGCTCTTGCGCGAATGGCTCTTGTCGTACTGCGAAAGCAGGTCGCCAAACGACTCGCCAGTTTCGCCAGTCGATTCAGCAGTGAGTTGGGATTCTGGAACGCCAGGGTTGGACATGATCGAAATAAGGAAGCAGTCAAGAAAATGGTAGGCACGAGGAGACTCGAACTCCTGACCTCTACCGTGTCAAGGTAGCGCTCTAACCAACTGAGCTACGCGCCTACGACAATTCTGGATTTTACCATGGGAACACGCGGAACAACCTCGCTTATCACCCTAAACTGGCCTGCGTTTTGACGACATCGGAGTGTGAGCCAAGCTCAAGCGGCGCTGCAAGATGAGTTGGAAGCCACCAGGACAAGATGGTCTCGTCCCGTTCCTGTACCCTGAAACTACTCGCGCTTCGGTCCGGTGTCGGCGTTCTTCCCGGCATTCTCATGCTCATCTTTATGACCGAAATCCAGACCAAAATGAGGTTCTGATTCCGTCCCCGTGATTCTAATTGGGACCTCCGTGCCGGCCCCATGCTTGCTGAAGAACGGATCAACTGGCTTCAGAAGAATTGACTTCCACCCGGTAGTCATTTGGGAGACCTTCGCATCAAGACGGGCTGTTCCACGAAAATCGAACGTTTGTCCATCCAGACTGTAATCGCCACTCATATCGACGTGTGTTCCCGGGACAAGAAAATGAAGCTGGGAAAAGGACAGCACTCCATCTTTCAGTGTGAACACGCCTCGCAAGTCGACGGGCACATCTTCGTCAGCGTGCTCCTGCGCTTCTTTGGCCTTCCCCTGGCTGCGCAGGCTCAGCGAATCGAGTCTCGTCTGCACTTTCTGATTTGCGAAGTGCGCGCGCATTACATGAAACGAGCCGGCCAGCTTGAGCCGGTCGGCCACGTTCGCATCACCGGGAGTAAGGCTCAATCGCGTGTTCATTTCAACCGGACCGTTCATGATCGGCGGATCAGTACGCACGCCCAGCCGGAGCAAGTCTTCAATCTGCGCGTGATCGAGGACGACATCAAGTTCTATATCGTGACCCTTGGGCGTGACCACGCGGACCACAGAGCCGTTGGCGGTGAGCGCGGTATGAAGGAATGTTGCATTCACTGGCCGGAGATAGGTGTCGCCGCTGGTGCCATCAACAACGGCGTGGAACTCCGTGTGCAGCGGCACCGCATGTCCGCTCGTCGCAATTCGAAAGTCGGGCGTATCGGTCTTTCCATGCACAACAATATTGCCGAGAGTTCCTGAGTACTCGCCGGTGGAGGAGAGAGTGCCTCCAATCCCTTTGATTGTGCCCAGGTCCGCGTTGGTGAAGGAATAGTCCCCCTGAACCGGCGTGTCTCGAGGACTGTCTTGTTGCCATGGCCCGAACAAACCGGTGGATTGAATGTCTCCCACTGGCTTCGGGTTGACCAGGGTTGCATCAAATTGCATGGGTTGGCCGGGACCGATGTCCTTCATTCTCAGGTGACCGATGGCGAATTCCAACGGCGGTCTTCCCGGCTTCGATGTATTGATCAGCAGCTTTGTATCCTCGCAAACGAACCGGTCGACGAAAATGGTCATCTTCCCCGTTTTCGAGCCCATGTTCGTCATCTCCCGGCGATCTCCCTTGGGCGGGATGTTTAGCTCAAGCCCTTTTACATAAACTGTCTCGACGTGTATCGGTGAACGAAACAGACTTAGCAAGGATGTTCGAAAACGGAATTCCTGAACTCCGATCAAGGCTTGCACTCCTGGCTCATAGGGATTGGGATCCGTTGTGCCAAAAATCTTCAAGCCGTCTCCGGAAACCTCAATTCCATTGACCACGGAAACCTGGAGATTGGCAAGATCCACTTTGCTTTTGAAGCGATTGGATAAAGTCTCAATCACACGAGTTCGAAGAATCGGCTGAGCTCGAGCGATGACTATGCGCGCGGCTACAGCCATCCCGACCAACAACACGAGAACAACTATCCCAATCCATTTCCACGGCAGGGCGTTGGTCGCTTTCATCGGAGTTGGGTTGGCAGAAACTTGCACAATCTCCATTTGAACATTAGATCGGGTATCCGCGATAGCGGTCTATACACTCCTTCCTTTAGGCGCAGCGGCGGCGCGGTGAACCGCGATTGCCAGTTGCAAACTTTTGCCTGCGGCGTTGACAATCGTTCCATGCCGAAACGGTCCCAGCAAGTCGAAGCAGGCACGGCCGCCCATACGCTCGCCCGAGCCCCTTTTTCGTCTGGAGCGATGGTGGTCGTAACCCTCGGTAATCCTCGCGACAAATTCTGGGGCATGGTTCTGACGCTGGCTCCGGAAGGGCTCAGCATGACTGGGATCGAGCTGGCTTCCTTCGAAGATTTCGTTGTGATGGTGAAAGACGGCGAATCCTTCAGCCCGGCGGTTGTGTTCTTCCCAATGCACCGGATCGAACGGGTCGAACTCGACCTTCCCGACGGGAGTTTGCCTTCCCTTTCGCAGCGTTTCTCGTCTAAGACGGGACTCGACCCAGCCGTGCTGCTGGGCGGCCTTCACGCCGGCGGCGCAGATCAGCGACGCCGCTCTTCGGGTTCCACAGCTCATACGACTGAGGTTCGTCCGACTGAGGTTCGCGCGACTGAGGATCCGGCATGAAACTGTCGCAAATCTTCACCGCTCCGAATCAACTTACGCTGCTGCGGATGGTTTTTGTTCCGTTCATCGTGATCGAACTCGTCGACGGCCGCTATTTCTGGGCTTTGGTTCTCTTCATAATTGCCGGATTTAGCGACGGCCTGGATGGGTTGCTGGCCCGCAAGCTGCACCAGCAGACTCTGCTTGGTCAGTATCTCGATCCCATCGCCGACAAGCTTTTGCTAAGCACAATGTTCCTCGTGCTTTCTATCCTGCACAAGATTCCGTGGAAGTTCACCGTGCTGGTGTTCAGCCGCGATACTTCCATTCTGGCCGCCAGTGCTGTTCTGTTCGCCATCGCGGGGCTGCGCAATTTCCGCCCCAGCATCTTCGGGAAGGCGAACACTTTCTCGCAGATCGCTGCGGTGTTCTTTGTGCTCTTGTTTGCAATCAGGCCGGCGCGCTGGGTATGGATTACGCGCACGGTTTTTTTGCGCGCCACATTCGCTTTTACGATCATCTCCGCTTTGCACTATGTTCTGCTCGTGCAACAGCGGCTGCGCTCGCATGCCCACGCACTTCCGCCGCATACTCCCGCAGATATCACCGCCAGTTGACCCTCTTTCTGGCATGCCCCTAGAATTGAGGGTTCGTGTCTGAACGCAACAATCGCCTATGGCCTTTCGCCTTTACAACACCATGTCCTCGCAGGTCGAGGAATTCCATTCGCTCCGCGACAAAGAAGTTCGGATGTATGCTTGCGGCCCGACCGTCTACGATTACGGCCACATTGGCAACTTCCGAACCTTCATTGCGGTTGACCTGCTGCAGCGATTCTTGCGCCAGTCGGGCTACAAAGTGCGCTATGTGATGAATATCACGGACCTCGATGACAAGATCATCCGCAACGCGGCGCGCGCGGGAGTGAGCGTCCAGCAATACACCGCGAAGTACGAGAAAGCCTTCCTCGAAGACGCTGCCATGATTGGCATTGAGCAGCCAATGCTGGTGCGCGCCACCGAACACATCCCGGAAATGGCGGAGTTCGTGGCCAAGCTGGTCGAGCGAGGGATCGCCTACCGGACGGATGACGGATCGTATTACTTCCGCATCGCGAAGTTTCCGCGCTACGGAAAGCTCTCGAAGAAAGATTTCAGCGGAATGCTCGACGGAGCCCGCGTCGATGTAGATGAATATGACAAAGACAGCGCGCGCGACTTCGCGCTGTGGAAGGCGCCCAAGCCAGGCGAGGCATCATGGGAGAGCTCGATTGGGCCGGGACGCCCCGGCTGGCACCTGGAGTGCTCCGTCATGTCGATGGAGGAACTGGGCGAGAGTTTCGACCTGCACGCCGGCGGAGAAGACCTGGTCTTCCCGCATCACGAGAACGAGATCGCACAATCGGAGTCGCTCACCGGAAAGACGTTTGCCCGTTTCTGGTTCCACGTGCGTTTTCTGCTGGTCGAAGGCGAGAAGATGTCGAAGAGCCTGGGAAACTTCTACACGCTGCGCGACCTGGTGCTGAAAGGTCACAAACCGTCATCGATCCGCTATTTGCTGGCGTCGGTTCCCTATCGCAACCAGCTGAATTTTACTTTTGACGGACTGAAGCAAGCTGCAGTTTCCGTGGAGCGCCTGCGCAATTTTCGGCAGCGTTTGTCTGCGGGGAATTTTCATTCTGGCGCCACCCCGGAAATGCGAGCGCTGTCCATTGACACCATCCACCGCATGCGAGCCGCGCTCGACGACGATCTCAATACTGCACAGGCACAGGCCGCAATCTTCGAAATGGTGCGCGCCGTCAATTCCGCGTTAGATGCGGGTGGAATGAAGAAGGACGATGCCGCGCCGCTGCTGGCCGCGTTGGAGAAGTTCGACGAGATTTTCGCCGTCCTCAAAGATGACGATGGCCCGAAGATGAAGCAGGTGTTCGATTGGGCTCCGACTGAAGGCCGGGAGAAAGACATCAGTCCTGACCTGAGGGAGGCCGTGCAGTCCAGTGAATTCTCAGACGCCGACATCGAAAAGAAAATCGCAGAGATGGAGCAGGCCCGCAGGAGCCGTAATTTCAAGGTGTCCGACGCCGTGCGTGCGGAATTAACCGCCGCCGGCATCGTTATCGAGAACACAAAGGACGGCGTGCGCTGGCGCAGGAAATAAGGGGCGGATTTGTAATTTAGTAATGTCGTAATCTGGTGAGTTGTAAGCTCGCCGAAGTTTGGCTAGTGCTTTGGATTTCAAATTACCAATTTACAAAATCGCTAAATTACAAATCTCTATGAAATCCCTCGACCAATATCTTCGCGACGCCGAGCTAGCCCACGGGCATCTGTGCGCCGGACAAGTCCTCGGCGTGCGGTTGGCAATGTTGGGCCTTGAGAAGCTGAGAATCGACGATCCGCGAGGAAAGGATCGAAAGCGACTCGTCACTTTCGTCGAAATCGACCGCTGCGCCACTGACGCTGTAGCCGTGGTCACTGGATGCCGCCTCGGCAAGCGCGCACTGAAGTTTCGCGACTGGGGAAAAGTTGCGGCGACTTTTGTCGACGTCAGCACCGGCAAAGCAATCCGCATCGCCGCCAGGGAATCGTCGAAGACTCTCGCTCGCCAGATGCATCCTGAGATCGCCGACAAGAATCAGCAGCAGATGCTGGCCTACCGCGAAATCACGGATGACGACCTGTTCACGACACAATGGGTCAAGGTGGATTTACCGCCTGAAGAATTCCCCGGATACAAAGGCGAGCGCGTGGTGTGTGAAGCGTGCGGGGAAGGCATCAACTTCCGCAGAGAAGTCCGGACCAAAGATAGAGATAAAGAGAAGGTGCTTTGCCGCGCTTGCGCCGGAGAGAGTTACTACGAGCCAATCTAGGCGGCCTGTTCGTAGGCGTTAGCCACGCGGAGGATCGTCGACTCATCAAAGTGTTTTCCTAGAATCTGCAGGCCGATTGGCAGCTTCTCTTTCGTTTCGCCGCACGGAATCGAAATCCCCGGAATGCCCGCTAAATCCGCCGTCACGGTGTAGATGTCAGCCAGATACATGGCCAGCGGATCATTCGACTTCTCCCCCAGTCGAAATGCCGCAGTCGGACTTGTTGGCGTGACGATGGCATCCACTTTGCGAAAGGCTTCTTCAAAATCGCGCGTCAATAGCGCGCGCACTTTCTGCGCTTTCAGGTAATACGCATCGTAATAGCCCGCGCTCAGCGCGTAGGTACCGAGCATAATGCGGCGCTTCACCTCGGCACCGAAGCCCTCATCGCGGCTGCGCCGGTACATCTCCGAAAGCGTTTTCACTCCTGAGGCGCGATAGCCGTAACGCACGCCGTCATAGCGCGCCAGGTTTGAAGACGCCTCGGCGGTCGCGATTAGATAATAAGCAGGAATCGCATACGGCGTGTGCGGCAACGAAACCGGCACAATCTCGCAGCCCAGGCTCTTGAGTTTGTCGATGGCCGACTCGACCGTGTGCCGCACCTCGCCGTCGAGTCCATCGCCGAAATACTCTTTGGCTACGCCGAGTCTGAGTCCTCGCACGGACTTGTCGATTTCAGCGACGTAGTCTGGCACTGGCAGATCGGCCGAGGTCGCATCCATGGGGTCGCGGCCGGCAATGGTGCGCAACACAATCGCCGCGTCTTTCACCGTCTTCGCCAGTGGTCCAATGTGATCGAGTGAGGATGCAAACGCGATCAGCCCATAACGCGACACGCGACCGTAAGTCGGCATCAATCCCACAACGCCGCAGAACGACGCGGGCTGCCGGATCGAGCCTCCGGTGTCGGAACCCAGCGCGACCACCGCCATATCTGCCGCGACGGCGGCGGACGACCCGCCTGAAGATCCTCCAGGGACACGGCTCAAATCGCGCGGATTGTGCACCGGCCGAAACGCCGAATTCTCATTCGAGGAACCCATGGCAAACTCGTCACAGTTCGTCTTGCCCAGAACCATTGCGCCCGCTGCCTCCATGCGCGCCACCGCGGTGCAATCATAGGGAGGAATGTAGTGGCCCAGAATCTTCGACCCCGCGGTCGTGCGCACTCCGCGAGTCGACATTACATCTTTGATCCCAACCGGCACGCCGCCCAGCGGCGGCAGCGGCTTGCCTTCGGCAGCCATGCGGTCAATGCGATCCGCCTGCTCCAGCGCGCGCTCTTTGCAGAGAGTGAGATACGCGCCGATCTGTTCATCTTCATTCTGGATACGCGCGTAGTGGGCCTCGGCCAGCGCGAGCGCAGTCGTCTTGCGCTCCTGAACGGCGGAGCGAGCCGCACCGATGGTGAGTTGAGTCAGTTGCATAACAGATGGAAACGAAGTCCGAGCAACGGATCTTTATCTCTCAATCACTTTCGGCACGCGGAAAAAAGTTCCATCCGCATCCGGTGCATTGGCCAGCGCCACATCCTGTGGCAACGACTTCCGCAGTCCCTCGACCACATCTTCGCGACTGGCGTAAGCAAACCTCTCGCTGCCCTGTTTAGATTCGTCAACGCCGTAGCGGTCCGATACTTGCGCCATCGGTTCGACGTTCGACGTATCCAGTTCGTTGAGCCTCTCGATGTAATCGAGAATCGAGTTCAGGTCCCGCACCATGCCCGCACGCTCCGGCGCGGAAAGCTCCAGGTTGGCCAGATCGGCAACGTAGGCAACATCCTTTTCTGTAACTTTCATTCTCTGCGACTCATCATTAATTAATTGCTGGAGAATGCTCCCTAAAAGAATGGATCGACTTAGCCTTGCCGGATCACAAACTCGATCCTCTCCACCTTTTGCCCGGCGTAACGATTCAACGCGGCGAGATACCGTGGCGCCAGTACCTGCATCTCACGTTTCCATCCGGCGTCGGGAACTTCGACGAGCAGCACCGCGCCAACAAATTCCAAAGCTCGCGTGCGCTCGGCAACGACCGATCCGCATACCAGCGGCCAGGCAAGCGATGGCGCTTCGCCCGGCGGGACGCGCCGCAGTGAGCCCACCACAATTTTTTCCAGTCCTGCTCCGGCCTGCTCCAATGCATCTCCTGGTAGAAACAATTTCTCCCGACGGAAGCACCTGTCGGAGGTTTCGATTCTAGCACTCCGAGCCGCCGGCGAGGAGTTCAGGCAAACGGCGCGCTCACACAGGAAATTGCCGCTTGACGAACTCAAGCGCCGTGTCGCGCGAGAGCAATCGTCCGTCGAGTTGCGCATCCTCCACAGCCTCGAGAATCTCGCGGAATTTGGGCCCTGGCTCGTATCCAGCAGCAATCAAATCGTCGCCTGTGACCAACGCCGCCGGACGAATCTTTTCCGGCGGAATCTCGGCCAGCTTCCTCCCGATCAATTCATACGTGCTCAGATTGCCGTGGCTTGCCAGGCTGTCGGCGCGATGCAAAGCAAGATGCTGGTCGAAGCTGGGCAAGCGGAGGAATTTCTTCAGAGTCGACTCCTTCATGCGCGTGACATGCCCAAAGCGCATGTGATTGTCGACCAGCGCTAGCACTTGGTCTGTATCGTGATTCGAGAACCGCAAGCGAGCGCAGATTTCCTCCGCAATCTTCACGCCCACATCCACATGATCATCGAAACGGATCCGGTCGGGCGCCACGCGAAAAGTCGCGGGCTTGCCCACGTCGTGCAACAGCGCGCCCCACGCCAGCGTGGGCGGGCAAGGACGCGGCAGGTTCTCCAGCACCAGCAGCGTATGAACAAACACATCGCCCTCAGGATGAAACTCAGGCGGCTGCTGGACGCCCTTCATGGCTGAAATCTCCGGCAACACTTCTTTCAGCAGCCCACTTTCATCCAGCAAAAGAAATGCGCGCTGACCGTGGCCCTCCGTCAGCATCTTCGTAAGCTCGTCGCGAACCCGCTCGCGCGACACCACCTTAATTTCGTGAGCCAGCCGCTGGATTGCAGCCAGCGTCTGCGCTTCGATCCCATACTCGAATCGCGCAGCGAAACGCACCGCGCGCAGCATGCGCAATTTGTCTTCCGCAAAACGCAGCTCGGGATCCCCGATCGCGCGAACAATCCCGGCTTCGAGGTCTTTGCGTCCGCCCACAAAGTCGAGCACCTCGCCGCTCACCGGATCGAGCATCATGCCGTTGATCGTGAAATCACGGCGTGCAACGTCCTCGCGTGGATCCTGGCTGAAACGCACTTCATCGGGACGCCGCCCATCGGAGTAGCCGAGATCGCTGCGAAAGGTCGCGACCTCGATGGCGCTGGCTTTCGTCGTATTGCCGACTCCCTCCCCACGTTGCCCTTCCGGCAGCGGAATCAGCACCACCCCAAACTGCGCTCCCACCGCGTAGGTCTCGGGAAATAGTTCCATTACCTGTGCAGGGGTCGCGCTGGTCGCGACGTCGTAGTCGGCGGGCTCGCGCTGTAGCAGAAGATCACGCACGCACCCACCCACCAAGTAAGCCTCGAAGCCTCGCTGGCGCAGAGTTCGGATGATGGTGACAGCAAAATCCTTGGACATTTGAGGGCTCAGTCGTTGGCGCTCCAGGCGGCGCGATAAGATTCTGCCAGCAGTCTCGAAACCGCTGCACGGTCAATCTTCTCCGGAAGGAAGGATGTTTTCGCAGCGTCCTCACATTCGGCAAATTCTTTGTGGGCCATCGCTATGACCCTGTCCATAGAGTACTTGCCAGTCCGAACTTGGATGAGGAGATCGCGTTCCGGGCGAGGCATCGTGATGCTACCTTCTGTGACGAGTTCCTTACACTCGTAAAGCAGGCGTAGAGCGTGCATAGCGGCTTTCACGTCGTAACCGTACTTGGCCTCAATTTCGGGCCGCTGGCCTTTCTTGCCACGCCCTTTTTGGCCGGTCAGACGCTTAAGTTGATCGTTGGCAAATCCAGTGAACTGCTTAACGCAGGTGCGCGCCAGAAAAACATCCTTCTTCGAAACGATTTTGCGCCAGAGCGGATGCTCCATTGCTCCCGCCGCAAACAAGAAATGCAGGGCGGTGGGATTACCTTTGCATGCCAATCCTGACCACTTCTTGAGTGAATAGAGGGTAATATCGACATCATTCGGGCCGTTGCGACGGTCATCGCCTGCGGTTGACCAAACAAAATGTGGCAAGGAATCGAGGCCCAAGACCAGCTCCGGCGGTTCGATGTACACGCCATAGATATCGAGGTCGTCGGTGCCGTGAACCTTGGCTCCGTGCAATTCGGAACCCCCGACGAACAGATGGATCAGTCGCTTCGTGAATGGAAATCCCGACTGGGCAACATGTTTGAGTAGGTCAGCCATAAAATTCTAATAGTATAGTGTCATGCCAGACGCCTACATCCTCGGCATCGAAAGTTCCTGCGACGAAACCGCCGCGGCGGTGGTGCGCTCGGGAGAACAGTTGATCTCAAACATCGTAGCGTCGCAGATCGCCACGCATCAGCCTTATGGAGGCGTGGTTCCTGAGTTGGCGTCGCGTGAGCACTTGAAGGCAATCGTTCCAGTGGTCCGCCAAGCTTTGACTCAGGCTAATCAGACTTTGAACTCGGTCGACGCGATCGCCGTCACTCAGGGCCCCGGCCTCGCCGGAGCGCTGCTGGTGGGCATCAGCTATGCCAAGGCGCTGGCCTTCGCCCTCGATAAGCCGCTGATTGCGGTCAATCATCTGGAAGGGCACATCCATGCTGTGCTGCTTGAAGAGCGGCAGAAGGGCAATCACGAGCTGCAATTTCCCGTGCTCGCTTTAGTTGTTTCCGGAGGACACACACACCTGTATCTGGCCGAGCAGCACAATCAAGGCTGGACTTACGAGAACGTAGGCCACACTCGCGACGACGCTGCCGGCGAGGCGTTCGACAAGGTCGCAAAGCTGCTCGGCCTCGGTTATCCCGGAGGCCCCATCATCGACCGGCTCGCGCCTCATGGCGATCCGACAGCCGTGAAATTCCTGCCCGCGCAAATTAAGCATCGCGATCGCCGCGATCGGAAAGGGCAGAAGGAAGTAACAACAATAAAGAGCGATCGCCTCCGTTTTGACTTCTCCTACAGCGGCATCAAGACTGCCGTGCTGCGCTACGTGGAGATTCACGACATGCATCGCGCGATCGAGATACGCCGCCGGGCTCTGGCACAACTTTCCAAGCCTAAGCTCGAAGACTACGTTGCCAATTGCGATCGGCAGACACTCGACCTGGTCGCTTCATTTCAGCGTGCGATGGTGGAAGATCTGGTGAGCAAAACTCTGGCAGCGGCTCGCGCCTACGATGTGGCTACACTTTTCGTCACCGGCGGAGTCGCGGCAAACAACGAATTGCGCAGCGCGTTCGAGCGGGACGGCGCTCAAGATGGCCTGCCCGTGTATTTCCCCTCGCGGCCGCTCTCCACCGACAATGCAGCCATGATTGCGGCTGCGGCCTACCCCAAGTTTTTGGCGAAGGATTTTGCTGCCATGGATTTTTCCGCGGAAGCCAGTCTTCCTTTGCGCTGAATCGGCGGTTAAGGTTCGAGCTATCTGCGAGCTGCCTAACGCCGTCTACTTGCCGGCTACGTGGCCGTTGCTTTTCCCCATCACTGCGTCCAGCGCTTTTTCCAGTTGCGCTTGGATGTCGATGTCTTTGTAGATGGCGAAGTTGGCGCGTTTTTCCTGTTCGTCGAAGCCGCTGGCGCGGCCGGCAACAATAATAATGGGAATATTGGCGGTCTCTGGACTCTTCTTCAGGGCCGTGATTAGTTCGGTGCCCGACATCATTGGCATTTGCATGTCGGTAACGATCAGGTCAGGACGTACACGCTCGAGAATCTGCAGCGCCTCCAGGCCGTTGGTGGCAGACTCCACCGCAAAGCCGCGTTCTTCCAGAAAACGGCAGACGGTATACCGGATCAGCATGGAGTCGTCGACCACCAGCGCTACGCAAGGCATGAGTTTGCAACGTGCGGAATGCACGCCCCCGGCTCGCACACTAGCAGAGCCAGTTTGTCGGTAACAAGGCGAAACGCCGCACGCGAGTTACTATGGTGATCACGGACTGTGCGTTCTCGCCTTCGCCGGTCTGGTTCTTAGGAGTCCGCTTGCGAAGCGTGGTCTACGAGGCGTGGACTTACGATTCCTGGGCTTCGCCTTCGGTGTTTTCCTCGATGCTCATGTCTTTGAGCTCGCTCGACTCGAAAACTTCGCGGCACTCGAGGCACTCCACGAACTCAGCGTCTTCGTCGCGGCTGACGATTTGCACGCGCGGATGTTTGCAAGGTTGCTTGCCCGCGTTTTGAGGGTGAGAGAACGGCTTTGAGGTCATAAATCCGGACGCCCCGCCCTCATCAAATGCCCGGAGGGAAGGATTCGCGGGAATTTCCCGGTATTTTAGACCTGCTTTGCGAGTTGTCAAGTCCCTCGCCATTACGTAGCGGTGAATTTCTTTTCTCGTTTCCAATGGGCCGGCTGTGCTGGCGTTCTTCACGCTTCCGCGAATTCCGACCAAAATCATCGCCAAGCACTAAACCATTCAATCGCTGATAGTTACCATCGAATGGAGTTTCCAACGCCTAGCTGCAAGAGCTTGCATAATCTTGGGTTATAGACGTAAAATGAATTACGACGGAAAAGGTCGGATTTCCCATTAACTGTTAGGGATCAGATTGTCGGACCTTTCCGGTTTTGAGAAATGCTCAAGCTAACCAAGAAAGCGGACTATGCGCTCATGGCCATGAAGCACTTGGCCGACCACGCGCACGAAGGCAATCGCAGCGCCAGTGCAAAGGACGTCGCCGATTCCTTCGGCATCCCGCCCGAGGCCCTGGCCAAGATTCTGCAGCGGCTAGTTAAGGCCGGTCTGCTGCAATCGCAGCACGGCACCAACGGCGGTTACCGTCTGGCGCGCGCGGCGCACACGATTTCGGCCTTCGAAGTAATTCAGGCCATCGATGGACCTTTGTTCATCACATCCTGTGTCACCGTCCGCGGGGAATGCGGCCAGAGCGACCGCTGCAACATCCGCGAGCCGTTGCGCAAGGTAAATGAGAGCATCGAAGCCGTGCTGAAACGCATCAAGATCTCTCATATGCGGGAAGAACCAGAAGCGGCCCCAAGCGCCACCATCAAACCGGCCGAACTCGTCACGATCGTTTAGCGAAGGATGAGAAGAAGAAGATCAGGCAGTTAACAGACAAGGTAGGAGAAGCAATTATGAGCACGGATGTAAAGATCCCCCAGCAGCTCCCAGTCACGCAGCACGCCGCTCCTCAGGGAGTGAAGCTTCCCATTTATATGGACAACCACGCCACCACGCCCATGGATCCCCGCGTACTGGAGGAGATGCTGCCCTATTTCATGGAAAAGTTCGGCAACGCCGCCAGCCGCAATCACTCGTTCGGCTGGGCCGGCGAAGAAGGCGTGGAGACAGCGCGCGAGCGCATCGCCAAACTGATCGGCGCCACCACCAAAGAAATTATCTTCACCTCGGGCGCCACCGAGAGCGACAACCTCGCCATCAAAGGCGTAGCCGAGATGTACCGCGAGAAGGGCAACCACATCATCACCGCGGTCACCGAGCACAAGGCCGTCCTTGATACCTGCAAGCGCCTCGAGAAATACGGCTATCGCGTGACTTACCTGCCGGTGCAGAAAGATGGCCTGATTGATCTCGAAGAGCTAAAGCGCGCCATGGATGACAAAACCATCCTGGTAAGCATCATGGCCGCCAACAACGAAATCGGAGTAGTGCAGCCCATCGCGGAAATCGGCAAGCTGTGCCACGAGCGCGGCGTTATCTTCCACACTGACGCCACGCAGGCCATCGGAAAAATTCCGATCGATGTGAACAAGCAGAACATCGATCTGATGTCGATCTCCGCGCATAAAATGTACGGCCCCAAAGGCGTCGGCGCTTTGTACGTTCGGCGCAAGAATCCGCGGGTACAGATTTCCGCCATCATCGACGGCGGCGGCCACGAGCGCGGCATGCGCTCCGGCACGCTGAACGTCGCCGGCATCGTCGGCCTCGGCAAAGCCTGCGCGATAGCGTCCGAAGAGATGTCTCGCGAGGCAGTTCAGTTAAGCGCCCTCCGCGATCGGCTGCGCGATCGCATCATGAGCCGCCTCGACGAAACTTACATCAACGGGACCATGGAGCATCGCCTGCCCGGCAACCTGAACATCAGCTTTGCCTACGTGGAAGGCGAGTCGCTGCTGATGGGCATCAACGACATCGCAGTTTCGAGCGGTTCGGCATGCACCTCCGCGACGCTTGAACCATCTTATGTATTGAAGGCTCTCGGCACCGGCGACGACCTCGCGCATAGTTCGATCCGGTTCGGCATCGGCCGCTTCAACACCGCTGCCGAAGTCGATTACGTGGCCGACCGCGTCATCGAAACCGTCGAGCGCCTCCGCGAACTTTCGCCGCTCTACGAAATGGCAAAGGAAGGCATCAATCTGAAGGACGTGAAGTGGGCAGGAGAGTAAGAAGCAGGTTTCAAGGTTCCAGAGGTTCAAGGCTTCAAAGTCCTCGAAGCTCTGGAGCCTGGGTCATTGAAACCTTGAGACTTTGAAACATTGAAACCTGGAGAAAAAAATGTCATACAGCGATAAAGTAATTGATCACTACAACCATCCCCGCAACGTCGGCTCAATGGATAAGAGCAGCGCTGATGTAGGCACCGGCCTGGTCGGCGCGCCGGAGTGCGGCGACGTCATGAAGCTGCAGATCAAGGTCAACCGCGACACCAACGTCATTGAAGAAGCCAAGTTCAAGACGTTCGGCTGCGGCTCCGCGATCGCCTCTTCCTCGCTGGCCACAGAGTGGGTCAAGGGCAAAACGGTAGACGAGGCCCTTGCCATCAAGAACATGGACATCGTGAAGGAGCTGTCGCTTCCTCCGGTGAAGATCCATTGTTCCGTGTTGGCCGAGGACGCCATTCGCGCCGCGATTAGCGACTGGAAGAAAAAGCAGGAGAGCGCCAAGCCGGTCGCGTCTGCGGTAGCGCAGTAAGCTCCGGCGGGCGCTTGAACGCAGCTCAGCTTTGAAAGGGCGCGGCTTCGGCCGCGCCGCAAGGTTCGGGAAGGGGACGACTTTAGTCGTGCCGTTAGGGTCGCGTCTCATGGCGGCTTTAGCCGCTGAGGGGCTGCATCAGGAAGCAATGACAACGACAACCGAACAGGCCGCACTACCGTCGCAAACCGCGCCAGCCAAGGGCATCCTCGTCACCGAGAAAGCCCTCGCCAAAGTGCGCACTGCGATGGCCAAGGAAGGCGTCTCGCCCGAGCAGGGCGGATTGCGCCTGGGCGTGCAGGGCGGCGGCTGTTCCGGTCTGAGCTATAACATCCGCTTCGACACGCAGCCGCGCGAGCGCGATCGCATCTTTCAGTACGGCGACGTGCGCGTCTTCGTCGATCCGAAGTCGTTCATCTACCTGCACGGCATGACCCTCGACTACCAGGAAACGCTGATGCAGCAGGGATTCGTCTTCGTGAATCCCCAAGCCACGAAGTCGTGCGGCTGTGGAACGTCGTTCTCCGCCTGATCGCGCGGATTGTGTGGAGCGGGCGTCCTCGCCCGCGAACGTCTATGGCGTCACCGCCCTCGCCCAGCACAGCGGCACCCTGGGCTTGCGCGGTTGCTGCATTGTGCTGAATCAGAAACGGACAAGTATGAGCAACCCGGGTTTAACCAACATCACCGCCAAGCCCGCGCCCGAGGAAACGCAATCCTGCTGGTCGTGCGGAACCATGCGCGCCGTCCACTTCTGCGAAGCCTGCGGCAAGGTGCAGCCGCCGGCACCCGTGGACTACTTCACGTTCTTCGGTCTACCGCGTAAGTTGGATCTCGACGTTGCCGTTCTGGAAAAGGATTTCTACGAACTGAGCCGCAAGCTGCATCCCGACCTCAACGCCCAGGCCGGCAGCCAGGAGCAGGAATGGAGCTTGCAACAGAGTTCCCTGCTCAACGACGCGCATCGCACCTTGAAAGACCCGATAAAGCGCACCGAGTATCTCTTGAAGCTCGAAGGCGTGGAGTTGGAAGAGCAATCGAAGACTGCGACGGAAAAGGCGCGATCGACCGGAGAGATAAAAAAGCAGATCGTGCCACCCGAGCTCCTTGCAGAGGTCTTCGATCTGAATATGCAGCTCGAAGAACTGCGCACGCAGAAAAAGATGGGCGAAGACGATCCCGCCCTGATCGAGGAAATCGGCAACCAGAAACACGAATTGGAAGAAAAGCAGGAAGCGCTTTTGCACGAGCTTCAAGGGCGTTGGAAGGTTTGGGACGGAATGATCCAGCGGGAATCGAACGGCCAGCCCGTCTCAGACGAGGAGCGCAGGCAAGAACGCGACAAAATAGTGGACGTGCTGAACCGCCGCAACTACATCCGCAATCTGGTGCGGGATGTAAGTGAAGTGCTGGAGAGTTGAGC
>CAWEBA010000024.1:0-9973 GCA_963807145.1 uncultured Acidobacteriaceae bacterium | reverse complement strand
GCAGCGCATTCGCCATTACCTAAACGACGAGCCGAGCGCCAAGCTTTCATGAAATGCATTACAATGTAGTGCATGGCGAAAACCGAAGTGTACAGTTGGCGGGTAGACCCGCAGGTGAAGATGGCGCTGGAGCACGAGGCGCGGGCGCAACGCAAGAGTGTGGCGCAGGTGCTGGACACGATCGCCAAGCAGTGGCTGGACAAGCGCAAGCGGCAAAACGGTGATGACGAGGCCGAGCAGGCGCGCCTCCACGCCGCTGCGGCGAAGTGCTTCGGAACTATCTCCGGCGGCGATCTGCACCGTTCCGAGAAGGTTAGGGAGACGGTCCGCGAGCGGCTGAGAGAGCGCTATGGCCGCTAAGGGCCTGGCCGATACCGGCGCAATTCTGGCCCTTCTCGACCGCGATGATGGATGGCACGAAGCCTGCGTCGAGGCATTCGCGAAGCTTCGAGCGCCTTTACTGACCTCAGAGGCGGTGCTTACGGAATTGTTTTATTTGGCCGATCGCCGGCTCCATGAAGTCGAACGGGCGTGGACTTTTGTGCGTTCGGGAGTGTTGACCCTGGGCTCGATCACGGACCGCGATTTGCCTGCCCTTTCCAGCCTGATGAACCGCTATCGCGACCGGCCAATGGACTTCGCCGATGCCACCCTCGTTCACCTTGCCGAACGCGAGTCGCTGAGTACGATTCTCACGGTCGACGTAGCGGATTTCCAGACCTACCGCATCGCTGGGCAAAAGCGCTTTCGGATTTTGCCTGCGCGCGTTACGCGTCTAATAGTCTCCGTTACCGCCGGCTATTACCCTCGGCTTTCATTGAATTCGTCAGAGTGCTGACGCTGATGCCAAGTCAATTCATCGAGCGCTGAATCGCGATCGCTGATCAAGTCTTTTCTCAGGTCCTCGTAGCCGGGTATCCCCTGCCGGCCCTGAGATCCTCGAGTTGTCGCAGTCGAGCGGCATGATTGCGCAAGTTGTCTGTCAATTCTTCACACGTCCGGCAAATTTCAACTTCCACGCCAGACTCTGGGTCATATTCAGTCTCTGAATCCATAAACTCGTCCTGACGTTACGTGTTGTACTCGTTCTCCCCGGCCAGGTTCTCAAAGCGCGTGTAGCGCTTGATGAACGCCATCTTCAGCGTGTCCGTCGGACCGTTGCGCTGTTTCGCGACGATGATTTCCGCCATGCCGTCGAGATCGGGATCGTCCTTCTTGTACACCTCTTCGCGGAAGATGAACGCGACCACGTCGGCGTCCTGCTCGATCGATCCCGATTCGCGCAGATCGGAAAGTTGCGGACGATGATCGCCGCCGCGGCTCTCCGGCGCGCGGCTGAGTTGCGAGAGTGCGACCACGGGAACGCGCAGCTCCTTCGCCAGTGCCTTCAGCCCGCGCGAAATCGCCGACACCTCCTGCGTGCGGTTCTCGAAGCGCTTGCCGCCGATGGGCACCGCCGACATAAGTTGCAGATAATCGACGATGAGCAGATCAAGCCGCTTCTCCTGTTGCTTCAGACGTCGCGCCTTGGCGCGCATCTCGCTGATGGAAATTCCCGGCGTGTCGTCGATGTACAGCTTGGATTGCGTCAGTTCTTCGGTGGCGCGCGTCAGCTTGCGCATGTCGTCTTTGGTGAGGAAGCCTTGCCGCAGGTTCTTCGAATCGACCTGCGCGTGCGAGGCGAGCATGCGCATCAGCAGCGCCTCGCGCGACATCTCCAGCGAGAAGACGCCGACCACTTTGCCGTCGAGCACTGCGGCGTTCTCGGCGACGTTCATGGCAAACGCGGTCTTGCCCATCGAGGGCCGCGCCGCGATGATGATCAGGTCGGAGGGCTGCAAGCCGCTGGTCAGCTTGTCCAGCAGCACGTAGTGCGTCGCGAGGCCGGTGATCTCCTGGCCGCGCGCGTAGAGTTCTTCCAGCGAACCGAACGAGGCCTTGATAATGTCAGGGATATTCAGAAACCCCTGGCCGATGCGGTTTTCGGAGAGCTGGAAGATGGCTTGTTCGGCGCGGCCCAGCACTTCTTCGGCTTCGTCGGCGTGCTCGATAGCTTCCGCGATGGCGCTCTGCGCGACGTTGATCAGGCCGCGCAGCAGCGCCTTGTTGCGCACGATGCGCACGTAATGCTCGATCGACGGCCGCTCGGGAACGCCATCAATGAGTGACGACAGATACGCGACCCCGCCGATGGCTTCAACCTCTTTGCGGCGGTCGAGCTCTTCCACCAGCGTGATCATGTCCACCGGCCGGCCGGTCTCCTGCAGGTCGCGCATGCGCGAGTAAATGCGGCGATGTGCGTCGAGCGAGAAGTCGTCGCCGGTCAGGTGCTCGGCCGCCTGATCGTAGAGCGAGTTGTCGAGCAGGATGCCGCCGAGGATCGAGCGTTCAGCTTCCAGGCTGACGGGCAATCCGCGCTCCAGGCTGTAATCGGTGGTCGGCATCAGAGAACTTCAAATTAGTGACATCGGGCGAAGGGGCGCAACGGATATGTGCACCTAGCACGGTTCACACCCGAAATTTTTCTGAGCAAAAGGGGACTCCCTGTGGATTATGTCGCTCAGCAGTAGGTGGTTGCCCGCAACCGGGGCATCGTCGGTGGGCGTGTGTACGATCCTGGTTCGTCGTGATCGGGGGGAAGCGTCGTACGGGCCATTCGCCCGCTGCAAACAACCTACTGCAAATGGCGGAGGAGGTACTTTAGGCTTTCCCAAAGTTCAAGCGCGAGCATTATCGTCAAGAACGCGCGCACAAGGAACCATTCCAAGAAGCCAAAAATCTCGGCAAGTCTTACCGGCGGTTTATAGCGGGACATCCAGTTTCCCCCAAACAAAGAAATTCATTGAATTCCTTGTTCATTGGGAAACCACACAAAAAACGCTATCGGTTGGCGGGAGGCATTGTCAATAGCTTTACTGTTGCCACACAGGTCTAAATGTGATCTTTACTGTTGTCACACCGGTGAAGATGTGGAAAAATGTGCAAAAGCTGGACAGCAGGTCCCTCCACGCGGGCTGAAGCCCTTGGTCGGGATGACAGATATTTGCCATCACGACTATCCTCGACGACAATAGGCGATAAGCCGAAGAGCTATCACCCGCAGTTCTCGCCGTAAAAGACATGCAAGAGACCCTGCAATTCGTAGTGCAGTACGGTTATGCCCTGCTGTTTTTCTGGGTACTGATCGAGCAGGGCGGTCTGCCGATTCCGGCGACGCCGTTGCTGCTCGCCGCGGGAGCGCTCGCCGGCCGGGGGCGAATGAGCTTGCCGCTGGTGGTGCTCGCCGCGACCGCGGGCTGCTTCGCCGCAGATGTCTTCTGGTATTCGTTTGGCAAGCGGCGCGGTGCCGTGGTGCTGAATCTGTTGTGTCGCATCGCCATGGAGCCTGATTCCTGCGTGCGCCGTACCGAGGAAACCTTCAGCAAGAACGGGCCGAAAACGCTGCTGGTCTGCAAGTTTATCCCTGGCCTGAACACGGCCGCGCCGGCGCTAGCTGGTATGGTAAGCGTACCATTTTCGCGCTTCGCGACCTTTGGTATCCTGGGCGGCGCGCTGTGGGTGCTGGCTTACACCCTGCTCGGCTTCATCTTCAGCAAGCAACTGGATCGCGTGGCGCGCGACGCTCATCTGCTGGGCGGCGGAGTGCTGATTCTCTTCGGCACCGGGGTTGTCGCCTACGTGCTGTATCGCTGGCAAGACCGGGAGCGTTTCTTGCGACAGGTAAAGGGCGACCGCATCACGCCCGACGAATTGAAGCACGAACTGGAAGCGGGCATGCGCCCCGTCATCATCGACCTGCGCCATCCGCTTGATGTTCTCACCGATCCGCGTACGCTGCCCGGGGCCCTGCAAATCTCTCCCGACGATCTGCAAGCGCGTCACCAGGAGATCGCGCGCGATGGAGAAATCGTTCTGTTCTGTACTTGACCTAACGAAGCCACCAGCGCCCGTGTGGCGCTGCAACTTCGCAAACACGGCATTCGCCATGTGCGTCCGCTGCTGGGCGGCTTTTACGAATGGAAGAAGCTAGGCTTTCCTCTCGTGGAGATTACGCAAGGAGATCTGGCTGCGCCTGACTGGAACGATCATCTGGCGACCGATGGTCAAGCGTAACCGGCAGTCATCCCGTTGCTGCGTGCTACCATCGAACCCAGTCAGCGCCTAGGTCGCCACCATTGCGGATACTGTTCGTCGGAGACATTTTTGGCCGCCCCGGCCGCACCATCGTTCACGAGCGGCTGCCCGACCTGCGGAAGGAACACGCCGCCGATCTGACCATCGCCAACGGCGAAAACGCGGCCGGCGGTTTCGGGATCACGCCGCAGATTGCCGAGGAGTTGTTTGAGCTTGGCATCGACGTCATCACCACCGGCAATCACATCTGGGACAAGCGCGAGATCATCGACTACATGAACTCGGCGAATGGCAATGAGGCTTCGCTGGCGCGCCGCGTGCTGCGTCCGGCCAACTATCCCGCGGGTGCGCCGGGATTTGGCTGGTATCAGGGTCGCACCCGCGGCGGCGTTCCGTATGCGGTGGTCAATCTGCAAGGCCGAATCTTCATGACCAACAACGACGACCCGTTTCGCACCGCCGACGAACTGCTGAAGCGGATTACGGCCAAGGTGATCCTGGTGGACTTTCACGCTGAGGCCACGTCAGAGAAGATCTCGATGGGCTGGTATCTGGAGGGGCGGGTGACGGCGGTGCTGGGAACTCACACCCACGTTCCCACCGCGGATGAACAGGTGCTTGCGGGCGGAACCGCGGTGCAAACCGATGTGGGGATGACAGGCCCTTACAAGGGCGTAATTGGCGTGCAGAAAGAATTAATCCTGCAGCGGTTCCTGACGAATATGCCGTCGCGCTTCGAACCCGCCACCGAGGATGTGCGCCTGTGCGCCACGCTGATTGACTGTAATGCGGAGACGGGGCGGGCGACGGGCGTGCAGCGAATCATGCTGAAGCAAGGTAGCAACTAGCAACTAGCTTCGTGCGAGCCGTTCTTGCGGGGACGAATTGGAAAACGCGAGCTTCGCCTAAATGGCTGATTCTTGGGACTAGTTGCAGCTGCTAATTGCTGCGTTATGAATTCCGACGAACTCTGGATGGAAGAAGCCTTGCGCGAGGCGCAGCGGGCGCTGGCGCTGGGCGAAGTGCCGGTTGGCGCAGTCGTCGCGCGAGCGGGACGCGTCATCGGGCGCGGCTGCAATCGACCGGTCAGCGCGAACGATCCCACCGCTCACGCTGAAATCCTTGCGCTTCGCGAGGCCGCGCAGGCCGTCGATAACTATCGCCTCATCGACTGCGACCTGTACGTCACGGTCGAGCCTTGCGCGATGTGCGCCGGCGCCATCACCCATGCGCGCATTCGCCGCCTGATCTACGGCGCTGAAGACGCCAGAGCCGGGGCCGTGCATTCCGCACTGCAAGTGCTGAATCATCCCAAGCTGAACCATCAGGTGGAAGTCACTTCGGGCGTCCTGGCGGCGCGCTGCATGGACCTGCTGCAGGCCTTCTTTCGCGAGCGACGAAGCTAAGCAGCGATCCGCATGACGTGCTGCGCTGCCTTTGCTAAACTGAATGGGCTGGCAACTCCGGCCGGCGGAAACCGCGCGCGGAGAGGTGCGTGAGTGGTTGAAACGAGCCGCCTCGAAAGCGGCCATACCTTGACGGGTATCGGGGGTTCGAATCCCCCCCTCTCCGCCAGACTTTTCTAACTGATTGATAGTAAATAATAACACTTCATCGCAGACAGTTTGTTAGCTCTCGTGTTAGCCTTTTCGCATGATCCGGGCCGAGTTCCGGACACCTCGCATGGCTAAGACCGAGAAAGCTGTACGCCTGATGAAGGCCGTCAAGATCGACGGAAAATGGCGCTGGTGCCGTCTCGCCGTCGATTGCAAAGGCCGCCCCAAGCCTGACGTGGTCCTCGTCGATGGATCTGAACAGACCCACAAAGAGGGCCGGTTTGCTGTTTTCTGGAAGCAAGCCGGCCGCAATTGCTCCGAGCCCGCCGGCAAGGACTTCGCGGAGGCTCGAGCGGCCCTTCGCCGTCGACAAACCCGCCTAAACGCCCAACTCGCAGGCGTGGCCATTCCCGAACTGCAGTCGAATGGCACTCGCCTGAGTTTGCAGGATGCGATCGGTGATTTCCTGCTGGAGGTTCAAACCCACCGCGCGAAGAAAACATACGCGGCGTACCGCTCGATGCTGGCCGGCTTCTCTGAATCCTGCCCGAAGATTTACCTGGACGAGTTGGAGCGCAAGGATCTGATGAACTTCACTGCGGACCTGAAGGCGGATGGGCTCAGCGACCGAACGGTCTACAACAAGTTTGAACTGCTGATGACGTTTCTAAAGGCCAACAACTTTCCCCGGCTGGTAAGCGCGAAGGACTGGCCAAGGTATACCGAGCAGGAAGTCGACATCTACGAAGCGGACGAGCTGACGAAGCTGTTTTCGCATTGCAATCTGGAGCAACGGGTGCTGTTTCGGTTTTTCCTGGGTTCGGCGGGGCGGGAACGGGAAGTGGCGTTCACTGCCTGGACCAATCTCGATTTGAAGAACGGGCTCTGGCACATGCGAGCTAAGCCGGAGCTTGGTTTCAAACCCAAAGATTACGAGGAACGGACGGTCCCCCTTCCCGACTGGCTTATTGAAGACCTGAAGCTGTGGCGCAAGAAGCATGGTCGGGGATATCTGGTATTTCCGCACGGACAAGAAGAGGATCCCGAAGGCCACATGCTGCGCATGCTGAAGCAGGTTGCATTTGAGGCGAAGCTGAACTGCGGGCACTGCACCAACCGCAAGGGTCTGTCGTGCAAGAAGCACCCCGTTTGCTCCCGCTGGTATCTGCACAAATTTCGCGCGACAGCCGCGACGACTTGGCTGCAGAACGATATCGACATCCGCACCGTGCAGACCTGGCTGGGTCACTCCGATATGGAATCAACGCTGCGATACCTGAAGGCGGCTTCCGCCCGCAAGCCGATCGTGAGAGAAAAAGTGAACGCTGCGTTCGCCGCCATCGTCACGTAGCCACAAACAGCGCCGGTCTCTAGTCCAGGCCGACGGCGATTACTCCCGATTTGCCGACCAACCGGACGGAATCCTCGGGATGCACTTCAGCGGTTTGGCCGTTTCTCGTCAACTTGACGCCAAACATCCAGAATTCTGGATTGCCCGTGACTCGGCCAGAATTGGGACTGGTCCATTATGGTCGGGAGTGCCATCGACTGTGGCTGTTGAGGAGTTGAAGAAGTCTTTTGCCACAACAGGGTCGAAAGTTCATCCCGAGCTATCGCGGACTGTGCTCGGCTCTAAAGGTTTTTCATGCGCGTTTCGCGGGCCACAGGCCCGAGCTGACAGGCACGCCTGTGCTGAACAGTATCAGTCGGAGGTAGCAGCGGGATTACTGCGGTAAAGCCATCTTCTTCAGAAGTTCAATGTAGCGTGGGTTCTGGTGCAGGGCCTTAAACAGCCCTTCGGATTTGATATACGGCATGCCGGAGTCGTGCTGTTGGTAGCCCCGGTCCAGCCAGTCCAGGGCTTTGTCCGCCTCCCCGCGATCTGCATAGACCTGGGCGATCTGATATGCCGAATCGCTACCATGGTTGGCGATGAGTTCTTTCAATGCGGCTTCCGAGGCCGGTTGACGGCCCAGGGAGTGATAAGCCAACGCCTCTCCCGTCAACTTCAACCAGTCGTTGGTCTCCTGCTGTATCTCCACCAGAGCTTCTTGCGGGCGCGCCTGAGCCAGTAAGATCTGGCCCCGTACAAAGTGAACGAATCCCTGTTGCGGGTCCAGGTCCAGAGCCTTCTGCAGTACCGCGTTAGCTTCGTCGTACTGTCCGGTTTGGTAAAGATCGTTTCCCAGGAAAAAATAACAGGAAGCACAGAGCGGATCTAACGCGACTGTCTGTTTCCATAACTCGATGGCTTTATCCAGACGCCCCCACACCTCCTGCAACTGTGCGCGATAGGCCGATAGATCAGCACTTCCTGGTTGCAGCGCAGCCGCCTTGTTCAGCGCAGCTTGGGCGCCTTCCCAATCGAAGTCATACCCCAGACGTACCGCCGCCAACGAAAAGTATCCCTCGGCCGAGCGCGGGTCCAAAGCAATGGCCTGCTCGGCATCTTCGCGTGCCCGGAGAAATCCTTGCCCGGTGTTCATGAATCCGTCTCCCGCCATGCCGGCCAATATGGTTGAGCGCAGCGCCCAGGCGTCGGCGAAATTCGGGTCCAGCTTGATCGCCTGGTCGGCGTAGGCCAGAGCCTTGTCGTAGTTTGTCTTGTCCGATCCTCGATCCGCGAAATACGAAGCTTGTAGATAAGCCTGGTAGGCGGCGGGATTGATGACCTTCGACTCCGCTGGGGCAGGGGTGGCGCTGGCCCCCAGCAGTTTTATTTGCAGTGCCTGAGTGACCGCACGGGCGATTTGATCCTGCACCGCGAAGATGTCTTTAAGCTCCGCGTTGTATTCTTCCGACCAAAGCTGAAAGCCATCATTCACTTTCGTGAGCTCGGCGGTTATCCGAACATGACTACCTTCCTGCCGCACGCTTCCCTCGAGGATGTTGGCAACGTTCAGCTTCTGCCCCACAGCTCGCAAGTCTTCATTCTTGCCTTTGAACTGAAAGGCTGAGGAGCGGCCTGTAACCTTCAACCCCGGCACTTTGGCCAGCTCGTTGGTCAATTCTTCGGCCAGTCCATCGGAAAAATACTCCTGATCTTTGCCTGGACTCATGTCAGCGAACGGCAGCACCGCAATGGACGCCTCATTCATTCCACCGGTGTGTGGCGTGGCTCGGCTCCGCCAGAAGTATCCTCCGACTCCTGCCAGGAGCAGTAGAAGTAGCGCCAGTGCGGACAATTTGCCTCTGCTAATGCTCGCGAGCTGGGACGTTCCGCTGAGGTTTATCCTGCTCTGTGTTAAGCGATCAGTTTCGAATCCGCGCTGCAATCTTTGTAAATCCGTACGCATCTCCGCCGCGCTCTGATAACGAAGCTTGCGATCTTTCTCCAGCGCCTTGCTGACAACGGTTTCCAGCTCCGGGGGCAAATCGGGATTCAGTCGTAACACTGGGACCGGCTGGCGGTTCAAGATGGCGTCAATAATGACGGAAGTGGTCTCGCCGCGAAACGCCGCCACGCCTGTACTCATCTCATAGAGAACAGCACCGAAGGAGAATAGGTCTGTCCGTGCGTCCAGTTCCTTGCCGCGGACCTGCTCCGGAGACATGTACCCGATCGTACCGATCGGCGCCCCTGGCGAGGTCAACCGGCCTTCGTCCGCTAAGGCCGCAGCGGTCTCTGCTGTAGGATCGAATCGGCTCATCTTTGCGAGGCCGAAGTCGAGGATCTTCGCGTGCCCGCGTTCTGTAACAAAGATGTTTGCCGGCTTAATATCGCGATGAACGATGGCCTTCGCGTGAGCCGCCTCGAGCGCGTCGGCCAGCTCGATGCCCAGCGACAGGATATCCTCCGTCTCCATCGGACGGCCCGCGATACGGTGCTTCAGGGTAGCCCCGGACATGAATTCCATCACGATGAATGGCTGCCCCTGTTGCTCGGCGACCTCATATATCGTGCAGATATTGGGATGGTTCATGGCTGAGGCTGCTTGTGCTTCGCGTTGAAAGCGAGCCAGCGCTGGCGGGTCATTAGCTACTGCATCGGGTAGAAACTTGAGGGCAACAAAGCGGTGCAGGGTTATGTCTTCAGCCTTGTAGACAATGCCCATACCGCCTCCGCCCAGTTTCTCGACGATGTGGTAGTGCGAGATGGTCTGGCCGATCACTGGCGCGAATCTTACGTCTCAGAAAAAGGGCAAGTCAATGAAGACCGGGAAATCGATGGTGCTGGAGTTTGATGTTGGCGAGACTCCACATATCGCTCACAACCCCGGAATCGGCAGGTCACTTGGTGCTCGTCTGTAAGCCGGAACCCAATCCACATGAGCGAAAAGTCG
>CAWEBA010000023.1:0-65703 GCA_963807145.1 uncultured Acidobacteriaceae bacterium | reverse complement strand
GAAATGACGCCGCGTCTCAGTTCCCTTCTAGCGCGTCTGCAGCCGGCGGGGGTGATTCTGTTCGCTCGAAATATCAAGAATGCCGAGCAGACCTGGCGGCTGCTGCGCGATTGTCAGAAATGCGTTTCGACACCGCTCTTTACCTGCGTCGATCTCGAAGGCGGACACGTAGACCGCTTTCGCGATGTGCTTGGTCCCACGCCGGCGGCAGCGGAGGTGTTCGCGACTGCCGATCGCAAACTTTTCCGCAAGCATGGGCAAGTCATCGGAGCGAACTGCCGCGCTCTTGGGATTCAACGTTGACTTCGCTCCCGTGCTCGATCTGGCGTTTGAAGCTTCGCGCCGCGTCATGAGTACGCGCTCGGTTTCGGCGGATCCGCGCCAGACGATTGCCTATGCGCGCGAGTTCCTTGCCGGTTTGCGGGCCGCCGGAGTGCTGGGATGTGGCAAGCATTTCCCCGGTCTGGGCGAAGGCGCGCTCGACAGCCATCATGAATTGCCGGTGATCAAAAAGCCTTTGAGAAAACTTTGGAACGAGGATCTGCTGCCTTACCGCACGCTCCGCGCGCAGATGCCGCTGGTAATGATTTCGCACGCGGCGTATCCGCAGGTCACGAAGGATCGGACTCCAGCGTCGCTCTCGAAAGTTTGGATTTCCGATATCCTGCGCAAGCGCATTGGCTTTCGCAAGCTGATTGTGTCCGACGATCTGGAAATGGGAGGAGTTTTGTCGGCAGCGCCCGTAGGACCGGCGGCGGTTGAATTCATTCGTGCCGGCGGAGATCTGTGCCTGGTTTGCCATCGCGAGGACTACATCGCAGCAAGCTTTCGAAGAGATCTCAAAGACAGTCGAGCGCGACCCCAAGTTTGCAAGACGCGTCGAGGAATCGGTTCGGCGAGTGCTGGAGTTCAAGAAGAAGTCGGCGAAAATACTGCGGAGGGGAAAAGAACCATCTGCCGCGACGGCTGAAAAGCTCTCCCGCAAGCTGTGGGAGTTCAGCGAGCAGGTGCGGCTGGAAGCACTGATTCGCGCGGAGAACGCGCGGCTGCGGAAATGATGAAGAGAGACATGATTGTCGCTGGGGTGATGAGCGGAACGTCCGCCGACGGCATCAACGTGGCGCTGGTGCGCATGGACAGCCGTTCCCGAATACCTTTCGAACTACTTGGCCACGCTGAATACTCTTACCCGAAGAAGGTTCGCGCACAGATCCTGGCCGCGATGAATGCTTCGCAAACCAGCGTGGCTGATCTGGTCCGGCTGAATTTCCTCTTAGGAGAACTTTATGCCGACGCTGTGCTGGCTACAACGCGGCAGTTTCGAAAAAAGGTTGAGTTAGTGGGCTGCCACGGTCAAACGCTCTATCATCAAGGCGAGCCTCAGCTCTTTCTTGGGCACAAAGTGGCCGCGACCTGGCAGACAGGCGAGGCTGCCATCATTGCGGCTCGAGTGGGCGTGCCAGTGGTTTCGGATTTTCGTCCGGCAGACATTGCGGCCGGAGGCAAGGGCGCGCCGCTGGTTCCGTTTCTCGACTACTTGCTGTTTCGGGACGCGCGCGCGGGTAGGCTTGTGCAAAACATCGGCGGCATTGCGAATATGACAATAATTCCTGCGGGCGCGGCAGGAAGCGATGTGGCCGCGTTCGATACCGGACCGGGTAACATGGTGATCGATGCGGTCACCGAGAAGTTGTTCGGGAAGCCATTCGATCGTGGCGGGAATATCGCGGCTTCGGGAAAAGTTTTGGATAAGGTCATCCGCGGAATCTTGCAGCGCGACTTCTTCCGGAGAAAACCACCCAAAACAGCAGGGCGTGAGGAATTCGGCCGGGAGTTTGTCCGCGAGTTCCTGCGCAGTTGCGGGCGTAGCCGCGAGCAGGATGTGGTAGCGACTGCTACGGCGTTAACCGCGAAGTCGATTGCAGATGCGGTGCGGCGGTTTGCCTTGAACTCAAGCTCCGCGCGGAATGCCGGTTTTCGGGAGATGATTCTTTCCGGAGGAGGAGCAAAAAACTCCACGCTTGTGGCCATGTTAGCCAGCGAACTTGCATCACTCGGATTGCAGTTGCGATTCTCCGACGAATTTGGCCTGCCTTCGGCGGCAAAAGAGGCAGTGGCTTTTGCCGTTCTTGCCCAAGAAACTTGGCACCGGCGAGCGTCGAATGTTCCTTCGGCGACAGGAGCGAGACGCGCCGCGGTGCTGGGCAAGATTTCCTACCCTTAGGCTTTCGGATCTTAGCGCAGTAATCTTATACACGCGGACTGGTAAGTTATGCCGATTTACATTTCGATGCTTCGCGGAATTAATGTTGGCGGGAACAAGCGAATCAAGATGGACCGGCTTCGTGAGTCGTTCGAGGCACTGGGTTTCGAGCAGGTGAAGACCTATATTCAGAGTGGAAACGTGGTTTTCAAGGCCGGAAAAACTTCCTCAGCCGCATTGTCTAAGCGAATTGAAGAGCGAATTCTCGGCGACTTTGGCTTTTCAGTCTCCGTCATTTCGAGGACCGCGGACGAAATAGCAGACACGATCAAGAACAATCCCTTCCTGAACCAGCCGGGAATCGATCCCGAGAAACTTCACGTCGCTTTTCTGTCGGAGGCTCCTACGCCATCGGCTTTGAACAAGTTGGCGCAGCTCACTCTGAAGCCCGACCAGTCTCGTTGCCTTGGCCGCGAAGTTTATCTCTATTTTCCGAATGGAGTATCCGGCAGCAGTTTGTGGAAGCATCCACTCGATGGCGTGTTATCCGTAGTCACGACCACTCGCAATTGGAAAACCGTGAACAGCCTCCACCAGATGTGCCGGGACTGCAGCTGATGGCCCGAATTCCGTCAGTTCTCTCGGCTATCGGAGCGCTGGCCTTGGCGGCTTCCCTGCTTTCTTGCTCGAGCAAGGCCGATCCCAACACGTTGGTCATGGTGATCGAGTCGAGCCCCACAAACCTGGACCCGCGCGTGGGAATCGACGCATATTCGGAGCGCATCGACAACCTGATTTTCGACGATCTGCTCTCGCGCGGCAATAACCTGGACGTGGCGCCGGGCCTGGCCGAGCGCTGGGAGATTCCTGATCCGCTGACTTACGTTTTTCATCTGCATCGCGGCGTGAACTTTCATGACGGGCGCCCGCTTAGCTCGCGCGATGTGAAATGGACCTTTGATTCCCTGCTGCAAGGCAAGATCCGCAGCACCAAAGCGGCGGCGTATCGTTTTGTCGATCATGTTGATGCACCCGATGATTTCACCGTGGTCTTTCACATGAAGGAGCCAGACGCAGCCCTGCTCTGGAACGTCTCGGACGGCGCAGTGGGCATCGTGCCCTACGGCAGCGGAGATGAGATTTCACGACATCCGATCGGCTCGGGACCGTTCAAGTTCGTGAGTGCCGAGACTGACAAAGAAGTGATCATCGAACGCAACGAAGATTACTGGGGCGAAAAGGCGAGGCTTGCCCGCGTGCGCTTCGCAGTGGTTCCGGACGCCACGACGCGCGCGCTCGAGTTGCGCAAAGGCAGCGCGGACCTGGCCATCAACGCGCTCACGCCAGATACGGTGCTTGCCCTCGGGCGCGAGTCCTTCCTCGCCGTCGAACATGCTTCGGGCACGGAAGTGCAGTACTTGGGATTCAATTTGCGCGATCCGATTCTGAAGGATGTGCGGGTGCGGCAGGCCATCGCCTATGCCCTCGACCGCCGGCCGATGATCGAATATTTGTGGCGGGGCATGGCGCAACCGGCGCGCAGCGTTCTTCCTCCGCAAAGCTGGGCTTACAACGGCGACGTGCCGACTTACGACCACGATCCCGCCAAAGCGGAGAAGTTGCTCGACGCGGCCGGCTATCCCCCGGTAAGCGGCGTGCGTTTTCACATCACCATGAAGACTTCGACCGACGAAAACACGCGGCTCATGGTTGCCGTTATGCAGCAGCAACTCCGCGAGGTAGGAATTGCGCTCGATATTCGCAGCTTCGAGTCGGCCACCTTTTTTTCCGACGTGATCCACGGGGCGTTTCAGCTTTATGGATTACGCTGGGTCGGGGGCAACGAAGACCCGGATATTTTCTATGTATTTCACTCCTCGAGGTTCCCGCCAAACGGAGCCAACCGAGGGCACTACTCGAACGCAAAAGTTGATGCTCTGATCGACCAGGCCCGCCGCGAAGTCGATCCCAAGGTGCGCAAACCGATCTATGCCGAGATACAACGCATCCTGGCTGAGCAGCTGCCTTATATCGATCTGTGGTATCTGGATAACGTTCTAGTGCACAACAAGCGAGTAACAAATCTGAAATTGAATCCCGCGGGCAATTACGATTTTCTGCGCACCGCGGAGCTGACGCCGGCAAAGAATTAAGCTTCCAACTTCGCGTGTTACCATCGATCTTCAGGCACGATTACGAAATGCCGGCGGGCCGCCGGCGCTACCATGCGGATTCTCTTCATCGGCGATATTTTCGGGCGGCCGGGGCGGACCATCGTCAAGGACCGTCTGCCGGGCATTGTCCGCGACCAGGCCATCGACCTCGTTATTGCAAACGGAGAGAACTCGGCGGCGGGTTTCGGCATCACTCCGGCGCTGGCCGAGGAATTGTTTGAGCTCAATATCGACGTTATCACTACCGGCAATCACGTCTGGGACAAACGCGAAATCCTGGATTACTTTCAGATGGTCGAAGGCAACGGCCACGGTCCGCAACGCCGCGTCCTTCGTCCAGCAAATTATCCCGCCGACATGCCGGGCTGGGGCTTATATCAGGGGCACAAGGGAAAGACTCCTTATGCCGTGATCAACCTGCAGGGTCGCGTCTTTATGGCATCGAATGACGATCCTTTTCGCACCGCCGACCAGCTTTTGCAGAAGATTACGGCCAAAGTCATCTTCGTGGATTTCCACGCCGAGGCCACCTCGGAGAAAATCTCACTCGGCTGGTATCTCGACGGACGCGTGACCGCGGTCGTCGGCACGCACACCCATGTTCCGACCGCCGACGAATGCGTTCTGCCCAACGGAACCGCGTATGTCACCGACGTCGGCATGACTGGTCCTTATGACGGCGTGATCGGCGTGAAGAAGGAGTTAGTGGTCAACAAGTTCCTCAACGGTATGCCGGTGCGCTTCGAGCCCGCCACAGGCGACGTCCGGCTGTGCGCGGTCGTGATCGACTGCGACGACAAAACCGGCAAGGCGCGCGATATTGAACGGCTGATGCTGAGTTAAATCGAACTGGTGAACCTGCCGATCTCACTTCGGATAATTCCAACCAGATCGCAGCCGGACTAATGAGCGCTACCTGCAAATGATGTTGCACGGAACGACGGGGGATGCTAGAAAGATGCGGCATTCCGTTTGCATGCGCCGCGGTTTGCCCTTCTTCATCTATGCACACCTCGACCTCTAGTCGCACCCAGCCTTTGACTGGACACCACTTTTTCTTGCTCTTCGTCTTCTTGTTGGCGATTCTCATCTTCTATCCGTACGTGCAGGACGGTGGATTTGGTTATTTCGCATTTCGTGTGATCAGCATCGCCGGCATTCTGATCGCTGTGTACGCGATCCGCTTGCGGAAAACACTCTTGCTCGTCGCTCTCGTTCTAGCCGTCCCTGCCGTTGCGCAACGTCTGCTGCCTCGGGAACCCAACGCGAGCTTGCTTTCCATTCTCAGCACCGTTCTTAGCTTCGTGTTTGATGTATTTATCGTGGTGGTCATCTTCCGCCGAGTCTTTGGCAAGGAGCAACCCAATTCGGAAACAATTTTCGGAGCTCTTTGCATTTATTTGCTGGTAGGGTTCGCCTTCGCCAGTCTCTACGGCATGGTGTCTGCCATTCAGCCCAAGGCGTTCTATCTCGATCCTCACACGAATCTGCACGCTGTCCCCAACCGGTTCGATTTCATTTATTACAGCTTCGCTACCATGGTGTCCCTAGGTGCGGACGGTATCACCGCCGTCTCAGCGCCCGCCCGTTCGCTTTCTGTGATTGAGGCCATTATCGGCGTACTTTACCTTGCCGTGTTGATCGCAAGGTTGATGAGCGCATACCACAACCCGTCGGTTTCCGGGCCTTCATGACCGCTGAAAAGCCGGCAATTGCAGTAATCTGGCCTCAAACGTTTTTAAGACCTTTAGATGGCAGGCGCAAGATAGCGCCTTTGACCCGTTCTTACCGATAGTGCGTCATTCCGTTCCCCGTTAAGACCGGAGGTACGGAGACTAATAGCTCTCGCCGGGGATAGGGCCTCAGGTTAGAATCAAACCGATGCAGCGGGTATGGATCATGATGGCGGTTGGTCTTCTGGCGGCAACGCCGGCCGTTCCGGCGTTCGCCGCGGATGACGCGACCATTGACGCACCGATCATCTCCTGCGGCAACGGGATCCCGGGCGGCGTCTACTGCGCTCCCACGAAGAAGGATTTGAAGGAAGCCCGCAACGCTTATGCCAGAGGATTGAAGCTCCAGGCCCAGGATCGTTTGGAAGAGGCGTTTACCCAGTTCGACGAAGCCTCGCGCCTGGCGCCGGAGGATCTGGCGTTCCTTTCGGCGGAAGAGCTAACGAAGTCGCAACTAGTTTTTCAGCACACGGAACGCGGCGATTCCCTGTTGACCTTGGCCCAGCCGGACCAGGCGGCGGCCCAGTTCCGCGCCGCGCTCAAACTCGACCCTGACGACGCTTATGTGGAGGAGCGCATTACGGAAGCGCTTCGCGGTCCGGCAGCTTCCCGGCTGGCTGGATTGTCCGCGACGCTGGCCGACGCCGGCGCGATCGAACTCCAGCCGCGCAAGTATCTTGCAACCTTTCATTACCGCGGCGACGTTCGTGGGTTGTTTGACGAGCTGGCTTCGGCCTACGGTGTGAGGGCTGAATTCGACGAATCGGTTACGGCGAAGCCTCTGCGCTTTTATGTGGATGATGTGGACTTCTCTACCGCTCTTCGCCTGGCGTGTCTGGTAAGCGGGACGATGTGGACGCCACTCGATGCGCACCAGGTATTCATCGCAAAGGACACCCCGCAGAATCACAAGCAGTTTGACCGGATGTCGCTCGCGACCTTTTCGATCCCCGGAGCGAGCACGCCACAGGAAGTCACCGAGCTGGTCACCTCGCTGAAGACCATTTGCGAGTTTCAAAAGATCAGTTCAGGACAAAACGGAACCGTGGAGGTCCGCGCGCCGCAGAATACGCTCAAGGCCTGCACCGGACTTCTGAATCAGTTGACCAACGAGCGTCCGCAGGTGGCGCTCGATATCGAGGTCTACCAGATCAGCCACAACTTCACGCGAGAGATCGGGATGCACATTCCGAATACGTTCAACCTGTACAACATTCCGGTGGCTGCGATAGCGGCGGCAGTGGCGGCGCTGGGCGGACAGAACCTGCAATCGCTCGCCAACCAGCTGATTTCTTCCGGCGGCATCAACGCCGCTGGAAGTTCCGCGCTGTCCGGGCTTCTGGCGCAACTGCAGAACCAGACCAGCGGTATCTTCAGCCAGCCTCTGGCCACTTTCGGCAACGGCCTTTCCTTTTCCGGAGTAAGCCTGGATCACCTTACGGCCGCGCTTTCTTTGAACGAGTCATGGGCTCGCAGCCTGAGTCGCGTCACCCTGCGCGCAGGGCAGGGCAACGACGCTACACTCCATGTGGGCGAGCGCTATCCCATCCTGAATGCGTCCTACGCGCCTATCTATAATTCCTCGGCGATTTCTGCGGTCTTGGGGAATCAGAGCTACGTGCCGCCCGTTCCATCCGTAAGCTACGAGGATCTGGGTCTGAGCCTCAAGGCCAAGCCGGTAATTCATGGCAACAACGAAGTGACCCTGTCACTCGAACTGCAGGTGCGTTCCCTGACCGGGCAGAGCTCGAATGGGGTGCCGGTGCTTTCCAACACGGAATATCATGGCGGCATAAGACTACGGGACGGCGAGCCGGCCGTGGTGGCAGGAGAAATCTCTACGAACGATCAGCTCTCCATAGCCGGTATCCCGGGCATCGGAGAGATTCCACTCCTGGATCAAGGCGCGAACGATAACAACCGGATGAAAGAAGAGGACGAACTTCTCATCGTAATCACGCCCCACGTCCTGGCCAACCCGGACCGGACCACGGACGAGATCTGGCTGAGCGCGAAGTAGCTTTTCCGCTCGCGCGGCAGAGCCGAATCACTTCGCTTCCTTCGCTGCAAAATCTACCAGACCTTTATAGGTATCCGCCATTCGCGCGTCGACATTGCCGATGGCGCGGCCGTTGATGAAAAGAGTCGGCGTGCCGTTCACGTTAACGGCCTTGCCCAGGGCGATGGAGGCGTCGACGTGGGCCTTGGTTGCAGGAGTGCGGGCGCAAGTTGCAATGTCGGCGCCTTTCACACCCGCGCCATCCGCCAGCGCCGTCAACTTTTCATCGGCGTTTTCGGCCGTGATGTCGCCTTGCGTTTCATACGTCTTGGCAATGAATTTCCAGAACGCTTCATTCGACGCCCGCCCCACGCAGTCGGCATAAGCCGCGCCTTTTGCGGCCCAGTTGTGCATCTCGAGAGGAAAGTTCTGAAAGACGAAGCGTGCCGTGGGTTCCGCCGCAACCAATCCTTCGATTACCGGCTGCGCTGCTTTGCACGCCGGACACTGCAGATCTCCGAACTCAACAATCGTAACTGACGCGTCTTTCGGTCCGCGTGAAGGGCCGGTAATGCCTTTCTCCAGAATTTTCTCCGCCCGATCGAAAGGCTTGGCGCCGAACGGAATAATTTCGCCGAGCACTGCATGTTCGCCGTCCGCAGTAACGTAGAAACGGCTCACCGACTGACCCTGGGGAGTCGCAAGAATTACGTCGACTTGGGCCAGGCCCGGCACGGGTGCAGGCTTTATGCTGGAAATTTTCCAGCTCACCTCGGGTTCATAGCCAAAGGTCTGCTGCATAAAGGAGTCCACCGTAGATTCCGAAGGAAGATTGACCGCTCCGGCTGGTTTGTCGGCGGGCTTCGTCTCTGGAGCCTTCGCCTTGCCCGCGGTTTGAGCTGCGGCCAGGCTGCATGCCAACAGGAGAACGAGAATCAGATTGATAGGACTGCGCATTGTTTCCTTTCAATTCAAAATTGTTGAAAAGCAAGACACACTGGGATTGTCTGACCGGTCTCGGACGTATCTCTTTCAAACCTCGCTCTTCGCAGCAATGGGAAAACGGCGGCCGTAGCCGAAAGCCTTGGGAGAAATCTTAATACCCGGGGCCGCCTGCTGGCGCTTGTACTCGGCGCGATCGACCATCCGGACAACGCGCCTCACTAGCTCGATGTCGAAACCGCGATCAGCCGCAATGCGTTCGGCGGAGTGTGCGTCTTCCACGTAATCTTCAAGCACTGCGTCCAGAATCTCGTAGGGCGGCAGCGAATCGCTGTCTTTCTGGTCGGGCCGGAGTTCCGCAGATGGCGGCTTCTCCAGCGTAGCCTGTGGAATTACCACGCGGCGCGAATTCACGTAATGACTCAGCCGGTAAACCATGGTCTTCGGCACGTCCGAAATGACTGCCAGGCCGCCGACCATGTCCCCATAAAGTGTACAGTAGCCCACGCCCAGCTCGCTCTTGTTGCCGGTGGAAAGCACGATGGCGCCGAACTTGTTCGACAGCGCCATCAGCAGCGTACCTCGGGCGCGCGACTGGATATTCTCTTCGGTAACGTCTTCCTTCCGGCCTGCGAACACTTCCTGCAGCGTTTGCCGGTAGGCTTCAAACGCTCGATCGATCGAGAGCAACTCGAAGCGCATGCCAAGGTTCGTCGCCAGCGCGCGAGCGTCGTCGATGGAACCCGGCGACGAGTACGGGCCGGGCATGCCCACGCCGATCACGTTCTCTGCTCCAATAGCGTCAGCGGCGATGACGGCGGTGAGCGCCGAATCAATTCCACCGCTCAGGCCGATGATGGCTTGTTGAAATCCGCATTTGCGCATGTAGTCGCGCGTGCCCAATACCAGAGCGGCATATATGCTGGCTTCCTCGCCTTCGATCTGCTCGTGCAGCTCGCCGGTGAGAGTTTTGGAATCGAAGTAGATGAGATCTTCCTCGAATGATTTTCCTTGCGCGATGATCTCGCCCTTGGCATTGAGTACCATGCTCGAGCCGTCGAAGACCAGACTGTCGTTGCCTCCGACTTGATTGACCAGCGCGACCGGAACCTTGTGGTGGCGGGCGATGGCGGCCAGCATGTCGCGGCGCAGTTCGCGCTTGCCGATCCAGAACGGCGACGAGGAGATGTTGAGCACGAAGTTCCCACCCGCGCGAACCAGAGCTTCGATGGGATCGACCGTGTACAGCCGTTTGGGCCAGAACAGCTTGTCGTTCCAGGCATCTTCGCAGATGGTGAGCGCCATCTGGTTGCCGCAGAAGGAGAACAGATCCTGACTCTTGGCGGGCGCGAAGTTGCGCATTTCGTCGAAGACGTCGTAGGTGGGCAAGAGCATCTTCGATTGCAGGAAGGCAATTTTGCCATCCTGCAACAGCGCGGCGGAATTCATCGCGGACTTGCCGGTTTCAGAGTGGGCCGGGGTCACGAGGCCGCAGATCACCGAGATGCCGCGGGTTTCAAGAGCGATCTGCTCGGCAGTCTCGCGGTTGCGCGCGACGAAGGATGGACGCTCGACCAGATCGCGAGGAGGATAGCCGCACACCGACAACTCGGGGAATAAAATCAGCCCGGCGCCGTTCCACTCCGCGCGACGGGAAAACTCGACGATCTTATTCCGGTTGCCTGCGAAATCTCCGACGGTGGGGTTGATTTGGCCGAGCGCAATCTTCACATAATTAGTGTAAAGCAGGAGTGCAGGCTTCGGCTTTCGGGCTTCGGGCTTCGGCTTGGCCGGGCCGCGATCCAGATAAAAAAATTACAGATCAAAATAGCTAAAATATCTGGAATCAGTGGGTTACGGTGTTTGTGGTCGGGTCGAATCCGGCTAAAATCTTGGAAACAAGGAACTTACTCGTAAAATATTCTATTCAAAGGACTTGGGCGATCTCGCCTTGGCTAAGTACCTTGGAATCAGCGGCCAGCTCGCAAAATATTGCATTTGCGGGAGTTAGCTCATTGCTATTCTTTTGTCAATGATCCAATACGTATAGAGATAGGGTCTCATGGGTGAGGATGGGAGTCAAGGAAAACCGCGCAGTTAGGAGCGGATTCGGGTGGTGACTACAACGGGCACATTACGTCAATTGTCGCCTAGCGCCCCGGATTCCGCTTCGCCGTCTTCAATAGGGCCGCGACTTCTCGAACGTCATCTTCTCCTAACTGGTCGCACTTCTCGCCAGTCGTGAAGGTGCTGTATTGGCGAACGGGACTTCTGCCGCAATTTGCAAGGCGCAAATAGTCGAGCGCAGTACGCCCCATTGCATCTTTGAGGGCTACATTGGCACCCGCTTTCAGCGCATCCTTAACCTCGTCCGCTTCGCCCGCAGCGGCGAGAATCATCAAGGCAGTGGTTCCGGCGGAATTCCTGGCGTTGACGTCTGCCCCAGCATGGGCCAAGTCCTCATCGAACGATCCTGAAATTGCGGACGACATCAGTGGGGTGTCGCCATTCAGCGACTTGTGGTTTGGATTCGCCTTCGCCGCAAGTAATAGCTCGACAGGTCCGGAGTGGCCGCTCGCCGCAGCATACATCAAGGCCGTCCACCCGCTTCTATCCGTTGCGTCGACATCACCACCCGACATCAGGATCTCTTTGATAGCGCTCAAATTGGCCTCAGCGGCAGCCTTCATTAGGGGCGTAACACCCGGCTTGGGCATGTACGCGTCTTGAGAGATATTGCTGAGTGGTTCTGTTCGTGGGTCGCCATGCCTCAAAGCATGAGTATTCGCGGCAGCATCGACGGCATCTTCGAGTGACGCCTCAAACTCCGGGGCAGAGTCAGCATAGTTCCATACTGTCTTGGAACGTCCTCCGATTCTTGCCTCAATCTGCATGGTCGGGTTGTCGGTCACGCTCGCGTCGTATCCGCCACACAAGGCCCAGAATGCTGGAGATCGAAACTTTTCCAACAGAGTATGTGCCGCTTCCGAACCAATCGTCGAATGTCTTTCTCCGACCGCTTCGACGAATCCACCACCGCTCCAACTCACATCTCCGTTCTCTGCAACCTTGACTTTGTATGAAGGGCACGTTCCATAGCAGCCCGACCGAGTAAGCTCTACGAAGTCTGCCTCTATTACGGATTGCGGCGGTTGGGTGTCCGTAGGGAGCGGGCAGTCGTGCGCGTATTTGGTCGAAGGCGGATTCGTCGTGACTTCCACATAACGGTACGAGTCCAGAGTGACCGTAAGCTTTGGGTCTTCGTATGGCTGCTTGTCATTCGAAATCTTGAAATTGAAAATCGTGTCGTACTTCCATTCAGTGCGGTAAAAGTCTTTGGGGAGTTCGAATCGCCACGTTTTGACGTTCTGTTCAGCAGCAGGCTTGAGCAGCGGGTGACCGGAAACTGCAACAACCGAGGCGGGTTCACCATCGGAGTTCAGAACGAACTCCACTTTCACTTCGCCCTGAATTTGAGCCAGGCGTGCGATTGGAGGATATTGAGGAAGGCCAGCAGACCTCAGATGCGGCTCAGGGACGCGCTGGCCAAGCGCAACCGCAGTGACGAGCAGCAGGACAGTTCGAACGAGTAGACTTTTCACGTCAGCCCTTCACGTCAAACCACGCGGCCCTAAGTATAACTGCTGTAATCATGGGTTAGCACTCAAAATGCTGACGGGCGGAAGTTGGGGCTTCCATTGGGGCGAGCGTTTCCATGGTGCGCGACTCTTAGTCTGCTGGTTCCTGCGCGGCATGGTCAGGGGATGGAGTTACAGCGGCTTGGCGACTCTGTTCCTCTGCGGCTTTCAACCCCCGCACTCACGTGCGGGGCTAATTAATGGCGTCGCTGCGCGACTCCTCGGCCGCGGCTTGCTGCTTACCGACGACGCTCACAACAGCTTGGCGCTGGAGGTTGCGGCGCTGGCGGCTTTCGCCATGCCACCGTTCGACGGCGAGGCTATCGTGGGCTCCGAAGCAGGCAATTTCATGCACAGTTCCGCGGCCTCGGCGATGCTTCGGCATTCTTCTTGCTTCAACGTTACCCAGCTGTCAAAGGTGGCTTTCTCCCGCGCCACGCCCTCGAGGTTGCGGCCGATGCGGGCGGTGTAGTGCGCCCTTATGCTCTCCAGTTCCGCCTGAATTTGCAGATTTTCTTCCGCCTTCCGGGCCCACTCCGCCTCCACCTGTTTTCGTTCAGCGGCTTCGTAGGAATCCAGCGCATCGCGGCGGGCCTCGGCATCGCGCAGCACTTCATCGATGGGAACACCGGCTGCATCGAGGGCCATCAGCAGCGCGACCCGCTTCATCTCCTTCGGCAACCCGCAGATGTGCGCGCTGTTCAGCATTTCGACAACCTTTTTAATGCTGTATCCCTTGCGCGGAAGCATGATGCCGGCCGCGCGGTAAATATCTTCCATGGCCAACAGTTCGACCTGGAAGTTCGGGACCTCTCGCGCCGCGGCAATTTTTTTCGGGGGTGGAGTGCCGGATGGAGTGACCGCGGGCCTGAGATTCTCCTTTTTCTCATCCTCGCCTTTCTCATCCTCGGCGTTGATGTTTTCGTCGCCACCTTGGTCGCCGCTTACGCTGAGGCCGTCCGGCTTATTGCCCCAGGGTAGTTCGAGCCATTTGCGTTGCATAGGTTTCCTTTCCTTGCCTGCTTGCGCTCGTTTTGGAGGCTGTTTCGCCTTAAATTGAGTCCGTCGGAGCGCATTGAATTCGTCGAGCCGTGAAATGCGGCGCCTTTCGCCGTCGTCCATTTCGTAACCACCGCTGTGCGGAAGTGTCGCAAGCGCTGCGCCCGCAGGGGCCGCAGTAAGTGTTGGGATAACTCTTTCTGCTTTCAGCTCGGCTAGCGGAATCTCTTTGGGCTTGCTCTCTTGCTGCATCGGCAGATTTTCGGCCTTGACTGTAGAAGCTGCGGCAACATTCGCTCCCATGCTCTTCTGCGCTGGGACATCCGCAGGGACAGGCGGGCTGGCGATCGGATTCTCCGTGGTGTCGCGCTGAATCCCCACCAGGTATTCCCTGCCCTCGCTGCGGCAGTATTTGGCGGTGCCGGAAAACTGCTCGAAGCGCCACTGAATTCGCACCTTTGATCCCACTCCGATTGGTGTCTTGATCCGTATACATGCGCCTCCGGTGGACCGGTCTTCCATGCGTGCGGCAGCGGTCCTCGATGCTCCACTCGGGTCTTCCCACGACGCCTCCACCAGAGTCATCACGGGCATGCGGAACTCGGGCATAAACTGCGCTCATTCCAATCTATCGGCAAGAATTTAAATTAGTTCACAAGCGGGCGGGAGTTCCGATTTGGAGATGCAATTTTATTTTCCCGTTCCGGGTCGGCGAGTCGGGAATGGCGTAGCGCGACTTCAGTCTAATTCGCTGGAAAAACTGCGTGCCTGGGCGCCGGCACGGGGGCGTTCCCTTTCTGATCCTGCCAGAGAACCTGGTTCAGAGCCGCAGCCCCGGCCGCGTCGGGACGGGAGAAATCCATCTTCGACGATTCGCTCGCGCCCCGCGCGTTGGGCCGGTTGATCTCGTAGATCAGACCGTTCTTCAGATTGCGAGAATCCGCTTTGAATGCGGGCTGGTCGCCTGCGCCGGAAAACATTGGTCCCATGGCCGGAGCGTAGGCGTCATTCTGGTTCATCGGGGGCAGGGCTAACAGCATTTCCATGGTGTGAATCATGTTGACCGTGGTGTAGAAGCGGTGCTCGACGTAAGGCTCGGCCACGGTTCCTGGCGAATACTTACTGACGACGAAAGCGATGGAGCGGTGGGCGTCGACGTGGTCGCCGCCGTCTTGCGCGTCGTCTTCGAGGATGAAGATGGCGGTGTCATCCCAGTATGGGCTGTGGGAAACGGCGTCGACGACGCGTCCCAAGGCGAGATCGTTGTCAGCAGCTGAGGCCGCCGGCCGCGGGTGCTCCGGCCGAGTGCCGCCGGTGTGGTCGTCGGGAAGATAGAGCAGGATGAATGCAGGCAATTGGAACTCGGGGCTTTCGTTCTCCTGACGAGCGCGCGAATAGGCTTCGAACTCGTTGAGGAATTCATCGGCGCGAAGCTGGTCGGGATAGTCGGTGTTGAAATCGGGGAACAGCGGATCGAAGTGATCGCGCAACACCGCCTTCGTGGGCTTAACCCCGTCGAACAACGGCACGGTCCACGGAAACGGACTTGGCCCGGCGTGAGGATCGCCGACATTCGGCGGCAGAGGATCTCCCTGCTGAAGTTCGTTGCGCGGGCAGGGCGATCGCTGCGTTGGAGGAGTTCCGGGCCTGGGGCTTACTGCCTTGCGGGGCTTGTTGCACCACTGGGCGTTCACGAATTCGCCATAGTCGCGATAGGTCAGACCGTGGCGGGCGACGTTGTCCCAGAGAAAGCCGGTAGAAGGATCATCGATATCCGGCTGGTTGTGGTCGAGCGGGTACTCATCTGCGACCGTGCCCTGGAAGTCGTAGGTGCGTTCCTTGCCGCGGTAGACGATCTGCCAGGTTTTTTCGTTGTAGTCGCTGGTGATGGCGGCAGTTGACCAGAGATGTCCGTCGCCGGAAACTTCTCCGCTGTCGTAGAAATTGTCGAGCACTCCGAATTGCAGGGCCAGTTTGTGCTCGTTCGGCGTGATGTCCGCGCCATACATGGTGAGTGAAGAGTCGCCATCGCCCACCGATTTATCGCCCGATTTCAGATCGCCGAGAATCTGATCGTAGGTGCGGTTTTCTTTGATGACGTAGATCACGTGCTTGATCGGATTCTTTCCGGCGGCGAACTGAATGGTTCCAGGATCGTTGTGCAGCAGGTTGTCGTGCTCGACGACGCGTGTGAGTTCATCGAGCTTGCCGAGCGTGGAAGGAATGTTCAGCCGCGCGATCGAGCCCCGGAGCAGCGTCGGGATATAGGGGTGCTCGTGGTGTCTAATCTCCCACGCAGTCTTGCCCGGACCCTTGTTGGGGCGCGTGCCTTGGCCTTTGGCGGTGGCGATTAGAAGGTCGTCGCCTTGAACGGCAAGCGCGCTGGGATACCAGTCGGTGGGGATGAAGCCCTCCTGCACCGGTCGCAACTCCGAGCCGGAGAGCAAACGTGGTGTACCGAGCACGCAGACCGCATTGAGGGATGCATCCGCGACGAACAGATGCTTGCCATCAGCAGACTGCGCTAGGGCTACGGGATATGTTCCGGCGAACTTCTGCGCCCGAACCGTCGTCGGCAGCATGGCAAAAACGGAGGCGTCTTCTGTTGAGACTGCCGCTACTGAGTCCATGTTCGACAGGGCCACGTAGAGAGTCTTCTCGTCGGGACTCAGCAGGAGCGCCGTGGGATGCGAGCCGGGGGCAATCGGATCGTCGGGCTCCTTGAGTCTGATCCAGCGGACAACTTTGCCGCTGGCCAGATCCAGTTTCGCGACTTGAGAAGCATTCCACAAGCTGCACCAGGCGCGGCGGCCGTCGCGTGTGGCTACGCAGGTGTAGGGAAACGCAGACGGCACCAGGTCGCTCGTGCTGAGGTCGAAACGTTGCAGCACTTTGCCGCTCGCGATATCGAGGAGCACCGCATTGTCGGAAAGATTATTGGCCACGAGAAGGCGGTCTTTGCTATTACCGCCCGAGGAAACCAGCGCCAGTCCTGCAGGATAAGGTATCGCAGTGCCTGGCGCCGTCTTCAGCAGACCAATGGCAACTTTTTTTCCCGCGGCGAGCGACTGCGGTGCGATGGCGATGAATCTTTCAGGCGCGACCTTGCCGTCGCCGAAACTGTAGACCGCGATGCCATTGCCGGTGTCTCCGGGCTTCTCTCCCGTGGGGTCCGTGATCGAACCGACCGACGCGTAGAGATGCTTGCCATCCGAGCCGAAAACCAAACCGAGGAAGTAGCTCTGGTGCACGTCTTCTCCGAAGCGCTTGTCGGGAAATTCGGTGATCTGATTCGTCTTCAGATCGAGTACCGCGATCGATTGCATGGCCATGGTTTCCTGCGTGCCGTAGCCATTGTTCAAGAGTGCGGCGTAGCGGCCATCCGGGCTGATCACGATAGTCGCGGGAAAGCTGTTGGTGCTGCCGATGCGGCCGGGCGTCGGAACAGTCAGGGTCTTGCTGGTGGGGAGCGGGATTGATGAGGTTTCGGGCCGATCTTGCGCGAGCGCGAACTCAATCCACAACGTGAGAAGCGCGGTCAGGAGAGCAATACGGCAGAATCGATTCACGGAGCCTCCGCGAGATTTCATCTGTACAGGTGGAGAAAGATGAGCGTAATTCAGGCAGGACGCCGCGGTCAAAAAAATCGCAAGAAACAAGAGAGGCGGTTCAGTGATCGAAATCCCCTGCGGGGCCTGGGTGCCTAAGGGTACAAGGGATCCTTCGACTCCGCTCGGGATGACAGGGTTGCTTGAGCTCTCCTACGCCCCCGAGGCACGCGTCGGCGCTTCATGAGTCGGCGAGTGCTCGGAGTGGTCTTCCGTTGCATTGTGACGGACGTCGGCACCCTGCACCCAGAAGATGACATCCTCGGCGATGTTGGTGGCATGGTCGGCGACGCGCTCCAGATTGCGGGCCACGAGCAACGCATCGAGGGCCTGCCGCACCACTTCCGGACGCTGGTTCATTGTCTTCACCAACTGGATGAAAGCGTCGTCTTTCATGCGATCGACCACGCTGTCCATTTCTAACACGGCCTGGGCGAGTTCTGCCTTGCCCTCGATAAACGACTCGAGTGCGCGTCGTACCATGGCGCTCACCGCTGCGCCCATGCGCGCGATATCGACGGGTAAGTCTGCTGCAGGAAGCTCGACCATATCCATCACACGCTCGGCAATGTTGACCGCCTGGTCGCCGACCCGCTCCAGATCAGAATTGATCTTGGTGACGGCGAGGATAAAGCGCAGATCGACCGCCATCGGTTGCTGCATCGCCAGCAAGTCGAAGGCAGCCTCGTCAATTTCCCGCTCTGCGGTGTTGATTAGGGTCTCGCTTTCGAGAACCATCTGGCAGCGGGCAAGATCGCGGTCGACATAGGCCTGACGGGCGCGATCCACCGCCTGTTCCGCCAGTCCGCCCATACGGAGGAGCCTCTGCCGCAGATCGTCAAGCCCTTGCTGAAAACGCGTACGCATTATACGAACCTTTCTTCTTAAAAAACCTTATCCGAATCTGCCCGTGATGTAGTCTTCCGTCTTCTTGTCTGACGGCTTGGTAAAAATCTTTTCCGTCTTATCGAACTCAATCATCCGTCCCAGAAGGAAGAACCCGGTAAACTCGGCGACGCGCGCAGCTTGCTGCATGTTGTGCGTCACGATCACTATCGTATACCGCTCTTTCAGTTGAAAGATCAACTCCTCAATCTTTCCGGTGGAGATGGGATCGAGCGCCGAACAAGGCTCATCCATCAGCAGCACTTCGGGCTCGACTGCCAGAGCGCGGGCAATGCAGAGGCGCTGCTGCTGTCCGCCGGAAAGGCTGGCACCCGACTTTTTGTGGACCTGATCCTTCACTTCATCCCACAGCGCAGCGGAGTCGAGCGATCGATGCACGATGTCGTCGAGTTTGCCGCGATCGCGAAAGCCGTTCAGCTTCAATCCGGAAGCTACATTGTCGTAGATCGACATGGTCGGAAAGGGATTGGCCTTCTGAAACACCATGCCAACCCTGCGGCGAAGCTGGGTAGCCGAAGTGCCGTTGTAGGCGTTGATTTCGCCGATGTGGACACTGCCCGTCACTCGCGCCTCAGGGATGGTTTCATGCATGCGGTTCAGGCAGCGAATGAACGTCGACTTGCCACAGCCCGAGGGCCCAATCAGCGCCGTGGCGTGGTTCGCCGCCACCGTCAGCTTGACGTCGTACAGCGCCTGCGTCTTGCCGTACCAGGCATTCAGGTTTTCGACCTGGATTCCTACGCCCATAAACTATGCCGCTCCGAAGGTACCACGGCGTACGGCGAAGCGCACAGCCGCGACCGCGGTGACGATGAGAATGATCAGTACGAGCGCACCGGCCCACGCCTGCCTGTGCCATTCGTCGTAAGGGGAAATGGCGTAGCTGAATATCTGCAGCGGCAGCGCGGCAGTCGGCTCGTTCACTTTCAGGTTCCAGAACTGATTCCCGAACGCTGTAAACAGCAGCGGTGCAGTCTCGCCCGCGACCCGGGCAAAGGCCAGCATGATTCCAGTAATCACGCCGGAGGTTGCGGTGCGCAGTGTGATGGAGAGTGTGGTGCGCCAGCGCGGAATGCCCAGCCCGTAAGCAGCTTCGCGCAAAGCCTGCGGCACCAACAGCAGCATCTCTTCCGTGGTGCGAGTAATCGTTGGAATCATCATGATGGCCAGAGCAACTCCGCCGGCCAACGCGGAGAAGTGTTTCTGGGTAAGAACGACAATAGCGTAGGCCACAATGCCAATCACGATCGAGGGCACGCCATTCAGAACGTCGGCGGTGAAGCGAATTACGTCGCCGAAGCGGTTGCGGCCGTATTCCGCGAGGTAGATGCCCGCACCCACGCCCACCGGCACTCCCAGAATGCTGGCCAGGGCGAGAATGAAGGCGGAGCCAACAATGGCGTTGGCCATTCCGCCCCCCGCTTCGCCCACCGGCTTCGGAGTCTGCGTCAGGAATGCCCAATTGATCGACCCGATGCCGCGATAGACAAGGTAGGCGAAGATCGCGAACAAGGGCACTAGCACCAGGATGACTGTAAGCACGGCCACGCCGGTCATGACATGGTCGGTGATCCGACGCCGCAAGGCGATGGGCGCGACAGTATGCAGCGCGGAAGCATGTGTGATCTCAGGCATTGGCCCTCGAAGGCTGCCCGCGAGTAACGGTCCAGACCAGCAATCGTGCCAGCGCATTGACCACGATCGTAACCAGGAACAGCGCCAGGCCAATTTCGATCAGAGCAGAGAGGTAAACATCACCCGTGGCCTCGCTGAACTCGTTGGCCAGCACGCTCGCCATGGTGTAGCCCGGAGCGAACAGCGACTTCGCGATCTCCGGCCGGTTGCCGATCACCATGGTCACGGCCATGGTTTCTCCCAGCGCGCGACCCAGGCCCAGAATTATTCCGCCCATGATGCCGGCGCGCGCATTGCGCAGCACTCCGACACGAATCATCTCCCAGCGCGTTGCGCCGAGGGCGAGCGCGGCCTCCCGCTGGTGTTGCGGCACCACCATCAGCACTTCCCGCGTGATCGAAGAAATGATGGGGATGATCATGATGGCCAGGATAATCCCTGCCGCCAGCATGCTGATGCCATAAGGCGGACCGTCGAAGAAACCCGTCCAGCCCAAAGTGCGGGCTAGAAAAGGCTCAACGTAGTTACTGAGGATCGGGACCAGGATAAAGATCGCCCACAGCCCATAGACGACGCTCGGAATGGCGGCCAACAACTCCACAAAGAACGACAGTGGCCCGCGCAGCGGCTTGGGACACATCTCTGTCGTGAAAACCGCAACTCCGATCGACAGCGGCACGGCTATGAGCAAGGCAAGAAACGAAGAGACCAAGGTTCCATAGATAAACGGCATGGCGCCGAATTGTTCGTTAACCGGATCCCAGTCATGCCCGGCGAAGAACTTGAAGCCGAAGGCATGCCAGGATGGTCCGGAACGCAACGTTAATTCGTAGACAATCAGCGCCAGCGTCGCCAGCACAGCCACGCCACAGAGCAGCATCGCGAGTTTGAACACCCGGTCGCCGATTTCGCCGCGGTTTCCACGAAGAGAAGGCTCGGCATGCCGTCCCGCTGGAGGGAGGTCACTAACCTTCGTCGCTTCAACAGGTTGCGGAACCGGCATATCGGGCCGAGGTAATGCAGAAAAGGCCATGCTTGCCTCACGGTAGCAGAACCCTGTTAATAGGATGTTAAAATTAAGACTTGGTAGTGTCTGAAATCTCGCAGATTTCAGACACTACCTAAGACTTCTTGCAGGTTGCCTTTTCCCCCGCAAGCCTGTATTTTCATCTCCCGGTTCGATTGTCTTTTCTACGCCATGCCGATCGTGCCAAAGCGCAGCCGTGTGGTTTTTCAGAAGCTTGAACAGGACTTGGTCAAGCTTTCCTCGAAACCTCGCGCGGAGAACGTGCACCGTTTCCGCACCGGCACACGCCGTCTTCAAATTCTGCTGGGCGAACTCTCGCCCAAGATGGACCGGAATCAGAAAAAGCTTCTGAAATTGCTGGGCCGGATTCGCAAGCGTGCCGGTAAGGTGCGTGATCTGGACGTGCAGTTAGCCGCTTTGCGCAGCTTGAAGATCCCGCAAGAACCGCGCCGCAAGACGCAACTCGTAAACCATCTGATCGAACTGCGGGTGGTGCAGGAAAAGAAGCTGCGTAAGGCAGTCGATAAAGACACCGTCCGCGAGATTCGCAAACGCCTTAACCGCGCCGCGAAGAACTTTAATCCGCAAGCGAGCCGCGATCCTTTGGCAGTCGCGACAGGCATGCTGGAAGGGATCAACCGAGAAGATGCACCCGTCACGGAGCCGCTACTTCACCAGTACAGAATCCTGAGTAAGCGTGCGCGCTATGCAGCCGAATTTGCAGAGCCCTCTCCGAAAGCGCAACAGTTCATCGCCGCGGTGAAGCGCATTCAAGACGCGTTGGGAGATTGGCATGACTGGGTCACGCTGACACAAACAACATCCGAGCGACTCGGCGAGGTGCGGGAGTCGCCCCTGGTGGCGGAATTGCACAATGTAACGGGAGCAAAATTTCGCCACGCGGTTGCAGTGCTGTCGCCCATGCGAGCCAAGCCAGTTCCCGCTCCAGAACGCCCTGCCCAACCCCCCGCTCGAGCGAAAGCAAAGCCTGCGGCCCCGGCGACCTCTGCGGCGTGAAGGTGCGGCTTTAAGAGAGCCGTACCCGGACGTAAGCGGGATGACCGAGCGGCAGTTCGCATGTAAACTGTTGGCCTTCGCTCATGCCAACGTTCGCCGCGGTTGATATCGGTTCCAATTCCGTCCGGCTGAAGATTGCGCGCCTCACCCGCGGACGCCTTCGTTCCATCCACGAAGACCGCGAGGTCACGCGGCTGGGCGAAGGAGTTTTTCGCTCCGGCTTTCTCACCCCCGAATCGATGGCTGAGACGGTGAAGGTGCTGCGCCGCTTTCACCGTGCTACACAGCAGGTAGTCACCGACCCGGTGCGCGTGGTCGCCACCAGCGCACTTCGCGACGCCCGCAATTCGCAAGCTTTTCTAGAGTGGGTTCGCTCGGCCACGGGGTGGAAGGTCGAAATTATCTCGGGGCTGGAAGAAGCCCGTCTGATTCATCTGGGATTGGTCGCAAATCTCCGTGTCGATAGTTCGCCCGCGTTGATGGTCGATCTGGGCGGTGGGAGCTGCGAGCTGACGGTCTCCGGGCGCGGACACATACGCGACATGGTGAGTTTGCCGCTGGGCGCGGTCCGTCTGACCGATGAATTTCTCAGCCACGACCCGCCCCGCAAGGGTGAACTCAAACGGATGCAAGGCTTTGTGGCGCGCGAAGTGAACCGCATCGCCTCGCGCGTGGTCGCCGCAAAAGTCAAGAACGTGATTGCTACGTCCGGAACCGCTGCCGCGCTAGCCGCGGCCGCCAGCCACTTGCGGAAAAACGGAAGCCGCCAGCGCTCAGTCGTCTCCCGCGCGGAGATGACGCGAATCGCCAAGCAACTGTCGCGTCTGCCGGAAGATGAACGGCAACAGATCGAAGGCATCGGTCCGCGGCGGGCGGAAATCATCGTTGCCGGTGCGATCGTTTATCACGAATTACTCGATCGCTGCCATCTGAAGGGTTTTCGCTATTCCCCGCTGGGACTCCGCGATGGACTGTTGGCGCAGATGGCGGCCGAGCATGACCACAGCACGCGCTCGGGAAAACAGATCGAATCGGAACGTTGGGAATCGATCACGCGAGCCGTCGCTCACTACAACGTCGACATGAAACACGCGCTCGATGTGCGCGACTCCGCTATGTTCTTGTTCTCGGCGCTGCGTTCGGTGCACGGGTTGGCGCCGGAATTCCGCGAGTGGCTCTCGGCGGCCGCCATGCTCTACGAAGTCGGCGACTACGTAAACCGCAACGGCCATCACCGGCACACGTATTACATCATTTCGAACTCGGAAATCCTGGGCTACACGCCGCAGCAGCGGCGGATTATCGCAGCCATCGCGCGCTATCTGGGAAAGTCGCGACCCGCGATGGAAGACGGCCCGATCAAGGCCATCGATCCGGCAGAACGCGCCGGAGTGCAGAAAGCGATTCTGCTGCTGCGCCTGGCCCGCTCCTTGAACCTGGGCCGCAGCCGCGCTGTGCAAAAGGTGCGTGTAAGCCAGCGCGCCGCGGAAATCCGTCTGACGCTGGTGCCCCGCCGGCGGATGGGAGTGGATCTAGAACTGTGGGCGATCGAAAAGGACTGCGCTTATTTCCGCGAGGTATTCGGGCGCGAACTTTCCACCGCCGCGGTATAGAGAGTGCGCAGCGCTTTCGGCGTCAGGCACCACATCAGCGTACCGGAACTGCGGCGCATATCGACCCGGGCCACAGCTCCTTTTTTCAGTTCCACCGAAGCTTCGCATCCGGACTCGCTGATTACGGTGCCGAGAAACTGGCTGAGGTTGGGATTGTGGCCGACGACCATGATCGATTCCTGCTTCGCGTACTTTTCCAGTAGGCGGCGAAAGTCGGCGAAGGTCGCACCTGGACGCAGCGCGGTCTCGATCTGTAGCTTGCCTTCATAACCCATTTCGTTGCCGACCAGCGAAGCGGTTTGCGTGGCGCGCTTGAGCGGGCTCGAAATAATGCAATCCACTTGCGCCTCAATCGCGGCCAGGGCGCGGCCGACGTATCCGCATTGCTCGATGCCGTCTTTGTCGAGCGCGCGCTTCTCGTCCTTCTTCGGGTTAGCGAAGGGTTCGCCGGCGCTGGCATGACGTAGAAAATAAATAATCATTGGGAGTTATCGTTCTCTCGGCTATCGTTCTCCCGGTTATCGTACTCTTCCGGCGGGAGCTTTGCGTTTCGCTGCCGGGAGCTGCAGTGGTATTGCGAAATCCGCTGCCTGCTTGCCTTCCGCCACTCCGATCAGGAAATCCTGCGCGCTGAAAGCCGCTGCACCCGTCGGCGGCTTGCGGTTGCGTTTGCCATGCATCGGCTGCCACGCCCGAATGTAAGTGGCATCGCGCAACAGGATGCGAGCCTTGCGATTATCCGCCAGATAGGCATCGAGAATCTCGCGGCGCACGCGCTCGCGCAGGAATTCGTCGCGCAGGGGCACGAGAACTTCGACGCGCTCGTAGAGATTGCGCGGCATCCAGTCGGCGCTGCCGATGTAAATCTCTTCCTCGCCCCCGTTTGCGAAGTAGTAAATGCGGCTGTGTTCGAGAAAGCGCCCCACAATACTGCGAACCCGGATGCGGTCACTCACTCCCCGCACCCCTGGCCGCAAGGCGCAGATGCCGCGCACGATCAGGTCAATTTCCACGCCCGCCTGAGAAGCGCGATATAAAGCCTGCACAACGTTCTTGTCGAGCAGGGCATTCATTTTGGCGATGATGCGCCCGGGGCGGCCTTGCCGCGCTTGATCGGCCTCGCGATCGATGAGCGCAATCACTTTTTCCGCGAGATCAAGCGGGGCCACCAGCAGTGGGTCATAGCTGGGATTCTCGGCATACGCAGTGAGGAAACTGAAAACGTCATGCACCGCCCGGGTAACTTCAGGATTCGCCGTGAACAGGCTGAGATCCGTATAGATACGCGCCGTGGCAGCGTTGTAGTTGCCGGTTCCGATGTGGGCGTAGCTGCGCACGCCATCGGGATCGCGGCGCACCAGCAGCGAAAGCTTGCAATGCGTCTTCAGGCCAACCAACCCGTGAAACACTTGCACGCCGGCGTCTTCCATCTCGCGCGCCCAGCGAATGTTGTGGGCTTCATCGAAACGCGCTTTCAACTCGACCACCGCGGTGACTTCCTTGCGCGACGCTGCATCCATGAGCGACGGAACAATCAAAGAGTGCTCGCTGGTGCGGTAGAGCGTTTGCTTGATTGAAAGGACATGCTCGTCCTCTGCCGCTGACTCGATGAACGACACCACCGCATCGTAAGAATCGTAAGGATGGTGCAGCAGAACGTCGTGCCGCCGCAGCTCCTCGAAAAGATTCTGCGACTTGGCCGTAAGCCTCAATTCGCGCGGGGCAAAGCTGCGATACTTCAGATCCGGACGCTGTGTCTGCTCGTAGACGTTAAACAGCCGCGAAAGATTGACCGGGCCGTTCACCGGAAACACCTGCCAGGGATCGAGTTCGAACACGGTTCGCAGGCGATCGATGATTTCAGGATCGGCGTCGGCTTCAATTTCCATGCGGACCGCATCGCCTTTGCGGCGGTTGTGCAACTCCGCCCGGACGGATTCGAGAAGATTGCGCGCTTCTTCTTCCTGCAGATAAAGATTGCTGTTGCGGGTCACGCGGAACGGCGCTGAGGAAACAATGTCGTAGCCGTGATACATGTTCTGGGCGTGGTGCGCGACCAGGTCGGCGAGAAAAATGAAGTCAGTCGTCGTATCCGAAGGCAGCCGAACCAGACGGGGCAACGCGCGGGGCACCGACACCACGCCGGTATAGGTGAGCGCGGAGCGGCGACGCCTGCGCAAAAGAAATCCCAGGCACAGCGCCTTGTTGATGACCCGCGGAAAGGGATGAGTTGGATCCACGGTGACCGGGGTGAGCAGGGGATCCAGTTCTTTCTCACAATATTGGTCGACGAACCGCCGGGCCTCTGCGTCCAACTCGTGCAGGCTCAGTAAGCGAATTCCGTGCTCGGCCAGAGCGGGGCGCAGTGCGTTCCAGCATTGGTACTGGTCATCGACGAATTTGTGACATTGACGCGCTAGAATTTCGCGCTTCTCGGTCAGCGTTAAGCCATCGGGACCGGCTTCGTTATAGCCGTCCTCGATCTGCTGCACCATGGCGGCCACACGAATCTCGAAGAATTCATCCAGATTGCTAGCGGAGATGGCCAGAAACTTGAGCCGCTCCAGAAGCGGATTGCCTTCATCCTCGGCTTCTTCGAGCACACGCCGGTTGAACGCGAGCCAGGAGGTATCGCGGTTGAGATAATACGCAGGATTTTCCAAAGAAAGACGAGCCATGTGCGAGGGTGCTACGCCTTCATTTTTGCGATCTTTTGTTGCCGAGGGGAAACGGCCTTATGACGATCCAGTATAAAACATCTGCCCAGCGCGGTGCAGAACGCGAATCAAAGGAGGCACGTGACGGGATCCTTCGACACCGGGCCTTGCGCAGAAGAGAATCCGGCGCATCAGCAATGGCTGCTCGCGCCATCTGATGCGCCGGACGAGAATTCTAAATCGCCAGGCCGCGTAAACCTCGATCGTCCCGGCTTGTCGGCTTACCCCTACTTGACCTGCTTGATTGTCTCTTTCTCTTTTTGGACGACGCTTTCCGGCAACGGGGCATAAGAGAGAGCGGATGTCATCTTCTGCCCGTCCGTCACCATCCAGTTCAGAAAATCGGCCAGGATTTTACCTTTCGCTGCATCTTTTGACTGCTGAGGAATCAGCAGCCACGTGAAGCTGGAAATAGGATAGGCGTCCTTGCCCGGGGCGTCAGTGATGGAGACGCGAAAATCGGCAGGCATTTTGGGCGCGGAGGCGGCGGCCGCAGTCACTCCTTCGAGCGAAGCCTTCAGGAAATTGCCGGCCGCATTGCGAACGCTGCCGTACGGAATATTATTCTGGAGGGCGTAGATCAGCTCGACGTAGCCTATGCCTCCTTGCATCTGCCGGATCAGCCCGGCGACCCCCTCGTTTCCCTTTCCGCCCAGACCGACCGGCCACTTAACGGACGTATTGCTGCCCACTTCGCTCTTCCAATCGGCGCTGACTTTCGAGAGATAGTCGGTCCAAATAAAGGTAGTGCCGCTGCCGTCGGAGCGATGAACCACGATGATGTCTTTGTCAGGAAAATTGACACCTGGGTTTACCCCGGTAATGGCCTTGTCATTCCACTTGGTAATCTTGCCAAGGAAGATTCCAGCTAGGGCATCCGGAGTGAACTTCACGTCCCCACTCACTCCCGGAATATTGTAGGCTGGGACGACCGCACCCAATACGCTGGGGATATTGAGAACTTTAGTCTTCAATTTGATTTCAGCTTCCGCGAGCTGTCCATCTGTCATGGGCATATCGCTGGCGCCGAAATCCACCGTTCCTTCCGTCACCTGGCGGATACCACCACCACTGCCGATGGATTGGTAGTTGACCTCAATATTGGGATGCAGCTTGTGGTATTCGCTGAACCACTTCGAGTAAATTGGATTAGGGAATGTCGCGCCCGCTCCGTTCAGCGTGGTCTGCCCGACTGCGGGCAAGGCTGCAAAGGCGCACAACAGAAGCAGGGTCAGTTTGCGCATGGCTCGATGAATCCTCCTGAAGATGGATGCTCTCGTTTCTATCGGCGCAATATTACAGCACGGTTACAAACGGATGAATTTCTGATGAACGAGGTGTCGAGGTCACTGAAAGCTGCAAGCGTGCAATCTCCTCTACAATCTGAATTTCGCCGATCGAGTATCCCTGTTCGGCGATTGGGCTACACTCCGGCGGAATGCCCCGGGACGAAATTTTCATGAGCGATTCTGTACGCTACGCCCCCGGCTGGCCGGGCATTTCACCCCGCTGGACATCGAGCGCCAAGACCGCCGTCGGCACCGCGCTCGACCCGCACAGCAAAGTCTGGTTCACGCTGAGTCACGGCATTCTAAATGAAGTGTATTTCCCACGAGTGGATCAAGCCTGCACTCGCGATCTCGGCTTTATCGTTACCGATGGCCGCGATTTCTTCTCCGAAGAGAAGCGCCACTGCACTTTTGAGAGCAAGCCATTCGAGCCTGGCATCCCCGCTTTTGAACTCACCAACACTGACGTCAGCGGCCGCTACCGCATCCACAAAGAAGTCTTAACCGTTCCGCTCCGCAATGTGGTGCTGCAGAAAATCCGCTTCGAACCGTTGCAGGGGCAGCTTGCCGACTATCATCTTTACGCGTTGCTCTCGCCGCACCTGGCCAACTGCGGTTACCGCAATACCGGTTGGGTGGGCGATTACAAAGGTGTGCCCATGTTCTTCGCGGAGCACGACGGAACCGCTTTGGCACTTGGCAGTTCGGCCCCCTGGAAAAAAATGTCGGTCGGATTTGTGGGCGTTTCCGACGGATGGCAGGACATCTCCACTCATTTCCAGATGGAGTGGGAATACCAACGCGCAGAGAATGGCAACCTCGCCTGCACGGGAGAGATTGACCTGGCGGCTTGCGCCGGAGAGTTCGTGCTGGCCCTGGGTTTCGGCGGAATCTGGAGTGAAGCCGGACAGCACGTGCGCTCCGCGCTGTCTGAGGACTTTACGGGGATCTGCGATCACTATGTGGCCGAGTGGAGGAACTGGCAGAACACACTGCTCAAGCTCGACGAACCAAAGCGCGAGTACGACCTCTACCGCGCGTCGACGGCAGTTTTGCGGACTCACGAATCAAAGGATTTTCTGGGTGGCATCATCGCCAGCCTCTCGATCCCGTGGGGCTTCGATAAAGGCGACGAGGATCTCGGCGGCTATCACCTGGTCTGGCCGCGCGATCTGGTCGAAACCGCGGGAGCATTGCTGGCCGCCGGCGCCGCTAACGAGGCTGTCAGAGTGCTTCGCTACCTCGAATCCACGCAGGAAGCCGCCGGCAACTGGGCGCAGAACCTCTGGCTCGACGGGCGATCTTACTGGGGAGGCGTACAGATGGACGAGACCTCTTTCCCCATCCTGTTGCTCGATCTGCTCCGCCGCCAAGCCGCGCCCAGCCTGGGCAAGCTCGAGCGCTGGTGGCCCATGGTGCGCAAAGCCGCGAGTTTTATCCTGCGCAACGGTCCGGTTACGCAGCAGGATCGCTGGGAAGAAGACGCAGGCTACTCCCCCTTTACTCTGGCGGCAGAAATCTCAGCGCTGCTGGCCGCAGCTGACATCGCCGAATTAACCGGTCACTCCGATGCTGCACCTATCCTGCGTGACACCGCTGATGCCTGGAACGACAACATTGAGCGCTGGATCTACGCGACCGGCGGCGATCTTGCCCAGCAAGTCGGCGTAGAAGGCTACTACGTACGCATCGCTCCGCCAGACACCGACGGAGTAGCGTCCCCAACCCAGGGCTTTGTGCCGATCAAGAATCGCCCTCCCGGGGAAAATCCGGAATGCGCATCCCATATCATCAGTCCCGATGCGCTGGCTCTGGTCCGCTTCGGATTGCGTGCGCCCAATGATCCGCGGATTCTTAATACGGTTCGCGTCATCGATGCTCTGCTGCGCGTGCAACTGCCTCATGGTCCCTGCTGGTACCGCTATAACGGCGACGGCTACGGCGAGCACAAGGATGGTTCGCCGTTCAACGGCACTGGCATTGGACGCCCCTGGCCTCTGCTGGCCGGGGAACGCGCTCACTATGAACTGGCGGCAGGTCGCACCGGCGAAGCCGAGGCTTTCCTTACAATGATGGAGAATTGCACCGTGGGTCACAGCCGACTCCTGCCCGAGCAAGTCTGGGATGCCGACGATATTCCCAGCCTCGAGCTGTTCCGCGGCAAGCCCACCGGATCTGCATGTCCGCTGGTCTGGGCCCACTCCGAATACATCAAGTTACGGCGCTCCCTGCGCGACGGAAAAATTTTCGACCAGCCTCCGCAGACGGTGCGACGCTACCAGGTTGAAAAGCCCACACGAGAGTTCTCGGGCTGGAGGATTAACAACAAGCCTCGCTCCATACCGCGCCACAAGAAGCTGCGCATCAAGTTGCTCGATCCCGCACTGGTGCACTGGAGCATTGACGGTTGGAAGAGTGCGCACGACATAAACACCCGCGACACCGGCCTCGGCCTCCACATACTCGACCTGCCGACTGCTTCGCTGCCCGCGGGAAGCCAAATCGTGTTCACGTTTCTTTGGACGCAGGATAATCGCTGGGAGGGTAGGGACTACACAGTCACGGTGGTCTAGACAGACGACAGTGGGCCGGCGTGCGAGTAAATCAGTTCCACCACAGTGCAATCGTCGCTGAGGGGATTTCCGGCGCAGAACTGCGAGACTGCGGAAAAGATGCCTTCCAGCGTGGGATTCTTGGCCGCGGTCGCCTCCAACCGCGAGTCCTCGAAGAAATCGCCCATCGCATTTTCCGCCTCGGTCACACCATCGGTTACCAGGATAAAGCGGTCACCCGATTTGAGCTGGCAGCGGGCGCTCTCAAATGTTGCATCAGGCAGTAATCCCACCGGCACATTGCCGTGCGGCGGACGCATCACTTCTCCCGCGCACACCAGCAACGGCTGCACGTGTCCGCAATTGACATATTCCAGATCACCGTCCCGGCGCAGCAGAACCAGCAGGACGGTCGCATACTTTTCTCCCACCAGTTTCTCGCTGAAGAAATGGTTTACCGCGGAAACCACTTCGAGCAAAGGCATGCCGGAACTCAAATGCGAATAGATCATTCCCTGCAAAGTGGAAGCCAGCAGCGCCGCCGAGACTCCCTTGCCGCTGACGTCGGCGAGCACTACCGCCAGGCCTTCCTTGGTATGGACCGCATCGAAGAAGTCTCCCCCAATTTCCTTGCAAGACAGATTCTTCCCGCGCAATTTGGCAAACGGCACGTCGGGGATTTTCACCTGCATCAGCCGCTGCTGGATGCTGGCGGCAATGGTAAGTTCCTGCTGGTAGCGTCTGGACTCCTCCTCGGCCTGCACCAAGCGGGCGTTCTCGATCAAAGACGCCGCTTCCGTCGCGATCGCGCGCAAAATGTCATGGCCGACGCCGGAGAATTCGCGCGAGGCGAAACGCGAATCGACGTACAGAACTCCCGTCACTTCGGCGGACGGCGCGCCCGGGACCATCGTCATTTGTTCGCGTACTTTGGCCTGCACCTGCCGCTTGCGCAGCGGAATGCAAATCACGGTACGCAGGTCGTAGGCGACAATGCTCTGCCTGCCGGCGAGCTCCGGCGAACTGCCGGTATCCGTCAGCAGAAACTCGGAATTCGACCGCAACGATTCTTCCAGCGCGGAGTGCGAAATGGTCTTGTCATCGAGCAGTGGCTCGCCCTTGTTGTTGCGTCCCGCGGCCAGTCGCAAGCTGCCGTCGTCGTCTTTCAGGAAGACATAACCACGCTCGGCCCGTGTCAGGCGCAGCGTTACATCCAGCATGGTCATGAGGATTTCGTCGAGCACACCCGCGGTGTTTAGCTTGCGCGCCGCTTCCAGGAACAGAGTCAGCTTCTCGAGGTCGTTGGCCTCCTGCGAGATCTGAATCTCTGAGATCTGGCTCAGGAAGTCGCGCGCCGTGTTCGAAGTCCCGTGCGCCGGATTGAAAATGGCGTAGGCGGAATCGCGCGCCCCAAATTCGAGGCGATCGTTGCGCTCAAGCTTTTGCCGCTGAATCCGTTCCCCGTTGACGAACGTGCCGTGCTTGCTGCCCTGATCGACCAGAAAGAATCCGTCATCTTCCAGCACGATGAGCGCGTGATCGCGCGACACCCGCGGATCGGCGATAACCAGATCCTTATCGATTTTGCGCCCCACACTGAAAGGCGTGCGGTTGAGCACGATGTTCTTCTGCTCATTGCCCTGCACCAGGACCAGCCCAGGAAACACTCCCGAAGCCGATGACTGTGGCCGGCCTATCGCGTTTAAGACCATGGGATGTGGCGCCGCCCCCTGCCCAAGACTACACGGAAACGGCACAAATAAGAATAATTCAGAGGAATTATGCCCCTTGGGAGCGCTTTCGTCGAGACTGCCGGTAGCGCTTCCCCCAGCGGTTCGATAGACTGCGGCGGCGTGGTCTCCCGGGGCTCAAGTCACGTGGCCGTCAGCTCAGCAGCCAAAACCTTCATTATTTGTGCCTTCGTGTCCGCGCTCGCGGCTTTCGCCATGACACGCTCCGCAGAGTTCCTTCAGGGCACCGATTTCCCGGATTTTTATTGTGCCGCGCGCATGCTGGCTGCGGGCCACGGACACCGACTCTACGACGCCGGCCTCCAGCGCCAATACCAGGCCCGCTACGCGGGAAGAGTCGGCACACTCTACATTCATCCGCCTTTTGAAGCCGTACTTTATCTCGCCGTGGCGTGGCTGCCATTGCGGGACGCCTATCTGCTGTGGTCTTTGCTGAACCTGACATTTCTAGCGGTTGCGGTGCGCCGCGTGGCTAAAGAAATCGAGGCCTGGGATTGGCGCTTATCGCTGGGGGTTTCGCTCACCTTCGTTCCGACGTTGCTCTGCTTTCTGCAGGGTCAGGATTCTCTACTCTTGTTGTTGCTGGTAGTTTTATCCTTTTCAGCTCTTCGGCACAGCCGTGGGTTCGCCGCAGGCTGTTGGCTGGGCCTCGCACTTTTCAAGTTTCAACTGGCGCTGCCGTTAGCGCTGGTGCTGGTCGTGACCCAAAGCAGAAACGTCCGAACCGGCCTCGTGAAGGGCTTTTGCCTGGCTGCTCTGGCGCTCGCCGCATTGTCGGTCGCCATCTCCGGATGGTCCCTCTTCCTCGTCTATCCAAAGTTTCTGCTCCATCTGCAAGCTCAGCCGTTCGCCGGAGTCGTTCCCCAGGCCATGGCGAATTTCCGGGGATTGATCTACCTCTTCTTTCACAGCGACCAATCTTCCGGCGCCATCATAAGTTTGTCGATCCTTTGCGCAGCCGCGCTCATCGCGACGCTCTGGGGCTGGAAGAGGAAAGACAACTTCGATCTGGCCTTCGCAAACACAGTGATTTTTGCATTGCTAGCCAGCTATCACCTCAACCCGCACGACCTCAGCCTTCTGCTGTTGCCGAGTGCCCTGCTCTTCCGCCGTGCATCCAGGCGAACGCCGAGCGCACGGAACCCTGCGAACTGGATAATCTTAGGTTGGCTCGGAATCGTGTTTCTGCCTCCGCTCCATCTCTGGACGCTCAGAGGGGGCGTGTATGCACTCATGAGTCTTCCCCTGCTGGGCTTGTTCTTGAGCGTGGCGTTTCCACTGCGGCGCGAAGAAGCTAGTCTGGTCGATTAACAGATCTCTCTCGGACTACCACCCGTCGCTGCGCACCTTGCGCCGCAAGAAGGATGACTGCAAACACGAATACCGGCAAACTGAAGGTCGCGAAGAACGGAACTTTCCAGGCGCTGATCGCCCACGCCCGCCAGCCCAGCAGATAGGCGCAGCTCAAATACAAACTCGCGATCCACTGCCACGCCAGAGCAAAAGCCACCGCCAGATACAAGAAGCGAACTCCGCGCGACCGCGTGGTGAACAATGTTCGATCCCGCACCAACGCCAGAATCGCCGGCAGAAGCAATACCTGGTTATAAGGCGCGTACATGGGCACCACGAGAACGGTCAAAGCCAGCACGAGAGCGATAGCCAGACCGAAGTTTTGCTTATCGGCAGGTTCCATGCGCAGCTTCCACAGAAGAAATCCGCAAACGACCACGGCAGCGGCGATAAAGATTCCCGAATACTCCCACGAAACCAGCAGCACCGACTGGTTCTGAGTGTAGCGATGATACTGCCCCAGAGCGTAGGCAAACAGCCGCCACCAACCAGGTAGAATAATTTGTGCGCCGCCGAGCAGCAGCGCCATCGCCAGGCCAAACCCAAACAGAAAGCGTCTCCGATTTCTCCAGTCACTCAAGGTCCATACGATTAGCCAGGCCACCAAAGGCCACGCCAGCTGCGGCTTGATAGTTGCCGCCGCCAGCAAGACTCCGCCGCAAAACAGGAACCCTCCAGCCACGCAAGCCACCGCTCCGGCCATAAGCGCCGACACCAGCAAGCTCAACTGCTGCAGCTTCAGCCCCTGCACTGCGGCAAAGCTTCCGAGCGTGAGCGCGATGCAGCTGGCAGTGGCGAGCGGCGGCAGCCGCCATCGCAGCACGCGCACCCACATCCAGACACTCGCTGCGGTCAACGCGATCAGCGCCGAGTAAAAGACAAACTGCACTGTGTGAAATGGAAACCTGACAAACGGCGCCAGCAGGAACACTACGTAGACGGGATAAGCGAACCCCTGCTGATCTTTGGGATCGTTAGGCCGCGCGGGATCGAGCGCGCGTCCGTAATATCCCTTCTGGATTTCGATCGTAATGTCATCGTCGTAAGGATTGCGGTGGTGAAGCAGCAACTCCCTCGCTCCGAGCCAGCGCGGATACAGATCCGACAGATTGCCGCGCGGGCGCTCGCGCGCCGCTGCATCCGCAACCTGAAAGCCCACGAGGATTCGATCGACATAAAACCACATGCTCGCCGCTGCGACGAGAGCAAGCATCAACCCGACCTGAGCCCGCCTCGTCATGGTCGTTGCGTCTCCAGTGAATCGCTGCGGGATGAAATCTCCCGCGCAATCCCCCACGTCCACAGCAGCAACACCGTAGCAAACAGATTGAAGTGATCGAATCGGATCCAAAGCAGCATGTAAACCGGAGTGAGGAAGAGCAATCCCACAGGCAGTATCAGAGCCCAGTTTCTATAACGCCGAAGCGAAGCCGTTTCGATCGCATAGTTAACCACCAGAAGCACCGGAATCACGAGCAGGCTGAGGTCGTAAGGAAATGCGTGATAGCTGGCCAGCACTGCCGCCACCATCGCCACGGAAAACTGCAGATCGAACGCCAGATGGTCGAACGCCAGATGGAACCGCTGGCTTGCATGCGTCCGGCCGCGCCCTTTCACGCAAACCCACGCGAGCAGAGCAATGGAAACTGCAATCGTAATTACATGCGCGCCCGGGAACCCGCTGAAAGACCAGCCCTCAAGCAATCCGCGCAGGTTCGGCATGTCCACCGCGATTCCGCCCCGTTCCATGAATTTCTCGAAATGCAACACATACCAGGGATAGAGCAATGCCCCCGCCCAGCCGGTAATAGCCACCGAGATTGCCGCCATCGCAGCCGCCGTGACAACGAAACTCCGAACCACCATGCCGCGCTTCCAGCACAGAAGAATCAGAACCAAGGGAAGGATAAGCTGGAACTTGAACACGCCAAGGCCGAGCCAGCATCCGGCCAGAGTGTCAGCATTTCTCTTCAAAGCCGCGAACGCCAACGCATTCAGCAAAAGCAGCAAAATCACATCCTGCCCCTGCAGCAACGCAACCAGCACGGGAAAGAAGCCGAGCAACACCAGCAGCCACACAAAAAGAGGGTATTGCGCCGTCACCGGAATATATCGTCGCAGCAGAAAAGGCAGAAATCCCAGAATCGCGAGATTGATCACAATCCAGACCAAGTATGCCGTCGGGTAATCGAGCGACGCCAGCGGCTCAAAGATCAAAGCCTCAAACGGCGGATGATTGTAAGGCAGCGGCCCTTTCCGGATTCGCACCCCGGCCGCAAAAGTTTGCTGCACTTCATACTGCAAAGCGCCGTCGTACAGACTGTGCCCCAGACCCTCGTTCAACATCTTTCCCGCCGTATAGAAAATCGTAAAATCAGGGTAGCCCTGCCGAACCAGGACTCTCGCCTTCCAGAAGAGCACGCCGTGAATGCACAGCATGCCGACGATCAGCACGGCGATCCAAGTCTTGAGTCTGTTTCGGCTCACGTATTCCTTCGTCTTCTTCCTTAAGTTCCGGATTATATCTTCGCCCCAGGCGGGGTATGATCCATGCCACCGTGAAGAAACTTCTGCGAACAAGAAACGTCTTCCTGGCGGCGCTGTTCATCGGACTCTTCGCCATGGCCGCGCGCAATGTCACCGACCCTGACGTCTGGTGGCATCTCAAGACTGGGCAGTACATCGCTGAAACCAGAAGCGTTCCCCACACCGATCCTTTCTCCTACACTCGTGCGGGACAGCCCTGGGTCGCGCATGAATGGCTCAGCGAGTTTCTCTTATATGAACTTGAACGCGCCACGGGATGGGGCGGATTGATCCTAACCTTTGCTGCAGTGCTGACTGCGGCGTTCTTCCTGTTGTATCTGCGCTGCGGCCCCGCCACCTACATCGCGGGCGTCGCGACACTTGTCGCAGCCTGGGCCACCGTACCCATCTGGGGAGTGCGCCCGCAAGTTCTATCTCTCTTACTGACCAGCTTGTGGCTACTGATTCTCGACCGCTCCGAGTGCAATCCCAAGCTTCTGTGGTGGACTCTCCCGCTCACTCTTCTGTGGGTGAACCTGCACGCCGGATTCGCCGTAGGCCTAGCCCTTTCGGCGTTGTACCTTGCGGGCGAATGGATCGAACGCGCGCTAGGCCGCTCGCGGCAGCGCCCGTCCGGTTCGCGGATTGCACCACTGATCTTCTTACTAGATCTTCTGATCGTGCCGCTGAATCCCAACGGCCTGCGGATGTTCTCCTATCCCTTCGAAACCCTCCGCTCCCCCGCCATGCAGAAGTACATCGCCGAATGGGCTTCGCCCAACTTTCACCATCCAGAGTACTGGCCTTTCCTGCTTGTTGTGCTGGCCACGTTTGTGGCCCTCAGTCGGTCCCGTCTCGAGCTGCGACTGCGCGACTTGCTTCTCTTGCTCGTTAGTTTGTATGCCGCCCTCGTCTCAATCCGCTTGATACCGCTGTTCGTCCTCATCGCGGTCCCGTTGGTCGCGGCGCGGCTCGGAGACTGGCCACGAAGCGACGAACGGCGCGTGCAATCCGCAGCACGCACTTTGCTCAACGGCCTGATCTTGCTGGCAATGGCGGCCTTTGCCGGAGTCCACGTCGCCCAGGTAATCCAACGCCAGCCACAGGTCGAGATCGAGCGCTTCCCCACCCGCGCAGTCGCCTTTTTGCAAAATCACCCGCCTTCTGGTCGCATTTTCAACCACTACGACTGGGGCGGCTACCTCATTTGGAAGCTTTACCCCTCTACGCCCGTCTTCATCGACGGCCGCGCCGATCTCCATGGACAACAACTGTTTGACCAGTTTGCCGAAACCTATCAGTTCAAGGGGGACTGGCGGCAGACCCTCGAGCAGTGGAGCATCGATACCGTAATAGTCCCTCCCGATTCCGCTTTGGCAACTGGTTTGCGCAGTTCTCCGGGTTGGACCGTCTCCTACGAAGACCCGCAGGCCGTCGTTCTCACGGAGCTTCCCAATGCGATCCGAAGAGAGCCCGCTTCAGCGAAACCCTCCATCGCCAAGGCAAATCCATACAGGCACAGACGGTTAGACGTCGATACCAAGGCCGCAAGGCAGTTACCATCGGTATGCAAGAAAGTACACCTCTTAATGCATTTTGCAGGTTATTATGAGGGAGATTAAATCTCCCCGCAGAGAAAGCGCGAGCCACTGGGACGCGAGTCCCTGAGGCCCTGTGCTCTTTTATCTGCTTTGAATGCTTGCTTCAGAACCTTGAGATTTCTAAGGAGGCCGGAAACTATGGATCGTCTTTGGAGATTGTGGCGCGACGAAGAAGGACAGGATATTGCGGAATACGCCGTGATGCTGGCCGTGATTCTTGTAATCGTCGTAGGCACCATTCGGCTGATCGGCTCTAACGCGAACAATGTTTTCTCTAACGTCGCCAGTTCGATTCAGTAAGGGATCGGCAACGGGCGCAGCGTAAAGGCAGTCCTCCACGGATACAGCGTGGATCGCGCTTCTGCTCGTCCTGACAGAGCATTATGAACCGCACTCGTTTGTTGATGATCGGGGTCGTGGCCTTGGCTTTGGGAGCCTTTGTCAGCCTCTTCGTCTACAAGAACCTGGTGGGCCGGCCAGCAACCGTAGAAGCCGGTGCAGACGTCATCGTAGCCGCCGATGACATTCAGGTGGGATCGCGGGTCGAGGAACATGACGTGCGGATCGCCAGATTCCCGGCATCTGGACTCCCGCCCGGAGCCTACACCAAAAGGTCTTCGGTGATGGGCCGCGGCGTCATCATTCCCATATCCAAAGGCGAATTCATTCTGCCCAGCAAGCTGGCTCCGGAAAATGCCGGAGCGGGGTTGCCCGCGCTCATTCCGCCGGGCATGCGCGCCGTCTCGGTGCGGGTCAATGAGGTGGTCTCAGTCGCTGGCTTCGTCGGTCCAGGAACCAGAGTCGACGTGCTCCTTACCGGAACCCCCAACGGCAGTTCGGAGTCCCAAACCACTACTGTCTTGCAGAATGTAGCCGTCATTGCATCCGGCCAACGCCTGGAACGAAATGCCGCCGGGGAAGCTCAGAGCACTCCGGTGATCACGCTGTTGGCTTCCCCCGAAGACGCCGAACGCCTGACCCTGGCCAGTGCCGAGGGCAAGATTCAACTCGTTTTGCGTAACCCGCTCGACACCCATCAGGATCCCGTGGAGGCGGCGAATGCCAAGGGCCTGTACATGGGCGGCACGCCAGTCGCGGTTCGGCCGCGCGTAACGATTCATCCCGCAAAGCAGAAAACTGAGCCACCGCCTACCTCTCCTTCGGTCCTCAGTATCGAGGTTTATCAAGGTGATAAGAAGCCGGACGTCGTCAAGTTCCCGGAACAGAATGCTGAAGATCCCAAGTAGTCGGAGAGAAGTTCGTCCGGCACGTTGATACGCTGCACAACAAGTTTCCTCCTGTGGAGAGGAACCAAACGATGAAGGTTCGCACGACACTTTTCGCAGCTGCCGCAATGTCGTTCCTGTTCCCTGTCTTCGGCCTGGCCGAGGCCCTGCCCCTTTATCCAACTCAGGAGCCCGCGGCTCAGGCACCCCAGGAACCGACTCCGCCGGCCGCCGCCCAGACCACGCTTCCGCCGCAGTCGGCCCAGCCCTCAGGTTCGGCTCCGCTGCGCGTCATGGTCGACAAGTCTCTGCTTATCAATACTACGGAGCGGCTCAAGCGTATTTCCATCACCGACCCCACGGTCGCCTATGCCACCGTAATTACTCCCACCCAGATCCTGGTTCACGGACGAGCCCCCGGTGAAGTCTCCCTGCTTATCTGGGACGAACTGGAACGCTCGCGCAGCTTCGATCTCCGGGTGGATGTTGATGTCAGCGCCTGCGCCGAAGAAGAACATCGCGTCTTCCCCGACGAACAGATTTCCGTCACGCCTTCGCGCGCCGCCATCGTGCTCTCCGGCCACGTTACCACCGAGGATGTCGCCAAGCGCGCCGGGGAACTCGCTTCTGCCTATTCGAAAAACGTAATCAACGTGCTCACTTTCGGTCCGGTGGGCGCTCAGGAAGTCTTACTCGAAGTAAAGTTTGCCGAGGTCGACCGTACCGCCCTAACCCAGATGGGCTTCAACATTTTCTCCACCGGCGCCGGCAATCTGCTCGGAACCACAACCACCGGCCAATACGGCGGCTTCACTGCGCCAACGATCACCCAGACGCAAGGACAAAGCCCTCCGTTTACGGCCACTCAAACCCTCAGCAACGTTCTTAATCTGTTTTTGTTTCAGCCCAATATTCACTTGGGCACGGTGATTGAAGCGCTCGAGACCAAGAACCTGCTCCAGATCCTGGCCGAGCCCAATCTCATCGCCGTCAACGGCAAGAAAGCCAGTTTCCTCGCCGGCGGTCAATTTCCCTTCCCCATTGTGCAACCCGGACAGGGATTTACCGCCGTTACAATCTCCTTCAAGGAGTTTGGCGTCAGGCTCGAGTTCACCCCCGTGATCATGCCCAACGGCAATATTCACCTCACCGTCGCGCCCGAGGTCAGCACTCTCGATTTTGCGGATGCTCTTACCATTTCTGGTTTCACCATCCCCGCCTTGAGCACCCGCAAGGCTGAGACCGAATTCGAACTGCGCGATGGACAAAGTTTCGTAATCGCCGGTTTGATCGACAATCGTGTCACCGATATTTGGAACAAGGTTCCCGGCCTGGGCGACATTCCGATCCTGGGTAATTTTTTCAAGAGCAAGAGCTTACAGAAGAGCAATTCCGAACTCATGGTGCTCTGCACCGTGCACCGGATTTCGCCCAGTTCCGAACCACCGCCCACTCCCAAAAATCCCCAGCCTTTCATCAACAACGACAAGTTCGATGGAAAGAAGCCCTCGGGAAAGTAAACGTTATGGAAGTGTCGATCTCACTGGCAACTGGACACTGGCAACTGGTTCTTGTGGAGTGGAGAAGTCATAAGTTATGGCCGAGCTTTCAGTCGTAATCGTGGCCACGGATAACGAGCAGCGCACCGTGCTACAGGTGTTGGTGGATGGCACCAGTGTAGCCCGCACGGTTCACACCTGCGCCAGTTTCCCGCTAGCAGCGTCTGATCCGGTCACGCGGCGGGTGCAAGCCGCCAGCCCTGACGTTGTGCTGGTCGACATTCCTGCCGATAATACCTCAACAGCAATGCGCGCCGTCGAACTTCTGCGCCAGGAACTGCCCGACTCGGCCGTCTTCGCCATCGGCAGCCTCAATCAGCCCCAAGTCATCGTGAGTGCGATGCGTGCCGGAGCCCGCGAGTTCATCGAACGCCCTACCACCACCACCGATCTTCTCGAAGCTTTTGTTCGCCTGACCACGGCCCAGCGCAAGGTCAAGAAAGAAGGTCCGCGCGGCAAAGTCTTCTCCGTGGTCAATGCCAAAGGTGGCAGCGGCGCGACTACTGTAGCGGTGAACCTCGCGCTCGCTCTGCAGGCAGCCCATGGCCACACCGCTCTGGTTGACCTCGCGCCTCTCGGACACAGCTCGTTGCATCTGAATCTCAAACCACTGTTCACCCTGGCCGACGCCACCCGCAATCTGCACCGCATGGATAGTTCCCTGCTCGAAAGTTTCATGACCCGGCACAGCGGAGGTCTGCAGTTGCTGGCGGGAACCAATGTCCCCGCCGCCATTGAACCCTCGACCGCGGAGTTTGTCCGGTTGTTCGACATGCTGGTCACGCACTATCGCTACGTGGTAGTGGATAACTCTTCCCGCCTCGACGCTGCCAGCCGCCTGGTCGCCAATTTGTCAGAGTGCGTCCTGCTCGTCGCCTGCACCGATGTTGCCTCGCTCTGGAGCGCGGCGCGGGTGCAGCAGTACTTGGGAGAAACGGGCAACCGCGAACGACTGCGGCTGGTACTCAATCGTTTTCGCAAAGTTCCCGGCTTCAGCGAAGCGGATGCGGAAAACGCGGCCGGCGTCAAATTGTTGTGGCGCGTTCCCAATCAATACTTTGCTATCTCCTCCGCCATTGACCGCGGCTCACCCGTGATGGAGCAAAGCCACACCGAGATTGCACGTTGCTTTTCCGGGCTGGCCCATGAACTAACCCGCGACGACGTCGACGTAAAACGCGCTGCCTGGTCTTTGTTTAAGACGGTATGAGGTTGGAAAGACCTCGAGTACGAAAATGTTCGGGAAGGGCACGAATTCAGCCCGCCCTGAGCGAAGCCGAAGGGTGCCGTTATGGTTGTGAAATTAGCCCGCGCTTCAGCGCTTGAGGTACGCTTGCTGGATAAGCGGCCAGTTTAGCGTCCGAGGCAACGCTCGGATTATCGAGAACAATTTATGGCTAATCTGCAGACCTTCGAGCACGGCGAGTATCAGCAGGTAAAGGCTGATCTGCATCGCAAGATTCTCGACCGCCTTGACCTCGAAAAACTCGGCCGCGCTACCGGCGATACCGCCCGCGAAGAAGTTCTCGTACTCATCCGCAACTCGGTGAACAGCGAGGTCGTTCCTCTCAGCTTCGCCGAACGCGAGCGGCTGTCGCGCGAGATTCTCGACGAAATCTTCGGCCTCGGTCCGCTCGAACCATTGCTCAAGGACCACACCATCTCCGATATTCTGGTCAACCGTTTCGACAAGGTTTACATCGAGCGCGCCGGTAAGCTGGAATTAACCGGCTTGTCCTTCAAAGATAATCAGCATCTCATGCAGATCATCGAGCGCATCGTTTCCCGCGTGGGCCGGCGGGTCGATGAATCTTCTCCCATGGTGGACGCCCGCCTGGCCGACGGCTCCCGTGTGAACGCCATCATTCCTCCCCTCGCGCTGGACGGCGCTTGCCTTTCCATCCGCCGTTTCGGACGCGACCCGGTCACAGCCCGCAACATGCTCGAGAACCACACCCTCACCGAAGCCATGCTTGAACTTCTCTCCACTATGGTGAAGGGGCGGTTGAACCTGCTCATCTCCGGCGGCACCGGCGCCGGTAAAACGACTTTGCTCAACGTGCTCTCCGGCTACATCCCCAATGTGGAGCGCATCGTCACCATCGAAGATGCCGCCGAACTTCAACTCAAGCAGGAGCATGTGGTGCGCCTTGAGACTCGCGCCCCCAACATCGAAGGCAAAGGTGCGGTCCGCCAGCGTCAGCTTGTAATCAACAGTCTGCGTATGCGGCCGGACCGCATCGTGGTCGGCGAGGTCCGCGGCGAAGAAGCGTTCGACATGTTGCAAGCCATGAACACCGGCCACGAAGGCTCGCTCACAACTGTCCACGCAAACTCGGTGCGTGACGCTCTGGCCCGCGTCGAGAACATGGTCTCGATGGCCAACCTCAATATTCCGGAGCGCGCCGTGCGCCATCAGATTGCCTCCGCCATTCATGCGGTGGTCCAGGTCGCTCGTCTGTCCGATGGCACCCGCAAGGTCATCTCGGTTTCCGAAGTCACCGGCATGGACTCCGAATCCATCACCATGCAGGACATTTTCGTGTTCGATCGTCGGGGCATCGACGAAAACGGAAAGGTCCGCGGAGCGTTCCGCGCCACCGGAGTCCGCCCGCAATTCGCCGAGCGCCTGGCCAATGCGGGTACCAAGCTGCGCCCGTCGCTGTTTGAATCGAAGACCGAAGTTTGAAATGAACAATCAGCAATTGAAGTTAGCGAGTCGCCTCCTATGTCCGCACTGTTGATTACATTCCTGGTGTTCGTCGTAGTCGCGCTCGCCGCCTTCGCGGGTTTGTCGCTGGTTGACCAGCGCCGCGCCCAGGCACGGCTCATTAAAGATCGTCTGGCGACGGTGCAGAAAGCGCCAGAGCGCGAGCCGGACGAGGAGCTTGCTCTGCTGCGCGACGAGCAACTCAGCGAGATCCCCGCCCTCGATAGTCTCCTGCGCCGCTCCGCCCGCATTTCTGCCATGCAAGAAGCCTTGCTGCAGGCGGGCATGAAGTTTCGTGCTGGCAACTTTCTCGTGCTCTGCCTGGTCTGCGGCGCTGTCGCCGGATTCGCCGCCCTGGTCTGGAGCCGCAATCCCGCCATCACTTGGGCCGCTCTGATCATCGGCGCCTTCATTCCCTACGCCTCCGTGTCCTACCGCCGCCAGAAGCGTTTTGAAAAAATCGAGGAGCTTTTCCCCGAAGCGATCGACACTTTGGCCCGGGCCGTCCGCGCCGGACACGCCTTCACCACCGCTCTGGAAATGATTTCCAACGAAGCCACCGAGCCTCTGGCCGGCGAGTTCCGCAAGCTCTATGAGGAGCAGAAGTTCGGCATGCCAGTGCGCGACGCCCTCATGAATCTGACCGAGCGCGTTCCTCTGGTGGACGTCAAGTTCTTCGTCACCGCCGTCATGCTGCAACGCGAAACCGGCGGCAATCTGGCCGAAATCCTCGACAACCTGTCGTACGTGATCCGCGAGCGTTTCAAGATTCAGCGCCAGGTGCGGGTTCACACTGCGCAGGGCCGCCTCACCATGGCCTTGCTCATGGCCATGCCTCCAGCCGTGGTGGCCGTTCTCGCGGTCTTCAGCCCGGAATTTGTTCGTCCGCTTTTCTATGATCCAATTGGCCATACTCTGCTGGTGGTGAGTATTGCGTTGCAAACCATCGGCTATTTCGTGATCCGGAAGATTATTAAGATCCAGGTTTGAGAGATCAGGTTTAAGAGACCAGGTTTAAGCGAAGCATGCCGTCAATGATTCTCGCGATCCTCGTATTTGTCACCGTCGTGCTGGTGGTGTTTGCCTTCGGCGCGGCGGTAGTGACGCCCAGTTCCGTGCTGGGAGCCCGTCTCCGTGCTCTCGGCGGACAGGGATTGCAGGCCACCGAGAAGCCTGCGATGAAAATGAAAGAGCGCTTCGAGCAGGCGCTCGATCCCCTCAGCAAAGCCATTCCGCTGTCGCCCTCTGACGTTTCCCGCACTCGCGCCTGGCTGATCCAGGCCGGACTTCGCGAATCGCGCCACGCCAGCTACTACCTCGGCGCCCGCCTGCTGCTGGCGTTTCTAGGCTTCGCCGGTGTCGTGCTTTTCTCTCGGTTTCACCAGTCTGAGCCTGCTGGTCTGCGTGCCCGCGTTCGGCTTCTTCCTTCCGCGCTTCTTCCTGAAGCGCATGATCAAAGACCGCCAGCAGCGCATCCGCATCGCCCTGCCCGACGCTCTCGATCTCACCGTAATTTGCGTCGAAGCCGGATTGGCGCTCGACCAGGCGCTAATGCGCGTCGGCAAAGACCTGCATCACGCCCATCCCGACCTGAGCGACGAATTTCACCTCGTCAATCTCGAGATGCGCGCCGGCAAGCCTCGTGCCGAAGCCCTGCGTAATCTCGTCGAGCGCACCGGCGTCGATGACATTCGCTCTCTGGTCGGCACGCTCATCCAGACCGACCGCTTCGGCACCAGCGTTGCCCAAGCTTTGCGCGTTCATTCCGACTCTTTACGCACGGCGCGCCGTCAGCGCGCCGAAGAACAAGCCGCCAAAACTACCATTAAGATGGTCCCTCCCCTCGTGATATTCATTCTGGTTCCGTTCCTCTTCGTCACAGTTGGACCGGCACTCATTCAGGCTTATCACTCGCTCGTTTCAAAATAGCGCGCGGTGAGAAGTTCGGAGTGCATCCAACCAGAAAACTCAGGAGTCGCAATGCCGGGATTAATCCCGCACAGCCAGGCCTTCAACCAAACCCGCCAGCTCTATCTCGCCACCAGCCTCGCCGTGGCCCAGACCCACTGGTCCCGCTTGGTTGGCCTGCTCGGAGCCTCCGAAGATGACTTCCGTAACGGCTGCGGCCTCTGGATTCGACCCTGCCGAGGCGTTCATACTCTAGCTATGCAGTTCCCCATTGACGTGGTATACCTCGACGCAGCCGGCACAGTAGTGCACCTCGAGCGCGGTCTGCATCCTTGGCGCATCGCCCCAGTCCGCTTGCAGGCAGCCTCGGTCTTGGAACTCCCCCAAAACACGATAACCTCAACAGGAACTGCTCTCGGCGATAGAATTGAGATCAAGATAAAGGAGGATGTCTAGACTCCGCGGTTCCGAGACAAGCTTTGAAAGGACGCGGCTTCTAGCCGAGCCGCACCAGCTAATGAAAGATCGGGACCCGGGCTTTAGCCCTCTGGCCACAAGACCCTCAGTGACTGATACTCTCCAACTCGAAGACCCGATCGAGCTTCGTGATTTGCACGACGCGCCCAAGCTCCTGATCGAGTGGTCCCCACGATGGCAGGAGTTCGTCACCTCCATCCGCCCTGCCTTCGCCCGCTCCGGCGCGCGTCTGGCCGGCGAAGCACCTCACGGTATTTTCCCCTACGCTGGCATGTTGGCCTCGTTGGCTACTGGAAGCGTTGTTGCTGTTTGTCCTGATCGTTATCCCGAAGGAAATTGCCAAGCTTCGTCCCTACGCGCCGCCTAAGGTACAGCCCTATGAAGTGATCTATTATTCCGGCGACGAACTGCCGCGCACGGAAGATCTGGGCGGCGCCCAGGCCGGAGCCACCGGCCGCGCCGGTGGCCACGAAGCGCATCACCGGACCCAAACCATCCATGTAGCTCGCGGAGGCTCGCTCGCTCCTAAAGTTGTCGACGCTCCCAACCTCAAACTTCCTTCCACAGCGGGCGCCGTGGCCAATCTACTCGCATTCAAAGCCACCAGCCCCGGCCCGCCTCCGTCGGAAGGCTTGCATTCTTCTCTGGTTGCTCCCAGTCTTCCCGTGAATGTGATCGCTCCCCCGCCTACGAACATTACTCGCGATCAATCTCGCGCCGCACACGGCTCTCGATTCCGTCGTTCCCCCCGCTCCCAGTATTTCTTCCGGCAAGTCTCGATCCGCTCCAGCTCTGAACGCGGCGATCGTACCTCCTGCACCCAGCGTCCGCTCTGAGCACACTTTGTTCGCGCCCGTACTCGACCCCAGCATCATCGCCCCGGCTCCCCATGTTTCCCGCGACCGCGCGCGCTCCGCACCTTCCCTGAATACCAGCGTGATCGCCCCAGCATCCACGCGCGTTTCCAGCGACCAGACGCGCCCCGCTCCGGCACTCAATGCAAGCGTGATTCCACCCGCTCCAGCTACTCTCGGCAGCGAAGTTGCGCCCACGCGAGTGCAGATGAACAACGTCGCAGTCGTCCCTCCACCGGTGTCGGCGCCCGAACGCGACTCAGCACGCAATGCGAAGCTCAATCTGCCCGCGCCATCCGTGGTCGCGCCTCCGCCCTCGGCCGATTCCGCCCACGACTTGAGGCGTCTCGAAAGCGGTAGCACCGACCCCTCAAAAGCCATTGTTCCTCCGCCCCCCACTCCAGCGAGCAACGGATCGTTCGTGAGCACCGTCATCGGCAAGCTTTTCGGCACGCAGGATGTAGTGCCGCCTCCGCCAACCGTTTCCCCCGCAGGAGCATCAGGAAGCGCTCGTAACGGCGGGCCTGGTGGCTCAATCGCGACCAATGTTGTTCCACCTCCACCCACGGTCGGATCAGCAACCGCCAGCAAAACTGCCGGAGCGCCCGGCGAATCGCTCGCTGCAAAAATCGTTCCCCCGCCGCCATCGGTCGCGGGCTCCGGCAACTCGACTTCTGGAAGAGCACCGGGTTCGTCCCTCGGCACATCAAGCGTCATCCCTCCGCCCCCATCCGTTGCAGGCTCAGGTGCAACTCACGGCTCCCCCGCAGGAGCAGGGAATTCCGCCGGCTCGGGTAACGGCGCGCAGCTGGCGAACAATATAGTTCCACCGCCTCCCTCAGTCGGCTCAGGCTCTGGACTCTCCGGTTCCGGCAGAAAAGGCACCGGCCTCGGTGGCCCCGGCGATTCCGGCTCAGTTCTCGCTCCTCCGAAAAGCGAAGCCGGAAGCAACGACGGTTCCGGCATCGTGGTCTCGTCCCAACCCGGCTCCAAGGTTGGTATGCCCGGCGGAGGCAAAGGCTCACTGGCCATGTCGCCTTCCGGCGGAGACACGCCGGGCCTCGGCGGATCCGGCACAGGCGCAAGCATCGGTCACGGCGAAGGTCCCGGCAGCGGTTTGAACGGAGAAAAGCTTGCAACCGGCCCAGGCGCAGGCAAGACTGGAGCCAGCGTAGGCTCCGATCCCAGTAAGAATGTCAGTGGCGGAATCTCTCCCACGCCCGGTCCCGGCGGCGCCGGCAGCGCTCCCACCGGATCTCCCGCCGTTCCCGGAGTCGACGTTCGCGGCGGCAGCACCAGCGTCGTCAACCTGCCCAGCTTCGGATCGGACAGCAGCGCCCCCAATTCTCCCGACCACTCCCCGGCAAAGCCGAACCAGGGCCCGGCCATCACCATCGTCGCCACGTCGCGCTCCGGCGGAGCGTTTGACTTCTACGGCAAGCTCCCGGGCGACAATTACACCGTCTATGTGGATACTTCGATCGGCACGGTCGTGATGCAATTTGCCGAAGTCAATCCCGCCGCACACTCCGAAGCCGAAACGCTCACCGGCCCGCGAGGCTATGTCACCGGTTTGCCCACCGGCCTTCCGCACACCAGAGTCGTAATCAAATGCCGACTCGATACTTCCGGCAAGTTGCAGAATCTCCAGGTTCTCGAGCCCGGCCCGGCCGCAATGACCGCGAAGATCATGGCCGCGCTGCCTAATTGGAAGTTCCGTCCGGCGATGCGCGGCACGCGTCCCGTCGAAGTCAACGCCATCCTCGGCTTCAACATCAACACCGAAGACCGCTACTAGCTGGGTACCCACTCCTCTGCGCAGAAAACTCGTGAATGCCGGGGGTACCGTGGAAGAGCGGCGCTTCAGCGCCGCGTAAAGCACTACAAGAAGCAACTGGGCTTTAGCCCCTTGTGACATCTAACCTTGTCATCCACAGCCCCAACATCCGATGATGGCTGCCGGAGGCACTGCACGAAGGCAGTTTTTTCGCGCTTAGCCCAGAGCCAAGTCCCATGAAGTCAAGGTTTTGCCCGCAAATTATTGATTGCAAGAGATTAGTTTGCATTTTCTCGCCAACATGATGATTTCAATAGATCAGGGGGGAGGGGGTATCCCTAGCTACGAGAACGCAAACAGCCTTTTTCCTGAAATGAGACTCAATTTCGACGTATGTTTTTCACAGCCGCTACTAGGCTTGCAGCCGCAACCTCGCCAGCAGCGCATACGCTTTGCGGAACCACGGACGCTCCCTCCGCCGCTGGTATCCCGGCATGGTTGGCCGTTTGTCGAGAATTTTCTGCGCCCACGCGCGAGCCTCTTCGACGCGGCCCTGCGACTGCAGGAACAGAGCGTAATTGTAGTAAGTCTCCGAACTTGTCGAGATCTTCGTCGCCTGCTGAAACAGCGCCTCGGCCTTTTCCGGTTGTCCGGTTTGCGCGTAGGCATGAGCCAGCAGCCCCTTCGCACGTTGAAAATCGTAATTAGGATCGGCCGCAACCGCGCGCTCAAGATCGGGAACCGCCGCGGCGAAATCGCCCAGTTCGATTTCAGCGATCCCACGGCGGTAGAAGGGATCGGCCGAATCGGTTCGCGACGAGATCGCCCGATCGTAGCAAGCGCGCGCCCGGGCAAAATCGCCGTCGTCAAGATAGAGCAGGCCAAGTTCTTCGTAGTTGCCGGCCGAAGGATTGTCAAGAATGGCCCGCTCCAGTTCGTGAATCCGCCGCCGCCGCGGAAACGCCTGAAACGACCCGCGCAGCAGCCCTGCATCGGGAATCACTTCGGCGACAATGTAAATCAGCGCCCCAATCCATCCCAGAAACAGAATGATAAAAATCCAGTAAGTGTCCGGCCGCCGGCGAATGAAGTGAACAATCGCTATCGCCTGCAGAACAAATCCCCATCCGCCGAGAAAGAAGAGAAGTGATCCCATGTCCAACGCGATATGACAGCGAAGAATATCACGGGCCTTCACGGATGCTAGAATCAGCGGTGGTCAACTCCTTCACGCGCCCGATCCGGCTTCTCGCTTCCGATATCGATGGCACGTTACTGAATCCACAATTTCAGATTTCCGACGACGACCTCGCAGCACTTCGTCACGCCCATGATTCTGGCATCGAAGTCGTGCTGGTTACGGGACGTCGCCACACCTTCGCCCTGCCCATCGCCAAGCAATTGGGTTTCGATCTCTGGCTGATCAGCTCGAACGGCGCCGTAACCCGCTCGCTGGCCGGAGAAACTTTCCATCGCGACCTGATGCCGCGCCAGACATGCCGCGAGTTGTGCGGGACCATGCAAGACTTCCGCGGCAATACCGTTCTTACTTTTGACAAGGAATCCAAAGGCGCAATCGTGCTCGAGCACCTTGACGACTTGAACGCCAGCATCCGGCGCTGGCTCGAGAAGAATATGGCCTATATCGAATTCGTGATGCCAATCGAGACAGCATTGGTGAACGATCCCGTGCAGGCCATGTTCTGCGGCTCCATGCAGCGGATGAGCGGCGCCCTGCGTACGCTCGAAGCCAACGGCATGAAAGGAAGAATCACGGTTTTGCGCACTGAATATCCCGAGCGGGATTTGTCCATGATCGACGTGCTGAATGCGGGCTGTTCCAAGGGACACGCGCTCGAGCGCTGGGCCGCGCATCGAGGCTATAAGCGCGAGCAGGTCATGGCCATCGGTGACAACCACAACGATGTGGAAATGCTTGAGTTCGCCGGCCATCCGGTTATCATGGGGAATGCGTGCGAAGAATTGCGCGGGCGTGGCTGGAGCGTAACCCTCGGCAATGATCGCTGCGGCGTAGCCGCGGCGGTTGCGGACGTAGTCGGAAGTTAGACGCGATGAAAAAAACGATCCAGATCGTGCAATGGGCAGCCGCTGTCGCTCTGCTCGCGGCGACGGCGCTTCCCTGTTCAGCTGCCGACGCCGCCGTGCTGCGCAACGGATTCTCCATTCGCCACGAGCGCCGCCAGGTCATCGGCACCATCACTCGCCTCTATATCGATGGTGACAACTCGAGTTTTGTGGATGTGCCAACTGCGGAGATCGACCACTTCGAAGCTCTGCCGGCGGATTCATCGCCGCACGAAGCGGCAAACGCAAAGGTGACGAAAGATCCCGCACAGTCAAACTTCCAGCCTTCAACCGATCTGAACGAAGTTGTAAGAGCAGCGAGCGGAACTTACCATCTCGATCCGGATCTGGTAACCAGCGTGATTCGTGCCGAGAGCGGCTTCAATGTGCGCGCTGTATCGCCGAAGGGCGCGCGAGGACTGATGCAGTTAATGCCCCAAACCGCGTCGGAACTGGGTGTGCAGAATGCATTTGACCCGCAGGCCAATGTGGAAGGCGGCACGCGCTATCTCCGCGAACTGCTCGAGCGCTACGACTTTGATCTGATCAAAGCGCTGGCCGCTTACAACGCTGGCCCGCAGCGCGTGGAGCAGTATGGCGGCGTTCCTCCCTACCACGAGACCAAAGCCTATGTAGCGCGCATCGTGCGCGACTTCAACAAAAAGAAACTCGCCGCGAAAACCGCAAACCAGCCAACAGCTCCGAAGCTTTCGGGAAGCAAGGCAACCGGCGCGCCTGTTCGGGCGGCCAAACCGCACAAATCAGTTTCGCAGACCCAAGCCAAAGCGAGCCCCGCACCCACCCAGTAAACGGCGCCTTCGTTTGACCCTCCACTCCCAGTCAGTTACCTTGAGAGTGCCGTTTCCGCTTCGCGTTGCGAAGGTCGCGGCGCGAGGCTGCCCCACTTCATGGACAAAAAGCGCATTCTGGCCAGCACGGTGGTCTTCCTCATCCTGGCCGTTCTGCTTTACTTGCAATATCGCCATTGGCAGAGCTTTGACTGGGGTACGTTCTGGAGCCAGACTCACCGGATCAACAAAGTAAAAGTATTGCGCGCGATTGGGTGGATCTACATCGGTTATGTGTTGCGGGCGTTGCGCTGGAAGATTTTTCTAAAACCGGTGCGACCGAAAGTGAAGACGATGGAACTGGTGTCTCCGACTTTGATTGGATTCACCGGATTGGCTCTGCTCGGGCGCGCCGGAGAATTTATCCGTCCCTATCTGATCGCCCGGCGCGCTGATCTTCCTTTCTCTTCGCAGTTGGCAGTGTGGACCGTAGAGCGCATTTTTGATATAGGCGCGTTCACGGTGCTGATCGTGCTGGCGATTTTTCTGCCCAGCGCATTACCCGCGATTCCCCATCCGGAGTACTACCGCCGCTTCCAGGAAGGTGGCTTTTTTCTAGTCGGCGTCGTGCTGGTTACCACGTTGGCCGCGATCGTGATCCGGCGCAGCGGAGACGCCGTAGCGCGCTGGGTAGAAGAGAAATTCGGGCATCTCTCGTCGAACTTTGGCCACAGGCTGGCTCAGAGGGTCCGCGAGTTCGGCGCGGGACTTGACACCATTCACGGGCCCGCGTCAATGCTTTGGCTGACCTTGGTTTCGGTAGGGATGTGGTACATCATTGCGCTCGCGTATAAGGAAGTGACCCACTCCTATGGCACGGCGGCGCTGGAAATTCCGGTATCGCAGATTCTGATTCTGATGGGAGCGAGCATGGTAGGGTCGATGTTGCAGTTGCCTGCCGTGGGCGGCGGTTCGCAGATGGCGACCATCGCCGCGCTGTCGAGCGTGTTCGACGTGCCTCCGGAGATGGCGGCGAGCTGCGGAATTCTGCTGTGGCTCGTCACGTTCGCGGCAGTCGTGCCGCTCGGCTTGGCGCTGGCGCATCATGAAAGATTGTCACTGCGGAAATTGTCGAAGGAAAGCCATCGAGCCGAAGAAGCCGAAACTGCCGGGCCTCCGGCATGAAGGCGGTTGGTGTCTATTACGTAGGTACGCGCTGCAAGGCGCGGCCTCGCTACCCTGTTACAATTTCCGTACTGATCCCGACCTTTCAAGTTGGCTAGGTAGAATCGTTTTCGATCAACATCAGCGCCATGAAATGTCCCTTTTGCGGATTTGCTAACGACAAAGTCGTCGACTCGCGGGAGAGCAAAGAGGCGGAATCGATTCGCCGCCGGCGCGAGTGCCTGAAGTGCAGCAAGCGCTTCACCACCTACGAGCGCATCGACGAAATCCCTTACATGGTGGTCAAGAAAGACGGCCGCAGGGAAAAGTTCGATCGCCAGAAAGTGTTAAACGGCCTGCTGCGGGCGTGCGAGAAGCGGCCGGTGCCCATCAGCAAGCTGGAACAGATTGTGAACGAGGCGGAATCGTTCGTCATCGAGTCGCAGGAACGTGAGCGCAAAACCAGCGAAATCGGCGAACTCATCATGAACCGCCTGCGCCGTTACGACAAGGTGGCCTACGTGCGCTTCGCCTCTGTCTACCTGGATTTCAAGGACGTGAAAGAATTCATGAACGAGCTGACGGATTTGGTGAAATCGAAAGACAGCGCGGATATTAAAGCGAAGAAGAGTGGATAGACAGGGTTTAGGGACCAGGGTTTAGGGGTTAGCAGGGCTCTCGGAGCGGAGGTTGTCTTAGTCTCTAGCCCCTAACCCCTAGTCTCTTTGCCTAGAAAACAATCATGACTCATAAAGTAACTCTGATTCCCGGCGATGGCATCGGTCCCGAAGTGACCCAGGCAACAGTGCGCATCCTGGAAGCGACCGGCGTGAAGTTCGAGTGGGAGTCATTCCAGGTGGGCGCCGATGCCTTTGAAAAGCATGGCGAGTACATTCCAAAAGAGGTCATCGAATCGATCGAGCGCACGCGCGTGGGATTGAAGGGACCGGTCACCACGCCCGTCGGCGGCGGCTTTTCCAGCATCAACGTGGCGCTGCGCCAGAAATTTGAGCTGTACGCCAACTTCCGCCCGATTCGCAATCTGCCGCACATCCCCACGCGCTATCCTGATGTCGACCTCATCATCGTGCGCGAAAACACTGAGAGTCTATATTCCGGGCTGGAACACGAAGTGGTTCCGGGCGTGGTGGAAAGCCTGAAAATCATCACCGAGAAGGCCTCGACCCGTATCGCGAAATTCGCCTTTGAGTATGCCCGCAAGAATCAGCGCAAGAAGATTCATGCCATCCACAAAGCCAACATCATGAAGCTCTCGGATGGTTTATTCCTGCGCTGTTGCCGCACCGTGGCCAAGCAGTATCCGGAAATCACTTACGGCGAGCACATTGTCGACAACACCTGCATGCAACTGGTGATGAATCCGTATCAATACGACATGCTGGTGATGGAAAATCTTTATGGCGACATCATTTCAGATTTGTGCGCCGCATTTGTGGGCGGACTGGGATTTGTGCCCAGCGCCAACCTGGGCGACCATTGTGCGATTTTCGAAGCGGTGCATGGTTCCGCGCCTGACATTGCGGGAAAGAATCTGGCGAACCCAACCGCACTGCTGCGATCCGGACTGCTGATGCTGCGTCATCTGGGCGAGTTCGACGCATCTCTGCAGATTCGAAATGCGCTGGAAAAGGTATATCGCCATCCTGAGACGCTCACGAAAGATGTCGGCGGCAAAGCGGGGACGTCGCAATTCGCCGACTCTGTGATCGAAGAAATGGAAAAAGCGAAGACCACTCAGACCGCCGTTCACTAAAAACGGGTTATCACTTTCCATCTCCTTCAATTCCGCCATTGACTCTCGCCGCAGATGAGAGTAAATTCGCCCGTTCTGGGGAATCTGGGGAATGGCGCGCACAACACGGCGTGTGGGGGTGATTCTGTTTCAGCTGGGCGGTCCTGACACGCTGGCTGCGATCGAGCCTTTCCTTTATAACCTCTTCTGCGACCCCGATATTATTGACTTTCCCTTTGCCCGCATCGGGCGAAAACCTCTGGCCAAACTGATTTCGACCACGCGCGCCCGCAAAGTGCAGCACCACTACGCAACGATTGGCGGAGGCTCTCCCATCCGCCGCTTCACCGAGCGGCAGGCGCGGGCGCTCGAAGCCGAGCTCAAGAATCATGGTCTCGATGCTCGCTGCTTTATGGCCATGCGTTACTGGCATCCGTTTACCAGCGAAGCAATTGCGCAATTCGAAGCGGCGCGGTGCGACGAAGTCGTGTTGTTGCCCCTTTATCCGCAATACTCCTCGACCACCACCGGCAGCAGCTTGAACGAATGGGAGCGCTTGTTTCGCGGCGATCTTCCCGTACACAACGTGAGCGCCTTCTACCAGCATCCCATGTATTTAGATGCCGTGATCGAAAAGATCGAAGAGGCGCTCGAACGATTTCCAAGGCCGGAGCGCGCCGAGATTGTTTTCAGCGCGCACAGCGTCCCCATGTCGGTGATCGCGAAGGGGGATCCCTACCAGCGGCACATTGAGGAGACGGTGCGCCTTCTGATGGAGCGCGGCGGATGGCGGAATCGTCACCGGCTCTGCTACCAGAGCAAGGTGGGAGCCAGCAAATGGCTGCAGCCTTCGCTGCACCGCACGCTGCACGACCTCGCTGCCGAGAAGGTGCGGGAAGTTTGCATTGTGCCGGTGGCGTTCGTCTCCGATCACGTGGAGACTCTGGGCGAGATCGATCACGAGGCTCGCGAGGAAGCGCGGCGGCTGGGCATCACGCAATTTGAGATGAGCGGTGGACTGAACGATTCTCCCAGGTTTATTTCGGCGCTCGCACAGTTGGTGACGGACGCTCTGGGCGAAGAAGTCGATGCCTGGGTTCCGCCGGCGCTGGTGGCAGCCGACTAGCGAAGAGCCAAGATTTACTAAAGAAGGTTTGGTCGAGAACGTTTTGTTCGACGTATAGAAAAAGAATAAAGAATTAAGGAGGTAGACTCATGCCGGAACCGGAGGGCGCGAAGCCCAACCCGAATCCCGAACCAGCCAAGCCGGCCGCCACGGGCGCGGTGGATGCCACGAAGTACGTAGGCACGCCGGCGGTCGGAACCTCGAAAGCGGCAGCGGCTGGCGGATTATCCTCGCCCGGGCCGTCGAATACCGAGATCGACCGCCGCCGGCGCCGTCTGGTGTGGGTCGCAGTAACTGCGTTCCTGACTGCATGGTTCCTGGCTTTCTTCCGATTCTTTCTTCCCCGCACTCTTTTCGAACCTAATACAGTTTTCAAGATTGGCTATCCCTCAGAGTTTGCGCTGGGCGTCGACACCAAGTTTCAGCAGAAATACCGCATCTGGGTCGATCGCACTCCTGACCGCGTGTTCGTGATCTACGCGCGGTGTACTCACCTCGGTTGCACCCCGGACTGGAAACCAAGCGAGAACAAGTTCAAGTGTCCATGCCACGGCAGCGGCTATGACAGCGAAGGCATCAACTTCGAGGGCCCGGCTCCGCGTCCGATGGACCGCGCGCACGTGGAACTGGCGCCCGACGGGCAGATCATCGTCGACACCTCCCGGCTTTACCAGTGGCCGAAAGGGCAGCCGACGCACTTCAATGATCCGGGAGCGTATTTGCCTGGGTAAGGGACCGGAGTGTAGCGCCGGCGTCCCGCCGGCTTTTTCGCGAATCATCATGAGGCAATAATGGCTGACGAAAATAACGGCAAGAACGGCAAAGTGGGCCTGGTCGACCGCGTCAAAGATGACATTCAGGCGATGAAGGTCGACATCCCCGCCAAGGCGAAGGAGCAGATCGAAGGCCTGAAGGATCCGACCAAGACTCAGGTTTACACTTCGATTTTCCGCCACAAGCACGATGACACCCCGCGCAACCGGGCTCTGGGCGTGCTTTCCAACGTGTTCCTGCATTTGCATCCGGCGAAGATCAATCGCGATGCGGTGCGCTACAGCTACACCTGGGGCATGGGCGGAATCACATTTTTCCTGTTCATCATCCTCACCTATACCGGCGTTCTGCTGATGTTTTATTACCATCCCAGCAAGGTGCAGGCGTTCCGAGACGTGCTCTACCTTGAGCACGACGTACCCTTCGGGAAAATTCTCCGCAACATGCACCGCTGGGCCGCTCACTTGATGGTGATCGGCGTGTGGCTGCACATGTTCCGCGTATTTCTAACCGGCTCGTACAAAAAGCCGCGCGAATTTAACTGGAACATCGGCGTGCTGCTGCTGGTGTTTACTTTATTGCTTTCGTTCACGGGATATCTGCTGCCCGACGATCAGCTGGGATTCTGGGCTGTCACCGTGGGCACGAACATGGCGCGAGCCACGCCGCTGCTCGGGCATGAAGGCCCGTTCGGGTCGATGCTCGGCATGACGCCTTACAACGACGTGCGCTTCGGCTTGCTCGGCGGATCGATCGTAGATGCGAATGCGCTGCTGCGGTCCTACATCTGGCATTGCATCGGCATTCCGATCGTCGCGTCGATCCTGATGATCGTGCATTTCTGGCGCGTGCGGAAGGACGGTGGAATCTCAGGCCCCGCGCAAGTGATGCTGGAAGCTGAAGCCGACAAGCCACGAAGAGGACCGAAAGCGGCGGGCGAGTAGCGGCGCCGAAAAAGGAAAAGCAGATTCCTCACTGGGCTTTTCAGCCCGGTTCGGAATGACAAACTGTTTTAGTAGTTGACACCGAGAAAACTTATGGACTGGCGACAACTTTGGGAAATTTGCTCGGCTCCTGACAACGTGCCGATCGTGGGCTTGATCCCGCTGCTGGCTTTCTACATTTATCTGGCAGCGAAGCAGGCGCACGCCAACGACCAGTTAATCGCGCAGCTCGAAGCCGATCCCGCCCTGGCCAAGACGCATCACCGCAAGACCTGGCCATTCAAACCAGGCTGGCAAAAAGAAGTGCATGTCTGGCCGTTTCTTCTTCGCATCGAGTTTCTCGCCGCTATCATCGTCACGATTATTCTGATGGTCTGGTCGATCACCCTGAACGCCCCGCTGGAAGAGCCTGCCAACCCGAATCTAACGATGAATCCGGCGAAGGCTCCGTGGTATTTCCTCGGACTGCAGGAGATGCTCGTCTATTTCGATCCCTGGATCGCAGGCGTGGTTATGCCGACGGTAATCATCGTCGGTCTGATGGTGATTCCATACATTGACACGAACCCGCTGGGCAGCGGCTACTACACGTGGAAGCAGCGCAAGTTTTCGATTGGCACGTTTCTGTTCGGCTTCATCATTCTGTGGGTCTCGATGATCCTGATCGGAACGTTTATTCGCGGCCCTGGCTGGCAGTGGTTCTGGCCAGGCCAAACCTGGGATCACAACCGATTGATCTACGAGGTGAACCGCGACTTGCCAGATATTTTCGGCATCACGTCGAACCTGGCAAAGGGAGTTTTCGGCGCGGTCGTCGTTGGCGGCTATTACCTGCTGGGCGGGTTTATCGTCTATTCGCTGTTCCGGCGATTCATGGCGAAAGACTTCAAGCGAATGAGCCTGCTGCAATTTTCCATCACCCAGTTTCTTTTGCTGACCATGGTGGCTCTGCCGCTGAAGATGGGGCTGCGCCTGCTGTGGCACATCAAGTATGTGTGGATTACGCCCTGGTTCAATGTTTAGGAGCACCGTGAAACAGTGAAGCGGGCGCGGACAGCAGATTCCTCGCTTCGCTCGGAATGACAAAGAGACTGGAATGACAAACACTTTCGGAGGAAGCGGTGCCTGAACAACCCAACCCCGAGCAGGATCCGATCACAAGCAAGTCGTACGCCGCCTATTATCTGATCGCGATGGTGATTCTGATGGCGACGTTGTTCTGGGCTTTGTGGGATGAGGCGTGGACCCAGCGGCCATGGAAGGCCTTCCAGGAACAGTGGAAGGATCGTTACAGCGCGTTCTTGAATACGGCGCGGTCGAAATCGGCCACATCGGAAAAGGACGTTGAACAGAATCCGGATTACGTCGCGCTCAAAGAGGCCTACGCCAAGGCTTATCAGGATTCAAAAGCCCAGGCTGAAGAAGCGCGCAAAAAGTTGGACGATGCCAGCGCCCGCCTGCTTGCGGTGCAGAGTGTTTTCACCGACCGGCGCGCCTATGTGAACGCGCTGACCTACGAGTTTGAAACCAGCAAGAGCAAATCGGCCAAGGCAAGTAAGCAGAACGAAATCAAGGAATACAAAGAGAAGAAAGCAACCGTCAAGTTTCCCGATGGAACCAGGCAAGACTACGACTTCGACGACCTGGAAAAGACCTATAACTCGATTCGCGACGAGCGCACGAAACTAAGCTTGGACCTCGGCGAAGTGTTAAAGCCCGTCACCGCGGCCAAAACGAAGATGGATGAATACATCACCGACCACATGGTCGATCTCACGCCGCAGCAGATCGACGGATTGAAAAGGCGGGCGTCTGAATGGGTTCCGGCAATTGTGCAGATCAACGTGGCCGAGGCCAATATCGTCGACCGCTGCGAATCCTGCCACATGAACGCGCGCGAGCCGCTGAAAATCAGCGCGGTCTCGATGATCGCGAAGGGCGAGAAGAAGCCGGATGAGTACGCCGACGCGTTCACAAGCCATCCCCAGCCTGAGTTATTGCAGATTCATGATCCCGAGAAGTTCGGCTGCTCGCCCTGCCACCAGGGCAACGGACGCGCGACCACCAGCATCGAGAAAGGACACGGCACCTACGAGCACTGGCTGTGGCCGCTGTTCCCCAAGGAGAACTCGCAGGCGGGCTGCCAAAATTGCCATGCCGCCGACATGGTGCTGGCCAGCGGCGACGTTGAGTGGCAAACCATCAACAGCGGCAAAGACCTCTTCCGACAAAAAGGCTGCATGGGCTGTCATCGCTACGAGGGATATGACAAAGAGCCCGACGACCTGAACTCGATCAGCCAGCAGATTAAGCAGATTGAAACCCAGAAGATAGACAACCTGAAGCAGACCGCGTACCTGATGAAGCAGGCCGACGCCGCCGAGTCGAACGAAGAAGCCAACAAGCTGAATACTCAGGCGGTCGATTTGAGAGTCGCAAACAGCAAGCTGGACGGCCGTTTGCAACAGCTCGATTACCAGTCGCACAGTCTGATGCAGGACATGAAGAAGGTCGGTCCGAATCTAAAAGACGTCCGGCTCAAGCTGAACAAGAATTGGATTCCGGTGTGGCTGAAGAAGCCTACGGATTTCCGTCCGACCACCAAGATGCCGAACTTCCGCCTGACCGATCATCAGATCCAGGCGATTTCCGCTTACATCTGGCAATCAGGACTTACCGATCCACTTCCCAAGCACAAGCCCGGGAATGCCGCGCACGGGAAGGAATTATTTGAAGAACGCGGATGCCTGGCCTGCCACTCCATTGGTGAAGGCGACCGGATGCAAGGTGGCACCTTTGCTGCGAATCTGAGCCGCGTTGGCGAAAAAGCGAATTACGATTACTTAGTCCGCTGGATTCACAACGCGCGCCAGCGCACCCGGCCTTATTGTCCTTACGAAAAGAAAGACATCGGCCCCGAAGATTACGCCAAGAAGGGTCTGCCCTATCAGTTTGATCTTGACCACAGCCGCTGTCCTAACGACGGCCACGAACTGCAGGTGCAGAACATGACCGTGATGCCCAGCCTGCGCCTGTCTCCCGAGGATGCCGAGGACATCGCAACCTATCTGATGACGCAGAAAAAGAAGGATCTGTCATCGTATCCAGATGCTCCGTTCATGGATGATCCCGCGCTCAAGGCTGAAGGAAAGGTATGGGTCCGACATTTCGGGTGCTCTGGTTGTCACGAAATCGCGGGATTCGAAGACGAAGGCCGCATCGGCACAGAACTAACCTTCGAAGGCAGTAAGCCCATTGAGCGTCTCGACTTCGCTCTGTTCACCACCGTAGCCCAGCGCGGCGGCAAAAACGCTGAGCCGATCAAGGACAAGGAAGATCTAGCTCGCTTGCCCGACGGCCCTGCCACAGAACCGTGGTACGACCACAAAGGATTCTTCGAACACAAACTGGCCGAGCCCAACGTTTTCGATCAAGGCATGGTCAAGACCGAAACCGAAGCTCTGCGCATGCCCAACCTGCATCTGACCAAAGAGCAGGTGCTCGACCTCACCACTTTTCTGATGGGAAGCGAAGAGACTTCCCTGCCCGCAAGTTATCTATACAAGCCGGGCGACGCGCGCCACGACATTCAGGAAGGCTGGTGGATCGTCAAGAAATACAACTGCATGGGCTGCCACCAGTTCATCCCGGGCCAGCAAACCATTCTCATGGGGCTGAAGCAGTATCAAGATGCGCAGGAGCAACTGCCTCCGAAACTTCTAACTGAAGGTGCACGAGTCGACCCCGAATGGCTGCGCAAATTTCTCTCGAATCCCGCATTGAGCACTACCGACACCAACCGCGACGGCGTGCGTCCTTATTTGAAGGTCCGCATGCCCACGTTCTCGTTTTCCGACAATGAACTGCGTAAGCTGGTGCGCTTCTTCCAGGCGCTGTCACAGCAGCCTATGCCCTACATTCCCGAGGATGTGCCGGTGCTCACGACCAAGGAGACAGACATGGCGCGTAGTCTGTTCTCGAGCACCGCAGCTCCTTGCCTGAAGTGCCACGCCACCGGCGACCCCTCGCACGACAAGATCGCCACCGCGCCTAACTTCCTGCTGGCGAAAGAGCGTCTGAAGCCGGACTGGGTCGAGCGCTGGATCAGCGACCCGCAAGCGGTCAGCCCGGGAACCTCAATGCCATCGGGACTTTTCAAGCAGGAGAATAATCAGTGGGTGTTTGCCGGGCCAACCCCGCCGTCGTTCCAGGGCTATACCGGAGATCATCGCAAGCTGCTCACGGATTACATCTTCCAGCTAACGCCGGAAGAACAACGGAGGGTAGCTGCGTCTATGCCGCATGCGAAAGCGACCGTACAGCGGAAGAGTGATCGCAAACAGGCGGCAGTGGAATCGCATTCAGCGGCCAGCGGCGGTTCGCGGTAAAATGACGGTTACGTAAAACTCAATGTGCGATTACGTTTTGAAAGGGCGCGGCTTCCAGCCGCGCCGCAGAGCCCTCAAATTCAACAGCGGCTTTAACCGCCGAGGGCGTCGGTCAGCCAATAAATATCAAACACGACAGAAGGAAGGACATCATGAATAAGAAAACCAGTTGGATGATATTGGTCAGCGTGCTGGCCTTGTGCGGCTTGCTGTTGATGGCGGCTTGCAGCAAGAAAGAGGAGCAGCCGGCAAACACCATGTCAGAGCAACCGGCAATGGCCCCCGCAGCGGCGCCAATCGATCCCGCAACCGTGGCAACCATCGACGGAACCGTAAAGTTTGACGGCAACGCGCCAAAAGAACCGAAGATCAACATGAGCCAGGATCCCGCCTGCAAAGGCATGAACGAAGCCGAAAACATCGTTGTCGATAACGGCGACCTCGCCAATGTCTTCGTCTACGTTAAAGACGGACTCGGCAGCCGCAGCTTCGACGTACCCAAAGACGCAGTCGTCCTTGAGCAGCAGGGCTGCAAATATCATCCACACGTGCTCGGCGTAATGGCAGGTCAGACGATCGAAATCAAGAATGACGATCAGACTACGCACAACATTCATCCCACTCCGAAAGATAACCGCGAGTGGAACGAATCGCAGCCTCCGGCAACACCTCCGCTCGAAAAGAACTTCGCCCGCGAAGAGATCATGCTCCCGGTGAAGTGCAATCAGCACCCGTGGATGAAGATGTACATCAATGTCGTGAAGACTCCGTTCTACGCGGTGACTGACAAGTCCGGGAAATATGAAATCAAGGGACTGCCCCCGGGCGATTACACAATCGCTTTCGTCCATGAAAAACTCGGCGAGCAGGATCAAAAGGTAACCGTCGGTCCGAAGGAAACCAAGACTGTCGATGAGAGCTTCAAGGCCGCAGCCGAGTAGACAGGAACCAGGCCGGTGCTGGCGTGGGACAGCCGCCTTCGGCTGTCCGTCTCATAAAATCAACTGTTCGGAATGGCGGGCTGCACCACTCGGCGCGGCCCGCCGCGCACAAAAGCCGGGACTCCTATCCCGCGTGACCCAAGGGGAACGACTCTGAAAGCGATCCCGACAACTTACAATCGAGCTCATCACATCTTCGCCGTGTTCGTGGCCTGTGCGACGCTGGTCGTGATCACCGCCGGCGCCTTGGTCACCAGCAACGACGCTGGACTCTCGGTTCCGGACTGGCCAACTTCCTTCGGCTATCTCGTGAAAATTCCGCGCTTCGTGGGAGGCGTCCGTTACGAATGGAGTCACCGCATGGTCGCCGGCACACTCGTGTCGCTTACGCTGGCCATCGCCATCTGGACTCTGCTAGTCGAAAAGCGCCGCTGGATGCGCTGGCTGGCCGTGGGCGCTTTCTGCACGGTGATCGCCCAGGCCACTCTCGGCGGCCTTACTGTGTTGTTCTTCCAGCCACCGTGGGTCTCCACTGCTCACGCTACGGTTGCGCAAACGTTTTTCTGCATCGCGGTAGCCATCGCCCTCTTCACCGGCCGCAACTGGATCCAAGATCAACCTAATGACGATCGACCGGACAAAGCGCGACCGGGGGTGGAGTTCGACTCGCGCCGCCCCAGTCTCTTCTCGCTTACCCTGCTTTCCATTTTCGTACTGTATGTCCAGCTCGTCCTCGGCGGGATGTTTCGCCATCACGGAATGAGTTGGTGGCCGCACGTGTTGAATGCGGTGGTCGTTTCGTTTGTGCTGACCTGGACCGCGATCCGCGCGATCTCGGTCTATTCGAACATTGACGCAGTTCGCCGCCCGGCAATCGTGATGTTGTCGCTGCTCATTACCCAGCTCTGCCTCGGCTTCGCCGCATTCCTGACGCGCGTCGCCTGGGGACAAAGCGCAGCGCAACCGGAGCTGCCCATGGTCGCAGCCACTGTGACGCACGTAGCCGTTGGCGCGCTGCTTCTCGCAACTACAGTGGTTCTGGCGATACAAGTGTGGCGCAACGTTCCGGTCGCGCTCGCAGAGCGGGTGCCCCAGGCGCAACGGGACGTTTCCGTCGCATGAGCGGTCGCCCTCCGAGCGGCGGCCACCGCCGGGCAACTGTCGCGGCAACTGTCATCCTGAGCCAAGCCATTTTTGCTTGGCGAAGGATCTCAGCGAGCGCTGCTTTTCGTGATGTCGAACGCGATCTCGTCGTAAACTGTTAGTGGACTAACTCAGGACGCCTCTTGCCATCGAAAGTTTCCGCATTCGCCGACGCCGCTCCGGAAGTCACTCCGCCTTCCCTCGCACCCGTCATTTCCGTGGAGAACCTGGTGCATCGCTACGGCGACCGCACCGCTCTGAACGGCGTTTCATTCGAAGTGCGTCCGGCGGAATTGTTTGGCCTGCTCGGCCCCAACGGCAGCGGCAAGACCACGCTCTTCCGCATTCTCTCCACTCTGATGCTTCCAACCGCGGGGCGCGCCACCATCATGGGTTGCGACGCGGCGCAGGAGCCGGCGCGTTTGCGTCGCCAAATCGGCGTGGTCTTTCAGGCCCAGAGCGTTGACCTGAAACTCACCGCCTACGAGAATCTCTGGCATCAGGGACATCTCTACGGTCTCCGCGGCGCCGGCCTGAAGAACCGAATTCAAGAAATCCTCAGCCGCGTCGGCCTCGCTGATCGCGGCAAGGAGTTGGTCGAGACTTTTTCCGGCGGCATGCAGCGCCGCATCGAATTGGCCAAGGGCTTGTTACATCATCCCGGAGTGCTTCTGCTCGATGAGCCCACTACCGGCCTCGACCCGGGCGCCCGGCGCGATCTCTGGCAATACCTGCGGACGTTGCGCGATGAGGAACACGTCTCCGTGCTCGTCACAACGCATCTCATGGAGGAAGCCGAGCGCTGCGACCGTCTCGCCATTATGAATGAAGGCAACCTGGTCGCGTTGGGCACGCCCGCCGAGTTGAAAAGCGAAATCGGCGGCGACGTGATCCTGCTCGACGCCGCCCACGATGCGCCGTTGCTTGCCGAACGCATTCAGGACCGGTTTCACGTGGAAACCACGGTCCTCGAAAATCAGGTACGCATGGAACGCGAATCCGCCCACCGCTTCGTCACCGAAGTGGTCGAAGCTTTTCCTGGAGAAATCGAAGCGATCTCGGTGAGCAAGCCGGCGCTCGAAGACGTTTTCATTCGCCGCACCGGACACAAGTTCTGGAGCGAAACAAGCGAAGCAGAAACCAGTTCGAAAAAATCACGATAGGAGGTAACGTGCTTTCTATGATGCTAGCGATTTCGCTCGTGCTTGTCGTCCTCCCCTTGGCGGGAATCGTGTGGACACTGACCAACGGCTTCATCACGACTGTCGACGGCCTGTTCCTTACCCTGATCCTGCTGACCCTGGCCGGCGTCTTCACGCTGAACGCGTACTGGGAAGCGCGTGACCTTGGCATCCTCCCCAAGAAAAAGGCCGCGGCTCCGGCCGCGAAAACTCCTCCGGCGAAGGCGAGTTAAACCTCTTTGGCCACTCAAACCGCTGTCATGTCGAGACCCGTCGCGCCCGTTTCCGCGGGCGTGTTGCTGCCCGCCTTCACGCTCTGGTGGCGCGAAATTGTGCGCTTCTATAGGCAGAAGTCCCGAGTGGTCGGCGTGCTTGCTTCGCCGCTGGTGTTCTGGATCGTCCTCGGTTCTGGGTTTGGCAACTCCTTCCGTTCCGGCGCCGGTCAGGGTCAAGAGCACTACATGGATTATTTCTATCCCGGCACGCTGATTCTGATCGTCCTCTTCACCTCAATTTTCGCCATGATGTCGCTCATCGAGGACCGTCAGGAAGGCTTTCTACTCTCCGTGATGGTCGCCCCCGTGCCGCGCTCGGCAATCGTGCTGGGCAAGGTTCTGGGCGGCACGACGCTGGCGGCGATTCAGGGATTGATCTTCCTCGTCTTCGCCCCGTTCGCAGGAGTGCACCTCAATCTGCTCCAGGTCTTGTCGGTGGCCGTGGTCGTGTTTCTGGTTTCGTTCGCGCTGACGTCGCTCGGCTTCGCCATCGCCTGGCCCATGGATTCCACCTCCGCGTTCCACGGCATCATCAATCTGTTCCTGATTCCGCTCTGGCTACTGTCGGGCGCGCTGTTTCCCCTGTCCGGCGCCTCGGGATGGATTCGCGTCCTCATGTATTTGAATCCTCTGACCTACGGAGTCGGAGCCCTGCGCGACCTGCTCTATCCCGGCATGGAGACCAAATTCCCTCTGCCTTCCTCGATCGCAACATTAATCCTGTTCTCGCTGGTAATGTTTTCTCTCGCATTCCTGATGGCCAACCGCCGCACCACGAGGCCCGCCGCCTGATCGACAGAACTTGATCGCCAGAATATGATCGTGAAAATCTGATTTCCAGAATATGATCGCTGAACAATACGCCTACTTCCCTGCTCTAATCGCAAGTCTCAACGGAGCCAGCGCAGTTCTTCTCGTCGCCGGCCGCTACGCCATTGCCCGCGGCAGCATGGCCGTACACCGCGCCTGCATGATCGCCGCCGTCGTCTCCTCGGCGCTGTTTCTGGCGTGCTACTTGTATTTTCATTATCACGTCGGGGATATCCGCTTTCTCGGCGATCACTTTTGGCATGTTATCTATCTCATCGTGCTCATTCCCCACGTCACACTAGCCATCGTGATCGTACCCATGGTCATCATCACACTAAGCCGTGGCCTCCGCGCCCAATATGTTCGTCATCGCGCCATCGCGCGCTGGACCTGGCCGCTCTGGATGTACGTCAGCGTAACCGGCGTGCTCGTATACTTCATGCTGTACCAATGGTTCCCGCACAGCTAATTCACCACAGAGACGCGGAGGCACAGAGGAGGCACAGAGAAGAAAGAAAAATGCCAAAGAAAGCGATA
>CAWEBA010000022.1:0-107121 GCA_963807145.1 uncultured Acidobacteriaceae bacterium | reverse complement strand
GACTCCCACTTCTGCAAAGCGTGCGACTGGCACCCGGATAGTGAGCGTGGCGTTCGTGGCATCCTGCGCACCGTTGGTTTGAAACCTCACCAAGAAGCCTCCCGCTTGCTCGGTCAGTGAGCGGATTTTCTCGGCTGATTCTGCGGGACTCTTGACCAAGAGGTCGATTGACGACGCGCGCACAACTTGTCGCGCGGTTAGACTTTCCGACTTGGGCAGGTAAGTCGTCATTAGAACCGAATGCGATGCGGCTCCCCCCGGAACTCCCCCAATGACGCCCGCCGCCAGCGCAGCGTTGTCTACCGATTCCGGCAGCGGCACCAGCCAATGACGGTTGCGCTCGATTGCCGCGAGAGCACTAGTTCTTTCCATCGCAATCCCACGGAAGGCACGCGAAGGACGAATGACGCCGCCATACACCGCGACCAAGAATGCCGTAATCAAGCATCCAGTTTTTAGCCACTTGCGGCCGCTCAGCCAGAAAATACACCAAGTGATCTTCATGCGCTGTTCCTATTACGTTAGAGTGGGCAGAGTGGAAGTTTGTTCCCGTCATCCGTGCTAGGAGAGATCTCCGGGCCACCGAGCCGGTTTAGTCATCGCTCGCTTTTTTGCAAAAACGAACCCACCAGGTCCAGCATCATCAATCACATAGCTTTTACAAAGTCGTTTCGCGCGAGGTCCTTGCTTGGGCGGAGCTTTCGACAATCCGGAAGTCGTTCCATCTTATACCGCGATATTGGCGCTATAATTGCACCCACGCCCGTAGGCACTTCATATCGTTAGTAAGGCAGTCTGATCTGCGATCCGCTGGCTGGCCTATCATTCTTCAACGCTTTCCCCTATACCCTGCCGACCGTGGTACAGCCTGCTCATTGTTACATATTGTTGTGCGCATTCGATTCCTCTTTCGCTACCGTATGCTTGCATGGATGTCTAACCTTGAAGAGTTGAAAACTGGAGACCATGACCACGGTTCTTAAGATCCTCGGATTTGCATCATTGTTGTCTGTGCTGATACTGGCGGGATGTGGAGATAGCGCCAGCTCCGCGCAGGCATCGCGCGGCAGCGGCGCGATTGAGAGACCGCGCGATACCTCCGCCGTGCCGGTCACAGTCGCCCAAGTCGAACGGAGCACGATTCCGGTGCAATTACACGCCATCGGCGCCGGCCAGGCGTTCAAGACCGTCTCGGTGGAATCGCAAGTAGCCGGTATCGTCAAGGAAGTGAATTACCAGCAAGGTCAGTTCGTTCGTCAAGGCGATCTGCTGCTCACGCTCGACAAGAGCCCTTTTCTCGCCGCCCTTGATCAATCCAACGCGGCGCTCGCCAGGGACAAAGCCCAGGCCCAACTCGACCAAGCGGAACTCGAGCGCTACGAAGGGCTCTACAAACAAGGCATTGTTTCGAAAGAGCAGTATGATCAATATCTGGCAACCTCAACGGCCGCTGCAGCCACCGTCAACGTCGATGAGGCCGCCATCCAGACTGCCAAAATTCAGCTTTCCTATTGCTCCATTTATGCCCCAATCAGCGGCGTCACCGGGGCCCAGCTTGTCTATCCGGGGGCAGCAGTAAAGGCCAACGACGTTCCGGTGCTTGTGGTGATCAACCAGATTTCCCCGATCTACGTCAATTTCTCCGTTCCGCAGCAGTATCTCGAATCGGTCAAGAAGCTCATGACGCGTTCTCGTTTGCCGGTTCAGGCCACCCCAACTGGCGATTCCAGGCCAGAGACCGGAATTCTGACATTCGTCGATAACACGGTGGATCCGACGACGGGTACCATCGCTCTTAAGGCGTCATTTCCCAACAGCGACCAGCATCTTTGGCCCGGCCAATTTTCCAATGTCCTGCTGCGGCTGGGCGAGCAACAGAACGTGCTGGTGGTTCCTTCGCAGGCGGTTCAGGCGGGACAGCAGGGCGATTATGTCTTCGTTACAAAGCCGGATATGACGGTTGATGTCCGGCAAGTGAATGTGGGGCAAACAGTAAATAACGAAACGGAAGTTTTGCAGGGGCTTTCACCCGGAGAAACCGTGGTCACCGACGGGCAAGTGCGTCTGATTCCAGGGACGAAAGTATATTTCACCAAGGGACTGTGACAGGGCTGGAATCAATCCGATGAATCTCTGCGAACCTTTTATTCGCCGGCCGGTCATGACCAGCCTCGTGATGCTGGCCATTCTTCTCTTTGGCATTCTGGGCTATCGCGACTTGGCCGTCAGTGATTTGCCCAACGTTGATTTTCCGACCATTCAGGTATATGCCGGCCTTCCGGGCGCCAGCCCGGAAACGATGGCTTCCTCAGTAGCGACCCCGCTGGAAAAACAGTTCACTACCATTGCCGGTCTGGATTCGATGACCTCGACCAGTTCGCTCGGCAACATCGAAATCACTCTGCAGTTCAATCTGAGCCGTAACATAGATTCCGCCGCGCTCGATGTCCAGAGCGCAATCTCGGCAGCCGTTAATCAGCTTCCACCCAACCTGCCTTCGCCCCCGACCTTTCGAAAGGTGAATCCCGCAGATCAGGCTATCTTTCTGTTGGCTGTTACCTCACCCACACTGCCGCTCTACGAAGTCGATAAGTATGCCGAAAATCTGCTTGCCGAGCAGATTTCGATGGTGCCCGGCGTGGCCCAGGTCAACGTCAGCGGTTCGGCCAAGTACGCGGTGCGCGTGCAACTGAACCCGGAAGCTCTCGCCAGCCGGCAGATCGGTATCAACGAAGTAGAGCAGGCGATTCAAAATGCCAACGTCAATATGCCGATGGGCACGCTGAACGGCGCTCACAAGGCTTATAACGTCGAGTCTAACGGGCAGCTTTCCGACGCCATGGTCTACCGACCGCTCATCGTGGCGTACCGCAACGGAGCCCCGGTCCGGCTGGATCAGATCGCTACGGTCAACGACGGAATTCAAGATCTGTACGTCGCAGACTGGATCAACAATATCCCAGGCATTATGCTGGCCGTTCAGCGCCAGCCCGGCACCAACACGATCGAGATCGTCAATAACATTCGCAAGCTCATCCCGCACTTCTACGCGGTGGTGCCTCCGTCCATCAATCTCTCGGTCGAATACGATCACTCCGTTCCGATCCGCGACTCGGTTAATGATGTCAAATTCACTCTCCTGCTAGCCATTTTTCTAGTTATTCTTGTCATCTTTCTTTTTCTACGCAACGCATCCGCCACCATTATCCCCAGCCTGGCTCTTCCAATGTCGATCATGGGTACGTTCGCGGTCATGTACCTGCTCGGCTACACGGTCGACAATTTATCGCTGTTGGCACTGACACTCTCGGTAGGCTTCGTCGTCGACGACGCCATCGTTATGCTCGAAAACATCGTGCGCCACCAGGAGATGGACAAAGGAGCGTTTGAGGCCGCGCTCGACGGTTCGAGGGAAGTCAGCTTCACCATCCTCTCCATGACGTTGTCGCTCGCTGCTGTTTTTCTGCCGGTCTTCTTCATGTCTGGCGTCTTGGGCCGCTTGCTCCACGAATTTGCCGTCGTCATCATTTCCGCCGTTCTGGTTTCCGGCTTCGTTTCTGTCACTCTGACGCCGATGCTCTGCAGATACTATCTGCGTCCCGAACACGAAAATAAGCACGGATGGATCTACCGCAAGTTGGAAAACATCCTCGATACGTCGCTCCGCTGGTACGGATGGAGTCTTCGCCGGGCGATGCAGCATCGCGTGCTGGTAATGATTTTCGGTTTTCTCATCCTGGTGGGGACTGCATGGGAGTTTTGGGTAATTCCGAAAGGCTTTCTGCCAGAAGAGGACACCGCGCAGATTGCCGTCTCAACCGAAGCCAATCAGGGCATTTCCTTCGACGCGATGAAAGCTCACCAGGAAGCCATCAATCGTATACTTCAGGCCGACCCAAATGTCGTTCAGTTCTATTCGGGCGTCGCCGATTCGAACAGCTCTGGCCTAAACAATGGCTACGCTTTTCTCCATCTGAAGAATCGTTCCGACCGTCCCTGGACCGATAGTCCGGCTTACGATCGTTTGATTGCCCGCTACGGTCATGTTTCTGTCGCTGCGACTGCGCTTCAGTACGTTCGTCCGCTCTTCGAACGTCACATGACCATCGACGACGTGATCCACGGGTTGCAACCAAAGCTGGACAGGGTCGCGGGGATGCGAGTCTTTCTCCAGAATCCGCCGGCAATTCGCATCGGCGGCCTTTCCAGCAAGAGCCTGTATCAATTCACGCTGTCGAGTCCGGCAACGGACCAGCTCTATAAGTACGCGCAGTTGCTCGAAATAAAAATGAAGACGCTGCCGAGTGTGGCCGACGTCGCCAGCGATCTGCAGATCAAGAATCCTCAGGCAAATGTCGTGGTCGACCGCGACAAAGCCTCTGCTCTGGGAGTGACGCCGCAGCAAGTCGAAGACGCACTCTACAGCGCCTACGGCCAACGGCTGGTTTCGCCCATCTACACTTCGAATAACGAATACTGGGTCGTTCTCCAGGTAGAGAATCGGTTCCAGAGCGATCCCGACATGCTCTCGGAGCTTTATATCCGCTCTTCCTCCGGCCAACTCGTTCCGCTCGCGGCCGTCTCGAAATTCACCACTGGCGTCGGCCCCCTCACCATCAACCACACTGGGCAACTTCCGTCAGTTACGATCTCATTCGACCTGGCGCCCGGAGTGGCGCTTGGCCAAGCGGTGAGTGACGTGCAGAATTTGGCTAATTCCATGCTGCCCATTTCAATCAATACCAGCTTCCAAGGCACCGCCCAGGCATTCCAGCAATCGATCGGTGGTCAGGGCATTCTGCTGATCATGACAGTGGTGATCATTTATATCGTGCTGGGTATTCTCTATGAGAGCTATATTCACCCCATCACGATTCTGACGGGGCTGCCGGCTGCAGCTTTCGGGGGTTTGGTTACGCTCTCCCTATTCCACGAGCAACTCGATATCTATGGGTTCGTCGGCTTGATCATGCTCATCGGCATCGTCAAGAAGAACGCAATTATGATGGTCGATTTCGCTTTGGACCTTGAGCGCAAGGGGGATTACACGGCCAGCGAATCCGCCTACCAGGGCTCCATGATTCGCTTCCGCCCGATCATGATGACCAGCGCCTGCACGATCATAGGCACGTTGCCCATCGCCATCGGTTTTGGGGCCGACGCCGACGCCCGCCGCCCGCTTGGCCTTTGTGTGGTCGGCGGCCTGCTCTTCGCGCAAGTTGTAACGCTTTACATTACGCCTGTGTTCTATACCTACATGGATAGTTTCTTAAAGTGGCGTACCCATAAGCGCCCGGAAACTCTTGAAACTCGCCGTCCCGTCGAGCCCGTTGCTCGCACTTGATGTTCGGTTAGGGTCTATGCATTGTCCTGGTGTGCAGTCACCCGAGACGGAGTACGGAAGGTGATGGCCCTCAACCGACCGGATCGCGATTTTCTCCTTCGATGACGGAACCAAAACCCTGTGCCGCTAAGATGAAGTGTGTACAATCTTTGCAAACGAAGTGCGCACGGGTATTCCGGAGACGACCGTTTGAACTCCAGCAAATGTGTAGTCCTCTTTTCTCATTCCACCTCTTTTGTAATCCTGACGCCTGCTTCGCAGGCGCAAATCGATGACGCCACCCGGAAACTCGCTCACGATATTTTCAAACAATTGATCGAAATCAATATGCACGGACTCGGTGGGGAACGTGACCACGGCATCGGAAGCCATGGCACAACGCTTTCGTGATGCCGGTTTCGGAGAGTCCGACATGCAGATTCTTGGCCCCAATGATCGCAAGAAGGATCTCGGGATCCGGCTGCGTGGAACAGGCAAACATAAACCGCTGCTGCTCATCGGCCATCTTGATCTAGTGGAAGCCCATCGCGAAGACTGGACCACCGATCCCTTCGAGCTTCGTTGAGAAGGACGGCTTCGATCACGGCCGCGGCACGCAGGACATGAAGAGCGGCGATGCCATTATGGCCACCACTCTGATCCGCTTTAAGAGGGAAGGTTACATCCCTGACCGCGACATCATTCTTGCTCTGACTGCCGACGAAGAGGGCGGCAAGTCGAACGGCGTTGATTGGCTGCTGAAGAACCATCGCGAACTCATCCATGCCGAAATGGTTTTCAACCACGACGGCGGCGGCATCCTCAGCGATCATGGCAAACCGGTCATGATGACCGTGGACGCGACGGAAAAGCTGTACGCGGATTTTCAAGTGAAGCGCGTGACCAATCCCGGTGGTGATAGCTCGCTTCCTAGGCCCGACAACGCGCATCCTATTCGCTGACGAACGCGCTCAACCGGCTGGAACACTACCGGTTTCCCTTCGAACTCAATGAAGTCACGCGTGTCTATTACGAGCGAATGGCAAAGGTGGAAACTCCGGAACGCGCCGGCGATATGAGAGCAATCCTGAAGAATCTGCCGGATGAGGCCGCCATCGATCGACTTTCGCGTGATCCAATTGACAACGTCGATCATCCACACCACTTGTGTCGCAACTCGGCTCAATGCCGGACACGCCAATAACGCTTTGCCGCAGCGCGCGGAAGCGAACGTGAACTGCCGCATTCTGCCTGGGCACACCGCCGAAGAAGTGCGGCAGGATTTAATCAAGGTTTTCGCGGATCCTGCAATTACCGTGCGTTACGTCGACAGCTTTGGCAATATCTCCGACACCGCTTCCGGTCGTAAGAGCTTCCCGCCTCCGCCATTGCGTCGTGACGTGTTTGGTCCGTTGGAGAAGATCACAGAAGAAATGTGGCCGGGCACTCCCGTCATTCCGGATATGGCGACGGGCGCATCTGATGGCGTCTACACTATGGCGGCCGGACTGCCAACCTATCAGATATCAGGAATTGCGATTGACCGCGATGATATTCGTGCCCACGGGCGGGATGAAAGGCTCGGCGTCGATTCCTACTATAAAGGCGTTGATTTCTACTACCGATTCCTGAAAGCCGTGACAGCAGAATAAAAAGCATGCCCAGTCATCCTGGAGCAAACTAGAAAGATGACTCGACAAATCGCGAAAGTTGTCGCGCTGAGTGGCGTGGAGTCTGCCCTCCCGCTCCAAGACAGCACACAATCGAAGAAGGATTAGCAGCAGAGATCCTCAGCGGCCCGGAACAGCCTTATTGAACTCTGGTGAGAGCGCGCAGCACGCAGGAGACGCAGCTATGGGTTTCAAACGCTTTCGCGGCTGTGTTGTCGTTCGCCACCCGTCTGTGCGGCGCTCGAACTCACGGCGGACTTCTATAGCTTCGGAAATCCGACGAAGAATTCTGATACTACGGCGGAGGGATCTGCACGTTGATCGCAATGTTCGAATAGCCGCTCTCTTCGTTCCTTGTATTTACAGCGGTAGTGGCGTAGCAGTAGGAAGTGCCATCGGCGACTTCCGAATCCGTATATGAGGTGCTTGTGTTTGCTGTGTAGTTGATCTTGGAGAAGGATCCGCAGGAGTCTGTGTACGTGGCGCGATAGATGTTATAGCCGGACACCTCCGACGACGTGCTTGCAGTCCAGGAGAGATTGACCGTGTGCGTCGAAGGTGTCGTTGCGCCAGGGCCCGTCGGTGTTGCGCTCGTTGATGAAGACCAACCTCCGCAGCCGAGCAGCAATACCATTGCTGCAAAGCTGAGGATCGCCGCACTACTTGTGACCGAAGTGGCCCGGATCATTTGCGAGGTCCGCCTTCTGGAAGGGACAATCCAGCATTGTAAGCCCACCGGCGGGGTTGATATTAGATTGCCACAGCAGTCAGTTCTCAGTGGGCCGGACTCGGCGTGGGAGCGCCGGAAGGATCTGGCATCAGAGGCTTGGCTTCTCCACCGCGCAATGCCATCCGCAACCGATCGAGATACACATAGACAACAGGCGTGGTGAACAACGTAAGCGCCTGGCTGACAATCAGTCCGCCAACAATCGTGATGCCCAGAGGACGGTGCAGCTCGGAACCAGTACCCCTGCCCAGCGCCAGAGGCAGACCTCCCAGCAAAGCGGCCATGGTGGTCATCATAATGGGGCGGAAGCGGAGCAGGCAGGCCTCATAAATGGCCTCCACCGGCTTCTTTCCTTGCGTGCGTTCCACTTCAAGCGCCACATCGATCATCATAATGGCGTTCTTCTTGACCAGCCCGATCAGCAGGATGATGCCGATCGTTCCAATCACATTGAGCTCGTTGTGAGTCAGCAGCAAGGCCAGCAGCGCGCCCACACCCGCTGAAGGCAGCGTCGAGAGAATCGTTATGGGGTGAATGTAGCTTTCGTAAAGCATGCCCAGAACGATGTACACGGTAATCAGGGCAGTCACAATCAGAACCGGTTCACTGGAGAGCGAATTCTGGAAGGCCGCCGCCGTGCCTTGGAAGTTGGCCTGGATTGTCGTGGGGAAATTAATGGAATGCTGGACTTTTTCGATGGCCTGTGTCGCCTGTCCAAGCGAGATTCCGGGAGCCAGGTTAAATGAAATCGTAACTGAGGGAAACTGGCTTTGGTGATTCACAGCCAAGGGTATGTTGGAGGGCACGAAGCGAGTGAACGCCGCCAGCGGTATGGGGGTGCCGCCGGTGGAGCGCAGGTAAATATTCTGCAGAGCCTCGGTCGTCTGTTGGAACTGTGGCGCCACTTCCATGACCACGTGGTATTGGTTGAGCGGGCGGTACATGGTGGAGACTTGCCGCTGTCCGAAGGCATCGTAGAGCGCGTTGTCAATGTCCTGCGCGGCAACCCCCAAGCGGCTGGCCGTGTCCCGGTCAATCACCAGCTGCGCTTGTAATCCCTTATCCTGCTGGTCGGTATTGACATCGCGCAGCTCCTGCAGGCTGCGCATTTTCTGCAACAACAATGGACCCCACTTGTTGAGTTCATTCAAGTCCTCGCCTTGTATCGTGTACTGGTACTGCGCCTGCCCGTAGCGCCCGCCAATAGTCAGATCCTGCTGCGTTTGGAAGAACAGCGTGGCGCCCGGAACCACCGCGAGTTTTCCGCGCAATCGATTGATCACATCGTCGGCGCTGAGGTAACAAGGGTTCCAGAAGTGGGGGGTCTTGCATTGGCCGCGCTTCTCGAGCGGCTTCAGCATGACGAAGAACCGGCCCTGATTAGTGGCCGAGCCTCCACCCGCGAACCCGACCGCCGTATCGACCGCCGGATCCTTCAGCACGATTTGTACGAATTGTTCCATCTTGCCCTTCATGGCCTGGAATGAGATGTCCTGTGCCGCCTGAACCGCGCCATTAAGCCGTCCCGTATCCTGCTGCGGGAAGAAGCCCTTGGGTACGATGATGTAGAGGTACACGCTCAGGCAGGCCACGAGAATAGTCACTAGCAAGGTCACGGGCTGATGCGCCAGCACCCATTTGAGGGCGTGCCGGTATGTCTCCAGCAGGTTATCGAAGCACCATTCACTGGAGCGATAGAAAGCGTTATGCCGTTTGTCCGATTCGGACGGCCGCAGGAATTTGGCGCACATCGTCGGTGTGGTGGTCAGCGAAACGAGCAGCGAGACTCCGATCGCAATGCTCAGCGTGACGGCAAACTCGCGAAACAGCCGTCCCACAATTCCACCCATCAGCAACAACGGGATAAACACCGCAACCAGCGACGTGCTCATGGAAATCACGGTGAATCCGATCTCGGCCGCCCCTTTGAACGCTGCCTGCACCGCATCCATGCCATGCTCCACGTAGCGAGTGATGTTTTCCAGCACCACGATGGCGTCGTCCACCACGAATCCGGTGGATATTGCCAGTGCCATCAAAGAAAGATTGTCCAGACTGTAGCCGAGCAGATACATGCCGCCGAAGGTGCCCACCAGCGAAAGCGGCACGGCGATGCTTGGAATCACCGTGGCCCGCGCCGTACGCAGGAACACGAACACCACTAGAATCACCAGCACAATGGAAATCAGCAGAGTGGTTTCAATGTCTTTCACCGAAGCCCGGACCGTGATCGTGCGGTCCGAGACCACGGCCAGTTTGATAGCCGGAGAAATCGAGGACTGGAGGTAAGGCATCAGAGCGCGCACGCGATCCACAGTCTCGATGACGTTGGCGCCTGGCTGCCGGAAAATAACGACCAGCACTCCGGGTTTGCCATTGGCCAGGCCGAGGTTGTGCACGTCCGCTACCGAGTCCTGCACATCCGCCACATCTCCCAGTCGCACCGGCGCGCGGTTGTGGTAGGCGACGATTAACGGTCGGTATTCATCTGCGGTGAAGAGCTGGTCGTTATCCGAGAACGAAGACGAGATCCTGTCGTTCGCGACCTGCCCCTTGGCTTGGTTCGCGTTGGCTGCATTCAGCGCGTTGCGCACGGTGTCCAGCCCCACCCCCAGCTTGTTGAGCAGCATCGGATTGACTTCGGCCCTCACGGCTGGCGGCGCTGAACCATAGGTGAACACCTGGCCCACTCCTTTCACCTGCGAGAGCTTCTGCGCCAGAATCGAGTCGGAGGTGTCGTACAAACGGGCCACCCGAACCGTGTCCGAAGTGAGCGCCAGAATCAGGATTGGGGCGTCCGCGGGGTTGATTTTGCGATAGGTTGGATTGCTCGGCAGATTGGAAGGAAGCTGGCTGCGGGCGGCATTGATTGCCGCTTGTACATCGCGAGCAGCCGCGTCAATGTTGCGATTCAGGTCAAATTGCAGCGCGATGCCGGTCGAACCCAGTTGGCTCGACGAGGTCATCTGGTTCACGCCCGAGATGCGTCCGAACTGCCGCTCCAGTGGAGTAGCCACCGCCGAAGCCATTGTCTGCGGGTCCGCCCCCGGCAGCTGCGCCCCTACGCTGATTACGGGGAAATCAACTCGCGGCAGCGAAGCCACGGGCAATAAATTAAAGGCGAGAATCCCAGAGAGCAGCAAGGCCGCGGCCAGCAGCGACGTGCCGACCGGGCGCCGGATGAATGGAGCCGAGATACTCATGCCTTAATCTGAGATCTTACAGCACCGACATCCGAGCGTTTGCCTGACCTTGGATCAACCACATAAACCTGGCCGGCTTCATTCTTGTCCGACCAGATCAGGCAAACACGATAGCTAGACGTGGCGATGACGGTTGTGTTTTCTGTCACACCCTCAGGTGACAGGTCTCACTGCGTTTGTCGCCGGTTAAGGTCAGCCTCTGAAGGTAAATATCCCTTCCGCACGGCTGGGTCTGAGGGGCCCTCCTCCCGTGCGCGACATTAAGTTCGGACCCCCTCGCTATCTGCGAACCGTTCTCTCACACATCTTGCTCGGAGGTTTCTATGCTGCATCTCGATACCGGCAACACGGGTTTCATGATTCTATGCACCAGCCTGGTCATGTTGATGACTCCGGGCCTTGCGTTCTTCTATGGTGGCCTGGTCGGCCGCAAGAACGTCCTGGCTATCATGATTCAAAGCTTCGTATCCATGGGCTGGACCACGGTCATCTGGTACATCTACGGATACTCTCTGTGCTTTAGCGGCGACTGGCACGGAGTGATCGGCAATTTCCACTACGCGTTCCTGCGGGGCATCAATCTCGGGACGCCTTCGCCCAACGATACCATCCCCGCATTTGTCTTTATCGCCTATCAAATGATGTTTGCCATCATTACGCCCGCGCTGATTTCCGGCGCGTTCACCAACCGCGTCACATTCAAGAGCTACATGCTATTCCTCACGGGCTGGTTGACCTTCGTCTACTTCCCCTTTGTCCACATGGTGTGGGGCGGAGGATTCCTGCAACAGTGGGGCGTGAAGGACTTTGCCGGGGGCATCGTAGTCCACAACATTGCCGGCATTGCGGCGCTGGCTTCGGTGATCTATGTGGGCAAGCGCCGGGTGCAAGATCGCGGCCCGCACAGCATTCCGCTGGTCGCTCTGGGTACCGGACTGCTCTGGTTTGGCTGGTATGGATTCAACGCCGGCAGCGAAATGCGCGTTGATTCCGTCACCGCGACGGCTTTTCTCAACACCGACCTTGCCGCGTCTTTTGCCGCCATCGCCTGGCTCATGGTCGCGTGGCTCAACGAGAAAAAGCCAAAATTCCTTGGCTTGCTCACCGGCGCCGTCGCCGGACTGGCCACCGTCACTCCTGCTGCCGGATTCGTTTCTCCGACGACCGCCGTCATCATCGGCATCGTTTCTGGAGTGGTCTGCTACTACGCCGTCGAAATGAAGAACAAAATGCAATGGGATGATGCGCTCGACGTTTGGGGAGTTCACGGCGTCGGTGGCTTTCTCGGCATCGTCATGCTGGGCATTTTCGCCAACAAGCAATTCAATCCGGAAGGCGCCAATGGATTGCTCTACGGTGATCCGGTCTTCCTGCTCAAGCAAGTCACGGCCGTGACCTTCTCCTCCGTCTGGGCGTTCGTATTCACCTACGGCATGCTGCGCATCATTGATGCCTTCACGCCGGTGAAGGTGAGCGACACATCCGAGGAGATTGGCCTCGACGAATCGCTCCACGGCGAACACGCCTACGAGCAACTGGCCGACGAAGACGTGGTGCACAAGCTGGTCCAGTCGGCTCATCAGTAACGACCGAGACGAATGCTCCACTCCTTTGTTTTTCCATTCGCCTCAGCCGGAGCTATCAACATGTCGGCCCCCCTTGCGGATCGCCCGACTTAAGCGACTCTTAGGGCGGGCGCGTAAGGCATCAAACTCAAGCCCCGGAGGGGCGACACCGAGCCCTAGCTCATGTGGCGCGGACACTCCTGTCCGCGTCTTTCCACCAGCACGAAAGGCCAAAGCGCCCGAGCCCGTGTCCGATGATGCTTGTCATCCTGAGGCCCGCGCCCTTCGCGGGCCGCCAATCGCTCTGCACTCATAAGGAAGGGCTCTAGAATCCGCCCAGATCATGTGGAGACAGCCGCCCCGGCTGTCTGCGGAGCGAAGCGACGCGCCGACGGGGGCGCGCATGTCCGACCCGTCTAATAACCCACCAAAGGGGTCGCGTCGAATCGCGTGCTCCGCGCGGGCTGCAGGAAAACGTGAGCGACCCGCGCTATTATCTTTATTCAGGCGAAAAGGAGGCTGTGCATGAAGATGACTTCAGACCGGAGAGCGATAGACAAGGTATTCCGGCGCCGCGACCGGTATGACATCCCCGATTGGCAACGCCAGGAGGTCTGGAACCGTGAGAAGAAGCAGCGGCTAATCGATTCAATTCTGCGTGGCTGGAAACTTCCCAAGTTCTATTTTATCGAGGCCTCGGGGGACAACTACCTCGTCGAGGACGGTCAGCAGCGCCTCAACGCGATCTGGGAATTCTTCTCAAACGAGCTTCCACTCAGCGCGGAGACCGAGAAGCAATTCGGGGGCGCGCCTATACCGGGAACTGCCACGGAGGATCTCAGATTCCTTCGACGACTTCGAGATATCCTACGACATCATTCTCAGGGGCAACGGACGAAGAGCTGAAGGAATTCTTCCAGCGCCTTCAGGAGGGTATGCCGCTAACCAGCAGCGAAAAGCTGAACGCTGTCCCGAGCAAGCTGACCGACTTCTGTCGGTCCGCGGCCAACCACCAGTTCTTCAGGCACACTGTTGCAATCCCGAATACGCGCTGCGCACATTTCGATCTTGGCGAAGGCGGCAACGGTCGAGATCGAGGGGCTGGATGCTGGCCTCCGCCTCGACGACATAAGGGAAGTTTTCTATCGCACAGCGGGTTCGCGGCCACCTCCGCGATCGGAAAGAGAATTAAAGGCCGCGCTCGATTTCCTGAACAAGGCCTTCAAGAACAAGGGCGCGTCACTCCGCACACGCACGATCGTGCAGTCCCTATGCACGTTGGCCTGCAAACTCGTCGCTACTGGCCAGTCGGCGGGATATGAGGCCAAGCTGCGCAAGTTCTTCGAAACCTTTATGGCCGAGCTCGCAGAGCAGGTCGAGATGGGCCAAAGCGCAACCGACAGCGAATACGTGACCTTCCAGCGCTCCGTTAGTGCAAACGTGAGGGGCGGCGCGAAGACGCGCCAAGAGATCCTCCTACGAAAGCTGTTCCGAATTGCGCCCGACCTGGCTGAGATATTCGATCCTTCCGTGATCGCGGAGAGTGGCGGGCGGGGCGAGTCGCCGCGCTCGGGAACTCGGTATGCGAACTGGTCAGTCAAATTAACGGGAAGCACGCAGTCAAGACGGGGGAGGACCTATTCAAAGCGACAAACAAGACGATCCAATCGTTCCTCCGCATACGAAGGCCCACAAACGACCTCGCGGGTTACAAAGACTTCATCGACGACCTTTATTTTCTGTTCCGTGAATCAGCCGGAACTCGGCTTAATGACAATTGGCCCACTTCGTTTGTGCACGTCAACGACCTCAGAACAGACCTGCGGCACGACGTCGATCACGGCGACGCGCGTAAAGTGCGGGCCAAGAGGCGCAAGGCAGGCACGACCTTCGCACTTTATGCCGGCGGTGGGACACCGGAGACGGTCGAGCCCGTGAAGTTCTCATTGATCCAGTCGAATATTCTGGGCGCACTCGAAGGCGACCTTCGAGGGTTGCTCTTGAGAATGTAGCCATCCTGCCAGAATCGGGGCCGTTGGGACGCGCACCGCCCCACGGAGCGGGCCCCGGCCGACGGCAACCCGGTTGGCCGCGTATAATCCAGAGATGCCAACGAACAAACAGAAAATCTACGACCTTGTTTCATCCCACCTTGCGGGCGGCGTGTTCTCCCGGCAGGAGTTGCTTGTGCTGATCGACAGGTACTATCCGGGTACGCCACATGACTCGATCCTCCCCAGCGATTACCTTCACCAAGACGCTGTGAAGAGTGATCCAAGCAACGACGGCAATCGACACCTGGGCCTAACCTATCCTCGCTTTCTCGAAAGAGTTGGCAGGGACAGGTACCAGTTTGTCGGCTGGGACGGAATGCCCAGCGGAGCGATAGCAGCCCCCGCGCTGCGGACCGCGATCGCGCCGTAACGGAATGCCTGCCAGCAAGCCAGCGGGGTCGTCGGCATCGGGCGGCCCTGGCTGGCACTCACCACCCCTAACTGCCAGCCTCGAGCGCCACTTTTCGTCGCTTTCCCTTCGCCCCGCGATTTCCCTGCCGATATATCGGCACTTGGCTAAACTCAACCACCCCAATCATCTGCAGCCAACCAACTATAGCTTTAAGGTGGTTTTCCGAGATTTCCGAATTTTCCACAGTGTTCCGGGAAAACTGCTCTTATGTTCCGGCTGGAACATTCACGCAATGTTCCGCCACGAACGCGCGAGCTATAATCCTACATGGCGAGCTTGCGCCAGCAGATCGCGACCACCGCTCTTACCCTCACCAAGTTCCGCGAGCTAATGAAGCGGATCGAGGAGAACCGTCCCCAGGACGACCTCTCCATCGTCAAGAAAGCCTACGACTACTCCCTGAAGTATCACGAAGGCCAGATGCGAGCCTCGGGCGAGCCTTATCTGGTGCACCCGTTAGAAGTGGCACTGGTACTGGCTGAAATGAAAATGGACCCAGTCGCCATCGCCGCCGGCCTGCTCCACGACTCGGTCGAAGACACCTCGGTCACCATCGTCGACATTCGCAAGGAATTCGGCGAGCAGGTCGCGCACATCGTCGAAGGCGTAACCAAGATCAGCAAAATAGATTTCGCCACGCGCGAAGAAGCGCAAGCCGAAAACCTGCGCAAGATGATGCTCGCCATGGTCGATGACATCCGCGTGGTGCTCATCAAGCTCGCTGACCGCCTGCACAACATGCGCACGCTCGAACACCTCGAGCCCGAGCGACAGACCAAGATCGCGCAAGAGACGCTCGAGATCTACGCCCCCATCGCTCACCGCCTCGGCATGGGAAAAATTCGCGGCGAACTGGAAGACCTCGGCTTCCTGTTCCTCGATCCCGCCGGCTACGAGCAGGTAGAGAAGGCAGTCAACGCTCGCCGCAAGCAGGGCGAAGCATTCCTCGCCAAGATGCAGGTCATCATCAACGACAAGCTGAAAGAGGCGGGCATTCAGGCCAAGGTGGAGAGCCGCATCAAGCGCCTGTTCTCAATCCACAAGAAGCTGCAGCGCCAGCGCATTTCGGTCGACCAGGTCTACGACCTGTTTGCCATGCGCATCATCACTCGCTCGCTACAGGATTGCTACGCAGTGCTCGGCATCATTCACAACATCTGGCGGCCGGTGCCGGGACGCATCAAGGATTTCATCGCCATGCCCCGGCCGAATTTCTATCAGTCGCTGCACACCTCAGTCATCACAGAAGATGGAACGCCATTCGAAATCCAGATTCGCACTGAAGAGATGCACAAGATGGCGGAGGAAGGCATCGCCGCGCACTGGAAATACAAAGATGGCCCAGTCTCTGCGCAGGACGAGCAGCGGCTGGCGTGGCTGCGCCAGGTGGTCGAGTGGCAGCGCGACGTCAGCGATCCCAACGAATTTCTTTCCGCACTGAAAGTCGATCTGTATCCCGAAGAGGTTTACACCTTCACGCCCAAAGGCAAGGTCGTAGTGCTTCCGCGCGATGCCACGCCGATCGACTTCGCCTACACCATCCACACTGAAGTTGGACACACTTGCGTGGGCGCCAAGGTGAACGGACGCATGGTGCCGCTGCGCCACAAGCTGCATTCGGGTGACATTGTCGAGATACTCACGCAGGCAGGGCACAAGCCCAGCCGCGACTGGCTTGGCCTGGTCAAGTCTTCGCGCTCGCGCAACAAGATCAAGCACTGGCTGAACGTGCACCAGCGCGAGCGCTCGATTGAAATTGGCCGCAAGCTGATTGAGAAAGAGGCGCGCAAGTATCGCATCGCTCTTAAAGAAATTAAAGATGACGACCTGCAGAAAGTTGCGGGCGGATATGGGCTGGGTAAAGCTGACGACCTCATGTCCGGCATTGGGTATGGGAAATATTCGGCGCGGCAGGTGCTGGCGCGGCTGTTGCCGGCGGGCGCGACGCCTTCGATGGCCGGCGACATTGAGGCTGAGGGACTCTCGAACCAGCCCGGCGCGATCGCGAGCGTGGTGCGGCGCGTGTTTGGCGACCACAACGCCATCATGGTCAAGGGCCAGGGCGACATGCTGGTGTATCGCGCGCGCTGTTGCAATCCCATACGCGGGGAGAGCATTGTGGGCTACATCACGCGGGGCAAGGGCGTGGCGGTGCACGCGGTGAGCTGTCCGAACGTTACCAACCTGATGTATGAGCCGGAACGGCGTATCGATGTGGAGTGGGCGCGGGACGAGACGACGCCTACGGCTTATCCGGTGAAGCTAACCGTCTACTGTGATGACCGGTTTGGTATGCTTAAAAGCATTACCAGCGTTATTGGAGATGCTCAGAGTAATATACGGAATATTGGGGCGCGTACCGAGAATAGTCAGGCCAGTGTGGAAATCGTGCTTGATATTTCCGACCTTAAGCATCTGGAGCAGATCATGGCTGGGTTGCGGAAGATTCCCGGGGTGCATGAGGTGCAAAGATTGCAGAAGATTTAGGGGAGGTGGTGAGTGGCCAGTCAAACCGGCGCCGGTTTCCCTCCTGTGGTGTACTGCTGGTGGCGGCGAAGCGATCGGCTGGCAGACCGAAAGCTCTAGAAGTGCGTGGGCCGCGTCTAGAGCCGAGTGCGGGGCATCCGAACCTGGGCTGTGAACCCTCAGGGGCTGAAGCGCAGATCCATTTTCAACGACTTAGCGGCACGATTGAAATCGTGCCCTTCCCGATCTTCTCTAAAGTGCCAGAGTTATTTCAAGCCCAGGACGCCGTTGAAGTTCTGGATGACTCCGTAGCATTCACAGGTGGCCGCTTCGAGGTTCTTGCGGTTTAGGATCTTGACGGTGCCGCGGAGGTTTTCGATCAGTCCGGCATCTTCGAGGGCCGCTGCCGCGAGGCTCACGCTGGGACGTCCGGTGCCGAGCATCTGCGCTAGGAACTCGTGAGTTAAAGGAAGCAACTGGGAGTTGACGCGGTCCTGACACATCAGTAGCCAGCGGGACAGGCGCTGCACAATCTCATGCAGGCGGTTGCAAGCGGCAAGCTGGGCTACCTGCATGCCGTGCATCAGGGCGAAGCGACTCAGTTGTGAACGGAGCGTGGGAGCGTACAGCAAGATTTCCTGAAAAACATCCGACGGCATACGCACTCCGCTTCCCGACATTTGCATGATGGCGCGAAAGGTCCCTCGCCGCAGGCCCACGGTCAAGGGCATTCCTACCATGCCTTCCACGCCGACGATACCGACTTCGACGCTTCTCCCGTCACGGCTAAGAGCCACCAGAGAGGCCATGCCGTCATTCAGGAAGTAGGTGAAATCGATCTTTTCGCCGGGCTCGTGCAGGATTTCGTACTGCGGCAGGTCCGCTGGGATCAGATTCGGTCTAAGCAACCTGTACTCTTCGTCGGGGAGCGACAGGAGAATCACATTGCTCACTGACTTTCCTGCGGCATCAGAGCGAGCGCCGGGATGCAGTCGGGCTGTCTTAACCGGCCCTGTGGATGTCTTAGTCCTGGCGATTATGGTCTCCCCTAGCAAAGTACCCATGCCAATTGGATGCCAGCGGGCGTTTCGGCTCGTTTCGGGGAGACTGTAGTTTGGACCATAATTTTACGCATGCCTAAACCAAAGTCAGCGGCGAAAATACGGAGAAACGCCTCCATTGCTGCTACATGGAGAACGTTAGAGTGCCCCCTTAATTCTTTCTTAACTGTTACCTACGCGTAAGCCGGCGTGTATGAGGCGTTTATTTGTTGTCCGGCTTGTTGCGTTGGAGTCGCTCCTCTTTCGCTCCCAAGATGCGGTTTAGTTCTTCGACAAGCTTGAGGAACTTTTGTCGATCTTGCTCAATTGCGATGAGTGAACAGAGTTCGTGGATGCGATCACTGTCGGCTTTCTTCATTGGCAATCGGGATTGATTAACCGGGCAGTATCACAACATCGGCGAGGTTCTGTATGTTCGATGTCGAACGGTGGCGCGGATTTGTGAAGAGCAGTGGTCAGTGGCCAGTGATCAGAAATTGTTGGACCTCCGTCAGTTGACGGGCGTGCGTGCCAAAATCGTGCCGTCCCTTCGGGACTTGGTTTCCTCTTTTGCGCGGCAACCCCGCACTTACGTACGAGGTTAATGAATGGCGTCGCTGTCGCGACTTGCTGATCACTGGGCGCTTCTTTTCAGCCGCGGGTGTCCCTCAGGGGCTGAAGCCCTCGTGTTTGTTGCCTCTTGCGGCACGGCTGAAGCCGTGCCCTTCCCGATCCGACTCGTGCGCCCGGCACGACTGACCACTGACCACTGACCACTGACCACTGACCACTGCATTTCAGCCTCTTAGGGCGGCGGTTTCTTCGCGGAGGTAGTCTTCGAGGCGGGCGGCTAGCCAGGCGACTAGCTGTTCTTTGATGGAGGCGGGGACTTGGACGAATTCCAATCCGGCTGAGCCGGTCGGCTTGCACCAGCAGACTTCGGCGGTTATTTTGGCGTCGGCCTGGGTGTGGGGGAGCATCAGGCGCAGGTTAATTCTGTCGCCTACCTGCAGGCCGGGCGCGTTGGTGAGGGCGATGCCGACTTCGCTGATATTGGCGGAAGTGGCCATGAACTCAGGCTTGGCGCCATGCGAGACGTAGACGGGAACGCGCACCGGGCAACGGAAGGAACGCCTTTTTTCGTTCACCATTAGGGGATAAGAGACGCGGAGAGTTCGCATCAGGACGGTGGGAGATAACGGTTTGACCAGCACAAAGCTGGCGCCGGCGCGGAATGCGCTGGGCATTTCTTCATTGCAATTCAGGATGGCGAGCACGACGGAGGCCTTGTGCGACGTCATTTGGCGCAGCTTCTTGAGCAGATCCAGGGCTGCGGCGCGGTCTTTGAAGTCCACAACCAGGGCTTCGAATTTGGAATGGCAAAGTTTGTAGGCAGCCGAGGTGAAGTCGGAGCAGATATCGACGTGCATCGACATCTTTCCCATGGCTTCGCAAAGAGTATCGATGATCTGAATGTCGCTGCTTACCAGCAGAACCCGAACGCCGACGGTGGGAGGCGGACCTTTTCCTGATCCCTCTGGTTTCAATTCAGCCGTTTTCGGTCCAGCCGTGTTGGCCAGGATCTCGGTCATGCGGCGTCTTTCATGTGGGCGTCTCTCATACGGCGTCGCTTAAACTGGGTGGCTTATACTGCGTCATTCATACAACCAGGGCCTCGGGGATTTCCATCTCGCCGTGTTCGAAGGCGTGGACGAATGCGTCCACTACGGCGGGATCGAAGTTGGTTCCGGCGCTGGAGACGATGATTTGCCGGGCTTCGAATGGGGTGACGGCGCGGCGATAGGGGCGATCGCTGGTGAGCGTGTCAAAGGCATCGGCGACGGCCAGGACTCTGGCTTCAATGGGTATTTCGTCGCCTTTGGAGGGACCGTAGCCGGAACCGTCGAACTTGTCGTGATGGGCAAGGATGATGGGAAGGACGCGGCGCAGCGATCCACCGACCGGTTCGAGCAAGGCGACTCCCTTCTCGACGTGCTTGCGCATTTCCGCCATCTCTTCGGGGGTGAGGCTGGCTGCTTTGTGCAGGAGGTCGCGGCTGGTTTCAAGCTTGCCTACGTCGTGGAGCAGGGCGGCGGCGCGGACATCGTCGATGCGATCCTGGGGAAATCCCAGGCGCGCCGCGATGGATGAGGCATACAGCGCCACCCGGTAAGAATGGTTGTGCGTGTATTTATCGTTCGAGATGAACTGCTGAAGGATTGTCAGGAGGCCGAAGTAAGTCTGGCGGAGTTCTCCGAGATGGCGTTCGGTGCGGTCGTAGAGGGTTCCCATGGCGTAGGCGGTGATTAGAAGCAGGCATGCCCAGGTGACGAGTTCGGACCACTCGTCGAAATTGAGCGCCAGTCGAGCCGAGCCGGCAAAGAGGCCGGTATTCCTCCAAAGAAGGATCAGCACCATGAAGATGCTGGCGCAAGCGGTGAGTACGGCGTGGCGGCGGCCGTAGACGTAGGCGGAAAAGATTGTGGGCAGAGTGTAAAGACCCAGAATCATGCGGTGGGAAGCGACCAGCCAGTTGAACAGGCCCGCGATCACGAAGAGAGAAAGCACCAGCCATAATTCCTGGTTAATTCTGGCGAGGCCGGCTTTGAACTTTGATTTGGAGTCCGAAGCGTCGCCGGCAAGGCTTCGCTGGCCACCCAGGACGCGTTCGTTGGTTAGCGTCGATTTCATCTCCATGTCTTCTTCCATTGATTCAGCCCCCTCAACCGGCTCGGTGTCTCGCGAAACAGGAGACCCCTAGTCTCTCTATCGGCTGGTTGCGGAGGAACTTTAAGAGCAGGGGCCAGGGGTCAGGGGGCAGTGGCCAGTGGCCAGTGGCCAGTGAGGCCAACATCATAAGTGGTTTGACTTCATCGGAGTGCATCTGCGTTAATTAGCAGCGGAGGATCCATGCGCGAAGTTATTTCTACCAAAGACGCTCCTCAGGCGATTGGGCCTTACTCGCAGGCGATCAAGGCTAATGGATTTGTTTTTACGTCGGGGCAGATTGCGATTGATCCGGCTACGCAGCAAGTTGTGGCGGGAGATGTGGCGGTGCAGACGGATCGGGTGCTGCGCAATCTGTCGGAGATTCTCGAGGCTGCGGGCAGCGGGCTGGGGAAAGTTGTGCGGTCTACCGTCTTCCTGAAGAGCATGGAGGACTTTGCCGCGATGAACAAAGTCTACGGCCAGTATTTTAGTTCGGATGCGCCGGCTCGCTCGACAGTGGAAGTGGTGCGGCTGCCTAAGGACGTTTTGGTGGAGATTGATGCGATTGCGCTGGCGTAAGAATCTCGACCGCGCGAGCCTCAGGGGCTAAAGCCCTCGTCTTTCTTAGCTGTTAACGGCACGACTCAAAGTCGTGCCCTTCCCGAGCGCAGTCGTAGTGAGTTCACGGCGAAACTGGCAGGGGAACGGGAAACCTATGTGCGGCTCTCGGCTTCCTATAGTTAAATAATCTTAAAGGAGAGACAAGAATGATTAAGTATGTTGCGGGGATTGCCGTGATGCTCGGGTTGACGGCAGTGTTTGTGCTGGCGCAGAGCGCCGCGCGAAAACCCAACACCAGCGCGCCCACCAAGGTTACGGGCGACGGCGTGAAGACGGATTCGGGGCTGGTCTATTGGGACATCCGGGTGGGGAACGGCGCAGAGGCGAAAGAGGGCAGCCATGTGCGGGTGCACTACACCGGCTGGCTGACTACCGGGAAGAAATTCGACAGCTCGGTGGATGCGGGAAAGCCTTTCGATTTCACCATTGGCAATGGCGAGGTCATCAAGGGATGGGAAGAAGGAGTTGCTGGAATGAAGGTGGGCGGCAAGCGGCAGTTGCGCATTCCCCCTGCGCTGGGCTATGGCGCGGCGGGTTATCCGGGAGCGATTCCGCCGAACGCTACGCTGATCTTTGACATACAGTTGCTGAATGTGGAGTAAGAACAGTCTACCGCCGAGCACGCGGAGAGCGCCGAGAAATTCTTGGTCGGCATTAGGAACAGGAATTCTCGGCGTGATCGGCGAGTTCGGCGGTGAACTGCTTATGCCTTGACCACTTTGCCGCTGCGCAGGCAGGAGGTGCAGACGCGGATGCGTTTGGTGGCGGCGCCTACGCGGGCGTGCACCGGACGCAGATTGACGTTCCAGCGCCGCTTGGTGACGTTATGAGCGTGGCTGATGCGGTTTCCGAATTGCGGCTTCTTGCCGCAGATATCACATTGTTGTGCCATGACTGCTGTAGATCCTTTCAGAGGCCTTTGCGGAAACCCCTATTCTACCGGATTCAAGGCTTTCGGGACAATTCCGCCGCTTTGGGCTATGCGATACTTGAGCTATGCAGTCTCCCCTTCAGGCGCCCAGCGCCGCTACGGATCCCAAGTCGGTTAAGGTGAACCTCACGACCGGCACGGGTGTGGATATCGAGTGGGCCGACGGCCATGTTTCGCACTACGGGTTCGTATATCTGCGCGATGCGTGCCCTTGCGCCATGTGCAACGAAGAGCGCGAAAAGGCTCGACGGAAGCCGGGCGAGCCTGCGAAACTGGCGCCGGGCGCGCTGCCTATGTTTAAACCTGCTGCCAAGCCGGTTTCAGCCGAAGCCATGGGGAAATACGCGATCCGCTTCAAGTGGAACGATGATCACGATCTCGGGATTTACTCGTGGAGGCTTTTGCGCGAAGTTTGTCCGTGTGAGGAGTGCACGGCGGCGCGGGCGGGGACTGAGTAAAGGACCGGGCGCGCTTCCATGCAAGAGGGCAAATTCAGCAGAACGGCGCGGCGAGTGGCGATTCGCCGGGCTGCACATCAGTTGCTGGACCATCCCAGGGTGCTCGACGATCCTTTGGCGCTGCGGATTATTGGGTCTGAAGCGGCCGAAGAGCTGCGATCGAATCCGAAAGAGCACCATGCTTTTTCGCGGGCGTTTCGGGCGTTCATGGCGGCGCGCAGCCGCTATGCCGAGGACGAGTTGGCTTGCGCGGTGGCGCATGGAGTAAGACAGTACGTGGTTCTCGGTGCCGGACTTGATACGTTTGCTTATCGGAATCCGCATCCCGGGTTGCGGGTGTTTGAAGTGGATCATCCCGCGACGCAGGTCTGGAAGCGCGAGCAGTTGGAGGCGGCGGGCATAGCAATCCCGGCGGCTTTGACTTTCGTGCCCATTGACTTCGAGCGGCAGACGCTGGCGGAGGGGCTTGGGCTGGCGGGATTTGATTTGAAGGCGGCGGCGTTTTTCTCGTGGCTGGGGGTGACTCCTTATCTGACGCGCGACGCCTGCATTTCGACTTTGAATTTGATTGCGAGAACGCCTCCGGGCAGCGGAGTGGTATTTGATTTTGCGGTGGATCCGGCGTTGCTGAATCCTGGGCAGAGGCAGGCGCTCGATGCGTTGTCCGAGCGCGTGGCAAGGTACGGGGAGCCGTTTCAACTGTTCTTTGATCCAAGGAAGTTGCAGGACGAACTGGCGGAGATAGGATTTCAGCGTACCGAGTTTCTGCAGGGCAAAGAGCTTAACGAACGATACTTCAAAGATCGCGACGATGGGTTGCTGGTGCGCGGCGGGTTGGGGCATTTGATGGGGGCGTGGGTGTGACGGCTATAAGGTGACCCGGCGCAGGTCCAGCGTGCGCTACAATCCCTAGTCTTGCCTAATTTATCTCACCAAGGAAATCTGATGCCCACTCGGAAGCGTGCCGTCATCCTGTTGATTTTCGCAGCACTTGCCATGCTGGGCGCGACGTGCCCGGCAGCGGCGGCGACTGGTACGGTTTTCTCCGTTTCGTTTCCCAAGAGCCGGAGTGAAAAGCCTCTTGATGGTCGCATCCTGCTGATTCTTTCGACCGATAGTTCCGAGGAACCGCGCATGCAGATCAACGACACGCCGAAGACTCAGATCATCTTCGGCATTGACGTCGACGGCATGCAGCCGGGCCAGGCGCGCATCGTGGATGCGGCGGCGGCGGGCTATCCCATCAAGAGTCTGCGGGATGTTCCGCCAGGAGAATATTTCGTGCAGGCTGTGTTGCACCGCTACGAAACTTTCCATCGCGCCGACGGGCACACGGTGAAGCTGCCGATGGATCGGGGCGAGGGTCAGCATTGGAATATCGCTCCGGGGAATCTGTACTCCACTCCCCGCGAGATTACGGTTAGCGCAAGCTCTGGGACTATCGCGGTCGTGCTCGACCAGGAAATCCCGCCCATCACGCCTCCGCAGGACACGAAATATATCCGGCATCTCAAGATTCAGAGCGAGTTGCTTTCGCGTTTCTGGGGACGGCCCATGTATTTAAGCGCGAATGTGCTGGTTCCGGAGGGATTCGATACACATCCCGGGGTTCACTATCCGGTAATCATTTCCGAGGATCACTTCAACTCCGACTTTGCCGGGTTTCGCACTGAGCCTCCCGATCCGAACTTGAAGCCGGACTACAGTGAGCGCTTTCACATTTCAGGCTACAACCGAATCCAGCAGCAGGAAGCCTACAAGTTTTATCAGCAGTGGAGCGGTCCGGGATTTCCCCGGGTGCTCATCGCGGAAATCAACCACGCGAATCCGTATTACGACGATTCCTATGCCGTGAACTCCGCCAACCTCGGACCTTACGGCGACGCGATTGAGTCTGAGTTGATTCCCGCGATCGAGAAGCAGTTCCGCGGCATCGGGCAGGGCTGGGCGCGCTTTGCCTACGGCGGTTCCACGGGCGGCTGGGAGTCGATGGCCGTACAGATGTTTTATCCCGACCACTACAACGGAGCTTTCATTGCGTGTCCTGACCCGGTCGATTTCCGGTCGTTTATTACTGCAAATCTTTACCAAGATAAGAATGCTTTTTTCATGCAGGGCGCGCACGCAGATATTCCGCAGCCCGGCATGCGGGATTATCTCGGACGTACGCTGATCACCATGCAGGCCGTAAATCAGTATGAGCTGGCGCTGGGATCGCGGGGCCGTTCAGGAGAGCAATTCGATATCTGGCAGGCGGTTTATAGTCCGGTAGGAAAAGACGGGTACCCGCAGCCGATTTTCGACAAGGAAACTGGCGTGATTGATCCCGCCGTCGCCGCGTATTGGAAGGAGCATTACGACCTGAGCGCGATTCTGCAGCGCGACTGGGCCACGCTGGGCCCCAAACTGCAGGGCAAGCTCCACGTTTATGTGGGCAGCGCCGATACCTACTTTCTTACCGACGCCGTTTATTATCTCGAGGATTTTTTGAAGACTACGACAAACCCTCCCTATGGAGGCGAAGTGAAGTACGGCGACCGCGCGGAGCACTGCTGGAACGGCGATCCCAATCTTCCTAATTATCTTTCGCGGCTGCACTATCACACGATGTACTTGCCGAAAATTCTTGAGCGCATGGAGAAGACGGCGCCGCCGGGCGCGGATTTGACTTCGTGGAGGTATTAGGAAGGCTCAGATTTCTGCGGTTAATTGCGTCGAAGGGCCCACGGTTATAGAGCGTGAGCCTAGGGTAGGGATCCTTCGACTGCGTGATGCAATTTCGCGTTGCGAATGGCATCACTCCGCTCAGGATGACAACTGAGAGGCTCGACCCTCCGCTAGTTCCGAAACCCCTGTAAAATCTAATTATCAGCTCCGGAGCCACTTCTGCATTGTCTTTTCTTGATCAACTGAATCCGCAGCAGCGCGAGGCCGTCGAAACTACCGAGGGGCCGGTGCTGATTCTCGCCGGCGCGGGGAGCGGGAAGACGCGCGTCATCACTTACCGCATCGCTTATTTAATCGAGAACATGGGAGTGATGCCGGAATCCATTCTGGCGATGACCTTCACCAACAAGGCTGCGGCCGAGATGGGCGAGCGCGTCGAGAAGCTTGTCGGCGGACTGAGCGTCGCCAAGCCCGTCATTTCGACCTTCCATTCTTTCTGCGTGCGGGTCTTGCGCCGCGATATTGAAGCTTTGCAGATTCCTTCGGCTACGCCCGGGCAGCCTGGGCTTCCTGAGAAGATTGGGCATACGAAGAAATTCGTGATCTACGACGAGAGTGACCAGCAAGCGGTGGTGAAGTCGGTGATGAAGCGGCTTGGCCTTGACGACAAGCAACTCACCCCGCGCACCGTGCTCTCGCGTATCTCGTGGGCGAAGAATCACATGCTTGATCCGCAGGAACTTTATCTGCAGTCGGCTGATCCGAAGACCGAGAAGATTGCGCATCTGTTCGAGGAGTATCGCAAGGAGCTGCGCAAGGCCAACGCTCTCGACTTCGACGATCTTCTTCTGGAAGCGACGCGCCTACTCAAGACCGCCGCGCCGGTGCGGGAATACTACAACCGCCGCTTTCAATATCTGCTGATCGACGAATACCAGGATACGAACCGTCCGCAGTACGAACTGATGCGCATGCTCGCGGGAGCGCGGCATAACGTTTGCGCGGTTGGCGATGAGGATCAGTCGATTTATTCCTGGCGCGGGGCCGACATCCGCAACATCCTGGAATTCGAAAAGGATTTCCCAGAGGCGAAGATTATTCGTCTAGAACAGAATTACCGCTCCACGCAGAACATTCTTGAGGCAGCGTCATCGGTGGTCGCGAATAACATCCGGCGCAAAGGCAAGAATCTTTGGACTTCGAGGCAGGGCGGGACGAAGATCGGCTACTACGAGGCTCCGGACGGCGAGAACGAAGCGCTTTTTGCTGCCGACCACATTGCCAAATATCTGCGCGAGGCCGCGCAGCATGGCGAAAGTCCGCGTGCCGCCGTGCTCTACCGAACCAATTCCCAATCCCGGTTGTTTGAGGAAGCCATGCGGCGCTATGGCCTCAAGTACCACGTGGTCGGAGGGTTTTCTTTCTACGAACGGGCTGAGATCAAAGACATGATTTCGTATCTGAAGGTCATCCAGAATCCCGATGACTCGATCTCGCTGCTGCGCGTGATAAACACGCCGACTCGCGGTATCGGCAAGGGCACCATTGAGACGCTCGAACGGCTCGCGCTTGAGACTGGGCTGTCGCTTTGGGGAGCGGTCGCGGAAGCAATTCGACGACAACTCCTGCCTTCCCGGGCGCTGGCGGCGCTCAGGAGTTTCCAGCAGTTGATTGCGGACGCGCAGGCGATGTTGTCGAGAACGTTTGTCGAGCGGTTGGAAGAGAGCGCGGGAACGGAAAGTGTGGCGCAGGCATCCGCGCCCGTTGATGTGGAATCAGATCCAATCTCCGAGGACGATGCGGCCGCCTTCGATCCCGGCGAATTCGAGAACACAGCATTCGACTTCGGTAGCGCTTATGCGGGAGGCGAGAGTGCCGCTGACAGTAGCGCTGGCGTCCCGCCGGCAGTTTTACCAGAAGAAGAGTCGGCATCTCGACTCGCCGCAGGCCAGCAAGATGCTGGCGCTACAAGTTCAACTGCCGACCTGCTCAAATTCCTGATCGATCGCACCGGCTACATCAAGCTGCTCGAAGAAGAGGACACGCCGGAAGCGTTCTCCCGCATCGAAAACCTGCGTGAACTCGTCAACGCGGCCATGGACTCGCGCGACCGTGGCGAATCGCTTGACCAGTTTCTCGATCACGCGGCGCTCATCAGCGATGCCGACGATTACGACGAGCGTTCGCAGATCACGCTGATGAGCCTGCACGCCGCCAAGGGACTGGAGTTTCCCCTGGTGTTTCTCAGCGGCCTTGAAGAGGGATTGTTCCCGCACTCGCGCACCATGCTGCAACCCGATGACGTGGAAGAAGAGCGGCGATTGTGCTACGTGGGCATGACTCGCGCCATGGATCAGCTCATCCTTACGCGAGCGGTTTATCGCCGCCGGTACGGTACCGATCTGCCGGAAGCAAGCGTGCCGTCGCGTTTCCTCGAAGAAGTGCCTGCACCGTTGATTGAAGAGTTAGGCAGGCGCGGAAGCACGGCTCGTGTGGCGATGGGCACTCTTGCCCGTCCGGCCGCGAGAAGCACCGCGGTTTACGATGGAGAAGCGCACTACTCCTATGAAGACGAAGACCAGAGTTCGAGCTGGAAAAGCGGCCGCGAGGTGCCGGCGAGTCGCCAGAAACCCACGGCTCCGGCCAAGCCCTACAACTCGATCGAGAACATTGCCGAGTTCTTTGCCTCGCGCGGCAAGAAATTCAGTGTGCCGAAAACACCGGTTGAAGCGCCTACTGGCAAGCGCGGATTCCGCCCCGGGCAGAAGGTGCGGCATCCGAAATATGGCGAGGGCACGGTCTATCAGCGAGAAGGAGAAGGCGAAGAAGCCAAGATTACGGTACAATTCCCTCGCTTCGGATTGAAGAAGCTGGTGGAGAAGTACGCGCAACTGGAGCGCGCTTGAAAACAATTTTGTAATTGAGTAATTGGGTAATTTGTCGTTGACTTTCAAATTACCCAATTACCAAATTACTCAATTAAAAAGGAATCATGGCAAACACAGCAACCCTGACCAAAGAAGAACGCAAGAAGGCGAAACGCGCCTCGCGCAAGAAGAGCAAAGCGGAAAAGCCAAAAAAGCCCCGCGATTACGCGCGCGGGTCCAAGAAGCGCAAGGTGAAGAAGTTGGCTCGCGGCCAGTCGAAGCGATAGGCAGCACGCTCGGAATTACGGGCATGGGCCGTCGCCCATGCCCGACTCCCGATGTGAGGAGACGACGAACTCTTGTCACAACCGTCTGCGGAACCGACCGGCACCGTTCGCACTCCGACCATTCGAACCAGCGACAACCAGCTTTTGTGCTGCAAGTCAATCGACAAGCTGATCGAAGAATCCGAGGCTCCCGGGCAGCGGCTGCAAAAGACTCTTGGCCCGTGGTCGCTGACTGCGCTGGGCATCGGCGCGATCATCGGCTCCGGAATTTTCATCCTTACCGGAACCGCGGCGGCGGGCGAATATTTTCAGGTCCCATCCATTCTGCATGCGCAGGCGCTCGACGTAATCATCAATCTACTGCGCACGGGCAGCACGGCGGGAGCGCTCATGCACGGGCGTCCGCCGGCCGGGCCATCGATTGCGATTTCGTTTTTCCTGGTTGCGATCGCCTGCAGTTTTGCCGGATTGTGCTACGCCGAACTGGCCTCGATGATTCCCATCGCCGGCAGCGCGTACACGTACTCCTACGCAACGCTCGGCGAAATTTTTGCCTGGATTATCGGCTGGGATCTCATCCTCGAATACGCAGTCTCGAACGTCGCCGTCGCGGTTGGCTTTGCCGGCTATACAAAAGCGCAACTGGCGGTGTTCGGCCTCAACTTGCCGGAAAAATTTGCCAGTCCGGTCTGGGCCGGCGGGCAGTGGACGGGCGCCTACTTCAATCTCCCCGGCTTCCTCATCGTTTTCCTGCTCACACTGCTGCTGGTGCGCGGAGTAAAGGAGTCGGCGGAGACCAATAACGTCATGGTCGCGGTGAAAATCGGCGCCATCCTGACCTTCCTGGTGGTCGGTGGAATGCTGGTGAAGCCCGCGAACTGGCATCCCTTCGCGCCTTCGGGCTTCGCCGGAATTGTTACCGGAGGGGCCATCGTTTTCTTTACCTACATCGGATTCGATTCGGTCTCGACCGCAGCCGAGGAATCGCGCAATCCGCAGAAAGATTTGCCCTTCGGCATCATCATGTCGCTGGTGGTCTGCACGGTGCTCTATGTGGGCGTTGCCGTTGTCCTGCTCGGCATGATGAGGTACACCACCTTCGTCTCCGGTGCAGCCGCCGAGGCACCCGTGGCCTATGCGATGAAGTATCTTGGCGTGCACCCGCTCTTCCGGTCGGTCATCGTGATCGGAGCGCTGACGGGCATGATCTCTTCGTTGCTTGTGTTTCAGTACGGGCAGGCACGCATCTGGTACGCCATGTCGCGCGACGGCCTGCTACCGAAACTGTTCTCGGCGGTGCACCCGAAATTTAAGACGCCGTATTGGTCCACCTGGATTGCATGTTTCGCCGTAGGGATTCCCGCAGGCCTCGTGGATATTGGAGATGCCGCCGACCTCGCCAACATTGGGACGCTGTTCGCCTTCGTCCTGGTTTCGCTGGGTGTGATCATCCTGCGGCGCCGCCAACCTGATCGCAAGCGCGCGTTCCGAGTCCCGTTTGTGCCGTGGTTTCCGCTGATCTCGATTGTTCTTTGCGGCGGCCTGATGATGGGGCTCACGGTGATCACGTGGCTGCGGTTCGTGATCTGGCTCGGCCTTGGCTTGCTCATCTACTGCTTCTATAGCCGGCACCGGAGCGAGTTCGCGAAGAAGTAGCGGATTTTCCCGGCCTCGCAAATATTTAAACAAGACTCTACAATTAAGAAGTGACTTCTTCCGCACTCGACCGGCCGCCGAATAGTTTTCTGCGCCTTCTTCCCAAGGCTGAATTGCATCTGCATCTCGAGGGCGCGATCGAGCCGGTCACGCTGCTTGAACTACGGCAGCGCCATGGCGAACGCGCCACCCGGGCTGAAATCGAGGCCCTTTACCGCTATGAGGATTTTCCCGGCTTTCTGCTTGCGTTCAAGAACATCACCGAGCACCTGCGAAGTGCCGACGATTACGAGCTCATCACCTACCGATTGATGCAGCGCCTGAAAGAAGAAAACGTCCTGCATGCCGAGGTTTACGTTTCGGTCGGAGTATGCCTGTGGCGAAGACAGGATTTTGCTGCCATTTTCGAAGGGCTGGATCGCGGCCGTGCCCGCGGCGCGCGCGACTTCGGCGTCTCGCTGCTTTGGATCTTCGACGCTGTGCGGCAATTTGGCGCTGAAGCCGCGCAGAAGGTCTTTGAGCTCGCGGTGCGCTACCACGACCGCGACGTCGTTGGGATCGGCATCGGAGGTGACGAGCAGAAAGCGCCGCCTGAGCTTTTCCGCGACGCCTACGCCTGGTCGGCGGACCACGGGTTGCGCCTTAGCGCGCACGCCGGCGAGACGGGGCCGCCGGAATCTGTCTGGGGAGCGCTCAACCTGCGCGTCGAGCGCATCGGGCACGGGCTCACCGCCTTCCATGATCCCGACCTCGTCGAAGAGCTTGCGCAGCGGCAGGTTCCGGTCGAGATTTGCCTCACCAGCAACTTTCGGACCGGGCTTTGCCCCAATCTGGCTGATCATCCAGTGAAGAATTATTTCGATCACGGTGTGATGATCACGCTCAACAGCGATGATCCGGCCATGTTTGGCACGACGCTGGCCCGCGAATACCAAGTCGCGCAGCAAACTTTCGGATTCACCGACGAGCACCTGCGGGAACTGGCCCGCAATTCGTTTGAGGCGTCATTCCTGCCCGCGGAAAAGAAGCTGGAGTTTCTGAACTTGTTTGACGCCGCAGCCGCGAGGTGACCATTTCAGGATAAACATGGCGGTCAAGAGCATCCTGCAACTCGGCGACCCACGGCTGCGGGAAATCGCATTGCCGGTTGAGTATCCCTCTGCTCCCGAGATTGCTGCTCTGGTCGACGACCTCGCCGATACGCTTGCCTACTGGCGTGCCACTACCGGATACGGCCGGGGAATTGCCGCGCCGCAACTCGGCCAGCGGTTGCGCGTTATCTTCTTGCAACTGCCGGGAGAACGGCCGTGGCCGCTGATCAACCCGGAAATCCTGGCACGGAGCGAAGAAAAGATCGTCGTCTGGGATGCGTGCCTCAGCTTCCTTTCTATTTTCATGCAGGTTGAACGCCATCGCGAGATCACGGTGCGTTATCAGGATATGGATGGCGAAAACCACGAACTTACCGCCGGGGACGGACGTAACCTTTCTGAACTGCTGCAGCACGAAATCGATCACCTGGATGGCATTCTGGCCGTCGACCGCGTCGTCGACCCCAAGACGCTCTGCACGCGCGAAGAATTCGAAAAACGATATCGCCAGAGCAGCCCGTACGCTGTTGCTCCAGCTACAATCGAAAACTGAATGATTCGCCGCCAGAACTGCAACTGAATGCCTCTCCGCATGCCTCTCCATATCGGCATCGTCGCTTGCAGCACTGAGGGAGCCGCGCTCTGCTATCGCGCCATCTCGCTCGAAGGCTCCCAATTGCTCGGCCGTCACGATCATCCCGAGGTCTCGCTGCACTCCTACTCTCTGGCGAACTACATGCAGCGGATATCCGTAAACGATTGGGCGGGTGTGGCGGAACTTATGCTCGCCTCCGCGGATAAGCTGGCTCGGGCTGGGGCGGATTTCCTGATTTGTCCCGACAACACAATTCACCAGGCCTTCGACTTGGTCGAGCACCGTTCGCCGCGGCCGTGGCTGCACATCGCAAAAGAAGTTGCGAAAGAAGCTCATCGCCAGCAGTTCAAGCGACTCGCGGTGCTGGGAACGCGTTATCTGATGGAAGGCCCGGTCTACCCTGAGGCGCTGAAGGTTTCCGGCATTGAATACCGCGTCCCGGGAGCCGCGCAGCGCGAACGCCTCGACCGGATCATCTTCGACGAATTGGTCAGTGCTCAGTTTCTGTCACGCTCGCTGGCGTATTGCGTGGAAGTGATCCGGTCGTTTAAGGACGAGGGTTGCGATGCGGTTGTGCTGGGCTGCACGGAAATTCCGCTACTGGTCGCGGCGGAGTCCTCGCCGCTGCCAACGCTGGATTCGACGCGCCTGCTGGCGAAGGCGGCGGTGCGCAAGGCTGTGGAAGGTTGATCGTCTGTATGTCGATCATTCTATGTGCGCTGAGTACCGTTCACCCCGCCAATTTCGCTGCACGCTGTTGCGAAGCCTGCGCTTATCCCGCATCCATGATGTAATAAGAAAGCTAGATTGAATTATGCCGTCTGCCGTCACAACTCTGCGCCGCCGCGCCAAGGCTGTGCACCGCAACCTGCGCGGGGCCGCCATGGCTGCGCGGGCGCTCGCTTCGACCGATCATCCTCTGCTAGCGCACATTATTCCGGTGCGGCGCTGCAATCTGGCTTGTACCTACTGCAACGAGTTCGATGATTTTTCGAAGCCCGTGCCTACGGAAGAGATGTTCCGCCGAATCGACAAGCTGGGAGCGCTGGGGACGGCTGTAGTCACGATTTCCGGCGGCGAGCCGCTATTGCATCCTGAACTCGACGACGTAATCCGCCGCATTCGCGCGAACGGCATGATCGCCGGATTGATCACCAACGGATATTTCCTGGTGGCGGAACGCATTCGGCGGCTGAACCGCGCCGGACTCGAGTGGCTGCAGATCTCCATCGACAACGTGAATCCCGACGAAGTCTCGAAGAAAAGTCTGAAGGTGCTCGACAAGAAGCTGCAACTGCTGGCGGAGCACGCGGAGTTTCATGTGAACATCAATTCCGTCATCGGCGGCGGAATTTCAAATCCGCAAGACGCGCTCACCATCGGAAAGCGCGCCGTGGCACTCGGTTTCAGTTCGACCATTGGTATCATTCACGATGGGAGTGGACAAGTGCAGCCTCTAAACGAAGAGGAGCGCGGCATCTACGACGAAATGAAGTCGTGGGAGAAGCGCAGTTTCACCCGCATCAACGCCTTCCAGGACAACATTGCGCAAGGTTTGCCGAACGAGTGGCGCTGCCGCGCGGGCGCGCGTTATCTCTACATTTGCGAAGACGGGCTGGTGCACTATTGCTCGCAGCAGCGCGGCTATCCCGGAGTTCCGCTGGCGACCTACACGCGCGACGACATGCGTCGCGAATACCTCACGGAAAAAAGTTGCGCGCCGCATTGCACGGTTTCGTGCGTGCATCAGGTGTCGATCTTCGACGGATGGCGCGCGCCCCAGCATCCCGCGAAGAACGTGCCTTCAGAAGACACGGCACTCATCCAGATCGGGCAGTAGCGCGTCTTACAAGTTTTGTTTCCTGCAAGTTCTATTTCTTCGGCTGCGCACTCGGCGGCAAAATATTATTCAACCGCAAATACATGGCTGCGGCAGCGTAATGGTCGGCCCATCCGCCGGCCAGGATCAGGTCGGCCAAGGCGCGCGGACCTTGGTGTCCACCGAAGAGTTCGATGCTGTCGCCCAGCTTGGAGTCGTCCATCTTACCGACCGCATCGGCGCAAAAGTCGTAGGAAGCTGTGGCTGCGGCGAGCAGCTTTTCTTTCGAATCGCTTTCCTTGATTTCCTCGACTTTGGGCGCGGCGATGTCGGCTGCCTTGGCGCACAAGCCGTTATTAAAGCCCACGATGTGAACGACAAGATGCGCGAAACTCATCTGATCGGGGGTGGGCTTGTAGCTGAATTTATCAGCGGGCATAGCGGTGATAGCGCCGAGGGTATTGTTTCGCGAGCGTGTCAGCAGCTGGCGCAGACCGGTCGTCACCGGGTCCTTAACCTGCGCGGAAGCTTGCGGAGTCGCAGAGGACGCCGGGGCCATAGTTTGAGCTTGCAGGGAACCGAGACAGGCACATGCGAAGAGTGTGACCAGAACCAGTTTCATTTCAATGTCTCCTTAACGTTCTGTTAGACGTTCGAGCACGATCGATGTCACCCACGCGACTAGCGGGCTGCAAAGGCCGAGACACCGAGCTTCCAGAATAAATACCATCCCGCGACGATGGCAATTGCGGTGGAGCGTTTCACTTTGCTATTGCAGGAAAATCCGATACCCATCAGCACGATAGTCCAGAGAACAATAACATCGAGACCAGAAGCCATGCCGTAGAGGAATTTGCTGCCCGAACGATCCATGAAATACGCCGGATTCGTGGCCACCGGGTTGTTCACGTTGAAGCCTTCGGGATCGACTCCGGCAAACATCGAGATCGTACCCAAAATCGAACCGATGATGCCGGGCAGGCTGGCGTAGAAAATGATCGCGTACGCGGTCTTAAAAGAAATATCTGCGCCTGCGCCGAACTTGAAAGTTGCCCACAGCACCACGGTTGTGATCGCAAGAATTAAAAGGATGGTTAAGGGGATTCCATAGGACACGTAGCGAACCAAAGTGTCGGTAAAGCTAAGTTGTTTTGCCTGATCCTCGGGCGAGAGCTTGTCGAACTGGTCGGCGCGCGAGGAATGCGCAATTTCATTCCTGTTGATCTGGTCGAAGCCGATCTGACGGTCCATCGAGTAGACAAAAAGCAGCGCGAAGATTGAGATCAAGAGCCAAGGACCCCACCATGATGCGTTCCGCTTCAGGTCGGTGAAAGTTTTCGACGGTGCAATGAAAGTGTTGAGGATACGCGCGCTTTCCGAAAGTGACCTGGGTTCGGGCGCAGGCGCGGGTTGGGCTACAGGTGGGAGCGGAGCAGCAGCCATGGTCTAGCCTCCTGCCGGGTGCCAAGGAATTCTATCCGGGAGCTGGCTGGGAGACAAGCCGGGGCCGCGGGGGCACGTTTAAGATTAAGACCATGCAGAATGTGACGCCGGTCGCAATTGCGGCGCTGGCTCTGGAGTTAGCTCCGGCGGTTTTGTTCGGTTGTGCCGCGGAACGCGTGGCGCGCGCCGTCGGACGCTGGCCCGTCGTTGTGCGCATGCTTATTCCCGCGTTGCTGGTCGCGCCGTATGTCATGGTTTCGATCTCCGGGCACATGTTCCGCTGGGGCTGGTTTGCGCTCTACACGGCGCTACCGGTGGTGATTGCGTGGTTGCTGCTGCGTGCTGCGGCGGCGGACCCCGCAACTGCCGATAAAGAGCAGCGTGGCAACTGGTGCGACGCGCTGATTTTGCTCGTCCTGGGCCTGGCCGTCGACTTGCGCTGGTTTGACCGGGCCTGGCCGAGCGGGCTGCGGGCTTTGAACGAATTGTTTCTGGTGGATGCGGGTTTGTACGGATTCCTCGCGATCCGGCAACTGAGCGGAGTCGGCTTCGACTTCCATCTGAAATGGAGCGACTGGAAAACCGGCCTTCGGGAATTAGTGTTCTTCACTCCCTTCGTGCTTATGCTGGGATTGGCGCTGGAGTTTATCCATCCGCATCGAAACCTGCCCGGAATTGGCAGCGCGATCCTGCGCTGGGTTGCGATATTTTTCTTCACCGCTGTGCCCGAAGAACTTTTTTTTCGCGCCTGGGTGCAGAACCTGCTGGAGCGTCGGGTGGGACGGCAGTCAGCTCTGGTGATTGCGTCGGTGCTGTTCGGGCTTTCACATTTCAATAAACGATCCGCCCATTTCAATTGGCGCTATGTGTTGCTGGCGACTATTGCCGGAATTTTTTACGGGCGGGCGTGGCGGGAGAATCGGCGGGTGCCGGCCTCGACGATTACTCATGCCAGCGTGGATTGGCTGTGGGGGTTGTGGTTCTAGGCTCTCGGCTGGCCCAGTTAGCTCGAGCTCGCCTGTGCAATCGCCGTTCCCTTGGCCATTAGTGTTCCGGCCATCAGTGTTCCCACGAACCGAGCCACTGCCTCGAGTTTCTGCAGGTCTTCGGGAGTGAAATCCGGTCCTGCCGCGGCGGGGCGCGGGGCCTTGCGGGAAACTTGAATCACGCCGATTACGTCTCCGTTTTTGTCCAGAACCGGCGCAGACATAAGCTTCTGAATCACCTGGTCGTCAAGTCCGCTATCGCCTAATTTAACGAGTTCAAAAACGCTGAAGTGCTTCACTTGCGTGAAGCCATTGAATAGCTCCGACTGGCGACTTCGTGCCGTCCGCGCTGCAACCGCTGAACTTGAGAGAGGGATCGCCCCTGCCGCCCTCAACTCAAGCGGATATAAGAAGTTCAGCAAATTTCCAGAAAGCTCGAGCAGCGCGACTTCTGTGTTTAATACGCGAAAAACCTTGGCCACGCCGGCGCAGATCGACTCAGGAGAGCGATCCTCCAGTTCCCAGCCTGCGTGGTGTTCGATTTCCGCCATCCTCCGAGCATGCCTGAGGAGAGCGCGAGCGGCAAGGTAACTAACGTGCCCGTTCGCTCAGGGAGCCGGCGTCGTCGGGCGATACTTCAGGTAGCCCAAACCCACGCGCAGATGGTGATGAAGCGCGTCCGGTACGCAGACGGCGAAGCAGATGCCGAGCAGTCCCTGGGCCACGCCGAGCGCCCAGAGGTTGCGATAGCGAAGGAACAGGGCGCAGGACAAAATGCCCCAGACGAGCGTAGCGGCGGTGAGCACGAGATTGGGCAGGTGTGCTGCGGCGAAGAGTGTTCCGGCGAGCGCCACGGCAGCGGCTTCATTCGAGAGAAGGCGGAGCAGGCGGTCCATGAAATAGTCCTGCAGAAGAAACTGCTGATAGATGGTCCAGAGCACGTAGCCGGAGACGTGGGCGAAATCGGCTTTATACAGGGGATGCAGCGTGCCGATTCTTGCGGCGACGAAGGTACTCAGGCCGGCAAGCGCGACGGCAGCGGGCAGGATCCAGAGCGATGGGATGAGGCCGCGCCAGCCGAGGCCCAGTTCATCGCGACTTTGGCGGCGTGCGAGCACTACCGACAAAGTAAACAGCAGGGCGATCGGCGAGAGGAAGCGCTGCAGGTGCTCCGGAGTCCAGATGATCCCAACAACCAGGCCGTAACCGAGGATTAGCTCGGCGAGATCACGGGAACGGCCGGGAGGGGACATCGAAGAAGTATGGCACAGGTTCGAAGCTGTGCCGGCACATGGCAACCTAGACTGCCACCTCCGGCGTTGCCTCGAGCAGGCTGCGGGTGTAGGGATGCTTCGGGCGTTCGGTGATCTGCGCGGTTTCGCCGACTTCCACAATCTTGCCGCGATACATTACCGCAATGCGCGTCGAGAGGTAACGGACGACCGGCATGGAGTGCGAGATGAAAAGATAAGTCAGGCCGAAGTCGCGCTGGAGTTGCGCGAGCAGGTTAACGATCTGCGCTCCGACGCTGACATCGAGCGCGGAGACCGGTTCGTCGGCCACGATGAACTTCGGGCGCAGCGCGAGAGCGCGGGCGATGCCGATGCGCTGGCGCTGACCTCCGCTGAATTCGTGGGGGAAACGCTGCAGGATAGATTCGTCGAGGCCGACGGCGCGCAGAAGTTCGACCACGCGAGATCGGATGTCGCCTTTCGAACTTCCATTCTCGTGGATAAGAAGCGGCTCGGCGATAATGTCTTCGATGCGGAAGCGGGGATCGAGCGAGGCGAAGGGATCCTGAAAGATGATCTGCATATCGCGGCGCAGGCGGCGCATTTCGCCGGGCCTCGCGGCGAGCAGGTCGCGGCCTTCGAAGCGGACGCTGCCCGAAGTGGGCTCGATGAGGCGCAGCAGGAGGCGCCCCAGTGTGCTCTTGCCTGAGCCGGATTCACCGACCAGTCCGAGAGTCTCACTGGCGTGAACTTCGAGCGACACATCGTCGACGGCGCGGACTTCGCTGTGGGATTTCCCGCTGAGCACAGATTCGCCTTGCGGATAAATCTTGGTGAGGTTGCGGATTTCGACAAGCGCCATAGTCTCTATTCCAGATTCTAGAATATGGAATAAATTAACCTTACCCCGACGCGATCATCGGCACGGCCGCCAGGGCAGCCAGTAGCCCAACCAGCCTCCAGCGGGTGAAATGTTCTCTCAGGAACAGCCTCGCCAGCAGCACAGTTACGGCCGGATAGAGCGATGAGATGACGACCGCTTCGTCCAGGCGCCCGCTCTGGCTGGCGTGGACGAAGAGTATGGTGCCGAGGGAATCGATGCAGCCGGTGATGGCGCCCCAGCGCACCCCGGCTGAGGTGATGTCGCGAAAATTCCTCAGCATCAGGACAATCAGCGAGGTGACAATCAGCCCGCCGGTTCGGGTGAGTGCTGCAATCCAAAAAGCCGAAACGTCGCCGGCCTCGCGGACGGATAAATAGAAGCTGGCGAAGCCGATGCCTGCGATGACAGCGAGGCCGATGCCTTCGGGCTTGCTGCCATCTTCTGTGCGGGTGATGAGCCAGAGGCCAACCGCCGCGATGACGAAGCCGAGCAGGGGAATCCTGCCGGGCATACCTTCCGTGAAGATCGAGAACACTGCTGGAATAGCGGCACTCAGGACAGCGGCGACCGGCGCGGTTAGTCCCATTCGTCCCGAAGAGAGTGCGCGGTAGAAGATGGCCAGCGCAGCGCCTCCGGAGATGCCGCCGGCCAAGACCCAAGCTACGCTGCGAAGAGGAGGGAACGGAGTATGAGTGCCGGCTGCCAGCGTGCCCACGACGAGCAGGCCGCCCAGGTTCACGACCACGGTGAACAAGAACGCGTTGGCGCGGCGGGTGGCGTAGCCGCCAAGGAAGTCGCTGGTACCCCAGGCCAGGACTGCGGCCATGCCGTAAGCGGCGGTGGTGAATTGAGGCACGGCGGACATGTCCGACGAGGGTAACATGGGGCTACAATCTGCTGTATCCGGGCCGCTTTGGATGGTAAACTTCTAAGAGCTTTCCGACCGCAAGCCCAGGGTCTAACTGACAACACTCTAGAGAGAACGTTCTAAGAAGCAACGTCTTAAGAGACATCTTTTGATCGAGCTGGCACCTTCGATTCTTTCCGCGGACTTTGCCCGTCTGGGCGAACAAGTACGCGCCGCCGAGGAAGGTGGCGCAAGCGTCATCCATGTCGATGTTATGGATGGGCATTTCGTCCCCAACCTCACGATCGGGCCTCCGGTGGTGAAGTCGCTGCGGCGGGTTACTGATTTGCCGCTGGATTGCCATCTGATGATCGAGAATCCGGACGAGTTTATTCCGGTGTTTGCCGAGGCTGGGGCGGATTGGATTTCAGTGCATCAGGAAGCTTGCCGACACCTGAACCGCACGCTGCATCTGATCAAGAGCCACGATTGCATGGCAGGGGTCGTGATTAATCCGGCTACGCCGGTCGACACCCTGACTGAAGTGCTTGATATTGTGGAGTATGTGCTGGTGATGTCGGTGAATCCGGGGTTTGGGGGACAGAAGTTTATCCCTTCTACTTTGCACAAAATGCGGCAATTAGCTGAGATTCGCGGCCAGCGCCGGCTGACTTACCGCATCGAAGTGGATGGCGGCGTAGGGCATGACACGGTCGGGGATGTGGTTCGCGCAGGCGGAGAAATCCTGGTGGCGGGCAACGCCGTGTTCGGCAGCGGTGATCCAAAGAAGAATACAGAGGGGCTGCTGAAGGCAGCCGCGGAAGCGGCGCTCTTGAAAGTGTAATAATTTTCAATCTGCAATTCTGATTCGAGGTCTTATGTCACGTCGATTCTCATTGATTGCGGCGCTCGCCATTTTTCTCGCAGTGACCGTCGGTTGCACCAATAAGAAAAGCGTAAATCCGTTGGCCAACGTGGGGTCGAAGCAACCCGACAAGGTGCTGTTCGACAAGGCCATGGACGCGATGAAGCATAACCGCTTCGACGTGGCGCGCATGACCTTGCAGACCTTGATCATTACCTATCCCGACTCAGAGTTTATTGCCCGGGCGAAACTGGCCGTGGGCGATTCTTGGTACGCCGAAGGCGGGACCGCATCTCTGGAGCAGGCGGAACAGGAATACCGCGACTTCGAGACCTTCTTTCCCAACATGCCCGAGGCGGCCGAGGCGCAGTTGAAGATCGCCAATATCCAGTACGAGCAGATGGAGAAGTCTGATCGCGACTATACCCACGCCAAGCGCGCCGAGGATGAGTACCGCAACCTGATCATGCAGTATCCCGATAACGCGAAGCTGGTGAAAGAAGGCAAGGAGCGGCTGCTTGAAGTGCAGGAAGTGCTGGCCGATCGGGAGTTTGAGATTGGGAAGTTCTATTACGATCGCGGATCGTATCAGGCATCGATTGCGCGGCTGCAGTCGCTGGTGGACAAATATCCGCTGTACAGCCGGGCCGACGAAGCGCTGTACCTGATTGGCCAGAACCGGGAAGCGCAGATCGCGCAGGTGCGGGGAAGGCCGGCTTGCCAGGGGTTCAACACTCCGCCGGGCTGTGTTGGGGAGGCCGCGAAAGGCAGCTACATTTCGGCTCTCACCAAAGATGCATCGACGGCGTATTCGCAGATCATCACTAGGTACCCGTTGATGGAACGTGAGGATGAGGCAAAGAAGCGGCTGGCGGCATTGCATCAACCGATTCCGCGACCAACGAAGGCCGCAGTGGCCCAGAACAAGGCTGAAGAGGAAAGCCGGCAGGAGGCCAGCACGCTGGACCGCCTAATGACCGTGGTAAAAAAGGGTCCGGACGTGACGGCGGCGGCGAAAGTGGGCGAGCCGACGCTGGTGGACCCGACTCCGGTGTCAGCTAACCAGTTGGCAGGAGAAACCATGCGGCAGGCGATGGGTATTCCTGCCGGCGAACATGGTCTGAGCAGCGAAATCGTGAAATCTGGACCTCCCGGAGCGAACGAGCCCGCGCCGCGTTCCGATGCGCCTGCGGCGGCGAATGCCGATCCTTTTGCCCGTCCGAATTCCGCGACTGCCGCCGATCCGAACGAACTCAAGCCAGCCGCGACGGCGGACCCGAATGAATTGAAGCCGACGGAAAGTCAAAGCGCCGTGGCGAACGAAGTCCCAGCGCCTGCGCCGACGCAGATCAACGAGATCCAGCAGACAGCATCTTCCTCCAGTAACGGGGCAGTTGCCAGTTCGAACTCCGCGCTGGCCAGTGATAAGGATATTTCGAGCAGCAAGAAGAAGAAAAAGAAGGGACTGAAGAAGCTCATTTCGTTCTGAAGCGGTTGTCGACCTCACTTTCCCGCTTTTGACCGCCCGCGGACTGCCTCCCACACGCGGTAGGCGCTGACCACTAGTAACCTGGTAACATGCCGTCCGATCATTGACTTACATCAACGGTCAGGTTACCTTCGCGTTATCTCCCCTCATCAGAGGAATTCCTTTGGCCCGGAAGATACTGCTCGCCGACGACAGCGTGACCGCCCAAAACATGGGCCGCAAAATCCTCGTGGATGCGGGGTATGAGGTGATTGCCGTTAACAACGGCTCGGCCGCGCTGAAGAAAATCGGCGAACTGAAACCCGATCTCGTCATTCTTGACGTTTACATGCCCGGCTACAGCGGGCTGGAGGTTTGCCAGCGCCTCAAGGAATCGCCGGAAACGGCGCGGATTCCGGTGCTGCTGACGGTCGGCAAGCTCGAGCCTTTTAAGCCGGAAGAGGCGCAGCGGGTGCGCGCCGAAGGCTTCATCGTCAAACCTTTTGAAGCCAGCGAGCTGCTGAGTACTCTGTCGAAGCTCGAAGATAAAGTCGTGCCACGATCCGAATCCTCCAAGCCCGGGCGCTTCGCGCGGGCGATGGCGGCAGCGGATGAATCCGGCCGCGGCGGCCGCGACGAACCTACGGACGCCGACAATGGATGGAAGAGCCGCATCGGCTTCCCCAAGAAGAAGACGGAGCCGGAAGAGAAGGTTGCCGACGAAGCTTCAACCTCGAGCCCCGTCGAGAAGGTTTCGAATAAGAATAAGAATACGAATGAAGAAACACGCCGCGAGGAAAAACCGGTCGAAGCAAGCCTGGATGTGGCCGCACTGGCCCCTGCTGGCCTGCCCAAGGATGTAACGCCCGAAGAAGTTGCCGCCATCGCCGCCGCCGCGGCCCAGATGCAGATGGTGGCCTCCGCGATCAAGCAAGAGCATCAGGCTTCTGCCACCAGCAATGCGGACGCCCAGAGCGCTCCGGCCAGCCAGCCAAACCTGGAGCGGGCTCCTGATCGAACAGAAAACAATTCTCCGTCGGCCGCTGAGGTTTTGCGTGACTCCGCCCCTGGGGTCGCAACCGAAGCGAAGCTGGAAACTCCCGCAGAAAACAAGAAAGAAGAAAGCAAATCCAAAGACACAGCTGGTGAGCCGGCTGCCGTTGAACTATACGGTCGCCGGAAGGGCGATATTAGTCCCGATGTTCGCATACCGGATGTTCGCACGCCGGATGTTCGCATAGAAGAAACGCAAGACGTGCCCGTAACCATGGCGGCCACCGCCGAATCCGTAGTGGCTGCGGGTGTAGGCGGATCGCGATGGACGGCGGTCTCGGTGGCTCTCGAAGGCAGCGAGTCCGCGATTTCGCTGGATCAGGAAATGCAGAAGGCGTATGCGGCAGTTGCCGCTGCCGGCTCCGCCAGCATTGCTGCGATTCCACAGCCTTCTTCCGCGCCAGCCTTGACGGAAACGACCGCGACGATTTCGAATCCGGCGCCTCACCCGGTTCCGGAACCTGAACCTGCCAGAAATATTGCTTCGGTGGAAGCGGCGCCAGTGCCGGTCGCCGAGCTACAACCGGTGGCAGTGGCTTCTTCTTTTGAGGCTGCGGCCCCAACCCCCATCGCGGCCGTGAATACTCCGGTCGAGGCGTCCTTAGAGGCATCTGGAACGGAAGCATTCTCTCAGTCGAGGCGGGAGCCGGCGCAGGATTTAAAGCCTCAACCGGAACCCGCGATAGCCGAGATAGTCGCCGTCCCACGCAGGGAAGAAACAGTTGAAAACCCAGCCGCCCAAACCGCGCCGGAACCGAAACTCGACTCTGAAACTGTGAAGAACACGGCAGCGGCATGGGCGACCTGGCGTCAAGTCCACGACAGCAGCCAGGGCAACGAAGTAGCAGAAACTCAAGCCAAAGAAAAAGGAAAAGAAAAAGAAGTTAACCAGCCCGAGTCAGCGCCGCCCGACACTGCCGCCCGGGCCGTAGCCGCAGGCGCCGAACAGCTTTTGCGGGAAGCCGCTGCCGCAACCCCCGACGGCGACCAGAGCAACGTCGCCAGCATCGTCGACAGCGTCCTGGCCGATCTTCGCCCCAAGCTCATGGAAGAGATCAACCGGAAAATGTCGAAGAAGAAGTAGGAATCCGGCTCGTCCGCGATCCGCCTAACCTCCAAATCAAGTCAATAGTGTAGGATTGTCGTCCGGGCCGGCCTTCAGTCCCGCCAGGCTTGTCCCCTGTAAACAAGTGAGGGCCTTACTATCGAGCTCGAATGTCACTCTGGCAACGCGTTGGCTGGCCGTTCTCACATTTTTGTTTTTTCTGGTAACAGCATTTCGAGGCGGGTGGAAGCACTTAAATACTGACTTCCCAAACTACTACACCGCCGCGACGCTGGTCCGGCAACGCCAGCCTCTGCACAACTACTACGATTGGACCTGGTTCAGACGGCAGATGAACTATGCCGGCGTCGAGCGCCAGCTCGGTGCCTACACCCCGCAGACGCCTCTCACCATGCTACCTCTCGTTGGTCTGACTGGACTGACGCCGATAAGAGCCAAGCAGGCGTGGCTGGTCTGTAATCTTGGTTTTCTGGCAATGACGGTGTGGTTGCTTTCGCGCATGACGCGATTCCGTTTTGACCAAATATGGCTTCTGGTGTTTTGCGGATACTTCTCTCTTCGAACTAACTTCCTCTACGGTCAGTACTACGTTTTCCTCCTTTTGTTGCTGACCCTTGCTTATTACTGTCTGGACCGCGGGAGCCCGGCCCTAAGCGGTTCATTGGCTGGCCTCGCGTTTGGCTTGAAATTATATGGCGGCCCGTTTTTGTTGTATTACCTGGCCAAACGTAAATGGAGGGCGGTCTTTGGAATGATCGCCGCCATGGCTTGCCTGGGAGTTATTGCAATCGTCTTGTTCGGTTGGAGTGACATTGTTTACTACGTTACTCAGATTTTGCCGAGATCCCTCGAAGGCGGTTCGATTGATCCCTATGCCCCGGGTGTGCCGACATATTCGACCATGCTCCGGCATTTCTTGGTGCGGGAACCAGAACTGAATCCTCGTCCGCTTTTGGAGTCTCTCTGGACGTTTTTCTTTCTTCGAAGCCTCGTTACTCTGGCAGTCGTTATTTTTCTGTTTCTCGGTGTTGCCTTAAAACCATCCACCGATCGTCGTGACTTTGCCTGGTTTGTCATTGCTGTAGTTTTGTTGTCCACCAGCACGGCATCCTATACGTTCATTGTGTTGTTGCTGCCGCTGGTGCTCCTGTTGGATGACTCGCCGCCATGGCAATGCGCGTTCTTCATTGCCTCGTATGTGTTGTTGACCGCTCCTCTCGGGATCCTGTGGCTGTTTCCAAAGGTGTGGTTGCAGATTGCCCTATTTGTCGTGCCGGGATGGCAGCGCTGGCGAACTTCGTCTCGCGAGTGGATCATCGCTGGCGCAGTTCTGGCTTCCCTCGTTGCGTTCATTGACGCCCGACAACACATGCGCGCATTCGCCGCGGAGCCCGGCCAACATTTCGAGCGCGTTGCTGTCCAAGAGGGAGCGATGTTCTCTTCATACCCGGCGATCTCGCAAGCAGGGATTTTCTACCAGTCGATGGGCGAAGGCCGCTACGTATTGCGCTGGCTTCACGACAATAGCAATGAAGAACTGGAATTTGAAGGCGACGCCCTACATCCCGTCGCAACCACCCCCGACGGACCTATCCTGTTTGAATTGGTAGCGAACCGGACATCCACCATGATGCAGTTCGATCCAGCTACCCGGGAGACCACCGTGAAAGTTGCGGCGGTGCCGGTCGCCCCGGTGGAATCGGTGGTCTCGCCTGATGGGAAATGGACGGCGTTCACTTCGGCGCGGAACGGACCAGAGCAAATCTGGCTGCGCAACCTTGCTAATGGTCAGGAGACGCGCTTGACTGGCGGGAATTGCAACAGCTCATCCCCGGCGTGGGCACTGGATTCGAAGTCCATCGTGTTTGCCAGCGATTGCGGCCGCGCCTTCGGCTTGCCAGCGCTCTATCGTGCGCCTTTGCCGTGAAGATCGTTGAAAAACCGAGATCAGTGACGGTGGGAATCCGATGAGAGCGCCGTCCTACGGATTGATCGTCACATTACACCCAGTGCCTGGGGGTAGGCGTGTACTTTCGCGAGCCTCTGTCTCCTGACCCGTTGCCCGTTTGACGGGGTATTACGCATTGAGGGGAAAATGCTCAGCCCCACCCCCACCGCTGTTGACTTGGCCCGCCCCGCCCGCCCGCGCGCTGCGTTGCAAAGCGCTCCCCACACTCGTTGCGACATCACAAGCGTATCGCAATTACCGATCGGCACTCGTGATTCCTTCCCACGCAGCTTTTCGGAGGATTGGAATTAGGAGTGAGGTGTATCATCCCGCTGAGTATGGGGAAATTGACTGGAACGAGGCATGGTGACGCGGCTAATGAACTTCTAGTGTTCTACACGGACAAGGTCCATGAGTTAGAGGACTCTGGTCAATACTTTATGGCAGCCGTCGCCTTAGCGTTGGCTCTTGAGACTGCGGTTCTGACCTATCTCCTAGTTGAGTTTGGCGAGGACAACGGTGGTGAGCTCGAAATACCCGACTCGTTTAATATGTCAAAGTTGATAGAGGTCGCCAACGAAATTGACGTTCTAAACGCACCCGTCAATATTCCATCGCACGTTCGGGAGGACGAAGAGCCTCCAAAGTATGTCGCAAAAGAGGTGGTCGAGAAGATCAGGAAGTTTCGGAACTTGATTCATCCTGCTCGGGCTTTGAGGGAATCATACGATCCTCGGACTTTTACTCGTGAACAGCTAAAGGAGTTCAAAGAGATGTACGAATCGGTCATGCACAGCTTGCTCTATTACCTCTAGGGAATGCTACGATGCTGCCATGGTGAGGATGATTTTCGGAACGGTGCTGCTGCTAGCTGTCGCCATAGCGAGACCTCAAGCCCAGACGCTACCGAGGCCGGAGGATGGTTTCGTGGCGCCAGCGAAATACACAAATGCATTTTTTGGTTTTTCGCTGCCGTTGCCACGGGATGCTGACCTTCGGATTCTTCCAAAGAATGGGGACCCGCGCGAACCTTTCCGTCACGTTTTGTTCCTTGCTAGTAGTGGCATTAAAGGGTATCCCGTAATCGCTGTTCTGGCGGACGAAGTCAGCAAGTCTGGCAACGCGGACCCGAAGAAGGCAGTCTTGGCTCTTGGTGCACACGACGTTCATCTCGTTCAGGTCAGTGGACAGGAGTTTTCAAAGGGCACGTGGCGAAAGGTTACTGCTTATGGCGCGATTTATGGCGTGACGTACGCGGCAGTTCTAAAGGGGTACGTTCTGGACGTGTGTGCGTTCTCTTTCGACAAGAAAGCCTTGGATGAGTTCGAGCGTCGCATTCTGCAATTGACACTCTTCGATCCTGCAAAAGCACAGGAGCAAGCCGGGCCGGACAGTCGACCGTACGAGGGCCCGCCCATGCCCACGTCTGGGAGAAACGCTCCTGACTGCAACGGTGGGCCTAGCATTGCGGGCTTGGGATCTTGTTGGCCACCGAACATTGATTATTTGATAGCATACTCGGCATCATCACCACCAAACGCACCTGCCTCCTCGTCAACCATTTTCATTACTGCACAGCCTAAGGACGCAAGGCCCATCGAACTCTCTACAGCAGACATTACGATTAAGGTAGATGGAAAGTCTGCCATCGTGCAGGAAGTGCACCGGGTTGCTGCCGAAACTCCACTCCGCTACTGCCTGCTGTTTGACAGCAGTGGTTCCCGGCGTGACGGTTTCAAGTTGCAGCAGGACGAAGCCACTGAACTTCTGTCGAAGGCGGTTAAAGCCGGAAGTGATCACGGATTACTGGTTGTCCTCAACAAGAGCAGATACTTTCTCGACGGCGAAGGAACCGATCCACAGCAATTCGTGTATCGCATTGCAAACGATTGGCCACAAGGAGGCACGGCTTTCTACGATGCCATGATCGCCAGCGCTAATTACATGTTGAAGAACGCTCCCGATCCGGGTCCACGTGTCATGTTCATTTTGTCCGATGGCGGAGACAACGCGAGTGTCAAGCCTGAGGAAGCGGCGGAGTTAGCTTTGGTGACGGCGGGAATAAAGGTGTACGTGCTCGGTCAAGCCACCCTAAATTCCCCGCACGTCATGCGCGGAGTCAGCACCCTCAAGCAATTAGCGGAAAGAACTGGTGGGAAGGCATACTTTCCCGAACAAGACGATGTCCAGACGGCCGTGGCTGATATCGCAAATGAACTGAACAACATTTTCGCTGTGACGGTCGCACTGCCGGAGGAGAAGAGTGGTCAGTTCCACAAGCTAGAAGTCGAGAGCAGCAGGAAGGACGTTTCGATTAGAGCCCCTGATCGTTATGCTGCCTCTCTGCCCTAGTTTCGCGCATGCGCTGGGTGACCCTCAACGAAGAATCTGTTCTTTTAAAATCTTGATTACACTCATTGACCACAGCGCTCTAGTTTCTCCACTGCCTGTGCCAGCTTTTTCCGCGTTCCAGGGTGAATGCGTTCGCGGCGAAGGAAACGATCAACAGCATGTTGCGAAGCTCCGGATTGCGACTGCGCGTAGAATAGTGCTGCGTGTACGTCGCCCTAATGCACAACTTCAGTCATTTTCGTCGTCTCCTCCGACGATCAGTGCTTAGGTTGAGACTAGCAACAGGCGTTTATCTGAGAAGAACCTCACTTCGTTACCATAAACATGCACAAACTCTTTATCGCTTCTTTGGCATTGTCTGTTTTATTTTTCCGCTAGCTTTTTTAGGATTTGAACTCGTTCATCACAAATCTTCTCTGACCGCAAATGCTGAATCACTTAGTACAACAGGCGTGCTCTCGCAATTGGGTATTGCCGTGGGGGCTGCAATGTTAGGAGTAATAGGCATCGTTTTCTCCCTAAGCCTATTCTCAATACAACAGGTAGCTGAACGCGGAACCAGTCTCACTCTCAGAGAATATGCACGCGATTGGGTCTTACGCCTTGTCTATGGGAGCTTAGCCGCTTTTACGGTCTTCGCAATGGCGACCGCGCTTCTGAAAAAGGAATCCGCGGTCCTCGCCATGACAACAGATTTCGTCATCTTGGTCGCAACAATCTTTCTTCTAAAACTCTACTTCAACCGGACGATCAGATTCTCAGACCCCCACTTCATCATCTCCAAAATTGCCGGACGTGCGAGGAGGTCGCTGGTAACTATCAATAAAATAGAGCGCACGATGGAGAGAGAAGTGCGATATCGACGTAGAAAGGAGCAAGCCTGAAGCAAGGTATCAATTGGCGACAGCTTCGCTTTGCGCTGTTTGATCGAAATCCTGGCCTGTTCGCCACGCTCCAGCTGTCACTCGACGAACTTCATGTCATCATCGTTCGATATGCAGAACTGAAGAAGTATGACGTTACACGCCATGCCTTTGGGGAGGTTAAGGATCTATTGTCCCGATATCTAATAGCACGCGACCGATCGCTGCGGATACCGAGTAGCAGCATGGGGCTGTTCTTTCCATCGGAAAATCGCTTTGACGCCCTTTTGACACAACAGCTTGAACAGCTCAAAGCGCACGCTGATCGAGGCATTGCCAACTCGGATCAAGAGTTAATAAAGGAGGTCACGGGAACATTGACTGAACTGAGCGAGGCATCCTGGCCAGTCCGTTCCTACTTCCCGGACCACGGTTCGAACCCTGTAGCGTCCTTCGTCGCAGTTTATCTTTGGGGGGCGATCAAGGATGCATCGAACCGTCGATTTGACGATGTAGCGCTGATCGGTGCCGATCAACTTCGAGAGTTGTGCACAGGCTCCATAGATCGCGACCTGCATCTGGACGCGACCACACAGGCCGGAAGACTCGAAGAGCTTGGTGTGAGCGCGATACTAGCGTTAAGCGACGTAGTGCTAAACGCAGCGGTACGCGGATTGTCCGACTGTCTTCTTCACAATTGTGTGTATGGCCGGTCGAACACCTTCATAACCAAGCACGTACTCGAAGAGTTATTCGGATTGTCAACGTTGCGCTTGGCGAGCCCTCTCGGTCTCGACATGAACAAAGTAGCATACTCGGTCGGTCCGTTCATCAGCGTGACGGAACGCTCCGGCCTGGCGCAAACAAATATCGCTCTGGTAAATGGCATCGCGAAGTTCTCTAGTACTGACAATTGGGAAAAGCTTGAGCATCTGCGGTCGTCCTATAAGGAACTCAACGATCGGCTCTGGCTTCATCTAGCCGAACTAGGCAAGGATGCGGTAAAGAAGAATTCCTTCTTGATGCATTATCTGAATAGCACCTTGGAGGAGATGGTCAAAAGTCATGTTTGGTTATGCCAGGCGATAGAAAAGCTGCCCAAAATTGAGGCACGGGATTGGGAGTCAGCCAGAGAGCAGGAAAGTCGCGTCTCCTTTACAAAGGAAATTCGTAACTTTATATCTTGGCAGACTACTGGGGTCTACTCGCGAGTGATTCCGACGATGTTTGAACAAAAACAGTTGAGCTATTTGGACGACACTCTAGAACTGCAATCTTTGTTTGCGTTCTGGTGTATAGACCTAAACATGGTGGATAGTGCGATTTCTGCGAGTAAGCGAATCGTTGACGCTTGCCAACAGTTACTCGGAGAGGAAACCACCGATGCTTATCGCTCGGCGCGGCAGTCGATACTGGTCGCCGAGGTCGCGATTTATGCCCTGGCTAAGGATGCGGCGCGCGTTTTCTCCGCCGCTATGACGCAATATCGGGAGTTTAGGGCAAAATTTAGGGAACGGTATCCCGATTTACGGTTCGCCGGAGACTTTGAATCAGCGGAGCGAGACATTTTAGAGGGGGGAGCACATTTGATGTTCGATTCCCATGCTCAACAATTCCGGTCGGTGGTCAGACGGGAGCACGTCCAGTCGTTTTTTCAGGTCCTCGATGGCACCTCTGAGGAGCAGCTGTGACCAGCCCCGCCAGCGCCTCCCAATGCCGTGGATGTGGTTGGTAGCCTTGTCGTATCCGGCTCGCATACCACCGGGACACTCCTATGCTTGATCGAATGACAGATGTCGAAACGTGCGAAAGTACCGGCTGAATTTTCTGTGAGAAGAATTCGCGGGTCAGCCATGCTGGTTGGCTCGATCCGTCCCATGATGAGCGTGCCTGTGAATGCCTACGTTGGGAGGCCGACTGTTTGGCCAACGCCTCCGGGGTTTGCGCAGCAGCCCGTCCGAGTCGGGCGGCAATAGCAAGTCGTTCAGTCGCAGGACTGACGGCACAATCAGCACAATGCTCTCGACCGGCATTGATGGACTTCCCGCAACTACGACAAAGGTTCTCCGCTCGTCGTGGAACTGACAGCATGGGTGTTGACGCCACACCCTTCGCTTCGCGTCTGTGCGTTTGGGTCAAGTGCGTCGGCGGCAAATCAGTTTGGGTCCTTTTGTGCGTCGTCGACCACAATTGCTGCGCTACCCACTCCGCTGTCGGAGCTACAGCCCGACCCCACATCGGAGCTGTTTCGGACAACCGCACGGCAAATGGACCCCTGAGTCGACAGTTGCCGTCCCGCTGCTCGAAAAACCATTCTCGTTTGAGGGGTTGCCGGGTGATCCAGTCAAGCAAGTAAGCATCTACCTGAGGGCGAACCGGCTCCATGAGATCACAGGCCAAGCTATCGCGAGCCGGGGTGTCAACGTGCAAAACTCCCAACCCTGGATCCAGTCCCAGCGCGGCGGCGGCGAGCCGAGCTTCAGACTCAAGAACTGAGTAGAGGTAATTCAGAATTGTGTTCGGCGGATTGGCGGCATGCCGGGGTGATCCAGTGAGCGGCGAGACGCGAGCGCCAAAACTCTGCCAGTGCTCGGGAACTCGACTCAGGTCATTCTTCGGGAAGTTGATGGGCAACGTGCTCCACGCTGACCAGTACGCTCGGGCAGCTTGCGACTCGATCAGCCGGATTGTTGTGATGCTGTCGGCGGTTGGCACTTCGGTTCTAAATTGAGCAATTGCATCCGCAGTTGTTGAATCGAGCAGCTTATGACGCGCAACCCGTTCCTGTCCGATCAACTTTTGGCTGATCAATTCTCGCGTGATTCGCAGTGCAGCCCCAGACGAATGCGCCATGGCCTGAGCACGCCGGAGCTTGGCATCCGAGGAGCGAACTGGGCCGGTCGTCGCCAGTACCGACCCGTCGCGTTCAAGCATGACAAAGCTGGCATCCTGATCGGCTAACCAGCGGAGAGCCGCAAGTGAAACCATTCCGTCCGAGCCGATAACGACGAGGCGGCGCAGGCCGTGATCGACGCGCGGAAGACGGTATCGCCGACGGTCAGCGCCGATGCCATCCTCCAGAAACAGGTGGCCCCGATCCACGCGGACCTGAATGCCATAGCCGTAAAGGGTGACTACGCCGTGTCGCGGGATCAGCAATTCAACCGGGTAATTGTGGGATAGCGGGAGTTGCGGTACGGTTTTCGTAGCTGCCATTGGATTCGCCTCCGATGGTGGTCAGGGCTTGTCGGCTGCTACTAACAGTCGGCAGGCCCGTTCTTGTCTTACCCCATTTTATATCAATGACGTATGGTCGCCCCTTAATCGTCGACGCCTCGTGCACTGGCGATTACCCTGTCAACGGCTGTTTTTGGCTCCATTTTGATTCTCGCGAAGTGGCTGCCAATTACAAACGACATCCGATCCGGCTCTACAGGGGACATCAAACTCTGTTCGAGAGCTAATTGAAGATCAACCCACTTTTCCACTAAATGAGCGCGCACAGGATTGGCCAGTCTCTTTTGGCTGACTGATAGTTCACCCGACTCTGAAGGCTCTGGCCGAATGGTCTTTCGAAGAGCTCGAATCTGTCGCCGAAAGAACTCCATTGCGGAGCTGGAGGAAGGCTGCCGCTGATAAAGGTTCCATATCTTTTCAATCGTTTTGAACACCTGAAAAGAAAAAAGAGGCCATTTCTTGTATTTAAGCTTTGAGTACTTTCCGTACGAATACCAAACCCCTAGAAATGGTCCCCAGCTGTAAGATGGCAAACCAGCCATTGCATTGGCGAAGTTGAGAGGATTCTTGGCATATCTGCCCTCGATGAATCGCTTCCTAATAAACTTTAGAAGTTCATCTTGAGCGAAACCGGCCTCGATGTTGACTAGTTGCTGTTCCCGCGTGTTTTCGGCAGTTCTCGCGGCCTCCAATTCGCTTACAGCTTTCTGCCATTCCGCTCGTCTTTTGCAGAACGCACGTTGTACTATTTCGAGTTGCTCCGGCTTAGCGGCACCTATCGCCCATTCCGCCTCATGGTATGCATCAACGCACCTGTCGTGAACCGTCTGGGCCTCACGGCGTCGCTCCATGTCTTTGTCGCGCTGCCTTCTCATGGATCTAATTTCGTTTCTGGAAGCAGTCGCCGATGTGGAGTGCAGAAAGTACGCGACCAAGTCTCGCGAAGCAGTACCCTTCAGAGGTTCGAAAGCGTCCCTGAGTTCCTGTCGCGTTGTTGCATGTGTCAGTTGCCATCCCATCTCCGCCCACCAGGATGACAATGCTTCAAGAAGAGAGTCCCTTCGGTCGCCGAGGTTATCTTTGTCGAACGGAGTACGTCCCCGCCCTTTAGCTTCACCTCGGCCATCGGGAAACAGGACCGAGGCCCTTAAGTCGTTTTGCATCGCAAGACTCCGCGTAGAGACTTACCCAAAGTGTGCAACTATTTCCCACCGGGCGAACCCAACAACGTTTCCGAGGATTTCGCGCCCTGCACCGGAAAATTGTAAGCCATTCTGACTATAGCACCGTGAAATAATACAGCCATTTGTATGTTAGCACCATAAATTTAATAAGCCGTTATTTATGTGTTGGTTAGATAGATTTCGTGGCATGGCTATTGCAAGGCTGACCGTGGGAAACAGGAAACACGAGTCAGGAGGGCAAGAACCGTGGCCAGACACAGACGCAACGTAGCTCCTCGCAATGAACGTGAGAGGCAGGCTCGCAATCGTACTCTCCATGCGCTGAATTTGGTTCGTCGTAAAGGTTACGCACTAGAGGATGCACTGGGCGAAGCTGGAACCACTGCCCGATCCTTCCATAAGTACGTTGGTTCGGAAGTTCTGCCGTCCAAGCCGGGTCAACGTCTTCGCGTCACTAAGGAAGACCGCCGGATTCGCGAGATGCAGGTCACCACCGCGCTCGGCGACGCGGCTAAGAAAATACACGGTTCCAAGAACGCAAGCGTTAACGCTGCACATCGGAGGGCAGTATTGCACTACCTCCGCAAGGGTGACGACTCTCTTCTTAAGTCTTTTCAGGGGAAGTCAATTGACGGTGTTGAGTTACTGACTGATCCGGCGCTGATAAGCGCTCTCGCGGAACAGGGTGCAATCAAGCCGGAGCAATTTTACGCAAGCGTCGGGGGCGAGGGATGATCGAACCGGCGCAGATTGCATTGCGGCGAGAGCGGCGACTGGCTGAACTCGGTACCCGCACGCCAATCTGCGTCTATTGCGCGGAGACCGCAATTGAATGCCTCGAACTGCACCACGTAGTAGGAAAGAAACTCGATTCGGCACTGATGGAAATCCGCTGTCGCAACTGTCATCGCAAAATTGAATACCGACGGGATGTACTCGGGCTGACCAGAAACGGAATTCGAACCGCACCCGATCTCAACAGGAATGAAATCTCTCGCCTTCGCCTGCTTGGGCTTGCCGAGTCTCACGAATCGATAGCCCAGGCGTTACGTCGCTGGGCGCAGGAAATCGATGGCGATCCGACCGACCACTACCAGCCACCACAATAAGGAGACAAGTTTATGCCTGAACGAACCGAGCTCGACATCTTTACCCGATGCCACACTGTGCTACGGCCAAAGACAGAAAGCGGAAGTGTGAGCGAGACCGTAGAAGTTCCGAAGCATCCTTTATATATCTTGGCTTTCGACACCGAGACAACCGAGGACCTAGAGCTTGCGCTCGAATTTGGCGCTTACCACTATGGCCCTCTTACGCCGGATGGTTATGTTGTTCAGGAGGAAGGACTCATTTTCGCCGATAAACTCGATGATCGATCGCTGTTGACACTTCGAGACTATTCCGAGAGCCACAAACTTACGCTGCGATCCCGAGGAAACTTCGTCGAGAGTATGGTATGGCCGACACTTCGAGCGGGCGGAGCACTCGTAGCCTTCAATCTCGGATTCGATCTCAGTCGTATCTTCGTGCGCTGGACTGACCGAAAAGATGGCAAAGGATTCACGTTCTATCTCAGCGACTATTGGAGTGAGAAGCGGAAGCGTTGGGAAGTTAACCGATTCAGACCTGGCATCGCCCGCACTTCAATTGACAGCAAAAAGAGCTTTTACTCAATCGGCTTCACGGAGGGAACTGAGGACGAAATCAAAGAATACAGGCGTGGTCGCTTTCTGGATGTGCGCACGCTGGCCTTCGCGCTTACGAATAGAAGTCATAGTCTGGAATCATTATGCAGAGCGCTGGATGTTCCAGCAGAGCTGGCTAAATCCGAATACGTGTCCGGGCCGATCAGCCCAGCGAAGATTAAATATTGTCGCCGGGACGTAGCTGCCACAGTCTGGTGCCTGAATGCCCTGCGAAAAGAGTTTGATCTACACAGTGATCTCAGCCTGCATCCGGACCGGTCGTACTCTCCGGTCAGTCTAGCCAAGTCATATCTTCGCGATATGGGCTTGGTCTATCCAGGGAAGAAATTCGATGTTTCCCCGAGAATTCTTGGCTCAGCGATGGAAGCCTTCTACGCTGGCCGCACAGAATGCAAGATTCGCAGGACAAAAATACCCGTCGTTTACTGCGACCTGCTCAGTGCGTACCCGACTTGCAATGCCCTTCAGAGAAACTGGGATGTTCTGACGGCCGAATCCGTCAGCGTCGAAGACTGTGCACAGGAGGCACGAGAACTGTTAGAGCAGATAGCGCGTAATCCGTTTAAGGTGCTGCTGGATAAGAGCACGTGGCCTAAGCTCCGCTTCTTCGCACCGATTAAACCGAATTGCGACATCGTGCCCCTACGAGCCAAGTACGATGACGAGACTCAAAACATTGGCTTCAATTATGCATACGGCAGTGACGGCATATATTATGCCGGATTCGATTTAGCCGCTTCCGTTCTGCTGACCGGCAAGGTTCCGATCATAGAGTCGGCATTCAAGGTTGTCCCGGCACGGAAAGCAAGCTGGCAAGGAAATACACATCCGAGGCGAGGTCCCGGTTAATCCTGCTGAGGATGACTTCTACCAGTTCGTGACAAGAAGAGAGAGCCAAAATCAAGAAAACCAATGAGCCCCTTGCCGACTTTCTCAAATGTGTTGGAAACGGGGGTGCCTTCGGCCTGTTTGCTCAGATTGATCCTCGCGTAGAGCCGGAGGAAGTAATCATAGAAGTATTTTCAGGCACAGCTGATCCATTCCCTTCCGCCACGATCAACACCGAACGAGGTGGGAGTTGGTATTTTCCAATCCTGGCTTCTTGGATTACATCTGGCGCACACCTACTGCTCGCTCTCGTAGAGCGGCTAGTGACTAAGGCCGGGGGAGCCGGGCCCTACATGGATACAGATAGCGCTGCGATAGTGGCTACTCAACAAGGCGGATTGGTTCCGTGTCCGGGCGGCAATAGCCAGATGCCCGATGGCCGGGACGCTGTTTATGCACTTAGCTGGGAGGAAGTGCGGACAAAGGTAGTGGAGCCGCTGCGCGCTCTCAATCCTTACCGTGGCGACGCTGGGAAAGAAAGCGTGCTAAAGATCGAAAAAGAAAATTTCACCCATGTCGATAAACAGCGGCAATTGTTTGCCTACAGCATCAGTTCGAAGCGGTATTGCATGTTCATCGAAAATGAACTCGGAGACCGAGAGATTGTCAAAGCTTCTGCCCACGGCCTCGGATTTCTTTACCTCCATTCGAAGAAAAAGAACGCAAGCACAAGGAGCATCAATGGATCTGGGATGCTTGGGACTACATCCTGGCGTTGGAGCTGGACGGCCCAGAGGCTGCCCGAGCCAGGCGCAAGCAGTATTTTGATCTGCCCGCCATGATGCAAATTTCAATTACGACCCCAGCACTCTTAGCGCGATTCAGGGTCAGACCGGGTTTCGCCCCCTCAACTTCATGCTTGCGGTTCAAACTCATGGCAGAAATATCCAACGGTTCGCAATCGAAACTTTGCTTAGTCACTCCATTCACGAAAGATCGAACCGCCTGGAAAACTGCCATCTATCGGGATATCGCAACTGGAGACGAATACACCTCTATGATGAAGACTCCCCAAGCGGGCCTTGCAAGATTGATCCGATGTGTTATGGAGGCATCATCGAGCAGCATCGTTTCCACCCTGAGCCAAAATTCTGCGGATCATACGGCCAGCCCTGCGGACGGAACACACGTGGCCTCCTTCAACGGCGTCTTGTGCAAATTGGGCGCAGATTCCGATTCTAAAAGAAAGCAACAGGCGCTGGGAGGGAGGCAACGATCCGAGCATCCTGCAAGGTTATGACCTGGAGCAACCCGATTCCACCGCAACAGAGTACGTTCGCCTGGAAGATGGCCGCGAGCATACAACTCACGCTGTCGCTTCGTTCCAGTTGAGAGAGTGGCTGGGGCGTGTCTCCTTAGACTTGATCCACTATCACAGGGGCATCGACAGACATACGCTGAGAAGTGTTCGTGACGGGAAACCAGCTCAAGAGAGGTGCTGGCCGCTCTGAAGGAATTGAAAAAACTCTGGATCAACGCTGAGGAATGTGGAGCGCTGAAAAGTGCTCGGGACGCTATAAGAAGCTCTCGGCGCGATTACAAGAATGGTGGAGGATTGCGGGACCTTATGCTTCGGGAGAAAAGAGCTAAGTCAGGACGATAAGTTGTAGTACAGATTTTTCACCAATTGACAGAGGTAGGCTTCAACACAGAGAGGGGCGCATGATGTTGGCGCGGCGTGCAAGGCAAAAAGAGGCAAACTCGTCTCTGGTCACGCGACCAGATCAGTGGTTCAGTATCATCTGGCCCTTGCTGTCAGTCACCTCCTGATCGAATCCCTTGAAGAGATTTATGCCACTCTGCGTTTCAATGCCTGGCTCAGACAAGAGTGCGGTCAGAGTTGAGTCGTTGATGGAGACGTGACAATTCTTAGGCCCAAAGCACTTGGCCAACCCATAAATGCTGGCGATCGCAACGTTACCCTTATCTTCAACGCATAGCATTTTCACCGTAATCACGACATCCATCTTTCCCTTGTCGCTCAAGTCAGGCACCAGTTCGTATTTCTTCGAGTTCTGGAGTGCCTCCTTGAACGCCGATAGAATCACTGACCCCGATTTCAATACGCAGTTCGATATTAGGAATACCGGCCTCAATTGGTCTGGTGCGCGAGCCTGTTGTTGGTCCTGGGGATGTCCTTGGGTTTGAGTCTGTTGTTGTTGATCCTGCGGGACGCTTGGTAAGGAATTTAATGAGGCTGTCTGCGTGGCCGGATGCGCCTCCTCCCATTTGCGAATGCGTTCCTGCACATCAGCAAGCTGAGCTGGGGTGAGCACTGCTTCGACTTTGTCGCGATAGTCCTTTACAAATCCTTGCTCGAGGGATGACGCAGCAATCGCGATCCAGAAATAAGCTTGTACATTGTCCTTTTCTACGCCTGCACCAGCGCGATAAGCCATCCCGAGATTATATTGAGCCTTTGCAAGGCCCTGTTCCGCAGCCTTCTGCCACCAACGAGCGGCCTCCGCAGTATCTTTTTCGACACCGTTTCCTAAGTTGTAAGCCTGTCCGAGGTCGTACTGAGCCGCTGCATTGCCTTGGTCGCCTGCCTTGCGATACCAACCCAAAGCTTCAGCGGTGTCCTTTGCGACGCCTGTGCCAGAGTAATACGCAGCTCCAAGCCAGAACTCACTGTCAGCATTGCCCTGTTCGGCGGACTTGCGCAGCCACTTGACGCCCTCGGCCTCGTTCTTCGGGACTCCATTGCCGGACATGTAGAACAATCCGAGGCTAAGCTGTGAAGCGGCATTGCCATTGCTGGCGGCCTTGGTGTGCCATCGCACGCTTTCAACCCTCGTCTTTCGGAACGCCCACGCCCAAGCCATATGCGGTTCCAAGATTGCCTTCAGCGTCTACATTGCCTTGCTCGGCAGCCTTCTTCCACCAGCGCACGGCTTCGGCGTCGTCTTTTGGAACGCCCTGACCGAAGTGATAAAGTCCTGCTACGGCTGCCTGCCCATCCGCATTCCCTTGCTCGGCAGCTTTGGTATACCAACGTAACGCCGCTGCGTAGTTCTTTGGAACTCCTGCGCCGACCTGATACGCACTTCCAAGATTGACCTGCGCCGATGCGTCGCCATGCTCGGCAGCTTTATCCAACCACTGCACCGCTTGCGCCTCATCCTTCGGGACCCCTTCACCTAGGTGATACGCCCTGGCAAGGGCCAATTGTGCTTGTGTATTCCGTCCTCGGCCTTGCTCTTCAGTTCGGTAATGCTTTGCCCGTACACGAAGAGCCGCATCGCGATCACGCAGAAAAAGCCGCACAACACGGCATGCCGAACGGTACGCTTGAGAGTTCCTGTTTTCATGCACAGCAGCTTACTCCTGAATTTGCAACACTTCCAGATCGACTGTCGTTAAGAGGCTTGCCAGGGTCAATGAGTGTTATCTCGATGTTTCGCCAACTCTGGCCGCCAGACCGCGCATGGATCGTGCGCGAAACATGTAGAGGCTGCTGATCACCCCAAAGAGCAACGCAAGCACGGTAATCGCTGGAAGGAATTTGAACAGTAGTGTCACAGCGCTGCTATTCTGACTCGCTCACGCCATCATGTCTAGGATGATTGATAAAAACAGGTGTTTACATTGACCCTTTACGATTGCAGTGTCTTACCTCTTGACCTTGCCCTGATCTCCCCAAGCAATTCTTTAGTCGGTTTGAATTGCCCACCGTCATTGAAAGAATTAACGACTATCGGCTTCAATCGCTCGACTATTTTAGATTTTTCGATTCGGAACATTTGAATGTAAAAAGCGATCTCCTGAACTGTGGCGCGTCTCTGGAACTCTCTCAGCGCAGCGGGACGATTGCCGTCGAACCAAATCCACTTGAATCCGGCGTTTTTGAGTTGCTGCACAAGGGAGACTGATGGCTCATCATCCGGTCCAAAGCCCCAAGTAAGAACCACGCCTTTTTCTCCATTCAATAGCTTTCCAATGAATTGTGCGGGATTAGCAACAAAACGATTGAGAATCTGCTGATCTTCGAGGTCGAAATGCAAGAAGCCGAATTCTTTAGCGAACTCGTTTCCGTACGTGGTTTTGCCGGTTCCTGGGATGCCAGTTATCAGGAGGAGATCACGTTCTTGCAACATGTTTCCGACTCACTCGTTCCCTGGGAAAAGCCGCCGGTCACAATTCTAAGCAGAAATCTAGGACACTTCAGACCCGATGATAACTGTTCTTAACAGGCGATTGCACTCGTTGAGCCTCGCGCGCGCACGTTGCGCATCCCAACGCAGTTCCCCTTCGCCACGGCGCGGGCGGGCGGGGCGGGCCAAGTCAACAGCGGTGGGGGTGGGGAACTAACCCCCTTCCTCTCTCTTACCCCGTTGCCCGTTTGACCCTTCTTTTCTCGCGCCTGTAAGATCGAAACAGCACTCAGTATTCAGCAATCAGCGTTCAGTCCCGAGTTGGGGACGACCCAACTTTTGACTGGCTGATTGCTGCCTGCTGGGTGCTGACTGCTTTCCATGCCGCACGAACTGTCCAAATCTTACGAGCCGGGCGCGATTGAGACGCGCTGGGCCGAATACTGGGTCAAAGAAAAGCTTTTCTCCGTGCCCACGCCGCCGGAAGGCGAGACGCGTCCCGTCTTCACGCTGCTGTTGCCCCCGCCGAATGTGACCGGCCGCCTGCACATGGGCCACATGCTCAACCAGACGCAGATGGACATCATCGTGCGCTGGCATCGCATGCGCGGCTTCATCACCCTGTGGCTGCCGGGCACGGACCACGCCGGCATCGCTACCCAGATGATGGTTGAGCGGCAACTCGCCAAAGAAGGCAAGAAGCGCCGCGACCTGGGCCGCGAGAAATTCATCGAGCGCGTGTGGGAGTGGAAGAAACTTTACGGTGGCGCGATTCTCGACCAGATGAAGCGCCTCGGAGCGTCGGTCGACTGGGACCGCGAATATTTCACCATGGACGAAAATCTTTCGCGCGCGGTGCGCGAAGTCTTCGTCCGCCTGTATGAAGAAGGACTGATCTATCGCGGCAAGTACATCGTCAACTGGTGTCCGCGCTGCGAGACCGCGATCTCTGATCTCGAAGTGAAGCACGAAGAAGTAGCCGGAAAGTTGTGGGAGATTCGCTATCCGATCGTCGGAGCAAAGCCCGGTTCCGACGAATTCATCACCGTGGCGACCACGCGGCCGGAAACCATGCTGGGCGATGTAGCCATTGCAGTGAACGAAAAAGACGAGCGTTATACGCATCTTCACGGCAAGAAGGCTTTGCTGCCGCTGATGAATCGCGAGATCCCGATCATCACTGACGAACTGGCGCAGCCCGAGTTCGGCACAGGCGCGGTGAAAGTGACGCCCGCGCACGATGCCAACGATTTCCAGGCGGGCAAGCGCCACAACCTGCCTCAGATCGACGTGATGGACGAGCACGCGCACATGAATCAGAACGCCGGCCCGTATGCCGGGCTCGACCGTTACGAAGCCCGAAAGATGGTGCTCGTCGACTTGCAGGCCGGCGGATTTCTCGTCGCGGAAAAAGACTACGCGCTCTCGCTCGGCAAGTGCGACCGCTGTGGAACCGTAGTTGAACCGCGGTTGTCGGAACAATGGTTCATCAAAATCCAGCCGCTAGCCGACAAGGCAATCGAAGCCGTCGAAAGCGGCGAGATCACAATCGTTCCGGAAAACTACAAACAGATTTATTTGAATTGGATGAACAACATCTATGACTGGTGCATTTCGCGCCAGTTGTGGTGGGGCCATCGCATTCCGGCGTGGACCTGTGAAGGCTGCAAGGAAGTGATCGTCGCGCGCGAAGCTCCCACGAACTGTCCAAAATGCGGTGGCAAAAAGCTCGAACAGGTTTCCGACGTGCTCGACACCTGGTTTTCTTCGGGACTGCTACCATTCACGACTCTCGGCTGGCCCGGAAAAACGCGCGACCTGGAAGTTTTTTATCCGACCACGCTGCTGATCACTGCGTACGAGATTCTTTTCTTCTGGGTGGCGCGCATGATTATGTTCGGCTGCCACTTCATGGCGGGGCACGAGCAGGACCCCGCGATCAAGAAAGCCAGCGGCTGGGCTGAGAAGAAGAATGACAGCGTGCCCTTCCGGCAGGTGTACATCCACGCTCTGGTGCGAGACGCTGAGAGACAGAAGATGTCGAAGACCAAAGGCAACGTAATCGATCCTCTTGAGATCATTGACCGCTTCGGCACGGACGCGACGCGCTTCACCTTGGCGGCCATGGCCGCGCCCGGTACCGACATCGCCTTCAGCGAAAGCCGCACCGAGGGCTATCGCGCCTTCGCCAACAAGATCTGGAATGCCGCAAGATTCATGTTCATGAATGTGGATCGACTGGGATTCATGTGGGCACAGCCGCCCTCGGCTGTCCAGCCGGGACGGAGTCCCAGCAGTCTTAACCCAGGAATCGAGCATTTCAATGCAGACACTCTCGAAGACCGCTGGATTCTCTCCCGCTTCAACCGCGTGACGGCGGAAGTGAACGACGCCCTCGAAGCCTATCGCTTCCACGAAGCGGCCAACCGCATCTACGATTTTTTCTGGGGAGAGTTCTGTGACTGGTATATCGAGCTGATCAAGCCGCGGCTGAACTTCGAAGAAGGCGCCGACAAGACCCAAGCAAACCTCGCATGCATTAATCTGTTCAACTTGTTCGATGCATCATTACGTTTGCTGCATCCGGTAATGCCCTTCATCACCGAAGAAATCTGGCAGGCGATGCATGAAGGCCGTCCGCCGCTGAAGTCGATTGCGCTGGCGCCCTATCCGCAGCCCAACGAGAAACAGTTCGATCTGGACGCTGAGACCGAGATGGCGATCCTGCAGGATCTGATCGTAAATGTGAGAAATGTTCGCGCGGAACTGAAGGTCGAGCCCAAGGTGAAGGTGCCGATCGAAGTCTTTGTGCAAGAGTCCGGAATTCGCGCCATGGTCGAGCAGAATCGTGGCGCGGTGGAGCGATTAGCAAATGTCGAGAAAATCACGTTTGCGGGTAGCTCCCTCGCGAAGCGGGCTGGCGCGCGCAGCACCGCGCGTTTCGATGTCCATGTGGTCTACGAAAGAAAGATCGATGTCGCCGCCGAGCGCGAGCGCTTGACCAAAGAGCTGGATAAAATTGAAAAAGAGTTCGCGAACAATCAGCGACAGTTGGGCAACGAGCAATTCCTGGCGAAAGCCCCGGAAAAGGTAGTCGAGGGATTGCGCCGCCGCGCTCAGGAACTGACCGGCCTGCGCGAAAAGCTAACGCGTCAATTAGATGAGTTGCAAGGCACAAACGCAAATGTCTAGAACTGGCAACTGACAGCTGGTCACTGGCCACTGTTATGGACTTTAACTCCCGACGCATTACCGCGATCCTGGAAAACGCGCTGCTCGAAGACCGGGCCACGCGCGATGCGACCAGCTACGCCTGTATCGACCCCAACCAGCGTGCGTCGGCCACGATTCTCGCCAAGCAGGATTGCATTCTTGCCGGCATCGGCTGCGTGGGACGCATCCTCGATGTCTACGCCGTACTCGACGGCGCCGTCACCTCTCATTACGAGGTCACTACGCATCCTGAAATTTTCGACGGCGTGCGCCTGCACAAAGGACAATCAATCGCAGTGATCCGGCACAACGCGCGCGTCATTCTGTCCTGCGAACGAGTGATTCTGAACTTCCTGCAGCGCATGAGCGGAATTGCCACGCTGACCCGCAAGTTCGTCGACGCCGTCTCTGGCACCAAGGCCCGCATTCTCGACACCCGCAAGACTGCTCCCGGCCTGCGCGTGATCGACAAGTACGCCGTACGCTGCGGCGGCGGACAGAATCACCGGCTCGATCTCTCCGACGGAGTCTTGATCAAGAACAACCACATCGCGCTCGCGGGAGGAATCGTGCCCGCGATCGAGCGCGCGCTGCACAACCGGCGGGGATCGCAGATCCTCGAAGTCGAAGTGCGCACTCATGAAGAATTGGAACAGGCGCTCGCCAGCGGAGCGGAAGCAATCCTGCTCGATAACATGACTCCGGAAGATGTGCACCGCGCCGTCGAGCGCTGTGCGAGCCTGGAGCGCCATGTTCCGCTCGAGTGTTCCGGCGGCATTCGTCTCGAAAATGTTCGCGCCTACGCCGAAGCTGGCGTAGATTTCATCTCCGTCGGCCTGCTAACTCACTCGCCCCAGGCAGTCGATATGAGCCTGCGCGTAGTGCCGGCCTGGGTAATCATCTAAATCGCGTTCGATCAGTCTCCGGATAAACATCGACTGCGCCTTACTTGTCTTTCAGACCGAGGACCGTCGGATGCGTAGGCTGGTATAGTCCCAACTCGCTGCCGCTGGGAAGATGGAAGGTAGTCTTGATTCCCCACCGCGCGGTTTCAACCGCTGAACAATTTACTTTCCTCGCTCGCAGTCGCGCGATCTCGGCCTGCAGGTCGTCGCACATCAGGTAGACGACGGCGCCCATCAGTGAACGGCCCGCATGCGTCTGGTTGCGGCTCTCGCTATCGGCGGGATGGATTGCAGCTTCTGCCGGAGGAAGCGCAAAAATCAGCCAGCCTCCGCCCGCATCGATGGATCTGAACTCCAGAACGTCGCGCAGGAATACGCGGTCGGCTTCCGGGTTTTCGCTGTAGAAAAGGATGTGCGTGCCGGTAATCATGCGACGAGTTTAGCAGCCTCCGAAGGCGGAGCGCAGCGTTGTGATTGTCGTTTCCCGCGAATTCGCGCATAATTCCTGCATTAAGAAGACGGCGACAATTCGGAAGAGCCAACCTTCACGCACGAAATCTGCCGCGAACCCGTCGAAGGCAACGCACGTATCACACTCTCAGGTCACCGACGTTCGCCTGGGTCGTATCGTGCGCCTGTTGATGGAACACGCGACGGTGGTCGCCAGCGGAACCAAGATCGCACAGGAGATTTCTTCCAACCGTTCCGAAGTCTGGCGGCTGATTCAGCAGCTACGCGGGCTGGGCGTGGATGTAGCGGGGCATCCGGCAACGGGCTACCGCCTAAGGTCGGTTCCCGATCTTCTTCTGCCCGAGATGTTGCAGCCCATGCTTCGCGGCACCATCTTCGACACGCAGCTTCATCATTTCTATAAGATCGGCTCGACCAACACCGCTGCCATGGCAGCTGCGGCGGAGGGCGCCGCCGAGGGCAGCGTGTTTCTCGCCGAAGAGCAAACTGCGGGACGCGGCCGCGGAGCGCACGTCTGGGAGTCCGCGCGCTCAACCGGAATTTACTGTTCGGTGGTGCTGCGTCCGGTGTTGCCGCCATCCGAAGTGCTCGTACTCGCACTCGCGGCGGGCTTGGCAGTCCACGCCGCGATCGAGCAAGTGTCCTCTCTCGTCAGCCCCGATCTGAAGTGGCCCAACGACATTCTCATCGAGGGCAAGAAAGTATGCGGCATTCTCACCGAGATGAACGCCGAAGTCACGCGCGTGCGCCATGTGGTCGTCGGAATCGGAATCAACGTGAACCAGCAGAGTTTTCCGAAAGAATTGGAGAGCGAGGCAACGTCGCTGCGAATGGCAACGGGCAGCGAATGGTCGCGAGTGGAACTCACTGCGGCTTTGCTAAAATCGCTCGACCGGGAATATCGTCAGTTGGTCGAACAGCCGGACGCGCATCAATCGATTCTGCGGCGTTTTGCCGAACAGTCGTCCTGGGTGCGGGGCAAACAAATTCGCGTCGAGGAAAACGGTTCGAGAATCGAAGGAACCACGGAGGGCCTGGACCAGCGCGGCTTCTTGCAAATCCGAACCGCGCAGGGACTGCAGACGGTTTTGAGCGGAACAGTAAGAGAGAAGTGAAACAAGAGCGGTCCTTCTAGGAGTGTTTCGAAGAATGGGTTCGGGAAGGGCACGGCTTCAGCAGTGCCGCCCAGGCGTCAAAGAGTCGGGGCTTTAGCCCCTGAGGGTTCGCTCCACTAATTTTCAATCGCTCGACGACAACCATGCTTTTCGTTCTCGATGTCGGCAACACGAACACGGTCTTAGGAGTCTTTGCTCGCGCCGAAAAGCCGCATCCCGGTGGAGACGCCGACGCCGCCCCGCGCTACGACCGCCTTGTAGCCAACTGGCGCGTCGCGACGCGGCAGGGCAGCACGGTCGACGAATACGGAGTCCTGTTCCGCAATTTATTTTCGATGGCCAGCCTGGAGGCATCAGGTATTTACGGCATCGTGATTTCATCCGTAGTGCCGCCGCTCGATCCCGTGCTGCGGCAGGTCTGCGAGCGCTACTTCAACTCCAAGCCGCTCCTGATCGAGCCGGGAATTAAAACCGGCATGCCCGTGCATTACGACAATCCCGCGGAAGTTGGCGCAGACCGCATCGTAAATGCCGTGGCTGCGTTTGAAAAATACGGTGGCCCCTGCGTCATCGTCGACTTCGGCACCGCCACCACCTTCGACTGCGTTTCCGCAAAAGGCGAGTATCTCGGCGGAGTGATTTGCCCAGGCATCGGCATCTCAGCCGATGCACTCTTTCAGCGCACCGCGCGCCTGCCCCGCGTCGAAATTCGCAAGCCCGCGCGCGTCATCGGCACCAACACCGTCGGCAGCCTGCAGTCCGGGCTCTACTACGGCTATCTCGGCCTGGTCGACGGCATTCTCGAACTGCTGCTCGGCCAGTTAGGCAAAGAGACCCACGTAATCGCCACCGGCGGGCTGGGGTCGATGATTGGCACAGGATCGAAATACATCAAGACCGTCGATGATTTTCTAACCCTCGAAGGCCTGCGCATCATCTGGGAGCGGAACCAGCCAGCGCGGGCGGCGCTCGCGTCCAAGACCGCACCCGAGGTCTCACCCAAAGCGAAGAACGGCGGCGAACGCGCGACTCCGCGCCCCGCTCGCTGAACCGCCGTGGAGAATCAATTCAATTACTTCAACTACTTCACCGAAATTGAGGAGCAATTCCTGCGCCGCCGCGGAAGTGGACTGCTGCTTACCACGCTCGACTGGGCACTGATCGAAACCTGGAAGGATGCTGGCATCCCGCTCGAAGCCGCCCTGCGCGGCATCGATGCCGCCTTCGACCGCTATGATGAGCGTCCGTCGAAAACGAAAAAAATAAATAGCCTCGCATATTGTTCGCAAGAAGTGCTGGCAGCCGCCGAAGCGATGAAGGAAGCAGCAGTCGGCGTCGCCTCCGATCAGCCCGCCTCTAAATCGACTGCGGGCCAAGGCTTTGAGCCCGAGGTCATCGCAGCCTTCCTGCGCCGCAATGCCGACCTGCTGCAGGCGGCGAAACTGCCGCGCAGTTCAGGAATCTCAGTTCAAGCCGTCGCTGAAGATTCGGCCGCAACGCTTCGCAATCTGGCGGAAACAACAGAGAGCAGGAAAACATCATCAAGGCTGGAGGATTTGGAACGTCATCTCACCGTACTGGAAGAAAAACTCTTCGCCGCGCTGCTAGCCGCGACTCCTGACGAAGAAATCGTAACCGTGCGTGCCCAGGCCGATCGCGAGCTAGTGCCCTACCGGCGCAAGATAGCCGCAGCCCAGATCCAGCAACTGCAAAAACAATATGTCCACAAACGCCTGCTGGAAAAATACGGCCTACCGCGCTTGAGCTTGTTCTACATGTGACCCATGATCTTCACCGACACCTGCAGTAACGTGGAAGAGCGGCGCTTCAGCGCCGCGTAGAGCCAGATGAATGCGGGCTTTAGCCCCTGGATATCGCATCATGACCCACTCCTTCGACGCACTCATTCTCGGCGGCGGCGCAGCCGGCCTGATGTGCGCCATCGAAGCCGGCAAGCGCGGCCGCCGCGTCGCGGTCCTCGAACACGCCGAACGGCTGGGCAAGAAAATTCTGATTTCCGGTGGCGGACGTTGCAACTTCACCAACCTTCACTGCCGGCCAGAAAATTTTATTTCCTCGAATCCGCACTTTGCGAAGTCAGCATTAGCCCGCTGCACCCCACAAGATTTCATCGCCCTGGTCGAAAAGCACAACATCCCGTATCACGAGAAAACTCTAGGCCAGCTTTTCTGCGACCGCTCCTCCCGCGACATTCTCGGCATGCTCGAAGCAGAATGCCAGCACGCCGGGGTTACCATCTTCCTGAATACAAATATTCAGAAGGTCGAGTGCGCCACCGATTTCACCGCGCGCGCGCCAAATGCAGAGTTCAAAGCGCCAGCGCTCGTGGTCGCCACCGGCGGCCTCTCGATCCCGAAGATTGGCGCAACATCTTTCGGCTACGACCTGGCGCGCCAGTTCGGCCTCGCTGTCCGCGATCCCTGGCCCGGCCTCGTGCCCCTGCTCCTGAGCGAAGACGATTGCTCCCACTATTGCGATCTGGCAGGAGTTTCCGCCGAAGTCATTGCATCGTGCAACGGCCAGCAATTTCGCGAGAAGATGTTGATCACGCACCGCGGCCTGAGTGGCCCGGCGATCCTTCAGATTTCTTCTTATTGGAAACAATCGCACCCGATCCTGATCGACCTGGCACCCGGGAGCGAGATTACATCTGCATTTCGCGATCCGAAGACGCCCCGAAATCTAAGCACCCTTCGAACCGAATTGCGAAAGTTTCTACCCCATCGCCTCGCCGACCGCTGGCTTGACGCGCACTCCCCAACTTCCTGGACAAATCCAGCCCTCGCTGACTTCGAAAAACAAACCCACGCCTGGGCGATCACTCCAACAGGAACGGAAGGCTACGGAAAAGCCGAAGTAACCGCAGGCGGGGTCGACACCAACGAACTCTCCGCCAAAACAATGGAAGCCAGAAAAGTTCCCGCCCTGTTCTTCATCGGCGAAGTAGTCGACGTGACCGGCCATCTCGGCGGCTTCAACTTCCAGTGGGCCTGGGCCTCAGGCGCGGCCGCTGGACGCGCCCTGTGACTCCCCACACTGCTTAATCGTTCGAGTTCATGCACAAAGTTCTCCTTCTTCCATCTCTCCTTTATCATTACGGCCATGCCAAAAAAACTTCGCTGGGGAGTTCTCAGCACCGCCTCGATCGGTCTCCGGAAGGTTATCCCCGCCATGCAACAGGGCCAATACTCGAGCGTCGTAGCCATTGCGTCCCGCGATCTCGCCAAGGCGAAGCAGGCTGCGGGCACCAATGGCATCCCCACCGCCTGCGGCTCCTACGAAGAACTTCTAGCCGACCCCAACGTTGACGCCATCTATAATCCTCTCCCCAACCAGCTTCACGTTCCCTGGACAATAAAATCCGCCGAGGCCGGCAAACACGTTCTGTGCGAAAAACCTCTCAGCCTAACCGAGGCGGAGGCCAAATCTCTCCTCTCGGTCCGCGCCCGCACCGGAGTCAAGATCGGCGAAGCCTTCATGATCCGCAGCCATCCCCAGTGGCTGCGCCTCCGCGAACTTCTCAACCAGGGCCGCGTCGGCGAACTCCGCTCCGTCGTCGGATTCTTCAGTTACCACAACATAGACCCAGCCAACATCCGCAACCAGGTCGAATCCGGCGGCGGCGCGCTCATGGATATCGGCTGCTACCTGATCCACGCCTCGCGCTACGCCTTCGCACAAGAGCCCACGCGCGTCGTGGCCCGTATCAACCGCGATCCGAAGATGCACACCGACCGTCTCACTTCAGCGATTCTCGACTTCCCCGCGGGCCAAGCCATCTTCACCTGCAGCACGCAGCTAGTCCCCTACCAGCGAGTCCAGTTCCTCGGCACTCGGGGACGCATCGAGATCGAAATCCCCTTCAACGCCCCAATCGACTGCCCCGCACGGCTCTTCATCGACGACGGCAGCGACCTCTCCGGCGCGGGCATCACCACGGAAACCTTCCCCATCTGCAATCAGTACACTTTGCAGGGCGATGCTTTCTCCAAGGCGGTTCTCGAAAATACGGAAGTTCCCGTCCCCCTCGAAGACGCCATCAAAAACATGGCCGTAATTGATGCCATCCGTGACTCCGCCAACTCAGGCGAATGGGCCCCGATACCGTAGAATCAAGTCTTGCTCCTAAACATTGAAAAGCTCATCTACGGCGGCGACGGACTAGCTCGTCTTCCCGCCAGTTCACCGAAAGACGCATTGCCCGGCGATAAAGACCGCGGCCGCGGCAAGGCCGTCTTCGTCCCCTTCGTCCTCGCCGGAGAAAAAATTGAAGTCTCAATCACCGAAGAAAAACCAGGCTTCGCTCGCGCCCACTCCAACGCAATAATCGAACCCTCGCCACACCGCATCCCGCCCCCCTGCCCGCACTTCGCCCGCTGCGGCGGATGCCACTACCAGCACGCCGCCTACGAGCATCAGCTCGGGATCAAGAAAGAAATCCTGCGCGAAAATTTGCGCCGCATCGCCAAGCTCGAACTCCAATGCGAAATTCAACTGCACCCTTCGCCCCCGTGGAACTATCGCAACCGTTCCCGCCTGCAGGTCCGAACCCAACCCAACTTCGCAGCGGGATACTTCAAGTTCTCCTCGCATGAACTCCTGCCGGTCGAAGAGTGTCCGATCAGCTCGCCACTGATCAATCGTGGCATCGCAGCTCTGTGGCAAGCAGGGCGTGCCGGTAAGGCAGTAGAAGGCGTGCGCGAAATCGAGTTCTTCGCCAACGCCGCCTCGAATGGAAATGAAACAAAATTACTCCTCGAGTTCTTATGTGCCCCCGAAGCCCGCCGCGCCGCAGTGCGAGCCTGGGCTGAAGAATTGTGTGCATCGATGCCAGAAATAGCCGGCGTGGTTGCGTTCCGCGAGCCGCAAAAAGGCGTGCAAGAGCCCTTGGTCACAGTGGGCGCCTCGGAATTGACCTATCACACGAAGACCGCAGCCTACCGCGTAAGCGCCGGCGCCTTCTTCCAGACCAACCGCTTCCTCATCGATGAATTGGTCAACATCGTCACGGCAGGCCGCTCCGGCGAACTAGCCCTCGAACTCTACGCAGGCGTCGGGTTGTTTTCCACAGCCCTGGCCTGTAACATCCGTCACATCGTTTCGGTTGAGTCGTCACAGACAGCCGCGAGCGACCTCCTCTACAATTTGCCCGTCAACGGAAAGGCGGTGCAGTCGACGGCGGAGCAGTACCTGACAAAAGCTCCCAAGCCCGGCGCGGTAGTGCCCGATCTCGTAGTAATAGACCCGCCCCGCAGCGGTCTGCGAGATTCCGTTGCCCAAGCCTTGGCGAAATCAGGCGCCTCCCGGCTGACCTACGTGTCGTGCGACCCCGCGACGCTAGCCCGCGATCTGGTCCCGCTGCGAGCGGCAGGCTATCGTGTCGAAGAGGCACACCTAGTAGATCTGTTCCCCCAAACCTACCACCTCGAAACCGTCCTACACCTGGCCCGCTGAAACATGTGGGGACAGCCGCCTTCGTCCGTCCCGCCGAGCGCAGCGAGGCGTTCAGATCGGGAAGGGCACGACTTTAGTCGTGCCGTTATCCCAGCTCAAGCTCGAGGCTTTAGCCTCCGAGGTCGGCTCTCGACGCCAGCTCCCTTGCCGAAGCTCGCCGTCCGCAACCCCGCTGCCGGTCCGTTGTCTATGTTTACCGCGCCGATACAACAATGCCGCCTTTACCCCTCATCGACAAACCACCAACTCTCTCGACCCCGCTAGAATTCCGCGTCAAGCCCCCCCGCCAACCCATGTTATGGGCCGCCCTGTCCTACTCCTTAGGAATCGTTGCCGGCGCCCACGCCTGGCGCCCGGCATCGTGGTGGTTCGCAGCAGCCGTAGCATTCTTAGCTGCGGGATTGTATTTCGTGCGCAGACGCAAGTGGCTCGGAGTGAGCCTAGCCCTTGGGGCATTCTTCCTGGCAGGCGCGCTTCACATCCAATTGAGAGGTTCAATCGACGCTCTCGACCCGAGCCTTCAGCCGTTCGACGGCCAGCCAGTCGTGATGACTGCTCACGTCACGCGAGACGGCAAAATCCGCGAAGGCGCTCCCAACGAAATCAGACAGAGCCTCGACGTCGAAACCGAAGACATCATCGCCGAAAACGGCCAGCCGATCCCCGTGCATTCCGGCGTGCGGCTCGGAATCTACAGCGCCCGTCCCGAGGCCGTCCCGCAAGCCCCAGCATCCGCAGTCCATCTTTTTCATTACGGCGAACGCCTGCGCCTCCCAGTCAAGCTGAAGCTCCCGCGCAATTTCCGCAATCCCGGAGCGTTCGACTATCAAGCCTACCTCACCGCGAACGGCATCTCAGCCCTGGGCTCCGCAAAAGCAGAAGACGTGCAACCACTCCCCGGCTTCACCGGCAGCCGCGTAGAACTCTGGCGATCCCGCATTCACTCGAGCATCATCACCAAAGTGCACGCACTCTGGCCTCCGTCTCAGGCCGCGCTCATCGACGCCATGGTCATCGGCGAAGAGGCCTTCATCGACCGCGATACCCGAGTAGATTTTCAGCGCTCCGGCACCTACCACATTCTCGTGGTCTCAGGCATGAACGTTACGATCCTCGCCTTCGTCGCGTTCTGGACCCTGCGCCGCCTGCGCCTAGCCGACGTTCCCGCAACCGCGCTCACGATTCTTTTCTGCGTCGCCTACGCCTTTCTAACCGAAGTAGGAGCGCCAGTCTGGCGCGCCACGCTGATGTGCGCCATCTATCTCGGTACCCGCCTGCTCTACCGCGACCGCGCCATGGTCAACGCGCTAGGAGCCGCCGCTCTAGGGTTGCTCGTATTCGATCCCCGCCAGCTTTTCACCGCCAGTTTCCAGATGACATTTCTCTGCGTGCTCATCGTAGCCGCGATCGGCCTGCCGCTCATCGAACGCACCTCGCGCCTCTACCGCCAGGCCCTGACCCACTGGGACGCCGACGACTACGGTCCCTCGCTCCCTCCGCAAGTCGCACAGTTCCGCCTAGACCTGCGCCTGCTCGCGCGTCAACTAGCCCGCTTCATCGGAGACCGCGGGTCGCTGAGCCTCATTCGCACCGTGACCATCATCTTCCTCGCTGCGTTCGAGTTGCTGCTGGTCTCAGCAGTAATGCAAATGGGACTGGCCCTCCCCATGGCATATTACTTCCACCGCGCCACCACCATTGGCCTTCCCGCAAACGTAGCAGTCGTACCGCTCACGCAACTCCTAATGCCCGCGGCGATTCTAACCATCGCGCTAGGCTACATCTCCCCGCTACTAGCAAAACTTCCCGCGCTCTTGACCACCTTCGCGCTGCAATCGATCACCGGAACCGTCCACGGCCTGGGAGGTCTGCGCCTGGCCGACCTTCGCGTAGCCACACCCTCACTTCTGATGATGGCGGCAGCTTCCGCTGCGCTGGCCTTGGCAATGTCGTGTGCTCGTCGTCGCGCGCTGCTCGCTCTCGCAGGAATGCTTTCCCTTCTGTTAGCTTCGCTAGCCCTAGCCTTCATTCCTCCAAAGCCGCAAACGCGCGCAGGACTCCTCGAAGTAACGTCCATCGACGTAGGAGAGGGTGACTCCATTTTGTTAGTGACGCCGCAAGGCCGCACCTTGCTGATCGACGCCGGCGGCCCCATCTGGGGCGCCGGCTCCCAACTCGACTATGGAGAAGATGTGGTAGCGCCCTACCTCTGGACCCGCCGCATCTCCCGCCTCGACGCCGTCGCCATCTCCCACGGCCACTCCGACCACATCGGCGGCATGCCCGCGGTGCTGAAAGATTTTCGTCCAAAAGAATTATGGATAGGTCTGCTGCCCCCGAGCCGCGCGCTCGACAACCTGGTCGCCGAAGCGCATCAACTGGGAATCAAAGTAGTCCGCCACTGGGAGGGAGACGAATTCAACCTCGGCGGAGCGAAAGTCGATGTGCTGTTTCCACCGCGAGACTGGCCTGTAGGCCTCGAGCCCAAAAACAACGACTCCATGGTGCTGCAAGTCAGCTACGGCAAGACCTCAGTCCTCCTCGAGGGCGACGCCGAAAAAGCAGTCGAGCGCCGCATAGCGGCCCTGCACCATCCTCACGCAGACCTGTTAAAGGTAGGCCACCACGGCAGCGCCACATCCACCACGCCAGAAATTCTGCAATCAGTCCAGCCCGGCTACGCCGTAATCTCGCTAGGCTTTAGAACCCCTTTCGGCTTTCCGAAACCCGATGTCCTCGCCCGCCTGCAAGCCGCCGGAGTCCGCGTCTACCGCACCGACGTCAACGGCGCAGTCACTTTTTACCTGGACGGCCACACGGTCACTCCTTCACTACCAGGTCTTCAGTAAAACTGCGCGGTTGGAGCAGGGCTTCCAGGCCTGGGTCAAGACGACATAAATTTGGGCTTCTAGCCTCGGAGAGATCGGGAAGGGCACGACTTCAGTTCTTAGCCTGCCCTGAGCAAGCGAAGCGCGCCGAAGGGTGCCGCCAAGATCCCACAAGAGACGCGGGCTTTAGCCCCTGAGGGACTCAACTCTTCGTCTCATCATCGTCCTGAGCCTCCGCCTCCGGCCGTCGATACTCAGCAATCAAATTGCGCGCCTTCTCCGCATCCTCTTCCCGCACCAGAATAAGCATCCCTCCCAGTCCCGGAAACGCATCCTGCAAAAAGCTGCCGGACGTAAGATCGTTCTCAATCCCCGCTGAATCAAGCAATCCCTTCACCACCAAAGCCTCCGACTCCTCTTCGCTGTCGAAAACCTTCACCAGCTTCTCATTAGGATCAGGCCGTCGCGCTTCGACGCTCGCATCGGACTCCGCCATAACGTCTCCCCATTCCCGGAATCCGCCACAATGTCGGCCAGAATTCCGCACTCCTATGATTCTAACTCTTCTAACGATCTGGAAAAGCGGACCATGTGAGCGCCGGTCATCCGCCGCTCCTTCGGCGCTGAGTTACGATCGCCCTCGCGGAGCCAATGATTCGACACCAGGGATCGAGACCGATGTGGTCATCGAATGTTCCGGCGGCTGCGTCCCGAATTGCAGAGCCGTTGCCAGAATCTCCACAGCCTGTCCCGTAAGCGGTGGAATGAGAATCGTCGCCGTCAGCAACTTGTCGCGCACCCAGGCTTGGCCCGTAGCCGGCAAACCATCACATCCGGTAAACGGAAGGCTCAGCCATCGCGAACGCTCGGCTGTGTTGCTGATTTCCTGAAAAACTTTGCGAGCGCCCATCGCCATCGAGTCATCCTGCGCTCCCACCAGGTCAATCGACGCGCCTTGTGAAGTAGCCAGCTTTATCCACGACTGCACCGCCCGCCCGGCGCCTTCCTCCGTCCACCGTGACTTCAACATCGTCACTTGAATGTTCGCCGGTTTCGTCTCCAGCATTCCGGAAGTGCGCATTCGCGCCGAAGGACTGTCCGAAGGTCCTTCAATGTACAAAACGTTCCCACCTTTCGGCAGCAATGCCGCAAATTGTCTTCCCTGGATGCGGCCAATCTCGGCGTGATCGGAACTCACGGCAAAAATGGGTGTAGTCGCCGTCCGCCGCAGCTCGGCCAAATATTCCGGCCTCCGGTTCAGCACCGCCCACCCAATTCCCGCACTACTGGCAGCTTGCGCCACCTGAGGCAGCGCCGTCCGTCCAACCGGTTCCACAACAATCGCATCGGGTCGCGACTCCACCCGGCTTTGGATCGCCTTCAGCAATTCCGTACTCTGATGCACCGCATCGTCGCCGGCATAAATGATCTCCACATCGATCCCCAGTTTGCGCGCAGCATCCTCCGCCGATTGCGCTTGCGCCACCTGAAAATCGTTGTCGCGAGTATGAAGCGACACCAGGAATCGCAACTTCTTGTTCATATCACGAGGATGTCCCTGACCATTTCTTAACGATACGCCATGTCCGAAACATTTGGGACTGCCGCTCGTAACGCCGGAGCAGGCAAGAATAATCAGGCAAGGGTCGAGCAGGCAAGGGTGGAGCAGGCCTTCCAGGCCTGCGTCAAATGCGCCGCCGGGGATTGGGCTTCAGCCCCACTGAGAGATCGGGAAGGGCACGACTTCAGTCGTGCCGCCAATGTTCCAGCGACGTTAGGCTTTAGCCCCTGAAGTAAACGTTTTCCATCCAATCCTGCAGTCGGGGGCTGGCCCGCGCTTGCGGCAGCACTGAAGAGGCTGCCCCACCTTTCGCGCTTTTCGAAAGAGCCTGCCCTGAGCGGAGCCGAAGGGTGGGACACGATGCCGCTTGCCTCAAGGCGGGCAGCCCTGCTTGTTGGGGGAAGACACAAAACGAAATCGCCAAATCCCAGCCCCGAAGGGGCGGCATAATACAGCCCCGGGCGCAAGCCCGGGGTAAGCCTAGACCCTACAGAATATATCTCGACAAATCCTGATCCTTAACAATGTCAGTCAACATCTTCCGCACATAATCCGCGTCGATGACAACGTGATCGCCTTTTCTCTCCGGAGCATCAAAGCTAAGCTCATCCAATACCCGCTCCATGATGGTATGCAGCCGCCGCGCTCCAATATTCTCCGTACTCTCGTTCACCCGAAACGCAAAGTGCGCAATTTCCGACAGCGCCTCGGGAGTGAACTCCAGCTTAACGCCCTCAGTCTCAAGCAAAGCCGTGTACTGCTTCACCAAAGAAGACTTCGGCTCCGTAAGAATCCGTACAAAGTCTTCCATGGTCAAAGATTGCAACTCCACCCGAATCGGAAACCGCCCCTGCAGTTCAGGGATCAAATCGCTAGGCTTCGAAACATGGAACGCTCCAGCAGCAATAAACAAAATATGATCCGTCCGCACCATGCCATAACGAGTATTAACGGTAGTTCCCTCGACAATGGGGAGAATGTCGCGCTGCACGCCCTCCCGCGAAACATCCGGACCATGCCCGCCCTCGCGCCCCGCAATCTTGTCAATCTCATCGAGAAACACAATCCCGGAATTCTCTACCCGATCGATCGCTGTCCGCGTAACGTGATCCATATCGATCAGCCGCTGCTCTTCTTCCTGAATCAAATACTCGAACGCCTCGTTCACCTTCATCTTCCGCTTCTTCGTGCGCTGCCCGAAGATATTAGGCAGCATGTCCTTGATGTTGATGTCCATCTCCTCAACACCCTGGTTCGTCATAATTTCAAAAGAAGGAAAATTCCGCTCCCGCACATCAATCTCAACCTGCCGCTCATCAAGCTTCCCCTCGCGCAATTGCTGCCGCAACTTCTCCCGAGTCCGTGAAGAAGATTCAGCAAGCGCCGCGCTCCCATCAATCACCACCCCGCCAGCGGTGGAAGGCTCCGCAGGCCGGGCCGGTGGAGAAGGCGGCAGCAGAATATCCAGCAACCGCTCCTCAGCATTCAACTCAGCCTTGTCCGCCACATCCTCAAGCTTCTCTTCGCGCACATTGTCGATAGCAATCTCCACCAGATCGCGAACCATCGACTCCACATCCCGCCCAACATACCCAACCTCGGTAAACTTCGAAGCCTCAACCTTAAGAAACGGAGAATTAGCCAGCTTAGCCAGCCGCCGCGCAATCTCCGTCTTCCCCACCCCAGTAGGCCCAATCATAATTATATTTTTAGGGATGATTTCTTCGGCCAAGTCGGGAGTTAGTTTCTGCCGGCGGGTGCGGTTGCGCAGCGCGATGGCTACGGCACGCTTGGCGTCCTTCTGGCCGATTACGTGTTTGTCGAGCTCGACGACGATCTCGCGCGGCGTGAGTTCGTCCAGGGCGAGTTGTTCTTCTTCAGCGCTGCTGGGTAAATAGATTGCCATAAAAAATTAGAGGTCAGGGATAAGGGATCAGGGATTGGTCGTGCCGCATTCCTCTCCCTGGACCACTATGCCCTGAACCCTGGTCCCTTTCTACAACTCTTCAATCGTGACCACATCGTTCGTATAGATGCACATTTTGCCGGCGATCTTCATTGCTTCTTCGGCGATCTGGCGGGCGGTTAGTTGCGTGTGCCGGGCCAAGGCTTCGGCTGCGGCTTGCGCGTAGGGGCCGCCGCTGCCGATGGCGGCTACTCCGCCGTCAGGCTCGATCACGTCGCCTTGTCCGCTGAGCAGGAATGTTTGTTCTTTGTCGCAGACCAGCAGCAACGCTTCCAGGTGGCGCAGGTATTTGTCGGTGCGCCAGTCTTTGGCTAGCTCGACAGCGCCGCGTCCCAGGTTGCCGTGGTACTGCTCGAGTTTTGATTCGAAGCGGCTGAAGAGGGTGAAGGCGTCGGCGGTCGAGCCGGCGAATCCCGCGAGAATCTTGTCGTTGTAGAGGCGGCGAATCTTCTTTGCCGTATGTTTAATGACCGATTCGCCCAGCGTAACCTGGCCATCGCCGGCCAGAACTACGCTCCCGTTGCGGCGGATGGATAAAACAGTGGTGGACCGGATCAGTCGCTTCGTCGACATGGGCGCAATTCTTGATTATAGCAGCGGAGAGGCGAGGCCTCGCACCGACGCCAGCTGCGCGACTCTGAACCGCAGGAAAAAGCTTTTTTCACCACAGAGGCACAGTGGCACTGAGAAAGGTGCAATGGCCGAAAAGCTGTCAATAGCAAACGAGTACACAGTCGAGGCTAAGTTGCTCACAGCTATGACAATATAAATCCAGAAAAATGACGGTTTCACCCATTCCAAACTGCTATACTGAAAGTATAGAGTAAAAATTCTGCAAAACGAGGCGCGGCCCATGGGCCGCGCCTTTTCTTTTGGTGCCGAACGTCTTGGTGCCGAACCAGGGGGCGCAAAATGGACGAATTCAAAGTTTTCAAGAACTTCAAGGAGCGTGGCGAGTGGGTCGAACTCCGCTTCATGGCCGAAGCCCTGCGTCACGGCTTCAAAGTCCTAAAGCCCTGGGGAGACTCCTCGCCCTTCAACGTCGCCATCCCCTTCGGCAACCGCATCGTAAGAGTCCAGGTCAAGTCTACCTCCTGCCGCACCGGCACCGGATACTTCTGCCAATTCAAGCCCAACTATCTCAGCGACCCCTACACCCTCGACCAACTAGACCTCTTCGCTGCCTACGTAATCATGCAAAACACGTGGTACATAATCCCAGCCCGCATTCTCCTGGGAGGCGACACCACAAACAGGGCCTGATGCTCTATCCCATGCAGCCCCTTAAAGAAAAATCGCTACAGCTACGAACACTACCGCGAAGCCTGGCCCCTACTCCGCCCCAGCAGGAGAAGATGGCCCGAGCGGCCACGACGACCGCTGCGATAACGAACCCCCGGCATAACTGATTAGAAGCCACTTAGCATCTCATGCAGTCGACCCTCCCATGCTGATGAAAGCGTACACTTGATCGTTAGGGGATTGGGTTTGACAAGGCGTAGTAGAATGCTCCGCAACGCTCCTAAGCAACTGATTTCGGATGCCTTGCGCCGTCATAGAACTTCAGCTTAGATCGAACCTTTGAACCACCAACGCAGGGGATGTGGTAATGCAGATGCTCAGGGAATTCAAGGAGGAGGCGTGTTGAAGGTGACTATCCGATGAGTATAGCGGTCTTGATCGGAGTGCACGACGGGCTGGTCCTAGCAGCGGATAGCGCATCCACCTTATCGATGCCCGCTCCGCCGGGTGCCGTCGTTCCAGGCGGCAGTATGGTGGCCAACGTGTACGACAACGCGAACAAGATCTTCAACCTGGTAAAAGGCCAACCCATCGGCTGCATCACCTTCGGAAGTGGCAACATCGGCAACGCCTCAATCGGTACATTGATAAAGGATCTGAGGAAACAGCTAACAGAAGAACCCGGGAGATGGGATTTCCACGCCGGCGAATATACCATGGAGCAGATCGCCAAAATCCTAGCGAAGTTCTTGGGGTCCGAGTGCGAGAAGCTAGAGCAGCCCGCGAAACTCAACACGAACCTGGGGCTTCTGTTGGGAGGCTACTCGAAGCCTGGAGATCTCGGCGAGTCGTGGTCCGTCGAAATACAGCAGGCGGTCCCTCAGCCCCCGAGAAAATTGAGGCAGGACCATGAAGTGGGGCTTAGCTGGGGTGGTATGACAGAAGTGTTGCAGCGGATGGTTGTCGGCTTCGATCCACAGATATTTCAAGTGTTGGCGGCGGTGCTTCAACCGCCCCAGAATCCTGCCGTTCTCGCGAGCCAACTCGGGCCGGTCTTGGCTGCACAATTGCAAAGGCCGCTAGTCTTTGCGCCGATGCCCATTCAGGAACGTCATCGATCTCGCCCGATTTTTTGTACATTCAGCAATAATGTACTCGCGTTTCTTGCCAGGGCCGAACATCGTTGGCGGTCCCATCGAGATCGCTGCAATCACAAAGCACGAGAATTTTAAATGGATCAGCCGAAAACATTATTATGACCAACCCTTGAATAAGGAGCCAATCCATGTCGTTATCGATAAATGAATCCAAAATCGCTGAATTGTTGGAATCCAGCAGCAAGGGGTACACGGTTTCGGACGTCCCGTTGGTGATTGAGAACTCGAGCCCAATATATCCCGCAACCTCCGAGGTTTCCGGAACCGTCTACACCGCTCCAGCCCTTGTGACGGCGGAGACCAGAGAACTCTTGATCGCCGCCCGCCGCCAGATAGAGGAATCCGGGATCCCCTTGAAGAGCGTTTCAGAACTGAAGAAAGAAATCGACGAGATAAGAGGCAGGCGCTAGTTTTGCCCGCGAAGCTTACTTATATTGATTCAGGCGTGCTTATCTTCGCGGCAAAAGGAACGACAGCGGCCGCAGCTCTAGCCCTCCCGTTTCTGGGCGATCCAAACAGGGAATACGTTACTAGCGACTACGTTCGCCTGGAGGTCCTACCTAAGGCCACCTTTCACAACCGAACGGCAGAGGTTGCGTTCTACAATCTGTTTTTCACAATCACCACACGCTCGATACCGACCAGCGAAGCACTTCTGAAGTACGCACTGGAAGAAGCGTGCAAGACGGGCATCCACGGCCTTGATGCGATACACATCGCGTGCGCCGTCTTTGCCGGCGCCGAAGAATTCATAACCTCGGAGAAAACCAACAGGCCGATTCATCGGACCAAGCTGATTAAGGTCGTGTCAATATTCCCAGTGGGAACAGTCGACAAGGAGCCATGGTGGAAATTCTGGAGATGGTAGATCAAGACCTGCGAAACGACAATACTGAACTGCACACGCTCCTACACGCCGACCGTCTGCGCGCTCGGTTTCGCGGCCAGCAACTGCCTCAACACATACTGCAAAATCCCGCCGTTCGCGTAGTAAAGCGCTTCCTGCGGCGTGTCGATGCGGACCAGCGCGTCGAACTCGATGGTCTTCCCTTTCGCCTTGGCGCGAACTTTAACTTCGCTTCCGGCGGCGAAGTTTTCTACTACGTCGCGGATGCCGGTGATGTCGAAGACTTCTTCGCCGGTCAGCTTTAGCAATTCCGCGTTTTGGCCGGCTGGGAATTGCAGGGGGAGAACTCCCATGCCGACCAGGTTTGAGCGGTGAATACGCTCGTAGCTTTCGGCGATTACGGCTTCGACGCCTAGTAAGCGCGGGCCTTTGGCGGCCCAGTCGCGGGAGGAGCCGGAGCCGTATTCTTTTCCTGCGAGAATAATAAGAGGCGTGCCTTCCGCGATGTATTTCTGGGAGGCTTCAAAGATCGACGTTTCCTCATTCGTTGGGAGGTAGCGGGTGAAGCCGCCTTCGACGTTGACCAGTTTGTTGCGCAGGCGGACATTGGCGAAAGTGCCGCGGACCATCACTTCATGGTTGCCGCGGCGCGAGCCATAGGAGTTGAAGTCGGCGGGCTTGACGCCGTGCTCCTGCAGATATTTTCCAGCGGGGCCGTCTTTTTTGATGGAGCCGGCGGGAGAGATGTGGTCGGTGGTGACGCTATCGCCGAGCACGGCGAGGACGCGCGCCCGCTTGATGTCTTCAACCGGCGAGGGTTTGATCTTCATGCCCTCGAAGTAGGGAGCGCGGCGGATGTAGGTGGAATCTTTTTCCCAGGTGTAGGTCTGGCCTTTGGGAATCTTGAGGCCGCGCCAGCGCTCGTCGCCCTCGAAAACTTCGGCATAGGTTTTCGAAAACATCTCCGTGGTCACCGACTGCTGAATGGCCTCGTCGACTTCGCGCTGCATGGGCCAGAGGTCGGCGAGGTAGACGGGGTTGCCGTCTCTGCCCTTGCCGATGGCGTCTTTGCGCAGGTCGATGTCGATGCGTCCCGCGAGCGCGAAGGCTACGACCAGCGGCGGCGACATCAGGTAGTTGGCGCGGACTTCGGAGTTGATGCGGCCTTCGAAGTTGCGATTGCCGGACAGCACGGAAGCGACGACCAGATCTTTTTCGTCGATCGCTTTCGAGACTTCTTCGGGCAGCGGGCCGGAGTTGCCGATGCAGGTGGTGCATCCGTAACCGACGATGTTAAATTTCAACTTCTCGAGATACGGCATCAGGCCCGCGTTCTCCAGATAATCGCGGACGACTTTTGAGCCCGGCGCCAGCGATGTTTTCACCCACGGTGGAACTGACAGGCCTTTCTCGACTGCTTTCTTTGCCAGTAAACCTGCGCCGATCATTACTGAAGGGTTTGAAGTGTTGGTGCAGGAAGTGATGGCTGCGATCACAACACTGCCGTGCTGCAGCGAATCCTTTACGCTCCGCGGAACGTGTTCGTGCACGTTGGGATCTTCCACGCCGATGGCTGCGGGGCTGCCGCCTTCCTGTTCCCATCGGGCTGAATTCGCAGCGGAGTTGGTCGCTCTCGATCCGTTGGTTTTCGCCCCAGCCTTCGGTTTGATGAGTGACGGAAGAGCCTTGTGAAAGGACTCGGCGGCATCGGAGAGGATCACGCGGTCTTGCGGACGCTTGGGTCCGGCCAGGCTCGGCTCAACCGTGCCGAGATCAAGCGTGAGCAGTTCGGAGTATTCGGCTTCCGGAGTTTTGTCGTCATGGAAAAGTCCCTGATCGCGGCAGTAGGCTTCGACCAGAGCGATGAGTTCGTCGCTGCGTCCGCTCAGCTTCAGATACTTCAAGCTTTCTTTGTCGACGGGGAAGATGCCGCAGGTAGCGCCGTATTCGGGCGACATGTTGGCGATAGTAGCGCGGTCGGCGAGCGGAAGATCGCGCAGTCCAGGCCCGAAATATTCGACAAACTTTCCCACCACCCCATGCTTGCGCAGCATCTCGGTGATGGTGAGGACAAGATCGGTTGCAGTAGCGCCTTCGCGCAGCCGCCCAGTAAGCTTCACCCCAACCACCAACGGAATCAGCATAGAGACAGGCTGCCCGAGCATCGCAGCTTCCGCCTCAATCCCGCCCACGCCCCATCCAAGCACCCCCAAACCGTTGACCATCGTTGTGTGACTGTCGGTGCCTACCAGGGTGTCGGGGTAGGCTGTGCGCTTGCCGGTTGTTTCGTGGACGAAGACTACTCGGGCCAGGTATTCGAGATTCACCTGGTGGACTATTCCGGTGTCGGGGGGGACTATGGCTAGATTGCGGAAGCCGGTCTGTCCCCAGCGGAGGAAAGAGTAGCGCTCTTTGTTGCGCTGGAATTCCAGCAAGGCGTTTACGTCGAAGGCGTTGGCTGTGCCGAATTCGTCGACCTGTACGGAGTGATCGATCACTAGTTCTACGGGCTGGAGAGGATTGATGAGAGCGGGATCGCCGCCTAGTTGTTGCATGGCGTCGCGCATCGCGGCGAGGTCGACTACGCAGGGTACGCCGGTGAAATCCTGGAGCAGGACGCGGCTGGGGGTGAAGGCGATTTCCGTGTCGGGCTTGGAGTTTTTAGTCGTTCCTTGGGTGCCCCAGCCGGCCATTGAACGGACGTCCTCTTTTTTTACGTTGCGGCCGTCTTCGGTGCGCAGCAAGTTTTCTAGGAGGATCCGCAGGCAATAGGGGAGATGTTTGGTGGAGATACCTTGCTGGTCGAGCGCGTCGAGGCGGTAGATTTCGTATTCCTTGTCGCCTACTTTTAGAGTGGAGCGGGTGTTGAAGCTGTTTAATGACATGATTGGCTTCCCTGATAAATACAAATATCCCAACCAAGAAGTTTAGTCGTTCTGGCGGGGATTGCGTAGTGCGAACCTAACGAAAGGCTGGGATTGACGAGGTCCGCTTTAGGGCGCCGCCGAGCGCAGGGGCTAAAGCCCGTTCCTTAACTGGGCCTGAATCGCAGCGCTTAAGCGCTGCGCCACCCAAAATCCGACGCCAATCCCAAAATCCAACATCGCGGCACGAGTGAAGCCGTGCCCTTCCCGATCTCACCTCGGCGCGAGTCGAATTACGGGCTCGCGGGTTTAACTGGACAGCGCGTGGTGGGCGCTTGTGACGTGGAGCTTTACAGAAAAATACATAGCTCCCTTCGGCAGGCTCAGGGCAGGTTCTTCGTGGGAAGTTGCTGGCTTTCGCGTGCGACGCCCTTCCTCAGGGTGACGAGGGGTGCGCGTCTCGTGAAACCTAAATCACGGCTTTATCATCTATCTTGATAGGCAAAGATTGAGGCGATGAAGTGAAGGGGAGGTTGAAGCGTATGAAGAATCTCGATCGGATAGGAAATTTGAGCAAGCAGAGTTTGGGTTGCTTCTTGTCAGTGGTTCTGGTGTTCGCGACTTTGCCTCAGAATGTGTGGGCGCAAGATCAGGCTCCTGCTCCAGCACAAGCTGCGGCAGATCAGAGCGCGCCGGCTCCAGCGCCGCCGTACACGCAACAGACTCCTGAGGAATTGCAGAGATTAGTGGCGCCGATTGCGCTGTATCCAGATTCGCTGGTGGCGCAGATACTGGCAGCGTCGACGTTTCCCGAGCAGGTGGTTGAGGCCGACAGATTTGTGCAGGCGCATCCTGATTTGAAGGGCACCGATTTGGGTAACGCTGTGGACCAGCAACCCTGGGATCCGAGCGTGAAGGCGCTGACGGCATTTCCCTCTGTCCTGGGAAATATGGACAAGAATCTTTCCTGGACATCATCGCTGGGCGACGCTTACTACAATCAGCAGGCGGAAGTGATGGATGCGGTGCAGGTGATGAGGCGGAAAGCGGAAGCGGCCGGCAATCTGAAGAGCACGCCGCAGCAAACTGTTACGGAGCAGGATTCGGATATCGAGATTGCGCCTACGGATCCGGATGTGGTTTACGTTCCGGCGTACGATCCGTGGCTGGTTTACGGATATCCCATCGTGGCGTGGCCGGGATGGTATCCGTATCCTGGAATTTGGTTTGGCGGACCTTATCTCTCATTCGGAATTGGCTTTGGTATCGGATGGTGGGGCGGCTTTGGATGGGGGTGGGGACATTGGGGATTCGACTGGCATAACCACTACGCGAGGTTCAACGGCGGGAGGTACTACTCCGGAAGCAGGACGTTCTACAACCGGGGCGCGTATGCTCGCGGTGGATTTGCACGGGGTGGTGGTTTCTACCGCGGCGGAGCTAGACCATTTGATGGAGACCGGCAGGCGGCGCGGGGATACGCTTCACCGCGCGGCCAGAGCGGCGTGCGCTCCGGCGCCTTCAGCGGCTACAACCGTGGCGGAGAAACCCGGAGCTTCTCCTCGCGTGGAAGCGCCAGCTTTGGTGGCGGGTTCCATGGCGGCGGAGGCCACGGAGGCGGCGGGCGGCGGTGATCGGTCGCGGGATGCTTTCCAGTAGTTCGAAGACTTTTAAATATGGAGAAGCCATATGCAGCGAGCGAAGTTGAATTTGTACAAAACTCATCAGGCGGATCTTCTTGCGGCGGCCGCGGTTGTGGTTCTGGTGATGGGGTGCTTTACTTTCCCAGCGGCGGCGCAGCAGGCGGGTCAGAAAACTTTTTCTTCCGCAGAAGAGGCGAGCAACGCCCTGTTCAAGGCAGCGCAGAGTAACGACGAGAAAATGATGATGGGCATTCTGGGAGCGAACGGGAAAGAAGTCGTTTCGTCCGGAGACGAGGCCGAGGACGCGGAGAATCGGGCTAATTTCGCGGCGAAATATAAGGAAATGCACCGTCTGGTGAAAGAGCCAGACGGGACAACGGTTCTGTATATCGGCGCAGAGAATTGGCCGACGCCCATCCCGCTGGTGGACAAGGGTGGGTCGTGGTACTTCGACACGGAAGCGGGGAAGAAGGAGATTTTGTATCGGCGAGTGGGGCGGAACGAAATGTCGACGATCAGGGTTTGCCAGGAGCTGGTGTCGGCGCAAAAGGAATACTCGGGACAACACAATGAGTACGCGCAGAAAATCTTCAGCGACGAGGGGCAGCGCGACGGCCTTTATTGGAAAGCTGCAGCGGGCGAACCTCTCAGCCCGGTTGGACCGCTAGTCGCGGCGGCGGTTACGGAGAGCTATGCCAAAAGCCGGGACAGCGTTCCCACGCCGTATCGCGGCTATTACTATCACATTCTGACGCGTCAAGGAAAAAATGCTCCGGGCGGAGCCAAGAGTTACCTGGTTGACGGAAAGATGACTGGGGGATTCGCATTTGTGGCGTATCCGGCGGAATACAGATCGTCGGGGGTGATGACTTTCATCGTTGGGCAGGATGGGGTGGTGTATCAGAAGGATCTTGGGAAGAAGACCGACGTTCTCGCCAAGGCTATGAAGGAATACGATCCCAATTCCAGCTGGCAAAAAGCTGAAGAGCAGCCGGAGGGGACCGGCGGCGGGCAGAAGACGAATTAATTCTGCAGTGCTTAGTGCGCGGCGATCCAGACCTGGTAGGCGACTACGGCCATCATGAAGAGAAGGTAGAGTCGAAGCGCCCAGAGGACGATGAGTTCGGCGCCTTTGAGGTGACGGCGCGCGATGGGGTGCTTCTTGGCTTTGACTAATTGATCGTGTTCGAGCGAAGAGAGGACCCAGGTTTGGTCGGAGGGTGAGGGGTGCGGTTCGTCTTTTTTCATCATAAGTTTGGCTATCAAGTTTGGTTATCCCCGATATATGCCAGCAGGGGCTAGAGCCGGCTTCGATTCTGCATGTGTTACGCGGCGCTGAAGCGCCGCTCTTCTACGTTACTGCACGCGTTCGTGATGACTGCGTACGCATTCCTGCCATCCTACGTTCCTCCTAAGGCGGCGAAGATCTTGGGGGCGATTATGCTTACGCCGAAGAGTATGCCGGCGGCGGTGAGGATGAATACGACCGCGCTGGATAGAATGTTTGCCCACCAGGGACTGACCAAGTCGCCCATAATTTCTTTGTCGTTGACCAGCATGAAAAGGAATACCAGTGCCGGGGGCATGGCCAGAACTGCGACTACATTTACTACCAGAACGACGTAGACCAGCGGCAGGCCTGGGATGAGGACGATGGCTGCGGCGGCGACAGCACATAGAGTTAGGACCGCGTAAAACGATTTGCCTTGGCCCATGGGGAGGTTGAGGCTGTGCGGTTTGTGGGTGACTTCTCCGAACGCGTAGGCCGAAGATGTTGAGATGGTGATGGCGGCCACGATGCCGGCCTCGACCATGCCGAGGGCAAAGAGCGATGCGCCGAAGCGTCCGATGATGGGCTGGAGAGCCTGGGCGAACTCGGCGGCCTGATAATTTTCCGCGGTCATGTGATGGGCGAGGAGCGGGGCAGTCGCCAGAATCGTGGCGATAGCAGCGGCGGTTGCCAGAGTTGCGCCTAAGACGGTGTCTATGCGGCCGAAGCGAATGTCTTTTGTGGTCATTCCCTTGTCGACGGTTGCGCTCTGCTGGAAGAAAAGCATCCACGGAGTGACGGTGGCTCCGATATCGGCGAGCATGAGGAGCACGGTATCTTTGTTGAAGCCGGGAAGCGGCTGCCAGGTGATGAAAGCGTGGCCGACCGAGTGCCAACTCGGGTGAGCCATGAGGGCGACTGGGACGAAGATCAGGTTGAATGCGGCTGCGGCGAGGGTGATGCGTTCCCACGTCCAATAGCGGTGACTGATGAGCGCTGCGTACAGGATTACCAGCGCGATTGAGACGGCCATCCAGGGCGGGACGCCGAAAAAACCCAGGCCGGCACGGATGGCGATGAACTCCGTGATCAGGGTGAGGAAGTTGCCGATGCCGAGGTCGAGCATGGAAAACCATCCCCAGAAGGGGCCGAAGCGCTCGAAGATGAGTTCGGCGTGTCCGCGATGGGTGGCGGCGCCGAGGCGGACGGTCATTTCCTGGACAACAATGGCCATGCAGAAGGTGAGGGCGACGAAGGGGAGAAAGAATCCGATGCCGAATTTGGCGCCGGTGGCGGCGTAGGAGAGCATGCTGGGGCCATCGTTCTCTCCTAACATGACGAGGACACCGGGACCGACCAGCAACCACAGGAGGCGCGCCTTTGAGGAAAAGCCGCGCTGGGCGCGGGCTGTGGACACTCGGACGCGATCGTGAGCACGATCGACGTCTTCGTGAGTGATTATTACCTCCTCTTCGGCTTGGGCTACGACAGGCTTCATCGGTTGGACTGGTATGCGGTGATCTCTGCTGACGGTCCGGCGGGACTTGCGCCGGCAGAGATTAGCGTAAGTATACACGATGGAATAAACCATGGTTAACTGAAGGTTCGCGGGGTCGGAGCTGTTATGGAAATGCCTTGCGTGGCATGTCGTGCCGCAAGGAGGGTCCCTCGACTGCGGTTGTGCTTCGTTTCACGAAGCACAACCTTCGCTCAGGATGACAGATCTTAACGGGTGGGGTGGTGGCTGGCGGGGGAGATCCAGACTCGCTCGGCGGCGGCGCGGCCTAGGGAAACATTGCCGGCTGCGGTTGAGAGAGCGAGGGTCTGGTCGTAGTTGCGTTCGAGGAGACGCAGTTTGGATCCGGGACGAATGCCGCGGGCTTCGAGGAACTCGAGCAGGCGGCGGTCGCGCTCATAAATTCCGCTGACGGCGTAGGCGGCTCCGGGCGCGGCGTCGGAAAGCAGAAGCAGTCCGCGATGGCGGCGACTGGCGGGGCTTTCCATCTCGCTGAGGTTGCCGTGGGGACAGGCGCCTGTCTTTCCTAGTTTTGCCAGCAGTTTGGCTTCGAAGTCGGGCGAGACGGCGTGCTCGAGGCGCTCGGCTTCATCGTGGACCTTCCACCACTCCATGCCGAAGAGTTCGGACAGCATGCGTTCGATCAGGTGATGGCGGAGCGTGAGTTTGCGGGCGATTTTGCGGCCGGCGGCCGTTAGGCGCAAGTGTCCGTCGGCCTGGACGCGTACGAGGCTGTCTTTTTTGAGGCGGCGCACGGCCATCGTGACTGCGGGCGCGGAGACTTTGAGCCAGTCGGCGAGGCGGGCGGAGATTACGGATTCGCCTTCGCTCTCGGCTTCGAGGATGGCTTTTAGATAGTCTTCTTTGGAGACGGTGATCATCTGGGGAGATTATACGATGGGCTGTTAAGCATGGTTAATTTGGCGGAGAGAAAAAACCTTTATCACAGAGGACACGGAGGAACACAGGGTAGTGCCAGGCTCGGTTTGACAGCGTTCCTTCTCTGCACCTAACCTTGATTCTCTGGCTATGAAAGTTTTGGTTTTCGGCAGCGGTGGACGCGAGCATGCTTTGGTTTGGAAGCTGCGGCAGTCTGCGCGGATTTCGAAGCTTTATTGCGCGCCGGGCAATGGCGGCATTGCAGAGGACGCGGAATTGCTGCCGGTAGACGTGAAGAGCGTGGAGTCGATGGTTGCGGTGGCTGAGCAGGTGCGGCCGGACCTTACGGTGGTAGGTCCTGAGCTGCCGTTGACTTTGGGAGTGGTGGATGAGTTCACGCGCCGTGGATGGCCGGTGTTTGGGCCGACGAAGGCGGCGGCGCAACTGGAGGCGAGCAAGAGCTTTGCCAAGGAATTCCTGCAGCGGCATCGCATTCCCACGGCGCATTATGCGATTTGCGATTCGGTGGAAGAAGTGCGCGCGGCGCTGGCGCACTTTCACGTGCCCGTGGTGGTGAAGGCCGATGGATTAGCGGCGGGCAAGGGGGTGGTGATCGCGGCGAGCAAAGAGGAGGCGGCGCGGGCGGCGGCGGAAATGTTGAGCGGCAAGATGGTGGGCCAGGCCGGATTGCGCGTGGTGCTGGAAGAATGTTTGAAGGGCGAAGAACTTTCGTTTCTGGTGCTGAGCGATGGCGAGCGGGTCGCGCCGCTGGTGGCGGCGCAGGATCACAAGCGGGTGGGTGATGGCGACACTGGGCCGAATACGGGCGGGATGGGAGCGTATTCGACTGCTGACATTGTTGACGACAAGATGCGCGACTGGCTGGTGAATCACATTGCGCGTCCGGTGGTTGAGGGCATGAAAGCAGAAGGTGCGGAGTTCAAGGGCGTGCTTTATTGTGGGCTGATGATGACGGCTCGCGGTCCGATGGTGCTGGAGTTTAATTGCCGGTTTGGCGATCCGGAGACACAGCCGATTTTGATGCGCCTCGAGAGCGACCTGGTGGATGCGCTGGAAGCTTCGATTGCGGGCAGAGTCAGCGAGGGCAATTTTACGTGGTCGCGCGATGCGTCGGTGTGCGTGGTGATGGCTTCGGGAGGATATCCGGGAACGTTTGAGGTGGGGAAGAAGATTACGGGGCTTAATGAGGCCGCGGCGGTTGAGGGAGTTAAAGTTTTTCACGCGGGGACTTCGAAACGCGATGGGGCGTTTTATACGGCTGGCGGGCGGGTGCTTGGGGTTTCGGCGCGGGGTGCGGATTTGGAGACTGCCGTATCACGGGCTTATCAGGCTTGCGAGAAAATTCGGTTTGATGGGGCGCATTACCGGAAGGACATTGCGGCACGGGCGCTGAAGAAGTAATTCGGATGTGTACGAAGTCCGCAGCCGTGATGGAAATTCCCATTGGAGCCAAGAGTAGCGTGGAAGTGAAAGGGATCCTTCGACTGCGGTTGTGCTTCACTTCGTGAAGCACGACCTCCGCTCAGGATGACAGCATTTCTTTTTACAACATTAATTAGGGGAGACAAATGAGTAAGACTCTGGTTTCTATTGTGATGGGGAGTGATTCTGACCTTGAGATTATGCGCGAGGCCGGGAAAGCATTGGAGGAGTTTGGGATCGGTTACGAGATCGACGTTACTTCGGCGCATCGCTCGCCGGATCGAACTGCTGACTTCGCGCGGAAGGCTGCGGGGCGCGGGATTTGCGTGATCATCGCCGGGGCCGGCGGGGCGGCGCATCTGGCTGGGGTGATTGCGGCTCACACTACACTTCCTGTGATTGGGGTGCCGATTCCTTCGACGGCGCTGCAGGGGATGGATTCGCTGCTAGCTACGGTGCAGATGCCGGCGGGGATTCCGGTGGCTACTGTGGCTATTGGCAAGCCGGGGGCTACTAATGCCGGGATCCTTGCGGCGCAGATGATTGCGCTCAGGGATGCTTCGGTTGGGGAGAAGCTTGTGGCGCATAAGGAGAAGCTGGCTCGCGGGGTGGAGGAGAAGTCAAAGAAGTTGCGGGGCGTCTAGAGCCGTGATGGTGCCTGCGCTTCGCTGCGCTTGGATGGACGGCCGAAGGCGGCCGTCCCCACACAAGCAATTGCTGACGGTCCAGGCGGTCGTCCCCACATACGTCTTATAGCTTTAATCCCTTTAAGTATTCGCGGAAGGGCTGTCCCAGGTCTTCGCGTTTTAGGGCGAACTCTACTGTGGCTTTCAGGAAGCCTAGTTTGTCGCCGGCGTCGTGGCGACGGCCCTCGTAGACGTAGGCGTACATTTTTTCTTTCTGCAGCAGGAGGTGCATGCCGTCGGTTAGCTGGAGTTCGCCGCCGGCGCCGGCCTTGGTGTTGGCGAGGCAGTCGAAAATTGCGGGCGTAAGTATGTAGCGGCCGATGATGGCGAGGTTTGACGGGGCATCTTCGGGCTTGGGTTTCTCCACCATATTCTTGATTTCGTAGAGGCGGCCTCCGAAGCGGCTGTCGGCGGGCTTTACGTCGAGTACTCCGTAGGACGAAATCATTTTTCCTTCGATGATCTGCGTGGCCAGCACTGAACACTGAGTCTGATCAAAAACTTCGACCATTTGTTTTAGGCAGGGAACTTCGGCGTCGATTACGTCATCGGCGAGCAGTACTGCGAAAGGCTCGTTGCCCACCAGTTCTCGCGCCATGAGCACGGCGTGGCCGAGGCCCAGCGCTTCTTTCTGGCGGACATAGGCTACGTGAATCATGTCGGAGATGGAGCGCACGATCTTTAGCAGGTCCGTCTTTCCGCGCTGCTCGAGCATGGTTTCAAGTTCGTAGCTGACGTCGAAGTGATCTTCGATGGATTGCTTGCCGCGGCCGGTGATGATGACGATCTGGTCGCAGCCCGAGGCCATGGCCTCTTCGACTCCGTATTGAATGATGGGCTTATCGACAAGCGGGAGCATTTCTTTGGGCTGGGCTTTGGTGGCGGGCAGGAAGCGGGTGCCGAGGCCGGCGGCGGGGAAAACGGCTTTGCGGACTCTCATGGGCATGGGCGGTTGTTAGTCGTTGGCTGAGCGACTTTCGGTTGCTGCACAATTGTACCTGCTGGGGTTTGGAGTGGCGAGGCGGCTGAAGCCGCTGTTAATTTCCCTGGCGCTTATGGCGCGGCTTTAAGCCGCGCCCTTTCAAAGCTGAGGCTGACCAGCGGACCGAGCCTCTGTTGCGGATTCCATATTGGCCAGTTGCTCGAATACGGTTCGCAGAGCTCGCAGGACTTCTTCCGCGGCCGTGGCTTTCAAGGCGAACTTCAACATGCCATCTGGGGTGAATTGCGCGCCGCGCTGGGCGGAGACGAAGCGGGCTAGCTGGTCGGGGTCGACTGTGGCGTCCTGGCGGAACTTTAACGTTACGAAATCGCGTTTGCGCTCGATCGCGTTCACGCCTACTTTCATGCACAAGAGTTTTAGCGAGGCATAGTCGAGCAGATTGCGGACTGCCGGCGGGGGTGGTCCGTAGCGGTCTTGCAGTTCCGCGGCTACGTCGGTTAGTTGCGATTCGGTTTCTACTCTTGCTACTCGCTTATACATTTGCAGGCGCTGGTTTTCTTCGGGAACGTAGTCCGCGGGGATGCGAATGTTTAAGCCCAGATTGAGCTGGGTTTCGGCTTCGTCGGGGGCGGCTTCGCCTTTCATCTCGCGCACGGCGCGCTCGAGCATCTGGGTGTAGAGTTCGAAGCCGATGGCCTCGATGTGTCCGCTCTGTTCGCCGCCTAGCATGTTGCCGGCGCCGCGGAGTTCGAGGTCTAGGGCGGCGATTTTGAATCCTGCGCCTAGATCTGAAAATTCTTTGAGTGCTGCCAGGCGGCGTCGCGCGATCGGCGTCAGCTCGATTTCCGGCGGGAGCATTAGATACGCGTAGGCACGGCGGCTGGAGCGGCCTACTCTGCCGCGTAGCTGATAGAGCTCGGAAAGACCCAGACGATCGGCGCGGTTTATCAGGATTGTGTTGCAGAGCGGGATGTCGAGACCGTTCTCGATGATTGTGGTTGAAACCAGGATGTCGGCTTCGTGATGCATAAATTTCAGCATCACTTTTTCTAGTTCTCCTTCTGACATTTGTCCGTGGCCTACGATGATTTTCGCTTTGGGAACCAGCGCTTGAAGTTTCGCTGCGATTTCCCAAATGGCGTCGACGCGGTTGTGCACGAAGTAGACCTGGCCGCCGCGTTCCAGCTCTTGTTCGATGGCGGACTGAATTAGTTTTTCATCCCAACTGGCGACTACCGTCTGGATTGCCATGCGATCTTTGGGCGGGGTTTCGATCACACTCATATCGCGCAGGCCTACCAGCGACATGTGGAGGGTGCGGGGGATGGGCGTGGCTGACATGGTCAGCACGTCCACCTGCTTGCGCATTTGCTTGATGCGCTCTTTGTGGCGGACGCCGAAGCGCTGTTCTTCGTCGACGATTAGCAGGCCGAGGTCGGAGAACTTGATGTCTTTGGAAAGTATGCGGTGCGTGCCGATCAGGATATCGATCTTGCCGGCTTCGGTTTTTTGCAGGATTTCTTTTTGCTGCTTCGGCGAGCGGAAGCGGCTAATCATTTCTACAGTGACTGGGAACGGAGCGAAGCGCTGCTTGAAAGTTTCGAAGTGCTGGAAGGCTAGCACCGTTGTGGGCGCCAGCACTGCTACTTGTTTGTTGTCGCTGATGGCTTTAAAGGCGGCGCGCATGGCGACTTCGGTTTTGCCGTAGCCTACGTCACCGCAGAGAAGGCGGTCCATGGGCTGCGGGGATTCCATGTCGCGGATTACGTCTTTGATGGCCTGGCCCTGGTCTTCGGTCTCGTTGAATTCGAAGGCGTCTTCGAACTCGCGGAACCATTCGTTGCCCGGCGGAAAGGCGTGTCCGACAGCGGTTTTGCGCTCGGCGTAGAGTTTGAGGAGTTCGTCGGCCATGTCTTTCATGGCCTTGCGCACGCGGGATTTCGTCTTCGACCAGGCGGCTGTGCCGAGATGACTTAAGACTGGTTTCGCGCCTTCGGAGGAACGATATTTCTGCACTAGATCCAAGCGCGTGAGCGGAACGTAGAGGCGCGCGCCTTCGGCAAATTCGAGCAGCATGAATTCGGCGGGGCCGTCTCCGTGGTTGATTTCTTTCAGGCCCTGGTACTGGCCGATGCCGTGCTCGACGTGGACGACGTAATCGCCGACCTGTAGATCGCGGAAGTCGGAGAGGAACGCAGAAACTTTCGATTTTGCTCGCTGCGGACGCGTCGCCACCGCGTCGGATTCGTCGAATAGATCGCGCGATCCGAAGACGGCTAGATTGGCCTCGGGCAGCAGAACGCCTTCAGGGATGTACGCCGTCGCTAGCGTGGTGGTGAGGACTTCGCCGGCGAAATAGCTGGTCTCATCGGCGTAGCTTTCGCCGCCGCGGGTGCGGCTTCCCAAACGAAACGAGACGTTGTATTCGGTGAAAACGTCGGCTAGGCGCTCGACTTCACCGGTGTTGGGGACGGCGAAGAGCACTCGTTTGCCGTCGGCGTTTAGCTTCTGGACTTCTGCGAGCATGGCGGGAACTGCGCCGTGGAAGCGTGGCGAGGGTTGCGTAAGGAAAGTGACTGCATCTTCTTCCAGGCTGCGGGTGATGCCCAGGTGTTCGATATCGGCGCCGGGGAGATTCGCGGTTTTTTGCTGCCAGTCTTCCGGCGGCAAATAAAGATCCTCGGGACGAACCAGATTTCCTACTCCGCTGCGCTCGTGGGCTTCCTGGACCCGGGTCCAGAAGCGGTCGAATTCTTGCTGGAGCTGATCAGGTTCGTCGAGAAGAAGCGCGGCGCTGGGAATCAGATTGAAGACACTGTTGTCGGCTCCGGCAACAGGGGAGTAGAACTCCCAGCCGGGGAAAACGTTGACACCACCAGCGCGGACTGCGGCTTCGACGATTTCTTCGTTGCCGACGATTCGCTTGCCGCTCAAACGGGTGTGAATTGCGCCGAGCAGATGCTCGCTGATCGGGGTCTCGGTTAGCGGTAGGAGCAGGGCCTCGTCCACCGGGTTCGACGAACGTTGCGAGGCGGGATCGAATTTGCGGATGGAGTCGGCTTCGTCGCCGAAGAATTCGATGCGCAACGGGCGGTCGGCTTCGGGTGAATAAACGTCGAGGATGCCGCCGCGCACTGCGTATTGGCCGGGCATCTCGACGACGTCGGTTGAGGTGTAACCGACGGTGTTGAGGTGGGCGAGCAGGGATTCGAGGTCGAAGGATTCGCCGCGGCGGATGGTGCGGGCGAGGTCGGCGTAGTAATCGCTCGAGCGCAGGCGGATCGCGGTGGCGGCTACTGGTGAGACGACGATGGAGGCAGATCCGGTTGCTATCTTCCAGAGGGCCGTGGCGCGTTCTTCCTGGAGTTCGGGATGCGGCGAGAGATTTTGGAATGGGAGGACGTCGCGGGCTGGGAGGGAGATGACGGAATCAGGATCGCAGGCCGCCGTGAGTTCACAGAAGCTGCGGAGGACGGGGACGAAGTCTTCGACGGCGCGGTTGTCGTTGACTACGAAGATCAGCGGGCGGGCGGCAACGCGCTGAAAGAGCACGAGCAGCAGGGCTTTTGCGGTGGGGGTGAGTCCGGAGACACGAAGCCGCCCCGTGCCCTCCTTGAGGTGGGAGGCTACACGCGTGAAGGCGGGAAGCATTTCTACGTCCGTGAAGAGTTCGCGGACGAAGGGAAGAAGCATGCATTTGAATTTTAACAGGAGACAGGTGGTGGCGGCAGGTCCCGGGGGCTGTGGTGGCTCCCGCTTCGCTGCGCTCGGCGGAACCCTTCGGCTTCGCTCAGGGCAGGCTCCCGAAGGCGGCCGTTCCCACACAATCCCATTATCCTGCTCAATCTTCGCTTAGGCGCGCAATACCGGGCGGGTCAGGCAGGTGGGGCCGCCGCTGCCGTTTATGCAGAGTTCGCTGGCGGGGAAAGTGCGGACGTCGAATCCGGCTTGGCGGAGGCGGGCGTTTGTCCCGCGATTTTCTTCGATCGCCAGCAGTCGGTTGTTGCCGAGCGCCAGGACGTTGCAGGCCAGCGTGTCGCGCTCAGACGCATCGATTTCGATAAAGTTGTATCGGCTGGACTGGAGCAGCAGGACGGTCTCGACCGCTAGCCACGGGAGATCGACCAGCGCCGTATGTTCATCGAGCAGGCTGATCAGCGACATCAGGTGGAGGCAGGCGGACGGGCCCGGGCCGTAGGGCAAGGGCGCGGATAAAACTTGCACTCCTTTGGGCGCGAGCAAGTCGCGGATCTGCTGAATGCCGGTGGCATTGGTTCGGTAGCCTAGGCCGATGAGCAGTGTCTTCGAATCTAGCCAGACCATATCTCCGGCTTCGCCGGTGCCGGGAGGTTCGATTGTGCCGAGCGTCGGGATGTCCAGGGTCTCAAGAAACGCGGCGTGGTGCGGGGCTTCGGCTACGCGGTTAGGCTTGCCGGGACGGAGCACGATCAAGCCGTAATCGGTGGGAAGGGATGCGTCGTGTGCATAGACGGAGTCGAGTGAGAGATCCGGGGCGGGCGGCATCTCGACAACTTCGGCGCCTGCGATTTCCAACTCGCGGCACAGTGCTTCGTGCTGGGACTGTGCTGTGGCGAAGTCGGGCTCATGGTGGAAACCCAGCTCTTGCCAGCCGGCCGCGCGGTCCGGCTGGTTCCAGCCAGCGGTGCCGGGAGAGCAGACGAGGACGCGCTCCAGGGCGCCGGTCATGGAATGTCCGTTGAAACGCGTGCTTGTGGCTGCCTCGGGCATTTTTGTCTTTGTCGCGCAACGTTTCTGAACCGGCTGCGCCTGGTAGGAATCTATATGGGCATTATGGCAAAAGCAACCTGGGAAGGCGCGGTACTGGCAGAAAGCGATGCGACGATCGAGGTGGAGGGGAATCAGTATTTTCCGCCGGATGCAATCCACAAGGAATATTTCAAACCGAGCGGCGCGCATACGGTGTGTCCGTGGAAGGGCACGGCGAGCTACTACGATGTCGAAGTCAAGGGCAAACGGAACGCTGGGGCGGCGTGGTTTTATCCGGAGCCGAAGACGGCGGCGAAGCAGATCACGGGGTATGTGGCGTTCTGGAAGGGCGTGCAGATGGAGAAGTGACGGAAGCTGAGATCGGAATTGCGCTTTACTTTATGCTACAATGTAAAGCATGGCACAGGCAACTGTTTCTTCTAAGAACCAGATCGTGATTCCGCGCGAAGCTCGTGAGGCGCTGGGCTTGAGAGCCGGCGATAAGGTGCTGGTGGTGGTCCGTGGCAAGAGAGTGCTGGTGCTGCAGAAGCCCGGGTCTCACCGGGGGGCAATTCGAGGTCTGGCGGGCGCGGCCTATCCATCCAAACATCTTCAGAAGGAACGTGAGACTTGGGAGTAGAGCGGCTGCGAATGTTCCTGCGGCATCACCGGCGCATCGCGCTCGATACCAGCATATTCATTTATCAACTCGAGGCAAATATCCGGTATCTGGCGCTCACAGATTCCGTTTTTTCCTGGGTGGAGCGTGCGGGGCATGAGGCGGTGACTTCTACCATAACTATGACCGAACTTCTGGTCCCGTCGTATCGCGACAGCGATGAACACAAAGTTGACGCGTTCTATGGGTTGCTTTCCACGTATCCCAACCTGCAGTGGATTGCGCCTGATCTGGAAGCGGCGGACCTGGCGGCAAAACTGCGCGCCTTGTATCGCTTGCGGACACCGGACGCACTGCAAGCGGCTACCGCGCTCCGAGCGCACGCGACGGGGTTCATCACAAATGATCCGATTTTCACGCGAATTGAAGGGTTTGAGGCGGCGATCCTGGATCGGCTCCTCTGATGCGCGGTGCATAGTTCCTAGAACTCGACATGAGCGCGGAATGAAGGCACGAGTACCGGACCGCGGTCTCGGTTGTAGCCTGGGTTGACGATGTGCTGCAGGCCTGGCGCGAGATAAATGCCGCGCCACACGTGCACTGTGTAGTAAGACTCTACGATGTTCTCGCGGCCGTAATTGAGAGCGCCGTCGCCGAGCAGGAAGCCGAGGCCACCATCGGCGAGGTAGGTTTGGTGATCCTTCTTAATTGCGTTGGAGATGAAAGCAATGCCGGCGCGATCCTGCTTGCGATGCCACGAGGCGCCGTTGGCGCCGAGTCCCTCGGCGAATGTTTGATCGACTTCCGTGTACGCGAAGGATTCGGTCTTACCATTATCCCAGCCGAAGCGGGCGAAAGCTGTGAGGTTGGGCAGGAGATTCTGCTCGAGGTTGATTCCAAAACCGTACTTGCGCGTGATGTGCCAGGGATGGGCGGTGATCTCTGGAATGGGTGTGAGGCCGGCTTCAAAGTTGGCGACCGCGTCGCGATAGATGCCCATATTGGCGTAGTTGGTGTACGCCAGCAGGCGCACCACTCCTGATTTCTTGGGTATGAAGCCATGGCGCAACTCGTATTCGAAATTCTCCGCATGGGCTTGCCATGGCTTCCACACCAGATCAATTCCGTTGGCGATTTTCGGCATCAGGGCTTCGGCAAAACGAAATCCCCAGTTGCGGTCTTCGAAGTCGGCGGTGGCTCCGACGGTGTAGCCGCGGGTGTCTGCGGCGTAGTCCCAGGCGCCGTTGTTGTCGGTGGTCCAGTTGATGAATTGAAGGTGGGTATCGGAGCCCACGGAATTTATGTCGAAGAAATCCGGCATGCTGAATTTACCGAAGCGGATCTCTAGGCGGCGGCGCGGGAGTTCGTCAAAAAGCGAGAGGAAGCTGCGCTGGTTTTCGACTTTGTCTTTGCTCAAAGCAAAAACCTTATGAATCATGCCCCGCCCGAGGTAGGGTGCTTTGCTCAAGAGAGGATTGCGCACAATATCGAGATCGGTATTACCGGCGAGGCCGAGGCCCGCGCTGAGTGCGGCTCCGCCAGCCTCTTCAATGTCGACCAGAAGTTCGGTGGAATTATCGAGCCGCACGCCGGTGTAGAGCGTTAACACGCGAGACGTAGCTTCTTCGAATTTAGGACTGAGGCTGTTCGTGCCGCTGTAGTCGGCGTGAAATGAAGGATGGGTCTGGAAGATGAAGTTCGCCTGACCGGAAAGCCAGAAGCGTGTGTCCTTGAAATGGGGGAACATGGCCTCGGGGGTTTCGTCGGGCGCGGAATCAGGCGCGTTGGCTGTGGCGGTCGCGTCGCCGTGGGGCGCGGCATCCGGTTTGGCAACTGGAGGGGCCTCTGGTTGCTGTGCCCCCAACGGGAGTGCTGGACCAAGAGTAAGGACAGTGCAGAAAACAAGCAGCCAGCATGCGCTGCGGTTTGCGAATTGGAGATGCCTTTTCATTATTCCGAAAGATCGACGATCCCAGCATGAGCCAAAGCAATCCCGTCCTGTTCTTGCCGCCGGCGCTTAACGCGGATATATCATGTGCGGTTAACCAGGCTGGGAAAATGTCGCCAAGCAACTGAGCCTACGCAAGGCGAATTAAAGGAATGTTACAGGCTGGCCAAAGGCGCTCTTTAAAGATCTCTTATGCTTGTAGCATACCCCGGTATAGTATAGTCAAGTGCAAAGTTCATCCAAAGGGACAGACATGACGCATACGCTACGAGAAAAAGAGAAACTCAGGCTGCGGGTGAGGCGCATCCGCGGGCAGATTGACGCCATGGAGCGCGCGCTTGATGAAGGCAAGGACTGCGGAGACATATTGCAACTGATCACAGCCGCACGCGGCGCGATGAACGGGCTGATGGCAGAGTTGCTGGAAGATCATGTCAGATTTCATGTGCTGGATCCATCGCGCAAGACTACCTCTCAGCAGGCGATGGCGGCAGATGAATTGATGGAGATCGTGCGCTCGTACCTTAAGTGAGACCGGCGGCATGTCCGCGAAAATCAATAAGGACAGCCCGGAGCCCCCGAAGCTGTCCTTGAACCCTCCCGGTTAGAAGGGCAACGTGATGAAATGAAGTTAGCCGCGCGATGTTGCGCAATGATGGCGAAATCATGAATATCTGATTAATTATTTTTCCGCGGGCGCTGCTATAGTAGTCAGTCTTGTTGAATGAAGCGAGCCAAACGCGCGACTAATGCGTCGCAAAGAACGCGACGCTTCGCGCGGCTCGCCCAGATCCCTCGCGGCGCAAAGAACGCTTGCTCGGGATGACAGTCAGCTGCGAGAGCATTCAATGCCTTCCACCACTTCCAGAAAAGTCGAGCAGTCGCGCCGTTTGCAGCAACGCGCCGAGAGCATGATTCCTGGCGGAGTGAATTCACCGGTGCGCGCCTTTGGCGCGGTGGGTGGCGATCCGCTGTTTATTGTGCGCGGAAAGGGATCGCATATCTGGGACGCGGACGAAAATGAATACATCGACTACGTCGCCTCCTGGGGACCGCTGATTCTTGGTCATGCCGCGCCGGACGTGCTCGACGCAATCGTCGGAGCTGCGTGCAACGGTACGAGTTTTGGAGCCTCAACGCCGGCCGAGGCTGATCTCGCGGAACTGGTGTTGGCGGCGTTTCCTTCCATGCAGAAACTTCGCTTCGTGAGTTCCGGAACTGAAGCGACCATGTCGGCCATCCGTCTGGCTCGCGCTTACACCAAGCGCAAGTACATTATGAAATTCGAGGGTTGCTACCACGGGCATTCGGATTCACTCCTGGTGAAGGCTGGTTCGGGAGTAGCGACGCTGGGTATCCCGGGATCGGCGGGCGTTCCCGAGGAGTTCATCCAATTCACGCTGGCCTTGCCGTTTAACGACATCAAGGCGGTGGAATACGCTTTTCAGAAATTCAAACATCAGATTGCGTGCGTGATTGTGGAACCCGTCGTGGGGAATATGGGATGCGTTCCCGGCGCCGACGATTATCTGGTTGCTCTGCGATTGATTACGGAACGCGAGAGGTCGGTGCTGATTTTCGACGAAGTAATGACCGGATTTCGGGTGGCCTATGGCGGAGCGCAGGAACTTTACAACATTCGTCCTGACCTGACGACTCTCGGCAAGATCATCGGGGGAGGCTTGCCGGTTGGTGCATATGGCGGGTCGAGCGAGATTATGAATCTGGTGGCGCCGCTGGGGCCGGTGTATCAGGCGGGCACGCTTTCAGGAAATCCGCTGGCGATGGCTGCGGGCTGCGCGATGCTGAAGAATCTGCGCGATCACAAACAGGAGATTTATCCGCGCATCGAGAAGTTGAGTGGAGATCTGATCGAGGGCGTGGCTGCGGCTGCGAAAGATGCGGGCGTCCCGCTTTGCCACAACCGCGTGGGGTCGATGTTTACCTGGTTCTTTACGCCGGGACCCGTGATGGATTGGGATTCTGCGTCGAAGTCGAATACTGAGGCATTCGGCAAGTTTTTCCGCGCCATGCTGGCCGACGGAGTGTATCTGCCACCGTCGCAGTTTGAGGCGGCGTTCCTGGGCGCGACGCACACTGAGGAAGATGTTCAGCGGACGATTGCGGCGGCGAAGTTGGCGTTTGCGGCGATGAAGGGATAACTCGCCACAGGGTCACAGAGGCGCGGAGAAATTCCAAGGAGCCAAGACGACTCTAGCTATCGACCTGACGTAACGCCTCGTTTTTTTCCATCATCTGCGGAATTGTTACGAATTCATATCCCTCTGCCTTGTAGCGAGCAATCAGATGATCGGTGGCGATCACCGTTTGGGAGCGGTCGGCGCCCATTTGCTTATGCCCACCGTCGTGCAGCAGGATTACGTCGCCGCCGCGCTTCTGTTTCGTGACTTTCCGTTCGATTTTCTCGGCGGGCGGCGCGGTCCAGTCGTAGCCAGTTACATTCCACATGACTGGTTCGAGGCCTAGTTCGCGGGCCATGCGAAGCACGGCGGGGCGGCGTCCTCCGAAGGGAGGGCGGAAGAGATTGGAGGGTTTGCCAATCGCATCCCGCAAAGCATCGCGGCATCGGGTAAGTTCCTGCCGGATCTCGGCTTCGCTCTTGAAGATCAAAAGAGGATGAGTGAAGGTGTGGTTGCCGACGACGTGTCCGGCCTGGACGATCGGGCGAGCAATTTGCGGCTTGTGCTGGACGTAGCGTCCAATCAGAAAAAAAGTGGCGTGCACGTTGTGCTTCGCTAGGACTTCCAGCAGGCGCAGAGTGTGCGGGTCATTAGGGCCGTCGTCGTAGGTTAGTGCGATCTGGCGCGAGCCGCACGGCAGTCCGGTGAAGGTTCGTCCATACCATTGCGCCGTCGGGGCCATGGTTTGATAACTTGCGGCAGCGGCGGCTGCGGCGGTGACGGCGCCCACTAGGCCTGAGACGACCATGCAGGGATTGTAGAGCATTGAATCATTGAGCGATTGTGTGATTGGGCGATTGAAGATCGCGCTACCCTCTTCAGATTCAAAATCACAAAATCGCTCAATCGCACGATCGCTCAATCGCACAATTCTGGCTGTTAACTCTTCCCTCAATTGCCACTGGGCTCCATCCGAGCTATCCTGCAGCTTCCGAATTATTGCGAGCCCATGGCCAATCTCTTCGAGCTGCCCCGTTACATTGCAGTGGAAGGTCCGATCCGAGTCGGCAAAAGCACGCTGGCTCGCATTCTGGCGGAGCGGCTGAACGCGCAGCGCGTGATGGAGCCGGAGTCGAATCCCTTTCTCGGCGCGTTCTACGAGGGCGAGCGCGGCGCGGCGTTTCAGGCCCAGTTTGCGTTTCTGGTGCGGCGCTTCGAGCAGTTGCAAGCGCTCGACCTTGGTCCGCGCTCGCAGAAGACTGTGGTCGCCGACTACATCATCGAAAAAGATAAGCTCTTTGCCTGCCTTAACCTCACGGACCAGGAACTCGATACTTACAATCGCTATTACAACCTCTTTCGCGAGCAGTTGCCTACGCCTGACCTTGTCATCTATTTGCAGGCCACGCCGGAGGTGCTAAAGAAGCGACTGAAGAAAAAGAATGCTCCTGGGGAGCGCGCCGTCAGCGACGAGTATCTCGAGGAAGTGGTCAAGGCGTATGAGCACTTCTTTTTTCACTACACGTCGTCGGACCTGCTGATCGTGAATACTTCCGACATTGATTTCGTCGATCGCAATGAAGACTTGCAGGAGTTGCTGCGCAAGGTGAGCGAGCCGATCAAGGGGACACAATACTTTTTGCCGCTGGGTGGGCAGGAAGCGGTGGGAGCGTAGGGGAAGCGTTGTTAGCCGCTGTTTTTCAAGGGAAAAGGAGATCCGCGTCAGAATGACTCGAACCAATATGACTCGCACTAATTTTGTTCTCGCCCTCGTGCTACTCGCTCTTCCTGCATTTGCCCAGCGTGGCCAGTCTGCTAAGCCGGCAGCCGATGCCAGCGCAACTCCTGCAGCAGAAAAGTCTGGCGAGTCGAAATCCGGTGACTCGAAATCCGTTGAACCCATGAAGAATCCTCTGCCTGCGGACAAGTCTGTGCCGCAGACGATCACCGTGAACGGCAAGACGCTTCACTACACGGCGACGGTTGGCACAATCACGCTGAAAGGCAAGGACGACAAGCCCACCGGCGTGGTGATGTACACAGCATTCACGCTGGACTCACCAAGGGGCGACGAATCAAAAGGCAAGAACAAAGACAGCGAGAGCGGTTCGCACCGGCCAGTTACGTTCGCGCTCAACGGCGGCCCGGGGGCGTCGTCCGTCTATCTGAACCTGGGCGCGATCGGGCCGAAGCATGTTGCTTTTGCGAATGAGGGGGACTCGCCTTCGGACCCGGCGACGCTGACCGATAATCCCGGCACTTGGCTCGACTTCACGGACCTGGTCTTTATCGACCCGATCGGCACAGGATTTTCGCGTTCGCTGGTGGACGAGGCGGAGACCAAGAAGCTTTTCTATGCGCCGAAGCCGGACATCGAGTATCTTTCGCTCGTGATCTACAAGTGGCTGGTGCAGAACGATCGCTTGCTGGACAAAAAATATCTGGTTGGGGAGAGCTATGGCGGGTATCGCGGGCCACTGATTACGCACTATCTGCAATCCACGCTGGGCGTCGCCATGAACGGCGTCGTGCTGGTGAGTCCCTATCTGAATCCAGAGAAAGGCGATGGGGACCTGTCGCCGATTCCGTGGATGATCGACCTGCCGTCGATAACGGCCGCTCATCTTGAGTCTCAAGGAAAGCTGACTGACGCGGCTATGCAGCAGGTGATCGCGTACACGCGCGAAGACTACGCAGAGGCGCTGCTGAAAGGTCGCAGCGACCCGGCTGCTAACGACGCGATGATTGCGCATGTAACCGAAATGACGGGACTTGATCCCAAGTTCGTGAAGTTTGCGGGTGGCCGGCTGGACATTCGAGCCTATCTCCGCGAGGTGCACCGGACGCAGGGATTAATCGGCAGCGTGTATGACTCGAACGTGACCGCTCCCGATCCCTTCCCCTACGCCCCGACGCAACAAACCGGCGACCCGATCCTCGAAAGCATCGTTGCGCCGACGACTACGGCCATGGTGGACTTCATCACGCGAACCGTGGGATGGAAAACCGATGCGCGGTATGAGGCTCTGTCGGAGGACGTCAACCGGCAATGGGATCGCAACGACGACCTGCGTAAGGGCGCGGTGAGAGACCTGCGCGAATCGGTGGCTGCCGATCCCAAGCTGCGCGTGCTGATCGTGCATGGCTGGAACGACCTCTCGTGCCCGTTCATGGGATCAATACTCAGCGTAGATCAGATGCCGATCATGGGTGATGCGAACCGCGTCCAGATCCACGAGTTTCCCGGCGGCCACATGTTTTATACGCGCACCGTGAATTCGGACGCCCTGCATAAGTTGGCGGAGACCATGGTGGAGACGCATTAACGCTTGTCATCCTGAGCGCAGCCGTTTTTCAGGCGGAGCGAAGGACCTCCGACTCAACCGGCCCAACGTGTAAGCCACACTGCGCCACGGACCGAAGAGTCTCGGTCGCTCGGCCCGGTTCTGCTCTACAATCCAGAGCTTATGCATAGACGACTCGGTGTTTTCCTGCTCGGTTCGTTCCTCGTAGTTATCTTTGTAGTTGTGTCAGTGGCACAAGAGACGCCCAGGCCGGTAGATGTCAGGGCGCGCGACGTGCTTTCACCGATTCGCGGCAATCTGGTCGTGCCCGGGCTGAAAGAGCCAGTCAATGTGCTTCGAGATCGCTGGGGCGTTGCGCACATTTACGCAAAGAATCAGCACGATCTCTTTTTTGCTCAAGGCTTTGTCGTGGCCCAGGACCGGCTCTTCCAGATGGAGATGTGGAAGCGGGCAGGTCAGGGTCGTTTGGCCGAGGTGCTCGGCGCATCGGCGGTGCAGCGCGACATCAATGCAAGGCGGCTTCGTTACCGGGGCGATATGAAGGCCGAGTATGAGAGCTACGCGCCGGATACTGAGGCAATCCTGACCGCTTTCACCGATGGGATCAATGCCGAGATACGATCACTCACGGCAAAGACGGGCCCCGGCTTGCCCATCGAGTTTCAGCTGGCCGGATTCGAGCCAGAGCCCTGGAAGCCGCAGGATTGTCTCAATCGAATGGCGGCATTTGCCATGACTGGAAATGCGTTCAGCGAGCTTCGCGATGCCGAGCTGATCGCGAAGCTGGGTGTGCAGAAGGCCAACGCCGTTCTGAGCCTTGATCCGAAGGTAAAACTCGACCCCGCAGCGGGTGTGGATTTCGGCGGCCTGACTCCATCACTTCTCAAAAACCTCATCGGAAGCGATGCGAGGATCGAGTTTCCGTTCGACGGCAAGCAAGGGAGCAACGACTGGACGATCTCGGGAAGACTCACATCCACGGGCAAGCCGATTTTGGCTAATGATCCTCATCGCGTGGTCGCGGTGCCCTCGCTGCGGTACATCATCCATCTGGTAGCACCCGGTTGGGATGTGATCGGCGCCGGCGAGCCGGGCTTGCCGGGAGTCGCTGTGGGTCACAATCAGCGCATTGCGTGGGGATTTACGATTTTCGGCCTAGATCAGCAGGATCTGTATATCGAAGACGTGAACCCGCAAGACCCGCTTCAGTACAAGACGGCGAATGGCTGGGCGCGGATGCAAGTGCAGCACGAAAGCATCGCAGTCAAAGGAAAGCCGCCGGTCGAAGTCGACTTGAAGTTCACCCGTCACGGCCCTGTGCTTTGGGAAGATGGCAAACGCGCACTGGCACTTCGATGGGTTGGAGCCGAGCCCGGTGCGGCGGGCTATCTCGCATCTCTGGCTGTCGACCGGGCGAGGAACTGGGATGAATTCGAGGACGCCATGAAGCGCTGGAAGGTGCCGTCGGAGAACATTGTCTATGCTGACACTACGGGCAACATCGGGGAGCACTCCACTGGTTTGGCGCCGTTGAGAAAAAACTGGACTGGGCTGTTGCCGGTCCCTGGTACAGGGGAGTATGAGTGGTCAGGATTCGTGCCGAACTCGGAACTTCCTCACAGTTTCAATCCAGCGGGCGGTTTTATCGCAACCGCGAATCACAAGATGATCCCGGAGAATTACCCGTATAACGTCGGCTTCGAATGGGCTCCTCCTGATCGCGTGCATCGTATCGAGGAGGTCATTTCTGGCATCCGGGATAGCGGGAAGAAGATAACTCTCGATGATATGGAGAAGCTCCAGACCGATGTTGTGTCGCTGCCGGCGCGTCAGTTAGTGCACCTGCTGAAAGAGTCGTCGCCGAACCCAACGCCTGCGACGCAAATGATGCAGGGATGGGATGCCACGCTAGGCAGAGAGTCGGGAGTTGCCGCGCTATATGAAGTTTGGCTGAAGGAATTGCAAAAGATGGTTGCCGAGAAGGAAGGGGTTGCGTCCCTTCAAGACGATTGGGAATTGGAGAACGTAATCGAGTATCTTTCGGATCCGTCGCCGCAGGTTTTCGGAGCCGATGCGG
>CAWEBA010000021.1:0-186404 GCA_963807145.1 uncultured Acidobacteriaceae bacterium | reverse complement strand
GGCGCTCACGAGCGTGCGCGAGCAGCACGCGACTTACACTACTGTCGAAGGACGCGCGCTGGCCGAGGGCGACTTCGCTCAGGCTTCGATGGACGGAAAGCCTAAGGATGGTAAGGATGTCGCCGATGCCAAAGCGAATCCTGTGCACATGGACGATGTGCTTATCGAAATTGGCGGCAAGAACACGGTCCCCGAGTTCACGCAGCACCTTACCGGCGCTTCGTCGGCGAGGAGCGCACCTTCGATGTGAGCTATCCCGAAGATGCCACCGACAAGCGGCTCGCCGGCAAGACCTTCGTCTACACCGTGAAGGTGAATGGCATCAAGCAGAAGAGCCTGCCGGAGCTGAACGACGACTTCGCGAAAGAGTTGGGAGAGTTCGCCGGTCTTGACCGGTTCGCAAGCAGATTCGCGACAACATGGAAGCCGAGAAGCGGCACACGTCCGAGCATGCAGCGAAAGATAAGCTGGTGGCTGACTTGGTGAAGCGCAATGATTTCGAGGTGCCGGAGTCGCTGGTCGACCGGCAAATCGATCTGCGGCTGGAGCGCGGCCTGCAGACTATGGCGGCGCAAGGCATGAAGATGGAAGACTTGAAGAAAATGGACTTGCCGCGGCTTCGGGCGGGGGGGCGGCGGAGTAGGCGGTGCGCGATATGAGAGTCCTCGCTGCTGCTCGATCGGATCGCCGATCTCGAGAAAATCGAGGTCAGCGACGAGGAAGTGAACCGGGAGTTGGAAGCTCTGGCGAAACAGTCAAAACAGACGTCAGAAGCGGTGCGTGCGCGTTTGACAGAGGATGGGGGCCTCGATAGAATCCGAAATAGAATCCGCAGCGGAGAAGAAGCCCTAGAATTTCTTTATCACCCATCCGCGTAACTTGAAAAAGATGCGGACCACTTTTGAGCCCTCCCCCGAGAATGCAAGCGGTAGTTCGGGGCGGAGTGTGGCAGGTGAACGTGAAGCAAAATGATGGGAACAGGAACGACGCGCAAATGATGCTCGTTCCGATGGTCATTGAGCAGACCGGGCGGGGCGAACGCACCTACAACATGTATATCCGGCTGCTCCGAGATGACGCTTGTTTCATAGGCACGCCGATTGACGACAACATCGCCAACCTGGTCATCGCCCAGATGCTCTTTCTGGCCCAGGAAGACCCCGAGAAAGATATTCAGCTTTACATCAACTCTCCGGGCGGCTCGATCACGGCGGGAATGGCTATTTACGACACCATGCAGTATGTCAAGAATGACGTCGTGCGCTGTAGGTGGGCCCGGCGGCCTCGATCGAGGCTTGTGCTGCTGGCGGCCGGGCCCGCCAAAAAAGCGCAATGCTTTGCCCAATTCGCGGATTCCCATCCACCAGCCGTCGATGGGAGGGTTGTCCGGTCAGGCCACCGATATTGACATCCACGCCCGCGAAATCCTGCGTATGCGGGAGATTACCAACCAGTTACTCTCCAAGCACAGCGGGCAGAAGCTCGACAAGGTGGAAAAGGACGTGGAGCGGGACTTCATTATGAATGCCCAACAAGCTAAGGAATACGGAATCATAACGATATCATCTATAAGACCGGAAAAGCTGTAGGATAGGCCTTCGTGAAAAGGATACCAGTTCCGAGTCCCGAGAGCAAGCAGTCGTCCGTACTCCAACTCGGTACTGGGTACTCGGTACAAACTTAAAGGAGTAGAGCCGAGTGAAAACCAAGTCGGGCTCCGACGAGATTTTGCGCTGTTCGTTCTGCCACAAATCGCAGGATGCGGTAGCCAAACTGATCTCGTCGCCCAGCGATTATCCGCGCGCCTACATTTGCGATGAGTGCGTCGCGGTGTGCAACTCGATCCTGGAAGACGACCGCACGGCGACTCCTCAAACCGCGGCGCCCAACCAACTGCCCAAGCCGCAGGAGGTCAAGACCTTCCTCGATGAATACGTCATCGGGCAGGAGCAGACGAAGAAGAAGCTTGCGGTCGCGGTTTACAACCACTACAAGCGCATCTTCATGAACCGGCAGAAAACCAACGACGGCATCGAGCTGAGCAAGTCGAACATCATGCTCATCGGTCCGACGGGCACCGGGAAGACGCTGCTGGCGCAGACTCTGGCCCGCATGCTCGACGTGCCGTTTGCCATTGTCGATGCCACTACGCTCACCGAAGCCGGCTACGTGGGCGAGGATGTTGAGAACATCATCCTCAAACTGCTGCAAGCGGCCGAGGGCGACGTAAGCCGCGCCCAGACCGGCATCATCTACATTGACGAAATCGACAAGATTGGGCGCAAGGACGAAAATCCCTCGATTACCCGCGATGTTTCCGGCGAAGGCGTGCAGCAGGCCCTGCTGAAGATTCTGGAAGGAACCATCGCCAATGTTCCGCCGCAGGGTGGACGCAAGCATCCGCACCAGGAATTCACTCCGGTCGACACCACGAATATCCTCTTCATCTGCGGAGGAGCGTTCGTTGGTCTTGAGAAGATTATCGGAAGGCGGGTGGGAAAGAAATCACTCGGCTTCCGCACCGGCGAAGAAGCCGAAAAGGAAGATGTTGCAGTCTCGCGCAAGCGCAACTTCGAACTGCTGAGCGAGATTCAGCCCGAAGATTTAATCAAGTTTGGCCTGATTCCTGAATTTGTCGGACGGCTACCCGTTGTAGGCATGCTGGAAGATCTCGATGAGTTTGCCCTGATCGAGATTCTCACCCGGCCGAAGAATGCCATCGTCAAGCAATACCAGCGGCTGTTCGAGTTCGAGAATGTGCGCCTGAAGTTCGCTGACGAGGCTCTGCGAGCCATTGCCCGGCAAGCTATGGCGCGTAAAGTGGGTGCGCGCGGCCTGCGCATGATTCTGGAAGAGTTGATGCTCGATCTGATGTTCCACCTGCCCAGCCAGAAGAAGCTGAAAGAGTTTGAAGTCACGCGCGAGATGGTTGAGAAACGCAGTGCTTCTGTGGCTTTGGAGAAGGCCGGGTAGTGAAAGAGGAGTAAACTGGTAGTGGACGGTTGTCATTGAGCGCGAGTCATTCACTGATAAACCCAGGGAGATTGAGTGACCACATCCAAGGAAAAATTCGAAACTAAGAAGCTGCCCATGATGCCCATCCGGGACGTGGTCATCTTCCCTTTCATGATGACGCCGTTCGTGGTGGGCCGCGAGTCCAGCGTGCGCGCCTTGGAAGAGGCGCTGGCCGCTGACAAAAAGATCTTTCTGGCTACCCAGCACGACGCCTCCATTGACGAGCCCAAGTCGAATGAAATCTACCAGGTCGGCACCATCGTGAACATCGTGCAGAGCCTGAAGCTGCCCGATGGCAACATCAAGGTTCTGGTTGAAGGCATCGAGCGCGGCAGGCTGCTGCAGGCCACCGATTCGGATGGTTACATGCAGGCTTCCGTGCGGGTCGCGCGCTATCCGGTAGAGATGAATCCGCAGATCGAAGCCGGGATGCAGCGCGTCACCACTCTGTTCGAGCAATATGTAAAGCTGTGCCAGGCGCTGAATTACGAGACCATGATCTCGGCCGTGAGGATGGAAGATCCGGCCAAGCTTACCGACATTATTTCCGCCAACCTGCAGCTTTCCATCGAAGAAAAACAGGAACTGCTGGAGATTTTCGATCCTTCCGAGCGCTTGAACCGCATCGCCGATGTACTCGATGTCGAAATCGAAAAACTCAATGTGGACCGCACCATCCAGTCGCGCGTCAAGCGGCAAATGGAGAAGGCGCAGAAAGAGTATTACCTGAACGAGAAGATCAAGGCCATTCAGAAGGAACTGGGGCGCGGCGAGAAGAGCGAATTCGATGAACTGAAGAAGAAGATCGAATCTGCGGGCATGCCCAAAGACGTGAAAGACAAGGCGCTGCAGGAACTGAAGAAACTCGAAGCCATGCCGCCCATGTCGGCCGAGTCGACGGTATCGCGCAACTATCTCGACTGGCTGCTGGCCGTGCCGTGGAAGAAGCGCTCCAAGGAAATCCGCAACATCTCGCGCGCCGAAAAAGTTCTCAACGAAGATCACTACGGTCTGGAAAAGATTAAAGAGCGCATCCTCGAATTTCTTGCCGTGCGACAGCTGGTGAAAAACCCCAAGGGCTCGATCCTCTGCTTCGTTGGACCTCCGGGCGTGGGCAAGACTTCTCTCGGAATGTCGATCGCCAAGGCAACCGGACGTAAATTCGTCCGTATGTCGCTCGGCGGAGTGCGCGATGAGGCCGAAATTCGCGGCCATCGCCGTACCTACATCGGCGCCTTGCCCGGCCAGATCATCCAGATGATGAAGAAGGCCGGCACCAAGAACCCGGTCTTCATGCTCGACGAAGTCGACAAGATGTCGATGGACTTCCGTGGCGACCCGTCTGCCGCTCTGCTCGAAGTGCTCGATCCCGAGCAGAATTTCATGTTCGTCGACCACTACCTCGACGTGGAGTACGACCTGTCGCAGGTTTTCTTCGTAGCCACGGCGAACGTGATGCACACCATTCCCCCTGCCTTGCAAGACCGCATGGAAGTGCTTCGCCTGCATGGCTACACCGAGCAGGAAAAACTCGAAATCGCCAAACAATTTCTGGTGAAGAAGCAAATGCTGCAGGCCGGCTTGTCGGAGAAAAACATCAAGTTCAACGACGAAGCGATCCTGGGGCTCATCCGCTCGTACACGCGCGAAGCTGGGGTGCGTAATCTGGAGCGCGAAATCGGCAATGTCTGCCGCAAGGTCGCGCGCAAGGTAGTCAAGGAAGGCGAAAACTATACCGTCGCCGTCACTGGTGAGAACGTCAACGACTTCCTGGGCGTAATCAAGTTCCGCGACACGCTGGCTCATGAGAAGAGTGAAGTGGGATTGGTCACCGGCCTGGCCTGGACCGAAGTCGGCGGATCGATCCTCAGCACCGAAGCCACGGTTGTCGATGGCAAGGGCAAACTCACGCTGACTGGCAAACTCGGCGATGTCATGCAGGAATCGGCGCAGGCCGCGCTGTCCTATGTCCGCTCGCGGGCACATCGTCTCGGCCTGACCCGCGATTTCTATCGCACTCTCGATCTGCACGTGCACGTACCGGAAGGCGCCATCCCGAAAGACGGACCCTCGGCCGGCATCACCATAGCCACAGCAATCGCCAGCGCGCTCAGCAAGATTCCGGTGCGGCGCGATCTCGCCATGACCGGCGAAATCACTCTGCGCGGCAAAGTTCTCCCCATCGGCGGGCTCAAAGAAAAGTTGCTGGCCGCGCACCGTGCCGGGTTGTTTGAAATTATCCTGCCGCGCGACAACGAAAAAGATTTAGCCGAGGTTCCGGAAAATCTGCGCACCGCCATGAAGCTGCACTTCGTCGATACCATGGATCAGGTGCTGCAAATTGCCCTGGAGTCTCCGCTACCGTCGATCAGCGAAGATGTATCCAGCCAGCCGATCGCTCCTTTAACTTCCAGCACGGGAGACAGTCCGGCAGCGCATCAGTAGGCAAAGAACATTAACCCTTGTCATCCTGAGCGGAGTAGCCGTTCGCGATAGCGCACGGCAACGTAGTCGAAGGATCCCTATAGGCCTTTACCGAAATCAGCTCAGCCGTGAGTTCTCCCGGTACGCTCCGAACTCCCTGACGAATCTCCAGTGACGTTAAGCTGCAAGGGGTCCTTCGACTCCGCAGATGGTTCGCTATCGCGAACCATCTGCTCCGCTCAGGATGACAATTCTTGGCGGGAACTGCCTGATCATCCCGATTTCCCCCGAAGCGTTACAATAGTGTCTCCTCACAATGTCTACCTCCAACCAAAGTCAGATCGCTTTTGAAAACGGGCCAGAGTCGCCAACAGAACAAGCGCAAGCCCGGACCACAGGAATCCTCCCCTCGCAGGAGATCAGCAACCTGATTGCCCGGGGAAATATCAACGCCTCGCCCGCGATCAATTCCGACCACATCCAGCCGGCAAGCCTCGATCTGCGGCTGGGCGACATGGCGCATCGCGTGCGCGCGAGTTTTCTGCCCGGCCCCAACAGCACGGTCGAGGCCAAAATAAAAGAACTTCGCATGGCGCGCGTAGACCTGACCGGCGCTCCCGTTCTCGAAAAAGATTGCGTCTACATCGTCCCGCTGGTCGAGGAACTGAACCTCCCGGAAAATATTTCCGGCAAAGCCAATCCCAAAAGCACGACCGGACGCCTCGACATTTTCACCCGCCTGATCACCGACTACGGCACCGAGTTCGACCGCGTGCCACCGGGATACAAAGGCAAACTCTACGCCGAAGTTGTTTCCCGCACCTTCACGGTTGCGATTCGCGCCGGGATGCGGCTGAGCCAGTTGCGCTTCGTGCAGGGCAGTCCCGTCGCCGGAGACCGCACCATCCGCGAGTTGGATCAGGAAGAGCATCTCGTCTACATGGACGAAGAAGAGAGCCCCGGCAAAGCCCGCCTGCAGCGCGGCCTGAGAATCACGGTTAATCTGGAGGGAGCAGAAGCGGGCGAGATCATTGCCTACAGGGCGAAGCGCTTTGCTCCGGCCATCGAACTCGACAAGATTAATTTCTATTCGCCAGAGGAGTTCTGGGAAACTCGGCACCAGAATGCCAGCAAGAATCTGATTCTCGAGCCCGGCGATTTCTACATTCTTGCCTCACGCGAACGAGTTCGTGTTCCTCCCGACTACGCTGCGGAGATGGTTCCGTTCGATCCTTCCGACGGCGAATTCCGCATTCACTACGCCGGATTCTTCGATCCCGGATTCGGCTACGGTTCGAGCGACATCAAGGGAACCCGCGCCGTGCTTGAAGTTCGAGCCCACGAAGTTCCATTCCTGATGGAGCACGGCCAGCTCGTCGGCCGTCTGAACTACATGCCTTTGCTGCGCCGGCCAGACAAAATCTATGGCACGAATATAGGGTCGTCCTACCAGCACCAGGCTCTGACGCTGAGCAAGCAATTTCGCAAGAGTTGATCTGCAATCTTTGGTGGTGTCTCCACTCTTCTGGCATGACTACAAATCAGAAGTATTGGCTCACGCTCATAGCGTCCTTCGTGATTGGCTACCTGGGGTGGTCGGCTCCCAGCTACAGAATGCCCATTGACTACGATGCGATGGTTTCCAGAAGTGTTCCCTTGGCGGCGACTTGGGTTGCAATTTCAGCGTTCTGTCTGTGGCATTTTAAGAAGCGCGGACTCTGGGCGTTGCTAGGAACTCCGATGGCACTCTACTGGCCGATCTGGCTGCTGTTCAACCATTTTCCTGCCTGTTATTACCTGCACAACTGCGTATGATTTGAAACTGAGCCGCGGCCAGCCGTCAGTGCGCTTGCCAACCTCCACCGCCCCATAGCACACTAGCGCATGAGGGTTATCGCGCGATTCCTCGCGGCGGCCACCGACGCCGCCCACTTTCCCGCTCCCAGCCTGCCGGAAGTCGCTTTCCTGGGCCGCTCGAACGTGGGCAAGTCCAGCGTGATCAATACGCTGATCGGCGATAAGATCGCGCGCACCAGCTCCACGCCCGGACGCACCCGCAGCATCAATTTCTTCGAAGTACGCTGGCCGGGCAAGCCGCAGCCCGAGGTCATCTTCGCCGACCTGCCCGGCTACGGCTACGCCAAGCTCTCGCGCGAGATTTCCGAGGAGTGGCCCAAGTTCATCGAGCCCTACCTCAACGACCGGCCCACGCTGGCGTTGTGTCTGGCGCTGGTCGACGTGAATGTCCCGCCGCAAGCGAGCGACCGCCAACTCTTAGACTTTCTTAACGCTTCAGGACGCGACTTTCTGCTGATCGCAACCAAGAGCGACCGGCTCTCCAACAATCAGCTGCGTAATGCGCTGAAAGGCCTGGCTGAAGCCTATCCCACAGCGGCTGTGATCGCCTTCTCGGCAAAAACCGGAGCCGGGCGGGATGACGTATGGAAGAAGATTCGGCAGTCAGCGGCCGAATTTTCTGCGCCCGCGTTCCAATCTTGAACTTTCCTTGTTACGGAAATTGCCCAATCCCTTCGTTGCCAGCCGTCGACACTTGCACTGAGTCTTGCGCCTGAAAGCTCCGTAGACTAGGAGAGGACGTCTACCGCAACGAGAAGCCGGGTCGGAAGATTCGTTCCCGGCCGCGATGCGGATACGCCTATTCATTCCCATGGCTGACGAAGAAGATGCCGGCGCGGCTTATCTAGCCGCCTTGAAGCAATCCTCCCCACCTCGGGCTGCGGGTATTGCGTCGGCGCGCCCGCCCTTGGCGCCGCGTTCGCCTGAAGCTCGAACCGGAGGCGCAAATCCCGCGCCCCGCCCCGACAAACGCAAAAGCCCGCGATACCGCTGCCAGGGTAGCGCCCACATCAACGAAATCGGCAAGGCGGTGGCGATCTGGACGACATTCACCGACATCAGTCTTCATGGTTGTTATGTGGAGGCAACCACTGCCTATCGGGTCGGCGTCAAGCTCGGGCTGAAGCTCGAGGCCAATGGTTTTCGGGTTGAGGCGATCGGAGAAGTGCGCGTCTCCTACCCGCACCTCGGCATGGGAATCTCCTTCAGCCAAATGTCGGATGAAGATCGCGAGCGCTTGCGCGAACTGGTGCGATCCATCTCGCGGCCGTCCGTGATCCTGGGAGCGCGAGTTGCCGCGCCTGCTCCGTCGACGCTGCAGCCAGCGGGTTCACCGCCGGTTGCTGACCCGGGCGCAGCCCTGCAGGCGATGGTGAACTTCTTTGAAGACCGCCACATGATGGGCCGGGAAGAGTTTCTCAGGATTCTGCGCAAGGGGCAGTAGCACCTTCGCTGTCATCCTGAGCGTAGCCGTTCTTCAGGCGGAGCGAAGAGCCTGCCCTGAGCGGAGCCGAAGGGATCTCAAGCTGCACACTGCCGCCCTCCTCCAACAGATTTCCCGTCCTAATCTCAAAAGCTCCCTTGATTGCTATGATGGAAGCGCATGGCGCTCTACCTCATCACAGGCATCGGTGGCTTCATCGGGTCGTCTCTGGCGCGCGAGTTACTGCAGCGCGGCGAGCAGGTTCGCGGAGTCGACAATTTTTCCACGGGCAGGCGCGATAATCTGGCTCAATTCCTGCCGCAGATCGACTTTCGCGAGGCCGACATCCTCGATCTCGACGCGATGAAGTCGGCGTGCGCGGGCGCAGATTACGTTTTGCATCAGGCCGCAATTCCGTCAGTGCCGAAATCGGTGCTCGACCCGCTCGGCAGCAACCGCGCGAACGTGGATGGCACGGTGAACGTGCTGGTGGCGGCGCGCGATGCCAAGGTGAAACGGCTAGTCTATGCGGCCTCGTCATCGGCCTATGGCGATACTCCCACGCTGCCGAAGCACGAACGCATGATGCCCGATCCGATTTCGCCCTACGCCGTCGCCAAGCTGGCCAGCGAGTATTATCTGACTTCGTTTTACCGCTGCTACGGTTTGGAGACCGTGGCGCTGCGCTACTTCAATATTTTTGGTCCGCGGCAGGATCCCTCATCGCCCTACTCCGGCGTGCTGGCCAAGTTCATCACCCAGATGCTGGCGGGCCAGCAGCCCACCATCTTTGGCGACGGCGAGCAGAGCCGCGATTTCACCTACATCGACAACGCCGTCGAAGCCAACCTGCTGGCCTGCAAAGCCCCCGCGGAGCAAGCGGCAGGAAAGATGTTCAACGTGGCAACCGGGCGGCGGGTCACGCTCAATGAGACCTTCAAACTGCTGCAGCCGCTGACCTCATACTCGGGTTCTCCCATCTACGCCGCAGAGCGCGGCGGCGACATCAAGCATTCCCTGGCCGACATCTCCCTCGCAGAAAAGCATCTCGGCTATAAACCCAAGGTGAATTTTGAAGAAGGCCTGCGAAGGACGGTGGAATGGTACCGGGGGAAGTGAGCATTGTGAGTGTCATGATTCCATAACAATGTCGGGATGCTACGACAACCATCACGGTCGATGGTTGTCTTGCCGATACGACCGCGCTCCCTGCCACACGAGTAGGAGGCATCCACTGAGCAGTAGGACTTGGCTCACCTCAAACAAACGATTCATCCAGACGTTATCTAGATGGAGCCCAAAATACAGGAATGCAAGGACTGCGCAGAGAAGACCATTTACCGCAATAATGCCGATTCCTACGCGAAGACGCGGCCACTGACTAGCTAACCTGTACAGCGGATAGAGCGGCAACAAGGCAAAAAACGCCACCATAGATGGGAACAAACGATTGCTTCGGATCTTAGCAGCATTGCCGTGCACTAGAAGCAGCCACGGCAGCGCGCACACCACAACAGCCGCCAAAACCAAAAGGACGGAGTGTTTCTTCACACCCATAGGCCATCCCAGATTATAGTTGGCGAAGGCAGGCGATTTCACTCAGAACCGGCGCGTGATCGCCCACATCGCCGACCTCCAAGCCGGCCTCCTCGTTACGTTGGTGATCTATTCTAGATTACCGATCTCGATAGAGTTGAAGGCATGACACTCTCGTCGATGGTAGTTTCGCGTGATTGGCAGGAAGTCAGTGTTCTCGAATGTATTCTTGGCGGCTTGCACATGGATGTGGCCGTCGAGAGCGAACCGCAACGAGCTCTCTCCCGGCTCACCAACTCGAAAGTCGATGCGCTCATCGTCGACTGCGACCTGAACGGCACCGGCCAGTTTTTTCGCGAGCTGCAACAGGAAGCTCCGCGCGCCAGCACCGTGCCGCTGGTGATCATGGGCCGCCGCCAGGCAAAGCATGACATGGAGGGAACGGGCGCCATGTTCGCTTTCGACAAGCCGATTTCCGTGGAGCAGGCGGTGCGCACGCTCTCCGCCGCGCGCAACATGATTCTTGATGGACGGCTGCGTTACCACCGCGCCGGCCTCGAAGTCCCCGTCACCCTGAGTGGCCGCCGCCGCAAGCAGGGCGGGGCGCAGCTCATCAACCTAAGCCAGGGTGGACTGCAGGTTCGCGTCGAAGAAGGATTCGATACCAGCGAGGCGTCGCGCGTAGCTTTCGCATTGCCCGGAACCAAATCCGCCGTGAAGGCCGAGGTAGAGATAGCCTGGTCTGACGATCGCGGAAATGTTGGCATCCGCTTTCTGAAGATGTCCGCCGAGATGAAGCACACCTTGCGGCTCTGGCTGGCGCAGCAGTATTTCGCGAACTAGGGGAGCAGTTCTCAGTTTCCAGTTTGCAGTTTCTTGTTTCCACTCGAGCCGCGTCAGCGGAAGCGGCTCGAGTCTTCAGTTGGTTCTTCTTTTTGCAGCCTGGACGCCGCCCGCGCCAGCCTCGCGCCCAGACTCGGTCCTCCAAACACAGAAAACACCGCCCAATACGCCGCGACGATGAAAGCCGCTGCTGCCGAGAACGTTCCCAGAGTCACGGACCATGGGGGAAGTTCGTGAGCAATCGAAAGAAAGATCAAAGCGAACAAGAGCACTCCTGCGATCACGATAAGACTATCCACGAGCCAGGCCAGGGTGCGTCCTGACAGCGGCTGGGAAAGCCAGCTCTGTGCATAGGGCTCATCAGCCGCATCCGTGAGCTCTTCTTCATCGTAATGTTGCAGGACTGTCGCTTCGTTCCGTCCGGCTAAGCCCGGCTGCAGCCGGATCACTGGCCGCGGTCGAGGCGACAGAGTCAGCCCGTCATCCTCCACCAAGCCATTTTCTTCACCAACATCGTCCTCACCGAGAATCGAGACCACCGAACCCCCGAAGATCGAAGCTCCGGAGGCCGACCGGGGATGGCCTGCGTCGCGGGCAACCACATCCAGCAGGTTCGAAAAGATCCATTGGTTGATCTGATGACCGGTCCGTGCCGGCAAGTCAATAAAGCGGATACCACACTGCCCCGAGGACCGCGCCCAACAAACCTGACCGCCAGTTTCGACGCGCACGCGCGGAAATCTCAAATCAAAGTGCAGCCGGATGCGCTGTTGCGGATGCAGCGGCGCAACCGCCTGCACAGCTACACCTTCATGGTTGAGATTGCGGATGATTCCGCCGTTGGTCTCATCGAGGGTAACGTAGGTTAGAGTGCGCAGTTCATGCCGGTAGTGGGTGCGTGTTTGGCGCGGGGGGATGGAGACGACCTGCATATTCTCCGCCAATGACCGAGGACGAATGAACAGCGAACCAAGACGAATCGCTCGGACGGGGCCCGTTTCCTCTGATTCTAGTTTCTGCTGGACGCAAGCTGGCAGTGACTGGGTTGGTTCGGGAATCTGCAGTGCGAGGGGCACTTACCAAAGGCCATGGTCGGGTGGGCAGGCCCGTATGATTGCATATAGGGCAAAACCCGGTTAACTTACTGTTAAACCCGGCAAAAACCGGAGCCGGGCGGACCAACCCCCGAAAGCGGGAGGGAGTCGAAATAGCTACGCCAAGTAGACAATTGACAGGGGCTCGGCGGGGTGCCCACACTCAAACTAAGCGATTAACCAGCCAGTCACAGAATGGCAACAACTCCCACCAAACCCGAAATTGAAGTTGGCGACAGCCCGGCCGATTCGCCCATGCCAGCGTGGCCATCGGAGCGGGATGCGTCCGCGCCCAGAGAAGGCGTTTTTTCTCCGCAGACTCGCGCTCGGGGATTGCGCCCGTCGGGAGCCGACGCGCTGCAGGCGCTGCTGGCTTTTTCAGCACTGCATCAGCAGGTGCGTCACCGGCGCGCGCTCGCGTCGCGGCAAAAAGGATTTGAGACGCTCCCGCCTCCGGCGGAGTTCGAGCCGACCGAGCAATTCGTTTTGGATGAAGTACTGCAACTGGTCGCGGAACGAGCCATCGCCATCACTGGAGCGGATGGGCTCGGCATCGCTCTGGCGGAGAACAACGAAATTGTTCTGCGCGCCTCGGCGGGCGCGATCAAACCCGACGTGGGCCAGCGCATCCAGCGCGACTCAGCTTTTTCGGGAGCCTGTTTCCGCACCGCGCAGATCATCCGCTGCGACGACACCGAGACCGACGATCGCGTAAACCTCTACACCTGTCGGCAATTGGGCGCGCGATCTATGGTCGCAGTGCCGCTCTGCGGCCGAAGGCGCGTGATCGGACTGCTGGAGGCCTTCTCGGCCGAACCATTCGGATTCAACGACAGCGACGTCGGCAGTCTGGAACTTCTGGCGGAGCTGATTCTCGGCGCTCTCAAGCCTGAGGACGAAGACCGCTTCGCAGAATCGGCGGAGGCAGCGGAAGCAGCATTAGCTTCACCCGCCGTTCCGACGCAGGCGCCTCTGCCGACGGAAAAAGTTTCCACCGCGCAAGTTGCCGCAGCAAAACCTGTCGAACCGAAAGTCGCTGCGCCTCCTGCACCTGCTGCGCCCGCGCCGCAAGTCACCGATAAACCCAAGGTCGCGTCTGCGGAGACGGCAAAGGCGATCTCCGTGCCTGTGCCTGCGCCAGTACCTGCGCCGACACCTGAGCGCAAGATCGAACCCAAGCGCGTTGCCAATGACGCGATCGCCCCTCAGATCGTGCACGAAATCGGATCTTCGTCCGGTCGTCATCCCGCGCTGGTGTTGGTATTGGTGATGATTTCATCTCTGCTGATCGGCGGCATTTGGTGGAAGGTAAAGAATGCGCAACTCGGCGATGTAGTGGTAAAACCTGAACCGAAGATCACGAAACCAGCGGCAGCGGCGAAGCAGCCCGCAACTTCCGACGCTACATCATCGGCGACTCCAGCTTCCAGCGTCAGCCCAGATGCACAAACAAATTCCACGACGGCGGCGGATGAGGATACAACCGCTGAACCCTCGAGCGGAAACGTCACGCCGCAGGAACTGGCCAAGCTGCCTCGCATCACCGGCATTCGCCACTGGTCTTCGGCAGATTCCAGCACTGTGGTGCTCGACCTGGAAGATCAAGTGCAGTACGAAGCCCATCGTCTCACTGGTCCCGATCGCATTTACTTCGATTTGCATGATACTGCGCTTGCTCCGGAATTTGCCGGCAAGACCATCGAGATTGGCGATGCGCTGCTGGCGCGGGTTCGCGTCGCCCAGCCGGTAGCGGGTTTGACCCGCGTGGTGCTTGAAACCAGAGGAGACTCGAACTATTCGGTTAGCCTGGAGCCGAATCCCTATCGACTGATCGTGCAGGTGCGAAAGCTGGGCGCGAACACCAAGGCTCAGGTAAATCTTTTTCCCGGTGCCGAGGCACAAAAGAAGTTGGCAATCGTTGTCCCGCCGCCCACGCATGAGGATTTGCAACTGCGCGCGCGCGTACCGAAGCTGCGCATCGTGGTCGATGCGGGCCACGGCGGTTGGGATTTGGGAACCGTCGGCCGTCAGGGCTTGCTCGAAAAAGATCTGGTGCTCGAAATCGCCCAGCGCCTGGGCAAGTTGCTCGAAAGCCGCCTGGGCGCGGAGGTGATTCTCACTCGAATCGACGACAATTACATTCCACTCGACGAACGCGCCGGGATCGCCAATCAGGCACAGGCCGATCTGTTCATCTCGGTTCACGCCAACTATAGCGACTTGCCTTCGGCGCGCGGTGTGGAAACTTATTACACCAACTTGTTTGTGTCTCCCAACGCAAAAGACCTTGAGACTCGCCAAGGCACTCCCGGCAATAAGAATCCTGTGACTGCATCGCTGTCTCCGGTGGAACTGCATGACAAGATCGAACAGTCACGCCGTCTTGCGGCCAGCGTGCAACGCTCGCTTTACGGAACCTTGTCCGCGCAAAATCCTGGGCTGCGCGATCGGGGCGTAAAAGAGGCGTCCTACGTGGTTCTTACTGAGACCGCGATGCCCGGAATCCTTGCCGAAGTTTCCTTCGTCAGCAGTCCCACCGACGAGCAAAAGCTGCGCAGCGACGGATACCGCGAACAGATCGCCGAGGCGCTGTACAAAGGCATTGCGCGGTATGCGGCTGCGTCTCGTAGTGTGAAGGTGGCTAGCGTGACCAAGTAGTACCGAGTACCTAGTCCCGGGTCGCGCAAACCGTGAGAGACCGGGAAGGGCACGAGTTCTACTCGTGCCGATTCGAGCCCCCACAAAATAGAGCCCGGCTTTAGCCGCTAAGGGCCGCTCCCGGCCCATCCCCGACGGGCGAGCATTCCTGAAAATCCGCAACAACTTCCACAGCCTCTATGTGACATCTGACCTTGCGCGCCCGATCTAACTGGCGCAATCATGGTCGAGGCCGTGACGGTCGAGAGAGACCGAACCTGCCCGCTTCAAACCCTTTGTTCTCTATGTTTTGATATCTAAGTTCTTTAAAAACCAGATTTTGTGAGATACGTTTTCGTAGAACCCGTGCTGGATAAGGATTTCAGAGGTATCGTACGAAAAAAAGTTGATCTGAGATCTGAACGGTTTCGCAGAGCTACCGATCTCGGGGACTCCGGCCGGAAAATTTATTCTTGGGGACAAATCCACAGGCGGACCCAAACTCAAAATCCCCGCCCTGCCTCGCAAAAACCGCGAGACAAGGGCGGGGCACCCTCGCATTCTTTTTCGGATCGATCAGTTTCCAGCCGGCACGCCGCCGTACTTCTGCAGCCACTCCAATTCTTCGCGCACTTTGATTTTTCCGTGCCAGGGATTCTTGGCCAGGCTGTGGCCTTCGCCGGGGAAGATGAGCAGGGCGTTTGGGATGCCCAGCGAGTACAGCGCGTGCTCGAGCAGATAATCCTCGAGGACGGCAACGCGGATGTCGTCGGCCCCGGCGACCATGTGCGTGGGCGTGCGGACTTTGTCGATCTGGAAGAGGGCGGCTTCGTCGTGATAGCGCTGCTGGGCTTCCCAGGGACGTCCGCCGAGGAAGTAGGCGTCGTCGATGGTGGTGTCGTCGTTTCCCCAGTTGGCGACATGCTCGACTGCGCCTGCGCCGGTGACCGCGGCTTTGAAGCGCGTGGTTTGGGTGATCAGCCAGTTGGTCATGTATCCGCCGTAGCTGTAGCCGCCGACGGCGAGATGATCGGGATCGGCGATGCCGTCTTTCACCAGCGCGTCGACGCCTTCGAGAATATCTTTGCCGGGACGCGAGACGATTACGGGAACGATTTGTTCTAGGAACTTGTCGCCGTATCCAGACGACCCGCGGTAGTTGGGCTCGAATACCAGCCAGCCGTTGGTGGCGGCGAGCGCTCCCCACTTGTACCAGTCGGCTTCGAAGTAGTCGCCGTCGGCTTCTGTGGGGCCGCCGTGAATGAAGGTGAGCATGGGAAGGTGTTTCGCTTCGAATTTGCCGGGAGGATAGATCAGCATGCCTTCGATGGTGGTGCCGTCGTCGGCTTTCCAGCGGTAGGGCTTGCCTTGGGGAAGCTCACGCTCGGTGAAGAGTTTGTTGAAGGAAGTGATGGGACGCGCCTCCGCGAGTTTGTCGGCGCTTTCCGCGACATAGACTTCGGTCGGCCTCTGCAGCGACGAATACACGAAGGCGATGTGGGGAGAGTGAATGGTTGTGGAGATGGTTTCGTAGGTGCCCGCCCAGCTGTTTAGTTTGTGCAGCGATTGGGTGGGTTGAGTGGCCGAGTACATGGCAGCCTCGGTTCCGATGCGAGCGGAGGCGAGCACACCTTCGGCGGCGGCGTAATGCTCGACCGGACCGATGAAATCTTTGCTCCACTGCTCCATGGCGGCGTTTTCACTGTCAGGCTTTTCACTGTCAACCCAGTAGAGGTGCGGCTGGAGATCGCGGTAAGAACCGGTTGGGTCATTTTCGCTGGTGAAGAAAACGTGGCGATTGTCGTTGGCCCAGCGTAGGCTGCCTTCGAGGGCCTGGTTGTGGGTTAGTCTGCGTGGTTGTGCGGTGGGCGGCTTGTTTGCGCTGCCGGCAGTTGCCGGCGCGGACGCCGGCGCTGCGAGAACGTAGATCTCTACGTCTTCGGCCTTCTCCGCGCGCTGGTTGATGGAGTTGGTGACGAAGGCTAGCTTGCTGCCGTCGGGCGAGGTGACGAGATCCTCTACACGTAGCGGAGAGGTTGCGATCGGGCTCGCGCCGGGGTTGAGGTCGGAATCCTTCTCGGTGTCGGGTTCTTCTTTCGTGCCTCTGGCGGCGTTGTGCGCAAGAGCGGTCGCAACGTCGAGGGCGAAGATGGTGTCGCCGCGTTCGGCGGTGCGATATTGCACGACATCCTTCCATTGTTTCTTGTAATCGTCTTTCTGGGTCTTGGTCCATGGGTTGCGCGTGGCGAAATAGATTGTGTGTGAATCGGCGGACCAGGAGAACGTGTGGACCTCTTCGTCACCTTGAGTCAGCAGGATGGCCTCGCCGCCGGAGGGAGAGATGACGTAGAGCTGGCTTACTCCTTTGTCATTATCTTTATCGTTATCATCGTCGGAGTCCTTTTCGGAGGAGACTTTGCGCTCGGAGAGGAAGGCGATCCAGCGGCCGTCGGGCGACCACTTGGGTTGGGAATCGTGACCGGATTGGGTCAGTTGAATCAGCGTGTCGGCGCGGTAGAGCCAGAGATCGTCGCGGAAGATTTTCTGGTCCCAGTCGGCGCGCTCGGTGGCGATGACGACGGAATTGCCGTCGGGAGAAATGGCCACGGTGTTGTAGCTCACCGAATTGAAGAATTCGTCGAGGGTCAGCTTCGGCTTGCCGTCGGCAAAGGCTAACGAGGTAAACGCAAGAAATGTAGCCAACCACAAAAGATGTTTTGAGATTTTCATAAGCGATGGTGGGAAGTAGGTTTATACAACGGCGGGTTTGCCGGAAGCAACTGGTAACCCGGATTGACTCGAGGTCAGGATCGGCGGCGAAGGGCAGACCAGGATGGAGCAGGTGTTTTACTGCGTGGGCTCGGAGTTCTTGAGCGATTCGTCTAGAGGCTGGCCGGGATGGGAAGCGCCTTGCACTACGCGCCAGCCGTCATCGTAGCGCCGAAAGCCGACGGTGGAACGGTAGTTGGTGTCGCGGGAATAGAAGACGGCGCCGACTTCGTTTAAGGGAATCCAGCGCCAGGTAAATTCGATGTCGGCGACGTTGTCCTGCCTGGCGATGCCGGTGATGGCAAGCAGTTCGCGGCGCGCGGCGGGAATGGTGATGAATTGGTTTTCCGCATCACCGGGAGCGATCAGATTTTGAAACGTATCGACGCCGGATGGAGTGAGCATGACGTCCCAGCACGGTGGCGGGGCAAGAGCTGGCGGGCATGGGACGTTGGTGGCGGAAATCCAACCGTGATGTTGGAGGGCTAGGTAGTCGGGAGAGAGGTAATCCTTGTTGGCGACTACGCCGAGGCGCAGCTGAAATTGCTGTTGGATGCGAAACGTGTCGGAGGTCACGATCAGATCGGCGGCAAGACGGCGAGTTAGGAAGTCGCGCGGGGAGCAGGAGGTGAGCAGGATCGCGAATGCGATCACGAGAGCGGTGATGGGCGGCTTCCGCATTAACGAGGCAAGGTCGCGTCCGTGAATTCGGATTGTAACCTTTTTCGCGCCAAAAGACCGTGTGAGTGCGCGAGTGTACTTCAGGGCACGAGAGCGAATGGTCCACGGCAGAAAGCACGGATGAAAACTCCTTGCAATGCCGGTGATTGCTTGAGCGGGTAAGGGGTCCGTCGACTACAGTTGTGCTTCGCGTTCGCGAAACACAACCTCCGCTCAGGATGACAGGTCTATCGGATTGTAAACAAGAGTTTGCTTTTACGTGGCAAGAAAGGGCGGGAGGCGATTTGGCCTTCGAAGCTGGCGGACCAGCGGCCGGGGATTTCTGTGGCGCAGTTCGGGCAGTGGCCGTCTGGCGTAAGTCGATAGTCTTTGATCAGGTAGCCATAGCGCTTGATCAGATTTTGATTGCAACTTGGACAGCGCGTGTCTTCCCATTCGCCGACCATGCCGGGGAGATTGCCGGCGTAGATGTAGCGCAGGCCCGACTGGCAGCCGATTTCGATGGCGCGCAGCAGGTCTTCCGGGTTGGTGTCGCGGGGGCTGGTCATTTTGTAATCGCCGTGAAACGCGGTTACGTGCCAGGGAATGTCTGGAGAGATTCCTGCGAGGAAGTCAGTCAGGCGGCGCATTTCGTCGTCACCGTCGTTGAAGCCCGGGATCAGGAGTGTGACGATTTCGAGCCAGAGTCCTGAAGCGTGAATGCGGCGGATGCTGTCGAGGATGGGAGCGATGCGGCCGCCGAGTTCGTGGTAGTGACGGTCGTCGAAACTCTTGAGATCTACTTTGTATAGATCGAGCCATGGGCGCAGGTATTCGAGAACCTGAGGAGTGGCGTTGCCGTTTGAGACGAAGCCGGTGATCAGTCCGGCGGCTTTGGCTCTTTTGAAGACGGCTACCGCCCATTCACTGGTGATCAGCGGCTCGTTGTAGGTGCTGACTAGAATCTTTGCGCCTTGCGCGACGGCGTCGCGCACCAGAAGTTCGGGCGAGGCTTCGAGCGGAGGAGAGACGGCCGTGGGATCGCGCAGAGCTTGCGACGTTACCCAGTTTTGACAATAGGCGCAGTGCAAGTCGCAGCCGAGCATGCCGAAGCTATAGGCGAGAGCTCCGGGATGGGCGTGGAAGAATGGTTTCTTTTCGACTGGGTCGCACTGGGTGCCGGCGGTGTATCCCCAGGGGACGTAGAGCGTGCCGCCGCGGTTGTAGCGGACTTTGCAGACTCCGGGCTGGCCTTCTGGGATGGGACAGCAATGTCCGCAAGCGAAGCAGCGTACGCGATTGTTGTCGAGCTTCTCGAAGAGCGCGGGATCGGCTTCGTGGACTTGCTGATCGAGAACGGTGCGGAGGGTGGGCACGGGAACTCTGGTTCTATTCTAACGCTTGGGGCGCGTGCAGGTCCGTGGTGAAAACGCATTGCGGGGCTTGTGGAGGTACACGCGGGCATGCGGTCCTTCGACTCCGCATGTGCTTCGCTTTCGCGAAGCACGTGCTCCGCTCAGAATGACAGGGTTTTAGCGGCCGGGGGCGGGTTTGGCGGTTGGTTCGTGTTGCTCGTACCAGATTTCGGCTTTTTGTTCGATGGCTACGGCTTGGGCGTGGGTCATGCGGGAAGCGAGGATCTCGGCAAACATTTTGCTGTTCGGGTCTCCGGCGGCGCGGGCCAACACAGTCCAGAAGTAGGCTTGGGTCAGACTTGCGGGGACGCCGCGGCCTCCCCAGTAACGAGTGCCGAGCGTGGCCTGGGCTTTCACGTTTCCATTCTCGGCTGCTTTGAGGAACCAGGAAGCGGCTTCCTTGTCATCCTGCTTCACGCCTTCGCCCGAGGCGTAACGCGTGCCCAAGGTATATTCGGCCGCCGGTTCTCCTTTGTCGGCGAACTGGCGGAGCTGGTCGAGGGTAGCGGTTTCGATGGCCGGGGTTGGCGGAATAGCACTGGCCCGCAGCGGCGCATGCGTGGAAGCTAGAACCGTTTGTTCGCCAATTTGTCCGCGGCCCTGGAGCTTTTCCTGAATCCATGGGGCGAGGGTGTAGCCGAGCACGAGAAAGATGATGGCGGCTACAACGACGAGGAAGTAGAGATGGGCACGAGGCAGGCGAATGCCGCCCACTTCGTCGGAATCGGGCGAGGCATCTTTGATGGAACCATCTTTTCTTTCGGCGTTCGGTTCGGGCTCGCGAGCGAACAGAATGCTGCCTGGCGCGGATGTTGGAGAAGCGGGAACCGGGACTGGTTGATGGACGCGGACAGCGCGATTCACTGCGGCAACGATCATTTCCGCGAAGCGTTGCAGCACGGCGCTGTCATTCTCACTAAAGGCATTGGGTTGCGCGGAAAAAACTTCGAGCAGGCCGACCACGCGATCGCCGAGGCGTAGCGGAGCGGCGAGCATGGAGCGAACGCCGAGGGCGCGACAACTCTGGGGATCCACGCGGTCGTCGGATTCGGTATCATCGCAGCGCAATATTTTTCCGGTACGCACGCACTCGCCCGAAAAACCCGAACCCACCTGTAAAGTTGCGCCCACCGGTGGAGCGCTGGCGCCGGCACTGGCGCGGCAGATCATGGTGCCGGGGTCCTTGGCCGCGAGAGCAATGGCGGCGCCGGAAGCCCGAAGCAGGGATTGTGAGCGGGAAGCGACAAGGGAAAGAACCGCTTCGAGATCGGAGCCTTGGGATTCCGCTTCGCGCTGCACTGCGGAGGCGGCGGTCAGCGTGTCGGTATAGTTCGGTCGGGGAACCTCGGGTTGCGAGACGGAAGATGGCAGCGCGCTGGAAGACGCGGCGTTGGCGGCCGAAGCCATGGCATTCAGGAACAGCCACTCCTGCAGGCGGTGCAAAGCGGAGTTGCCGAGAGCTGGCAGGCTGAGACCGACGCGTCCGGTCTCGTCTGACCACACTACGCGCGCGGGCGTGTAAATCGGTCCTCCAGCCTCGGCGAGATCGAGTGACAAGTCCAGCTGCTGGCCGGTTTTCATTGGCGATGAGCACTGCACAGCGACGCCGACCTCGCTGATGTCGAGGACTTCGTAGAGATCGATCATTCCACTGTTGGAAGCGCCGCCGAAACTCGCGTAAGCGGGGGCATGCACTTTTTGACGAACACGACGACGGCGGTTAATGGAAACAGGTAGAGATGCCTCGGCGATGGCCGACATAGGGACCTCGCGATCCGAGTCTTGCTGCTACATATTAACCCGATATTGTGGAAAAGTAGCAGGAGAAATCGGAAGGTAAGCGGGGCAGGGAATTGCCCAAAACTTTAGACTCTAGGCCGAACGACGCAGAATCCGGGCCTGATGCAGGCTGGAGATGCGGGAAATGGCGGCAACCATCATGCTGGAAAGGAGTTGCATGGTGGCGACGTCGCGCTCATCGAAGGCGCTGGGAGAGGACGACAGCACTTCGAACACGCCCAGAGTCCGGCGATAGTAGCGCAACGGGGAAACCAGGATGGAGCGTACGCCTAAGCGGCGGCAGCTGGCGAGGTCGACGCGCGGGTTACGTTCGGCGTCGTGGCACAGCATGACTTCGCCGCTGCGGACGGCTTCGGCGGAGATGCCGGCGTCGGTTTGCAGGCGGACGCCGAGGTCGGGAGCGGTGCGGCCGGCGCGGGCGCGGCAAACAATTTCGTCGCCGGCACGCAGGGCGATCGCGGCGCCAGTTGCGCCGGTGAGATGTTGAGCACGTTCTGTGATGGCGCTGATGGCAGGCTCAAGATCCAGATCAGCGGCGCGAATGTCGACCTCTTGCTCGAGGTGCTCTCCCGCATGGACGGCGCGAAAACCAGAAGCGGGGTGGGCCGCATTGGCGACGCGAAGCTGGCTGCGAAGAGCGTTCGAGGGCATGCGAGCGTGATGATCGGCAACGTTCGCGAGTTCATCGTTCAAGAAATGCGGATCGGGGACGGTGCGCAGCAGATCGCGGACCAAACTGTCGAGTTCGGAATCGGTGATGAGGTGAGCGGTCTGCTGATGGCGGAGGGATCCGCCGAGAACGCGGGAAAGACTGAGCAGCGCGGGATTGCCGCAAGCCAGGCAATACGGCCGGTGATTGGTGGTGATCAATTCACACTGGACGCAGAACGTAGCTGATTGAAGAGGAACGAAATGAACATCCTTGAAAGTAGTGCCATAAACCGTCTTGCCAAACATGATTGCCTTTCCCGCCAAAACTGAGAGAGATCAAGGTAAATACAGATGAGCTTGTCCGGCAGTGGCGGTGATGGTTCCTCATGTGGAAAAGTCGGTGATTCAGCAGTTTGGAGTTGGCGAGTGCGGCTGTTGATTGGGATCGGAGTGCTGGGTTAGAATCAGGGAAAGCTTGAACGCAGGAGGGAACCATGCAGTGGACAACACCTACCTTTGAAGAAGTCTGCTTGAATTGTGAGATTAATTCTTACGCCAGCGCAAAGCTCTAACTGGCGGCCTCGACCCGCGTTTGCTCAAGCGTGAGCCACGCCTCCGCGCGTGGCGTTTCTGTTTTTTCCGCTTCGTCCTTCGAAAATTTGCTAGCCAGCCTGGGCAGCGATAAATCCCTGATCATCTTGACCCGGAAGCGGAATGACTTGCACCGTGTGTGGCAGAGTGCGGTCGAGCGCGTCGGCGAGAGCGACGGGGAAGGCCGACGTCAGAAGATTGATATCGACCTGAAGATCGCGTTGCGAGCAAAGGCGGTGAACCATCATCATGCCGCGGCGGCGGTTGGATGAATTCATCAGATCGAGCGAGAGAGTCCAAACCGCCACGCCCTCGAGGGATCGCGCTCCCCTGGTTTTACCCCAGTGAAAAGATGCTTCTCCGCGTTGAGCCTGCGAGCCGGGCTCTGTGGCGGGCAGGGGATTGGACTCGCCGGGAAAGAGCTTGAACTTCACATCAAGGCCGTCGAAATCGTTGGAGCTGAAGGCAGCCTCGAGGATGCACCGAATCTGCTCGTAGTCGCGGGCGGCTTTGAGTTCTTCGGTGGCGCGACGGATGGAAAGGTTGTTGATGAAGACCTGACGCTGCTCGAAAGTGCGCTGGGCGACGCGGCCGAGTTCACCTAACTCGAGGTAGCCCAGGCGCTGGACGCCGATCCAGATGCCGATGCCAAGCACGGCGAGAACCAGGCCGAGGGAACTGCCGGTTGGCCAAAGCAGAAACAGGCTGAGCAGCGCGAAGACGGCAGAGACACCGTAGAGAACAATTACGACCTGGCGATGAGTGAGGCCGTGTTGCAACAGCTTGTGATGGATGTGTTCCCGGTCGGCAGTGAAAACCGGGCGGCCGCTGATCAAGCGCCGAAGAATGGAGAGCGACGTTTCGAGAATCGGCAGGCCGAAGGAAACTACTGGAATGGCGACGGCAACAATGGTCGGAGCCTTTTGGGCCCCGGCCAGAGCCAAGGCGCTCAGCAGGAAACCGATGAAGAGACTGCCGGAATCTCCAAGGAAGATGGTCGCGGGGTTGAAGTTGTAGCGCAGGAAGCCGAGGATCGCGCCGGCCAGCGCGATGGTCATGACGGTTACGAGAGAGTATCCGTTCAGCAGGGTGACTACGAACGCGACCAGCGTGGAGAACAAGGCGGAGCCGGCCGCCAGGCCGTCAAGGCCATCAATCAGGTTGAAGGCGTTGGTGATGGCCAGGACCCAAAGAATTGTGAAAGGCAAGCCCACGAACCATGGCAGTTGATGCTCGCCGAAAAGCACAGGGACGTTAAGAATGCGAAGACCACCCATGAACAACATGGTGGCAGCCAGAGATTGCACGGCGAACTTAGTGTAGGGGCCGACGGTGTGAAGGTCGTCATAGAGGCCGAGCAAAAAAACCAGCGATGCAGGCACCAGGATGGTGAGCAGAGTCTTGCCGGACAACGTCGAGTGCAGGCGCGGAACATAAGAGGCCAGAAGAGTAGCCACCACCATACTCAGCGAGAAGGAAAGAAAGATGGCCACTCCGCCCAGACGAGGCAGAGGGTGGGAGTGCAGATGCCTCTCCTGAGACGGAACCGCCACCCAGCCGCGCCGGGATGCGAAGTCCCGCACGTAACGAGTGAGGACAAACGAAGACAGCAGCGACAGGAAGAAAATCGCGAAAAAAACGATGGTCAACGATCGCCCTCCGCCCCAAGCAGACACGAACGTCGGCGCACTGCATCCTCATCCGACAGAGCAGTATGGCAGCAGCACGGTGCCAGCTGGTAGTGAGTTAACGGGTACGTTTTGTATCTGTCTGCGTCTGAGGGTTGTTGGAAATCTAGCAGCCTCAGCGCTGTGTTTCAATTCCCTGGTGTGAAAAAGCTGTGGAAAACACGACTCAGTGAGACGCTTCGCCAACTCGGAATGATCGGCGCGGAGCGGGCTGTGCTAAACTTTTAGCGATCTTTAGTTTCGACGATCTTTTTTCGACGATCTTTACTTTCAACGATTTTTCTTTCAACGATCTCTTCCGCCCGAGGCTTGGAATGGAGTTCGGCAGATTCGGTTTTTTCCGCAGCCTAGGGTTGCCTGCGGTCGTTGTTGTCGTTTTGCTCTGGGGGGCAGAGTTCACAGTTTGGGCGCAGCAGGATGCCGCATCACCACCTGCGGAGAGTGCCGTGCCGGCAGTGCCCGTCTCTCAAGCGGCGGTTCCAAGCGGAAAGAACGCTGACTCCGAGAAGGATGTTCCGAAAGCTGCTCCAGCGAGCCCTGGTGCGGCCGCCACCGAAAGCGCGTCTCCGTTCAAGCTTGGTCCCGGCGATTTGCTTGAGGTAAGTGTTTACAACGTGCCGGAGTTGAGCACCAAAGCGCGAATCGGCAGTGCAGGGGATGTGTACCTTCCGCTGATCGACTATGTACACGTGGGCGGCCTCACTGTGGATGAGGCGCAGGCCTTGATCCAGAAACGGCTGGAGGATGGGGGTTTTGTCCGCAGTGCCCACGTTACCATCTTCGTCGACGAGTCGGCTTCCCAGGGAGTAACGATCCTCGGCGAAGTGGTCAGGCCGGGTCTCTACCCGGCGCTGGGGGACCGCAAACTCTACGACATGATCTCGGTAGCCGGGGGGTTCACTCCCGCAGCAGGACGAAAAGTAAGCATCATTCGCCAGAACACTGAGGGCGGATCGATTACTGTGAGCCTGCCGAGAAATCTGGCCGACGATTTGCAGGATAACATCGAGATCCTGCCTGGCGACACGATCACGGTGCCGAAAGCGCCGATCATCTACGTGGTGGGAGATGTGGGGCGTCCGGCTGGATTGCTGGTGGATAACGGCACCTTGACCGTGCTGCAGGCGCTGGCGCTCACCGGCGGAACGAATCACACTGCAAAGTTGGGGGGAGTGCGAATCATTCGCAAAGGGCCTGCCGGTATAACGGAGACGCGGGTTCCGCTGAAGAAGATGCTCGAAGCCAAGGCTCCCGACATCACCCTGCAAGCCGATGACATCCTTTTTGTGCCGCTGAGCGGAGTGCGGGTGGCGGCTAACACAGGGTTTAATGCGGCGATGGCCGCGGCATCTGGATTGGCGATCCTCGCTGTGCATTAGGCCGCGCATCCCTTAAGAACAGGACATTCGTGTAAACGGCTTATGCGGCAACCTCGGTCCTGCTCCGCTCCGGCAAGTTCAATAACTGTTGGAGGACACGGATGTATCTTTCCGCGGTCTGCTGGCGGGAAAAATTGCGCACGATGTATTCCCTGCCGTTTTTCCCGAGGGTGCGAGCGGTTGCTCGATTCGTTGCCAGATAGCGAATGGCATTCACCAGGGCGTCTGCATTTTCAGGTTCGATGACGAGCCCGCCGCGGGCTTCTTCGAGAATCGCGCGAGCCTGCCCGTCTACGCCGAGAACCACCGGGCGCGCGCAGGACATGAATTCCAGCATCTTGGTAGGAATCACCGTCTTGAAGAGGTCGGTCTTCTTGAGCAGAACCAGGCAAACGTCTGAAGCACAGATGTAGGCGGGGATTTTTTCGCGAGGCTGCTGATCGACGAATCGCAGATTGTTCAGGCCGCGCTCGCGCGCCAGCGCTGCGATGCGTTCCTTCTCGGCGCCTTCCCCCAGCATCAGAAAAATAATTTCAGGATTTGTGTCGCGCAACTGAGAAGCGGCGGCGATGATTGTTTCCAGGCCGTGTGCCATTCCCATTGTGCCGATGTAGGAGACGACAAGCTTTCCGTCCGAGGCCAATTCCTTTCTCAGGGCGGTGGCTTTTCCGGAAGGTGGCTCGGGAGCGAACAGCTGGGTCTCCACTCCATTCTCGATCACCGAAATCTTTTCCCGAGGCACGCGCCAGTTTTTCACCAGGTGGTCTTCAAAGGCGGGGGTGACTACGACGATTCGATCCGTGTGGCGATACAAGAAGCCGGCAATCTTTGCCAACGACCGGTGCAGCAAAGAAGTGCTCTTGCCCATGCCCACCGCGGCGAGAGACTCGGGCCAGAGATCGCGTACTTCAAACACAAAGGGGACGTGCTTCCAACGGGCGAGCCACCAACCGGAAAGGCCGACCAGCAATTGCGGGGAGCTTGCGATCACAACGTCAGGCCGCGTGAGGAACAGACCCGTGCTGGCCGCCGATGCGCAAAACGAACTATAGTTCAGCATTCGCTCGTGCGCTTTTCGATTCGGAAAAGGAATCAGCCAGGTGCGTACGACATTTACACCGTCGACTTGCTCGTGCGCGACCAATCGCCGGAACCGGCGGCGATACTCGGGCGGCACGACGCCGGTGGGATGATTGGGGAAGCCGGTGAGAACAGACACATCGTGCCCTGCGGCAGCCCAGTGCCGGGTCAATTCGGCCGCACGCGCGGCCGGCGCACCCATCTCCGGTGAAAAATATTGCGAGACGTAGAGAATCTTCATTAGTTCTCAGTATTAATCAAGCCTAGTAGTAGCAAAGCTTGAATGCGCTTTTGTAGCACAGGGCGCGAGTTCGCTTGCTGGGGCTGCGGTTGTAGCTTTCCCAGCGATCGGCCACGCGCGCGAATTTGTCTTCGCCGGTCAAGCGATGCATCACACGCAACTGCACGATGTGCAACTGATGATAAAAAGAGCTGGCCACCATAGGCAGGCGCGTGCCCGATTGTTCGTAGAGAGACCAGAATCCCAGATCGTAGCGATCGAGGTTGCGCGTCAAGGTGCCGACGGCACGGGAGAAGAGGTCTTGCGCGGAAAGGTCGCGGGTCGCCAGAAAATAATCGTACACGCCCCAGGCAGCCCAGATGAAGCCGTTCAGGATGTGAGTGGGCGGCGAGACTATGTATTCCTCGAACCAGATATCGCCTTGCTGGTCGGTGAATGCGACTCCACCATCCGCGACGGGCTTGAAGAAGCTGGCCAGGGCTTGCTGAGCGGCGTCGAGATAGCGCGCATCGCCCGATTCTTTGTCTTTATTAGCGCGCACCAGGAGCGAAATCGCCTGACTTTGCGCGAGCGCGGAATACCACGGCGCGTGCAGCGTGTCGCGGTATTCCCAATCGAAGTGGTGATTCCAAACCGCGAGTCCTTGCGGGTTTTTTTCGAGATGGGCGACTAGCCAGTCTGCAACTCGAAAGAAATTGTCGCGAGACTCCGGGCTGCCGGTGCGGCGAAAAAGGTTGTAGTTGCCTAATCCGTACTGCGCAATTGCGATGGGATTGTATTGCCGACCGATCTTGCCGCGGTAATCGAGTTGGGGAATGCCGGATGAGTCGTACGCGCCCTTGTAGTTTGCTTTCTCCTTGAACAGCATGTAGTACTCGCCAAGTTCATTTCCGCTCGCATTCAGATTCTCTTCGGGGGTTTCGTGCCAGAACGTGAGATGGCTCTGGCCGCCCAGGAGATAGGCGCTGGCGATGCGACGATAATAGTTGAGGCTTGGCAAAAGCTGCATGGGTCCGGGAGAGATTTGCAGAAGGATATCACGAAGTGGAATGGAACTAGCTCAGAACTGGACCGCATAGAGCGAGGTGACCATATCTTCCGATTCGACTGCTACTGTCGTGACGGCTAAGTACGGTGTGTTGTTTTCGCCATCGGGCAGGATGGCATTGCCGTATTGGAAGAAGCGCATGGGCCATCGATCTTTTTGCCAGGCGAGCAACGGACGCCAGTCTTGGCCATCGCGGCTGCCGAAGATGCGGACGAAACGATCTGGATTTCTCGTGCTCGGCTCGACCATCGTGGAGAAGAAAATATCGCGGCCGACGCGGCATCCGTAAATGGACGAACTACTGATGGGCGCGAACTGCGACAACTCGCCCTGGCGATCCATTTCCTGGCGAGCGAGATGATAGATGTAATTCGCTTCCAGCGGCGTGTCAGAGGAGAAGTAGAGACCGCTTTCCGCGGGCACACAGGCGACGGCGCGCGCCTGCTGGTTGCCTTGCAAGACGATATCGATCTGGCGGAAGTCATACGATGCGCGAACGATCCGGCATTCGTCGCCGTAATCGCCGGTGAGGAGCCACAGGCATTTTCCCCACGGGTCGTGCACGATGTTGTGCACGTGGCGGATCGCACCTTGCGGGAAGGTATAGGCGACACTCCACGTCGCACCTGCGTCCGTTGAAGCGTAAACGTGAACTTCATCGCGGGAAGCGTTGTCGAAGTACTCTCCCCAGAAAACCGTGCCGCTGGGAATTGCTGTGATGTGCAGCGGACGCGTGCCGCGAGTGATTCTGTGAGTTACCTGGAATTGGTTTTCGTTCGGGCGGAGCGTGACGATTGCTCCCGGGACGGCCGCCACCGTGGCATTTGACGGGAGCATGGTAAGCGCATGAAAACCATCGCGCACCATGCGCGAGCTTAGGTTTGTCCGTGCGGTGAAACGGCGCCAGTAGGCGGGATGGAATGACGCAACGGCTTCCCAGGGCTGATTGTCCGACGGAATATGGCCCGGCGAGAATTTCGTGCGCAAAAGGTCATAACCACGCGAAGCGTATAGAACGTCATCCATCCAGGTGAGCGCTCGAAGACGCTGGAATCTGGCGACACGTCGAAGGCCTGCGGAGGAATGGACGGGATTCGCGGGAAGAGCGCTCATGACGGAATCGGGTCGTCAGCCTTGGGCTTCGGCTTTGTTACTAGAAACGGACCGATGGCAAGAACATCCATGCGGGTGCGCTGGAAGCAGTCGATGGCTTCTTCGGGGGTGCAGACGATAGGCTCATTTTCGTTGAAGCTGGTGTTCAGCACGACGGGAATGCCAGTCTTCCGATGAAACGCTGCGATCAGATCGTAGTACAGCGGATTTTCATCGGGTGCGACGGTCTGCAGGCGTCCGGTATCGTCGACGTGGTTGACGGCGCAGAGAAGTTTACGTTTTTCGGGGCGGATTTTGTAGACGTGCAGCATGAAAGGCGAGGGATGGTTATGCTCGAAATACTCGTGCTGGTAATCGGCGAGGATGGAGGGAGCAAACGGGCGAAACCATTCGCGGTGCTTGATGCGTGCGTTGAGAACATCTTTCATGTTGGGCAGCCCGGGATGGGCGAGGATGGAGCGGTTGCCGAGCGCGCGCGGGCCCCACTCCATGCGTCCTTGAAACCAGCCGATCACGTTGCCGGCGGCGATTTGCTCGGCGACCGCTTCCAGCAGGAGAGTGCGTTCCAGCTTGCGATAGTCCAGACCGGCTTTCTTCAGTGATGATTCGATGCGCGCGTCGGAGAATTCCGGGCCGAGATAAGAGTTTTTCAATTCGTGACGTCGGGGTTGCTGCAGGACGGAATGATAAGTGTGAAGCGCAGCGCCGATTGCCAGGCCTTCATCGCCGGCTGCGGGTTGGATGTAGGTGCGGCGGAAAGGCGTCTGGTCGAACAGTTTGCCATTGGCGACGCTGTTGAGCGCGCACCCTCCGGCTATGGCCAGATTGTCGCAAGGAACCTGCTGGTGCAAGTGGTTCACGAGATGAAAAAAGATTTCTTCGAAACGCTGCTGCAGGGCAAAGGCTAGATCCATGTCGCGTTGCGTGATTTCGGTATGCGGCTGGCGAGGTTTTCCGAACAACTCTTCCATACGATCAGAAAAATGGCGAGCGAGGCGGACCGTGCCATCCGGGAGAACCTGCATGCCGGCATTGCTGCCTAGCGGTTTGAAGTAGCTGAGGTCCAACTGGAAGCCGGAATTCTTGGAAGTAACGATCTTGCTGAGTGCGTCGCTGTAAATGTCTTTATTTTTGCCATAGGGAGCGAGGCCCATGACTTTGCCTTCGTCGCCGTATTTGCTGTAGCCGATGAACTCGCAGATCATGGTGTAGAGGCTGCCGAGGGAGTGCGGCAGGAATACGCGCTCCAGCACTTCGATGTTGTTGCCTTCGCAGCGCGCCATCATGGTGGAGACGAAATCTCCGGAACCGTCGTAGCTGAAGCCGGCGGCTTTTTCCCATGGCGAACAGTAATAGGCGCTGGCGATATGCGCGATGTGGTGCTCGAGACGGTGCTCTTGAAACGGAAGCTGCGCGGGGTCGGCTTCGAGCGCTTTGGCCAGCAGAGAGCGAACGTCGCGCATCGATTCTTTCCGTTGGCGAAGGCGGATGAAATTCAGAATCTTAGTTGGATTGGAGAGAGCATATTGGACTTTCTTCGCGAGATTGGCGTCACTATCCTGCCCGACGGCGATGTGGTCAATGTCAGAAAGCTTGGCGCCTACAGCATCGAGACACGCTTTGACAGCCAGCGCGGGGAAACCGCCGAAGTGCTTGCGGCGATTGAGGCGCTCTTCGGCGATCGCGAAGACCACTTCGCCGTCATGCACGATCGCCGCAGAGGCATCGGCATGAAACATGTTTAGGCCCAGGATGAGCATGAACTAGGGTTGGTCCTCCAGGCTTTCTATTTGTCGCTTGGCAATGTTCGCGTCTTCGACTGGTTGATCTTGAGTTCGTAGATTTTGGCTTTGATGTGAAAAAACTGTATGCCCTGGAAACTGCAATAGGTCAGTCCGGGTATGCCGTCGAGAAATCCGAGACAGAAGACGTATTTATAGAAAAAGAACAGGAACGGCGACCCCGGAATCGCAAAGAAGTTCTTGCGCAGCCAGCGGTGACGCTGCGCCTGCGATCCGAAAAGCGATGGGGGCAGTTCCCGCGAGCCAGCTTCGCCTTCGAGCCACACTCTGGCATCCCAGTTGGAATATTCGTCATGCTTGCGGATGTAATGCGAAAGAGACTCAACATTGTCGTGCAGCAGAGGGTGTACGAGTCTTGCCGTATTGCCTTCGACGACTACGTGTTCGTGGACTTCCATGTCAGCCATGGAGGCGTCCTGTTCTCGGAGGCGGCACTCGAAGCGGCCCTTGCCGCGGCGGAACAGCGAGAGCTTGTCGAAACTGGCGCCGCAGTGGCGGAGTTCGCGTCCGAGAAAATGCATGCGGAGTGCGATGTAGTAACCGTTGAAGTTGGGATTTTGGATTGCTTCTTGGATTTCGCGGGCCAGTTCGGGAGTCAACGCTTCGTCGGCATCCACCAGAAAGATCCAGTCGTATGCCAGGGGCAATGATTCCATCGCCCACTGGCGCTTCTTGGGCCAACCGCCCTGGTAATGGAACTGCACGACGTGTGCGCCGTAGGACTCTGCGACCTGCGCGGTCGCGTCGGTGCTTTGCGAGTCGATGATGTAGACTTCGCCCAGATCACGGAGAGATTCGAGACATCGCGGCAGATTGCGGGCTTCGTTGCGCGCGGCAACGATTGCAGTCACGGGGAGGAGCGGCGAAGAGCGCCCGTTTCGCATCTGCTTTGGCTCTTCCAGCTTTTGCATCGGGAGTGTGGAGACTCCGAACATATTACCTGAGGGGCGCTTCCGGAGCATAGCTGCGGAGCGTGACGGATTTGTGGCGGAACGCTGCGCGCCACTACTCGCGGACGGCGCAGAAGGCTAACAGCGACCCACCGAACTCCCGGCGCTGCAGCCAGTGCGGAATCGGACTGCCAAAAGGAATGACTCTTTTTGCGGCGAAGCCGTGGTGCTTTAACACGCGGCGAAAACCCGCGGCTGCGTAGTCGTTGTGCGAATAATCGAGAAACGCGCACCATCGTTGCCCTAGGACACGGCCGAGGCGGTGCGTGGCAAGCTGGGCTCGGCGGACGATCGAATTGCGATTCGCCACGGAGACCACCAGCAGGCCGCGGGGGCGGATCACACGGGTAAATTCCGCGAGGCAAGCTGCGGGATCGGGAACGTACTCGAGAACGCTGGAACAAAGGATTCCATCGAGCGATTGATCGGCGGCTGGCAGATGGGCGATGGTTGCGATGTGCTCGAAGCGAAGCTGCGGCGTGGGTTCATTCTGCATCGCGGCATCGAGTTTCAGAACATCCTGTTTCGCAACGTGCTGGCTTGCGAGTTCGTGGGCCAGAGTAATCATTTCTTCTGCGGCATCGACGCCGAGTACGTTTGCACCGGCTTCGAGCAGATAGCGAGCCAGGGTGCCTGATCCGCAACCGGCATCCAGCCAGTGTTGACCATGCAAGTCGTGCCCTGCCAGGCATTCTTCAACCGCACGCAACCGGGCCTTGAAAGCGGGCTTTTGATAACGCTGCTCCCAGCCCATGGCCAGTTCGCGGTGATAGGCCACCGGGTCTTTCGCCGTGGGTTCTGGCGTTGTCAACATATGCAGGTACGTACGGAATGTGCCAGGGGCAGCGTCGTTCTACCGGTGATAACCAGTGTCTCGCGGTGCGTCCAACCCGAGACAAGGAAGAACCCGAAAATACCACCGCATGTCTTGAGCCTCTCCGGCTTACGCGAAGCGTCATTTAAGCAGAAGACCCTAGCCAACGCAACTCTGGTGGGCGGAAAAAACTAGAGTTCTCGAGCTAGGGACGGCATTTTTATCGGAGCAACGATTCGGCTATTGCGATCACTCGCGCGACGTGATCCTTCCAGGAAAAATCGTTCGAGCGCTCCCGTCCGCGCTGCGACATCTTTTCCGAAACTTCGGGAGACATCGCTGACTGGAAGATCGCTTCCGCCAGCAGTTCCGGTGAAAACTTCGGGAAGTAAAGAGCAGCGTCACCGCAGACCTCTCGATGCACGGCCAGGTCGGAGGCAACTACGGGCACTCCTGCTGCCATGGCTTCGACGAGCGGGTGAGCGAAGGTCTCCACGTAAGCGGGCGTGATGTAGAGATCGCACGCTCGATAAACGTGATGCAGCAGATGGTACGGCACTGTCCCGAGTTCGACCAGATTCAAGCTCAGTTCCAATTCTCGTACCAGGTTTGAGGCAGCTTCCGTTCGGAACGATCCTGGATTGGCACCCGGCTGGAGCCGGCAGGTGAGAAACAGCTTTACCTGCCGAGGCTCGATGCGCTTGCGCAGCACGGCGACCGCGCGAATCAAGGTCTCGAAATTGCGATAGTAGTTGTAATGGCTGACAAATAGCAGGCGCAATTCGCCGCCAGTGCGTTCGAGTTTCTTCTTGAGCTCAGCAGGCAGGGCCTCGGTGTCTCGAAAAAAAAGATCGCGGTCGAAGCCGTGGTGAATGGCCAGCGCGCGAACTCCGGTCCAGCGTTTGATCTCGTCCGCAAAAGCCTGGCTCGGCGCGACCGTGCAATCGGCAGCCCGTACGGACCATTTAGCGATTTGCCCCTTAAACCTGGTATCAAGCCAGAGACCGTAGTCGCCGCGCCGCCTGACGTCGCGGAAGAAATCTTCAGATGTGTAGAGGGCGTTGCCACTCAGAAGAATCTGGGGGACGGGAGATCGAAACAGAGCCATGTTGCCCGCCGACAACAAGACATTGGCCCCGCTGCGACGAACCAATCTTGGAACGAACCTCTGAGTGCGAACGAATCTGTTCGCGGCGCTTATAGATTCGTCCGCGAACTCGACGAACGCTACATTCGATTGGTTTTTAAATTCATGATGCAGGAACGGAGGGATCAGGACTGTGGAACGTACATCGTTTCTGGCCGCAAGGTGAGGCACAACGTTGCGCACATAAGTGGGACCGCTTCCGGAACTGGCCGCGGAGGCATCGACAAAGAGATGAATCATCGCAGAATGGGAGACCGGAATGCTGGATCGGACCAACGACTACGTTTTCTGACCATCCAGACTCTATCACTCCGAGTATATAGATTCATGGGAAAGACCCGGAGCAAAGGGACGCGCTAGCCGGAAGCCCAGGCAGTGTCTTCTATAATGTGGCCTGTGGGACCTGGAGGGCGATTGCTTCACCAGCGCTTCAAGGACATGGTGTTCTGGGGTATTGGCAAGGTGACCTTGCCCAATCATTTGGCGCGTCGGTATTTCAACGGCGCCCGCCGATCGGTCGGGCCGCTGCACCTTCATCTTGGTTGCGGTCCCAAGTACCTCAACGGCTTTGTGAATATCGATGCCAACCCATTTAACAAAATCGATCTGTGGCTGGATGTGAGAAATGGATTGCCGTTTCCTGAAAAATACGCCGATTCCATTTACTCCACGCATATGTTCGAGCACTTCTACCCAGACGAACTGCGGCGGCTTCTAGAAGAATGTTTCAGAGTCTTAAAGCGGGGCGGCGGAATTCGCCTGGTGGTTCCGAGTTTGACGGGCGCGATTGTTGCGTACACCGAAAAACGGCACGCCTGGTTCTATGACGACTATCCGCGGCACTTTGACTCCCTGGGAGGGAGGTTTTCCAACTTTGTTTTCTGTGACGGCCAGCACCGGACGGCTTTCGATCTGAGCTACCTCGAGGAAGTCCTCCGAGCTGCGGGGTTCCGCGATGTGGAGGAATCACAGGAAGGACGCAGTCGATTGTATGGGGAAGGCGTTCCCCCTTACGAACCAGGAGATTCTCGAGAGCTTCCCCACTCCCTTTACGTTGAAGCGTTCAAGTAAGGGGCCCCGTCCAAACCTACTGTCCCCGCAGTGCAAACGAACTCTGAACCACGAGGCCGGCTGATTTCTCCTTTGCAGGCAAATCTGAGCGGGTCGGGCACGCCATCCAGTCCCGCAGGGAAAGCGCTATAACCCAGAAAATCACGCAGAAATAGTAACCCACGGCGAACATCCAGTCCTCAAAGACGGCATTGATCAGACCGCCCAGAATTATTGCGGCCGCAACAACCGCGGGTTGGTTGACGCTACCACTGCGTCGCAGCCACAAGAATACTCTCCAGATTTCGTGGATCAGCGAAAGAAGCAGCAAGGCAAAAGGAAGCGTCCCAAGAATCCCCGTAGTCTCGAGCAGGGTGAGATAACTGCTGCCGCGCTCCCGGGTGAGTTGGCCCTGGGTAACATAGTTCAGGCGCCACCCGGCGCTATTGTCGGCGGCGCCAAATCCCCATCCGAGCCACGGATGCTCCCGAAAACTGCGCAGGCTTCTCTCCCAGGGCTTCTGGCGCGAATCCGCAAGGTTTCCATGTTCGCCCTTCTTGTACATAAAAGTTTCGGAGGCATTCTGAAAACGCTCCGGCGCCACCAGGAAGATGCAAAGCAAAGTAACCGCTAACAGCGTCACGCCCAGCAGCAGGATTCGATACCGCCTGGTGCCCAACAGCAGGAACATCGAAATCAGGCAGGCAGCTGTGATGGATGCGCGCGAAAGACTGACGACCAGCAACACGCCGCAGGCCAGCAGGGGGATGAGCCGGCGGGTATACTCGCGGCGGGGCGCCGGAAGTATGGACCGCCACAGCAACACCGGCCAGCAGATACAGGCCATGATTAATCCCAGGGAGTTCGGATTGCCCCACACTTCGAATGAAACCGAGTAGCAAACGGCCGACAAATAGACCAGGCCTTCTGCCAACAGCACCAGCTTCCGAACAAAGGGCTCGGGATTTCTTGCCCAAAGAGTGCGCGCTCCCATCGAAGCGTAGATAAAGAGTGCGGCCAGGCTCAGAGCCTTGAGAATTGTCATCAGCGGATTCACGGAAACAATGGCGGAGGCGAACGCTGCAATCACCGCGAACAGGCCGAGCAGGTGCTGATGATTGAACGAAACCCGGTTTGGGCTTCGGGCGTAGTAGCCAAGAGAAAGGGAAGCGCCAACGCCAAGAACTACCCAGCGGAAGAGGTTCATGCCGCCGGCCAGAGGAAATGCGGAACCAGCCCAGAAGAAAACCGCGATCATCAGCGTCCAGAAATGAGTCTCGTACTGAGAGGCAATAAAGGCGGCGGCCACGAGAACCAGCGAAGCCAGCAGGTTGGTTTCGCCAAACAGATAAGGACGACGGACCGACAGATAGAACAGGAATGCCACGGAAGCTGCCGCCAGCAGGGGAAAGATCTTGATCGTCTTGGAATTCACCATCATATCGGGGAACTCAGATCCGGCCTGTCGCTGTGCCAGCCCACCCGCGCAACGATTCACGGGAAGGCTTCATTAGCCTAGCACTGCGTACGCCTCTGCGCGAGGCAACGTCCAGTATAATCAGCCGAAATGCTCGCAGGGCACAGGACGGAACCCTCCCAGGATCCCTCGCCCGACATTGACCCGCGCATCCTCGATTTGGTGGTGTGTCCGCGCGACAAGCTGCGTTTGGAATCAAGGAAATGCGGCCTGGTTTGCGCAAACGGGCATGAGTACGCGGTTCTGGGTGGCGTTCCGATTCTTCTGGTGAACGATTCCGCGCCGACCCATGCTGAGGCGACTTTTTCTTTGAACGCAGCACGTTTGCGCGAAATGCCGGAATACGGTGTCACGCCAACCGGGTTGACGGTCGATCCCTGGGTGAATGAAGCGATTGCCGCCACTAACGGCATGCTTTACTTGCCCGTGCAGGGAAAGTTGACGGAGTATCCCATCCCTGCCATCCGGCTTCCTCGCGGCAATGGACAGCTGCTGCTGGAGATCGGATGCAATTGGGGCCGATGGTGCATTGCGGCGGCGCAGGCCGGTTATCGCCCGGTCGGCATCGATCCTTCGTTGAATGGCGTGCTGGCGGCTCGCCGGGTCACTCAGCAACTGGGCATCGATGCCTGCTTCGCGGTGGCGGATGGCCGCTATCTTCCGTTTCGCGCCGGAACGTTGGATCGAGTTTTCTCCTACAGCGTGTTGCAGCACTTAAGCAAGGCTGACGTTTGCGAGGTCTTGAAGGATGTGGCGCGGGTGCTTCGTCCGGGCGGCCGCTCGCTGATTCAGATGGCGAACACGTTCGGCGTACGGTGCCTTTATCATCAAGGCCGCCGCGGATTTCGCGCGACCCACGGATTTGAAGTTCGGTACTGGTCGCCGAGGGAACTGAGGGAAACCTTCACGCGGCTCATTGGTCCCAGCGAACTTTCGATCGATGGATTTTTTTCTCTCGATCCACAACTGAGCGACGTGCGATTTTTTCCGCCATCGTATAAGGCGATTGTTTATGCTTCGGAGATGTTGCGCCGCGTGGGCGCTGCCGTTCCTGCGCTGAAGCTGGTCGCGGATAGTTTGTACGTGGACTCGGTGCGAAACTGAATCAGGCGGCTTTAAATCGAACCGAATCGATTGCGGCAACAAAACCTGCTGCGCAGGCCTGAGGCGAATTCTGCTCGATGCGTTGTGCGCTGCGAGCCCCCATCTTCGTGCTTAGCTCCGGCGAAGCGGCAACTTTCGCAAGTGCCTCCGCCAGCTTCTCGGGTCTACTTTTGGGAACAACATAGCCGTTCCATCCGTCGTGCACAAGATCGATGACGCAGCCCCCGGCGTCGGTCGCTACGATCGGAAGGCCACACGCCATGGACTCGTTGACTACCAATCCCCACGGGTCGGTGTGGGTAGGGAACACCAGCGCCTCGGCCAGAGCGTAATAAATTGCGAGCTGCTCACGGTGGGCGAATCCGGCAAAATGGATGGCGCCAGGATGGATCGCGGCGGCTCGCGCTTCGAGTTCCGGTTGCTCAACCCCGTCCCCAACGAAAAGTAATCCAATTGCGGCGCGTAATTCGGGTGCCAGTTGGGCGTAGGCATCGAGCAGATCAAAGACTCCTTTGGAAAAAACCAGGCGACCGACGCAAAGGAAGTAGCGCTCCGGCAAACCCAACTGGCACCTCAGTTCAGCTGCACGACTTCGCGCCACAGACGCATGCTGTGCGAAGAAAGCATTTTCCACAGCGTTGGGAGCGACAAAGATTCTTTCCCGCGGCACGCCGAAAGTTGCCACATACGCGGCCGCAGATTTGCCCGGAACCACAAACCCGCTGCAGGCAGCGATGAAGCGACGCTTGAGCATCTCGACGTGCGGCATGCCTCGTCGCTGATCCTGCTGATTGCTTTCTGACCAGAGAAACACAGGTCGCTTGTGCCGCCGGGCCCAGCCCAGCACCTGCCAGCTGGCCAAGTATCCATAGCCGCCGCAAACAATAACGTCGGGTTGCACCCGCTCGAGCGCCGGCACCACGCCGCGGTTCAGCAGAACGTTGTAGCCGGCGACCCGCCGTCGCCAGTGCGGCAGAACCTGGTAAGAGAAATGGATTTCGTCTTTATAGATTTTCCATCGCCGCATGCTGGGGTCGGTCTCGGCCAGGAAAATCACATGCAGATCCACACCCGGATGCTGCGCCAGGGCGTTGAATACCGGGATGCGATACGGAGAAATGATTTCCGTTGTGATCACGAGGCGGCGCTTCATCTGAGACACTCACGATAGATAGCCAATAATTGCGTTGCCTGGTGTGCCAGAGTGTAGCCTTGCAGGACGGTTTGCCGGCCGTTGCGGCCTAGTTTCTTCCGAAGAGGGCGGTCGGAAAGCAAGGTTCGCAGTGCGGCCGTCAGGTCATCGAGGTTCTTCGGCTCGATCAACCAGCCATTCTCTCCGTGACGAATAACTTCCTCGATTCCCTGGCCTCGACACGCGATGGCAGGCTGCTCGGCCGACATGGCCTCGAGATACACACAGCCGAGACCTTCGTACCAGCTGGGCAAGGCGAACAGGGTACAGTCCCTCATCGCCGCGGCCACTTCCGAGCGTGGCCTGCGCCCGAGGAAGTGAATCCGGTTTTCGATGTACAGCTCTCGCGCCAGTTGCTGCAGTCGACCGCGGTCTGGTCCATCTCCAATAATCCTACATTGCACCTGCGGATGGACCGGCGCGATTGCTGCCACCGATCTCAGTAGCAAGTCGTGTCCCTTGATGGGGATCAGGTTTCCGACGCTCAGGATTACTTCGTTTGCTGCTCCAGAACCACTGGTAGGGGTGAACAAGGACGAATCCACTCCGTTGTACACGACACTGATGTGGGTGGAGTCACCAATCCCTTCGCGGACCCGGCGGGCAACTTGCTCGCTGATGCAGATAACGCGGGCGGCGGCGCGATACACATCCCGGCTGGCGGCGGAGCATCGGCGTCCAAACCAGCCTGGCACTTGGCGAGTGGAAAAGGCATCGAGCCCGTGCACTGTTACGACAAAAGGAATGCTCAGATCTTTTGCCAGCAGCAGAGCTGCCTCTCCGCAGGGCAGGGCGGCGTGAGCGTGGATCAGGCTGATCGGGTGCCGCGCGTGCAGTTGCCGCACGTGAAATTTCAGAGCGGCGTGCAGGAATTGTCCTGCGCTGGAGAGTCCTGGATTTCCAGGAAGGCAAAAGTACTTCTTCCACGTCGCAGGCGGCGCTTTCGGATCGGGACCGGTATACGAATGGTGCATCGGCTGGACCGCGATCACCGACGATTCGATTTCTTGCCGCCGCAACTCGGCTATCGACTCGGCGATGAAGCAACCGGAAGCATCGTTCTCGGCAGTCGGGTAAAAGGGAGTCAGAGTCAGTACGTGCATCTGGAGTGATAAAGGCCCGCATCCGCCATAAATGCCTTCAGATACTTTTTGCCGATCCGCCGCGCTCTTGTTCGCGGAACCAGTCTACAAATCTTTTAAGACCCTCCGCCAGAGGTGTAGCTGGACGGTAGCCCAAGAGGCGAGCAGCTTTATCTGTGCTGGCCCACGTGATAGGAACGTCACCAGGCTGTAATGCCATCTGATTGCGAACCGCAGATCGGCCCGTGACGCGCTCCAGCGCTTCGATTAATTCATTCAACGAAACCGGATGCGAATTGCCCAGATTGAATACGTCAAAGGGCGTCGCGTCCGGCGGGAATTGATAGTCGAGGGCCGCGAGTATTCCGGCCACAATGTCATCCACGAAAGTGTAGTCGCGGCCCATGGAACCGTCTCCGAATACGGGGATCGGCTTGCCGGCCTCGATCAAGGTCGTGAACTTCCTGATCGCCAGATCGGGCCGTTGGCGCGGACCATACACCGTGAAGAACCGCAGGCAGACCGCCGAGAGTCCGTAGAGATGAGCGTAAGTGTGGCAAAAAAATTCTCCTGCGAGTTTGGTGGCGGCGTAGGGAGAGATTGGCCGCAGGCAGGGATCGTCTTCCGCGAAGGGAACGCGGTTTGTGACGCCGTAAACCGAACTCGACGAGCCAAAAATGAAACGCTTGACACCCAGCTGACGGGCCGACTCGAGAAGATTCACGGTGCCGCCTACATTCACCCGCTCGTAGAGCTGGGGGTTCTCGATTGAGGGCCTGACTCCGGCTCGCGCCGCCAGATGAATAATCGTGTCTGGCCGCAGCTTTGAGATGGCTTGGTGAAGCGCGTCGAAATCGCAGAGGTCGAGTTCGCAGAAGCAAAAATCTCCCACCTTCCGTACTTCTTCCAGATTTGTGCGCTTGGCGGTTGGTGAGTAAAAGTCGTCGAGACTGTCGACCACGGAGAGCTGCACACCGCGGCGCAGAAGAGCCTCCGAAACATGAGAACCGATAAATCCGGCTCCGCCGGTGAGCAACACATGATTCGAAGCAGGGCTCACGCCCGCAAACCTTTTCGGGCAAAGACCCAGGAGTAAGCGGCGCCACCGCGGCTAAGCTGGAAGGAGCTTGTTTCTATATTCTGGAAGCCGAGTGAGTTCAAAGTGTCGCGCACCCAGGCTGCATCGTAACTAATGCTCTGCATGAACGGGCTCCACTGCTGACGCGACAACCGGAAGCGGTGATACCAGCCCTTGGTCCGGCGCAGCGCCATGTAGGCGTTGTGCGCCCGGGCAAAGAGGCCGCGCACAGCCGGCTTCAGATTCCCGGGCCACTGGTGCAACGGCATCTGGATCATGATGGTGCCGCCGGGCTTCAAGGCGCGAGCCATCTCCCGGAAGTAGGCGGCGGCGTGCTCGATCCGGTCAAAGTGGAGGAAGACAATCACCGAGAACACCGCAGTCACGCTGGCGTCTGGGACGGGAAGCGAAATGCCATCTGTCACATACAAATGCACGTTCGAGCCGACATGCTGCCGGGCATAGTTGATCATGCCCTCGGCGACATCAAGGCCATGTACTTCGCCGAAGTCGCGGGCAATGTGTTGAGTTAGCCGTCCAGCGCCGCAGCCGATCTCGACACAGCTCTCCCGATCGACGCCGTAGAGCCGCCAGCGCCGCATGAACTCTTCCCAGTCGCCGCGGCCGGTCTGGTAAAAATCGACATCTGTCCATGGAGTGGCTCCCTCCCGTTCTCTCCCGGGTTGGGGAATTACGCCGAAGAGCGGGTCTTTCTCACCCCAAGCCTGCCACTCCTGGTTCGATTCCGGAGGGCGACTCGCGACGTTCCCCGTGAGCGGGGTCTTCATCCTGATCCTCCATGACTCGAAGACTCAGATTTTAGCGCATCCACCTGTGGCGTGCCGTCGCCGGTTTATCAATTCTGCAGGCGATTCTTCAGTGCCCGCCCGGCCCAGTAGACAGAAAAATAGACGAAGGCACCCAAGACGACCTGGAGCACCACCTGCAACGAGTAAACTGAGCCGACCGCCAGCAAACCGGCCGCCATAATGGCCGTTGCGATCACGGAGAGCGCTAGCGATCCCAGCAAATTTGGCCATGGCAGGTCGCGCACAAAATAGTAGTTGGAGAAGGCGACGACGGCCTGACTGATCGCGGTGGTGAAAGCGGCAGCAATCGCGCCGTAGTGTGGAATCAGAAACAGATTCAAGACTACGTTCACCGCCGCACCCGCGACGACTGCGATCAGATATTTTTTTTCCCGTCCGATCGGAATCAGTCGAGCTCCGAAATAACTGGCCATCGAACCGGCCACGATGGTCAGCGTAAGCCACCGAAAAAGCGTTCCCGCCCCGGTGTACTGCGAGCCGAGAACAAACCGGGTCAGCGGCTCTGCCAGGATGAAGCCCCCGGTTGCGATCGGAAGGGCCAGACCGATGCTGGCCTGCCAAAGCCAGCTCAGGTAGCGCTGCTCGTTCTCGCGGTCTTGCTCGCGGTCTTGACCGGTGGTCTGCGAAAGCAACGGAAAAAAAACCTGCCCGAGAATTGCAGCGAATGACAGGGAGATCCCCATCATGCTGTAACTGGCGACGTAAAGGCCCAATTCCTTCTCACTGCGCATATAGCGGAGCATTACTGTATCGATCTGGTCATAAATCATCGACATCATGCTGGCGAAGCCCATGATCAGGCACACGGACAGAAAACCGCGCCAGACCCCAGGAGAAATGACCGGCCACGGGATGCTGTATTCGCGACGGGCCGGCACCCAGATGAGGAACATCCCTGCGACCAAGGAGGCAACACCTGCGACTGGCACGATCCATGCATCGGAGGGACTTCGGATGAAAGCGAGAATGACTCCGCCATAAACCAACTGGCCCACTGCGCCGCGCAGGGCGACCATCCACATGCGGGAACGCGCAGTGAATATCCACTGGACGTCTACGCTGCTCACCAGAAATATCAGGCCCGAGAGCACGATCAGCAGGCGAGTGGTGAAGTCGTGCGGCGCGAATGTCAGTGCGAATACGATGAGCAGTGCGTAGGAGAGCACACCAAAGGCAATTCTTGCCCCGAGCACGTGCTGGACGAGGAAATTAACCCGGCTCTCATCCTTTGCGGCTTCGCGCGCGGCGTAGGTAGTAAAACCTGGAGAAGCCAACAAGCCAAAGAATCCCGCCACGGCAGTGGCAAACCCAACCTTGCCGTAGGCTGTGGGGCCCAGCGCGCGCACCACGGCTGGAAACACAACGAGTGGCACCGCTTTGCTCAGAAGGTCGAGCATCAGCAGGGCCGCCGAATTATTGATCACACGCGCCAGGCGCATAGGTGGAGGGACTTAGCCCTGATTCACAGCTGTCCGGCGCGCCGGATCAGCACCATCCATCGAAAAAGTTGATCGCTGCAGTCGGCGCCTGCCAGGTGTTTGGCGAAAAGCTCGCGAGCCGGCGCCGGATCGAGAACCGCCTGCAAAGCCGGGGGATACTGCGCAAGATCATTTTCCATGCGCTCGCGAAGTTCGGCCCGGAGCCACGCCGCAAGGGGAGGCGTAAAGCCTTGCTTTTCGCGCCAGCGAATCTCCGGCGGAACCCACGCTGGAAGCGCCTTACGAAGCAAAGCCTTTCCCTGCCCATGAGAAAAATGGTAGGGCAAAGGCAAGTGAGTGACGAACTGAAATAAACTTGAGTCCAGAAATGGCGCTCGACATTCGAGAGCGCTGTACATGCTGGCCCTATCAACCTTGACCAGGATCTGTTCTGGAAGATAGCCAGACAAAGTCGCTTCCATCTCCGACAGCGGGTAAGGCAATCGGGCGTGGTGCTGGTCGACAGCTTCCAGGTCTTCCAGCCCGGACTGCGCCTCTTCACGATGCGGAGGAAGAAACCATTTCAGCAGCGGCATCTCACTGTGGCCAGCGCGCAGAAGTTGCCAATCGTCCCGACGAAGAAAATTCAGCAAGCCACGGCCGCGCTGTCCATTGTGCAAATGCTGGAAGGCCTTTTCCGCCAGGAAATTTACGCCCGGAGTCCGGCGTAGGCGATTCCATCGGTAATAGGAGAAAGTCTGCCGGTAACCGGCAAAACACTCATCCCCACCATCGCCCGAAAGCATCACCTTGCAATCCTGGCGAGCAGCGCGGCAAACCGCGAAAGTCGGAAACATGGAAACATCCGCAAACGGTTCGTCGTAGTGATCGATGAGATCTTCGAAGAGCGGCAACAACTCTCGCGGCGAGAAATGGACCTCATGATGATCGGAATCTAGATGCGTGGCGATCTGCCGCGCGAACGGAGTTTCATCGAGCTGTTCGTCATCGAACGATGCGCAGAATGTGCTGAATCGGGCTGCGGGCAAGAGCTCTCTCGCGGCGCAGGCAACCGCGGTGGAATCGATGCCACCTGAAAGAAACGCGCCGACCGGAACGTCGCTGCGCAAGCGAATTCGCACTGCCTCGCGAACGCGCGCGCGAACTCCTTCGACTGCCTCCTCTACGGATAGAACGCGGGATCCTTCATTGCCATTTGCGGAAAGCTCTGGGGACCAGAACCGGCTGCTCACCAGGTCAGTGCTCGGCCCAAGACTGATCGACTCGCCCGCGCGCAGTTTCCGAATGCCTTGCACATGCGTGCGTGGAGCGGGAACGTACCGGGTAGCCAGAAACTGAGCGACAGCGGCCATATCCAGCCGCCGATCGACTCCGGGCAACGCCAGTAGAGCTTTCATCTCCGAAGCAAACGCGAGTCCGCCTCCGGGTAGGCAAGCCCAGTAGAGCGGTTTCTCGCCGAAGCGATCCCTGGCCAGGAACAATTCTCCGCGGAGCGCATCGAAGAGAGCAAAGGCAAACATGCCCTCCAGATCGTTGAGCAGATCTTTTCCTTTGTCTTCGAAAAGGTGTACCAGGACTTCGCAGTCGCTCTGCGTGCGAAAGTGGTGGCCGGCCGCGATCAGTTTTTCGCGAAGCTCCACGTAGTTGTAGATCTCGCCATTGCACACTACCCACACTGACTGATCTTCGTTGGCGAGGGGTTGAGCGCCGCCTTCGAGGTCGATGATGGCCAGACGGTTGTGCCCGAGGAGGCAGCGATTGTCCAGAAATAGCTGTTGCCGGTGACCGTCCGGTCCGCGGTGGGCAAGCAGGGCCTGAGCGCGCTGCGCCCATGCGAGCCAGCACTCGCCTAGTGGTTCATGCGGGTCAAAGATGCCGTAAATTCCACACATTCGGAGGGATCTAGCGCTTTGCGGTCACGGCCTCGAACACTTCCTGCCATTGCAGAGCGATGCGATCCCAATCGAAATTCAGGGCATGCAACGCAGCCGCGCGCGACATCGACCGTCGCAGATTCGCGTCCCGCAAGAGCAGTTCAAGCTTCTCAGCCAGTTCAGCATCCGATTCTACCAAGAACCCGCTCTCTCCATTCAGCACGTAGTCGGGTCGATAAAGGTTCATCGCAATGCTTGGAAGGCCGCACGCACCGGCTTGCCCGAGCACCTGGGGATGGCCTTCCAAAATACTCGGGAACAGGAACACATCGGAGCCGCGCATTTCGCCCCCGAGCTGCATCGGTGTCAGGTGGCCCAGGAATTCGATGTTGCGGCAACCGAGTTGCTCCGCCAGGGCGCGGCAAGCCACTTCAGTCTCTCCGCGGCCGGCCAATCGAAACTGCACATGAGGAAGACGAGCCGCCTGCTGGATAATCAACTCAACGCGCTTGCGGGCCTGAAAGGATCCGGCATAGAGCACCGACAGGGGACTTTCCCGCGGACTTCGCGGAGATGATTCCTGTTGGCGCGGAAAATAGAATCGGCGGTCGATACCATTGTGAATTGTCCCCGCCTCGATTCCGAGCTGGCTGCGCACGGTTTCAGCAACATAGCGGGAGTTGGCGAAAACCGCATCTGCTTCGCGAATGGAACGGGCCGGGACCTTGGATGTCCGCTCGTTCATAATCATCACTACATGGCTGACTACGGCGGTTTTCAGTCGTAGCTTCCTGCGCAGCGAGAAGAAGATGTTATCCAGGGGTCCGAATCTCGGGTAGAAATAAACGTCAGGCTGGTCCAGCAGCAATCGGGTCAGGAAACGCGCGGTGTTTCCATGCGGGCCCGCAGGAATTAGTAAGGTGTTTGGGCGCGCGGCGATCCGGGGATCCGGCTGATTTCCCGAAAACATCGCCACCCGAAAGCGTTCCGGCGGAAGCCGGGCCACGATTTCCTTCACCGTCAATTGCTGAGCATTGGTGAAGGCCTCGTCAGCATGGGACGGGGTGAAGATGGTGATGAATCGCTGCGTTTTGCTCATTCTATTTTCGCTACCCTGTTTCGGGTGAAGACATTCTCGGAACGGCTGCGCCGGCAGCAATCGTTTGGCGCAACCATTCTGGATCGGCCGGCTTTAAGAGGCAGTCTTCTGATAACGGGATCGTCGGCGCCGCCATCAGGCGCGGGATCTCTTTGAGCTGCGCCGGAGAGTTTAGGACTCGGCCAACTCCAAAGCGGGCATACTGACGGGTGTATCCGTAAGGCGAATAGTTCAACCACTCGCATAGGAAACATGGAACTCCGAGCAACGAGCAATCGACGACCACGGTGGATTCGACGGTGACTGCGAACCATGCTCTTGCAACAAGTTCAGGCGTGAACGGTCCAGCGAGAACATCCACCAGCGCGGCGTTTTCCGGTGGCAGCACTTTCGCGACAAGTTCCATTCGTTCCCCGCGGCTTTCGAAAGGATGCAATTTGACTACTAACCTGCGGCCGAACTCGCGAGCAAGTTTCGCAAGTGGTGGCAGAAGCTCCCTGTAGATATCTTCGGTTCGCAGGCGGCCAACTTCGTAAGGCTCAGAGAAAAACAAAATCGGCGAATTTTCATCCTCGCCGCGTTCCTTCCTCCCGTGTTCCTGAGCCAGAATCGATTGCGGCATGGGCGGACCGCCAAGGATCACACGTTCGGCGGGCAAGCGGCAAACTCTCACCAGATAGTCTCGTTCCATTTCTCCCTTCGCAAGATAGAGATCGGAGGGCAATTTCTTCAGGAGAAAGCGGCCATCCAGCGCGCCGTGATGAAAATCCAGCGTGGGAATGCCTTGCTGGCGGGCCAGAAGCACGGGTAGTCTGGTGTAAATGTTGCTGTCGTCACCGCACATCACAGCCGAGATTCGCTCCTCAGAGAGTACCTTGCACCACGCATTCCGGATAGTAAGTCCATCGCGGAAATGATTCGGGAAGGTATCCAGTTGACCCGCGCGGAACAGCAAGTCGATCTCCGGGAACCGTTTGAGGCTTGGTTGCAGGTTCCGCCACTTGCCAAGAAGCTCCAGACATTCTGCTTTCGGCTCGGGCCCACCGGCGTAGGCAGCGAGGTTGGCGCAAGTGACGTTCGGGGCGGGGTCGAAGTGGGTACCGCTGCGGCGCGTCGCAACCAGCAGAAACGATTGCTCGGGAAGCATGCTGGCATAAGCCAATGCTATGCGCGATACATTCGTGTAAGCACTGGGCAACAGGACGAATGGTCCCGGCACACCGCGCCGCCCGGCGACGAACCGAGAGCGCCATCGGTAGCGCAGATCGTACTTGTCCAGGAATATCTGCGCCAGTTGGTCGAACGAGAACCTTCGCAGCGCCTCGCGATAGTGCCGAAAGTGCGAGGAGTGGGATGCATCAGGGAATGTGCGCAGGGGGCGCTGCAGCAAGAGGGCGACTCCACTCGCGGGCCACGCCTGTCGCGTCGTGTACAACTCTGCGGTCGCATCAAACTGCTCCACCAGGCGCCTTAGCAGAACAGCATCCTGCAATTCTGGGTAGATAAGAATACTGACTAGATCCCACCAATCCAACCCGATGTCATCGAGAAGGTGGTTACGCCCGGCATGCAGGAGCTGACGAATCGAGTCAAAATCCTCGATTCCGCGCCACAGTGTGTCCAGCTGCAAGATGGGAGCATTCAAACGATCTTGCCAGGCGGACCTGATGAAAGCCGAGGACTTCCCGAGATCTACAATCAAGTCCCATTTCTCGCCGGCCCAGGGGCCCGAGCACGGGGAGTCTTCGGGATGGACAAGAAGAGTCTTCAAGAATTGAATGTCAGGCGTAAGAACCGGCCTGTGCCTCCACAGAGACAAATCTTCACAGCCCCAATCTCGCTCGTGAATTTCGGATCGTGGCTTCCAGTCTTGGAAAGCGTTTCACTTCGGTCGCGATGCGATATCGCGCAATCTCGCGTAAGTGACGCAGAGGAGAGGTTGTGAGTGCGGCGTCCAGAGTCTGGCGAGCGCCGTTCGCAAACCACTCTTTGTAGCCCTCGGATCCTAACCCCAAATCCAGCGCCCTTAACGTGCTTGTTTCGCACGCTTCGATCACAATCCTCGCGGTGAGGCAGTAGCCCGGAGAATGGTCTTCGCAGCGAATGTCGAAGGTCGGCTGATACAAGGACCATAGTCCGTGGAATTGAAAACCATAGTTCCACGCCACTTGCCGGTCCCCGATCAGCAACATACTCATAGTTACCACTCCGGAACCGGAGAATCTCCTGGCAAGTTCTTCCAGGAAGAACCGGCGCTCGGGTGCGGAGAAAATGCTGACCTGCTTCATAGCCTTGTAGCGGGCCACATGCGCATCGACGAAACCCGGCAAGGCGGCTTGAATTTCCGGCCACGACCGAAGACAGGGGGACGTCACCGGCCCCTCTAGCTCCATCGCTCGCGTGCGCCGTCGGAGTTGTCTCTTGCCCATCACAGCGGTCTTCAGTTCCTGGCGTTGCGCTGTGGAAAGCAACTCTACCTGTGGGGACAAGAGTGCCGGTCGAATGTACAGATGAAAACCGTACTTCTTTGCCGCAGCATGAACTGCGGCGGAGGTCGCCGAGTCAGCCGGCAAACTGGCAAGCATCAGATTGCGCGCGCCGAACTGACGAAGCTCAGCGAGAACTTTGTCGACGAACTCCGCTCGCCTCTGGGGGTGGCTCAGAAACTCACAGTAGTCCGCGGTAGTAGCGCCGAGAAAGCTTACATTTTGTTCGCCAGCGTCGGTGCCCAGGCTCGCCAATCCCACCAAATCACCGCCATCATAGCCAAGAAACAGCAGAGGCTTTAGAGAGGCTTGATAGGCAGACTGGACCGCGAGAGCCCACTCAGAGGTGTAGAAAACTTCCGGTCGCTCCATCTGCAAGACCAAGTCGTCCCACTGTCGCAGCAAAGAAGACTCCTCCGGAATTTTTCTCAGCGCGACTACACGCATACAGCACTCACCGGTGTTTCAGCTTTTCGGAAGACATAGTAGTACCAATCCGTAACATACGCTCGGCTGCGCCGGGGATAGTCATCCCCGGAAAGTCGCAGAAATTGAAAGCCCTGCTGCTCCAATTCTGCAATTACCCGTTCCGGTACGGCGTAGTGAGTCAGCACTCCGCCGTGAGCCGAGTCGAGCATATAACCGTCGCCGCTCCAAAAGGCGCGCCGTGGCACTCGGCGCAATAAACGGAGAGCCGAGTCCATCGCCGACCTCGCCAGCGCCGCAGCAACTCGCAACCACAGGAGAAGAATTCTCGTAGGTTTGAGCAACCACTTCCTCTGCGCAGCCAGCATTTGAGCGAGATCGTCTATTCTTTTCGGGTTCCAAGCCGGTCTGAGAAAAACAGCTCGCGGATTATGAGACGAGAAAATAAAAACACCACCGCTTTTCAACACGCGGTGGATTTCCGCAAGGCAGCGCCGCCGCGCTTCGCTAGGGACCAGTGCATCGATACCATTGAAGGCCATCACCACGGAATCGAAGTTTCCGTCAGCGAGCAGTGCAAGATTCGTGGCATCGGCCACCAGGAATTGAAGTTGCGGGAACTTCTCTCGACACGCTGCCACCATCTTTGGCGCATAGTCCACACCCACGTAACGCGACGCCAGGCTGGAAAGATATGGAGTCGTGCGGCCGCCCCCGACGCCTAGATCGAGAATCGCATCCCCGGGTTTCAGAAATTCCTCGAACAGAGCGTGCTCGCACGCGCTGAGGTAGTTGAGCGAAGCGTAATGCGCTGCCACCTCGGACTTGTTATAGACGGGTAAATTCGGGTCCCCCAGTCTTGAATCGGCTGGCGACGGGTGTCCGGCAGGGTTGATTGGTGAAGTCATGCAAGAAGTCGACTGACCAGTCTCACGAGTTGACGACCAGATCCCAACTCAGCGGCGTTCCCCGTTCAATATCGCGCATCGCGCGTTTGCCCAGAACCTCGCCCAAATGGCGAGTGTGCAGCCCATGCCCGGGGCGGATCGAGCGGACATTCGCCTCGGTGAACATCTCGCCGCGTTTCACATTCTCGACCACGAACAGCGAACGGCGAAAAACCTTGCTGGCTTCTTCTTTCCCGCTCACGCCAAAATGCGGTTCTCCAAGCGCTTTCTCGGCCGTCCGCACCGCTTCCACCATGGCTTTGAATTCGTGCGGTTCAAGAGAGAACGCGCTATCCGGCCCCGGAGTCGCTCGTGACAACGTCAGATGTTTTTCGATGATGCAAGCTCCCAGCGCAACGGCGGCCACCGGTGCCGCGATTCCCATCGTATGGTCGGACAATCCCACGGGCACTCCAAAAAGCTGCGCCATCTCCGGAATCGTGCGCAAATTCATCTCCCCCGCGGGCGCCGGATAAGCGCTGGTGCACTTTAGCAACGCAATCTGAGCGGCGCCCTCCTGGCGGGCGCTCTGCAACGCCTCCTCGATCTCCTCCACCGAGGCCATGCCCGTAGATATAATCAGCGGCTTGCCGGTGCGTGCCATTCGCCGGATGAGAGGAATATCGACCAACTCGAACGAAGCCACTTTGTGAGCTGGCACGCCCATCTCCTCGAGAAAGTCGACTGCGGTCGAATCAAAGGCGCTAGAAAACAAATCCATCCCAAGAAACTCTGCCACCTTCTTGAGTCCCGGTTGCCATTCCCAAGGCGTGCACGCCTCGTCGTAAAGATCGTGAAGGTTGCGCCCATCCCACAGGGTGCCGCCTCCGATGCGAAATTCTTCCCGATCACTGGCGACGGTAATGGTATCCGCCGTGTAGGTCTGCAGCTTGACGGCATCAGCGCCCGCCTGCTTGGCAGCGTGAATGATGCGGACGGCCTGGTCGTAGCTCTGGTTATGGTTCGCCGAAAGTTCGGCGATGCAATAGACCGGATTTCCCGGCCCAATGCATCGCCTCCCGATTTCGATGCACTTTGTCATCGATGATTTCCGGCTGGGCGCACCGAGCGGATCAATTCGAACGCCTCCACCGCCGGCAGACCTACCACGCTTCCCCAACGCGCAGCAATCGCGCGCAGTGCTTCCGGCGAACGCGGGTGAGGGAATTTCCGCGTTTCCGTGTCGTAGCAAGCCAGAGCCTCGATCTTCGCCTCCAGCGTCTGTGTAATGTCCACGAACACGGTGGGACGGAACGACGGCTCCAATCGCTGGAAAGCCCATTCCGTGGACGAAGGAACTTCGAACGTGTAAATCTCGCCTACGCATTGTCCCGGCACCGGACGGGTCGCGGTTAGCACGGCTCGATGCACGACTCCATGATCCACATTCAGATCGCCAGGATGATGCGTGTAGATAACCTCCGGCCGAAAACGCGTTACTAACTCCTCTACAAGCTTCACAACCTCAAGCAATGGCACGGTGTCGAGGCGGTTGTCGGGGAGCTTGCAGAGCACTAATTCTTTGGCGCCGACCTTATTGGCAGCTTGCTGAGCCCGACCGTGCAGGTGCCGCAGTTGTCCCGGGTCGGCATCTTCGCGGTGCGCGTAGCGCGACGACATACCTTCGGCGAGGATGGCGATGCGCACTTCGTGACCTTCGCTGCCCAGTCGCGCAATCGTGCCGCCACAGCCGAGGATCTCGTCGTCTGGGTGCGCAGCCACTACCAGGACATTCATTTCTTGGGCTCCTTGGCTGTGCGTCGACCTCCAGCTTTGGGTTCGGACCCCTTGGGCTCAAGGGTTATATGAACGTCGGCCATGATTCGCCCATCGTACAGAGCGGAGCGGCTAAACTCGAAACGATAACCGTCGTGCGATAGAAACGCCCGGGGATAGCCTTCGGCGTCAAGCATTCGGATGAAGTCATGAAGTTGCTCGAGAGAGTCGAGTTTTGCGATCTGGCTTTCTTGCGGCTTCCTGCGCTTGAAGTTCACGGCCACTCCCGTTTGCGGCAAGGGTTGCATTTCATCCCGCGCAATCTGTTGAATCATTTCTGCCGACAGTGCGGACGCGCGGAGATAGATTTCCTCGGCGCCACCCTCGAGGGACAGGCTCCTTTTCAGATAGACGGGGCCTGCATCCAATTCCGACGTCATTCTTAGAGCCGTCAACCTCGTCTCGCGGTGGCCGCGAACAATCAGATTCTGCAGCGGACTCCCCCCGCGCCCATAGGGGACGTCCGTCATGTGAAAGCAAACGCATTCGACCTCTTCGAGAATCTCCTCCGGTACTTTCCAGGACCAGTGCAGAAAAAAAACGTAGCGAGGACGAAGTTCTCGAATGCAGGCGAGAGACAATTGTTCCCGATCCCCAACATAATGCCAATCTCCGGCCAGCCTGCTCAGAATCTCGTCGAATACACGGCGATGCCAAGATTTGCACCCCGCCACCAGATACCGCCGCGAACGCTGCGTCACTTCGCCGTCCGGACGTAGTGGATAGCGGTTTGTCCCTTTACAATGACGGTCTCCATACTCTCAAAACCGGCCCTCTCAAAAGCCTTCGCGGAGGCGACATTTTCGGGCTTCACAAAGGCGTTCAACCGAGTAAGGCCCCACTCCTCGAATGCCCAGTTGGCACCCAGGCTGATCAAACGGCCGCCAAACCCCAAGCCTCGTAGACGACCGTCCACGGTAATATCGAGGTCGGCATCGCTCACCCCATGCTTTTCAAACCGTATCTGTCCCACTGGGACAGCCGACGCATCCAAGCACACTAGAATACGGCAATTCCAATTGTTAAGCTTGCCTCGGAACCATTCAACATGTTCATCCCACCGAATCATTTGTGAAGAGAATGCCGAGGCCCGCACGACGGGATCATTGGCCCATTCCCACAGTAGCTTACAGTCTTCATCCTGTGCGGGCCTAATGGAGAGTGAGTCTGTCTTGAGAGCACACACAACTCGCTCGGCCCCAACGCCATCCACTAAGGCACGCCCCCGCTCGGACATCTCCTGCCTGATCGCAGGCGAATCGGCGATACTCCTTAGTTGGGCACCGATCATGCTCGGGGCGATGTCGGAAGCGCCTCCCAGGTTCAGAGCGATCCCCCGTTTACCCAATTCGTCCGCAATCCTTTGCTGATTATCGGCCAGAACAATTAATAATGCGGGCAGGCCGAGAAAGCACATTTCCCAGCTCGTGGTCCCGGCGCCAGCCACAGCTAGATCAGCATTTGCGATTAATTCTGGCATGTTCGCGGCGTTCTCTACCAAGCGGACAGGGCTGCAATCGCCCGCGAATTCGCGCAGCTTGGCCAAATGAGGATTACTGCCGCCGATGACGATCGTCATGTCGAAATCGCGTTCCGACAAGATTGTCTCGACAACCCGCTGCGTCACATTATCCGGATCACTGCCGCCCATCGTCACCAGCACCTTCCGCGCGACAAGCGGGATCTCCCGCTTCCATCCGCGCCAGGCTGTAAAATCGCGTCGCAACAGGGCAAAGCGCGGACCAAGCATAAGCTTCGTCGTGAGTTCCCGGTTGGGATACAGCTCCTCGCGGGCGTAGGCATTCTGATTCAGCACCAGGTCCGCCGAATAGTGTCCAGCGTGGCCGTTGTCGTCGATGAACAACACCTTCATGCCGCGGTTTTTGAGACTTACCTGGTATTCGGCACCAAACTCGTAGCCATCCACTACCACCCACGATGCGCTCCGCCGGTGCGCCAGCTCTGCAGTTTCCTCGGCATCGGCAACGGTCCCAACCTGAGCACCCACTCGCGCCACCTCGAACGCCTCGCTTCGCAGCCGTTCCTCGATTGCTGGCGTGGCTTGAGCCATCGCGAAAATGGCGCGTCCACCGGCATCCTCCCAGGCTTGCGCCAGGGCTAGACACCGCATGACATGGCCGGTGCCGATGGCCACCCTCGCTTCTGTCCTTAGCAATAAGTTGGCCACGTGCGATTGATCATGTTTTCTCATAACTTGGCGGTCACACGGTAGGCCAACGTATCGCTGCCCGACGCGGCAACTCGATATCCTTGGCCCACCAGCAGGCCAATTGACTTTTCATGGTCCGCAATCGAGAGGTGTTTGTGTTCGAATCGGACAACCGCGGGCTTTCGGAGTGGAATGTCGAAGAGGCGTAGGATTTCTGCATCAAAGCCCTCCGCATCGATTTGCAGCAGGTCCACGTACTCCACACCTGTTTCTTTGAACAACGTCTCGAACGTCAGACAGCGCACCTGTTCAGTTTCAATTAGGGACTCTAGTTCCGGCACCATCCGAGCATGCCACATCACCACATTCCGATCAAAACTGGCGATCTGGTGCAACCATTCAGGTCCGCGGGCACCGGGCTTGATTCGGAACAAGGTCGAGCAACCATCGTGGTCGGCAATGGCGGCGTTCACGAAGTGAAAATGCGGAAAGCGATGGTAGTTGGTTTTGAGCCGCTCAAACGCATCCTTCTGCGGCTCGATCACGATGCCCTGCAATCCGTGTCGTTCGATCAGTGGATAGATAGGGTCGCCCGATACTCCGTCGAATGCTCCTACCTGGAGGTACCGTACCCCGGGATGCTGTACGCGGTAGTGCGAAAGAACCATGTCGAGATCGAGAGAAAGTTCGAAGGCTCGGTACTTCAACATCGCCGGGGGGGTCCCGCGAAATCGAGTCTCGAACCAGTCCCGGCCACGGGCGCGCACTCCCCGCGGCAGGATTCGCGCCATTGTCTTCGCAACGCTCATGCTGATTTCTGATAGCTGGATCTGCTAGAGATTCGAGACCGTCTTCTGTACGACGTGCCGGTTGATTTCCGCAAGTTCTGGTTCCCCCTCCACAATATTCAGCACGTCCTGCCAAGTAAGATCCTGTCGATCGACACCTCTGGCGTAAACCGCACGCAGAAATTCCAGATCCTCCGGCGTATCGAGCGTCCAGCGGTGCTGACTGTAGTCGTGATCCCCTGTTACGGAAAGGATTTTGAAGCGCTCGGGGTGCTGGTAAAGAAAAGGTGTGACGTGCTCGCGCTGGTAGGCCCGTCGCGCTTCGGTCCACGCGCACTCGAGAGCGGCGAAAGTCATCACTTCTGTGTCCAGCCCCCTGGGATAGGTGCGCTCTAGCGCGTTGCTCGCATAATCCGGCCGCTCGCTGAGGAACGCTTGGACAGTCTTGTCACTCACTCCGGGGTCGATCAATGGGCAATCAGATGTGATTCTCACAACTGCCTCAGCCTGCATCCGCTGAGCGGCACGATAATAACGGTCAAGCACATCTTGCTCGCTGCCGCGAAACGCGTGGGTTCCCAGGCGCTGGCATTCATTCACGATTACGTCGTCGGCCGGTTCCGCGGAGGTCGCCACCACGACTTCGTTCACAAGCCGGCATCGGCGTAGCCGCGACACGACCCGCTCCAGCACGGTGGCGCCCGCAAGGTCCTTCAGCACTTTGCCGGGAAGACGCGTGCTACGCATGCGAGCCTGAATAATAGCGACTACTCTCATGCAATATCTTCTCTTTCTTCTGAGAAAAGTAGAGCGAATTGCTGCCCTCACTTGGCGGCAAAGACCTTGGCTAGCGTTTTCGCGATGCCTCGTTGCTGCACAACCTCTTTCAATCGCTTGGCGCGGCGCAGAAGGAGCGACCCCGACAGTTCGGGAAAACTGCCAACCTTGTGCGCTTTGCGGCGGCTCACTAGCCTGCCCACAAGCTCCTGTTCGTAAACATTTCCTGCGATGTAGACGCGAGGGCGCTGGCTGGCGTTCAGAACCGTGACGGCTTTGTTGATTTGCTCCATATCGAATTTCAAATCAACGTGGCCGTGCAAAATCTTGACTGGACCTGCCAGATAGCCCTGTCCGCGAAACTTGCAGTTGTACTCCCGGGTAAGAGTCGCAATGCGCGCCTCATTCTCATACAGGGCGGCGCGAAAAAAAGGCTGGTCATTGATCGCATGGCCATGGATCGCAAGATTTGGATTTTCTTCCAGAAACCTCTTGTACAGGTCAGCCCAGTTCACCAGCACCTGATCCATGAGCGCGGACCGCTTGAACAGAAGGATCCCGGTATTGAATTCGGGGAAACTCGGGGGAATGTCCGGCCGCGGATAACGATGGAACCAGTCGGTGTCGAGGTACTCCTCGTGAGTCGCGGCGCAATCGAAGCGGTCGAGAAGTGAAAATAGTTCTGGAAACGGCTCGGCGACGTAGATGTCGGCGTCCACGAAAATGGTTCGTTCATAGGGAGACTCACGAATCAGCCGGGTCTTGTCATAGAAGCCATCCCCTGAAGGTTCGACGTGAATGATGCGGTCGAAGCAGGAGCCACTCACTGGAAACTGCGAAAACACCGTGATCGGCAGGTCGGGCATCGCCGTTTTGAGGCGTTCCGCGGAAGTGCGCATAAGGTTCACGTAGCGCGGGTCGTGCGTCACAATGTAAATGGCCCCGTTTGACATTGTTCCGATTCCCTAGAGCCTGCGGCAGCAGCCGGGTTAAGACTCAGAGCAGACGCCCTAAGATCACGGTTATCCCGTGATGCTCGGCGAGGGCCTCCGGGATCAATACTAACGTTGACGCACTCTTAGGACAAACATTCGGAATCGTAGGCCGGCTCGCCGGAACTTTTCGGTGGACAAGGCGAAGCCATGCAAGATAAAAGAGATGTGCCCGCGAACACCTTTCAAGGGCGAGTGCGAAGCGAGGCAGCGCAAGATTCCTAAATGCTTACCGAAGAGCGGCAAAGAGCGATCCTTGAGATACTGCGCCGGGAAGGCAGGGTCCTGGTCGTTGACTTGGCCAAGCAGTTCCACACTTCCCAGGTCACGATTCGCAAGGACCTGGAAATTCTCCACGTCAAAGGCCGGGTTCACCGTACCCACGGCGGGGCTCTCCCGGCGCGGGAAGGCGCGCTCGAAGACCCTACCTTGCGAGAAAAAGAGAAGCTGCATCGCAAAGAGAAGCTGCAGATTGCCGCCGCGGCGGTGCGCATGGTGGCGGAAGGGCAGGTGGTGATCCTCGATTCCGGCACCACGACGACTGCGATTGCCCGTGCCCTGCGGAATTTTCAAAACCTCACAATCATCACGAATGCAGTGAACATAGCTGCCGAGCTTTCTGGATCCGCTGTGGAAGTAATCCTGACCGGCGGCAATCTCAGAAAGAATTCTTTTTCTCTGGTGGGGCCGATTGCGGAGGAGACGCTGCACAAGCTTAATGCGGACATTCTTTTTCTTGGCGTCGACGGATTCGATGTGCAGTATGGACTGAGTACACCCAATCTGCTGGAAGCGAAGGTAAACCGCGCCATGATCGAGATCTCGCAGATCGCAGTGGCGACTTGTGATTCGAGCAAGTTTGGCAAGCGGAGTCTTTCGCTGATTGCCCCGCCCTCAGCGCTGCAACACGTCATCACCGACGAAGGTATTCCGAAGGCAGACCTGATCGCGCTGAAGAAGTCCGGAGTGGAAGTGACGATCGTCTGATTGCCTGCTCTATGACGCTCGCATCGCCGCGATCGACGTGGCACACGTCTATGCTCACCTTCAAGAACGCTGCCAGCATAAGAGTCGGGCTGCTCGGGGGTTTGCTGCTGACAGGCGGGTTGGCGGGGCAAACCCGCGCACAGAGTTCTGGACAAAGTTCTTTGCTCTACGGCGCGTCCGCGGGCATTGCAAAAGCGCAAATTCGGAGCCAGGTTCTGTCTCTATCGAACCAGATGTTGGAGGCACAATGGTCGGTTCGCGGAGGCAAGCTGACTGGGTTGAATTTTGTGATCCGTGCGACGGGAGTGGAAGTGGCTCTGCCGCGCGATTCCTTTCTTCTGATTTTCAAGGATGGGACGTCCGCACGCGCCTCGGAGATGACAATCGCCGATGGGCCGCGAATCGAGGTGCTGCATGCCGATCCTGCGGCGTCGCGCGCCGCTGAACATTTCGCCGGACACGCGATTCTTGTACGGCTGCAAGTCCCAGCAAGAAGACTTTCGGCCGACTGGCGAGCGATCCTGCGCGACGGTTCCAACTACGTTCGTGAGGAGATTACGATCTCGGCACTGAACGCTGGTCAGCCGATCACCGAAGTCCGCTTGTTCGATGGCAATGTACCCGGCGCGCGCGTGATTGGGAGCGTCAAAGGGTCTCCGGTGACGGCTGGAGATTTGTTTCTGGGTTTTGAAGACCCATTGGCGCAATGCCAGGCGGGCGCGACCGTGATTTGCGGCATGAAGAGGGAACTGCCGCTCAGGAAAGGACAGTCGGTCGACTATTCGCTGGTCATTGGAGCAGCGCCTCCGGGACAGATGCGGCGCGGGTTCCTGAACTACGTGGAGCGCGAGCGGGCACACCCCTACCGGACGTTTCTCCATTACAACACCTGGTATGACATTGGGTTTGGCAAGCCGTATGACGCGGCGGCCGTGTTGGACGTGATCAGCGCGTTCGGAACAGAGCTGGTTCGCAAGCGCGGAGTGAAGCTGGATTCGTTTCTATTGGACGATGGTTGGGACAATCCGCATTCGACCTGGCAGATGAACTCCGGGTTTCCGGGTGGGCTGGCTCCTCTCAATCGTGCCGCGGACGAGTATGGCGCCGCGATGGGAGTGTGGCTTTCGCCGTGGGGCGGCTATGAGGAAGCAAAACAGGAGCGGCTCGACTTTGGCCGGAAGAACGGTTTCGAGACGAATGAAGGAGGGTTTACGTTGTCAGGGCCGAAGTACTACGCGAGGTTCCGGGATGTGTCGCTTGATTTCATTCGGGACGGAGTCAATCAGTTCAAGATCGACGGCACCGGCAATGTTGACAGCGTGTTTCCCGGCAGCAGTTTCGACAGTGACTTTGCGGCGGCCATCAGTTTGATTCGGGACTGGCGGGCGAAGAAGCCGGACCTTTACGTGAATCTGACGACCGGAACCTATCCTTCGCCGTTTTGGTTGCGGTACGCCGATTCGATCTGGCGCGGCGGGGACGACCACAGCTTTGCGGGAGTAGGAAGTTGGCGAGAGAAGTGGATCACATACCGCGATGCGCAGACTTATCAGAATATTGTGCAGGCGGGGCCGCTGTTTCCGCTGAATTCCCTGATGCTGCATGGGATGATTTATGCGCGGCAGGCCGAACATCTCGATAGCGATCCGGGAAATGACTTCACGAGTGAAGTCCACGACTACTTTGGAACGGGGACGCAGCTGCAGGAGATGTACATTTCACACACGCTGCTTTCAAAGAGTAATTGGGACGTGCTGGCGGAAGCTGCCAACTGGTCGCGACGCAATGCGAGAACACTCAGAGATACACATTGGATCGGCGGCGACCCGGGCAAGCTTCAAGCTTACGGCTGGGCGGCCTGGTCAAGGACAAAGGGCATCCTCACGCTGCGTAACCCAAGCGACCGGCGCCAAAGCATGGCGGTCGACGTCGCGCGAGCGTTTGAACTGCCGCCGGGAGCGCCGCGTCGCTTTGTCGCAAGCAGCCCGTGGAAGCAGGACCGATCAGCGGCGCCGGTTTCGTTAAAAGCCGGTGAAGAGCACGTCTTCATGCTGGAGCCCTTCGAAGTGCTCACTTTCGAGGCGCGCCCTATTACTTCTGATGGAAAAGCGCGCGAAAGCCGCGACCAGTAATCGACTTCACTAATAGCAGAGCCGTCTGGCCGAAGTTCGCAGGAGGCGGGACTTTGGCGGCAGCCAGGCCACGGGCGAGATGAGTTTTGGCGGACGGATGTCCCGTGCTGAGAGTGCAGGGCTCCTTCGGTTTAGCCCGGCACATGGGGCAGCGGACGGACAATATGTGCCGCACCGTGAGCTTCGCGACTTCCACACTAGTATTATTCAACATCGCGAATTTAAGAACTGGTCAATCTTGCTCTTAAATGATTGCAATCGCCCAAATTGGGAATCTGCGACGGGAGAGCATTTTTGGCAGCTGGAGCTGGATCGCGAAATTGGGCTCTCGTTGAAAGACCATTATTTTGGATTTCCTGCTGCTGGCTGATAGAGTTGCGTCGGACAGCAATCGAATGACACGAAAGCTCTGCACCCGACTGCTTATCTTCCTGGTAATGCTGATCCCTGGCGTTGCCGTGCATGCGCAGACCACTGAGAAACCTGACTTGAGCAAGCAGCCAACGCTTTACGTGGTCGGCTATGCCCACCTCGATACGGAGTGGCGATGGGAATATCCCCAGGTCATCAATGAATACATCCGCAAGACCATGGAGAATAATTTTACCCTCATTGATAAATATCCTCATTACATCTTCAATTTCAGCGGAGCCAATCGTTACCGTTTCATGAAGGAATATTTTCCCGCCGATTACGCCCGGCTGAAAAAGTATGTGGATGAAGGAAGGTGGTTCCCGGCGGGCTCGTCCATGGAAGAAGGTGATGTGAATGCGCCCAGCGCCGAGGCCATCATCCGGCAAATCCTCTATGGCAACGACTGGTTTCGCAAAGAACTTGGCAAGGCCAGCGCGGAATACATGCTGCCGGATTGCTTTGGATTTCCCGCGTCGTTGCCGACCATTCTGGCGCACTCCGGGGTGAAGGGATTCTCAACGCAGAAGTTGGTGTGGGGATCCTCCGCTCCACGCGGAGGTCCGGAATCGTTGGAGAAGACTCCGGAAGGGACGCCTTTCAACGTAGGCGTGTGGGTGGGACCCGATGGCGAGAGCGTGCTGGCTGGGCTGAATCCGGGCTCCTATGACGGCGGCATCGAAACCGATCTCAGCGAGCCATTGCCTCCGCTACCGCCCGATGCGGCGCTCCAGGACATACAAAAGAAGCTGCAGGTGGTGCGTGCCAAACTCGACCAGGAGCAGGGCAGCGGGCACGCTTCCGATACTAAAGACATTGAAGAATCCGTCCGCCTGCGAGACGAACTAAATGCTTTTACGCGGGTCGATCAAGACCGGGCACAGGCGCTGCATCAACGCGACTGGGCGGGGCGCGTCGAACTGAATGGCAAAGTCAGCGGCGTGTTTACCGATTACCACTATTACGGAACTGGGGACATTGGCGGTGCTCCGCGGGAAAAAGACGTGGCGCGTCTGGAAGCCATCGTCACGCAAGGCATGGCGAGCCTGCCACCTGACGGCCTTGGATCTGACGAAGACCATAGCGAAGCGCCGCCGGTGAAGGTTGGCGGCGGCCCGGTTCATGTGATCTCGGCGAATGCGGAGCAGATGTTCCTCGACATCACGCCCGCCGAGGCTGCCCGACTGCCGCGCTACACGGGTGAAATGGAACTGACTAATCATTCCGCCGGCTCACTCACTTCCCAGGCTTATCAAAAGCGTTGGATCAGGAAAGAAGAATTGCTGGCCGATGCCGCCGAGAAGGCCTCGCTTACCGCCGAATGGTTGGGAGCGCGTCCCTACCCGCTCGAGCGATTGAATGACGCCTGGACTCTGGCCATGGGCGGCCATTTTCACGACATCGCCGCCGGAACGGCGACGCCCAAAGCATACGAGTTTGCCTGGAACGATGACGTGATTGCGATGAATCAGTTCGCGGGCGTGCTCAATAACGCCGCCGAAGCCGTCGCCGCCGCGCTGGACACAAATACGAAAGGTGTGCCGGTAGTCGTCTTCAACCCGTTGAACATCGAGCGTGAAGATTTGGTGGAAGCGAGTGTCAGCTTTCCGGAAGGCATGCCGAAAAAGGTGCATGTCATTGGTCCGGGCAACAATGAAGCTGCGGCGCAAATCTCGAATGGCAAAGTGATCTTTCTGGCCAAGGCGCCCTCTGTCGGCTACGCGGTTTACGATGTGCTGCCCGGGGCAGGCGCGCCCGACCGCTATCGAATGAAAGTTTCGGAGAATTCTCTCGAGAACGAGTATTACCGCGTGAAGTTGGACGCCGGGGGTGACGTTACCAGTATTTTCGATAAGTCGATCCAGCGGGAATTACTGGCCGCTCCAGCGCGTCTTGCCATCTCCTATGACAACCCTGAGCACTGGCCGGCCTGGAATATGGATTGGGATCAGGAGCAGGCGGCGCCAACGGCGTACGTCAGCGGTCCGGCGAAGATTCGAGTCGTGGAAAGCGGTCCGGCGCGCGTCGCTGTTGAGGTGTCACGCGAAACCGCGGGCTCGCGTTTCGTGCAAACCATCCGCCTGTCGGCGGGAGATGCGGGCAGACGCGTGGAGTTTGCAAATGCGATCGACTGGAATACACGGGAATCGAATCTGAAAGCGACATTTCCGCTTACTGCCTCGAATCAGATGGCCACCTATAACTGGGACATCGGCACGATCGAGCGGCCGACCGCGCAGCCTAAGAAATTCGAAGTGCCGTCGCACCAGTGGATTGACCTGACCGACATGAAAGGCGAGTTCGGCGCCACCATCCTGACCGATTGCAAGAACGGATCCGATAAACCGAACGACCACACCATCCGGCTCACCTTGATTCGAACTCCCGGCACACGCGGTGGTTATGCCGACCAGGGTACGCAGGATGTCGGGCATCACGAATTCGTGTACGGAATTGCCGGGCACGCCGCGGGTTGGCGAGAGAGCCAGACTGACTGGCAAGCGCAACGTCTGAATGCTCAGCTGATTGCGTTTCAAGCTTCCAGGCACGCTGGAATTCTAGGTAAGGAGTTTTCATTGTTGAAGGTCAGCAACCCGCAGATTCGAGTCTTGGCACTGAAGAAGGCGGAGCAGAGCGATGAGATCGTCGTGCGTCTGGTTGAACTCGATGGCAAACCCCAGCGTGATGTCAAAATATCTTTCAACACCGCGATCATTTCCGCAAGGGAAGTGAATGGGCAGGAGCAGCCGATGGCAAGCACGCCCGTCATCGATGGAGCTCTAGTCACTTCGTTCTCTGCGTACCAGCCTCGCACGTTTGTGGTTAAACTAGCTGCGGCTCGAACCAAAGTTGCGGGCGTTCGTTCGGCGCCGGTCGCTTTGCATTATGACCTGGCAGTTGCCAGCAACGATGGGACGCCCACGGTGGGCGCGTTTGACGGCAAAGGCAATGCGTTGCCGGCTGAAATGCTGCCCGAACAAATCAGATTCAACGATGTGCAGTTTCGTCTGGCCGCGGCGAAGACGGGCTCTCCCAACGCACTCGTGGCCAAGGGACAGACGATCGATCTGCCAGAAGGCCGATATAACCGTGTGTATGTTCTGGCGGCTTCGGCGGGCGGAGATCAGAACGCCGCGTTCGAAGTCGGAAATAAAAAAGTCGAGTTGAACATCCAGGACTGGGGCGGATTCATCGGACAGTGGGATGACCGGCAGTGGACCTCGAAGGACACGTCAAATGACGATTACGGCGAGATGACCGGCATCAAACCGGGTTATATCAAGCGCGCCGATCTGGCTTGGTACTGCTCCCATCATCACAACGCCGCGGGCGAAAATGTTGCTTATGCTTACTCCTATCTGTTCGCCTATTCCATCGACCTGCCGGCGGGCATAAAGACCATCAAGCTGCCGGATAATGACAAGATTCGCATCATGGCTATATCGGTGGCCGACGAGAGTGCCGAGGTGAAGCCGGTGCAGCCGCTTTACGACGTGCTTCCTTCGATCGCCGCAAGGACGTCTTCCGCCACACCGCAGTGAAGCGGCTGCCCCGGCGGCAAGTCGGAGCCGATACGAAAATGTCGCTGATACCATTGTCTAATTGTTTCGCCTCCACCCCTCTGATCTGATGTGCTGGCTTGAATCGCAAATCGACACGGTCGGACATCCATAGCCGAAGAGAAAGAATTCACCCAGGACTCCCGACGAGGATTTTGGGTTGTCGCTCATAATGACCGACTCGTGCTCGGCTTCGACCTTGTAGAGAGGAACCCGCTATGAAGAGAATCGCTTTCTCGCTGATTTCGGTCGCGACCTTGGCCGGCGTGGTGTTCTTCAGCGCTTCAGCATCTGGACGCGCTGATGAAGAGGCCGCTCCGATCTTCGGAATCAAAATTCCCCTTAGATACCGCGACTGGAGGATGATCTCAGTTGCCCACGAGGCGGGCAACCTCAACGATCTCCGTGCCCTTCTCGGCAACGATGTAGCGATCAAGACTTACCGGGATGGGAAGCTGCCATTCCCAAACGGCACCATCATTGCCCGGCTGGCCTGGAGCTACGTCCCGTCCGAGGAAAACAACGAAGTCTTCGGCCGTGCCCAGTCTTTCGTAGCCGGGGCTCCCACGAACATTCAGTTCATGGTGAAAGACTAAAGAAAATACGCCGCGACAGGCGGTTGGGGATTTGCCCAATTCAACAGCGACGGCAAACCTGCGGACGAAGCTCAGCTCAAAACCTGCTTCCCCTGCCACGAGCCAGTCAAAGCTCGCGACTATGCTTCACCCGCTACGCACCTTAAGACTGAAGCCAAATCGCGCGTGCGCTCATCAATAAGCGAGTGAGTCATAGGAGGATTTATGGCAGCGAATAGAGCCACGGTAGTTCCCATGAAGGCGGCGCAGATGAAAGTCGCGCAAGTCCCCAAGCCCGGCGCAGATTTCGAAATCGTCGAGCGCGAGATTCCTAAGCCGGACGCAAGACAGGTGCGCATCAAAGTGCAGGCTTGTGGCGTTTGTCACAGTGACGTGCTTACGAAAGAAGGCTTGTGGCCTGGAATTCAGTATCCCCGCGTTCCCGGTCACGAAGTGGCGGGCGTCATCGATGAAGTTGGCGCCGGTGTTTCCGAGTGGACGAAAGGACAACGTGTGGGAGTTGGCTGGCACGGCGGCCACGACGGCACCTGCCGCGAATGCCGGCGCGGAGATTTCGGCAATTGCAGGAACATGAAAATCTGTGGCGTCAGCTACGACGGTGGATACCAGCAATACATGGTCGCCCCCGCGGAGGCAGTGGTGGCGATCCCGCAAACTCTAAGCGACGTCGACGCCGCGCCCCTGCTGTGCGCCGGCATTACCACCTACAACGCGCTGCGGCACAGTGGCGCCCTTCCTGGCGATCTGGTTGCGGTGCAGGGTATTGGCGGCCTGGGCCACCTCGGAATTCAATTCGCGAATAAGTTTGGATATAAGGTCGCGGCGATCGGGCGCGGATCTGAAAACGCCGCGCTCGCCAAGAAGCTCGGAGCCAGCGTGTACATCGATAGCCAGGCAGCGAACGCAGTCGACGCGCTGCAAAAACTGGGCGGGGCGCGCGTAATTTTGGCGACAGCCCCAAGCTCGAAAGCGATGTCGGAGCTGATCGACGGTCTGGGGCCGAACGGCGTGCTCATGGTGGTCGGGGCCGCATCCGATCCCATTGAAGTGACGCCGATTCAGCTCATCAACGGAAGTAGGACCATTCAGGGCTGGGCCTCGGGAACACCGGCCGATTCCGATGACACGCTGCGCTTCGCGGAGCTAAGCGGCGTGCGTCCCATGATTGAAACTTACCCGCTCGAAAAAGCGGCCGAGGCTTTCGCTCGAATGATGAGTGGCAAGGCAGAGTTCCGCGTCGTTTTGACGATGTGATGATTTCACTTAGCGAATATCTACGACAAAGGAGAAGATGATTTATGTCACACCACTATTCCGGTCCGGACTTTGGCTTTCCTCATGGTGATGCTCGCCTCGACTTTACTGACCTGTTTGCCTTCCCCAAGCCTGGGGACGCCGGCAAGTCGATCCTGATTATGAATGTACATCCATCGTTCGGCGTGAACCCTCAGGGGGCCACGACGGACGAACCCTTCGCAACCGAAGCGGTGTATGAGCTTAGGATTGACACGAACGGCGATAATATCGCCGATATCGGATACCGAGTGCGCTTCTCCTCCGACAAGAGTGAGGCGCAGACCGCGACATTGCGCCGGGTTGAAGGGGAGCAGGCCACCGGGAAAGGCGACGAGGGGAAGACGATCATCGAAGGGACGCCAGTCTCGACGGGGCCCGAGGCGCACGTGATTGAGGCTGGGGACTACCGCTTCTTCGCCGGCTGGCGCAGCGATCCCTTTTTCTTTGATGTGAATGGCGCGCTGAACAACCTGCAATTCACCGGCGACGATTATTTCGCTGACAAGGACGTGTGCAGCATCGTACTGGAAGTGCCCAACTCTGCCCTCGGTAAAAAGATGGGCCTGTGGGTTCGTACGCTGGACGGCGCAAGTGGGAAATGGGTGCAGGCGGATCGCGGCGCGCGGTCAAATCAAACTCCCTTCCTTGCCGGCGAGCAGAACGCCGCCTATCTCGCTGCGGAGCCAGCGGACGATGCCCGTTTCGTTCCCGTCTTCGCGCACGCTCTGGAGCACGCCGGCGGATATACACCGACGGAAGCAACGCGGGTCGCCGGAACCCTGCTGCCGGACGTCCTCCACTATGATCCTACGCGGCCGGCGTCCTATCCGGTCAATGGCCGGGCACTCACCGACGACGTCGTAGATTTCTTCCTTCCTCTCCTTACCAATGGAAAGGTGACGGCGGATAAGGTAGGGCCGCACAAAGATCTGCTCGCCGTGTTTCCTTACGTCGGCTCGCCGCACAAGGCCCGGTCTGCGGAACGGGTGGCCGCCTGAAATCATGGAAAGGAACATCCCATGAAGTATCCGACTCTTTATCGCACAACACAGATTGACGGCCTCTCGATCTTTTATCGAGAGGCCGGTCCCAAAGATGCGCCGACGATTCTCCTGCTCCATGGCCTGCCTTCGTCGTCGCGAATGTTCGAACCGCTTTACGCCCGGCTTTCCGATCGCTATCACCTGGTCGCGCCCGATTATCCGGGCTTCGGACACAGCGATTGGCCGGACCCGACGAAATTCGCGTACACGTTCGACCGCTACGCCGAGATCATGAATCATTTCACCGAAGCGCTCGGCCTTTCGCGCTTCACACTTTACATGCAGGACTACGGCGGCCCCGTGGGCTTCCGCATGATCTTGGCTCATCCCGAGCGCGTCGAGGCACTCATCGTTCAAGACGCTGTGGCGCACAACGAGGGTCTGGGAGTGAATTGGAAGGCACGGCGTGCGTTCTGGGCTGATCGCGCGGCCAACGAAAGCACGCTGCGCACCAATCTCCTGTCGCTGGAAGCAACACGGACCCGACATGTCGGGAACGATGCAGATGTGGAACGTCATGACCCTGATCTGTGGACTGACGAATTCTATTTTCTGAACCAGCCCGGCCAGCCGCAGATTCAGAGTGACCTGTTCTATGACTATCGAACCAACGTTGACGCCTACCCGAAATGGCAGGAATGGATGCGGAAGACGCAGCCGCGCCTGCTGGTCATCTGGGGTAAGTATGAACTCTCGTTCGATTCGGGCGAGCCGGAACGCTACCGCCGGGATGTGCCAAAGGCTGAAGTCCACGTTGTCGACGGCGGTCATTTTGCATTGGACACGGCGGCGGATGAGATCGCCGCATTGGTCCGAGGGTTTGTTGATTCTTCCCGCGGAGGGTTACCCGAGCAAAGCGTGCTGGAAAGGCGTGTTGGCTAGGGCCCTATGAGAGTGCCGACCGCGCAACCGTAAATTGCCCCCGAACTCTGAAGCGGCTCTCCCAGGGCCGCAGAAGGCGCATCAGTTCACGAGAGAAAACTTCGTGAGCGAATCTGTGTCGCAACCACTATCATTGTGAGTTCCATGTTCCGGGTGAACGTCGAGAGCGCCAGAGGAAAGGGGAATTGTTGAGCAAGGCGAACTTAACCAACCGCAAGACGATTCACATCGAATGGGGCGACTGCGATCCAGCTCAGATCGTCCACTACCCTCGCTACATGGCCTATTTCGACGCATGCACGACGGCGCTGTTCAAGAAGGCCGGCCTTTCCAAGCGGCAAATGCTTAAGACCTATCAGATCGTCGGTATTCCAATGGTCGATCTGCGCGCGTCATTCAAAGCGCCATCGCGATTCTCCGACACAGTGATCGTCGAATCTGAGATAACTGAGTGGCGCCGCAGCAGCTTTTGCGTCCGCCATCGGTTGTTTAACAAGAATGTTTTAGCGGTGGAATGTTTTGAGATCAGGGTATGGGCCGTGACTTCCGAAGGCGACCTGGATCGGATCGAGAGCAGGCCTGTGCCCCGCGAGGTAATCGAGATGTTTTCTGCGGGTAACAATCGTCACCCGGCTCAGCAGAGATCGCGGCAGCAGAGATCGCGGCGAAAGAAACAATGAGCATTCGCACACAGGTTGGGATTGTGGGAGCTGGACCCGCAGGGCTCGTCTTGGCGCACCTTCTGGAACGACAAGGAATTCATTCGGTTGTGGTCGAAGCTCGAAGTCGACAGCATTGCGAACAGCGGGTACGAGCCGGCGTCCTGGAGCAAGGTACCGTTGACCTTCTCATAGAAATGGATCTGGGCGAGCGAATGAAGCGGGAAGGCCTGATCCATGATGGCGTGGAAATTCGCTTCCGGGAACAGGGGCATCGCATCGATTTCAAAGCCCTGACGGGCCGCGGTATCACAATCTATGCCCAGCAGGAGGTGGTGAAGGACCTCATCGCGGCGCGGCTCACAACAGGGGGTAAGGTTTTCTTCGAAGCGGAAGGTGTCACTGTTCACGACTTCGATTCCACTGCACCGAAGATACGATTTCACGACTGCGGTGAGCCTTCGGAAATACTTTGCGATTTCATCGCAGGCTGCGATGGCTTTCACGGAGTATGCCGCCCGAGCATAGAAAAAGCTTTAACCATCCATGAACGGGTTTTTCCGTTTGCCTGGCTTGGCATTTTGGCGGCTGCGCCACCATCTTCCGAAGAGCTGATTTATTGCTATCATGATCGCGGTTTCGCCCTGCACAGCATGCGGACTCCAGAGATTACCCGCCTGTATCTCCAATGCACTCCAGATGAAGACCTAACTCAGTGGTCCGATGAAAAAATCTGGGAAGAGTTACAGACGCGCCTCACTACTCGCGATGGGCGCAGGCTAACGGAAGGTCCGATCTTGCAAAAAGGCGTTACCGGGATGCGCAGTTTCGTGGCCGAGCCGATGCAGTACGGCACGCTCTATCTGGCCGGAGATGCGGCACACATCGTGCCTCCGACTGGCGCAAAAGGCCTTAATCTTGCCGTTGCGGATGTTCGGGTCCTGGCCGCCGCATTCGCGGAATTCTATGCCTCTGGAAATCCTCATCTGCTCGACCGTTACTCAGAGACCTGTTTAAGGCGAGTATGGCTGGTGCAGCGGTTTTCTCTGTGGATGACTTCCATGCTGCATCGGATTCCCGGGAACGATAGGTTCGAGGAGCACAGGCAGTTGGCTGACCTGGATTACCTGACAAGCTCACGTGCGGCGGCGCAAAGCTTCGCCGAAAACTACGTGGGACTGCCGATGAGCTGAATCGACGTACAATCTGTAGCATGGGCACGGGGAGCGGCGGTGAAGGGCACGGAAACGGCAGGGAAACGGCGCGGTGAGATAAACATGTCTTCACTGATTTCGCCCAAAAGCAGACATCCGGAAGAGTCTGTCGTTCCTTACCGCCGGCATGAGCCCGCGACCCAGCCGGATTCTTTCTATCCGGCCTATCGCGCGACGCGGCTGCGGGCGCCATCTCAGCCGTTGATCTTCTTGCCGCATACTGTTTCAGAGGTCACGGGGCCGGTCTTTGGCCATTCCGATATTCAACCAAACGATCAAGACCTGACAGCTCAACATCCGGGAGAGCCGTTGGGGGAACGCATCATTGTGCGCGGACGAGTGGTCGACAGCGATGGCCGCGCCGTATCAAATAGCCTGATCGAGATATGGCAGGCGAATGCCGCGGGGCGATACGCACATTCGAAAGACGACCATCCCGCACCGCTCGATCCGAACTTCACCGGGACAGGAAGAACCCTCACCGACAAAGACGGTTTCTACAGTTTTGTGACCATCAAGCCAGGCGCTTATCCCTGGCGCAATCACGACAATGCTTGGCGTCCGGCGCATATCCATTTTTCTTTGTTTGGGCCGGCTTTCATCACACGATTGATCACGCAAATGTATTTCCCAGGTGATCCCCTATTTGCTTTTGATCCCATTCTGCAATCGATTCCAGACGAAAGGGCGCGTCAGCGCTTGGTTTCAAAATTTGATTTGGAAACGACGAAGCCGGAGTGGGCTTTGGGCTATCGTTTTGACATCGTGCTGCGGGGCCGAGAGTCAACGCCTTTTGAGAGATAAAGAGAGATAGAGAAAAATGACGATGGACTTCACGCCGACTCCTTCGCAGACAGTGGGTCCTTACCTGCATCTTGGCCTGACAGATGCGCGAAGCATTAGGCGCGTCGCCGGCGATGGAACGAAGGGCGAACCAGCGTGGCTGACTTTTCGTGTGCTGGATGGAGAGGGAACGCCTGTTCCCGATGCCATGATAGAAGTGTGGCAGGCAGACTCCGAGGGGAACTACGCGTCCTGTGACGGCAATGTCGACAACGCAGCCTTCCGCGGCTTTGGACGATTGGCAACGGCGGAAGATGGTTCGTGCACATTTGAAACGATCAAGCCGGGTCGCGTGCCGGGTCCGGACGGAACAGTTCAGGCGCCGCACATTAACGTATCGATTCTGGGCCGGGGCATTCTCAAAAGATTGTCGACCCGACTTTACTTCGCGGGGGAGCCAGCCAATGCGGCAGATCCCGTATTGGCCTTGGTCCCGGAAAATCGGCGCGCAACTTTGTTGGCCCGTCCGGATCAGGCTCGCTCCGGCAATTGGATTCTCGATGTGCACCTTCATGGAGAGGGCGAGACGGTATTTTTCGATGTGTAATCATTTCAAATCGAACGGCCGACCCGAATCGAAACAACCTGCGGTGAGGAGGCATGCAGTGCGGAGCCCTGTGGTGCGGAGTGAAAGATGAGCGGACGATTGATCGAAAGCCTGGCGACCACGCCGGCGTTGGCCGCGACGTTTTCCGATGAGTCCGTTCTGCAGGCCATCTTGGACTTCGAAGCTGCTTTGGCGCGCGCAGAAGCGCGATGTGGGGTGATCCCGGCGCAGGCCGCAGACGCGATCACGGCTGCTGCCAGGCCCGAGAATTTTGATATTTGTGCGCTCGCCGACGCAGCATTTCGCGCCGGGACACCGGTAATTCCGCTGGTGAAGATGCTGACCGACCAGGTGCGAAAGGCGGACACACAGGCGGCGCGATTCGTTCACTGGGGAGCCACAAGCCAAGACGTCGCCGACACCGCGATGTCTCTTCTTCTGAAACGAGCGGAGCCGATCTTGATCGACGATTTGAAGCGACTGGAAAAATCGCTGGCAGATTTGTCGGAGCGGCACAAGGACAGCGTCATGCTTGGACGAACGCTGCTTCAGCCGGCGCCACCTGTAACCTTCGGACTCAAGGCCGCCGGATGGCTGGCATCGGTCCGCCGTGGAAGGCGGCGCTTGCAGAGGACATTTTGCGCTGCAGCCGTGGTGCAGTTTGGTGGGGCCAGCGGCACCTTGGCATCGCTTGGCAACCGCGGAATTCCCGTTGCTCAAGCTCTGAGCGCAGATCTCGGATTCGGAAACCCGCCCGCAGCACCCTGGCACACTCAGCGCGATCAACTGGCCACGCTGATCTGCGATTGCGGAGTGCTGACCGGATCTCTTGGGAAGATGGCGCGAGACATCAGCCTGCTCATGCAGAGCGAGGTGGATGAGGCAACCGAACCCGGAGGAGAAGGCCGCGGCGGATCGTCGACCATGCCAAACAAGTCCAATCCTACTGCGTGTGCTCTGACGCTCGCCGCGGCGTATCGGGTGCCGGGATTGGTTGCATCGTTTCTCTCTGCAATGCTGCAGGAGCACGAGCGGGGTGTTGGAGGCTGGCAGGCGGAGTGGTCGATCATTGCCGCCGCAGTCCAGTCGACCGGGGTAGCGATCGCCTCGATGGCTGAAGTGGCCGAAGGGGTCTCCGTTGACCCGCAGAAGATGCGCCTCAACATCGAGAACACGAATGGGGTAGTTTTTGCAGAGCGCGCCATGATGCTGCTTGGAGCAAAACTTGGGCGAGATGTCGCTCATAAAATTCTCGAGACCGCTGCCAAGAAGAGTACAGAGGAAGGCAGGAATCTTTCTGCCGTTCTTGCAGAGATTCCTGAGGTGACGATACATCTCGGAGCAGCTGAGCTCAGGCAACTGGAAGTGCCTGGGCAATATCTTGGGTCCGCCGAGGTCTTTCGGCAAGCTCTGACCTCAGAGTCGGATCGCGAAGACAACGACAGAGACTAAGGAGCGACGATTTGCCCTTCGCAGCGATTCACGGTACGCGGATGTTCTACCGACTGCAGGGAAACGCAGGACGGCCCGTCCTGATTCTGTCGCACTCCATCAGCACGGACCACGCGATGTGGGATCTTCAAGTAGAAGGGCTGCTTCCGTACTTCCAGATTCTGTGCTATGACACGCGGGGCCACGGAGCTTCAGAGGCAACTGCCGGTGAATATTCAGTTGAGATGTTGGGCAAGGACGTTCTCGCACTCGCCGACTCGCTGAAGGTTTCGCAATTTGCTTTTTGCGGCTTGTCGCTTGGTGGGGCCATCGGACAGTGGGTTGCAGTGCACGCTCCCCAGCGAGTCACTCATCTAGTGCTGGCTAACACCTCGCCTCAGTTCGCCCCGCGGGCCAATTGGGAAACACGGATCGGGGCGGTACTCAAAGGCGGGATGTCAGCAGTCGTCGACTTGGCGATGCAACGATTCTTCTCCCCGGACACGCTCGCCAAACAAAATCCGCATGTCGCCTCGATCCGGTCCGTCTTTCTAGGAACGGATCCGGTCGGGTATCTGGGATGTTGTGCGGCACTGCGCGACATGAATCACGAAGATCTCATCAAGCAGATTAAGGCTCCAACTCTTGTGATCTCGGGCGACCGCGATGTTGCGACTCCGTGGAGTGGGCACGGTGAGAGGCTGGCGCAGGAAATTCCGGGAGCGAAAGCGATTCACCTGGCGGCCGCACATCTTTCTAATATCGAACAACCACACTCCTTTACCACGGCGCTGCTTGAGTTCTTGCTTCCGCGACCGAGCGCTGATGCAGACTCCCTGCAAGCCGGATTCGAAATGCGTCGTGCCGTGCTTGGTGACGCACATGTCGATAAGGCAATTGCTGCGACGACAGAATTTACTCGCGATTTCCAAGAGTTGATTACCCGTTACGCCTGGGGAACAATCTGGTCTCGTCCTGAACTGGATCGGCGCACCCGACGGCTGCTGGTGCTGGCAGTAACCGCAGCGCTCGGAAGATGGGAAGAGTTTGCGCTCCATGTGCGAGCTGGGTTGGCCAGTGATCTCGAAATATGTGATTTGAAAGAAGTGCTTCTGCAAACCGCCGTTTACGCGGGCGTTCCGGCGGCAAACACCGGATTTCAAATTGCCGCCGAGCAGATCAAGAAGAAGGATGAAGGATGATTGAGCTGCCGATCAACCAAACGTGAATGCGAATGCCTGCACGCCTGGGTCAAGGAACTCAATCTCGAATGTCCTATCTTCCACTGGCCCCTTTTGCCGGATCAGCTGATAGAGCCGATGCCCCTGGACTGTTCCTGAACCATCGCTGTCGGTATCGACGCCGCGATCGTCACCCGGAGCCGTGCCGTCCAGTTTGACCTTGAAGCGGACGGGCTTGCCATCCTTCTCGGTACCCAGGACGAGGTGAAGATCGCGCGCATGAAAGCGAAAAACAATCTTTCCGGGAGCCGTCTGAAGCACCGCGCTTTCCGCACCGACCTTCCAACTCCCACCGAGAGCCCATTGATTGAGCGAAAGCCTAGACTGCGGCGTGTAAGCGCGCCGGGAATCTTTAGCGATTGTCTCGGTGGAAGCGAAGTGTTCCGCCCGATGGTAGCCAACGTAGGTTTCCGGAGAACGGACATCTGCATTGTCGGGAGCGGCTTCCGCACCGGCTCCCGCTACGCTGATCGGGCCTGAGGAGGACAATTGGGCCCCGTTTTCTTTTAGCAGCTCCTGGATAACCCGCTCCGACTCGCCGTACTGGCCCTCGCCGAAGTGGTGATAGCGAATCCGTCCCTTGCCGTCGATGAAGTAATGTGCCGGCCAGTATTCATTGTTGAAAGCTTGCCAAATCTTGTAGTCGCTATCGATGGCGACGGGGTAAGTGATCTTCAGGTCCCGCACTGCCTTTTCAACGTTGCTACGTTCCTTCTCGAACGCGAATTCAGGAGTATGCACTCCGATGACTACCAGACCAGCGTCCTTATACTTTGTTGCCCACCCTTCCACGTAGGGCAGAGCTCGCAGACAATTGATGCAGGAGTACGTCCAAAAATCGATGAGCACAACCTTCCCCCTCAGCGATTTGCTATTAAGAGGAGGCGAATTGAGCCAGGCAACGGCGCCGCTCAAATCGGGCATGGGGCCTTCGTCGCCTAGTGCGGGCTCCGTGTCGGCTGCGCTCGCAGCCAAAACCGCCGCCGGCTTTTCCGGACGCAACCGGTCGATCAAACGCTCTTCCGCCCTTGAAGTGTTCACTAAGGAAAACTTCGTGAGTAGGTTTGTGTCCCAGCCCAGAGCGATCGCGACGACTCCCATGATCACCGCCACGCCTAATCCACGACGGATCCAGACCTCAAACGAAAGTGATCGCTTCAGCGCGGAGAAGACTTTGTTGCCTGCGAAAAGCGCAATTCCCAAAGAGGTCGCGGCACCCAATGCGAAGGACAACAGCAACAACGAAGAGCGAGCACCCGGGCCTTGGATCGCCGCGCCAGTCAAGATCAAGCCAAGAATCGGGCCAGCGCAGGGAGCCCAAAGAAGGCCTGTCGAGATTCCTAGTACAAAGGATTTCCCGGTGCCACCCTCCGCAGACGGACCGCCACGCAATTTGCTGCCCGCCTTTACAAGCGGACGAGTCAAAGCCTCCGCAATGGAGGGAAAAAGAAGACTCACCCCCAACACGAGGAAGATGAGCATGGCTACGTAGCGCCCCCCTTGATTCAGGCGCACTACCCAATGGCCGCCAAATGCAGCTGCGATTGCCACAACGGAAAACGTCAGCGCCATTCCCACCAGTAAAGGTAATCCAGAGCGGCGGAAGGGCTGGTCCGCACGCGCGAATACAAAAGGCAGCACAGGCAGGATGCAGGGGCTCAAAATCGTCAGAACGCCGCCAACGAAGGCCAGGAGATAGATCAGCATCGGACGGTCCAGTCGATGTTCTTGATTATGCGCAACGCTTCGAATCCTACCCAGAAGTTGGATTCATCGGGACTTTAAAAGTTACTGAAATCTGAAATCGAAATCCTGTACGCGTAACGTGCTCCTACCTATCACTTCATATCGAGCAGCGCAGCCATCGTTTCGACTCCGTCCCACAGGTTCTGCAAGCGCAGGTTCTCGTTGGCGGCGTGCTGATTGTCATCGTAATTGGCGATGGGTACGGTGATGGTGCGACTCTGCGCGGCGCGTTCCATCGCTCCCAGCGGCACGCTCCCTCCCATGGTAGGAAGCAGCACCACATCTTTGCGCGCACTCTTCACTGCTTCAATCACTTCCTGCGCAATGGGCAGATCCATCGGCGTACGTACCGCGTTGTAGCCTGCCTCATCGCGCGCGACCATCGCGACTCGAGGATGATCGAGGAGAATCTGCTGCGAGGGTTCGCGGTCCACGATGAAGTAGCCGCGGGACTGAATGTAGTCTACGACGCGCTGCTGTTGCGCGTGCCAGTCGATCCCGACCACCAGGCGCAGGTCCAGATCGGCGGTCGCCGTAGGCGGAATCACATTGGCGGCTCTGGCTCCAGTTTGGGCCGACGAGAGGCCATTGATGTTCAGCGAAGGCTGGTTGATCAGTTCAAGCAGATGCGCGCCTGCACCATCGACGTGTCCCAGCCAAAAGGTATTCATCAGCATCCGGTCGTTCACCGGAGCACGGGTCAGCGCCTCTTTTTCAGCTGCAGAGAGCGGCTCAATTCCGTCATAGAAATGCGGCACCAGAACGCGCCCATCTTCTTTTTTCATCGAGGCGAGCAACTGCGCCAGCATCATTGCAGGGTTCGGCGCCCAGTTTCCATAGTGGCCGCTGTGCAACCCATGGTGCGGCCCATAAACTGTGATTTCCAAATGCGCATCGCCTCGGGCTCCAAAAACTACCGTCTGCTCGCCGCTCTGATCGACCGGCCCATCGCACACCAGCCACACATCGCCGTGGACGAGTTCGCGATTGGCATTGAGGATCTGCTCCAGATGCGGTGACCCAGCTTCCTCTTCACCCTCCCAGACGAAGCGAAGGTTCGACTGCAGCGGGATTCCGGCCGCTTTCAACGCATCGAGCGCCGCTAGCTGGGCGAAGATCGCCGCCTTGTCGTCGCCCGCGGATCGAGCGTAGATACGCTGCTCGCCGTTTACTTCCCGCACGATCGGCGTGAAAGGCGAACCGCCATCCCATTCCGACGGAGTCACCGGCTGCCCGTCGTAATGGGCATAGAAGACAATGGTGTGTTGTGCACCCGGCACATCGATCTCGCCGAAGACCACCGCGGGCGCGCCAGGCAGAGAGAGCAGCCGGGAATCGATACCGCGTTTCTGAAGCTTTTCGAGGAGCACGTCCGCATTGCGCTTCAGGGCTGCCGGATCAGCGGCAACGTTGGGTATCGACAGCAATTCACTAAACTGCTGCACGAGTTCCGCTCGATGTGCCGCAGTATACTGGCGGGCCGCCTCTGGCGGTGTCTGCGCCGCAATCGCGGTTGCAAAATAAATGAGAAACACAGCAAGGCAGGAAAGTTTCATGGGCTCAACTATACAAGTCGCTCGCCCCGGACGGTTTCCTTCATGACTTTTTACCTGAAAAAGTTCCGCGAACCTTGTTACCAGAGTGCGGGGCAAAACCCGTTGACTTCACACCTGATCTTTGCTGTACTGAAGATGTTATCGACGGTGAAGGAGTTCACCGAAACCGCTGTCCCATTCTTTAAGCCGGGCACAGCTGATGACTCCTGACAAGCGGTGTCTTGTCGCGGAGTCATACCCCGGCAACGATTCCGCGAAATCAAACTAGAGATATCCTTATGGAGGAATGGGTTCTCGCCTCCGTGTGGGTCGGCTTGGCGCTGATTGCGATGTTGGTTGCCATTTGGCTCGAGATCTCAGAAAGGAACTTAGCGACTTGAAATACGTGTTGGTGGGGGTGGGAGGGTGTCTGGGTTCGATTTTGCGTTTCTGGCTGGGCACTTTTATCGGCAGCAGGATGGGAACCCGCTTTCCCTATGGGACATTCGTCATTAACATTACGGGTTCGTTCTTGATTGGGCTGGTCTTTGCTTTAATGACAGCAAGGACTCACTGGAGCCCGAACTGGCGATACTTAATCCCGATTGGTTTCATCGGAGGCTACACGACATTCTCTAGCTTCGAATACGAGACCTTTCGCACCATCCAGGATGGCCAGATCGTGCTGGGCTTTCTTTATGTTGCATTAAGTGTGATCGTTGGGTTTGTTGCGGTGTGGGGAGGCGTCGTGACGGGGCGGGCGATCCCATAAGAGCGAAAATTTCAGTGCCAGGGGAAAATCGCTGAGTGCTTGGCGGGTCAAGGCTCTCTTAAACAGGAGGAAAATGTGCTCGCACCGGGGCCGGGTAAGAAAGTCGGCGTCTACGTTGCAGAAGATCAGCAGTTCCGCGGGACGGCGGCCTATGCGGCCATCCTCGACTTTTTGTTTTTTCATGGCGTGTCGGGCGCCACGGTCACTCGTGGCATCGCTGGATTTGGTGCGGATCACCACCTGCACACGACCCGCTTTGTTGACCTGGTGGTCCGCCTACCGGTCAAGGTCGAGTTCATTGAAACCGCCGCGAAGGTTGAGGAATTGTTGCCGAAGCTGCAGGAGATGGTCGGCACAGGTCTGATTGAAGTGCAAGATACGACAATCGTCAAACCGGCCGAGAAGAAGCAGAAGCGAGGCACCATCGAAGCCTTGCCTTTAAAGCGCGAAGGCAAGGCAAGGATCATGCGCATCTACATTGGGGAGAACGACAAATGGAACGGCAAGCCTCTTTATGAAGCCATCGTCAGTGGACTGCGAGCGCACGATATTGCCGGTGTAACGGTGTATCGCGGAATTCTGGGTTATGGCGCGAACCGGCGTATGCACAAAGATGCCAAGCTGAGCCTCTCGCACGACCGGCCGATCCTGCTGTCGATCGTTGATACGGAAGAGAAGCTGCTGGCGTTCATCCCGATTCTCGACCAGATGGTGCAGCAAGGCTTGGTCGTGCTGTCAAACGTCGATGTCATTAAGTACACGCACAACTACCAGAAGTCTGATCGGCGGCAGGAGATGGAGATATGAAACTGGAAGGCAAAGCCAAAATGCTCCGCATCCATTTCGGCGAAGATGACAGGTGGCTAGACAAGCCTCTGTATGAAGCGATTGTGATCAAGTGCCGCGAACTCGATATCGCTGGCGCGACCGTACTTCGCGGCATTGAAGGTTATGGCGCGAGCACGCTGATCCACAAAAGGCATCTGCTCCGTTCATCGGATCGGCCGATCATGGTCTCCGTCATCGACACCGAGGAAAAGATCAGGAGCCTCATTCCTGCGCTGGATGAAATGGTGGACGAAGGATTGATTGCGATGTCTGAGGTGGAAGTAATCCGGTACGTTCATCAGGACGGGGTTCGGTCACAGGTTTAGGGAGATGGAATCAATCTAGAATTGGTGGAGGCGGCGGGAGTCGAACCCGCGTCCGAAAATGTTACTGGTCAAGAGACTACATGCTTATTCGCGTTCATGCCCCAGTCATTAGAGTGTTGCCACCCCTGCCCGGGACGTTCGCGGCCCACGCTCAGAACGGACAAGAAACGCTAGCCGCTAGCCTGAGATCTTAACCTCCCCGCCCAGACGTAGCGGAGAAGAGCAGCCCTCTGTGTGACGCTCGCTCACCGCCCAAGGGCGAAGCGGTGGAAAGCGGCTGCCTAATTAATTAGGCTGCGTATGCCATTTGTTGATTGGCAATTATCATTTTGCCCACGATTACGGGTGTGTGCACCCCGGCATGCCTCTTGGCCGCAAGCATCTCCGTCGAAGCCGTGACGCCCCCACTGGTGGGATTGGCCATACTCAAAGAGCTAGTTCCAGACTAGGTGCGAAACCTAGCCAAGTCAATGGTTTGATGCAGGAAGGCAATCCAAAGGTTCAGCCGGGCGCGGCACAGGCGAGATGAACGGTTCCCCGGCATCCGATTCATATTGCCGGACTGGGTTCCAACGCTCTCCGACGTCTCGTGCGTTCAGGTATGGCAGAAACTTATTCTGGAACCAAGCCCTGAGCGAGGCCATCTAGGTACTGAGGAGAACTCATAATGATGGCTTCGACTATGGTTGCTGATCAGAAAAGCGCGACGGGAAAAGCGTATCCGGCGAAGGCGTATGCGGCGCGGAGTAAGAGTTCCGGGCTGGCGCCGGCTGCGATTCGGCGTCGCGAGCCCGGAACTACCGACGTGCAGATCGATATTTTGTTCTGCGGAGTTTGCCATTCTGACCTGCATCAGGTACGCAACGAATGGGAAAACATGATGCCGACTGTGTATCCGTGCGTGCCGGGTCATGAGATTGTCGGCCGTGTGGTCAAGGCAGGGAGCTCCGTGAAGAAATTCAAGGAGGGCGATCTGGCGGCGGTGGGCTGCATGGTCGATTCCGACCGCGTATGCCCGAACTGCCGCGCCGGCAACGAGCAATTCTGCGACAGCATGCCGACCTTCACTTACAACGCCGAAGACAAGCACCTCGGTGGAGTTACCTACGGCGGATATTCGGACAGCGTTGTGGTCGACGAAGCCTTCGTGCTGCGCGTGCCGGAGAAGCTGGATCCGGCGGCCACTGCACCTCTGCTGTGCGCCGGCATTACTACATATTCTCCGATGCGGCACTGGAACGTTCACAAAGGGCAGAAGGTGGGCGTGGTGGGCCTGGGCGGATTAGGACACATGGGAGTGAAATTTGCTCATGCCTTCGGGGCGCACGTTGTGCTGTTTACGACTTCGGCGAACAAAGTAGCAGATGGACGGCGGCTGGGCGCGGACGAAGTGGTGATCTCGAAAAACGAAGCCGAAATGGCGAAGCACCTCGGCAGCTTCGACTTTATTCTGGACACTGTTTCCGCGGAACACAATTTGAACGCCTATCTGGACCTGGTGAAGCTCGATGGAACGCTTGTCCTGGTAGGGGCGTCTCCCACGCCGTTACCGCTAGGGGTTGGGAGCTTGCTGTTCCGGCGGCGATCACTTGCGGGTTCGATCATCGGAGGCATTCGAGAAACCCAGGAAATGCTGGATTTCTGCGCCGAGCACGGCATCGTTTCGGATATTGAGCTGATCCCGATTCAGCAAATCAATCAAGCCTTCGAGCGGCTGGCGAAGAGCGATGTGAAATATCGTTTCGTCATCGATATGGCGTCGCTGAAGTAGCGCGGTCAAGCCATGAGCTTCTGTTCCAGAGTGGTTTTTACAGACGGCCACTCGGAATCGAGAATGCTGAAGTAGACTGAGTCGCGTACGCGGCCGGTCCACGTGACCACGTGCCGGCGCAGCGTGCCTTCCTCTTTTGCGCCGATGCGCAGGATGGCGTTGCGCGATCTCTGGTTGAGGGCGTCTGTCTTCAGTTCTACGCGAAAGCAGTTCCACACTTCGAAAGCGTGGCGCAGCATGAGGTATTTGGCTTCGGTGTTCACCGCAGTTCGCTGCCACGCCGGGATGATCCAGGTGGAACCGATCTCAACCCGGCGGTTGGCCCGGTCGATGTTCATGAAGCGGGTGCTGCCGATCACCTGTCCAGAACGGCGGTCGACGGTGGCAAACGCCACTGACTCGCCGCGTTCCTGCTCCTCAAAGATCTTCTCCACGAGACGCTCGAAGTCTTCACGCGTCTTTACGCGGTAGGGAATCCATTGGAAGATGTCGTCGAGAGCATCCTTGGATATTTCCCAGAAGATTTCGGCGTGCTCGCGGCGAATCGGTTCCAGGCGTATGCCAGAGCCTTCCAGTGTGACCGGCATTACAATTTGCAACGGAGAACTTGCCAGACTCATCGTGCATTCCTTCCCTGAACGCACCATTATCTTGCATCTTGCGCCGGTTTGCGGCATCTCAACAGCGACGCACTATAGAATGAATGACGTTGACCTGCGATGATCTCATCCGTCCAATGCTGTAGGAACCGGAACTGTACCGGCCGGCGATGTCAGGAGGGCCAGCGGTGAAAGCGCAGTGTCTGCCCTTTACGCAAATTCCGCATACCACGCGCCTCTTCACTGATTTTCTCGCATACTCCGCCAGCGTCCAACCCTTTTATCCGCATTCTCCGCATTTCAGCGAATGGTCCAAGGAGCAGGCTTCCGCTTTGCAATATGAACCGTCGCGGCGAGAGCGTGTCAGCACGATTCTGGAGCAGCAGAATAAATCCTGGGACGCCTCGCCGCGGACCTTGGCCAACCTGAGCCGTTTTTGTGCCGGTGCGGCCACCATCGTGACAGGCCAGCAAGTTGGACTGTTTGGCGGGCCGATGTTTGCCATCTACAAGGCGCTGACCGCGGTGAAGTTGGCCGACGAAGCGACGGCCGCCGGTATCGATGCGGTTCCCGTCTTCTGGCTGGCCACGTCGGATCACGATCTCGCTGAGGTAAATCACGTTTCGATTCCCGGTCCCGATGGCCTTCTGCGCACGCTCGCAATCTCCAGCCACGGGGTTCCGGGCGCGCCGGTCAGCAACGTGCGTCTGGGAGAAGAGATCTTACCTGGTCGTGGAAGAGGCCGCATCTCTGCTGGGAGATAGTGAGGCGTCGCAGTTTCTGCGGACGTCGTACCGTCCGGGAGAGACGCTGGGCACGGCTTTCGCCCGCTTCTATGCGCAGCTTTTTGCCCCGTGGGGTGTGATTCTTCTCGATGCTTCTGACGCTGAACTTCATCGTGTGGCGGCGCCGATGTATCGCGCTGCAATCGAACGCGTGGAGGATCTGGATGCTGCGCTGCTGGCGCGAGGGCATGCTCTTGAAAAGGCGGGATATTACCAGCAGGTGAAGGTGACTCCGTCGTCGGTGCTGCTTTTCGCGATGCGCGACGGCTCGCGAACAGCAATCCACCGCCGGGAAGGGTCGAATAACGCCGGGGAGTTTGTTGTCGGCAGCGAACCTGGAGCAGAAAAGATTTCATTCGCTGAATTGCTGGATCGTATTGCCGCTACCCCGGAAGACTTCAGTCCTAACGTTCTCTTGCGACCCGTTGTGCAGGATTATCTTCTACCCACTCTGGCTTACACGGGAGGCGCTGCCGAAGCCGCATATTTCGCGCAGGCGGGCGCGGTCTATGAAAAAATCCTGGGCCGTGTGACACCGATCGTTCCTCGTTTTTCAGCGACTGTGGTCGAGCCTAAAGTGCAACGCTGGCTCGGGCAGTACGGCATTGCAGTGCGAGACGCATTCGACGGCCCGGAGGCACTGCGCCAGACGCTGGCTGCACGCACTCTGCCGGCAGGATTGCAGGCGGCGTTTGAACGCGCAAACAAATCCGTTGATGAATCTTTTTCTGGTTTGCAGGAAGCGCTGGCCAAACTTGATCCCACGCTCGTCGAGGCCAGCCAGACGGGAGCTTCAAAAGTGCGCTACCAACTCGACCGCCTCCGCGAACGCGCCATGGCCGCCGAATTGCGCCGCAGCGAAGTTGTGAGTCGGCATGCCGCCGCTCTCGGCCAGGCACTCTATCCAGAGAATGCTCTGCAGGAGCGTGGCGTGGCCGGTGTGTATTTCGTCGCTCGCCACGGAACCGAGCTGCTGCGCAGCATCTATGACACGATGCGCACCGATTGCCACGACCACCAGATATTGGAATTGTAGAGCCTCTTTTTTCTAGCGTACCCAGGTTTCGAGCTGTTCCAGCGATTCCACGCGCGGCAGTTCACGGTTGCGATAGGCACCGGACACATCGAACAAAACTGCTTCCATTCCCGCATTGCGGGCGCCCAAATAATCCACGGAGTACATATCGCCCACGTACAGGCTCTCATCGGCGCCCGCGTGCATGGCGCCGAGCGCTGCCTCAAAGATTTCCGGGCGCGGCTTTTCGACTCCAACGGTTCCTGAATCTGTGATGCTTTCGAAGCAGTCGGCAATGCCGCAGCGGGAAAGCACCTGCTCGATCTTTCCATCGGAGTTGGAGATCACGGCGATGCGGAAGTTTCGGCCGATGCGGGTGAGGGCCTCGCGTGTGCCCGGCGGAATTTGATCCCAGTTGGCCGAACTCCGCGTGTTCTCGACTAACACTTCGCGGAGGCCTGACGTTTCGTCGAGTTGCTGCAGCAGGTGAGTATGGAATATCCACCAGAAGCCGTGATCGACGCGGCCGCTCGTCATCCCCTGATCGAACTCGTGCTTGGTTTTGCGCTCCAGGGCCTGCCATTGCTCGAGTGAAGGATGGCGGTGGCTCGAAATGGGGGCGAGGATTTTCGCCCGGTTGGGGAACAGAAGAGTATTGCCAACATCGAAAAAGATGACACGGCGTTCCGCCATCCGTCCATCTTACTGAAAGCGTCGGGCTGAAAGCATATGGAGGGGGCCAGGAGTTGGTTTTATATACCTAAGGTGGACCTGACGCCGTGGCCGCGCCGCCTCCGTGACCCGCGCAGAGAAAAAATGTAATATCCTCACTTGCGGCATCCAGAGTGTCCTTTTGCCACTCGGCTCTATGGCTCTTTCTTCGACAACGTGGATGATCTCGGGTGTCGCGCGGACGACGCGGGCCGCGCTCTCGCTGCACACTCTGTTGCGGGCCCAGCCCGCGCTGGTCGCGAGCCTGATGCTGTTGCAGCGGCATTCTAGCCGCCGCGACGACGTTTACAACATTCTCTGGGCGATCGTCTTCGGGTTCGCCACCTTGAATATCCTGAGCCTCGCCGCACGGCGTTTCGAGCCCAACCGCCGCGGCCTCACCTTTGGAGAGTTGATGGCGGTGCTTGTGGTTCTGCTTTCCGTCTTTCTGCTGGGTTGGGAGTTGTTGGGCGTATTCCGCATTTTTCCTATCAAACTTCAGCGTTAAGCGTGGAGTTCGAGCTGCTCTGCCGAGCCTTCCGCTGCACCTCGCGCATCGGGTTCGCTTTTGCGGTATGATTCGCAAAATGGCGAAGAGTCGAGCTACGATCGAAGTTACTTGCCCCTGCTGCAGCGCGCTGCTGAAGATCGATACCGCAACGGCCGCTGTAATCGCCCACACCGCAGCAGTGAAACCCAGAATGTTCGAGGACATGGAAGCGGCTGCCCGGGCTATGAAGGAACAGGACAGCCGCCGCGAATCAATCTTCCGGCAATCGGTGGAAGCGCAAAAACATGCTTCCGAGCTTCTGGACAAGAAATTTCAGGAGGCAGTGAAGAAGGCCAAAGAATCTCCGGACACCGGCAAGCCGATTCGCGATTTCGATCTGGATTGAGAACCGTGGCCAGGGATCAGTGGTCAGTGGTCTGTAAAACTGGAACTGGCGCGATGACTGACCACTGGACACTGACCACTGAGGTTGCGATGGCGATTCGTCCACTGCTTCTTGGCCACCGCGGTGCGCGTACAGAAAAATCTATTCCCGAGAACACGCTGGCCTCATTCGATCTGGCACTCGCTCAGGGCTGCGATGGTTTCGAATTTGATGTGCGGCTCACGAGGGACGGTCACGCGGTCGTCTGCCACGATGCGACTGTGCACGGATTGGAAATCGTCGAATCCTCAGCCGAAAAGCTGGCCTTGCCGCAGTTAGAGGAAATCTTGACTCGCTATCACGGCAATGCGTTTCTCGATATCGAGCTGAAGGTCACCGGCCTCGAGGCGATCGCTACGGATTTGCTGCGAAGATTTACCCCACACCGCGGCTTCGTGATCTCTTCGTTTCTCCCCGAAGTGCTACAGGCCATTCATGAGTTGGACATGACCATCCCGCTGGGGTTGATCTGCGAGACAGAAGCCGAGTTGAGCTGCTGGCGGCGGTTGCCGGTCCAGTATGTGATTCCGCACCGCAAGCTGGTGCGGAAGATGCTGATCGATGAGATTAAAGCCGTGGGAAAGAAAATATTGGTCTGGACCGTGAACGCCACGGTGGACATGAAGCGCGTTTCGAAATGGGGAGTGGACGGCATTATCTCAGACCACCCCAAGCGGCTGGTGCGTGCTTTGCGCCGGCAAGAAAAATCTTAGCCACGGATCCCACGGATTTCCACGGATCCTTCTTGGTGGCTTTTAAATTTCGATCTGCGTTTATTGGTTTATCCGCGACAATCCTGTAGATCCGTGGCCAAGTATCTAGTCGGCCGCGGCTTCGAATGCGGCAGTGGCGCGCCCCACGGGCCGCAAGAAGGCGGAGCGTTCGGTTTCAAAAGCTTCCAGGTTCGCTCCCATGGCATGCTCGTCCCAGCCGAGAACCGCGCCGATGCGTAATGCAGCTTCGCGACTGCACGACTCGGACCAGCAGGCCCCCAACGCCACAGGCACGCGGCGCAGAAGCACGTCGCCCAAAGTTACAGCAAACTCTCTGCGGTAGGCTTCCACCACTTCGGCGATGACGTGAGACGTGTGAGGACAGATCGGCGCACGCAGTTCCGCGCTCACCAAAGCCATACGCGCGATATCGGCAGCACGCTTGCCATGCCATTCCACCATGCCGCGAGCCGTCTCCTCGCTGACCGCTCCGATGCGCGCAATTTCGAGCACCGCGTCGTCCAGAAAAGGATCGAGCGCATTGTCCGGTCCCACGGTCATCGTATTCGGTTCAATCGCTTTTCAACCCGATCTTGCGGGCACAGTCGCGGGCGAGTGAAGCCGCGGTGGTCAGCTTGCCGCCGATCACGGAGAGCATGCGCGCCGCGCCGTCATCGGTGTGATCGTGAAGAATATGCTGCCGCGTGACTGCCGAAGGCTTATTGTCCGGCGAATAAGGCAGCGGCCGGATTCCAGCAAATGCATGCTTCACGCTCTGCGCAGTTATCTTGGCCTTGGGAAACAATTGCGCCACGGAACGCACGAGGTAGCTGATTTCGTCCGGCCGAGGGAACGGTTCTGGAGGGGTCGCCGTTGTCGGCAACTTCGGTTGTTCCCACGAGGAGTTGATCGTTCCAGGGAAGGACAAAAATCGGACGGCCGTCTACCGCCTCGGTATAAACCGCAGCATTCGGCGAACCCGAAAACCGTGACAAAACAATGTGAGAGCCGCGTACCCCGCCCAGCATTGGTTTAGCCATGCGGATCGAAGACCGCTGGCACATGCGGTCAGCCCATGGTCCGCTGCAGTTGATTACCCAGGCTGCATCGACACGCTGGTCGCGTCCCGTGATCTGGTCGCGTAACAGCACGCCGCGGGTGCGGCCGTGCGAGACGTCAACCGCGAGCGCCTCCATGTGATTGCGTACGGTGGCGCCAGCGTCGACGGCCTCCATTAACCATTCCGCTACCAGGCGCTCCGGAAATTCGCATTGCGCATCTTCGTAGTTGTAGAACGACCAGCGATGCCCGGCGTCCAGCGCTCGCTCCAGCCGTTTCAATTCCATTTCGGTGGCGTCTTTGCTGGGCGGTTTTCCGGCCATGCGCTGGTAGAGCCACAATCCGGCGCGCACTTTCATGGCACTACGCTGGCTAGTCTCATTCAAAAGCAGCAGGAAGTGCATGGGATGCACGAGGTGAGATTTTTCCCGAAGCAACTTTTCCCGTTCGCGGAGCGATTCCCGAACCAGACCCAATTCACCGTGCTCCAGGTAACGCAGGCCCCCGTGAATGATGCGCGTGGAACGGCTGGTTACTCCAGAGGCGAAGTCATTCTGTTCAATCAGCAGGGTGTGCTTACCTGCACGAGCGCATTGTCGCGCCACAGCGACGCCGTTGATGCCCCCACCAATCACCACCACTTGAAAGTGCTGGCCTTCCAGGGATGCTCGGGGATTTGCCGCTAAGACCATAGCTTATCAATCAGATACAGGGCTTTCGAAAGGTGCCATTAGAGCCACGAACCAAGCCGCGCCAGACACTATGACCCTTAAAGTGTGCACTCTCCCCGCCGGGCGGAGAAGGTAACCTTGGTACCGCAAAATTAGATGACCAAAAGGCCAACCACGCCGGCTAAAGGTTACGCAGGGCAAGTGTAAATCCCGCACTCGTTGCTCGCACTACGATGGCTCATTTAGAGTGGTTGCTCAAATGTCCACGACCGGCGAACGTTTCGAACGCGCTGTCGCCATCATGGAGCGCCTGCGGGCTCCCGGGGGGTGCCCGTGGGATCGTGAACAGACCTTCGATTCCATCAAGCCCTATACGCTCGAAGAAACTTATGAAGTGCTTGAGGCCATCGATAATCGCGACTGGGACGAGCTTCCCGGTGAGAACTCGGCGACCTGCTGCTGCAGGTGCTTTTCTATTCGGAGATGGCCAAGGAGCAAGGGACATTCTCGATTGATGACGTTCTCGACCGGCTCTCAGACAAGCTGGTGAACCGGCATCCTCACGTATTCGGCGACGCGAAAGCCGACACTTCCACCGAGGTGAAGCGCAACTGGGAAGCGTTGAAAGTTAAAGAGCGAAAGAAGCGTTTCGGCGGTGTCGCGGAGGCCACCGCCGGCTCCGCCGCGAAGACTGCGCCGTCGATTCTGGCCGGCATCTCTTCGGCGATGCCATCTTTACTCGAGGCTCACAAGCTCAGTTCGCGCGCGGCACAGGTTGGCTTCGACTGGCCCAACATGGAGGGACTGTTCGACAAGCTCAGCGAGGAGACCGGCGAGTTACGCGAACATCTGGGGGAGTTTCCCCCGCCCGGTCCGCGCCCGGAAGGCCGCGGCGTCGCCGGTTCCGGGCGGCAGATAATTCCCGAAGATCTAAAGGCGCGGCTGGAGGGAGAAGTCGGCGACCTTTTTTTCGTGCTGGTCAACATTGCCCGCTATCTCTCGCTCGATCCTGAATCCGCGCTGCGCAAGACCAACCGCAAGTTCCGCCGCCGCTTTGAATGGATGGAGCAACGCTTGCACGAGCGCGGTGCCAATCCAGAAAGTGTTTCGATGGAGGAACTCGAATCCCTGTGGCAACAGGCCAAGCAAGAGGAGAAGCCGGCGTGAGCGCGGACGCTATAGTGATTCGCCGTTGTCAGGGCCTGGATGAGCTGCGCGCCTGCGTCGCTTTGCAGAAAGATGTGTGGAACTTCAGCGACGCCGAACTGGTTCCGCTGCGCATGTTCGTCGTGGCCGAAAAAGTTGGGGGGCAGGTGATGGGCGCTTTCGACGGCAACGAAATGGTTGGCTTTGCACTTTCCGTGCCGGGTACGCGTTCGGGCCATGTCTACCTTCATTCGCACATGTTGGCTGTCCGCAAGGAGCACCGCAATGGCGGCCTCGGCCGCCGTCTCAAGCTTCTGCAGCGCGATGATGCACTGGGCCGGGGCATCGAGTTGATCGAGTGGACCTACGATCCGCTTGAAATCAAGAATGCTTATTTGAATATCGAAAAACTGGGAGCCATCTCGCGGCGTTATAACATCAACCAATATGGAATCACGTCATCCCCTTTGCAGGGCGGCCTTCCGAGCGACCGGCTGATTGCCGAGTGGTGGCTGAAATCAAAGCGCGTGAAGACGTTGCTGGCAACGGGAAAGAATCCGCCGTTCGAGCGGGAGACTACGATTGAAGTTCCAGCACAAATTTACGAGTGGAAGGCCGCGGCGGAAACGCGCGGCATGGCGCAGCAGGTGCAGGAACGCAACCGCGAACAATTTCTCCGGGCCTTCGGCGATGGGCTGGCAGTGCTCGGTTACGAGCGCGATCCCGAAGGCAACGGCAAGTTCCTGCTTGGCAATTGGGCTGAGGAATGGTCGTATGCATCGGAAGACTAAGACTTCACCACAGAGACACAGAGACACAGAGAAAAACAAGCCTCGGGGTTTTTCTTGTTTATAGATTTTCTCCGTCTGTCTGGCCTCTGTGGTGAGATCGTTCTTGTTGGCACACTATGAAGATTGAAGCCATCACGCTCCGCGAGATTCACATGCCGCTCGTCCATTTCTTTGAGACGAGCTTTGGACGCACCTACAGCCGCCGCATTCTTCTGCTCACGGCGCATTGTGACGGGGTCAACGGCTGGGCCGAATGCGTCACCGGCGAAGATCCTTTTTACAGCAGCGAGTGGACCGAAAGCACTTGGCCCACCATCACTCAATACCTCGCCCCCGCCGTACTCGGACGCAGCCTTGAATCGGCGCGCGACTGCGCGGCTCTTTTCTCCCGAGTGCGCGGTCACCGCATGGCGAAAGCGGCGCTCGAAAACGCATTGTGGGATGCCGAAGCGAAAGAGAAGAACCAGCCCCTGTGGAAGCTGCTGGGCGGCACGCGGACCGAAATCGCTTGCGGCGTTTCGATCGGCATACAGGATTCCGTCGAACAACTGCTCGACAAGATTCAGATTGAACTGGCGGCCGGGTACCGGCGCATCAAGGTGAAGGTCAAGCCGGGCTGGGATGTAAACGTGCTCGAGAGAATCCGCTCACGCTGGGCCGACATCACGCTCAGCTGCGACGCCAACTCTGCCTACACGCTCGATCAGGTCGAGCACCTGCGCTCCTTCGACCAATTCAACCTGCTGATGATCGAGCAGCCGCTCTGGGACGACGACATTTTCTACCACGCCCGCCTGCAAAAAGAGCTGCGTACTGCGATTTGCCTCGACGAGTCGATCGTCAGCGCCCGTGCTGCGGCCATCGCGCTCGAAATCGGTGCGTGCCGTATCATCAACATTAAAGTCGGACGCGTGGGAGGATTCAGCGAAGCGAAGAAGATTCACGACATCTGCCACGCCCAGAAGATTCCGGTCTGGTGCGGCGGGATGCTCGAATCGGGCATCGGCCGGACCCACAACATCGCTCTTTCCACGCTCGAAAAGTTCAGCCTGCCCGGGGATGTCTCCGCATCCAAACGCTATTGGAAGGAAGACATCATCGATCCTGAAGTGCAAGTCTCGCCGCAGGGAATGATTGCGATCACCAGCCAGCCCGGAACCGGTTATCGCGTTAAAGAAGATCTCATCGAAAAGCTGACAGTAAAGAAAGAAACGCTGCGCGCATGATGTTGGGAGCCATCCCTCGAAACGTTGTAGCTGTTAGCGTCAATTGGGATTTCGTTGGTTACGAATGGACGCCTGCGGAAGAGTCAATCTAGGCCATTTCTGCCAATGCCACGCCTCATTACCTAAGGTCGCAAGCTGAAGTTACGTTTACCCCCCGCTACGACCCCAGTATTTTAGAGACTCTCCGGGGTCGGCACCTGCCCCGGCCTATGTTGTTGTCTGGGAGCAAGAAGCAATGGCTATGCTTTTTCGCGGGTTCCCAATCAGAAAGTCCGAAAGCAAAGGCAACGGGATGAGGATTATGGGGAAGGCTCTAACTCTTGCGTTCCTGATGGTCGCCCCTGCCCTGGCGCAAAATCAACTGCAGGCGCCACCGCCCGCCACGGCTTACGGTCCGAGTTACGATGTGAGTTGCGGCTATAGTTATCTCTCGTCGACAATTCCGTCCGCGGGCAGAGTCGGTCTCAGTGGTCTGGATGTCACCGGCCACGCCAACTTTCTCCCGCGTTGGGGTGTCGCCGTAGACTCCGGTTACGTTCGTACCTCCAACGTACTGGCGACCGGACAGTCGGGCTACACTTTAACCTTCCTTGCTGGTCCCGTGTTTCATCTGTTTGAGGCCAGAAAAACGAGGGCGTTCGTGCACGCCCTGGTCGGCGCGGGGTTGGTTGACAGTGCAGTACCTGTCAGTGGCACCGAATACCTAGAGGGATGGGTCGCAAGGCCAGCCTATGCGCTCGGGGGTGGGATCGAGCGCACCGTTGCAGGGCCTTTCGCGGTCCGCCTCACAGGAGATTACCTGCGCACTGCATATGCAGACCCCACCGGCGACGTGCGCAACCAGAACAATCTTCGCGTGACCGCCAGCATCGTTTTTCGTCTCAGGGATCGCCAAGGTATAGCTGCCGGCCGCTGAAGGCCTTTCCTAGTGCGACTTGGGCTCCGTCGTTGCCGCCCCCAGCTTGTGATCCTCAGCTAGTTTTGCTTCTTCGGCCTTCAACATGTTCACTCCTTGGGCAAACGTGGTGTCTCCCGGCACGCGGCGGAAGTCGCTGAACACCTCGTCAGACTTGATCACAATGCTCTTGAATATAAGAATCTTTCCCGTAAAGCTAAGGGACATACGCGAAATTTCCCATGATCCATCGCCAACGTCAGATTGATCGACCAGAAAGTGCCCGCCTTTGTCGAGATGCCCCAGAATTCCCCAGCCGAAGCCGACTTCCTTGAACAGAGTTCCGTCGATTCGCGCGATTCTGCGCGCTGTGGGATCAATCAGCAAGAATCCCTGCATGCCCTCGAGCACCTGTTCCACGCGGGAAGGGGCTTCGTACGCCGGATTGGGCCGGAATTTCAAACGCACCAGCCGATTTCCTTCCTTGCCTAGCTGAGCCGTGCCCGGCTCATCGCCGTCATAATCATATAGAAAAGCCTCGGGCAAGGCCTTGACGATGCGCAACGTGCGCTCGGCAGCCTGCTGCTCCTGGGAATGTTTGCGGCTAAGCTGCTCCGGATCGCTCACCAGACCCGCCAGATGGTTTTCCTCGCCTTGCATTTGTTCAGGCGTGAGCGGCTGGTCGTTGTATGCGATCGTCATTCCGGCCATGGCGCTCCGCGTTTCCACATACAGCCTGGTCTGTGAACCCTGCGGAGCCTGCTTGCGCGAGCGGAACATATGCTTGATCGAGTCGTCATTGGCGACCGCTACTTCGTTGGCCACGGCGGCCCGCACCAATTCGATCGCGGAAGCCGAATCGGAAGGAACACTCTGGCGCGCGGCCGCATCGAGGGAAGTCGCACTCCTCCCTGAGAGCAAGATCCCCAGGGAAACAGCAGTGGCGATATGAATCAGTTTTGTCCGTCTCATTTTGTCCGGCACACTTCCAGTGTAGCAATTTGGGCTCCCCGGTTCCTCGATAATGTCTCAAGCGTGCGTGGAAACTTAGTGGCAGCCTTGGAAAGAAAGGATGCCAGTTCTTCATGGTTTAGAGCCTTCCATGCGAACGAGCTCGAAGACAAATATTTCCGACATCCTGAGCGGAAGCTCCGTCCCATCTCGGGAAGTGTGAGCCATTTCTAATCTGAATTGTTCGGGATCGGGGGTAGTATCCCAGCATGGACGACAGAACCAAGCTCGCGGATCGGCGCGAGGAATCAGAAGCAATCCGAGTTGCGAACGATCTGTACTTAGAACACGATGAACACAGCCCCGCAGCCACTGCGGAATATCAGCTGAGGCTGGAGCGGCTGGAACAAGTTCGGCAAGACATGAAAGAATTAGCGAGAGCCATTGCTGTTCAAAATTGATCATTTCTCGGTTGATCGTTCTTGCATCGGGCTGGAAACGTCATTCGCCGTGAGAGTGAATCACAACCAAAAGAGACAACCGCTGTCCGGTTCTTAGGACAGAGCCGGGCGGGAATGCACTTCCGAACTTCAACTCATTCCAGGTTGCCTGCTAGGAACTTGCCGCGCCCTCTGTGCCTTGCGTATAGTCGAAGCAGTGAGCGGTCTGCGTTAATTGAGTCAAGGATTCTGATCTGGGAGCAGCCGTCACGGATGTCGCGGCACTGAATCACCGTTGAAACAGGAGAGCGTCCTATGAGCGCACCCGCCAGTGGGTTGGCACAAATCGGCAAGTCTGTCTTCATCAAGGGCGAACTTTCCGGCAGCGAAGATCTATATCTGGATGGCCAGGTTGAGGGCAGCATCGCTCTCAAAGGCAACAGCTTGACCGTTGGCCCCAACGGTCAGGTCAAAGCCAGCGTCGAGGCCAAGGGGGTGGTGGTGCAAGGCAAGCTCGAAGGCAACATTCAGGCCAGCGATCGCGTCGAATTGCGTAAGTCGGCGATCGTTACCGGAGACATCAGCACCCAGCGCATTTCCATCGAGGAAGGCGCATATTTGAAGGGCAAAGTAGATATTCACAAGACTGACAAGTGAGTCTTACGATCGCTCAGTTTATTTCAGGAGTTATGAAGTCAGGATGTCGTCAGTCTCCCAGGGTTTCATGAAACTTTTTCGCGGTTCATCCGGAACGGAGACCATCCCGGTGCAGGGCGCGCAGAAGCTGACGCGGCGCTCCAGCGGCCTGGGAGAGTTGTCCCGTATGTGGGAGTCCGCTGAAGACCTGTGCATTCTCGATCTGGGATCGACATCACCGGCCAACATTCGCCATTTCACCGAACACGGTCACCGGATCTACAGCGAGGACCTGCTCACGGCCTCGACCGATCCCGAGCTTCTCGGCAAGAACGAGGAAGGAAACGTTGTTCTCGACAGCCGCAAGTTCCTCGCCGATAACCTGGTCTACCCCGCGGCTCGCTTCGACGTCGTGCTGTGCTGGAACCTGCCCGACTATCTCGATGAGAGTCTGGTAAAACCGGTTGTTGGACGGCTCTGGTCGGTATTGAAACCTGGCGGCATGCTGCTGGCGTTCTTCCACACCCGTGATGCCGGTCCCGACTCGCCCTGTCACCGCTTTCATATCGTCGGTACGGACGTGCTCGAGATGCAGAAAATCGTGTTGCGACGCGAAGCCCGTCGCGGACCTACCGGAGCGATCCACACCGCCATCTCGGAAGGTTTCCAACTGCAGCGCGTGTTCAACAACCGCCACATTGAAACCCTCTTCCGCGACTTCGCCTCGATCAAATTCTTTCTTGCGCGCGACAACATCCGTGAAGTGCTGGTGGTCCGCTAGCCAGCTCGGGAAGAGCACGGCTTCAGCTGTGCCATCAGGCATCAACAGCGGTCGGCTTTAGCCGCTCAGGTTTGACTCTTCCACACAATTACTCCCATACGGAAAAGATAATTGCGCGAGATTTCTACTCGCGGCCCCCCGTTTGCCGAAATAGCAGACGCCAGCATGCTCCGGATTTCGTCAGGAACATAAGCGCGCCGCACCGAAGTCAGCCCGTCCAGCCAAGCCACCCGGCTGCGCATGATCGGGAATCCGGCAAACGCCAACGCGAGATGCAGCGGATGCCGAATCAGATCGTTGATCAGCAGAGCACGCCGGCTCACCCGCAGACCCTCGCGCATAAATTGTGCCAGCTGCTGTTCATCCAGATGATGGGCAAAAAGGCTGCAACTTATCAGATCGAAGGCGCCATCGGCGAAAGGCAGGGCCAGCGCATCGGCGACGACGGCCGGATTCTGCCCAGTATGATTCGCAATGCAGGGAAGATGAGATCGGGCTCTATCCAGCAGCGTCACATCCAACTTAATCCCGCGACGCGCCAGCTTTTGCCGAACCAGCTCTGGAACTTCTCCTGACCCGGCCGCCACTTCCAACAGCGAGAAGTGTTTCGAGCCGGAAACTTGAGCCACGCGCTCCACCATTTTCTGCGTGGTGGCAACCCCGCCGAACCAGCGGTTGACCCGCCCAAGATCGCGGAGCGTATCCTCGACGTCGGCGGGAGAACAGGCGTCAGAATCGAGAATCTCGGGAGCATCGACTCGCTGCATTGCAAGGAGATCACGCACGCGCTAATTTGCTTTCGCCGCTGGGCGTGCCGGGCTGCCGTCCGCCTTCACATAGTGCGCATACCAGCTGAGGTTGCGTTCGAGCCTGTCTTTAATATGCGAGGGCGTTTTGAAGCCGTGGTACTCGCCGGGATACACCACTAGCTCCGTTTCCCGACCCAGGCTCTTGAGCGCCTCATACATCTGCTCGCCGCCTATGATCGGCACATTCCAGTCGATGTCGCCGCCCATGAACAGGGTCGGCGTGGTGATGTTTGCAACCCTGTAGATCGGCGAGATCTTGTCCCACACTGCGCGGTTCTCCCACGGATGCCCGAGCTCCGTATCGTAGTCGAGAATGTACTGGTCATGGCCGTACAACGAAGCGAAGAAAGCGGACCCCGCGCCGGTAACCGCCGCCTTGAAGCGCGTGGTCTGCGCAATGATGAAATCCGTCGAGATGCCGCCATAGGACCAGCCACCCACGCCCAGCTTGTCGGGATCGGCCACACCTTGCGCGATGGCGTAGTCGACCATGGCCATGTCGTCCTGAAAGTCCTTGTCCCCCCAATCGGCAAAGATGGCCTTACAGAAATCCTGTCCATAGCCCGAAGAGCCGCGTGGATTGGGCTCCAGCACTACATATCCGTTGGCCGCAAACAGCTGTGAGAAATGATTGAAGTCGCCGTAGTAGGAGCCCACCGGGCCGCCATGCGGGTGCAGAAGCGTGGGATACTTTTTCCCGGCCACATAATCCAGTGGCTTGTACAGATAACCTGCCACCGTGGTGCCGTCCTCGCTCTTGAACTTGACGTATTCGGGTGTGACCACTGTGATCTTTGCCATAAACGCATCATTCACGTGCGTGATGCGCGTAAGCGGGCCGCCCGAGGTGGTCGTGCTGAAGATTTCGGCTGGCCGGTCCATGCTTGTGATCTGCGCGGCAACGTCTCCTGACTTAGCGATCGTGTAACTCGAGACCACGACGTGCCCGGAGATGGCTCGCGTGATCTCCCCGCCCGCTGCTGGAATTCGGAACAGATCTTGCGTCCCATCGTCATCCGCGATGAAGTAGATGAACTGCCCGTCGGACGAAAAGCGCGGCGACCTCGACGAGCGATCAAAGGCCAGCGTCAGCACCTTGGCCTCACCACCCGTGGCCGGAGAGACAGCGATGTGGTGGGTAGCATAAACCAGGAGCTTCGGATCAAGCTGCGTAACGTAGGTGATCCACTTGCCATCGGGCGACCACGCCGGCGAACCGTCAGAGCCGGGATTTGTCGTGACCTGCGTGAGGTGTGCGCCCTTGTCGGTGTTATCGGCCGATACCACCCAGATATTGGAGTCGTAAGTGCGATCTGGGTCCGGCGTCGAGCGGTTGCTGCGAAACGCGAGCTGTTTGCCGTCTGGAGACCACGCTGGTTGCTCATCGTCGAAGTCGCCGGAGGTAATCTGTACGACCGCTTTGGTCGCGACATCGAACACGTAAAGATGCGTGCGTCGCCGGTCGAGATAGCCGATCGTGTCGGTTTTGAAGCGATAGCGGTCGATAACAAATGGTGGCGGAGTTTTCGGTTTTTTCGGCTTCGCGTCCTTGTCTTTATCCTTATCGCTGCTCCCCGGCTTGTCTTTTTCTTTGGCTTTAGCCTCGTCCAACTCTTCCGGCGTCGGGTCTTGCAGGATGAGCACCAGCCGCTTGCTGTCCGGAGACCAGGCAAAATCATCGACGTCTTGAATCGTATCCGTGAGCTTCTGCGCCTCGCCGCCCATGCGGTTGAGCAGCCAAACCTGTGTCTTGCCCTCACCCCGCTTGGATAGAAATGCGAGAAACTTCCCGTCCGGACTCCAGCGGGGATGGGAAGAGGAAACTTCTTCGGCCGTCATAACGACAGCGTCGCCGCCGCCCGCCGGCGTCATCCAGATGCGCGTCTCCGACTTGTCCTCCTTCAACGACATGGTCGAGACGGTATAAGCCACCCACTTGCCGTCCTCTGCGATTTGAGGATCACCTACTCCGCGGATTTCAAAGAGATCATCCACTGTGATTGCTCGAGGCGCGGGTGGTGTGGACGGAGCAGTCTGAGCCGCGACGAACGGCGCCAGCAGATAAGAAGCACAGGCCAATGCACAAAACGGCAAAGCAAGTGCGCGAAATCGCATAATTGTTTGTTTCCCCATGCGGGATTTTTGGATGCGGCTGCGGAGCGGCCTAAGTCTAAACCTCGGCCAGCTCTTCTTCCAGCAACTGCTTGTTATACAGGTCGCTGTAGTAGCCGTTCAAGGCGAGCAGTTCGTCGTGCGTCCCCGATTCCACGATGCGTCCATTGTGCAGCACGGCGATGCGGTCCGCATTCCGCACTGTAGAAACGCGGTGCGAGATGAAGATGGTAGTGCGGCCCTGCATCACCTCGCGCAGGTGATTGAGGATTTTGTCTTCGGTATGAGTGTCGACGCTGGAGAGCGCGTCATCGAGAATGAGAATGCGCGGATTGCGAATCAACGCACGGGCAATCGCGGTACGCTGCTTCTGTCCTCCCGAGAGAGTGATGCCGCGCTCGCCGACCACGGTCTGATATTGCTCAGGAAAGCTCTCGATATCCTGAGCGATATTGGCGGCTTCGGCAGCTTCGTGAATCTGCTGATCAGTAGCCGATGCCACGCCCAAAGCAATGTTTTCCCGGATGCGGTCGCTGAAAAGAAATGTTTCCTGCGGAACAAATCCCACACTCTTGCGCAGCGATTCCAGGGAGAACTCCCGGATCGGCCTTCCATCCACCAGAACCATGCCCGGCGCCGCATCGTAAATGCGGGGAATCAGGCTGACCAGCGTGGTTTTCCCCGAGCCCGTCGGTCCCACGATCGCCATGCTGCTGCCGGCGGGGATTCTCAGATTCAGGTCGTGCAGCACGGGTTTGCCATCGTAGGCGAAATTCAGCCCGCGAAATTCGATTTCCCCTTCCACCGGCCGGTCTGCGGCTTCAGGCTCATCCTTGATTTCCGCTTGCTCGTGCAGAATTTCATTCAGGCGAATCAGCGATGCCGTCCCTCGCTGGAAAATGTTGACCACCCAGCCCAGCGCGATCACAGGAAACGTCAACTGCAGCATGTAAATATTGAAGGCCGCGAAATCGCCTACTGTCACGGAGCCGGGCAACAACAGAGTGGTTTTCGTTTTCAGGTAGGAAACTAAAACCACGGCGGTTTGTCCGTGGAGCACTTCACGGCCGCCGATCCACAGCACCAACACCATCGCCAGCCCGAGCATGAGTTCCAGCGTGGGCCACAGCATGCCCATGAGCCGCACCAGTTTCAGGCTGCGGGCGACGTATTCCTGATTGGCGCTTTCAAAGGACGCGATCTCCGCCTCCTCCTGCACGTATGCGCGGATGACCCGCGCGCCTGAAAAATTCTCCTGCGCCCGCGCCGAAATGTCGGAGAACATCGCCTGAATTCTTTCAAACCGCTCATGGATGCGCCGCCCAAAATGCTGAATGATAATACTCACCAGGGGAAGCGGCAGAAACGCGTAGAAAGTCAGCTTGGGGCTGATGAGCACCATGAACGACAGCGCGCCTGCGGTGAAGACTAGCGTATTCGCCGAGTACATGATCGCCGGACCGAGCAGCATGCGCACCGCGTTCAAATCGTTCGTCATCCGCGCCATGATGTCGCCCGTGCGCGTGCGCTGGTAATAGGAGTAGGAAAGTGTTTCCAGGTGGGCGAAAAGATCGTTGCGCAGATCGAACTCGATGTCGCGCGAGATGCCGATCACGATCCAGCGCGTCAGGAACAGGAAAACCCCGCGGACGGCGGCGACCTCCAGCATCTGCCAGGCAAAGTGCAGCAACTTCGCGGACGTGACGCCAGTATTGAGATCGTCAATCGCATGCCGGATCACTTGCGGCAGCAGGATCCAGGCGCCATTGCTGAGAAAAATGCAGAAAAGACCCGCCACAAACCCCCAGCGGTATCGCTTAAGGTAGGGCAGCAACGGACGCATACTCTTGGGAATCATTCAGGTCGTGTAGATGAAATTCTAGCAGGCTGGGGTGCAAGTTTTGGAAGGCAAGTTCGACAGGAAATAGGTCTTGGGCTACCAGACCGGCGCGGAACGTCGAAGCTAACGGCGCTCTTTCTCTGCGATTGCACGCTGTGCGCTAGGAACCAGATCGCTTCCGAAAGCAACGACGCTGACCGCCGCAAGCAGCGCTCCCCAGGCGACAAAGAAGATCCATTCCGCGTAAAAGATGAATGCCTGAGCTATATCCATGACACTAACTCCTCGCTGCAGCGGACCGAGGTTAAGCTGAGAGCCTAACCTCGGTCCGCTGTCAGCAAACTCAAGCGGCAAACCACCGCGCACAACCCGACGCCTTACTCCTGCGGAGCGGCGGGCGAGTCCTGCGTACGTCGCTGCATGCGCGCTTCCCGATTGGCTTCGAACTGCTGCATCTTGGCCTGCTGGTCAGGAGTGAGCAACTGAAACAGCTCATTGTGAATGCGCGTTTCCTGCACCTTCAACTGCACCAGCGTCTGCGACTGCTGCGCGACCAGCGCTTGCACCTTGGCTTCGTCATAGGTGCCTTCTTCATATTGCTTGAGCTGTTGCTGCATCAGGTGAAGCTGCTGCATCTGCGGCTTCATCGCGGCGTGCTCTTTCTGCAGAACCGCCTTCATCTGCGCGCGCTGGGCATCAGTCAGATCCAGGTATTTGGCGAAGAAGTCCATCATGGGGCTTCGCATGCCGAAGGCATGGCCGTGAACCGGCGCGGTTGCGTCCGCAGTTTGCGACCTGGCGATCGCACCGCCCAACAGCACCGCCAGCGCAGCTACGAGCAAGCGAAAACGAATTGTCTTCATAAAGTTTTTTTCTCCTTAGCCCCGGCTCCATCCACGTGCTCGCCTCTTCGAAACCTGGGGCTCTTGGGTACACTCATACAAACACGATTCCCAGAGAAAAGTGGTAAAAAGTCAGTCAATGCGAGTAAAGTTTTGTCAAAGACGGAAACACCCGGCCGAACCATAGGGTTCGCCTGTAGGGGTTTGACAATTCTTTACGGCTGCCAGCCTGCGATCTGGTGCAAAATGAAATCTGCCAAGATGGAACGAATTCTGGTTATTGACGATGATGTCGAACTATGTACCCTCGTGGGCGAATACTTGCAGGCCGAGGGATTCGTAGTCGAGTTCGTACATGATGGCGAGAATGGGCTGCAGCGCGCCACTGCCGGCGGCTACCTGCTCGTGGTGCTGGATGTGATGTTGCCCGGCATCAATGGTTTTGAGGTGTTGCGCCGGATCCGCGCCACCTCCCGCCTGCCCGTGCTTTTGCTCACCGCGCGCGGCGAAGATGTCGACCGCATCGTGGGATTGGAAATCGGTGCCGACGATTATCTGCCCAAACCTTTTAATCCGCGGGAGCTGGTGGCGCGCATTCGAGCCATCCTGCGCCGCACGCGCACCGACAAATCGGCCCCGTCTGCGCCTGATGTCGTCCGCGTCGGAGAAATCGAACTCGATCCCGCCACACGCAGCGTGCGTCGCGACGGTCAGCCCGTCGACCTCACCTCGGTCGAGTTCAATCTGCTGGAAGTGCTGCTGCGCGAGGCTGGACGCGTGGTGCCCCGCGAGCGCCTGGTCAACGCCGTCTTGAGCCGTAAATTCTCGCCCTTTGACCGCAGCATCGACATGCACGTTAGCAAGGTCCGCAAGAAGCTCGGCGACACTGACGCCGATGAACATATCAAGACCATCCGCGGAGTGGGCTACATCTTCGCTCGTCCGCGCGAGAAGGTTGGGGAAAAAGTGAAGACCTCATGAAAAGCCTGTTCCTCAAGATTTTTCTTTCCTTCTGGATGGCTTTTGCCTTGTTTCTCGTGCTGGCGATCTTGGTCACGCTGGCGTTTCGTCCGCGGACCTCAAGTTGGGAAGCTCTTCTCGCAACCGCGATGAACGACTCCGTGAATGCCTACGAACAGAGGGGCACGGCGGGGCTGGGCGAATATTTTGACAATCTGGAAAAGACGCAGCACGTCCGCGTCTTTCTGTTCAATGAAAACATGGAAGAGGTTTTGCACCGAGGGGCGCCAGAATGGGCGCTCCGTGTCGCGAAGGGAGGGCCGCGGGTGCCGCACGAGGGCTTTATTTTTCCTGCACCGCCTCCGGTCTTGCGTGATTCGCGCGCCTCCTCTGACGGATTGCATCGTTACACGCTGGTGCTGTCTCCTCCGCCGGGGCCACGCCTTTTTCTCGGTCCGCGGGGTCTACCCGTCCCAGGTCTTATCATCGCCGTCATCTCCTCGGGACTCGTCTGCTACGTGCTGGCGTGGTTCCTGACCATGCCCATCGTGCGTTTGCGCGCGGCCACGCGCCAGCTAGCCGCAGGCGATCTCACTGCCCGGGCCGGTGCCCCCAATGTCACAAGACGCGACGAGGTTGCGGGCTTGATGCGGGATTTTGATGGCATGGCGGAACGGTTGGAGAATCTGGTCAAAGCCCAATCCCGCCTGCTCAACGACATCTCCCATGAACTGCGCTCACCGCTGGCGCGGCTGAATGTAGCTTTGGGCTTGGCGCGTCAGCGCTCCAGTCCGGAAAGCGCAGCCATGCTGGAGCGCATTGAACTGGAAGCCAGCCGCCTCAATGAACTCATTGGCCGCCTGCTCACTCTGGCCCGGCTCGAAGATGGCGAGCAACATGTGCCTACCACGCCGATTTTGCTCGACGAGGTGGTGCTCAACGTGGCTGAAGATGCCGAGTTCGAGGCCCAGGCTCGGCGTTGCCATGTGCGCAGCGAGATTCCTCCGGGAACGTGGGCGGTGCGTGGAGATGCGTCCCTGCTGCACAGTGCCATCGAGAATGTTGTGCGCAATGCGATCCGCTACACTCGCGAAGACACCACGGTTGATATCGATCTGGAAAAGAAGAGGGTCGCCGGTGGTGATGAGGCGGTGGTTCGAGTCACCGATTGCGGCTCCGGTGTGCCCGCCGATGCGCTGGAAAAATTGTTCCAGCCGTTTTACCGCCTGGACGACGCTCGAGGCCGGCAGACCGGCGGGGTTGGTCTTGGCCTGGCCATTACCGAGCGCGCGGTTCGTTTCCACGGCGGACGCGTCACCGCTTCGAACCGGGCCGAGGGCGGACTGATGGTCGAGATCCACCTGCCGCTGATGCCACCGAGCGCTGGTGTCGACGAACCTCTAACCTCCGTGACCAGCGATCAGTGGCCGGTGGCGAGCGGCCAAAGGGAATAAGCTGGTCACCGACCCCTGACCACTGACCACTGACCTTCAGGCAACTCGCAAGCCCGTCTGCGGTTCCAATAGGTCCGGGGGTTTGCTCTTCCCACGTATTCCTGATACATAAATGGATGGTAATTCACGCCTTCAAATAGGGTTCGCGCCCGGTTTGTGTGGCCGGGGAATGCATAAGTACGCTCATAGGAGATAAACCGAAGAATGTGGACAAGGTTTGCCTGGATGGTGGCGATTCTGGCTCTGATATCAATCGGCTTCCTGATGGCCTGCAACGCCAAGTACTCGTCGAATGACAATGGTCTGGTAGTGATTCCCAGCCAGGGCGGAGGTCCGCTGGTGAATAACCAACTCAACGGGCCGGTAATGGAAACCTTCAGCCTCGATCTCTCGAACGGTTCCACGACGGAGATTAACAACGTGAACGGTCCCCCGACGCCGGGGTTGCCAACCGCTATCGTTCTTGATCCGGCAGGCGTAAACGCCTACGTGATCGTCACCGCGAATCCGGCGGTGCCTGGGGGCAGTGTCACCGGGCTGGCTGCGTTTCCCATAGCTTCCGATGGCAAACTGGCGAGCGCCACTACATACACTCTGAACAACGCGAGCGTCCAGATTCAGGTTCTGGTGAACGGCGTGCTGACAAACCAGTCGGAGACGGTCCCGGTTGCTCCAGTGGCCTTGAGAATGGATTCCGCAGGCAAGTTCCTCTTTGTTGCAAACAGCGCGACCAGCGACAGCGCCGACCCTCCCAACCCCATCCCGGGCTCAATCTCAGTGCTTTCGGTCGGCAGCAATGGCACCTTAGCCGAGGTCCCAGGCTCGCCTTTTGTGCTTCCGGTAAACAGTGTCAACGTGAACCCACCGGAACCGTGCACGAATCAAGTGGCATGCTCCAGTCCTCTGGCGTTGGCCGTGACCCCGACCGTCTACCCTCCGCAGTATGCCTACTGTTCGGGGATTGCACCTCCCACCACGGAGAACCTGTATGTGCCGGACTCCATCAACAACATTCTGTTGAATTACTCGGTGTCATCGAGTGGCACGCTCACTCTAGTTCAAACCGATAACGGAGTTGGAATTCCAACCGGCTATATGCCCGACGGCGTGGCGGTCGACCCCTGCAACCGGTTTGTCTACGTCTCGAATGGACTTTCGAATGCGGCCACGTCCAATACGGTCAGCGCTTACACGATCTGTAGTACCATGACGCAGCAAAACTGCCCGGTAGCAGACTTCAGGTTGCTTGCGATCAAAGGTTCTCCTTTTGCCGTTTCCCCGGGTGAGGGTCCAGGGCCATTGTCCATGGATGCGTACGGTAATTTCCTCTATGTTGTGGATACCGCGTCAGCGCTGGTCTCGCAGTTCAGGGTAAGCACGGCCACTGGTGCCTTGGCGCCGCTCTCGCCGCCGACCGTATCCGCGGGGATCGGGGCTGGTTCGATTGCGATCCGCGGCGACGATAGTTTCGTGTTCGTCACCAACCTGAATCCCGGGACGCTGTCGGAATACGCGATCAACCTCCAAGACGGAAACCTGAATCCGCTACCGGTGATTCAAACGTTCAATTATCCCTCGGGAGTCGCGGTGAAATAATCATCCGAAACTGAGTGACCGTCCGCGGGCATTGCCGTGGACTAGGTTGGAATTTTTAGAATCAAGTAAGCGCCCACCAAAGCGAAGATGAGGTCCGGTGACCAGGCGGCCAGCGCCGCGGGCAACAGGCTGATGTCACCCATCGCCTCGGACAAGCGTGATACGACGGTGTAAACCACTGCAATTCCCACCGCCACGGCAACTCCCGTGATGGCCCCTTTCTTAGCCGCAGACAAAGAAAACGGAACTGCGAGCCCAGCCATGATGAACGTGATCAACGGATAGGAGAGCTTCTGGTTCAGCTGCACCCTGAGCCTTACCACATCGAATCCGCTTTGCTGCAGATCCCGAATGTAGCGGCGCAGTTCCTCATAGTTCATCTCGGAGTACTGTTTCACTTCCTTCTTGAAATATGACGGCTGCTCGCTGAGGTCAGGAAAAGTGGAGACATCGAAAGTTCGATATCCCGCAATCGCGGCGACGTTCAAAGTCCGCTGCCAGCCTTGTTCAAAGACCCAGCGGCCCAGATTGTCGGCCCAGTGAGCGCGCTCGGCGTGGATGCGCTGCGTAATGGTGAAACTGGCGGGGTCGATTCGAAAGATGGTGAGGTTGGCGAACTGATTGCGATCGGCATCAAAGAACTGGTAGTAGTAGATGTCGTTGTGCTGCCCGAAAATCCAGCGCCGGTCGGGACGAAGATAGGTTTGCGGCGGCTTGCCCTTGATCTGGTTATGCAGCGCTTCCTGCCGCTTGTTGGTATGCGGTAAGTAGAACTGGTCGGCAAAGAACAATCCGGTTGAGAGCACTGCGGCCGCGGCCAGCACGGGCATGACGATCCTGTAGACGCTGGTTCCCGTTGCCTTGATTGCCGTGATCTCATTGGAGCGGTTCATCAGCCCGAAAGTGATCAGCACCGCCAGCAGCATGATGAGAGGCGCGACGCTGTATAGCAGGTACGGGGAAACATTGAGCAGATATTCCACTACCACGATTGCGGGCGTCTGGTTGCGCAGAATATCTCCCAGCAATTCGAACAGCGTAAACACCAGCAGCAGAACCAGGAACGCGGCCACGATCATCCCAAGATAGAGAAAGAAATCGCGCAGCACGTAATCGTCGAGCAGGGTAGGGAAGCTGGCACTAAAAACTCGCCGGCGGCTGGAGGCGCGCTCGAAAGCATTGCCAGTCTCTCTGCGCCTGCGTCTCCGGTCAACTGCGGGGATGTTGCCCGGAACTTCATTTCGCTTCCAGGGCAGGCGGATTACGGGTAGCGATAATGGCCTCCGCTCGGCTTGCCACAACAGGAACAACGCCGCAGCAAAGAATACGATGTTGGCGAGCCATGCTCCGAACACCGGGCCTACTCTGCCCTGCTTGGCCAGCGAAACTCCAATCAGAGAAATAAAGTAGTAGACGAAAACGAGCACAATCGTGAGCACGAACCCGCCAGACTTGCCGCTCTTCTTCGAGGAAAGTCCCAGCGGAATGCCGACCATGGCCAGCACCAGACACGCAGTGGGCAAAGCGAACCGGTTATGAAATTCGATGAGGTACACGCGCGCCGATGCGGGATCAACGCTGGCGGCGTGACCAAGCAGTGCCGAGGTGCTGATGGCTTTGACCGGAGTTTGTTCGTCCGCTTTATTTTCCGACGAAGCCAGTTCGATTGGGATGTCAGTTTGCTGGAAGGTCGAAATCTGGTAATGGTCGAGCTTCGCGGGATCGGTTTCGTGCGTAGAACCGTCCTTTAGATGCAAGTGCAGGCGATCTTCGCCTTCGGGGACGAGAATGCCTTCGCGGGCCAGCGTGATGCTGGGATTCGAAGGATCGGAAATATCGGCGAGAAAAACTCCGTTCCAAACTGCGCCTCCCTGAGCGCTGTGCACGTCCTGCACGTAGAGCACGAGCTTGGGAAAGCCTTCGTAAAACACTCGTGGCTGCACTTCATATGAAGCCTGCGCGCCTTTGAGTTGATCCTCCAGTCGTCCCAGCGATGCGAGCGACCATGGCGCCAGATAGAGGCTGTTGACCAGCGCCAGCAGCCACGCCGCAGCGACAAATATCGCCAGCACTCGGCCGAAGTTCCATACGCCCATGCCGCTGGCGCGCATGGCGGTGATCTCGCTGTCGGCGGCGAGCCGGCTGAGGCCGATCAGAATCCCTACCAGCACGCTCATCGGAATGGTGTAGGTGAGCGCGAACGGCACGGTGTAGAAGAAGATCTCGGCGACGCTTGGCAGCGGGGCGCTGGCGCGGACCACGAGTTCGAGGATGTGTCCCAGATCGCGGGTGAACAGCACAAAGGTAAAGATCGCGGCGCCAATGAGGGCGTGCGAGGTTACTTCGCGGAGAATATAGCGGGTAAGAATGCGCATGGCGACGCGCTAAGAGCAGGATAGCACGGCGGTTAAGCGGACCTTGCCGAGGCTCAACCGTTGTGGTAATATTTCCTTGTTTCCTTGAATCAGGTTATCATGCTGGCTAAGAAGACCATCAAGAACCAAATTACACTTCCCAAGAAGGTAGTCACGCGTTTCGGAGCGGTGGAATACTTCGATGTGAGCACCGACGGGGAGTGCATCATCCTGCGTCCGCTCCACGTGAGCCGCGCCGATGAAGTGCGCGCCCGGCTTGCTCAACTCGGGATTGACGAAGAGGATGTTACAAGTGCTGTTTCGTGGGCGCGCAAAAAGACGTGAGCCGGCGCGTGGTCTATGACACGACGACCGTTGTCTCGGCGCTCTTATTTGCCAATGGCCGCTTGGCTTGGCTCCGCCAGCATTGGCGCCAAAGCGGCTGTGTTCCGCTGATCTCCCGCGCGACCGCAGCGGAACTCACGCGAGTTCTCCGTTACCCCAAATTCGGGCTCTCCGCCGATGATGCCCGAGAACTGTTAGGGAATTATCTTCCGCACTGCGAAGTGGTGGAGCTGACGGAAAAATGCGCAGTAGTTTGCCGGGACCTGAATGACCAACCTTTTCTGGACCTGGCCCAGAGCGGCCACGCTGACACGCTGGTGAGCGGCGATCAAGATTTGCTGATACTGGCTGGGCAAACCACGTTTCTGATCGAAACTCCCGAAGCCTACCGCCGTGGAGTATCCCGCGCGCGGTAGTCGGCGTTGAACGGTACGAGAAACATAAGGTGCCGCAGCTTCGTGCTAGGCAGAAAATGGTTGCAGGTTCCTGTGGATTCCTTGTCAAAATAAATTCCAACGGGGCTGGTGGATTCGGGATTCCTTTCGTGCGTTTCGGACCAGAATCGGGGTATCCCCCTCCCCCCTCCCGTCACTGGAATCATCACGTTGGCAGGAAATTCTCCGCAAAATCCGGATGTCAAAGAACTTAGATACTAAAATCCGTGAAAGAAAGGACTTAGAGGCGCGACGACGCGGGCTCACCCGACCGTCACGGCCTCGACCATGATTACGCGATTTCGACGACGGCACAAGGTTAGATGTCACACGGGACGTGTGGAAAAATCTTGGGAGCGAATGATGTTCTAAACATCGGTGCGTCGGATTCATAGCCCGCCTTCGGGAAACCGCGAAAGGTGGGTAGGCTCGTTCGCTGTACGCAAGGAGGGAGGTTCCCGGCTCAGAGATCTCACTGAGTGTAAACGCCTGGCTTCAGCAATCGTTGATTACCCGCATTCCGCCTTGACTCTCGCATCCCAAACGGACTACAGTTGCCTCCTCCTTCCCCTTGTGGGATCGGCTCTCACTATCGTCGAGCGCCGCATCTTGCGTCCTCTAGTAAGTAACCGGGCCGCGTTCCAAGCAGGACCACTGCCACGTCAGAAGGTCTGAGGAGGATCACTCATGCAAAGCCAAAAACTCTCTATCGGATTCCACGTGCTTTTGGCGATCTTTGCCGTAACCATCCTCATGACGGCCCCGAACGCAACCGCCCAAGCGGGTTCCCTTTCCATCATCAACCCAGACTTCTCGGCTGTGCCGATTGTGTGTGCCCTCGACTATGCCTACCAAGCTACCGGAGGAGGAGACTGCAGCGGGCCAATCGACCCGCAGCAGGACTTCAACAGCGCTCCCGGCTTCGGCTGGACCATCGTTCCTGTATCTCCCCCGGTCGGTGGCGGCACTGGCGCTGGCCTCACCGACCCCAACAGCAACTTCTTCCCGCCCTCCTTCGCGGGACTTCCGTTCACCCAGGCAGCGTTCTTGCAGAACAACAGCGCCGCGCTGTGGCAGACGATCGGAGGCTTCAGCGCCGGTGGAACATACACTCTCAGTTTCTACCTCGGTTCGCGCTATTACAACGGCGGCTTTGACGGCAACCAGACCATCCAGGCGCTGATTGGCGACAAAGTGATCGGCACATGGACGTTGACTAGTTTCACCAAGTTCACGCTCCAAAGGGCGACGTTCACTGTCAGCACAGGCGGCAATCAAACGCTTAAGTTTGTTGGTCTGGTCTCCGGAGATCACACCGCGTTCATCTCCGGCGTGGCGATTAGCCCCACTACCTTCACGACACTCGGGTCCTTCAACGGGCTTGACGGGTCCGCTCCCAGCGCGCCCCTCGTCCAAGGACTCGATGGAAACTTATACGGGACGGCAAGCGGAGGCGGGGCGGACGCCGGCGGCACAATATTCAAGATCACCCCAGAGGGCGGGTTGACCGGGCTGCGCCGCTTCTGTTCGCGACCTGAATGCGCTGACGGTCGGTTCCCACAGACAGGGTTAATGCAAGGCGAAGATGGAGACCTGTATGGTGTAACTTCCCTCGGGGGCACCGGTTGCCCCAGCGGCGACTGCGGCACGGTCTTTACGATGGCCTTGAGTGGAACGTTGTGGACGTTGCACAGCTTCGATCTGGCCGACGGATCTTCCCCGGCGGGGTTGCTGCAGGCCAGAGACGCGAACTTCTACGGTGTGGTCGAGGGTGGTGGGGCTGGTACTGGCCCGAATTGTCCCCTCGGTTGCGGCGCGGTATTCAAGATGACCCAGGATGACACTCTGACGACAATTTACAACTTCTGTTCGCAGGCTGAGTGTGCGGACGGCGCAGGGCCGGATTCGCTGGTGCAAGGCACGGACGGGAACTTCTACGGAACGACTAACGGAAACGGAAACGGCGCCAACTGCGCAAGTGGTGACGACTGCGGCACAGTCTTCAAGATCACGCCAGATGGCACCCTGACCACCCTCTACCGCTTCTGCTCGCAAGCGGCTTGTGCGGACGGCTCCCTACCGACAGGATTAGTGCAAGCGACCGATGGAAACTTCTATGGGGTCACAACGGTCGGGGGCGTCACTAACGACCTGTGCCCAAAAGGCTGCGGCACGCTCTTCAGAATCACGCCGGGCGGCGTACTAACCACACTTTATAATTTCTGTTCGCAGGCTGCTTGTGCGGATGGCATTGCTCCGGTAGGGGTGCCGATACAAGCCACGGACGGCAACCTCTACGCTACAGCCGCGGCAGGTGGAAGCAGCACCAACTGCCCCTCGCTTAACGGATGTGGCACACTCTTCAAAATCACGCTCGGCGGGACGCTTGCGGTGCTGCATCAGTTCGTCGGTACCGACGGTTCAGACGCGCGAGGGCTAATGCAAGCCACGAACGGCAACTTCTATGGCACCACCTCCGCAGGCGGGAACAGCATTTGCAAGAGCGTCGGCTGCGGTACGGTCTACATACTGTCAGAGGGCCTTGGCCCATTCGTGATAACCGTGCCTACGTCCCGAGAAGTGGGACAATGTGTGCGAATTTTAGGGACGGAACTGACCGGCGCAACATCAGTCACATTTAACGGCGCGTCGGCGAGCTTCACCGTGGTTTCAGCAACCGAGATCACGGCGACCGTTCCTGCTGGCGCAACGACGGGCACAGTCGAAGTCACAACCCCGAGCGGGACGTTGCGAAGCAACTTGGCGTTCCACGTGTTCTGAGAGCAGGGAGCACCGATGGACGGTTGGCGTAAACGACCTATATCACTCATCGAGTTGCTCTTTATCGTGATCGTGCTTAGGCTCTCTTCAGAAACAACGCCGACAGCGGCGGTAGCGTGAGCTTTAACGAGTGCGGACGGCCGTGGGCTGGTTCGTCTTCAGCATTCACTCCGCCTAGATTCCCGACTCCGGTGCCGCCGTATTCCGAAGCGTCGCTGTTCAGCAACTCGCGCCAGTAGCCACCTTCGGGAACGCCCACACGATAGCCCACGCGCACGATCGGCGTGAAGTTGCAGACGATGAGAACGGTGTCTTTGGGAGATTCGCTCTTGCGCAGCAGCGAAATCGTGCTGGTCAGATTGTCGTTGCAATCGATCCACTCGAAGCCCGCCGGATTCGTATCGAGCAGGTGCAGGGCAGGTTCGCTGCGATAAACCCGGTTTAACTGTCCCACCCAGTTTTGCATTCCGCTATGAACGGGATAGCGCAGCACGTCCCACTCCAGGCTGGTGTCGTGCGCCCATTCGCGGACCTGGCCGAACTCGTCGCCCATGAACATCAACTTCTTGCCTGGCTGGGCGTACATGTAAGCGAACAACAGCCGCAGGTTGGCGAAGCGATTCTTCTCATCGCCGGGCATCTTGCCAATCAGTGATCCTTTGCCGTGGACGACCTCATCGTGCGACAGCGGCAGCACGAAGTTTTCCTGAAACGAATACAGCATGCGGAAGGTGAGCTTGCTGTGGTGATACTTGCGATGGATGGGATCGTTCTTGAAATACTCGAGGGTGTCGTGCATCCATCCCATATCCCACTTCAAGCCGAAGCCGAGGCCGCCCAAATAAACCGGCCGCGAAACCATGGGCCAAGAAGTGGATTCTTCGGCGATGGTCTGGATGTCAGGATGCTCTTTGTAAGCTTCCTGATTGAAGCGGCGGAGAAATTCTATGGCCTCAAGATTCTCGCGGCCGCCGAACTTGTTGGGAATCCACTCACCCTGCTTGCGCGAATAATCGAGATAGAGCATGGAGGCGACCGCGTCCACGCGGAGGCCGTCGATGTGGTATTTGTCGAGCCAGAACATCGCGCTCGACATGAGAAAGCTGCGGACCTCAGTGCGACCGTAATTGAAGATGTGCGTCTTCCAGTCGGGATGAAAACCCTGCCGTGAATCGGCGTGCTCGTACAGATGCGTGCCGTCGAAATAAGCCAGGCCGTGGGCGTCGGAAGGGAAGTGCGAAGGCACCCAGTCGAGGATTACGGCGATGCCATGCTGGTGCAGGTAGTCGACCAGGTACATGAAATCCTGCGGCGTGCCGTAGCGCGAGGTGGGAGCGAAATAGCCGGTGGTCTGGTATCCCCAGGAACCGTAGAAGGGATGCTCCATCACCGGCAGGAATTCGACGTGAGTGAAGCCCATGCGTTCCGCATACTCGGCGAGACGCGGCGCAGTCTCGCGATAGGTTAGCGGACGATTGTGCTCCTCGGGAACGCGCATCCAGGAGCCGAGGTGGACTTCATAAATGGATTGCGGGGCGCGGAGTGAATTGCGGGCGGCACGCTTCTCCATCCACTCGCGGTCAGCCCACTCGTAGTCGAGATCCCACACCACGGAAGCGGTGCGCGGCGGCTTCTCGTGCAAGATGCCGAGAGGATCGGCCTTGTCGACTTGGTAGCCGTGACGCCGCGACTCGATGTGAAATTTGTAGAGCGCGCCTTTGGTCACGCCCGGGATGAAGCCCTCCCAAATGCCGGATGCTCCGCGCGGCGCGAGCAAATGAGATTGGGGATTCCAGTTGTTAAAGCTACCGATGACTGAAACCTGGCGCGCGTTCGGCGCCCACACGCTAAAGACCGCGCCCGCGACTGCGTTGCGCGAGACCAGATGCGCGCCCATCGTTTCGGCCATGCGGTAGTTGCTGCCTTCGTTGAACAGGTAAAGATCCTGATCGGAGAGCAGCGTCACGCGTTCAGTAGCGCCGGGAGTGGGTGTTTCGGGCATTTCCGAGTTCCTAGTGTACGCTAATGATTAATCTGCTTCTGCGTTCAATTTATGAGCAAATGGACCAGGACACGCCGTGATCCGGAGCGCACCTACTGCGACCCAGAAGAAGCCAGAAAACTTCGCAGCGATGTGCAGCGAGTCAAGGAACTGGTAGCGAAGGGACTAGAAGCTGAACCTGAATACGTGGAGTTGATAAACCAACTCCACCCGCGAATGAGCGCTGAGCAGCGGAAGAAACTGATTAAGCAGTTTCGCGACGCGGTTTACGATCAACAGCCCGATCTACCAGGTCGTTGACGTTCTTACGCACTTCGCGCACTTCCTCAGTCGTCATTCTTTTCGCAGCGGAAACCGCTAACTCGTCCATGCTCTCGAGAAGGGTGTCCATTGCAGTCTTGCGCTTGGGCTGTGGCGTCGCCATCGTCGACTTCTTCTTGTTTTTCGTATCCGGCATTACAGTGTACTCTACCTCGACAACTCCGCGGGCGCATACATCACCGAGGTATCTGATTGATAAGATTCATTACGATAGTAATACGTTGCGGGGCATCGCTAAATCGTGGGCCCTTTTCGCCGGCAGAAAAATGTCGATAAGCGGTGATCGACCAATCACTTGCCGATGTGCTCTTCCGCGCTGTTATCCCGAATCTCACATGCTAGACTTTGTTTTCCAGCCATGCCTGCCCTGCGTCTGATTTTTCTCTGGCACCAGCACCAGCCTTTCTACAAGGACCTGGTTACCGGCGAATATCGCCTGCCCTGGGTGCGCCTGCATGCGCTCAAGGATTATTACGGCATGGTGAAGCTGCTGGAGGAGTTTCCTGGCGTTCACCTGAACTTCAATCTGGTGCCGTCGCTGATTACGCAGATTCAGGATTACGTTGCGGGGACGGCGCAGGATCCGTTTCTGGCCGTGGCGGCGAAGCCGGCGAAGGACTTGACGCTGAAAGAGCGGCACTTTGCTTTGCAGTATCTTTTTCAGGCGAACCCGGCGAACGTGATCGGGCGATATCCGCGCTATTGGGAGTTGCGGGAGCAATTTCGCGAGCACGGATATGTGCCCGAGAAAGCGGAAAAGTATTTTGAGCCGCGGCATTTCACCGACCTGCAGGTGTTGTCGCAGATTGCGTGGTTCGACGAATTCTTTCTGGAAGACAAAGACGTTGCGGAGCTGATCAAGAAAGAGCGCAACTACTCGCTCGAAGATCAGGCTTTTGTGATCAAGCGCGAACGTGAACTGCTGGGCAAAGTTCTCCCGGCATATGCCGATGCGGCGAAGAAAGGATCGATCGAGATCTCGGCGACGCCTTTCTATCATCCGATTCTTCCTCTGGTCTCTGACACCAGCGCGGGGGCGGCTTCGTCGCCGGGGCTGCCTTTGCCGCAAAACCGGTTTCGTCATCCCGAGGACGCGCGCGAACAACTGGTGCGCGCTCTTGACCTTCACCAGCAGGTGTTCGGCGTGCGTCCCCAGGGCGTGTGGCCGTCGGAAGGCAGCGTTTCGGAAGAGGCGCTGGCGATTGCGCACAGCCTGGGCATTAAATGGATGGCTACTGATGAAGGCGTGCTTGGCCGCAGCACCGGCGTGTTCTTCGCCCGAGACGGCAATGGCCGCCTGCCCGCGCATTTGGCGGAGCGGCTTTACAACATTCACCGCTACGAGAATGGCCAGACCGCGATGCACATGGTCTTCCGCGACCACACAATTTCCGATCTGATCGGCTTTGTCTACTCGGGGATGGATCCCGGCGAGGCTGCGGTGCATCTGCTGCAGAACATTAAAGAAGCGGCTAAGCCAGTGCTGGCGCAAGGCCGCGATGCTGTGGTATCGGTGATTCTCGATGGCGAAAATGCCTGGGAATATTATCCGAAATCCGGGCGGGAATTTCTGCGGCGTTTCTATGACGCGCTGCAACGCGAGGCTGGTCTGGAGCCGGTTACGGTTTCGGAGGCGATTGCGCGCCATCAAAATATCTCGCCCTTGCCCTCTCTGGTTCCGGGCTCATGGATCAACGCGAACTTCAACGTCTGGATTGGCGCTCCCGAGGACAACCGCGCCTGGGACTATCTGCATCACGCGCGAGAGTTTTATGCCGTCCATGCGGCGCAGGCCAGCGAAGCTCAGCGAAAGCTGGCGTTCGAGGAAATCCTGATTGCCGAGGGCAGTGACTGGAATTGGTGGTACGGACCGGAGCACCACTCAGCCAACGACCGCGACTTTGACGAGCTTTACCGCAAACATCTTTCGAACGTTTATCAAGCCTTGGGAGCGACTCCTCCGGACTACTTGGCCCAGCCCATCACAGGCGGCGAAGTGCGGCCAGCGTTTACGCCGCAAACCCACTACATTCATCCCCGCGTCACGGGCGACATGATCCGCTACTTTGAGTGGATGGGAGCAGCCATGTACACCGCCGATCAGCGCGCCGGCGCGATGCACGGAAAACAGTTCCTGCTGGATTCCGTTTATGCGGGGATCGACGGCACGTTTGTCTACGGGCGATTGGACTTTGCGGGAGCGGTTCCAGATATGGAGTTTGATTTGGTCGTGAACCTGGAGTCGTGGGCGAATGGAGAAGCGCGCGCGCGGCGTGCGTTGAGGCTCGATGCCAGGGTACAAGATCGCAAGCTTACAGAGTGGAAGATTGACGGGTTGGAGGAATCGTCTTCAGCCACTTCGGGCGTTGCCTCCGGCATTTCTGCAACCCAGAGTGACGGGCTTGCGAAGGCGGCTCTGATCCGGAACTTCGAATTCCGCTTGCCGCTGAACTGGCTGCTTGCGGCGCCGGGCTCCAGGTCCGAGACCGCGGGCGAGCGCAAGCCGGGCCCTGTCGCAGTCGCGGCGACCAGCCGGCTACGGCTGCGCTTCAGCCTTTGGCAGAATCGTCTGCCCGTGGACGCGCTGCCGGTCGAGGGATGGATCGATCTGCAGTTGGTGAGCGAGGAAGAGTTGGCAGCGGTATGACCTGCGCTAAGACCAGCTAAGGCCGGAGAATCAAAAGCTGCTTAGTCTTTCCCTGAAATCCTCTGTCGAAAGTCACTAATCGCAAATCCAAGACTGACGCAAAGGCGGCGAGGTAGGAGTCTGCCCAATTCTTGGGAACTGCATTTCTGGATTGGGTGAACGAACGGAATGCCTCTTCTACCGATGGAGGCTCTTCCAGATATGCCGCGCCTCCTTCTTGCAACCAGTCGTCATAGATATTCCAGGCCTCAGCCTGACTCATGACCTCGTCGCCCATGACTGCTGAGGTTGTTAACAGGCGCAGGAAACTGATCTGAGTAACTCTGCAGAAACACAAACGAGCGTCTTCGGGCAGAGCCGTATACCAGCGATGGACACTGTCGTAATGGATGTGCTTGGTGTAGGTCAGGGCAATCCAGACGTTGATGTCAGGGAAAAGGAATGATTTCGAATATCTTGTCATTATCCAGGTTCAAGCTTCCGGGATTCTTTGACTTGATCACCGGAGCCTTTCTCGGCGTAGCCTTCTTAGGCGGAAGGTGCAGTTCGCCCTGAACAGCGCGAAGAACCACTTCCTTTACCGAGCGCCCCTCGCTTGCAGCTTTGCTTTTGAGTTGCCGATAGAGGGGATTTGGGATGTCGATCGTGGTTCTCATGTCTCACAGCCTGCCATATTTATGGCTGCTTGTAAAGAGCACTGTGATTGACCCGGCTAACACAGTGTCTCAAAACGGCAAACAAAAACCGGACCAGTATGGTCCGGTTTTTCTTGCGAAGACGGACTTTCCTACTGTCCCGCGCTGGCTACTGCCGTGGTCATCGCCAGCGGGCGGTTGAGTTCGAGTGTTAGTTCGGTGCCTGCCATCAACGTGGCTGAGCGATGTTTAGTGAGCCAGTGAACGCCGGTTGAACCCGCGCCTACCGCTCCACCGATAAGGATTCCCGGAGGACCTCCGATCAGGCCGCCGATCAACATGCCACCTGCCGTACCGCCGCCGGTTTCTATCTGGTCGCGGCGGTCGTGACCGGACCCCTTGAACTCGCCTTCCTGGTTTACGTCCGTGCCGCCGCCGGCATTGGTGTCAACCAGCGTGGCATCAAGGAAGAAGCGCTCGCCGGTCGGCAGGACGATGGCCTCGGGCAGAATTCCGATGGTCGGCTTGCCCGCGATGCGGCGTGGTTCGTCCACTTTGGTTACGCGGCCTTCCACCATGGTTCCGGCGGGAATCAGTGTCTTGCCGTTGAGCATCACTGCCTGGGTTAAGCGCGCCTGAAAGGGGTCACCGGCTTTGTTGCTGAAAGTCGCGAGGGTTGTCTCGAGCCTCACCATCAAGGCTGTGCCGGCGGGTACGGGCGCGGCGGCTTGTGCCACGGCCATCGTATTCATGCAGGAGCATGCCAGCAGCGCGCAGGGCAGAACGGACCATTTCTTCATGAAACTCCTCCTCAGGTGTTCGAACCCGTAAATCTTCCCATGGTTGCTTTGACTTTAGTCCAGGGAGACGGCCGGGACAATACGCGGCCCAGTCGGGGAACCACAGAAGATAAGGGTGGACGCGCTCTGATTGATCAGTCGGCGCCGGCGGCGGTGCCTGCAGCCTTGCGGGCGGTGGATTGTTCGATGAGAGCTCCCAGGCTGGAGGCTATTGTTTCCAGCACTTGAAGGTCATCTCTGGTAAAGGCGTCTGCGCGGGCGCGGTAGAGGGCCAGCACGGCGGCTACGTCGGCGCTGCCTTCGAGCGGCACCGCAAGAGCCGAGCGCAAGGTGCTGTACTGCGTGGGGTTGTTCAGATATCCCGGTTCCACCGATGGATTGCCGTTCAGGATGGGCTTGTGATTTTGGGCTACCCAACCCGATAAACCTTCCCCAAGCGGAATTCGCAGAGAGGAAAACAGGCGGAAGTTCTCGCCGCTGACAAACTCCGCAGCCAGGAGATTGTTCTTGCGAAGGTAAACGGCCATAGAGTCATGAGGGACCAGACGCTTCAGCCGTGCCGAAAGCAGCGAAAAGGTATCGTCGAGAGTGAGCGACCCGCCGAGTCCGCGGCCGAGTTCGATAAGACTCGTTGCCTGCAGGCGCGCCGCAGCGAGACGTTCTGCGGTACCCGCTGGGGGCAGCATGGTTTGGGGCGCTTCGGTAGAGTCGGCGAAGCCGGCGGCGGGCGCCAAGCCGCGCTCGACCTTGATATCGGTTGAAAGTTTCGGCGGCACTTGCAGGGGCTGCAGGCGCGCAAGCTTTTCCCACTCGACATAGCGACGCTGCAGTATTGCGACCACTCGTGGATCGAAGCCTGATCCGGCTTCGGAAGCAACTTTGGCCATGGCTTCGTGCAGCGGCAACGCTCTTCGGTATTGGCGGTCTGAGGCGAGCGCGTCCAGGCAGTCGACGGCGGAGAGGATGCGGGCTCCGATCGGAATCGCCTCTCCGGCCAATCCGTTAGGGTAGCCGCTTCCGTCCCATTTCTCGTGATGGGCACGCACGATGGGAACGACTGGATAAGGAAAGTCGACCTGCTCGAGAATCTCCGCGCCCACCGTGGGATGGATCTTCATCTTCTCGAATTCTTCCGGTGTCAGCTTGCCCGGCTTGGAAATGATGTGTTCGGGAACGGCAAGCTTGCCGATGTCATGCAGAACGGCAGCGGCCCGCAGAGCCTCGGTTTCGTCTTCGGTCAAACTAAGTTCCCGCGCAAGTTCCATGGCATAGATGCGAACTCGCTGCAGGTGCTCGCCGGTGGTTTGATCCTTGGCCTCGATGGCGAGGGCGAGAGCCTCGATGGTTCGCAAATGAAGGTTGGAAACTTTTTCCGCGTGCTGCTTTTCCGCGTCCAGCTTGGCCAGGTACAGGCGATAGGAGCGGTACAACAGGTAGATCGGCGGCAGAACCAGGAGAGAAGCCTGCCATCCGATGTGCCGGTTCAGGAAGCTCACTAAACCGGCGATGGCTGCTCCCACCAGGTAGTAAGGAAATAACCAGAGATAACTTTCCCTCCAGACCTTCGGCACCGGCTTGGCTTCAGTCAGGCCGATGATGATGGACATCGCCGCGGTGCCCGAGAGAAAGATCGTGATCGCGGCCACCAGCAAGGCGAGCGGTCCGGGACCGTGTAGAACATGGATGGAGACGAGTTGGTATGCGCCGTAGGCAGCCGCGCTGCAAACCGTCACGTGCGATAAATTGAACACGAGTTGTACCGGCTTCGACTTCCGCGCCGGGCGCCAGTAGAACTGCGCCAGGGTGCTTACCAGGCCAAGCAGCAAGGTCTCCGGCAAACTCATTTCCAGAATGCCGATCAGCGTGAAGAGGAAGTTCATCGAAAGCGTGCCTTCGATGCCAGGGAGAGTTACTTTGAACGAAGAGGCCAGCAGAGCCGCGGCCATGTAGCAGGCAAACTTAACCGGGTCCGTCGACCGCCAGTGAAAGAACGCGAAGGTGAAGCAGGCGAGGGCCACGATCGCCATTCCGGCGATAAACGCACGTGCGCCAATTTGGCGTGCCCATGACATTTTTGGGGAGTCCCTCTAGATTCTTGCTGAAGTGCGCGTCAATGTCCGCCCAAAACTGGGTCCATTGGTTACCACAGTGTTCTTCAATCCAGTCAGCGAGTTGCGTCATGTTTTGCTTTAGTCTCTGGTGCTCATATCTAAGGGCAAAAACCCAGCCGCGGATGCGCCTTCTCTCGGCAAGTTGGGACAAGTTGTCCTCGCCGCGGCTCCAGAGGACAAGCTGTCCCGTCGGCCGCTAGTGTGGCTCCCCTAACTCATTGATTTGGAACGACAATCCCGGGCTGCTTTGGCCCTACGCCTGCACCTCTACCTGCGGAATCCGCTCCCCCAATGGGCGGCTGCATCGCCGCTCCTGAGGGCTTATGAAAAGACTTTTTGTTCTATTGCTGATCATCACGGGAACGGTGGCCTATGCCCAGAACCCGAAACTGTCACCTGAGTTGCAAGACTATACGGGAAGCCAGCCGGTGCAGGTAGTCGTGCAGTATGCGCCGGGAACGCAGGTGACTTGCACCGGGTTGCTCGGCCTTCTGGACTGCCTGGTGAACGATGTATTGAAGCTCGGAGGCAAGATTGTGGGAGAGCTGCCGTTGATCAATGGCCTGGTGGCTCAGCTCGATGGCAACGGCATCCAGAGTCTCTCCAATCACTCGAACGTCGTCTACATCAGTTCAGACCGGCCACTGCAGTCGTCACTCAGCAACGCGGCCTACGCCGTGAATGCGCCCTTCGCGTGGCAGTCGAACTATATTGGGACCGGCGTCGGCGTGGCGCTGATCGATAGCGGCGTGAACAATCATCCGGACCTCGATCTGGGTATTCTTCCGCTGTCGAGAGTTGTGTACCAGCAGTCATTCGTGCCGGGAAACTCCAGCGCTAAAGATCAATACGGGCACGGCACGCACGTTGCTGGACTGATCGCCGGAGACGGTCTCAGTTCCACTGGCCTTGCGTACAGCAAGACCTTCAAAGGAATTGCCCCAGGCGCAAGCATCATCAATCTGCGAGTACTCGACCAGAACGGCGCGGGCACCGATAGCGAAGTGATCGCTGCCATCAACCAGGCGATCTCTCTTAAATCGACTTACAACATCCGTGTAATCAATCTTTCGCTGGGCCGCGCCGTATACGAGACTTACAAACTCGATCCGCTGTGCCAAGCGGTCGAGCAGGCCTGGAAAAATGGAATCGTAGTGGTTGTGGCTGCCGGCAATAACGGCCGCTACCAGCCGACTGACGGTTATGCCAGCGTTACTTCACCCGGCAACGATCCTTATGTGATCACCGTGGGCGCGATGAAGCCCATGGGCACGCCGACGCGAGTCGACGACCAAATCGCCAGCTACAGCTCGAAAGGTCCGACCGTTGTGGACGCTTTTGTAAAGCCTGATCTCGTCGCGCCCGGCAACCTGCTGACCTCGCTGGAGGCGCAGAATTCTACGCTCTACAACGAGCTTCCTGGCAACCAGGTTCCGTTCAGCTACTACGTGAAAGGCGGAAGCAGCGCAATCTCTTCCACCTACTTCACTTTGAGTGGAACCAGCATGGCGACAGGAATTGTTAGTGGAGTTGTCGCTGATCTGTTGCAGAAGAGCCCAAAGCTCACTCCTGATCAGGTGAAGGCGCGCCTGATGCTGACGGCATATAAAACCTTCCCGCAATTCAGCAGCACCACCGATCCCACCACGGGGATCACCTATACCGATCAGTACGACGTCTTCACCATCGGCGCCGGCTACGTCGATGTCGAGGCTGCTTTGAATAGCACCGCCGTGGCGAAAGGGACGGCGATGTCTCCGGTCACCACATTTAATTCGAGCACCGACCAGGTGACCATGACCGCAGATCCTTCGGCGGTATGGAACACGTCGTCGACATGGTCCTACGCGAACGTTTGGGGCGCTTACCAGTTCGTCGGCAGCACATCAAAAGTGTCAACCAGCGCGAGCGCGAGCGCAGCCGTGTCGGGCAGCAACGTGCTCTGGGGCTCTGACGCGGTGTGGGGCAGCAATGTGTTGTGGGGATCGAACGTGCTCTGGGGTTCGAATGTGCTCTGGGGCAGCAACGTACTCTGGGGTAGCAACGTGCTTTGGGGTAGCAACGTATCGGGCGGCGAGAACTAGACAGCCGCAGATGAGAATTATCGGAGCCGGGTCTCGCGCCGCGACCCGGCTCCGCTACACTCCGTCAAGCCAAGCCGTGACCTCTTGCTGAGTCGGGACATTAACCTGCGAACCACGTCACATCCCCGTAATCTTCCTTCCGTTATAATCAACAGCTTCGGAATCACTACATGGGCAAGGACTACAGAGGCGTCGGCTATTTAACCGGCCGTCGTCTGAGTTTCAATTCAGATCTTCCCACGGACGCGGTCCGGGTGAACGACGAGTCACGACCCGCGGGTCCAGATAAGGACGGTAAGTGCAGCATGACGAATATTGGAGCAATCATTGGGCGCGAGGTGCTGGACTCGCGCGGCAATCCTACGGTAGAAGCGGAAGTACAGTTGGCGAGTGGAGCAGTTGGACGCGCCATTGTGCCCAGCGGAGCGTCCACTGGCGAGCACGAAGCGGTTGAACTTCGCGACGGAGACAGTGCGCGCTTCATGGGCAAGGGCGTGCTCAAAGCGGTAGAGAACGTCAATGGAGAGATTGCCGACGCGCTGGCGAACTGGGACGCCGCCGACCAGCGCGGCCTTGACCAAAAGATGATTGAACTCGACGGCACCGAGACCAAGAGCCGGCTGGGCGCGAATGCGATTCTGGCGGTATCGATGGCGGCGGCGCGCGCGGCTGCGTCGGAATACGGCTTGCCGCTCTACCGTTATCTCGGCGGCGTAGGCGCAAACACTTTACCCACGCCTATGATGAACATCCTCAACGGCGGCGCACATGCCGACAACAATGTCGACTTCCAGGAATTCATGGTCATGCCGGTGGGCGCGCCATCGTTCTCGGAAGCGTTGCGTTGGGGCGTGGAAGTTTTTCATACGCTCAAGGGCGTGCTAAAGAAGCGCGGCTACAACACCGCGGTCGGCGACGAAGGCGGATTTGCGCCTTCGGTGAAGTCCAATGTCGAGGCCATCGAAGTGGTGCTGGAAGCGATTCAGCAAGCCGGCTACAAGCCGGGAGACGAAATCGCAATCGCTCTCGACCCCGCAGCGAGCGAGTTCTATCAGGATGGCAAGTACGTCTTCAAGAAATCAGATAAGTCGGCGAAGACTTCCGACGAAATGGTGAAGTTCTATGCCAAGTGGGTGAAGGATTATCCCATCGTTTCGCTCGAGGATGGTTTATCTGAAGCCGATTGGGATGGTTGGCAAAGCCTGACCAAAGAACTGGGCGGCAAGATTCAACTGGTGGGCGACGACATCTTCGTCACGAACATTCAGTTCCTTCAGGAAGGAATCGACAAGGGCGTGGCCAACTCGATTCTGATCAAGGTGAACCAGATTGGGACCGTCAGCGAAACCCTCGACGCCATTGACCTCGCGCGCCGCAACGGCTACACGTCCGTCATCTCGCATCGCTCGGGCGAAACTGAAGATACGTTTATCGCGGATCTTGCCGTGGCCACCGGGGCGGGGCAGATCAAGACTGGCTCGGCCTCGCGTACCGACCGCATTGCGAAGTACAACCAGTTGTTGCGGATCGAAGAAGAGTTGGGTTCGTCAGCCCGGTTCCTGGGGCTGAAGGCACTGAATTACAAAGGCTGAAGGCGCCTATCCTTGGTCGCGGAGTGTTTATGAGGTTTAAATGGTTGCTGTCGGTGTCTTTTCTCGTTCTTTCCTTATGCGCCGGTGCTCAGACCAATGTGTCGATCGCCCCCGACGCGGCTTCCAAAGAAGACGTCCAGAAGCTCTTCGATGTCATGGCCAGCCGCGACCAGATGGCCCAGATGATGCAACAGGTGTTCGCGCAGGCCCGGACTCTGAACCGCGATGAGATTAAGAAACGGCATCCGGATGTCACCGCAGCACAGCTTGCGAGCATGGACCGGCAGTCGGAAGAACTCTTAAAGAATTTTCCCCTCGATGAAATGCTGAGCGACATGATCCCGGTTTATCAGCGGCACTTTACGAAAACCGAGATCGACGCGTTCACGTCGTTCTTCTCCTCTCCAGTCGGGCAGAAGTATCTCCACGAGATACCTGCAGTGACGGCGGAAACCATGCGCGCGGTGTATCCGCGGATTGAGGCAGAGGTCGACGCGTTGCTCAAGCGGGCCGAGGAGAAAACTGCGTCACCGAAGCAGTGAAGAGAATCAATGCAGATTTTGGGGGTTGGTTGTTGATAAGCACACCCTGGGCCTGAATTAAAGAGGATAGATAACGCTGTTGGTTGCAGCGATCAAGTGTCGTAGTCGAAGTCCGGAGCTAGGATGAACCAGCGCGCATGGGTAGGACTGGTGCTTATCATCGTTTATCTGGGCTACGGCTATCTCAGGGCCAGAGCGGAACGTCGATCGGGCAAAACGCAGAGCTTCGGCCATCCGGCGCTCGACTCTTTCCTGCTTCTCGCTTCGGGACTCTTGCTGGCGACGGCGCTGTTGCTTCTGTTCTTCCATGTTCGGTTCTCCCGCCTAGAAGGGCGTATATTCGTTTACGTATTTCTCCTCTTGATGGGAGGGGCTCTCACGTGGCTATGCAACCGGATACTCCGCCGACCGAGGCGATAGCGCCGTTACTCTTGTGACATCCGACCTTGCCTTCCACAGCCCAAACAGTCGACCATGGGACCGGAGGCGGTGTGGCGAACTCGGCGACAGTAACGCTAACTCGTTTGCTCCCAAGATTTTGCCCGCAAGCCATTGACTCCAAGAGATCATTTCGGCGTTTTCTCGCTAACATGCTGATTCCAATAGATCGAGGGGGAGGGGGGATATCCCGACAAAGCGGTATAATTTCTCCTATGCCGGACAGTGAGATTATCTTTTCGGTCCAGGAGTCGACTGAAGGTGGATACGAAGCTCGGGCGCTTGGTCATTCAATCTTCACTCAGGCAGACACGTTCGAGGAATTGAAACGGAATGTTAGGGAAGCGGTCCAGTGTCACTTTGACGCCGGAACGGCCCCTGCCGTGATTCGTCTGCACACCGTCAAGGACGAGGTTATTTCCACTTGAGATTGCCTCGTGATCTTTCCGGTCACGAGCTCACCCGGCTGCCGCGACGCTTTGGCTACGAACGTACTCGACAACTCGGCAGTCATATCCGCTTTGCAGTCCCGCCTTCGCGGTTATGAGCATCATGTGACCGGCCCCGACCACAAGACGCTGCGACTTGGGACGCTGAGTGCAATCCTCTCCGACGTCACAGATTACTTAAACATCGAACGCTCCAGGCTGGAGCAGGAACTCTTCGACTAATGCCTCGTCCGAAACCACTTGTCCTTATCATTCTCGACGGCTGGGGCTATCGCGCCGAGACCAAAGCCAATGCCATCGCGCTGGCGCGCAAGCCCACCTATGATCGCTTGCTGCGGGAATATCCCAACACGCTGATTCATACCAGCGGACCGTTTGTCGGCCTGCCCGAAGGTCAGATGGGTAACAGCGAAGTCGGGCATCTCAATATTGGCGCCGGCCGGATCGTGCACATGGACATTACCCGCATCGACCTGATGATCCAGAACGGCGACTTCTTCTCGCATCCCGTGCTGCTTGCGGCGATGAAGCACGCGCGCGCCGGCGAGCGCAGATTGCATCTGTTCGGCCTGGTCTCAGATGGAGGCGTGCATTCGCAGCAGGCTCACCTTTACGCCCTGCTGAAGATGGCGAAGCAGAACAGTGTGGATCGCGTTTTCGTGCATGCCTTCATGGACGGTCGCGACACGCTGCCCACCAATGGCGCCGGGTACCTCGAACAACTGCAGCAGAAAATGCGGGAGTACAACTCCGGAAAGATCGCCACGGTGAGTGGTCGCTATTACGCGATGGATCGGGACCGGCGCTGGGAGCGGATCGCCAAGGCCTACAACGCGATGGTCTTCGGCGACGCCGAAGGCGGAAAGAGCGCCGACCCGGTGCAGGGAATGAAAGATTCCTACAACCGGGGCATCACCGATGAGTTTGTCATTCCGTTTGTGTGCACGGACAACAATGGCCAGCCGCTCGCAATGATTCGCGATGACGATGCCTGCATCTGCTTTAATTTCCGCGCCGATCGTGTCCGCCAGATCACACGCGCGCTGGCGCGCAACAGCGGACTCAACGCGAAGGGCGGCAGCGATCTACCGGGCGCAACTGACCTCGATGCCACGATTCCGCGCGACCGGGTTCCGAAAAATCTGCACTACGTCTGCATGACGCAGTATGACAAGAACTTCGGCCTGCCGGTGGTGATTCCGCCGGAATCCATGGCGAATATTCTGGCCAACGTGATGGGTGGTCTCAACATGCGCAACCTGCGCGTGGCCGAGACCGAGAAGTACGCTCACGTTACATACTTTTTTAACGGTGGAGTGGAGCAGCCTTTTCCCGGCGAAGAGCGCGTGATGGTGCAATCGCCCAAGGTTGCGACTTACGATCTGAAGCCGGAGATGAGCGCCGCAGGCATTGCCGACGCCGTCGTAAAGGCCACGGAAGAAGGGACGTTTGACGTGATCATCGTAAACTTCGCCAACGCCGATATGGTTGGGCACTCGGGCAAGATTGAGCCGACGATAAAAGCCGTCGAAACCGTGGATGCGTGCCTGAGCCGCATCGAGAGCGCGGTTCGCGCCAAGGGCGGCGCTATGCTGATCACCGCGGATCACGGTAATGCCGAAATGATGATTGACCCTGTCACCGGCGGACCGCACACCGCGCATACCACCAATCCGGTGCCGCTTGTCGTTGTGGCTCAAGACGCGAAGCAGTACACCTTAAAGCCCAACGGCTCGCTGCGGGATATTTCTCCAACCATGCTGGGGATGCTGGGCGTCGACGAACCGAAAGAGATGACCGGGACAGATCTGCGCGCTTTTCTGAAGAACAAATGAAACCCGCCGAGGACGCGGAGTTCCCCGCACGATGACGAAGCCAAGATGCTGCGTCCGCTGCGGAGAAAGCGCAAGACAGGCCGGAACCAGATACTGACGATTCAAATTCCCGATCCACCGCCTCGTGCTACAGTTTTCTCGCGGGCGTTTTGTGTTCGCTCGAATGCCATGGAACCGCAGATCATTCTTATTCATCTGGTGCTTAAGCTGGGTGTCGCCGCTGCCGTTTCCAGCAGCCTGGTGCGCTCCAAGGAATTCAAGAGGCTGCTGTTTCGCGAAGAGCGCTCGTTTCGGCAGAAGGTTTACCTGGTGTTGTGCATGGCGCTCCCCATCACGGCTGGTGTCTGGATTCGTCTTGCGGTCCCGAGTTTCCTGGCTGGCGATCTAAGTTTTGAGACCGCGCTGCTGCTGGGAGTGATCGGCGGACGCTGGGCGGGATCGCTCGGCGGAGTCCTCATGGGTATGCCGGCGCTGCTGCATGGTGAGTGGGCGGCGATGCCGTTCGACGTGCTTTGTGGTTTTATTGCCGGCCAACTGCGTACCATGTCGATCGATAAGGACGACATCTGGTCGTTCTCTCCTTTCATCGATCAAAGCATCTTTCGCCTGATTCGGCGGAATCTGCCCACGCCGCGCCTGTTCGACTGGCAGATTATGTTCTTCACCACGGTCGTGGGCTTGCGTTTTGTGCAGACGGAACTGGCACGATACTTCCCGCACTCGATCTTCAGCCTGGAGAGCCCCGGAAACTTATGGGTGTGGGCCGCGATTTATGCCACTTCGGTGACGGCCATCGGAATCGAAATCAAGATCTTCAACGGCGTGCGCATCCAGATCAAACTGGAAGAGCAGGAGCGCTTACTTCTGCATGCGCGTATGGAAGCGCTGCAGAACCAGATTAATCCTCATTTTCTTTTCAATACGCTGAACTCGATTTCTTCGCTGGTGCGCTTCGATCCCGATAAAGCTCGCGACGTGATTTCGAAACTGGCTACCATTCTCCGGCGTTTGCTCAACAGCGCAGACTCCTTCGTGCCGCTCCGCGAAGAAGTGGAGTTCATCGACAACTATCTCGACATTGAAGTTGTCCGCTTCGGACAGGATAAGCTACGGGTGGTAAAAGAACTGGACCCCGCATCGCTCGACGTGATGGTTCCCAGCATGCTGTTGCAGCCCCTGGTCGAAAATTCCATCAAGCATGGACTTTCCTCGATGGTGGAAGGCGGGAGCATTTATCTTCGCAGCCGCCTGGCCGACTCCGGGTTGGTGATCGAGGTGGAAGACGACGGCGTCGGCATGGCGGCCACACCACAGGAGGAATCAAGCGGCATGCATGGCGCTGGCATTGGCATGGCAAATATTTCGGAGAGGCTGCAAGTGTTGTATGGAGATACTGCGCGAATGACCATCGATAGCGAGGAAGGGAAGGGAACTCTGGTGCGCATCCGCTTACCGCTTTTGCAGGCCACCGGAGCAGTTCCAGAGGCCTTCTATGAAGTGCGTTCGACTACGCGCCGGTAAAATTCTTCGTATTGGGGGACGATCCGGCTCGAGCAGAAACGCGCCTGAGCAACGGCTCGAGCGGCCTTGCCCATAGCCCGCAGCCGCTCTTCATCACTCAACAACTCGATCGCATAGCGGGCCATCGTGTCCACATCGCCCACGTCGGCGAGGTAGCCGCTCACGCCGTGTTCGATCACTTCGGAGACGCCGCCGGTGCGCGTCGCGATGGGAACAACTTCACAGGCCATCCCTTCCAGCGCCGCCAAGCCAAAGGATTCCAGTTCACTCGGCATGAGCAAGATGTCGGCGATTCCCAGCTTCTCCTGCACCTGATCCTGTTTGCCGAGAAAAAGCACATCTTCATGGATTCCCTTTTGCACGGCCAGCCATTCGGCCACCGAACGGTCGGGACCGTCGCCGATCAGCATTAATCTCGAGGGAATTTTCTTGCGCACGCGGTCGAATATCTCGACCACATCCGAGACTCGTTTTACCGGCCGGAAATTGGAGAGATGTACGAGCAGACGCTCGCCGTTGGGCGCATATTCGGCGCGAAGCTCGGGGTTGTTGTTCCGGACATATACGTCGCAGTTCACGGAGTTGTAGATCACCTCGATCTCTTTCTTAACATCGAGAACCCGCATGGTGCGGTCGCGCAGGTAGTTGGAGACCGCGGTGACACCGTCACTCTGGTTAATGGAATAGCGGGTGATGGGCAGATAGGAGCGGTCGATCCCCACCAGCGTGATATCCGTTCCGTGAAGGGTCGTGACGAAGGGCAGGCGGCGGCCGCGCGCGCCATCCCCGAGCATCTGCCGCGCCAGCAACGCGCTCACGGAATGCGGGATCGCGTAGTGTACGTGCAGCAGGTCGAGATCATACAACTGCGCCACTTCGGCCATCCGCGTGGCTAGCGCCAGATCGTACGGAGGATAGTCGAAGAGCGGGTATCTGGACACTTCAACCTCATGATAATGAATATTGGGCTCCTCACCCCTCAGGCGGATAGGCTGGGCGTAGGAAATGAAATGAATCTCGTGACCCCGCTGGGCCAATTCCAGACCTAGCTCGGTAGCCACGACGCCGCTGCCGCCATAGGTCGGGTAACAAGTAATCCCAATCTTCATTCCGCTAAAGTCCGCCTTTTCTTAATGGCTCTGTATTCGATGGCTGGAAACAATAGAGGATGCAGATTGTACAGCTGCCGACGGACTGATGCGAGGAAACGATGCGAGGCAACAATGATTTGATTGCGGGAGGAGTTATTCGTCAGCTTTTGGCGCAGGCTTCATCATCCCGGGATCCATCTTGTCCAGGTGAGCTTGGAAGCGTTTCTTGGTCTCTTCCGGTACGCCGGTGAATTCGATGCCCATGCCTACTCCAGGATCACGGGTGCGGACCGTGGCGGTGGCGGTGATGTGTTCCTGATCGATCCAGAAATCTACCCTGAGCACGGTCGTGATCGCCAACGGCATGGCAGTCTCAACATAACAACCGTTCCCGCTGATATCAGTGGCGTTTACGCGCATGGGAGTATTCACGCGCTCGTCTTTGAATTCCAGAGGAAACGAGATCTTGTGACGCTGAAACCTTCGGCGATTATCGGGAGTAGGAACCGGCAGGTTAGACCGAACTTCTTCGGGCAGTTGGGAAAGCCAAGGGCATTCCTGATCGACCACCAACTGAACCCCGACCTGAACCTTCTTTAATCCAGTGGCTTCCGACACCCAGATTACTTTGCAGCGAGCTTTCCTCGTCTCGTATTGAACGCCGATGACATCGCCCACCTTCAATTCCTGCTCGATGCCGGAAATACAGGCTCCGGTGATGCTGGCATTTTGTGCGGTGGCGTTTTGATGGAAGGGTTGGTCGTTCGCGCCCATGCCCCACACGCGTACGCGCAGGTCTAAGGTCGCTCGCGGGGCTGCCCCAGTGGCAGACATGATAAAAGGCCTCCCAGCTAGAATCTCTGAGCCGGTTCTAAGGCAATCATAACGCAGACCAGCACGTGCGAAAGGTTACCAAGGTCATTCGATCACGGGTGGCTCGTCCCGCTGGGACCGGAAAAACGCTACTGCTAAGTCTCGGTGAGAAGGAAATCGCGATATGAAATCAGAGCGATTCTTTCATCCAACAACAACTGCCGCGCCTCCGGCATGGTTAGAACGCGGAGCTCGGTCTCGCGCGAATGCCGCAGCCGAGTGCTGGCCGAGGTTAGATCAGCGTCGTTGTAGCCCGGATGGCAGACAAATTCCCAGGTTCCTTCAGGAATGATGGCTGCGATGCCGCGGAACAGTTTCTCGTCGAGAGCACCAGTCACGACGACGCCGAGCGTGCCATCGGGAGTCAGGAAGCCTTCTCGTCTCGCCGCTTCACGAAACTTGGCTGCCAGTGTGCGAAGAATTTTTACCTCGGCGTAGCGGGTCCAAAGACCTGGACGAGCCAGCAGCGCGCTCGACTTCAGCGGTTTGCTGGGGCCAAACGGATTTCGAATGGCGCGCACCCCGCAGGCCCCGGCAGCACGCAGCAAAGGCCGCAGCACCGCTGGAAACAGATGCGTGTGTTTGTGAGTATCCACGTGAGAGACATTGACGCCGGCCGATTGCAGTCTGCGAATCTGCGCGCCGACTTCGGTCTCGATCTCGTGCGGATTCAAACGGCCGGCGAGTGCGCGGGCGATGAAAGATTTCAATCCATCGCGGAAGCGAGAGCCACTGCCCGAATTCGGCGTTGTGATAGAAGGCAGCTGTTCCGCGTCGAGAACTGGCGCACCGTCGATCAGTACGACGTGGCAGCCCACACTCAGACTAGGAACAGTCGTCGCTGAACGCACTGCGTCGTCGAAGGCCCGCCCGTTAGCCATCAGCGTGGTGGAGGTCACGATTCCGCGAGTGTGAGCCTCGACGATGGCGCGATTGATGCCCGCAGTGAAGCCAAAATCATCGGCATTGACGATCAGACGGCGCACCGCGTCAGTCTAGCAGGGGTGGGATCTCATCGCAGACACGCGAGAACGCGGTTTGCACAAACTGACGGCCGCACAAGTCGTTCTAACCAGATGGCCGGGTTAGCGTTGGTGCGTTGGTCTAAACGAGCGCCGCGAAAACTGAGCCCCCAACCCAGCAATGCGCCGAGTGCAGCGCTGATCGGAGACTGAAACCTCCATAGACCACTGGTCTCTGCGCTATCATTGCAGGCTGTCAGATTTTTTCTCGATCGAAGACCCGAAGGAGAAATTCTGTGGAAATCAACACTCGACGCAACTTCGTTGGCAAGATCGCGGCGATGGCGGCTCTCGTAACGGGCTCGCTGAAACTCTTCGCAACTCAGCAGGCTACTCCTGCCGGTGCACCCACACCCGCCAGCGGAGCTGGCGGAGATACACCTCGCCGCTCTGGCGGCGGTAACCACACTCACGATGGCATCTACTATTTCTCTGGCACGGGTTCCAATGACAGCTATCCCAAGGAGGATCACATCCTGGTAACGGATCCTTTCGAAAAGCACGTCACCCGCACTATGGACGCGCTTAAGAAATCGGTCGAGCGAGCAGGCTGCACCATGGACAGCATCATCCATCTCCAGGTCTTTCTTTGTCTGCCTCTCGCCGACACTGTGCCCATGCCCACCGGTAAGGCACGGTTCGACGCCCATAAAGCGCAGTACGACGCTTTGAACAAAATCTACGGGACCTATTTCTCTCCGGGTAAAGCTCCATCTCGTGCCTGCATGGCTCTGGAATGGATTCCGGGAGATTCGCTGATTGAAATCGTTGGCAGCGCATTGGTAGTGAATCCGCCCGCGGCGTCTGCGGATAAATAAATTGCTGGCGACATAGAGGGGAGACTGCGAATGGGCTTGAAATCGGGTTGGAACCGCCGTTCGTTTCTGGCCGTGGTTGGGGTGGCCGGCAGTTCGCTGTTGGCTCCAGCCAAGTTGAGCGCTGCGAGTGCGTTCGGGAAAAAAACCAAGCCGTTTGCGCCCGCGATCGATGGGAGTCCGATCGTACCTATCACCACAGGCCTGGGTTCGACCGGCGACATCTACGCCGAGCTGGGAGTAACCCCTCTCATCAACATCAATGGCACCGTGACTGTCATCGGTGGGTCGGTGATGCAGCCGGAAGTCGTGGAGCTGATCCGGAGAGGCAACGAGCACTTCGTTCTGATCGATGAGCTTGAGATTGCGGCCGGTAAGTTCATCGCGAACTTGTGTAAATCCCCAGCTGGCTATACCGGCCTGGTGACTGGCGGAGCAGCCGCAGCCATGGTGGTCGGTTACGCGGGAATGATGACCGAAGACCTTGAGCCTCGCATGCGCGACATTCCCGACGTAAGCAATTTCCCCAGGAACGAAGTGATTATCCAGAAGAGCCATCGCTATCCGTTTGATCATCAGATCCGGCAGACCGGCGCGAAGCTGGTCGAAGTCGAGACGCGCGAAGAGATGATTGCCGCCATCAATCCGAAGACGGTAGCGATCCACTTCACCAACATCCTGTCCGACAAAGGCAAGGTCAGCGGACCCGAGACGGTTGAAATCGCCCGGGCACACAATCTCTATACGTTCAATGACGCTGCAGCGGATGTACCGCCGAAAGAGCGGCTCTGGGAGTACCCGGCGCTCGGCTTCGACATGGTTGCTTTCAGCGGTGGCAAGGATATCCGAGGACCGCAGGCAGCGGGTATCCTGATCGGCAAAGAAGATCTGATCCATTATGCTCTGCTCAACATGAGCCCGCAGGAAGATCGCATCGGCCGTTGCTGCAAGGTGGGCAAAGAGACCATCTTCGGCATGCTGAAAGCGCTGGAAATCTTTGTCAATCAGGATCTCGATGTGTCGTTGAAAATGTATGACGAACGCGCGCAGGTGATCACCGATGCCGTAAAGAAGTTCGGTGTCACGGCGCTGCCGCGGCAGTTCAACCCGCAAGCTCTGGGAAACGTGACGCCGCGTTACAGCTGGCAGATTGATCCCTCGAAGCTAAACATCACCGGGAAGGAAGTCATGCGGAAGCTGGCCGACACCCGGCCGGTCGGTATCGGGAGCATGGGAGCCGGAGCCGGCGGCATGCGGGGGCGCGATCCCGATGCGCTGGCTGGTGGAAATCATTCTGGTGACAATCATTCCAGTGACAACCATGGCGAGCATCATGGGCATTCCGGTGACCCGAACAGTTTTGGCTTTGCGGTTTGGCAGCTCAAGGACGGCGAGGACAAGATAATCGCGGACCGCCTGGTCGAGATTTTCAGCGGAGCTCCAAAGGCCTAGTCTTTCGAACGCCAACGGCAAGCATCTGCGACGTTCGAGTATTAAATCGATTCAGTTCCGCACAAAAGAGTTGACACACCCGCTGTGGCTGAGATAAACGGTCATCCTGGCAGGCCGTGGACTTTAGAGCGAAACGAACCGTTTCGCTGAATGAAAGTACGCGTTCTTCTTGGAACCGCGCCGAAGTCTTTCCTCGAGTGCGACGGCTTGGAGGAACCTGCATGGAGGCAGCAATGGTGCCGAGCATCAAAGACCGAGTGCTTGCAGTTTGGTTCGGGATCGCGATCGTTTTTTCGGCGGCGAGTTGGACAACGAACGCGGCAATCGCGCAGACAATCACCGTTGACGCTGCACCCTCTCACGTTGCCAACACGTTCAGCCCTGTGCGCTCTCTGGGCGCGGCGATTGATCGACTGAGGACTGGAACCCCGGACCACTTGCTGACCGACCCCGTACTCAAGGAGATTCTCGGCGCGGGATGGCAAACCGTGACCTATCGCCAGAACACAGAGCTGATGGTCGAGGCCTGGCATTGGAACCCGAACGGCACATGGAGCGATGCGGAAAAACAACAAGGCTACTTCGTCGGCAACGCGGAACCGACTGCGGAGATGATCCGCCATTCGTGGGCAGCTCCGCTTCCGCATCGCGGTTTCAGCCGCGGCGATGGAAACGGCTGGTCCCGGCTGACCGACGGCGATCCGAAATCGTATTGGAAGAGCAATCCGTACCTCACGAAAGCATTTACCGGCGAAGACGACTCGCTGCACCCGCAGTGGGTGATGATCGATCTGGGCAGCAAGGTTCCGCTCAACGCCATTCGGATTGCGTGGGCTGAGCCCTATGCGAAGCGCTACTCAGTTCAGTTCTGGACCGGCGAGCTGGAACCCTTCTATGACGGGACCACTAAGGGCACGTGGCAAACTTTTCCGTTGGGCACGATCACGGAAGGCAAAGGTGGTACGGTCACCCTGAAGCTGGTTTCCTGGATGATTCCTGTGCGCTATCTCCGCATCTGGATGACGGAATCTTCCAACACCTGCGATAGTCACGGCTCCGCCGATAAGCGCAACTGCGTGGGCTATGCCATCAACGAACTTTATGCCGGTGCCCTCTCGGCGGATGGCGAGTTCAACGACTACGTTACTCATTTCCCCAGCCGCAATCAGACTGTGACTTGGCCTTCTTCGGTTGATCCGTGGCATGCGGCTTCTGATATGGACGAATCGAGAGGAGATCAAGTCGGATTCGATTTCTTCTTCACCAGCGGCGTTACCCGCGGGCTTCCCACCATGGTTCCAATCGCCATGCTGTATTCCACGCCCGAGGATGCGGCCAACGAGATTGCCTATTTATACAAACGGCACTATCCCATCTCCTGGATCGAGATGGGAGAAGAGGCCGATGGGCAGCACATACTGCCGGAAGACTATGGCGCGTTGTACGTGCAATTCGCCACCGCGATTCACCGGCTCGTTCCCGAAGCCAAGCTGGGAGGTCCGCCTTTCGAAGGAACGTTTGACGACGTAGAAGTGTGGCCGGACGCGGCCGGAAAAGTCTCATGGCTTGGACGATTTGTCGACTATCTCAAAGCCCATGGGCACCTGAGTGACTTCGCCTTCTTTTCTTTCGAACATTATCCTTACCAGGATAAGACCACCTACTCCTGGGCCGATCTGTATGCGGAACCGGAATATGTCAAACACATTGTGCAGGTTTGGAAAGATAACGGGTTGCCTCCGAACATTCCCTTTTTCATGACCGAGGGCAACATCGGAGGCGGAGCAGGAGTTTCGACCGTGAAAGGCGCGTTATGGCTGGCCGATTACGTTGGCTCCATGATGACTGCCGGCGCCGGGGCCACTTACTATTTTCACTACATGCCTTCGCCAGGCCACTGGGGCGCCTACCCCCTGCTCCTGCTTGACGAACACTACAACCTGATCGGCTATCCTCCTCAGTACATGGCTTCGCAGCTTATTACAAAAGAGTGGGTGCAACCGATCGATGCTCCGCACAAACTCTTCAGAGCTTCAAGCGACATAACCGACGCTGCGGGAACCGTGCTGGTCACGGCCTACGCGGTCGAGCGTCCGGACGGACAGTGGTCTGTAATGTTCGTGAACCGGGACCAATCCAATGATCACGCAGTAAAGGTTGTGTTCAACGATCCTGTAACCGGGCGCGACCGCCACTTCACCGGACAGGTGGATCGCATCACATTCGGATCCGCCGAATACAAGTGGCACGAAGCAGAAGGTGGTCACGCGGATCCCGACGGTTCATCTTTCAGGTCCGTGGACCGGGGCCACGCAGATCCTGATGGCCCACCGTCCCGGTCGAAGGTAAAGGGCGGTGCGGAAACGCTCTACAAGCTTCCGATGGCATCCATTACGGTGCTTCGCGGCTCGGTGGGAGATCAGTAACCAAGATGATCTGCGCAAGTTAGCCCAAAATGAATTCCCGCTGCTGACGACCGCAAACGTGTCTTGTTGCCCCTCGTCCTTGGAGGTTCGTCACTTTCTCTTTTTCTTCGCATCGCGAGAGACATTGCGCGCATCCAAGAAAACTGGCATCTTCACCCGGCACTCGCATTCACACTGAATCAATTGAACTGGATTAATCGAGATGACCGTCGCGAGAGTGTTGCAGAATTCATTCGCTGTGATCGCCCTGACAACTTGCCTGGCCGCGCAGACGTCCGTGCCTTCGGTAGCCTTCCGCCAGCCGCTCGATGATGCCTGGTGGACCGGTCCTTTGCTGGCTCCAAACGCCTCAACGCTGCCGAAGGGTCACGTGCTGGTCGAGCCCTATGTTTACGACGTGATCACCGAGGGTTTCTACAACTCCGCAGGCACTCGCGTCAGCGCACCGCACCAGAACGGGTACGGCTCGCTCACCTACATCAACTACGGCCTCGTCAACAAATTCACGGTAGGAGTGATCCCCACATTCGGCTACAACGAACCGGGTAACGGATCCGGCGGCCGGGGCGTCGGCGATCTCATGGTGCAGGCCCAATACCGGCTCCACTTGTTTCATGAAGGCGGCTGGCTCCCCACTGCTTCGGTCAACGTACAGGAAACGCTTCCGACCGGAAAGTACGATCAACTCGACCGCCCCAGCGACGGCTTCGGCGCCGGCGCGTACACGACCACCCTCGGTCTCTACACGCAGACTTTTTTCTGGATGCCGACTGGCCGCATCCTGCGCACGCGCTTCAACGTCACACAGGCGCTTTCCAAGTCAGTGAATGTTCAGGATGCCAGCGTCTACGGTACGTCCCAGGGATTCCGCGGCCATGCCAGCCCCGGTGCCGCCCTGCTCGCCGACTTGGCCGCCGAGTACAACGCGACCCGTCACTGGGTACTTGTCATGGAAGGCGTGTACCGGCACCAATACAGCACGCACGTGGCTGGATATAACATCGCGAGTCCGAACCTTCCTATCCTCCTCAATTCTGGATCCAGCCAGGCGTTCGGTCTGGCTCCTGCCGTCGAATACAATTTCAACAGCCGCGTGGGAGTAATCCTTGGTATGCGCCTGTTCCCTGCGGGCAAGAACGCGACCGAGTCGATTACGCCCGTGATGGCCGTCAACATTGTTCACTGATCGGTATGCTTAGGGTGGGTAGGGCTTGTGTAGGTCGAGCGCAGCGCGACTTCTGCGGGTCAGCTGAACTCTTAACGAAGCCGGCGGACGAAGTGGAACTCGACGGCGGATAAAGGAGCGCCGACCTCGTGCATCGCACCGCCTATGGCGAGTGATCCGAGATCAATCGCGACTAATCCAGTGCTGTTGATCAATTCGATCACCAACTGTTTGGCTTCGGCGTCGTCACCGGATGTAAAGATGACAGTATGGGGTTTGTTCGGCGAGAAGTCCTGTATCCAGGCCATCGGCATGTTGCTGATCGATTTCACAAGCCGCGCGCCGACCGCCATCTCGGCGACCATCTCGCTCGATGTGCGCCCTTTCAACGCGGCCCGCGATCGGGTGACTCCTGCCAGACTGATGTCGGGTATAGGATCCATGTGCGCGTTAGTCGCATCGATCAGAATCCGGCCATGCCAATCGATACCTTTTAGCGCCGCACGCACGTTCACCCAATGGACAGCAAGAATAATGACGGCGCATTCGGCAGCCTGCTCCTTGGTCCCCGCAATGGCGCCTGGACTGAGATCGGCGACGAAATCCACTAGTGTTTCCGGACCTCTGGAATTGGATATAACTACGGTGTGACCAGCGTTTATCAAATGACGGCCGAATGTGCCGGTTACCTTCCCAGCTCCTATAAACCCTACTTTCATGACAAATCTCCTTTGTCGAGGGAAGCCCGCTGGCGTCAATCAGTCGGAATTGCGTTTGGGGCGGATTATCTGGATGCTGTGCCACCATCAACTGGCAGGTCGATGCCAGTGATGAAGCTGCTCTCGTTGGAAGCCAGAAACACGGCTGCCGATGCAAGCTCATCCGCGGTTCCAAGTCGTCCCATCGGAATCATCTTCCGGAAATATTCGCTTGTACCCTCCGGAGATCCTTTAGAGCCGACGTGGACCATGGGCGTCTCCGTCGGGCCAGGGCTGATCACGTTCGCTCGGATGCCGCGGCCGGCCAACTCAGCGGTCCAACTCCGGACGAAGGAAACCAGAGCAGCCTTCGTCGCCGAATACGCGCCGTAGCCCGGAATGCCCATCTGCCATGCCACCGATCCAGAGAGGATGATCGATCCGTTATCGGTCAGCAGCGGGAGCGCCTTCTGCACCGTAAAGTACGCCCCGCGCGCGTTCAAGTTGAAGTGCTCGTCAAACTTTTCTGGCGTCGACGCCGCGAGGGAAACTGGATCTACGACGCCGGCATTTGCGAAGACGACGTCCACGTGTCCCTTCACCTTTCGCACCGTTTCGTAGAGACGATCAAGATCCTCGAGTTTCGAGACATCTCCCTGGACGGCCGTTACATTTTTCCCGATGAGGGAGACTGCTTTATCCAACTCTGCTTGCCGTCGCCCTGTGATAAATACATAGGCCCCCTCCTTAACGAAGCGCTTCGCCGTAGCCAGGCCGATCCCGCTATTGCCCCCTGTGATTACAGCTACCTTCCCATCAAGTGCGCCCATTTTCATCTCCTTTTCTGTCTCTGGTCCCGAAATAGGGAACACTCATCAGAGGTGTACACCGGTTCTGTGTCCTTGGTTCTGCGCAGCTTTATGACGTTGCGCGTGTCAGAATGCATTGCGCGCGGTGGCGTTCTTCCTCCTTTAGTAATTCTTCAAGCGAAGATCCGAGGACTGCGAACCCGCAGTGAACGCATTTAGATCCGAGGAAGAACGTCTGATTCTCCACGATCGAATTACGTTTAAAGTCGTACTCTTTTAATTTCATGACGGGGATTCCTTGTCTTGTTCGCATTCCGGCTTGAGGCACCCATATTGCCAAAAGCTGCGTTTTTCCAAATTCACCGCTTATTGCACTCTTCCCAGCCAGTTGCGTCGAACCTTGTGGAGATTCTTAATCCGCAACCAGCTGTCGACTGTCGGCTTCGTCTCGACAGTTTCGACGTCAAAACATTTCCTGCTGATCGTTATGAGAGCGCACTAACTCTGCGCTGCAACTGTCGAAACTAATCGACAAAGCCCAACTGTCACCGCCGCCGCATTCCATCAGGCGCTGAAATTTCATGGTTTTACGGACTCACGGGTTTGGCATGTGTATTGCCCTACTGCATGTGTGAGGAGAAGGACGCATGTTCAAGAATTCGGGTTCTGGCGATTCAGTGCCCCAATCCCCGAGCGCTCATATCAGGTGGGCAGCTCTAAGTTTGCTTGCTCCAGTGTTGCTACTTAATGTGCTTGGCTGCGACAGCAGTAAGGTTCATGCTTCGGCGCCAGCGCCTCCATTAGTTGAAGTGGCACCAGTCATTCAAAAGGATGTACCGGTTCAGGGTGAGTGGGTAGGGACTCTCGAAGGCTACGTGAATGCGCAGATTCAGCCTCAGGTGAGCGGTTACCTGATACGCCAGGATTATCACGAAGGGTCAGTGGTCAAAAAGGATCAACTCCTTTTCGAAATCGACCCTCGGCCGTTTCAAGCAGCACTTGATCAAGCCAAAGGACAGCTGGCCCAAGCGCAGGCGCAGATGGCCAACGCCGAGCTTAACGTGAAGCGTGACGTTCCGGAGGCGGAAGCTCACGCGATTCCCCAGAGCCAACTCGATACTGACACGCAGTCGCTGCTCGGAGCAAAGGCATTAGTAGAAGCCGACCAGGCGGCGCTCGAGCAGGCTGCGCTGAATTTGGGCTACACGAGAGTCGTTTCGCTGATTGACGGGATTGCCGGCATCACCACCGTGCAGGTGGGCAACCTGGTGGGCCAGTCTACCGTGCTCACGGCGGTTTCCCAGGTGAACCCGATCAAGGTTTATTTTCCAATCAGCGAGCAGGAATATCTGCGTCTGGCGGATGGGGTCGCTCCAGGTAGCGCGGACTGGCTGACGCACGCTTCGCGAATCCCGTTGCAGTTGACTCTGGCCGACGGGAGCACATATCCGCATCCGGGCAAAATTATCTTTGCCAATCGTCAAGTGGATACGCAGACCGGGACCATTCAGATTGTGGGTGAATTCCCCAACTCAAGGAACCTTTTGCGGCCGGGCCAGTATGCGCGCATTCAGGCACCGACCGGGAGCATCACGGGAGCGACGCTGGTGCCGCAGGCGGCAGTCATTCAACAGCAGGGGACATACCAGGTGACTGTCATCGGTGCCGACAATCGGGCACAACTACGCACCGTACAAGTTGGGCCGACGATGGGGACCCTCTGGGTGATTACTTCTGGCCTGAAGTCGGGAGAACGAGTGGTCGCTGTCGGCGCAGATAAAGTCAAGGAAGGCCAACTGGTGAATCCAACCGCTTACAAGGAAACGGAGGATCGCTAAGCCATGGCGCACTTTTTCATTCGACGGCCCATCGTCGCGATCGTCATTGCGATTCTTACGGTCATTGTCGGCGCGATCACAATCGCGACTTTGCCGGTAGCGCAGTTCCCGAACATCGCCCCACCTGAGATCCGGTTGCAAGCCACCTACCCAGGTGCAGACGCGGAGACCCTCGAGCAAGCGGTTGCCACACCGATAGAGCAGCAGGTCAGCGGCGTGGACAACATGGCTTACATGTACTCGCTAAACACCGCCGCGAACCAGCAAACCACGATGTTCGTCGATTTCGACCTCAAGACGGATCCCAACATGGACCAGTTGCTCACGCAGTCGCGCCAGCAACTGGCAAACGGTCAGTTGCCGCCCGAGGTGAACAATTACGGAATCATCCTGAAGAAGGCGACTACCGCACCCCTCATGCTAATCGCCGTCTACTCGCCGCACGGCACTCACGATGCGACATACCTGGCTAACTATGCCTACATCAACCTCAATGATCCTATTGGACGCTCGTATGGCGTCGGCCAGACCCAGGTCTTCGGAGCCGGCCAGTACGCCATGAGGTTATGGGTGAAGCCTGACCAGTTGGCGAAGTTGGGCATAACCGTCACGGATGTTGTGAATGCGATCCAGGCACAGAACACTGTGAATCCAGCCGGTCAAGTTGGAGGCGAACCAGCTCAGAGAGGCCAGCAATTCACCTATGCAGTACTGGCTCAAGGGCGTCTAAGGACGCCAGAGCAATTTGGCGACATTATCGTGCGTGAAGCGCCGAATGGCGGGATCGTTCGCGTTAAAGACGTGGCCAGCGTCGAGCTTGGCGAGCAGGATTACAGCATAATCGGCCGACTGAATAGCGCACCCAGCGCCATCATTGCCGTCTACCAGTTGCCGGGAACGAATGCGGTTCAAACGGTCGAGGGCATCCGGAAGCTGATGGATCAGATGAAGCAACGTTTTCCGCAAGACGTCGATTACGCCGTTTCACTCGACCAAACGCTCCCGGTCACGGAAGGCATGAAAGAGATCCTTGAGACGCTGGTGATTGCGATTGTCCTGGTCATTTTTGTCGTCTACCTGTTCTTGCAAGACTGGCGCGCCACACTGATCCCAATGCTCGCTGTGCCGGTCTCCCTCATCGGCACATTCGTGGTCTTTCCGCTGTTCGGTTTTTCGATCAACACGCTTTCAATGTTCGGATTGGTGCTTGCAATCGGATTAGTGGTTGATGACGCCATCGTGGTCGTTGAGGGGGTGCAGCACCATATCGAGGAAGGCCTGGCTCCCAAGGATGCTGCCAACAAAGCCATGGACGAGCTTTCCGGCCCAGTCGTGGGTATTGCCCTTGTGTTGGCCTCGGTGTTTGTGCCTACAGCCTTTATCCCAGGCATCACCGGCAGGTTGTACCAGCAGTTTGCTCTCACTATCGCGATCTCGGTGACGCTTTCCGCATTTAATGCTCTCACGCTCAGCCCGGCGCTGGCGTCACTATTGCTCAAGCCCAAGAGGGAGACCCGCGGACCGCTGGGAAGATTCTTTGGTTGGTTCAACCGATACTTTGAGCGCTCCACCAATAGTTTCGTTCGCCTCTCGGGCGACTTGATTCACAAGGCTGCTGTGGTGATGGTGCTCCTAGTAGTGGCAGGCGGAGCGGCATGGTTCTTTGGCCGCCATCTGCCGACCAGCTTCCTGCCCGATGAAGACCAGGGATATCTCTATATCAACATGCAGCTTCCGAATTCAGCGTCCATGGAGCGCACCGGCGCGGCTGCAAAACAGGTCGAGCAGGTTCTCGCGCACACGCCGGGAGTTCAGTACACGACAAGTGTAATTGGCTTCAGTTTGCTCAGCTTCGTCCGGACTTCGTATAACGCGTTCTTCTTCGTAAGTCTGAAACCCTGGGAGGACCGTCGAAGCCGGAGCGAACAATATCAAACCATTAAGGCGCATTTGAACCAGGAACTGAGGCAATTGCCGGACGGGACAATCTTCAGTTTCTCACCACCCGCTATACCGGGCGTCGGAACCTCCGGTGGATTCACTTTCGTTCTAGAAGATCGTTCCGGAGGTACCGTCCCATTCCTGGCACAGAACGTAGACAAGTTTCTGGCCGCTGCCCGCAAGCGTCCTGAGATCAGCTCGGTCTTCACCACCTTTCTGCCGAGCGTGCCGCAAAAGTTCATCGATGTCGACAAAGAGAAGGTGTTGAAGCAAGGCGTGAATTTGACAGATGTCTACAACACCATTCAAGCGTATATGGGCGGATTGTTCGTCAACTACTACAACGATTTCGGCCGAACCTGGCAGGTGTATGTGGAGGCCGAAGCGCCTTACCGGGCAACAACCGACGATCTTGGGCAATTCTATGTACGCAATAGTCAAGGCCAGACCGTGCCGCTTTCCGCGCTGGCAAAATTTGAGACCCGTTACGGCCCGGAGTTCACCATGCGCTACAACGAATACCGGTCCGCAGAAATCGTTGGCAGCGCTGCGCCGGGTTACAGCTCAGACCAGGCCAGAGCGGCACTGGAGGATGTTTTTCGCCAAACCATGCCGCGCGAAATGGGATACGACTGGATGGGCATGTCTTACCAGGAGGTGAAGGCCGAAGAAGGAGTGCCTCCTTCCGCGATCTTTGGGTTTTCGCTGCTGTTCGTGTTTCTGATCCTGGCAGCGCTCTATGAGAGTTGGACAGTACCTTTTAGCGTGCTGCTCAGCACGCCAGTCGCGGTCTTCGGTGCCCTCGCCGCGCTTTGGCTGCGTCGCTTCGTGCTCGGATTATTCGTGCCTCAGTACCTGGTTCAAATCGAAAATGATGTTTACGTCCAGATCGGCTTGGTAATGCTGATTGGATTGGCTGCCAAGAACTCGATTCTGATCGTGGCCTTTGCCAAGGACGATTACGAACGCGGTATGTCCATCGTGGATGCGGCACTTTCCGCGGCGAGGCTCCGCTTCCGGCCCCTCATGATGACCGCACTCGCCTTCATTCTCGGCTGCGTGCCGCTCTGGACAGCCTCAGGCGCAGGCGCCGTAGCACGCCAGATTATGGGCACGGCGGTAATTGGGGGGATGATTGCCGAGACCTTCATCGGCAGATTCTTTGTTCCCGCAATTTTCTACGTAGTTGAAAAAGTCTCTGGCGCTGAGCGGCCTAGAGCGCTGCCACTCGCGCCCGCCGAAGCGCCGGGTCAAGGGGATTGAACGATGAAGACGCCTGCGCTCTTGGGAATTCTTGCCGTGCTGGTTCTGGAAGCCGGTTGCCTGATAGGGCCGAAATACAGTCGGCCGGCGGTGAATTTCCCACAGGAATACCGTGCGCCAGCTCCGCAACAGGCCACGGTCGCCTCGTCGCTGGGCAATGAAGAATGGTGGAAGGTGTACGACGATCCGGTGCTGACGCAATTGATTCACACTGCACTCGCGCAGAACTATGATGTGCGCATTGCGGCCGCACGGGTGCTTGAGGCCCAGGCGCAAGTTGGGATTACCCGTGCCAATCAACTCCCCTCGGCGAGCGTGGGTGCAAACGTTTTCAGCGAGCAAAACGCGAAAGTCACAGATCTGTTTCCCGCCTATGAGGTGAACGGGGGTCAGCTGAACCTATCGGTGATCTGGAATCTGGACTTTTGGGGAAAATACCGGCGACAAACTGAGGCGGCACGCGCCCGGCTGCTCGCCACCGAGTGGGGACAACGCGCGGTCACTTCGTCGCTGGTTGCTAACGTAGCGACAGCCTATTTCCAAATTCGCGCCCTCGACAGTGAGCTTGAGATCTCGAAGCGCACGCTGGCATCGCGGCAACATTCGCTGCAGCTGACCCAAGTGCTCGAAACTCATGGCTCGGGCTCGGGGCTGGACGTGAGTCAAGCCGAGCAACTCGTCTACACCGCATCGGAAACGATCCCCGATCTCGAACGGCAAATCGACCAGCAGGAGAATTTGCTTAGCATTCTGCTTGGCGAAAATCCACAGTCCATTCCCCGCGGACGCGCGCTGATCGAACAGCCCGTCCCCCAGAACGTTCCGGCCGGTCTTCCCTCAGAGTTGTTGGAGCGCCGGCCGGACGTCCGCCAAGCGGAAGCGAACATGGTTGCAGCCAATGCACAAATCGGCGTAGCCAAAGCTAACTTCTTCCCCAGCATCTCACTCACCGGAACGGGAGGACTGGAAAGCAATGTGCTAAACGACTTCATCACCGGGCCCTCCGAGATGTGGTCCGCGGCCGCTGGCGTGACCCAGCCAGTTTTTCAAGGTGGAGCGCTCAAGTCAGGACTCAGGCTCGCTCGAGCGAACTCGCAGGAAGCAGTGCTGTCTTATCAGCAAACCGTGCAGAGTGCGCTCGAGCAGGTTTCCGACGCCCTCATTGCCTCTCAAAAAAATCGTGAATTTCGCGAGCAGCAGGAGCTGCTTACGCAGGCGGCACAGCGGACCGACCAATTGTCGGAGGTGTTGTATAAGAACGGGGGCGCGAGCTACCTGCAGGTGCTCACGAGCGAGACCAACTATTTTACGGCGGAGCTCAACCTGGTCGAGGCTCAGTTCAACGAGCGTCTAGCGCTGGTTCAACTTTACCAAGCACTGGGCGGAGGCTGGCAGCAGTGATCGTTGCCATCTGTGTTCGCTCCCGTGACCACATTTGCTCCAAGCTCGTTTTCTTGAAACTTTCAGTGCATCTCAATCATCCATTCTCACTAGCCTGCCACGTAGCCTACGCAGAGTGTCCGTATCGGATCTCGACATGGGGACGTATCCGAACAACCCGTGTGAAGACGACAAGCACCGCTATGAGGCCCTGCTTCGCATCAGCGAAGCTCTATCCACCTGCCACGAACCCGAAGAGTTGGCGAAGACACTCGCAAATAGAATCGAAGAGTTCCTGCAGTTCGACCACCTGTACATGGTTGTGCTGAAGGAAAACTCGAGGGAAGTCGAATATCGTGTGCGTGGCAAGGGTGAACTGCCTCTGCCCGACTTGCCGATGGAAGAGCTGCCGATCTGGGAAGCCATGAGCAGCCCGGATCCCCTATGTATCGTCCACTGGGATGCGGAAGAACGATCCGCGCGATTTAAAGAGTGGACGAAGAAAATGGGTCTGGGCTCAGGCCTGAGCATACCAATGACAACTCCACATCGTCGCTTGGGTACTTTGGGAATCGCCCGCGACACAGTGTCTCCATTCAGCACCGAAGACCTGGGTTTTCTGCGGCTGATCGCGCGCGTCGTCGCTTTCGCCCTCGACGACGGTTTGAATCTCAGGCGCGCTCGAGAGGCACGAGCATGTTTACAGAATCAGAACGATCGCCTGCAATTGCTTCTGAATCTGACCAACCGAATCACCTCGAACCTGAAGCTTCGCGAGTTGTTGCGTGCGATCGCCACAAATATTCGCCAGGTCATGCAATGTGATGCTGTCGCAGTCTCACTGTTAAAGTCCGAACCCACGAAGTTCAAGTTGTACGCTCTCGATTTTCCCCAAGGTAAAGGCTTAATCAGAGAAGAGGAGATTTTTACGGTAGCCGGTACTAGCAAGCGAGTTCTGGAGACGCTGAAGGCAACAATCGTGGACGGTCTCGACCCCGCGGATGTCCCTCCCGAGTTGTACGACAAATTAGTCGGCGAGGGTGTGAAGAGCAGCTGTCTGATTCCCCTGGTGAATCGCGGTCAAGCGCTCGGAATTTTGTCACTTGTACGCACTACCGAGGCTGCTTTCACCGTAAATGACACGGAGTTCCTTACTCAAGCCGCGGGGCAGATAGCGATCGCAGTTGAAAATGCCTTGGCGTACAAAGAGATTTCGGAACTCAAAGACAAGTTGGCCATGGAGAAGCTCTATCTCGAAGAAGAGATCCGCAGCGAAATGAACTTTGAGAACATCGTCGGGAGCAGCCCGGCGTTAAAGCATGTTCTGGAACTGGTTGAGACCGTAGCTCCGAACGACTCTACGGTTTTGCTCCTTGGCGAGACGGGTACAGGCAAGGAGTTGATTGCCCGCGCAATTCACGACCGCAGCAGACGTAAAGATCGGACACTTGTAAAACTCAATTGCGCCGCAATTCCTACCGGTCTGGTCGAGAGCGAATTGTTTGGACATGAAAAGGGAGCGTTCACGGGTGCGATCAGCCAAAAGGTCGGGCGACTGGAACTGGCGGACCAAGGCACCCTATTTCTTGACGAAGTAGGGGACATTCCGATCGAAATTCAGCCCAAGCTCCTTCGCGCATTACAAGAACGCGAATTTGAACGGCTGGGCAGCACGCATACCCGAACGGTGAATGTTCGACTCATAGCAGCCACTAACCGCGATCTGGAGAAGATGATTGCCGCCCGGGAATTCCGGAGCGACCTATATTATCGCTTGAATGTCTTTCCAATACGAATACCACCTCTGCGGGAGCGTAAGGAAGATATTCCACGACTGGTGAGCTACTTTGTGCAGAAGTTCGCAAAGCAGATGCAGAAGAAGATTGAAACAATTTCACCGGCAGTCATGAAGGGCCTGACGGCGTGGGATTGGCCTGGCAATATCCGTGAGCTGGAAAATTTCATGGAGCGAGCGGTGATTGTGACGCGCGGTAAGTCACTTGAGGCACCGCTCGGAGAACTCCGCAAAGCGAAGACAGAGGAACGGGCTCCACGCAATCCAGACCAGGAAGGCATTGTTCGAATCGTCAAAGAAACCCTCAACGCCCTCAATGGGACAGAGTCTGCTGCTGACGAACGCGCTCAGAGCCGCCGGGAAGAAATTGTGCGCGCGCTTACCGAAAGTAAGGGTCGCGTCGGCGGTGTGGAAGGAGCTGCCGCGCGCTTGGGCATCAATCGAACTACGTTACTCTCTCGAATCAAGAAACTCGGCATCCATCCCGGGCAATACGCGGCCTGATTAGGGGCCGAGCGCCAGGGAAACGGGACGAGGGATTTACGTTCTCTTATCTTGGCTTGTCGAGGCTACGGCAGGCCTGGCCGGCAAAGCCGGACTCTTGTCTTTTTGCCTTGACCCCTGCGCCTAAGACGTGGGTGTCGGACCTGTTTCAACAATTTCAACCTCTCAACACCCGGCTGTTGAATCGGCTCTGAAAATCCTTCAAGTTGCGGCTCCGGAGGTTTGGCATGCGCATTGCTTTTGATGAAGGTGCGTAAAGGAAGGAGCTGATGTTGAGGATATCCACGATCGAGAATCCCAGACAATGCCGGTTGATCTTGGAAGGCAACCTGATCGCACCGTGGGCTGATGAGCTAAAGGGCGCATGCGAGCGGGCAAGGGCAGATGGCGGCCGTGAACTGATTGTGGAAATGAGGAATTTAGTATCCATCAGCCAGGAGGGGGAAAACTTACTGCTCGCGTTGATGAACGAAGGAGTCAAATTTCGCGCTCATGGAGTATTTGCCAAGCACATTCTGAAGCAGCTCGCCGAGAGAACACGAAGAGAGGTTCAGGGGCACAAACTGGCGACGTCACAACGCACTCTAAACCAAAGCGAGCAGTGACTACAAAAGAGAACACCATTCATCGACACGGGCTTCACCGCGCATCACGACGCGGTGGCGTGTTGGGATGGCGGGCCGCCCGGTTTTTCGGGGAATCTGCAGGACCAGTGTCCGTGGAATTTGAGTGCAAGCGCCTGATAACGCGAACTATCGGTAAAGTATGAAGGACTAGTGAGGACGTATGCATACTTCGAGAGCGCTCGCACTTGGTCTCATCGACCTTTAAAGAACTCAACGTAGACTAATACAGACCCTAGCCAGGCCACTACGACAATCGCGATCTTCTTCCACAGTGCCATGAACCCAATCTTACTCTGTTTCTCACCCCATCTCATAGCGTCAACCACTCGGCGTGCGAACTACGAAGATTACTAGAGCAATAGGGTTCGGTGGAGCGAAGTGACGCGGACTGCCCTCTGACGCGGCGAAGCCGGAAGGATTGGCTTCAAGAGGCAGACAGATACGGCGGTAGGAGTTCTTTCAGGGAGAAAGGGTCAGGTAGCGATAAATCGCGTCTCTGACAATGTCGGCGGTGTCAAGTAGTTTTCGAGCACACTTCGGCATGCACTCGTAGAAGAGCGCCATTTCGCTCTCGTTGAAGCTGTTGCTTTTGCTCTGCCAACCCAGGCTCGCTGGTAATCAATATTCAGGTCGGGAACTCGGTCCGACCCATGCATCTCTTCGATCTCGAACTGCGATCATGATTACTACTTCGAACTCCTCCGTGAAGAGGAGCGGGACGCCCAATCAATTACTCGGTGTTCGACGGCACACCATCGCGATTTCCGGGCTGTCCCGCGTGCGAACCGAACTTTTTCACCTGCTCGTAATCCCATCCCTTTCGCCACATCCAATACAGACGAACCGCTAGTTTGCGGGCCATGGCGACCTTCGCGGTTTTGCGCCCTCTCCTCATCATCAGGTGAAGATACTTGCTGCGCCACTCGGGCACGCTGCGCACCGTCACCTGCGCCGCTTCCACCAGCAGAAAGCGGAGCATAGAACTGCCTTGCTTGGTGATGTGCCCCAGTCTGCGGCGATTCCCGCTGGATTCCTCCAGCGGCACCAGCCCCAGATAGCTCGCCACCTGCTTGCCGCAGTGAATGCGCTCGGTCCGGCCGATGATCAGCACGAAGGCCAGAGCGGTTAAAGCACCGACTCCCGGATGTGTCCTCAGTCGTTCCGCCTCCGGGCATTTTTCGACTTCCTGCTCGATCGCCTGACTCAGTTCCGCAATGGTCGGGTTCAGTCGATCCATCCACTCCAGCAGATCACGTCGTCGCCGGCTGGCCCACGGTGCCAGCCGGAACGATTCCAGTTGCTGCCGTCCGTGCTCCCGCCACAACCTCTTCTTGCAGCGCAGTCCTTCGTTGAGGGCCACGGCTTGCAGTTGATTCATGATCCGGGTACGCGCCTGTACCATGCGGTGACGATGCCACAGCAGTTGCCGCAGATCCCGGTTCTCCCAGCTCGGCACCCAGATCTGCGGGAAACGGTCCTCCAGCAGCAACCGTAGGATCAGCTGCGCGTCCTGGCGATCCGTCTTCTGCTTGCGCACTCGCTTGGCGCGAATCTCGGCCGCGTCTCCAACCCACAACTCCATCTGTAACTCGGCCACGAGTCGTTCGAACCAGCGTGCGTGTCCGCTGGCCTCCATGCCGACTCGCACCTTCTGCCCCGCCAGCGCACGGTAGAACGCTTCCGCATCCTCATGATGCGCTAGCCGCTTTTCCTGAAACTCTCCGGTGTCGGTATCCACCGAAGCAATTTGCTGAAACTCGGGATGGAAATCTACTCCTATAATGATCATCGTTCGGCTCCTTTCTCCCGAGCCGGTTGGTTGGCTTAGCACCACCAACTTTACTCGGGCGTCGGAGCCGACATTGTCATGGAATCAATTGCACTCATTGGTATTCGCGGAGCCGAAGCGTTGCCGCGGTCATCAAATCCCGCCAGGGGGATCACGAAAGATGTATCACGTGCGCCAAGAGGACTTGCCTTTCGTTGGTAGTTCGCATGAGTTTGTCGGAGCTGAGCGGGGCAACACCGGTGTTTCGGTGTTCCTGTTCCATGGGAAGCCCGGTTCGGGGCCGGGTCCACACCGGCATCCTTACGACGAGATCCAATTTATCCGTGAAGGCCACGGGTTGTGGACAGTAAACAACAAGACCTTCGAGGGCAGCGCTGGAGACATCTTTGTCATCAAGGCCGGCGAGATCCACAGCTTTAAGGTGGTTGGTGATTCACCCCTCGTACAATTCGACGTTCACCTCAGTCCCAGCTTCATCCAAGAGAACCTATAGAGAGGTGTGGCTGGTCCACAGCCGCCTTGGTGGGGCCTTGCCCGTGCATACTTCATCGCCGGTGTTGAGTTTTCTGGCATCGTTGCCGTAATCAACGGGATTGTAAAAACAGAATGACCGAAATGTGAAGCGCTCATTAATTTTCATACAGTTGAGAGGTTGTGAGTTGTCCGAATGCACCACTGATTAGTCTTCCAACCTTCCGTATCTGTTTCGGAATCCTGTGGTCGCGCCAGCATGGGGCTATGAAGCCTTGGCTGCTATGTCTCCTACTGATTGTTTTCGCGCCCCGGTACGCGTCGGCCACCATTGCCATCACCACCACTAGCTTGCCTAACGGCATTGAAAAAACCGCCTATTCTGCTGTCATCCAGGCCAGCGATGGCTGCACTCCCTACAAGTGGGTGATCGAATCAGGAAAGCTCCCAATCGGCGTCACGGCGAAGGCCTCCAGCACGACGACATCGCTGAATCTCGCCGGAACACCGACCACCGCAGCCACCTACTCCTTCGTTGTGAAGGTCACGGGGTGCGGCGGACACGTCTCACAGGTGTCGTACAAGATCGTCGTCCAAGCTGCCGCCAATCATGTCGTCGACCTGAGTTGGAAGGCTTCCACATCAGGTGACCTCGGCGGCTATGACGTCTATCGCAGTCCAGATGGAACCGCATGGACGAAGATGAACGCGAGCTTGATTGGCTCGACCCTCTACAGCGACTCCACCGTCGCGAACAACACGACATACTACTATGCGGTGACGGCAGTCAACATCGACGGCAACCAAAGCAGCAAGTCAGCCGCCATCAAAGTGGTTGTTCCCTAGCCGACTGTTGACTGTGGCAAAGTCCCGATTGGACTCTGTACGCTAAGAAATCGTTTTGAAACTGTCGAAACCTTGCTGTCTGGTGTAGCATCCATTGGACGAGGGTTAACCTGACCATGAGTACAACCTCGACAAGGGATGCTTCTTCTTTGAGAAACGGCGGAACCGAAGTGACCCGCCAGCCTCAAGCGGCGAATGGTCTTGCAATTGTGCGGCTGACGATCGGAGCCATGTTCGTGTGGGTCTTCTTCGAGAATCTGGGGAAAGGCCTCTACACTCCAGGGGGCTACGCAAACCTGATCAACTACTACATTAAAGCGGGTCACTCGCCGGCGATCTGGAAAGCTGTCATGGAGGCAGCCGCGAGCCATGCTGCAATGGCGGCTCCAATGCAAGCGCTGGGAGAGATCTCTTTGGGTGTGTTGCTCGTCATCGGGCTGTTTACGCGTCCGGTCGCTTTCATAGCGTTCCTCTACCTTGGCAGCCTTTGGATCTCAGAATGGGGCACGGCGTGGATCTGGGAATTGCTGGTTCCGGTGCTCGCATCGCTTGGGCTGGCAGTGGGGCGTGCGGGCAGAGCGTGGGGCGTGGACGCATGGCTGGCGCAGCGGTGGCCGTCCGCTCCGTGGTGGGTGCTTTGAGCTAGAATCCCGTGCGAGTGTCCGTCATTATTCCCACGCATAACGAAGCGCAGGCCATTGGCCGTGTGCTTGCCGATCTCCCTTCTGATCTCGTGACAGAGGTCATTATTGTCGACAGCAACTCAACGGACGGCACCCCGGAAATCGCGGCGAAGATGGGAGCTCGCGTTGTCGGCGAGCCAAGGCGCGGATATGGGCGAGCTTGTTTGACAGGGCTCGCGACCGCAGAAAATCCTGACGTGGTTGTCTTCCTCGACGGCGATTACAGTGATCGTCCGGCGGAGTTGCCGCTTCTTCTCTCGCCCATCGCAGAAGGACGCGCGGACATCACATTAGGTTCGCGTCTTGGGGAACAACGTATTCCCGGAGCACTGCCGTGGCATGCTGCGTTCGGCAATTGGCTCGCCGCCAGCTTGATTGGCCTTTTGTATGGACTGAAGATCAGCGACCTTGGCCCGTTCCGTGCAGCGCGCGCCGACGTTCTCCGCGAACTCGCCCTCCAAGAGGCGACCTACGGCTGGGCCGTGGAAATGATCCTGAAAGGCGCTGTTGCTGGATTTCGCATCGTAGAAGTTCCGGTGAGCTACTACCCGCGTATCGGGAAATCAAAGATCAGTGGCACGGTCAAAGGTACGGTGGGAGCGGCGTGGTTCATTCTCAGCCGGATAGTGAGCTATTATTTTCGCCATCCAAAGGGCCGGAATGCCACGACGAGCGTGAGGCCTGGCTGAGCACTTCCTATGGAGTCCTCCGATCCGACGAACCGTCGCCAACGCGCAGGCGATTGCACACTGGTCATCATGGCCAAAGCCCCGAAGCCGGGCATGGTCAAGACAAGGTTGGCGCAGTGTGTTCCTTTACCTGATGTCACCACGTTTTATCGCTGCCTTCTTGACGACACACTGGCGCTGGCGCAGTCGCTGGGCAATACCGAGATTGCCATTATGTGCCCCGCTTCGGATGTGGAGGATCTCGCTCGGCTGGCACGCGACGTCGCGAGTGTTGTCGCACAAACTGGTGAGGGATTGGCTGCCGGCCTTACTTCGGTGTTTGCGTACTTCGCGGGGACTGGCCGGCGGCGCGTCATCGCATTCAACAGCGACAGCCCACATCTGCCGGCATCGGTGCTGGAGAAAGCATTCGAGGCGCTCGCTACTTGCGATGTGGTTGTGGGACCGACATACGACGGGGGCTACTATCTGGTCGGAACCAAAGCGAACTATCCAGGGCTCTTCATGGGCGACGGAATGGGAACGTCGAGCGCGTTGGAGAGGCTGTTAGAACGCGCCCGCTCCCTCGGTCTTTCTGTGTACACGGCAGACGTCTTTTACGACATCGACGTGGCGGCTGACATGACACGGCTGGCGGAGGAACTGCGGGTCTTTCCGTCAAGGGCGCCACGAACCGCGGCCTGGTTGGCGCAGTGGAGGCAAGCAGTGGAGCAACTCAAACCCTCCCTCGGAGACTTGTGAGGTTCACTCCATCCGGCAGACTCTACATTCTCGGCGCCGTCATGCTCGTGTCGCTCACGATATGCGCGCGCAAGTTCGGCAGCTTCGGCGCACCATCTTTTCTCATTCCACTGGCGATTGCGGGCGTTGCATACCTGCTTGCCATCTTTGAATTCTTCCACACCCCTGCGCTTCCCAAACGGGTCGTCGTCATCGGACTTTTGTTTTCTGCTCTCTGGCATCTTCAATTTCTACGACTGCCGCCCGGCGCTGATGATGACATTCACCGATATGTTTGGGATGGTCGCATACAGCGGTTGGGCTTTAACCCCTATCTCGTTGTCCCCAGCGACCCTGCGTTCAGCAAATTGCATACGACCGAAACTCGCACCCTCAACAATCCGAATTTGCCGAGCCCCTATCCAGCCGGAGCGGAGCTTTTCTTTCGCGCGATAACTGCGATTCACGAGTCCACCTTTGCGCTGAAAGTAGCTTTTGTCGTTTGCGACCTCTTAATTGTTTTCGTGCTGCTCGACATCTTGCGTAGAAGTAGTCAGGGAACGCACTGGGTTCTAGCGTATGCCTGGCATCCTCTGCTCGCCACGGAAGTGGCGGGCAGCGGTCACATCGATATTCTCGGCGCGCTGCTGCTGTTGCTCTCCTTCATGGCGCTGGGGCGGCGCTGGCGCGCAGCCGCAGCCCTGTCGTTTGGGCTCGCGGTCGCTGTGAAATTGCTCCCGATTGTGTTATTGCCGCTTTACTGGAAGCGCGTCCGGGCGCGCGATGCCGCACTGACGGCACTCGTCGTCGCACTCCTCTATGTACCATTCCTCAACCACGGACGGATTCCGATCGGCTCACTCGGTAATTATGTCCATAGTTTTTGGTTTAATGATCCAGTGTTTGCGCTGCTCGAGCGGATTGCCGCTCCAGAGCTTATAGCGGGATTCGCGGTTCTCGTCGGCATTCTTACCGCGGCCTGGTTCGGAAGAAGGTTCAGAACAAAATCAGAGGCAGTGCCGGTGTCGGCGTTCGCCTGGCCGATGGCCGCGTCACTTCTATGCGCACCGGTTGTTTATCCGTGGTACCTCCTCTGGATGCTGCCGTTCCTGCGGTCGCGCTCGACGCTGCCGATCATCATCTGGAGTGTGAGCATTCTCCCGACTTACTACGTTTGGCATCTGCGCGCGATTGGGCAACCGTTTATCGTTCCTGGCTGGATTTTGCTGCTGGAATATGGATCCGTCGCTCTTGCCGTTGCGCTTGTCTGGTTGCACCGCATGAGGGAACCCGGGGACGCCGACGCGAAATCGGAGTAAACTATGCCGCGCCGAAAATTCCGTATCCAAAAGACTTTCTGGGATATCTAGATGGACTGGATTCAATCTTGAAATGGGGAGACTTCCATGACAGAACTGAGCCGCGTTTCGAAGATTCGCCTTCTGGCTTTCGCTGTGGTGGCCCTTACCGCAACCTCCTTGGCGCAGGCCCGGCCGCCCATTCTCGAACAAATCGCCAAGAACTACGGCCTTGATTCGTGGGGTCAGGTCGAGGCGATCCGCTATACCTGGAACGGGGAGATAACCGGACTCTTCAAAGTTTCTCGCAAGTGGGAGTGGGAACCCAAGACTGGTAAGGTCACCTACGAGGGGATGGATAAAGACGGCAAGCCGGTTAGCGTTACCTACATGCGTTCGGAGATCAACGACGACGCGAAGAAGCAAACTGATGCCGGTTTCACCAACGACAATTATTGGCTCCTGTTCCCGTTACATGCCTACTGGGACACGAGCGCCGCTGTCACCGATGAAGGTACAAAGAAATTGCCGGTGGGGACAGGATCAGCCACGCTGGTCTCGGTGAAATATGGATCAGAACTCGGCGGCTACACGCCCGGCGACACCTGGGACCTTTACGTGGGCAAAGACGACCGCGTTGAGTATCTTGTGTTCCGTCACGGCGGGGACAAAAAGCCGAGCGTCGTCAAGGCAACCTGGACGGGATACAAAAAGGCAGGTCCTTTGCAGATCTCAACCGAGCATCGCGGCACAGCAGACGGCAAACCGCTGCACATCTTTATTTCGGGGCTGGCTGTGAGGTTGGCGGGGTCTGATGCCTGGATCGAGGCGAAGTAGACGAAGTGCTGAGAACCGGATGGTGTCATTCGCCGCGAAATCACTTACCGGGCGATCACGACCGTAGTACATGAACTGCTCACTTTGGGCAGATCGCGATTAGGGGCCATGTGGACCTCGAGCCGCGGGCGCTCTCCGCGAACGATCGGACAATAGAAGTCCGGTTGCAGCAGAGCGCCCTGCAACTGTCGCCGTCCGGCACATCCGCCGTGACATGACTCCCTGAAATCGCAGGGCTCGCAGTCGGGCGGAATAGTTCGCACCTGCTCGAAAGGTGTTGAGTTCAGAATGTCAGCACCCGCCGATATCAAATCCGAAAGCGGCTCACCCGACCCCGGCCAGTAAACGCACGGTTGTATTGTGGATCGAGGCGTTGTCCGCACAGTGCTTACACCGCAACCGGTTTGCAGAGGTGGGAGCCCCGTCATTGCCCGAACCAACGGTTCGCCAATGGCGATCACGTCAGTCTCCGCAAAAAGTTTCTGGAAGCCCTCCCAATATTCTGCGTAGCTCAGCGCATAAACGTCTGATCGCACGGCCTGATACACGTTCACTCGCAAGGGAGCATTAAACCGTTTGGCGACTCGCGCCACCTCCGCCAGCCGCAGATAGTTTGGCTTCATCATGACGGCTACGATGGTGACCGCCACTCCGAGCCTCACACATCGCTTTGCCTGTTGATGGATGAGCTCCCAATTTCCGTCCCCACGCTGCGTATCCTGTTCTGCTTGCGTTGGGTAATCGAGAGAGAACTCTATGTCGTGGAAGGCACGCAGTTCCTGGTCTTCAAGAACTTCAACACTATGACCGTTCGAAGTGATGGCCAGCTTGACGGGCTTTGTTCGCAGGTAAGCCAGTATCGCTTTGAAGTCGGGATGCATTCCGTTCTCACCCGTGCCGAGATTCACCGAACTCACTGGCAAAGCTTCCATGACCGCCTTCACCTGATCCAGTGAGAGGCGATCCGTGCGAGCCGGATCGCGGTAGCAGAAGGCGCAAGCGAGATTGCACTCATTTGTGAGCCCGATCCCAAGCGCGATACCGGCATCAGGCGTCACCGCGCGGGATCGGGATGACAAGAACGGAGCCGTGACCTTGTTCATAGGTCGACCTTCGCGACCGGAGCTGCGAGATGTGCCAGGTAATGCGTATAGCGGGCGATCGCTGCGAACTCTGGTCGCCTGCCCAGCTTGCGCTCTAGCTCAAAGATGCGCTCATACTCATGATTTCGGGAAACACCTGTCGGCAAAAAGTCAGATACGACCCGTATACCAAACTCGGCATTTACCGCGAGCGAAGATGCTGCAAGCATGGACTGCAGGATCTCAGCCGTAAATAGCCGCACCATGCCTCCATACAGTGATTCATTTACCCACTCAGCAGTTAGGTTATGCTCAGCAGCCACCAGGTCTCCGTTTAGCAGCGCGGCCTTTAACACCTCGCCTCGCCGATTGCGTACCAAAACTGACATCGTGCTGGATGACCCTCGCAACAAGCGAGCAGCGCTCCGCAAGACAGCACTCGGATCGCCAACGTATTCCAGGGCATTGTGGCAGAGAATGACATCGAATGATTCCACTTCGAACAAGTGTGACAATTGGGCGGCGTCGCCCGGCTTCACGGCGATCTTCTCGCTTAGTCTCGCTTCCTCGGCTGAGCGCTTGGCGAGATCCAGCATCGTGGGAGACGAATCCAGCAACGTGACGTGAAGGCCAAGTTGCGCCAGGCGCAACGCCATAGCGCCGGTCCCGCACCCTATATCCAGAGCGCGCAAAGACCGCCTGTCCTGCGGCAGAAACTCCTGCAAGTTGGCAAAAGCGAGATCGAGGCGCAGTCGGCCTTCGGGCGTCTCGAGGTAGGCGGCGTATTTGTCCGCACCGCTCTCGAAGCGTTCGGCGTCGAGACTGGTGTTCATCTTCTTCATGCACTACTTACCCGAGCGGCTGCCGATTCATTCGCATTTAAGTTACCCGAGCGTATACCCAACGGATTAAGAACGACAAGTCAGCCATTGAGGGTCAATCGCTCTCCCTCCGAAAAACGAGCAAACCAGAAGTCCTTCCGCGCCAGAGGTAGGCTCGTGGGAAGTCATTTCAAGTGTCTGCCCACTGACTAGCCGACAATAAGTCGGTCCAGATTTCGCGGCCACCTTTGTTCGGATTTCGTAACAAGGGTCAAAGTAGTAAACAGCACGACTGCGAATGGACAGCACAATGTGGGAAGGGGCAGAGGAGTGTATCTGTCATGCAGTCGAGCAGCCGTTCGTTCTATATTCTCCACCGCGATGCCAGAGTAGCGGCAAGAAAATTTATCGACCGGGTGGCAACCTGGATATTGGTGCTAGCTCTGGCGGCTAGCGTGATAATCGTGGTGTTCTGGTTGGTCACGTGGTTTGAGAATTCAATTTCCCTTGCGGGGGAAGCGCAGAATCCCCATATACGACACGTCGTGTTTGGTGGTAGAACGCCCGGCGAAGACGCGGAAGCGATGCCTTCGACCCTGTTGTCGGATCACAGCTTGTTTGTTCCGTTTCTTTTTCCGCATCCCCGCAGCAATGAGAGCCGCTGCGGTTGACTATGTAGTTTCACGACTCCGGCCTGTGGAGTGTTCTCGTTCTGGGAGAACAACCCGTGCAATACCGATCACCATATGTGCAGATGTTTTTGCCACGCCCGCGCTTACTGAGGGCGCTGCGTTTTATCAAGGCAGATTGTCCCATTTTCCCACCGGCGCTCAGTACGAGATTATGCCGTTGCGTTGAGGCCGCTGACCTGGCATTCAACCGCTAGGGGTTAGCGCATTGGCAGCGATAGTCGCCGACTCCGGTTCGTGACCGTTCCAATCGGCACTGGAGTGATTAGGCCTAGAACAGGGGCGATCAGCGAACTATAGTATAGAGAAAGGTGGTGGAAGATGAGGTCGTCTGCATGCAACCGCTGAAACTGCTAATTGTTGAGGATCATATCCCAAGTTTGGAGCTGATGACTGAGGTCTTCGAGTCTCTAAAGGCCGAAGTGCGCCCCATCAGTGAAAGCGAAAAAGCGGTCGCAATGGTCAATCAGGAGAAGTTCGATGGAATTTTCCTGGACTTGGAAATGCCAAACCTGAATGGTTTCGACCTCGCGCGCCTCGTCCGCAAGTCGTCATGGAACAAATCAACTCCTATCATCATCGTAACCGGGCGCGACGATAGACAAACCATGCAGGATGCGTTTGCGATCGGAGCTACTTTTTTTCTTCAGAAACCGGTTGACCGGCAGAAGCTTAGCGCACTATTCCGGACGGTGAGCGGCGGGATGTTGGAGAACAGGCGCAAGTCTACCCGCGTGCCGGTCCAGACGGAGGTCTCATGCACTGTGGGCTCTCGAACAGTCCGCGGGGCCAGTTGGAACCTCAGCCAAGGAGGGATGCAGGTCGAAGTGAGCGGCCTGAAGCCCAAAGACGCAGTGCGTGTGTCATTTAAACTACCAGTTTCTGGTGTGGCCATCGACGCCGCTGGCATCGTCGTGTGGGCGAAGGAGACCCGGCAAGGAATTCAATTCACCGCAGTAAGTGCGCAAAGTCAGCAGTCGATTCGCGAATTCATGTCTGAAATTGAAAACATGAATTGAAAACATGGAACGTTAAGGCCCACATGTGACCCGCTTCTAAGCGCCGCTGCCACTCGCACCCGTGGCCCGGTCTTCACTCCTAGATTGACTCTGCTGGCCCTGATCTTGTTCTTCGGACTGAGCACTCTTAGTCAGGAGGCGATCAAGCTCTTCAGTCAAGGAGGACGGGCTGAGCGGCTTCGACAAGTAGCCATCAAATCCTGACGCGAGGATTGTTTCGCGATCTCCTCGCATGGCATATGCCGTGACTGCCACTACCGGCAGTGGCGCCAAACGAGGATTCTCGCGGATTTTGCGGATGACCCCGAACCCGTCTAACACGGGCATGCCGATATCCAGGAGCAGCAGTTCTGGCTTGGTCTCTTCAATCATTCGAAGCGCCTCTTGACCGTCGCACGCTTCAAAAACTGTGTACCCGCGCGCTTCCAGCAACTCGCGGAGCAGTTCACGGTTCACAGCGTTGTCTTCGGCAACAAGAATTCGGATCATGACTGCCCCGCAGACTTTGCCCGCTGGTGGCCCCGGGTTACCCGGTCGACCTCGGCAATGAGTTGTTGTTTCCAGGAGCCGTCCTTTTGCAGCAGCCCTTGCGTCTCCCGGTTCAATAGAGCAATCTCTTCTCGGCTCAGGCTCTTGGCGGTCATGACGAGAATGGGCAGATCCTTTAAGGCTGGCTCTTGCCGGACATGGCGGATCACTTGAAAGCCATCCATCCCAGGCATCAACAGGTCGAGCAAGATTGCGCCCACAACTTTGTTAGCCAGCACCTCCAAGGCCCGGGCGCCGCTGCGCACGCTTTGAACCTCGTATCCGGCCGAGCGCAAGGCCTCCTGCAGCAGTTCCAAAGCTTTGGGGTCGTCGTCCACCAGCAAAATGGACGAGTCCTCGTCGGCGGGCGTGGGCACATGCCGGCGAATCGTTTCCAGCAACATGGGTTTGCGAACTGGTTTGATGAGATAGTCGGCCGCACCCAGGGCGAAACCCACCTGCTTTTGATCTACGATCGAGAGGATGATCACCGGGATGTCAGCCGTTGCTGCGTTCTTCCGGAGTGCAACCAGAGTCTCGAAACCATCGCTGCCGGGCATCATCACGTCGAGGGTGATGGCATCAGGCCGCAATCGTTGAGCCTCCTTGAGGGCTTCGTCACCTGACTGGGCCATCGCTACCCGGTATTCCGGTTCGAGGTAGCTGGCCAGAAGCTCACGGGCAGGCACTTCGTCATCCACGATCAGCACCAGCGGAGTGAGACGGCCTGAAGCCCTCGTAACGGAGCCTTTTGTTGGCTCTTCAACCGCGTGGACTTCCGTTCTCGGCTCTACAGCAGGAAGAGAGAAGGTAAAGCGACTACCTTCTCCAAGCTTGCTTTCTACCGTAATCTTTCCCCCTTGTTGCTCGACCAGCCGTCTTGTGATGGCTAGCCCCAATCCTGTCCCTTCATGGAGGCCATCGGCCGTCCCCTCACCCTGCCGGAACTCGTCGAAGATGACTTCCTGATCTTCGGGCCGAATGCCGGTTCCGGTGTCACTTACTGAGACGCGGACGAAGTCCCAGTGGTCGGCGCACTCGATGCTGATCCGGCCGCCCTTGGGCGTGAACTTGACCGCGTTGCTGAGCAGGTTGTAAAGGATCTGCTTAAAGCGCACTCGATCTGCTTTCACCAGAGATTGGCTCTCCAGTTTGTGCTCCAACCGGATGTTCTTGGCCATGGCCAGAGGATCAATGGTGGAAAGTACCTCTGGTAAAGCGTCCTGCACAAGAAACTGTTCGGTATGCAGCTCCAGTTGACCTGCCTCGATCTTGGACAGGTCGAGGATGTCATTGATCAGCTGCAGCAGGTGGGCTGAGCCTTGCTTTATGTGGTCCACGAATCGCTTCTGTTTGGTGTTAAGTACACCCGAAGTTCCTTCCCCAAGGAGGTCTGAAAAACCAACAATCGCATTGAGCGGGGTGCGCAATTCGTGGCTCATGCTGGCGAGAAACTTGCTCTTCATGTGGGTGGCGCGCTCCACCTCGCGGTTGCGAAGACCGAGTTCTTGATTGGTCGCTGCCAGGCTATCCATGATTTCGCGCTTTTCTGCTTCGTCGCGCTTTCTCTGCGTAATGTCGACCACCACAACCACTCGCGCGGCTCGGCCCAAAAAGTTCAAAGCGTAGGAAGTGTTCTCTGTGTCGATGAGGGTGCCGTCTTTGAGTCGATGCCGCCAGGCGCCGCTGCTCTCATTTCCCTCCCCGAGGGTTTTTACAGTTTCAAGCAGCGCGGGAACATCCTCGGGTGGACGAATGTCTTTGAGGGTCATGGCCAGGAATTCATCCCTAGAATATCCATACTTGTGCACAGCGGCATCGTTTACGGCAAGAAAGCGCAGCGTCTCGCGGTCAAAGACCCAGGTCGGATGTGGATTGTTGTCAAACAATTTGCGGTGCCGCTCTTCACTCTCCCGGAGCAGTTCTTCCGCCCGCCGACGCTCAGTAATATCGCGGGAGATCTTAGAGAATCCACGCAGCTTGCCAGCCCCGTCTGACAGCGCGGTGATAATTACGTCCCCCCAATATCGTGATCCATCCTTTCGCGTCCGCCAGCCTTCCTCTTCGTAGCGACCTTCGGCAGCCGCTATCTGGAGTTCGCGCTCTGGCTTGCCAGTCTGCACGTCTTCGGTCGGATAGAAACACGAGAAATGGCGGCCTATGATTTCATCGGGTTTATAGCCTTTGATGCGTTCCGCTCCTTGATTCCAGCTTGTCACTTTCCCGAAAGGATCGAGCATAAAAATGGCATAATCCTTGACGCTGTCTAGCAGCAGACGAAGCTGCTCTCTGCTATCCCTCAATGCTTCTTCCGCCCGCTTACGCTCGGTAATGTCACGCGCCACGGCGTAGATAACCTCTTGCTCGGGTACGGAAACAGCGTTCCACAACAGCCACTTGTAAGAGCCGTCTTTGCACAAATAACGGTTTTCAAATGCAAAAGTGACTTTCCCTTCTGCTAGCCCATCCTTTTCGACGACCGTCGCCGGGCGATCGTCCGGATGTATGAACTCCAGGTAAGGACTCGCCATAAGTTCTTTCGTGGTGAAGCCCAGTGTCTTTTCGAAGGAAGGGTTCAGGTTTTTGAAAAACCCGTCGAAACCGGCAACGCAAAACAGATCCACCGATAGATCCATGAAACGATTTCCGGTTTCCAGCTTGGAATAGAGCGAGCCCATGAAACGGTTTATCAAGAGCCCCACAACCAGGGCGACGAGCAGGGAGACCAGCAATACAGCAACGACGATTAGGGCGTAGGTCCTCAGCCGGTCGTTCATCGCCCCTAAGTCTGAGCGGATATACACAGTTCCTGTTGGTTTGCCCTGGAAAACGATCGCCCGCGCCATTCCTAGATGCCCATCTCTAAACCAATAGCTCTGAGTTTGGCCGGCGGGAATAATGGGCAGGGCTCTGGTCTCGCCGGCTCGATCACGCCAGTATCCCGCGAAAGGCTGGCCGTCACGCGTGTAAATCTGGGCGTACATAAGATTGGGGTTGGCACGCAATGCCGACAGCGTCTTTTCGGCGGACTGGGGATCGTTGAACACCAGAGCAGAAATGGTATTGTCCCCAATGATCTCGGCTTGCATGGAGACATTGCGCACCAAGGCCACGCGAAAGCTGTACATGTCATAGGCGCAAAAGCCACTACTTGCCAGGAGCAATGCCACCGCGCTCACCACTACGTTCATCAAGGTGAGCTTCCTGGAGAGCGAATTGTCTTGGGTTTTAGGCATAGTGGTATCAGTCTCCCGGCTGAGGGTTTTTTCTGACGGCGGTCGCCACCTTTAGCAGCTCGGAGCTCAGCGTCAGGCCCGCGCGCTGGGTTGCAGTCAGGTTGACCTCGAAACGGATTCGATTCTCTTCCGAGACAAACTGGATCATGCCTTGACGCTGCGAGAACTGCGGGATGTCACTGACAGTCAGAACTGCGTTCTTGTCCAATGCCTCGATGATTTTGTTGAGCCGGTTAGCCTCCGATGAACTTATGAACAGGATCTGGCAGTCGGCCGCCATCTGCGGACCCGAGATCCGCCGCGCGGTCACTTTCTGGTTTCCAATCGTTTCGCCCGCGAGTGTCGCATCCAGAGCGTGCCCAAATGGATCGTCGCCGAGGACACAGATGGTAAAGGAGCTGTTCTGGGGGGTGGTCGCGCCTTTCGCGGGCCATTCGACGAAACGGCCAAAATTATAAAGGTAGGCAGCTTCGACCTGATATTCACTCGGCCTCTGTTGCCCGAGGGCGCTTGAACTGGCGAAGAGCAGGCACACAAGAGCCGTCATTGCGCATTGCAGCCAGACGCCGCGCGCCACCCCGCCATTTTCTTGGGCGGCAACAACTTTGTGACTCTCGATCTTCATGGGGGTTGTTTCGCTACGTCGCCCAGTAGTTCCGCGTCCTGAGACTGGAGGATTTACCGCGCGAACAATGTAGCTCGCGTCGGATGATCTGCTAATTGAGCTTCGCTTTCTCCCGTCGTGCTTTTGGAGCCAGAAGATCGTCACGAGCGTCACTTCTCACCGAATCGCCAGACGAGTTTCGCGTAAACACTCCTCTTGACTTCAACCGGTCCGCCGGGATCGCCTCCGAACTGAGCGAAATGCGGTTGCAATAGATTCTGACCGCCGACCGACAACTCCAATTCTGGGTTGATATGCCAGCCGAACCTCGCGTCCATCGTCTGATAGCTTGCAACGGTTTGGGCGGGCAGACCGCTGACGTAACGATACGTCTGGTCAAACTCCAGTTTTCTTGGCAGATTTATAAAGGACTGAATCACTACTTGATGGCGCGGGCTCGATCCGTTATATGCGGCAGCGGTGCCTGGATCGTTGCTTGTTGCCTTGTTTTCCAACTCCATATCCAAGTAGGAATAGGAGGCTCTCAGTTCCCAGTTGTGCACCGGTTTCCAATCTGGCGACACTTCGAATCCTTTGGTGTTGCCATGGATTCCGTTGCTTGTGAGCACTGGAATCACCAGACCTGGCGAAGGCGACACCTCGACGAATGGAGTACCCAGCTGAAAGCTGTAAAGATCGTTGTAGTCGTTGTAAAACAACGCCACATCCACATAAGTGTGGGGCGTCACCAGCCTTCGATAGCCGGTTTCATAAGCAATCAATTCCTCCGGTTGGAACTGGGGGTTGCCGTTGACTTGCGTGTATACGGGCAGTCCTGAGATGGTTTCCGAATAACCTGTGTCCTCAAGATCTGTGTCGAAACGCGACGGAGTTCGAACCGCCCGGGTGACGGAGCCCCACAAGGACTCTCGCGGTGTACGGTTCCACAGCAAACGCCCGCTCGGCTGCACCTCGAAACCTGTGTAGTTGTTGTGTTCGAGTTTCGTTCCCAACGTTACAAAGAGCCGGTGATTGAAGAAGGCAATTTCATCTTGCACAAAACCGCTATAGATCAAGTCCGTCTGCTTCTGGGGCAGGAAGTTGACCGAGGGGACGCTTTGTATGAAATTCGCTGGGCTGACGCGCACCCCGAGTCCCCAAAGAAAGTTTTGCTGCCCCGGCAGTTTCAGGTGATCGAGGAAGTCGACGTCGAAAGTGTCCCGAGTCTCTCCGATTCCAGGCTCGAAATGGTTCGTACGGTCAAAGTAGGCCTGAACCTGGAAGTCCGATCCGTCGTTCAAAACGCGTTTCCACCGGCCGAGGAGATTTCCTCCCGTCAAGTCCGCAGTGCCGTAGGCGTTGACTTCAGAGGGAGGTGAATAGAGTGCATATGAGTTCACCGCGCCAGCGCCCTCACGGTAGATGTCGCCTTGAAACGTGAACGTATCGCGAGCACCCCCATCCCAGTCTGTCCGGAACCCCGCTTGACCCATTCGCCATTCATCGAAGTTTGGGCCTGCCGAATGAAACTCACCGCCGCGATCGAAGCCCATGCCGTAGACGCGGTAGTTGAAGCCCCGACTGTTCGCATCCCCGTAGCGAAAGCCGCTGGTGCCCTGATCAATATTGCCCCCGCCCACTGACGCCAGCGCACCCTGGGTATCTTTCGCGCTCTTGGTGATGATGTTGATAATCCCATTAACGGCGTTGGCTCCCCAAATTGTGCCGCCGGGCCCCCGAATCACCTCAATACGGTCAATGTCCTCGAGCGGAGTAGCCTGGGCTTGCCAAAAGACTCCGGCGTACAGCGGCGAGTAGACACTCCGTCCGTCGATCAGGACTAACAGTTTGCTAGACAGTCCCGCTGCAAATCCTCGAACGCCTACCGACCAGTGATCGGAATCGATTTGCGCCACCTCAACTCCTGGCGCCAGCCGCAAGACTTCCGGAATACTAGTGGCGCCAGATCGGCGAATATCGTCCTGGGTGATCACGAAGACTGCGGCAGGCGTTTTCCAGACTTCTTCCGGCTCTTTGGACGCGGTCGTCACTACTACGTTGCCCAGGTCCGCCAGGCTCAATTGTTTGAGGGGTTCGCCAGTGGTTTGGTCTCCTTGCGGAGCGGCAAAACCGCGGTTGACCATCCCCGCAAGCACAAGCAAGAGGATGAGAGCAGAGCGCTGCATGAACGTCATTAAGCGATATGCACCTGCATCCGCCGCCGCAGCAGCAAAGTCCCTCCGGGCATTGGTGACGGTGCCTACTCGCATGTTCATGACTGCTCCCATCTGTGTCGACAGACTCCCTGTTTCTAGCTCTTCGCCCCTCCCGCCGCGCCGCGCGACAGGAAATGAGCTGTACCGCTTCTGACAAACTGCTCAAACAGGTTGAAGATGTGCGGGTCCCACCAGCCCTTCGCAACTTCCATCTTCATAGTCTGGAGTGCGTCAGTGATGGAGAAGGCGGGTTTATAGGGTCTTACCGTCGTAAGCGCGTCGTACACATCCACGGTTTGCAACACTCTCGCAGTAATCGGTATGGCTTCCCCTGCTAGCCCATCTGGATATCCCGAGCCGTCAAACTTTTCGTGGTGGTGGCGAATAATTGGCAGTACCGAGCGAAACGACTTCAGCGGGGCGCAGATCCGCTCTCCGACCACGGGGTGTTCCCGCATGAGCTTCCATTCGTCCGGGGAAAGACTGGTCGGCTTCAAGATAATCGCATCGGGTATTGCGATCTTTCCGATGTCGTGAACGACGCCGGCACGCCGGAGAGCAGTAATCTGATCTTCTGGCAGCTTGAGATGTTCTCCCAAAGAGGCTGAATACTCCGCCAAGCGCTCGCAATGTCCGTGCGTGTAAGGATCCTTCCCCTCAATGCTCCGGGCGAGGGTGAACAGCACGGATTCGGCGCGTTCAAGCTCGTCCGTACGGAGTTTGAGTTTGAGCAGGGAGCGCACACGCGCCAGTAATTCGGTACGGTCCACGGGACGAGTCAGGAAGTCATCAGCCCCCGCCTTGATACCTTCTATGCGATCCTGTTTGTCGGAGAGCGCCGTAATCAGAATTACGGGTATTAAATAAGTTTCAGGATTGGCCTTGATTTTCTCGCAGGTCTGAAAGCCATTCAGATTGGGCATCATGACATCAAGGATCACCAGATCGATCGGAACGATAGACAACTGCTCCAGAGCGGCTGTGCCGTCTGAAACTGTTGCCACCTTGAATCCCTCCGCGGTGAGCAATTCCTCCAACAGCTCGCGGTTGGAAACCTGGTCGTCAGCGACTAAAATCGTGCCTGTGACGGGCTGCGGTGATTTACTAAACATCGAATACCTACTAAGTCCAACAGAAGTTACTGCCAGCGTTGCACAACAGGTTAGTAACTGCTAATTACCTAAGTCATTTGAGAGATATTCTTTCGGCTTTCGTAACAAGAATTGGACCCGGCGCGCGCGGAATGGTGGTGCGAACTCCCAGGTGCGAAAGCCTCGGGCAGGATGTTTCAGTCTACAAGCACAGCCAGGCGGCCCGTGAAAACCATCGATTTACGATGTCTCACGTGAGCCAATAACGCAGATCTGCTTCTCATGGTAACTTTCAGGTAGGCCGCTTGTTCACGACCAGGAGCGACATTCGAGGCTAAACAATGGATCCCTGTCCCCGCGATTTGAAGATCTTGGTAGCGGATGATTCCCCGGTCTATCGCAAACTCGTCGAGCAATCGCTTTCACAGGAACACTGCACGATTCTTTTTGCCAAGACTGGCCGGCAAGCCTTGGACCTCTTTATCGAACATCAGCCTGCACTTGTCATCAGCGACTGGAGCATGCCCGACATCAGCGGCATTGAACTGTGCCAACGGATCCGCCGCGACCACAAAGAGTTCTATGCCTACGTCATCCTCGTCACCGGAAACACTGATAAAGAGGAAGTGATTGAAGGTCTGGCCGCCGGGGCCGATGACTACCTAACAAAGCCCTTCCATCCGGGAGAACTGCAAGCCCGCGTGAGGGTAGGCCGCCGCATGGTCGATCTCCACCGCGAAGTACAGGACAAAAATCGACAACTGGAAGAGATGGCTCTGACCGACTCGCTCACCGGCCTGCCCAATCGCCGTGCGATCGAGTTTTGGGCCAGTCGCGAACTCAGCGCGGCGGTGCGTCACGATTTCCCCATCTGGGTGGTCATGGCTGATCTGGATCACTTCAAGAGCATCAATGATACACATGGCCATGATGTCGGAGACATCGTGCTCAAGGGCTTCGCCGAGATTCTCAAGTCCAACACCCGCAGATCAGATATTTGCGGTCGCCTCGGCGGCGAAGAATTTCTGGTGGTCATCACCCATGCACAGAAGGAAAATGCCGCGACTGCAATTGAGCGTATCCGCCAGCAATTTACCACCCAGAAGTTCACTGTCGGACGCCGCACTTTCGGTGCGACCGCCAGTTTCGGAATTGCTGGCATCCGCTCAACCACGAGTCCCGATTTCAATGACCTAGTGACTCGTGCAGACGCAGCTCTCTACGCCGCAAAGCGTCAAGGGCGTAACCGCGTCGCTTTCGAAACAGAAACGACTGCGTCGACGACTAATGAAGGATAGCAACGCGAAATGCGGTAACTCGTCAATCAAAACTAACTGCGCGGCACCCTCAATCGTAATATCTTCCAAGCGTTAACTCTCGGGCGCCGTGGGGGAAGATCTGAAAAGCGGACTTTGGTAACTTTCCATCGCTTGCCGCTTGTCTAGAATTAGTTCATCCCCAGAATTTCCAATCATCCAGACTAGGCGGCTATCGTTGTGAGTTCACAATCTCGGTCCGAGCGCCCAAAGCCGCCGTCTCTCCGAATGCGGCAAGTCGAGGGCCGTGAGTGGTGGCTTTGGGGTTCTGCCGTAGCCGTCACCCTGGTCCTGACCTTCGGTATCCTTTCATTAACCTTTCCCGGTTTTCATTTACCTACCGACCGCGTTTATTCGCTGAATCTCAAAGAATGGGTTCGCGGACTGGCGGCTCTCGTCCTGCTATTCGATATTTACACGGTTTACCAACAGCGTGAGTTGCAGCGAATCCGCCGCCAGTTGGGGGAGCGCGAACGTCTATTTCAATTGATAACGGAAAACGCCGCAGACATGATTGCTGTGATCGATTGCGACGGACGGCGCCTCTACAACAGTCCGGCATATCAGAAAGTTCTAGGATATGACCCCGAAGAGCTGGCAGCCACTTCCTCGATGGATCAGATCCATCCTGAGGATCGCGCACGCGTGCTCGAAGCTGCGGAAAAAGCTCGCAACACCGGCCGGGGTGAACGCCTCGAATATCGCATTCGCCATAAGGACGGTTCCTGGCGCTTCATTGAGTCGACTGCCAGCGCGATTCGCAGCCCGGAAGGCGAGACCGAAGGGCTGGTCATTGTGAACCGTGACATTACGGAGAGGAAGCGGGCCGAGGAAAAGCTGGACCACCTGTCCTTCCACGACGGCTTGACCAATCTCCCTAACCGCGCCCTGTTTCTCGACCGGCTGCAACGGGCGATCACGCAGGCGCGCCGGCACCCCGACTTCAGATTCGCTGTGCTGTTCATCGATATTGACGAATTCAAAGTAATCAACGACAGCCTCGGCCACGCTGCTGGTGATGCGTTGCTTCTCCAGATCGCGCAGCGTTTAAGCGTCTGCCTTCGCGGTGCCGACACCATTTCGCGTCCCCGCTTGGATGGCACTGCGGGGCCGCTCTTGGGCGAAAGCACGCTAGCCCGGCCCGGAGGCGACGAGTTCACCGTCCTTATTGAGGAGCTTCATGACCCTAGCGACACCATTCGCGTTGCCGAGCGCATTCAGCAGAAATTGGCCGTTCCCTTCGACTTGAATGGTCAAGAGATCGTCTTGACCGTAAGCATCGGTGTTGCTTTCAGCGGCAATGCCGCGGCGGAGGCGCAGGACGTCCTGGGCGATGCCGAGATTGCCATGTATCGCGCCAAGAGCGCGGGCAAGGGACGCTGTGAAGTGTTCGACCATGCGATGCATGCCGGCGCCATCAAACGCTTGCAGCTCGAAACCGATCTGCGCAAAGCCATCGAGTTAAACCAGCTCCGTGTTCACTACCAGCCCATCGTGTCCTTGCACAACGGCCAGATCGTTGGGTTCGAGGCGCTCAGTCGCTGGCAGCGTCCTGAAGGTCTGGTCATGCCCGGAGAATTCATCGCGGTTGCAGATGAGACCGGTCTCATCTTGCCCATTAACCGTCAACTGCTTTACGACGCTTGCCGGCAACTCTGTGCCTGGCAGGCGCTTTTTCCTTCGGATCCGCCCCTCACGCTCAATGTAAACATCACGCCCAAGCAGTTTGCGCAACCTGAGCTGGCTTCTCAGATTGGCAAGACGTTGCAGGAGACCGGACTGGATCCCAGCTGTCTCAACTTGGAGATCACGGAAACGATTGCCATGGCCGATGCCAAGAGGTCTGCCGTTGTGCTATCCGAATTAAAAGCGCTCGGCGTCAGTCTGGACATCGACGATTTCGGCACCGGCTACTCTTCCCTCAGCCGACTGCAGGGTTTCCCGGTGGATACACTAAAGATCGACCGTGCCTTCATCTCGCGTATAGACACCGACCTCGCAACCCATGAAATCGTCCGCGTCATCGTCATGCTCGCCCACGGCCTCCGCCTGAAGGTCGTCGCGGAAGGTGTTGAAACTCAAGCGCAGGTCGACTTGCTGAAGGATATTGGCTGCGAACTGGCACAGGGCTACTTCTACTCTAAACCGGCAACTGTGGAGACGATTGAGCAGCTTCTCAGCAACAATAGAGCGGCATGCATCTCAGCAACGCGAGCGAAAGCTGCTACTTCCACGTCCGCATGAGAATCTAGAACGGGTTAATGATCACTGCGCGCCCCAGGCGACGCAGAATTCATTCCAAATGGCGTCGGTGCGATAGTGCGGCAGGCCATGAACATCAGCGCCCGACACGTCGGTGGGATCGCCAAGTCGTGCCCGTTGGGCATTGCAGCGTGCCCGATTCGTGCTCCTCGAGCCAGAAATGTTCCATGCAACCGCGACACGAACTATCAAGTTGTAGGGCAGTTGCAGCTCCGCGACGACAGCGCGAAGTTGGTCAGGTCTTAAAACGTCATTGCCAACCTGTTTTGTCCTCGGGATTCGAGTTCGTTGACGGGACTCCATACCAAATATGCCTGGTCTTGGTCCTCTGCTAGAATGCTTTTTAAGTAGAACTTGGCGTACAGCACTAGAAATTTAGCCGACTGGTTTAGCCAGGCTTGCAGTTCAACTTTGTCGAAGCAGTCCAATCGCACTGAGCCAAATCTTGCGAAGATATGAGACAGCGTGTGCATTGTCGAGGCTTTAGAGTTGGGACGCAAGTTAGCCTCTCGAAGGGGCAGCCGGCGCGTCCCGGTGAACTTCTGAAGATTGATGCTCTGATCAGGACGGGCACTCAGCCCGCCTCCTGTCACGCGGATTTCTGCGCGCAGCGCATCGTAAGCTTTCAGCTCCGATTCCGACCTGGGGTGCGACGACGAAAGTTACGTTAGACCGTTTGTTTTCGAGTGGGCGGTTAGCTCAGCTGGTTAGAGCGCCTGCCTTACAAGCAGGAGGTCGCAGGTTCGAGTCCTGCACTGCCCACCAATTCCAAACGCCCACATTTGTCCGCAACGAAATCATGACGCACTTTATGGATTATCAGTTCTGGATCGGCCAGTCCGTCTCCCATTTCAATCCGTTCGCGAAATACCTTGACGAGAACTCTGTCTACAGAGGCAGGTCGTTCGCGTTCCTGAGGAAGCGGTTAGGATACTTTCGGCGGTTGGGACAGGAATCGCGCTGTTTTTCCGCAACTAGGGCGATTCGACACACTGTATGCGAATCAGGCGCGGCCCGCATAAACTTTGGCGATTGTGGATCATTGATTTGGCAAGTGGGGACGTAGTTCAGTTGGTCAGAACACTGCCTTACAACTTAGCTTCGGCGATATTTCTTTATGCTTCAAGCGCTTACATTGTGACCCTCTTGGATCGCATTCTACCCGGAACACTGGAGAGGGAGCGTGCCCGCGACCGCGCATGCGACTCCACAATGGAACGGCAGTAACGCTCTCAAATCTGAGCCCCCCGTAGCAGGTCGAACGCATCTGTTCCTTCCTGACAAATGGGCCGCGAGATGGCCAAGCTTTTCATTTTGGCAAGCAGCGTGGTTCGTTTCAAGCCCAGTCTCTCCGCGGCGCCGCGCGGTCCGCCAACGATCCAGCCAGCCTGCGCTAGCGTGTCCACAATCAAGGCCCGATCCGAGTGTTCCAAGGCCGCCGATGAGTGGAAGGTTCGGGTGCGATGCAGACTGGGGATCATGAACTCTGTTTGGTTGTTGTGAAGTGGGTTTGGGAGTACGCCGTTCCGCGAAAGGATCACTGCGCGTTCCACAAAGTTCTGCAACTCGCGGATGTTGCCAGGCCAGGAATACCAACATCCTCACCATTTTCGCGGAAAGGCAATACCTGCGCGTCTTTATAAATCAACTGCGAAAGAAAATTGAGCCGATCCCAGTCGTCCCCTTTTTATTTGCACGGAGCCGTCGGTGGGGTACCGGTTCAAACCATCTTTGGCACACTGATTGAACAGCATCAGTGACGTTCTGAGGCTGCGCCTGTACTGATCTGAATTTCCTCTGCTACAATTCATTGACGGGGCAGGGACAGCTGCTCTGGCTTGGTGTTCGCCCGCGGTGCAGATTTGGAGCGGTTTTTGATCGGTGTCCATGGTGTCCGTTACCCTCGGAATTTGGTTTTATGGGGTTGAAACAGGCGACGCAAGGCGCATCGATTGAACCTGAGGAAAGCCGGTAAATACGCGGTCTTCCTATAAGGGTAAGAAGACAAAGAAGGGGACGTAGTTCAGTTGGTTAGAACGCTGCCCTGTCACGGCGTGCCTTTATTTGCTTGCATTTAGCTTCCTTATAGGCGATTCTACTGGCGGTTCATCCAAGGAATCGCCAAATGCCTCGTTCATCGCGCGTAAAACTCCTCAAGCAGGTCAAAATCAACGACAAGTGGGTCCTTGCCACGGCCTTGTTCGACACCAAGGGCAGAGTGAGAAAAGACCACGTCCGCGTCAGTGGGGATGACGAGAACCATCCTGAAGGAAGCTACTTCCTAGAATGGTGGGATCAAGGCCAGCGCCACCGCGAAGCTGCGGGCGCGCTTGCCCAAGACGCTGCGGAAAGAGCGCGGATAAAGCAGGCAGAATTGGCCGCGGTCCATAATGGCATTATTCCGAGTGCACCGGCAGTTGAACCGAACCCGCAGCGCACTAGTCTCCCGGCAGTATTGGACGGCTATATCGAGTATGTGCGCTATCACCGGAGCCTGAGAACTTTTCGCACCTACCGTCCGATCCTAGATTCGTTCAAGGCTTTCTGCCAAAAAACCTACGTCGATGAAGTCGAGCGCCAGGATCTGCTCGACTTCGCCACCGACTGCCTGAAGCAGGGGCAGAAGGGCAAGAGCATTTACAACAAGCTGGTCGTGATCTCGCAAGTAATGAAGCAGCACGGCAAGGGCAAGCTGCTCAATGCTTCCGACTGGCCTAGCTTCGTCGAAACCGTGCGGCCGATCTATGAAGATTTCGAACTCGCGAAGCTTTTCCGGGTCTGCGCACTTCCTGAGGAAGTGCGCTTCAAGTTTTATCTCATGTCAGGCTTCCGCGATGCGGAAGGGCGCTTCGTCACCTGGCGCGATGTGGATTTCAAGCACATGGCGGTTCGCGTGACCGCGAAGCCACATTGGGGATTTCAACCGAAGAACTGGGAAGAGAGGGAGGTCCCGGTCCCGCAGAAGCTAGTGACCATGCTTCAGAAATTCCGTCCTGCAAACGCGACTCCGGACGATCCTCTGTTCCCCAGCGCCACTGGCCGGCCAGACGGCGCCATGTTGGAAAAACTCAAGGCGGTCGCATATCGCGGGAAACTAAACTGCGGTCATTGCGCTGTGAGCCACAAACTGGAAGACGGAACCGTAAAGATCAATCGCTGTGCCGAAGGAGCCTACTGTGGCCGTTGGTTCCTCCACAAATTCCGCCACACGTATGCCACACGGCATCTCCAAGACGGCATCGACATCCGCACCCTGCAGCAATGGATGGGGCACCGCGACATCGCATCGACGATGGTCTACCTCAAGGGCGTTCGGAACAGCGACGTTCAGGCCCGAATCAACAAGGGGAGCCTCGCAGCATTTGCGTAGTTGTGTTGGTCCCAGGCTCGAAGCGAGATTTGTAGCCGACTGGACATTTATAGAGCCTTCGGGGCAGAGTTGTCAGAGAAACCCCACATGGTCGAAGCAACGACAACACGAACGCTTTGGGCAGAGAGACAGGTCGAGGAAGTGTTGTCCCTGCCGCTTATTTCGGAGTTTGTTTTTCGCGGCCCGAAGCACAACGACCCCAACGAAAAGGAAGTCATAGATCACCTGATCGTTCACAAAGGGGACGGCATCCTGATTTCTCAGAAAGCTCAGGAAGACCCCACGAGCCGCAGTGTCGAAAAGAACGAGTTGTGGGTTCTGAAGAATATTCAGGACGCCTTGAAGCCGATTTATGGCTCAATCAGAAAGCCAGACGACCGTCCGAAGTGGTGTGACCACCCACGCAGAGGCAGGGTTCCAATCAGCACTCTTCCCCACATAATCCACGGAGTTGCGCTGGTGGAAACGTGGCGTCCCGTTGATCTTAACCAGATCGCTGACAAGTTGCCGTTGGAGTATTTGGGTGTGCCGCTGACCTACATGTCGATCAACGATTTCCTGAACATCGTTTGGCAACTGCGAACCGTGCCTGAGATTCTCGAATATCTGAAGGCCAGACGGGAATTGCCAACTGCCTGCCTGCGTATGGTCGGCGATGAATTGCCTTTCTACGAGTTGTACATAATGAACGGCGGGAGCCTCAAAGGCTGTTTGGGACACGCGGATGCCAGACGCGCTACGGAAACTCACGATGATCTGCTCCGAGAGGCGTTGGAGCGCAGCGAAGAATATAAGCTCTACAGCAGTCGAATCGAGCACATAGCCGGTGCCCTGTCCCAGAGAGACCCGAATTACGCTGACGGGCTACCGCCTGAGACTCTTGCGCTGTTCGACAAAGAAGGTGAGCGGAAGAACTATCTGATCTTGCAGGAAATTCTGACCGACATGCGGCTGACTGAACGAGCATCAATTGGCCGGCAGTTTCATAGCGTTGCTGAGTCGATGAGGGGAAAGACCAGCGGACTCACTATGGCGGCTGCTCTCGTCGATGGTAAGGATTGGGTTTTCGTTTTCATCTCGTGCAGGGGAGTTGAGAAGACGACGCGATTCGGCATCGCCAAAATGCTTGCCGGGGGTGCTCTGGCCCATTATCAGAAGAAGAAGTGTCTCGTGGTTATCGACCGCGACGGGGAGCACTATGATTTGGCGCTATCAAATCCTGAATACGAACCGGATGCGGCTGACATTGCAGCCGGGGAGAAGCATTTCGGGCACCTTCGTATGCAGATGGTGGACATCAGCCGTCTATGAGATTTTCCGTCTGAGCTTTGCTTCGTTGGTCAGTGGTTTTTGTCTTTGATGAAAGCCGCTTCGATTCTTGCTATGACGTATGGATCAGTCATCTCTCGGTCCAGATCGGGAATCTGGTTAAGGGAAAACTGATTCGAGATACCAGTGGGTGCGAAGCCAAACTTTGAATCGTAGTATTTCTTGTTGATGAACCAATACTGCCTTGGGATTGCCTTTTTGTCGGCGGGGATCACACCGTCCGACCCCAACAGGCCGAAATGCTGGATGAACCACACGTACTCTCCGCCGAACGGCGGCGTGTAGTCTTTATAAACCTTCGTGAAACTGAAAGTCTCCTCTTTGCGGTAATCGTCAGGTTTCAGATTCGCACAATACTGCTCAATGAATTCATGGTTCTGTTTCAGCCAAGGAACGAAATCCTTGAGTTGCACTCCCGTGAATTCACGCATCTTCTGCCATTCCTCCGGCAGAAAACCTGTACCTTGATTCGGCTCCCACGTGCCATCGTCGTAAACGACAACGTCCACGAAGCCCCGATTGTAGTACGGAGCACCAGAAGCCTTTGCGAATCCATTTTCGAGCAGAATGTTTTCTGTCTCGGAATCGGCATATACGGGTTTAGCATTGAGCTTCGCGTTGGAGTTATCACGTCGGATGTAAGGCATCGTCAGTCTTTTCAGATTGATCCTACCACCGCCATCCGCCCTGCCGCGAATGCTATACTCCCTGCCGAGCAGGGTGAAAAATGACAATCAACATTGAAAATGAAGTTACGCTTTGGTTCGATAAGAAGGGCAACATCGAAGTGCGCTGCGGTAAATGCCAGAGCAAGCCTGAAGTTGCGAAGGGAGCGCAAGGCAGCGATCAGATGAAGTACATGCTCAACTGTCCCAAATGCAGGACGACTCTTGTCGAATACGGCAGCCCGGAGGAACTGGCTACCGACCTGAGCCAGATCGTGGGGAAGTGGCGGCTATAAAGTTGAATCCAATATGAACCGCGTTTATTTGATCGGCCCTCGAATGATCTTCGTCGGCACAGGTTTAGAGAACGAGTGATGAATCGCACAGTGAAGAGTGTCCGTATTCAGCCAATCCTCAAAACTCGGCTCTTGCTCCATGAGCGCAACCCACTCGCTTCCTACCTCTAGCTTGTGAGGAATTTGCGGTCCACGGAAGTCGTTCATTATCGCGTGCGTTTCTTCGCCGCGTTTCTTGAGATGGAGTTTGTAGAGAAGTCGCTTCCACCGGGGAATGAGCTTGTAAAACTCCACGTTTGTGATGGTGGTAGGTGCGGTACCGATATTCTGGACGGTGACCCTGAGGAATCTTGGGTTCCTCGGTGGGGGCGGCATCTGAATCATGTTGGCGTAAGCCTTCACCACCAACCTCGGACGATTCGCCGTGATTTTGGTGTAGATGTTCCAGCCGAGACTGGCTATGCCCGTCGTTGCGCCTATCCAAGCAACAATCTCGGTCGTCTTCATGGGACCCATTCTAAGATACAAAACCGCGCAGCAAAAAACTCGAAGCTAGCTGGCGTAGCGGCTACCCTGCTCTTGCGTCCCAACAGAATGCGACGGCATTTTCGTTTCCAACCAGTCCGCTACCTGGTGCGGATCAAAGCGGATGGATGTTCGCACGCGGAAAAATGGGATGTGATCATCCTCCACTTCTTTGTATAGGGTCCGGGCAGCAATGCACAGCAGTTCAGCCAACTCTTCGACGGTGAGAGCTTTCTTTTTGGACCGCAACTGCTCAATGAGAGTCATTTTTGGCAACTGCCTCCGGGCCGTCGGCCCAGATTGTAGGATGTTGACTAAATTGATTCATTCCTGCCACCGTGTCCAATAACTTTTCGGATCGAGTTCATTCCTGCAGGTTATTAAAGACAGCGCAAGGCCGATTCGTCACATCCAATTCTCGTTGACCACGCCACTTCGCGGAGGCGGAACTTGTTGAACAGGCGGGGCTTACGGAAAGACAATCATTCGCTAAGAACTTCAGAACGTCCCTTGAGGTAGCGGTTCCGGTGGCCATGTCTTCATGCTATTCAGGGCAAGCGCCGCAGGTTGCCCGGACGCTATTTGGGCCATCGAAACTTGTACAAGCGACGATGGCTATGTCCTTTGTTGCGAGGTCGATGATGCTTTTCTCATGCCGACCTCGTCAACATGTTTTCCTGGTCAAATCATGCTACCTTTCGGACTCATAACTCCCAGGAATGAACTCCATCCGAAAAGTTATTGGACAGCGTCATTGAGTGCGGTTAAGTTTGCGCCACAAGCAGTCGTTTGGGCTGCCGCTGGAGGTGCATATGTCATTCTGGTCCTCACTCCGTTTCATCCGACAAATCCAGCTACTTGCCCGGTCGAAGTGGGCGCGTCCAACCGCTGTTCTACTCACCCTTCTTATTGTCATGCCTGGATCTGCGATGGCACAGGGTTCGCCGTTCGACACCGGCTTTAACGCCATCCAAAGCCTTTTCACCGGCACCATTGCGAAGGTTGCAAGTCTGGTTGCAATTGTGATCGGCGGCTACGGATTCGCGCACGGCGAACCCGGCGCAAAAAAGGCGCTGGCCGGCGTTGCCGCGGGAACGGGCATTGCGGTGCTTGCGGTGAATGTCCTCAGTTGGCTCTGGGGCGTATAGCGCCTCTTCCCAACCACTGTTAACGAGCGCTTAGACGAGGGAGTTATGCCAGACAAACCACAGCAGAAGCACCGCACAAATCGAGTCTTCAAGAGCCTGCACAAGCCACTCACCTACTTGGGCGTGGAACGCACACTGTTCTACTTCGTCTGCGTCGGCGCGGTGGGGGCCTTCAATCTCTTCAATTCCATCCTCGCCGGTATCGCCGTATTCATCGGAGGTTTTGCTTTCGGGCATTGGGTAACGAACAGCGATCCGGCCTTCCTCCGCATCCTGGCGAAATCCGAACGCTACAAGCTGCGCTATGACGCGGCCAAACAGCAAGTCCCACTTGTGGAGGTCGTTTGATGCTGCGCCTCGATAAAGTCATCAAGCCGTGGAAAGAGAGTGCGTCTCTCAACGACCACATCAACCTCTACGGCTTCTGGAACGAGACGGCTTTCCTTACCAAAAGTGGCGATCTAGGCATGGTTCTGAGCGTTCCCGGCGTGGACTACGAAAGTCTGGACCGCTCGGAACAAGAGTACGCGGTGAAGCGGTTGGAGGCAGCGCTCAAAGCGTTTGGCCCAGGCTTCCATGTCTACCAGTACCTTTTCAAATCGAACCGCCCCGACATACCGTTCGCAACGTATGACGACCCGATTGTGCAAGCGGCTATCGACCAGCGGAGGAAGTTCTTTGAAGCGAAGCGCGACCATCTTTATCAAGTTGAAATCTTCTACTGCATTCTGCTCGAAGGCGCCAGGTCGAAGACCGGCGTCGGCGCGGCAATCGCTCGAATCTTGCGCGATCCCGCGGGCGCGGTTGGCGAACTAAAAGTCGCAGTTCACCAACGACAGCATGAAGACGCTGTTGCGCACGCATATTGAGCACGATCTTCGACGGCTCGACCAGAGCGTGCAGGCATTCGCTCGACAGCTCGTGGACTTCATGCAAATCGAGATCTTGAATCAACAAGGACAATTCACATTTTTCCGCCGCTTGCTGAATTATGACGACTTTCGTGTTGCCGGGAGGCCGCAGTCCACGCAGTTTCTCGACTATCAGGTGGTTAACTCCGACATCGAAGCCGAACGCGATCATCTGCGGGTAGGCGATCACATCGTCCGCGTGCTGACCATGAAAGAAGCCATCACAGAGACGCGTCCCCTCGTGCTCGATGCGCTGCTGAAGATTCCGGCCAACTTCTATGTGGTCACCGAGTGGACGCCGCTCCCCGCGGACAAGGCCCGCAAAGAGGTGAACAAGCGCCGCCGCCACTTCAATATGTCGAAGACCGGGTTTGTCTCCCAGATGGGCAACGATGCCACGAAGACGAACCCGCGTGATGTGCTGGTGGACGAATCCAAACAGGCCGACATTGAGAATCTTGGCGATTGCCTACGCGCTCTAGGTGACGGCCAATCGCTGGGCGATTTCTCGCTCACGATTGTGCTGTATGGCCCTTCAAAAACCGACCTCGATCAGCTCGTGGCCGAGTTCACTGGCGTCTTCACCAACGCGGATGGCAATCTTTTTGCGGAAACCTACAACCAGCTGAACGCTTATTTCGCCACTGTGCCGGGCAACTATGCGCTCAACCTCCGCAAGCTGTATCTGCTGAACACGAATTACGCCGACCTGTCTTTTCTCTTTACGATCCTTACCGGCGAAAAGATGAACGAGCATCTCGGCACGGAGTATTTGGCCGTGCTCGAAACCGACAACAGCACGCCTTATTTTCTCAACCTGCATACCAGCGACGTTGCCCATACCCTGATTCTCGGGATGACTGGTAGTGGCAAGTCGTATCTTTGCGTTTTTCTGCTACAGAACGCGCAGAAGTACAAGCCGCTGACTTTCATCTTTGATATCGGCGGCAGCTTCCAGTCGCTTACGACGATATTCAAGGGCTCGTATCTCAATGTGGGTCAGGAAGCGCGGGACTTCACCATCAACCCCTTCTCGCTGCCTCAGACCAAAGAGAACCTGCAATTTCTCTTCAGCTTCTTCCGTGTGCTCATTGAGGGCAACGAGCAACGTTACCGGATCGACTTCAAGGAGGAACGCCGATTGTGGGACGCGATCGAGCGCATCTACGTACTGGAGCCGAACCAGCGCACGATCTCGAACTTTGGAAACATCATTGGCGAGTTGAAGGAACGCCTGCATCGCTGGACCCGCGGTGGACAGTACGGCTTCCTCTTCGACAACGCTGAGGACACGCTTTCGTTCTCAAGCTTTCAGACGTTCAATTTCCACGGCTGGAACGATGCGCCGGAAGTCTTGGAACCACTGCTGTTTTATGTTTTGCATCGAGCATCGAATGAGATCACTGACCCCAAGAAGCTCGGCACCCCCAAGTTCTTCCTGCTCGACGAGGCGTGGCTCTTCATCAAGAACGAGACGATCCGCAATTATGTGGTGCAGGCGCAGAAGACCTGGCGCAAGCACAAAGCGGCGATGATCCTTGCGACGCAATCCATCAAAGAACTTGAGGAATCGGGGATGCTGGCGATAGTGGCGGAGAGTTGCCCGACAAAGATCTTCCTCGCCAACCCGGACATGAACCGGGAAGTTTACCGCGAGGCGTTTCATCTGAACGACACCGAACTGGACCTTATCGACGGCCTTGTTCCGCCCGGCCAAATGCTGATTCGCAAGGCGCAGACCTCCAAGAAAGTGCATTTGAACGTCGATTCGGTCTCGCACTGGATGGCAACCAACAATGCCCGCGACAACCTCAAGAAGCAGGAATATTTCGACCGCTTCGGTTTTGCGGATGGCCTTCGCCATCTCGCGGAAGAGTGGCCATTCCAGCCGCGCGCGCTGGCCGTATCAACTTCGAACAACAACCGCTAAGGAGAGCTCTATGCGGCATCTGAAATTCGTCGTCAATTGCGCTTTGGTTTTTTCTTCCATCGGTGCTTTCGCCCAAGACTCTGCGCGCACTGTGCAGTATCACTCGCAGGACATCGTTCCCATCCGCGCCAAGGTGAAATATACGACCCTTATCGAACTACCCACGACCGAGAAGATCATGGAAGCCGCCACGGGTGACAAGGAGTTCTGGATCGTGGATGTGGTCGGCAACTTTTGCTTTGTGCATCCGGCGAAGCAAGGCATCAGCTCCAACTTGAATCTCATTACGGACAAGGGGAACATCTACAGTTTCACCCTCCAGGACATCTCCGCCACATCGACCACCCCTGATCTGAAAGTGATCGTCGAACCCGCCGATCGCTCTGCGATCGTTGCCGCCAGCGGCCCTCCGCAGTTCGTGCCCGCCGCCCAACTCGAACAATCGCGGCAGCAGCTTGCCGCTCTGCAATCGCACGTTGAGCAGGCGGTGGATGAGTACAAAAGCGCCTATCCGACACGGCTCAAGTTCGACTATGCCTACAAGGCGAACGAAGCTCCGTTCGACATTCAGTCGATCTATCACGACGACAAGTTCACCTACATCAAGACCAATGCGCCTGAAAAGTTCAGCGTGTATGAGATGAAGGACGGCAAGCCCAACCTCGTCACCTACGACCTCCGGGAAGGGACGTACATCATCCCGAAGATCATGGACAGCGGATATGTGGAACTCGGCAAAAAGAAGATGGAATTCACGCGCAAGGGATCACCGTCATGACCGAGAACGTCTTTACTCCCCACACAGAGCCGCAAGCCGAGCCAACGTTGCGCCGCAACCTGGAACTGCCAAAAGGTGTCTTGCAGAAGAACCTCAAGACCTTCGTTTATCTGGGTGCGGCATTGCTGGTGATTGTGGCGGCGCTCTTCAGTTCGTCCGGCAAGAAGACGCCTGCGACAACAGGCCAGCGCGAAAGGCCAACCACCGCAACCAGCCTTGCAGGACAACACCGACAGCAACGTGCAGGAGTTGAAGAACCAGCTTCAGGCCGAACGTCAGAAAGAACAGCAGGCGACAATGGCCGCCGCTGCGATGGGAGATTCAGCGCTCGCGTCTGCGACTCCCCAGCAGCGGGCTGCAGCCGCGGCCTATGGACCGACCGGCGTTGCCGTGCCCTGTATTCCGGGCCAGCCCTGCCCGCAAGCGCAGCAGGGCAACATGCAGATGCAACTCACGCCTGTGCAACAGCAGGCACAGTTGATCGCTGCGAAAGAACGCGAACGCGCTGACAACTCCCGTTTCGCTTCCAATCTTGTGTACTCCCGCTCTGCCGATCCGCCGCAACAACAACAGCAAGGCCAGACGATGCCCGCCCAATATGGCCCTGCCGAACGGCAGACAAACAGCAGTCTCGTCTCCCCACCAGCCGAAGGAAAACAGGAGGACACGCCCGGAGGCTATAAACGCCCACTGGAGGCCAATGTTGATTCAGCCGTCGGTCAGCCCTATCTCGTCTACGAGGGTTCGGTTCTCGACACTGTTCTCATGAATCGTCTGGATGGAGACGCCGTAGGGCCGGTTAAAGTCCTGGTCTCAAATCCGCTGTATTCGCACGATCATCAACACGTCATCATTCCCGAGGGAACGGTTGTTTTGGGCGAGGCAAAGAAGATTGGAGCGGCCGGCTTCGGCCAACAGCGCCGGATGGCCGTGGTTTTTCACCGCCTGATTATGCCGGATGGTTACTCCGTCGATCTCGACCAATTCCAAGGCCTCGATCAGATCGGAGAGGAAGGACTGAAAGATAAGGTCAACAACCACTACCTCCAAATCTTCGGCACCTCGATCGCTTTGGGTGTGATTGCTGGAGCAAGCCAGATCACGCAGGGTGGCGGCACCATCACCACGAGCGGTTCCCAGGCATTCACCAACGGGGCGGCGGGCAGTGTTTCGCAGTCTGCCACCACGATCCTTGACCGCTTCATCCAGATACCGCCCACCATCACGATTCGAGAGGGCCACCGCGTGAAAGTGTATTTCACGCAGGACTTGCTTCTTCCTGCGTACTCCAACCACACTATTCCACAGACGTTTTGAGGAGGCTTTCCATGCGAATCGTTGCCCTCTCCCTCTTAGTGCTGTGGACTCTCACCCTTGCCGGCTGTCAGAGCAAAGCGGCAAAAGTGAAGCAGTTACAGGATCAATACAACGCTGAATACCCGGCCTATGCCAAGGACTGTCTCGATCCGGAGACCGCTGGGTCGTCCGATCTTCTGACAGGAAAGAAGCTGACTCAAGAAGAGATCGCGGCCCTAGAAGCTAAGAAGAAAGAACGCGAGGCACGGTGCAAGCCACAGGCCGACCGTCTCGCGCAGCTCCAGAAGGAGATTCTCGCTGCACAGCAGTAAAGCCGTACCGCTGTAAAGCATCACGAAACCAACGGCGACGAAGGGACGAGACAAATGAAGAAACTAACCCTTACCGTGCTCGCCGTTGGATTTGCGGCGGCGTTGCAACCGTTCGCGAATGCACAATTCGGTTCCGGCATCGTCTTCGATCCTACACAGGCGGGCCACGCCGTTACGCAGATCGAAACGAAGAGACGATCCATCGCCAACGAAGTCCGGCAGATCGAGCAGGGCCAACAAATCTTCACCAACACCGTCAAGATCGCCACGACGGCGCTGCAAGCCTACAACGTCGCAAAGCAGCAATACGAACTCACCCACCAGATGATCCTCGCGCCCAGGATGCTCTATGCGCGGTTTCTGTCTCCAACCTCTGACTTGCTGCTGCTGCAGCAAATCTCGAACACCTATGGCAATTCGATGGGTTGGCTCAATTCGGCAAACACCGGGAAGGGGGCCGCATCCGCGTACCAACAAGTTAGCGTTCCGAACACCAACAACATGATTCCCGGCTACGGCACCGCGAGTATGGCCGGACAGCTCCAGATTGCCGCACAGGGCGCCACTGTTGACATCAGCGACTCCGTGATGACCAACAACCTGCAATCTCTCGGGACGATCCGCGCCAACCAGACCGCCAGGCAGACGGACATTGCGAATCTGGAGGCCGCGACCCAAACCCAGGACCCGTCGCAGCAGACCATCATGGCTGAACTGCAGCGCATCAATCAGGCCCTGCTCCTGCAACTACGCACATTGCAAGACGCAAACCAGATCAACGCCAATCTTGCCCTGCAGCAGATCGTTGCCCAAAAGCAGCAGCAGGACGCGATGAAATCGACGTTTCGTGACTCTTCTGGATACGAGAGCTATTACAACGCCAATATCACCACGACCAGCAGCGGGTCCGCCAACCTCCTAACGCAGGCGTACTGAGGCAACAAACAGCTAAAGGGCAGGATATATGAGTCTCTTTCAATACATCGCTCAGGCGTGCCAGTCGCTTGCTGCGACGGTGGCTCCCTCAATTACAGCAATGGGGGTTCACATCGTCCTGGCATTGGCGACCATCATGATGGTTTGGTTCGGCGTACAAGAGGCTCTGGCATCGGCACACGGCGGCCCAGGGTTCAGCATGGGGAGGTTTCTGAACCTCTTCATGCTGCTCACCTTTGCATACGTGATGGTGAACTACTACGACAGCTCCATTCCCGGACTTGGCTTTTCCATCAAGGGCTTCATCGACGGCGGAACTATCAATCTCGTGAACCTAATTGGATCGGATGGTTCAAACACCATGCTGAACGAGATCCACGCAGGCATCCTCCAAGACCGGCCCGTCAATACTGAACACCGTGATGAATCCCTACTACGCAATCGTGTACTTCGCGGTCCAATTCCTATTGGCCATGCTGGCCGCGATTGTGTCCGCAATTGTGGCTTATGGAGCGATTGCGGCCACGATCATCGGAGTGCTCGGTCCGATCTTTATCCCGTTCCTTGTCGTCGACAAACTTGATTGGCTGTTCTGGGGATGGCTCAAGGCGTATTTGGGATTCAGCTTTTACAAGGTCGTCGCCGCAGCCACGATGAATGTTCTGTCTCATGTTCTAACGAACTACTACATCCAACTTGGCCAGAGCGTGTCGGACCCTTCAACGATAGTTCAGACGTTGCCGCTTCTCGTCCTGCTCGTCCTCGTCAACATCTACATCCTCTTCAAGATTCCGACCATGACACACAGCTTATTCACTGGCGGTACTGGTGGACACGGTGGGGGCCTGGGCGTGGCCGTGATGGCCATACGGGCCGCGATGTAATCGCGCAAGAGAAACGAGGTCACAATGAGCGCAGAAACAATGAACGTGGAAACCAAAGCGACCCCGGAAATCACCCGAGCCGCAGAGCGTTACCTGGAGCAATACGGCGATCCACTGGTGATGAATACGTACTTGAAGGTGACCATTCTTGTGCTCGCCGCGCGTCTGTATCAGCCTGGCGGCGCTCACCTTCAAGAGTCAGCAAGCCCTCGCCAACATGCACCCAATGATCGTGCGCATTAACGACGTGGGCCACGCGGAAGCGATCGACTATCGGAACTTTCAGTATCGCCCGCAAGAAGCGGAGAACAAGTATTACCTCACCCGCTGGGCAGAACTGTATTTCAGCCGCAATCGTTTCACGATCGAACGTGATCAAACGCAGTCGCTCTACTTCCTCAATAGCGACGTGCAACGCGCCGTGATCGACCAGGAACGCAAGGACAACAGCATTCAGAATTACGTCAAAGACAGCACCTTGCCGTATATCGATGTGGAGATCAAGAACGTCATCCTTGACGACCTGCGACAGTCGCCGTATTCGGCGCGCATCGAGTTCGAGAAGGTGTACACCAACCCCGCGGATCATTCCGAACTCAAGCGGGAGCGATGGACAGCCAGCGTCACCTATGTCTTTCGCGAGAATGTGAAAAACAATGAGCTTGCCGTGAACCCCCTCGGTCTGACCATCGTGCGCTTCCGGGCCGACCAGGCATTCAGCTAGGGATTCATCGACCTGCCCAGAGGCTTATTCATGTCCTTTCATGCTGCTAATCCGGCTGGCTTTTCCCACCTGTCCTCGTGCCTGGTGGAGCAGGCGAACAAGAGCCTTTCGACGCGCAACTACGGTGGCGAATTGCGCCCTTCTTACGGCGGACATTGCCCGCTCGAATCGCACTGCAATTGCGGTGAACTTCCGCAGCCAGTGTGCAGATGACAACTTTGCTCTGGAGCGTGTCTGCCGTTATGTATCCCGTCTTTTGCTCGGTCACAGCTTCGGGGCCTTTCCGGCGCCCGGCGGCACTCGGTCTTCTGCTTCGCATTTCGCGCCCCTTCGGGGTCTCGGTTCCTCCCAAAACAAGTTTGAGAACCACGGCAAAGAACGCCTCTCAAACTTCTTTCGGGCCCCTCCCAGAAAGCAGACCTTCGGCACTTGGGAGCCGGGCCCACTCGCTAAGCTCCGCCCAGTGTGACCCGAGCAACAACGGGCGAATTCAACAAACGGAGACACTCTCATGTACCAGAACAAAGTAACCCTCATCGGCTTTCTCGGCAGCAACCCAGAAGTTCGCACCGCCAACAACCGCAGCTTCACGACACTCTCGCTGGCAACCAAGTCCTCCTACAAGAAGGACGACAAGTACATCTCGCACACCGAATGGCACCGTTGCGTCGTCTTCGGCAAGCTCTCGGAGTTCGCCAAGACGCTCACCAAGGGCGCACATATCCAGGTGGAAGGCGAACTGCGCAGCCGGGAGTACGAGAGCAAGAAGACGGACACGAAGCAGCGCGTCTGGGAAATTCGGGTCGCTTCGATCCTGAAGCTGGACCGCGCCGAAAAGGCCGCCCCGGAAGATCAGGATCACGATGAAGTGCCCCAGGAGGAAACGGCTGCATAAGCCCTTGCTCTTCACTCTCGGAAGCCCGGCTATCCGCTGGGCTTCCATCGCTGTGAGGTTCCCGCTATGAGCTTCGAATTGATCCTGCCGTTCTTTCGACCGATCGAGCCACTGCTGCTCGACGAAGACGTTAGCGAAATCATGGGCAATCCAGATGCGTCTTGGTCTTGCGAGCGCGAAGGAAAACTGTGCCAGGAACCAACCATTTCCTTCGACGCCGGCAAGCTCCGCACCGGCCTCGAAGTCATCGCCAACCAGCTCGGCAAAAGGCTCGACGAGGACAACCCTAGACTCCATGCGCAGCTTCCGGACGGAAGCCGGATTGCGGCGTGGATTCCACCGATCGTGAGTCCGGCCCCGGCGATTGCGATACGGAAATTCACCAGCCGCAATTACACGGTCGATGATCTGATTGCTCGCGGCACACTGACGCAGGCGATTGCAGACTTCTTAGCCGAGCAGATTCGCAGCGGCAAAACGCTGCTCATCAGCGGCGGAACGGGGACCGGAAAGACGACGCTCTTGCGGATACTCGCCAACTCAATTCCGGAGAATGAACGCATCCTCGTTATCGAAGACACCCCCGAGCTCCAAATCCGGAAGCCGAACATAGTTGCGGCCGGATCCCAGACTAGTACTTTCAAGACCAATGTGTCTTTCGACGAGCTTATTGAAGGACACGCTTCGCTTCAGACCCGACCGGATCATTCTCGGCGAAGTGCGCGGAATCGAGGCGCGAACGTTGCTCGATTCCTTCAACACTGGCCATGCAGGATCGCTCGCGACAATTCATGCCAACTCGGCAGCGAAAGCCCTCACGCGCTTCGCCAATCTGGTCATGCGTAGCCACGCGCAGACCACCTTCTCTGATACCGAAGCGGAGATCGGAGAAGCCGTTGATTTCGTCGTCCATGTCGAGCGGCAAGATGGCCGCCGCATTGTCCGCGAAGTCCTGGCCCTTCGGGGATACGACCGCGACGCGAAACGCTTCCTGATCGAACCCGTATTCGAGGTGCAACATGCCGCAGCGTAGAACGCAAAACGCAACGAGTAAGCACACCAATTCCGAAGACGATTGGGCCTGGGTTCTGCACGAACTTGCCAACGGAAAGGACCCCAAGAAGCTGACCCGATCGCTGGCCTCGCGGCGCGCCGACAACCCCCGTCCCCTTTATTATGCTCAGCGCACGGTCGATCTCGCATCGGCCAGACTTTGGCTTATCCAAGGTATCCGGATGGACCACATTGTCACGATGCTTGTAGTCCGGCGGCGCAGAGAGATTCCGGGCGAACTTTGCTCCGCTCGCGCGCACGAGATTGCGCAAACCGCACAGCAGATGATTACCGAGAGAATTTATGACCTCTTAATCCAACGCCTACAAGGAGAACGAATATGCCACTACTAGAGATCAACCAAATTCGCCACATCTGTGCCTCTGTTCGGCTGGATGAATCCACCGCCGCGCAGGTCGATCAGTATGCCGCTTTCATCCACGCATCCGCGGATGATGTTGTGGACAAGGCGCTCAACTATGTCTTCTCAAAGGACCGCGACTTCCAGGACTTCCTGAAGACGGCACACGCCAAGCAGGTTGCCCCCGCTTTGCGTGTGCGAAAAGGCCCGAGCAATGGTGCGACGGAGCAGCCGACAAAGAAGCTTGCAGCCGGGGTGGAGTCCACGGCTTCTGTGCGCGCAGTGAAGGCATGATCGTCCATTCAATTTCGTGGTGGTGCAAGAACGGTGCTTCGCACCGGAAGAATTTTGACACTCCACCCCTGAAAGGGTCGTGCAGGTGCACCACGGTGCACTTACAGCGGTTTCAAGGACATACAGATTTGAGGTGCACTTGGGTGCACCTATGAAATCCGAGGGAACATGGCAATTTTGAAAGCCAAGCCAGATGCGATTTCTGACAGCGATCACACTCTAAATCGCGTCTTCCCCGTGACCGCGAAGCTAACGAAAGAGGAGCGGGGGAGAGTCACTGAGTTTGCCAGGTCGCAGGGACTTGCACGCGGGGAATGGATACGCGATGTGATCCTCCGGGAGTTGCGCGGAGCATCAGCCAGCGACCCATCGCTGGCCGAGATTCTCGGGGTTCGCTTGCTCCTGGTAAACGTACTGCGGCCCCTGGCCGCAGGCCAGAGACTCACGCCGGAGGCGTTCGACAAACTGCTCGATGAAATCAGCGATGCGAAGCACCAGCTAGCCGCCAAGTTGGCTGCTCCCGGCGAAAGGAAATAGGCA
>CAWEBA010000020.1:0-53694 GCA_963807145.1 uncultured Acidobacteriaceae bacterium | reverse complement strand
CCATTGTTCGTTCCCGGATTCGCGGGCGTGATGGCCTCCGGTTCGTCGCCCCGGAACCCCGGATCTTCGAGCAAGGTGATTTCGCCCAGGTCCGCCGCGATCTTCCCCACTAACGCCTTGTCGAAGGGCTCGCTGGTTACGACGGTGAGCGTCTTTGATCCCGTCGAAAGCTCGGTAACCACGCGCAGGTACAGGCCGTCGCGGTCGCGTGTGATTTCGCGCAACTCGCTTTTTGCAAACGTGGGAAGTGAGGGTAAGGGCCCTTTGGATTCGTCGCCCAGAGGCAAAAGCTTGTCGTCCAGCCAGGCATACATGCGGCGACGCTTCCAGGCCACATCGCGCTTCCTCAGACCGGCCAGAGATTCGGCGGTGGGATTATCACCGCGCTCCAGGCGCGCTGCTAGTTCGTTGCCGACCGCGGCGTTCACCGCTCCCAGACTGCGCAATTGCGAGTTGATTTCTGAAGTCACCACGAACACGGCGAACTGCCCAGCCAGCCCGTAAAGCGTGATGAATGTCATGGCGACCAGCAGCACCGCTGGAATGACGCCGATGAAGACGTAAGTCACGATCAGCCGGTTGCGCAGGCGCCACAGAATTTTTCGTCTCAACCATCGGAAAGCAACAATGGAAAACAGCAATGCAGCGTCGAAAAGCAGGAACTTTACCCAGCCCGCAAGGCTATCGGCCGCGGCGCGGGCAAACGGCTTCAACACCATCTCAAGAGCGAACAGCGCTATCGCGAAGCCCAGTGAATAAAGAGCGCCGCGCGCGACCCATCCCTGCGGCCACAAATCGGCGGCCAGCATTCTTGCGCGCAACCTCGAGTAAAGCTGCTTCATGACTTTGCCGGGGAACCGCTAAATTTCCGGATACAGATCGAAGAATGCTTCCAGGCTGGTGCGCAACTGCTTCTCGATCTCTTCCTTGCTGCCTTCGAGCACGTGCATGGTGACGTGCGCCTCGTGTCCGTTGGTAAGCTTCACGGGAGCCTGCCCCACTTCGGCCACATCCTCGGAAGGCAGCAGCCGCATGCCGTAAACCAGTGTCAGATTCGCCATGCCCTGAATTCTAATCGAAACCCAGTACCCAGTTCCCAGTGCTCAGTACCCAGTCTTTCGCAACCCAAGGTTTTGACTGAGTACTGGGTACTAGGTACTGGGCACTACCTTTGGGTTATCATTCTGCCGTGCTTCCAAAACTAATTCCGATCGCCGCTGCACTTCTGCTCGCTCTTCCTGCAGCATCTCAGCAGGCTCCCGAGACGCCTTCGACTGAACCGCAAGTAAAAGTGAACATGCTGAACGTTTGCACGCCATCGGCGGAGGAACAAAAGGAAATCGCGGCCGCACTGGCGCGCGTCCCGAAACAGCCGCTGTTCAGCGATGACTTCGAAATCTCCCATGGCCGTTCTACCTTGACCGAACCTCCCAACTTCCTTCAGCCGGGAAGCGGCGCGAAAATGTCCGATGAACCCTCGGTCGCCAGCTACGTTCGCATTCGGCGCGAATTCTCCGTGCAGGCTCTGTTCGCCAGCGTGCAATACTCTTTCAGCAACGACGGGCAGAACATGATCGAGACTCTGGTGCTGCACGTACGGGATCCGAAAGACCTAATCCAGGTCTCGATGGAAGACAGCGCATCGGCGATTGGCGGCGCCGAAGCCATGGTCGCCGCCAACACTCCGGCCAACCGCATCAGGCTCGAGCGCTTCGGAAAATCGTCGATCGCACTGGCCCGCTGCAGCCCTTCGGAAAACGGTCCGGCGCCTGACCAGAGCGCCTACGAACCACTATTCCGCAGCGCCTCGGAAGTGCTCGCCGACTATCGCGGCTTGCTCGGCGTCAAGCGCACGGTGCCCGCGGAACTGGCGCAAATTCCCGGGGCAGCACCCAAGGCGACGGCAAAGAAAAAATCGGCCAAGCCCGCCGCCAAACCGTGATAAGAATTTCTCTGCGTACTCGGCGTTCTCTGCGGTTAGGATCCGGCTTTTGGCCTGGTGGCACTGGCAGCCCAATGCATCGAAATCTGAATCCAGCAATCTAACGGCTATCCCATCATGAGCGAAACCCGCAACGTCGTCATCATCGGTTCCGGCTGCTCCGGACACACCGCCGCCCTCTATACCGCCCGTGCCAATCTGAAACCTCTGGTGGTCGAGGGCCATGAGCCCGGCGGCCAACTCTCTCTTACCACGCTGGTGGAAAACTTTCCCGGCTTTCCCGAAGGAATCATGGGACCGCAACTGGTCGAGAACATGCGCAAGCAGGCGGAGCGTTTCGGCGCCGAATACCGCGTGGGGCATCTCACCAGCGTTGACCTCAGCCAGCGCCCGTTCCTGCTTCATCTCGGCAAGCAACAGGTGCACGCCAAGGCGCTCATCATTGCGAGCGGCGCTTCCGCGCGGTGGCTCGGCCTGCCCCACGAGCAGCAACTCATCGGCCACGGAGTTTCTTCCTGCGCCACTTGCGACGGCTTTTTCTTTTCAGGAAAGGAAATCGTCGTGATCGGCGGCGGCGATTCCGCCATGGAGGAAGCCATCTTCCTCACTCGCTTTGCCACCAAGGTGACAATCATTCACCGCCGCGACAGCTTTCGCGCTTCCAAGATCATGCTGGAGCGCGCTAGACAGAATCCGAAGATCCAGTTCCTCACCGACACCGTCGTCGAAGATGTCTACGATCACGCCAAGCAAGAGGTCACCGGCCTCAAGCTGCGCAATGTGAAAACCGGCAAGGTATGGGACTTCCCCACCAGCGCGCTATTCCTCGGCATCGGGCACGATCCCAATGCAAAAATGTTTGCCGGTCAGCTCGACACTGATGCGGACGGCTACCTCAAGACGCATAACTACGTCTTGACCCGCGTCCACGGCGTCTATGCCTGCGGCGATGTGCAGGACCGCCGCTATCGCCAGGCCATCACCGCCGCCGGAACCGGTTGCATGGCCGCCATCGAGGTCGAGAAGTTCCTAGAAGAGCACGCCGGCTGAAGATTCCGCTAGCCTGCATCTCAGGGACCGATGCCTCCTTCGCTTTCTGTACGCATAATTACTGTAGCCTCATTACCCAAGTAATCTACGACCCAAATTGAATCTCTCTTATTCTGACCAGGAACAAATTCTGAGTACGGAATCCCTGCTCCCATGAAAAACCGCATTTCGGCGGCTGTATTTGTTCTGTTGGCACTAATAGTGTTCGCGCCGTACCACTCTTCTGCCCAGGAAGTTACCGCCGCTAACCGCAAGATTGCAGTCAAGGTGGCTCCGGAATATCCCGCCCTCGCCCGCTCCATGAAAATCCAGGGCGTTGTCCGGGCAGACGTCTTAGTTGCTCCCAATGGCAAGGTGACGTCCGTCGAAGTAAAGGGCGGCCATCCCTTGCTCGCGCAAGCTGCCCAGGAGGCGCTGCGCCAGTGGAAGTGGGAAGCCGCTTCTCATGAAACTCACGAGACGGTTGAACTTCACTTCACACCTTAGCGCCGCCGTCCATCCCAACCGCAAACCGCTTCGCGCCCGACTCCTTGCGGTCGCCGGCCGCGGCTGCGGCACGGCCTCGTTGTGATACAACGTTCTGTGCTCTTTATCGAATCATCGCTTCTGGTGGATAATTCTTCAGGTGCGGAATGTTAAGAGCCTTCTTCGTCCGGCTTTCCGAAAATCCATCTTTGCGCACCTTTGCCGAGAGCTCTGCGCTCGGCCGCCGCGTCTCCGGTCGCTTCGTTGCCGGCACTGAGATCGCCGACGCCGTCCGCGCCACGCAAGCCGTCAACCGCGCGAGCATGAGCGTCACTATTGACAATCTCGGTGAAAATGTCGCCAATCCCGAGGAAGCCCGCCACAGCGGCCAGCTTTATCAACAGGTTCTCGATGCCATCGCCACCCACCAGCTCAACGCCAATATCAGCCTGAAGCTCACTCACATGGGGCTTGATGTAGACGAGCGGCTGGCCCGCGAAATTGTCAGCGGATTAGTCGCCAAGGCCGCGTCTATGGATCCACCTTGCTTTGTGCGCGTCGACATGGAAGGATCGCCCTACACGCAACGCACTCTGGATTTCGTGCACGAACTTCACGCCATGTCCGGAAACGCTAACTCCGTTGGCACCGTGATCCAGTCCTACCTGAGGCGCTCTGAGAGTGACATCGAGAAGCTGCTGGCCGAGCGCATCCGCATCCGCCTCTGCAAAGGCGCATACAAAGAACCCGCGGAGATCGCCTTCCCGCTCAAGTCTGACGTCGATGCCAACTACGTCAAGCTGATGAAGATCCTGATGAAAAGCGGCATCTATCATGGCCTGGCCACGCACGATGAGAACATCATTGAGCAGGCCCAGGCCTTTGCCATTCGCGAAAAAATTTCCCGCGACTCGTTCGAGTTCCAGATGCTCTACGGCATCCGCCGCGACCTGCAGCGCAAACTGGCGCGCGACGGCTGGCGCGTCCGCATCTACATTCCCTTTGGCAGCGAGTGGTATCCCTACTTCATGCGGCGGCTGGGCGAGCGCCCGGCCAACGTCCTGTTCATCGCCAGGAATTTGTTGAGGTCGTGAAGCAGTGGCCAGTGGCTAGGGGTCAGTGATCAGTGATCAGTAAGACCAGCCGGTACCGTGACTGGACACTGAACACTGGACACTGATCACTGCTCCGGCACTGCGGCCCCGTCGGCGCGCGCGTCCGACGCTCCGTAGTTCACCTTGCTCTTCGAGTCGTGCAGAACGGCCTGCCCGCGCCCCATAGCCGTCGAGTATGCGTTCCGCACGTCGAGTTCATGCCCCATCGCAGAAAGCTTTTGCCGCACTTCCGCCGGCACCCGCGACTCGATCACGATATGGCACCCACGCTGCGGACTGACCGTGAAGCGCGCATTCTCCATCGCTTCCTGAATATTCATTCCGTAGTCGACCACGTTGGAAACGAATTGTGCATGAGCCAGTGGCTGGTTCGCTCCTCCCATGATTCCGAAGCCAATGTGCTGATCCCCATGTTCCATGAAGGCCGGGATGATGGTGTGAAACGGCCGCTTGCGCGGGGCCAGCGCGTTCGGCGATGCGGCATCAAGCGAAAACAACGCGCCGCGATCCTGCAGCACGAATCCCATGCCGCGGACCGCGATGCCCGATCCAAACGCCTCGTAATTGCTCTGAATCAGAGAGACGATGTTGCCCTCGCGATCGACCACCGAGAGATAAGTTGTGTCGCTGAAAGGCGGCGTGCCGGCGGCAACCGCACAGTTAGCCTTGCCGGGATCGATCAGCTTCGCGCGCTCCCGCGCGTATTCTTTCGAGAGGATTCCCTTCACCGGAATCTTCGCGAAACGCGGATCGCCGTTGTACCGCCCCAGATCGGCGTAAGCCAGCTTCATGGCTTCGATCTTTTTATGCAACTCGACGGCACTCAGAGGTCCATCGGGCGAAGGCGCTGAAGTCTCCATAATGTTCAACATCTCAAGCGCTGCCATTCCCTGTCCGTTGGGAGGAAGTTCGTAGACGGTCCAGTCGCGATAAGTCGTTGAAATCGGCTCAACCCATTCGGGCGAAAAGTCTGCCAGATCGTCCGCCGCCATCGTTCCGCCCGTGCTCTGCGACGTGCTCACAATCGCGCGCGCAATTTCACCTTTATAGAACGCATCAGGACCGCCCTCAGCGACTAACCGCAGAGCCTTGGCGAGATCGTGATTCTGAAAGACCTGCCCGACCACCGGAGGCTTGCCACCAGGCAGATAGATCTGCCGAGCCTCGGCATCGTGCGAAACCGTTTCAGCGGCATCATTCCAGTAAGACGCAATGATTTCCGGAACTGGATATCCATCGTCAGCATAGGAAATCGCGGACTGGAAAAGATCTTTCCATGCCAGTTTCCCAAAACGCTGGTGCAGCGCATTCCAACCAGCAACCGCACCCGGCACCGTGACCGAGTCAATGCCAAAGCTCGGCATAGCGGTCGCGTCCTGTGCTTTCACATGCGCGATGGTCAAGCCCCGCGGCGCCCATCCGCTCGCGTTCAGCCCGTACAGCTTGCCGGTTTTCGCCTCCCAGTAAATCGCGAACAGGTCGCCACCCATGCCGTTCATCATGGGCTCGGTCACTCCGAGCACGGCATTCGCGGCAATCGCCGCATCCACGGCAGAGCCTCCACGTTCCAAAATCTTCGCTCCTGCCACGGACGCCTGCACATGGCTCGTGGCCACGATGCCGTAGCGTGTAATCACCATCGAGCGCGCGTTGGACCGGTCTCGTGCCGACATGGACATGGAAGTTGTAAGCAGCAGCGCTGCGGCTGCAATGCGAATGGAAATTTTCATGCTACACCCGTGTGAGTAGTCTAAGGCGAGTTCAGGATACTGGTTGCGCCTACTTCTTCAACCCCGCCGTAAAGTTCGTAACCACCGTGACGGATTGGCTCACCTGTTGCGCAATCCGGTTGAGCAGAATTTTCTTCCCGTCGGGGGCAACATCGTAGAAAGCTTGCGGTGCAGACCAGTTGCTGACCACCGCCTGCGGCACGCCGAATTGAAGAGCTCCGCCCGCATCCCTCACCGGTACGGCGAAGATATCGAAAGTCGCGTCCAAATAGTAAAGTTCCTTGCCGTCCTTGCTCCATAGCGGCAGTTGTCCGGCATTGGCCGAGACCTGCCACTTGGCCTGCCCGCCACCGAAGGCCACCACATACACTTCAAATGCGCCGGATTCGTCCGAGGTGTAGGCGAGCCAACGGCCGTCTGGCGAAAGCTTTGCAAAAGCGCCCCGCGCCAACACCATCGACGGTTTGCGCTCACCTTGAAGCGGGAGGGCCCAGGTCTGGCCTGTGGGACCACCCCGGTTATAGATGAGATACTTCCCGTCGCGCGACCAGTCGCTGGGCTCGATCCCCTGGTCATCGGTGAACAGAAGCTCCTCCGCGCCGCTGCCATCGGAGGGTTTGCGGTAGAGGTTGAAGTGACCAGCGCGAGGCGAGGCATAAGCGATCCACTTGCCATCAGGCGACCAGACTGGGGAAGTGTTCGCCACTGGCCCAAAGGTTAGTCTGGTGCGAACGCCGCGCGCCAAATCGAGCACCCAGATGTCGTTCTCTCCCGAGTCAATCTGAAGCGCGATGCGGTCCCCTTGCGGGGAGACCACCGCCCCTTGCAGCCCTTCGAGCTTGTCAGCCGCGGTGCTGATCTCTTTGCCGCTGCGATTCAACCAGACCAGTTGCAGGTCGCCCGACGCCCCGCTGCCGAGAACCAGCAGTCCGCCGGTTGAAGCCGAGGCATCCATATGCCAGGTGCTGGGGTCGTTCATAATGCCCTTGGCCAAGTCCTGGGGCTCGCCACTCAGCTTTCCTGAAGAGGGATCGAAGGGTTGCGCCATCAATTGACTGCCGCGCGCGAACAAGAGAAAACCGTCGGCATAAACGGCGTTCGACTGAGAACGGAACAGAGGACGATTTTCGCGGCCATCGAGCGATGCGTAATAAAGCTCGTTGTTGGCCGACTTCGAGGGATCGTGGTGCAGCGCGAGATAGAGGAAGTGCTTGCCGTCGTGAAGAAAGAATGGCCAGCGATGCGATGTGTGGAGCGCCGTGTCGATTTTCGTGATCGGAACCGGAGTTCCTCCGTTGACGCTCACGCGCATCAGCGGATCGCTCGGACTGGGAGAAAACAGAATCACTCCATCCGGTCCCCAGGCGCCCCCGCGCCCGAGCGATGCGTCACAAATCACCTGCGCCGAACCGCCATTCAGGTCAATCGTTTTCAGTTTGCTATCGGCGAAAAATCCCAGCGAGCGTCCGTCCGGAGACCAGAAGGGGAAAATCGCACCCTCCGTGCTGGGCAGCATCCTGGCGTCCAGCAAATTCATGGGGCGAACCCAGAGCGCAGCTTTGCCATCCGCACCCGTGGCGCTGAAGGCGATTGCGCTCCCGTCGGGCGAAAGCACCGGCGGTCCGGCAGAATCGCCGGTCAGATTCAGTGTGGTCTTCTCCGGAGGATTGATGACGGTGCGGATGGCCTGAGGCTGAACCGGACGACCGATGAGAATCCCAGCGATCAAACCCAAGACAATCGCAATCAGAATGCCAACAGCCCAGCCAAGACGCGCGCGTCTCTGCGAGAGTGCGGGCGGCTGTGGCAAAGCCGCAGCATTAGCCACCGGCCGATCCGCCGCGATCCATTGCAGCTCCAGTTTGACGTCATGCGCCGACTGATAACGCTCCTCCGGATTCTTCTGCAGGCAGGTCGTCACCACATGCTCGAAGGCCAGTGGAGTATTGGGCTTGATGTCGCTTACCGACTGCGGTTCCGACTCCAGAATCGAAGAAGCCAGCGAGATTTGACTCTTGCCCGCAAACGGCCGCTTCCCCGCCACCATCTCGTAAAGCACAGCGCCGAAGGCAAAAATGTCGGAGCGCGCATCCGCGTCTTTCCCTTCAATCTGCTCCGGAGACATGTACTGAATCGTTCCAATCACGCTGCCCGCCGTGGTCAGCGGGCTTAACGGACTCGGCCCGCTCATCGTGGCAGCTGCGGTAAAAGAAGGTGCTGATCCCGACCCAGTCCCCGTACTCTGCACTCCCAGCGGTTTCGCCAGCCCAAAGTCCATGAGCTTCGCGCCGCCCGCCGTCAGCATGATGTTCCCCGGCTTCAGGTCGCGATGCACAATGCCGCTGCGGTGAGCCACAGCCAGCGCTTCGGCTACAGCAATCCCAATCTTGTAAACCTCGGCCAACGGAATAGCGCCTTTGCGCAGTCTCTCGGCCAGAGTTTCCCCTTCCAGAAACTCCATCACCAGATAGTCGGTGCCATTCTGCGAGCCGATGTCGTAAAGCTGGCAGATGTGAGGATGGTTCAGCGAAGAGATCGCCCTCCCCTCGCGCTCCATGCGCTGCTTCAGTTCCGGAGAAGAAGAAAGGTGGGAGGCCAGAACTTTTACCGCCACGGTGCGGTCGAGGCGAGTGTCACGAGCGCGGTAAACTTCTCCCATGCCGCCTGCGCCCAGCGCAGACTGGATTTCGTAGGGGCCGAGCTTCGTGCCAGAGGTAAGCGCCATCGTGTGGCGCCATTATAGTCTGAAGATCCGTAACGTAGAATTCAGATCGCAGAAGATCGTCTGCCGCTCCTCCGGCGTCTAATCCTTATCTCGACGCGAGAGCGGTGGTTCATAAGGAGAGACAATGCAAAAACGCAAACTTGGAAAAAGCAATCTTGAAGTTTCAACTCTCGGGCTCGGCTGCATGGGAATGAGCTTTTCCTACGGTCCGCCAAAAGACAAGAAGGAAATGACCGACCTTCTCCACGCCGCAGTCGACCGCGGCATCACCTTTTTTGACACCGCGGAGGTATACGGTCCGTTCACCAACGAAGAACTTGTGGGTGAGGCGCTTGCTCCTTTCCGCGGCAAAGTAGTGATCGCCACCAAGTTCGGCTTCAACCTGAGTGGCAGCGATAAACGCCCGGGAGCGGCGGGCGTAAATAGTCAGCCCCAGCACATCAAGCAAGCCGTCGAAGGTTCGCTGAAGCGGTTGAAGGTCGATACCATCGATCTCTTGTATCAGCACCGGGTTGACCCCAACGTACCCATCGAAGATGTCGCCGGCACAGTGAAGGCACTCATTCAGGCCGGCAAGGTCAAACACTTCGGCATGTCCGAAGCGGGGGTGAAGACGATCCGCCGCGCCCATGCGGTGCAGCCGATCACTGCGGTGCAGAGCGAGTATTCGCTGTGGTGGCGCAAACCCGAAGCCGAGGTGATCCCAGTATTGCAAGAGCTTGGCATCAGCCTGGTGCCCTACAGCCCGCTTGGCCGCGGCTTCCTGACCGGCAAGATCGACGAAAACACAAAGTTCGACAGCGCCGATTTCCGCAGCTCGCTGCCTCGCTTTACGCCGGAGGCTCTCAAGGAAAACCAGGCGCTGATCGACCTGCTCACGAGCATTGCAAAACGCAAGAACGCGACTCCCGCCCAGATCGCACTCGCCTGGCTGCTCGCGCAAAAGCCCTGGATTGTTCCGATTCCCGGCACCACCAAGCTAACCCGTCTGGAAGAAAACATCGCAGCCGTGTCGACCCAACTGACGCCCGGCGACCTGCGAGACATTGATGCGGCCGCGGCCAAGGTGGAGGGACCCCGCTATCCGGAACGCATGGAGAAAATGACCGGCCTGTAAGCGGCCGAGTGTGAACGCGCAGGAAATCGGACGGCACGGCAAGTGGAAACCTGGTAGCGCTACCGGGAATCGAACCCGGGTTTGAAGATTGAGAATCTTCCGTCCTAACCCCTAGACGATAGCGCCATCCCCGCGGTCTCGAATAAGAGCTTCGATTATAGCAAAGCCATCGCTGCCGATTTTTCTTCGCGAAGGTGAGTTTGCACAGCCTCTGGAGGTCTATAATGAACTCACTTCTGCCACAAATTTCAATGTTCTCCTAAACGTTGCGGGACAAGTGTATGTGGTTCGTTCAACAGTTCGATTCATTCCTAAATTTAGGTATATGTAAGGAGTATCCGATTATGGCAAGGCCCAAATCTACGCCCGGTAGCAAGATAAATCGTACAAATCCGAGTCAAAACCAAACCTATAACGGCAATCTGCCCGAAGTAAACGCAGTCGTGGCTGGAGCTACGCCCGCCGAAGTTACAGCGGCAGAAGTCAAAAAGGCGCCTGAACCCCGGAAGATGGAAGTCGTAAGGAGCGAACCCCGAAAGAACGCCGCGCCACCGACCCCCATCAATCTGGAAGACGAGATCCGGCGCCGCGCCTACGAACTCTACCAGCAGCGCGGGAACGCGTCCGGCAGCGAGGCCGAGGACTGGCTCACCGCCGAACGTGAAGTAAGGCAGCGCTATCGTCAGCAGCAGAGCGCATAGGCAGGTCCGGTTAAGAATGCGGCGGCGCAATTTGGCCGCCGCTTGTCCCTTCGCGTTTGCCTAGAAGGGACATTTCTGAAAAAATACCCGGGGTTCCCCTACCATGGCGGAAATTGGGAGTTTCGCACTGCTTCTCGCGTTGGCCCTGAGCGTTTATTCGTTCCTCGCCGGGATCATCGCCCTGGTTTTTCAGAACCAAACCTCCGCACTAGCCGCCATGCCGGGGCCGCAGGCCGCATACCGCTCCAGCGCGGCTCCCTCCGCCGCCGAGGCATGGTTCGTCGCGATGCTCCGCCGAGGTTCGGAACGCATCGGCGAAACCGCCCGCCGGGCGGGCGTCGCCACCTTCGCCGCGGTCTTCCTTGCCGCCTTCATCCTCGTCGTCTGCGCCTTCCAGGACAACTTCTCTATCGCCTACATCTTCCATCACAGCAATCGCGATCTCTCCGGTCCTTATAAGTTCGCAGTGCTGTGGTCCGGCCAGGAAGGTTCCCTGCTGTTCTGGTCACTTTTGCTCGCGGCCTACGGCTTCGTCCTGCGCTTGCGTTACAAAACTGATCCGCGCCTCTTCGCCTATGCTTCGGTCGTCTTGGCCGGTGTGCAAATCTTCTTTCTGCTCCTGGTGAACTTCGCCGCCAATCCCTTCGGCATCCTCGAAGGTCCGTTCCGTGCCGATGGCAGCGGCCTGAATCCGCTGCTGCAGTATCCCGAGATGGTGATTCACCCGCCCATGCTCTATCTCGGCTACGTAGGATTCACTGTTCCCTTTGCGTTCGCGCTGGGGGCGCTGATCATGAAGTATCCCGGCGAGAAGTGGATCAACATCACCCGCCGCTGGACCATGGTCACGTGGGCGTTCCTAACCTGCGGCGTCTTTCTCGGCGCGCACTGGGCGTATTCAGTCCTGGGCTGGGGCGGCTATTGGGGATGGGACCCCGTTGAAAACGCCTCGCTCATGCCCTGGCTCACCGGCACCGCCTTCCTGCATTCCGTCATGATGCAGGAAAAGCGCGGCATGCTGAAGATGTGGAACATGTGGCTGGTCTTCGCCACCTTCTGGCTGGCCATCCTCGGAACGTTCCTCACCCGCAGCGGCATCATCAGCTCCGTCCACGCCTTCGCGCAATCGTCCATCGGCGAATGGTTCGGCTGGTTTCTCCTGATCACCCTTGCCGTGTTTACATTCTTTTTCTTCAAGAACAAATCTCACCTTAAAAGCGAGCACAAGCTCGAATCGCTGGTCTCGCGCGAATCGAGCTTCCTGTTCAACAATCTGCTTTTCGTTTTGCTCTGCTTCACCGTCCTCTGGGGAACCTGGTTCCCAAAGATTTCCGAACTCGTGCAGGGCAATCAGGTGACGGTTGGCGCGCCGTTTTACAACCGCGTCGCCATCCCAGTGGCCCTGCTGCTTCTGATACTCACCGCGGTCGGCCCGTTGCTCGCCTGGCGCAAGACGTCCCTCGAAAGCCTGAAGCGCAACTTCATGTGGCCGGCCATCGGCGCCATTGCGGTCGCCATTTTCCTGATGCTCACTCCGCGCAGTTGGGGCTCAGCTTTCGGCCTCAGGCCTTGGCAGGATATCTCCTACCTCTATTCGCTGATGGCCATTGCTCTCGCGGTTCTCGTGACCCTCACCGTGGCCAGCGAGTTCTACCGCGGCGGCCGCGTCATCGCGAAGCACACCGGCCAAAGCATGTTCGCCTCCATGGTGCAGCTCACGCACCGCAACACGCGACGCTATGGCGGATACATCGTCCACTTCGGCGTAGCGGTCGTCATCATCGGCTTCGCCGGCTCCGCCTTCAATCAAGACAAAGAGATGGAGATGAAGAACGGCGACCAGATGACCATCGGTCCCTACACGCTCATCTGCCGGTCTTATACAGAGGACGACAATTCCAACTACGGCAGCACCTGGGCCGTACTTGACGTCTACAAAGGCGGCAAGCAGATCGACACCATGACTCCAGTCCGCCGTTTCTACCATGCCAGCCAGCAGACCTCGACTATGCCCGATATCCGCTCCACACTGAACGAGGATCTCTACCTGGTGTTTGAGGGAGTGAACCAGGATAACGGTCATCCCATCATCAAGGCGCACCTGAATGCGCTGGTCATGTGGATCTGGCTGGGCGTCTGGATCATGCTCGGCGGAACGGTTCTGGCACTGGTTCCAAACGCCCCCGCGCCAGTCCGCGTCCCAGCACCCGCGCGCCTGGCCGGGCGAGCGCAACCCGCTCCCGTGGCCACAGGAGATTGAGCAGTTTGAAGTAGAAATGTGGGGACGGCCGCCTCGGCTGTCCGCCGGGCGCAGCCCGGATGTTTTTGATGGCACCATCGGTGAAGATGACAAACTTACCTTCGAAAACGAAGCTAGCCAGGCGAAGCCGAAAAGCGGCCCAGACCTTCCTGCTGTGTCTCGCCGTCTTCACTCTTCTGGGCGCCGGAGATCCCGCCACCCGCTTCAACGAAATCGGCCATCAGATGATGTGCATCTGCGGTTGCAAACAGATTCTTCTGGAATGCAACCACGTCGGCTGTCCCGACTCCGACGGCATGCGCAACGAACTCATGGCCGCAGTCTCCCGCGGAGACAGTGACAGCCTGGTCGAGCAAAGCTTCGTGCAAAAATACGGGCCCACAGTTCTGGCCGCTCCCACTATGAAGGGCTTCGACCGCGCCGCCTACATCATTCCTCCCGTCGCCTTGATCCTCGGCTTCGGCCTGATCGTGATGGTTGTCCGCTCGTGGAAGAACCGACCAGCCCCCGCCATCGCAGGCGGCCTGCGTCCCGCCAGCGGCGCTGAACTGGAACAGTTCCGCGACCAGGCTCGCAAGGAGACTGACCTATGAGAGAGAACGACCTATGACACTGTTCCTCTGCGGCCTGCTCTTCGTCGGATCTATCTTTTATGTTTTCTACCTGCCCGGAAGAGTCTTCCTCGGTCCGGAGAAAACCCGGGCCGGTTATCTCCGCGAGCGCAAAGATGCGGTCTACGAAAACCTGCGCGATCTCAACTTCGAATACAAAGCCGGCAAGATACCAGACGCCGACTTCGCCTCGCTGAAATCTTCCCTGCAGGACGAAGCCGCCACCATCATGGCCGAGATCGCCCGCCTGGAAAAGAATCCCGCGCCTAACAAAGGACCCCGATCTTGAACCAAAATCGCACTGTCATCCTGAGCGGAGTAAGTGCTCCGCGAAGCGAAGCACTTACGCAGTCGAAAGCCTGCCCTGAGCCTGCCGAAGGGGACCCGTTGCCCCTAAACGGTTGCACGAGTCCTCGCAAGGAGTTCTCTCCTCACTCCGCGTTCGCGTTCGTCTCACCAGCCTGCGGGCGAGCGTTGCTGGCGCTCATCGTCCTTTTTCTAACCTCCCTCGCCTCCGCTCAAACCCTCACCGGCACGGTCAAGAACTCCACCACCAACAAGCCCGCGGCCGGAGACGAAGTCGTCCTGCTCAAACTCGGCCAGGGCATGGAAGAAGCCGGCCACACCAAAACCGACGCCCAGGGACACTTCAGCTTCAAGCTCGACGACGCCCAGTCTCCACATCTGGTACGCGCCATTCATCAGGATGTCACCTACCACCGCATGGCCCCTCCCGGAACCACTTCAGTCGAACTGGAAGTCTTTGACGTGGGCAAAAAGATTGACGGCATCCAGGTAGTCGCCGACATCATGCGCGTCGAGAGCGCACAAGGTCAGATCGAGATCGTTCGCGAATTCGGAGTGCAGAACACTTCCAACCCACCGCGCACCCAAATGAACGAGCGCAATCTTGAGTTCTACATTCCCGATGGAGCCCACATCATCGAAGATTCCGGGTCAGCCACTACTGAAAACGGCAACCCCCTGAAATCCGCTCCCGTGCCCGAAGGCGAGAAGAATCGCTACTCTTTCATTTTTCCATTGCGCCCCGGCCTCACCCGCTTCGAAGTGGCCTATCAGCTGGCCTACACCGGCAGCGCCAATCTCGATCCCAGGTCGCTGTATCCCCTGGAACACTTTGTGGTGATGCTCCCCAAGACGATGCAGTTCACCCCCGCCGCCCAGGCCACCGGTTACAAGCCCTCGAACTTCCCGTCTGAGCCCAACACCCTGATGGAGGTCGCTTCCAATACCACACCCGGACAGAACCTCGCCTTCAAAGTTTCCGGTGAGGGCGCGCTCGAAGAGCCCCAGGATGCCAGCGCTCAAGGCCAGGGACAAGGTCAAAGCCCGGAAAGCGCACAGCCGAGTCCCGGCGCCCAGGCCACCGACCGCCCCGGCGGCGGACTCGGCCCGCCCATCGACGCTCCTGACCCGCTGCAGAAATATCGCTGGCAGATCCTCGGAAGCATCGCCGCGGCTTTGATCATCGGCGGCGTCTACGTAGCCGTACGCCAACAATCCGCGGCCCGCGTTCTGGCCCGCCAAACGCCAGGGTCTTCCGCGTCGGCAACTATGGTGGAAGACGACTACGCTCCCGCTGAAACGCACACCCGTGCGCGTCCCACCTCCATGCTGCTCGAAGGATTAAAAGAAGAACTCTTCCAACTGGAAGTCGAACGCCGCCAGGGCAAAATCTCGCAACCCGAATACGAGAAAGCCAAGTCCGCCCTCGATCAAACCCTCGACCGCGCCCTGAAACGCGAAGCCCAAAAAGCTTAAGCAGAAAAGTAGAAAAAAGGCTTGTCATTCCGACCGGAGCATCCCCTCCCGAAGGGAGGGGATGCGAAATGGAGGAACCTGCTGTTTCTCGCCGGCACTCCGGCCCGGATGTTTTAATTAAGCTATGGCCTACACCTGGTTCATACTCCTGCTAGCAATCGCGGTAACAGCTTTCCTGTTGCTCTTGTCCTACGGCACGTCACTAGGCAAGGCGATCCACGAACGCATCCCCGACCGCCCGCGCCGCCGTCTCTTCGTCGCTTCCGTAAGCTTCTTCCTCACGTTCGCCGCAGTCCGCGCCGTGGTCTTCGCCGTCCTGCACCACATTCCGCCCTTTCATTTCATCGAGCACGATGGCCGCCATATTCATCACCTGGTCTTCGGCATCATCATTCTGCTGGGCGTCGGCTACGGATGGCTGGCCGACATCGGCACTGGCGAGGACGATTCATCGCTGCTCCTCAGCCGCCTGATGGCGATCCTTTACGGCGTAGGCGCAGCGCTAACGCTGGACGAATTCGCTCTCTGGCTGAACCTGAAAGATGTCTACTGGTCCCCCGAAGGACGCTCCAGCATCGACGCCGTAATTCTCTTCGGAGGCCTGCTGTCAGCAGGAGCCTGGGGCTCCCCGCTGTTCAAACGCCGACCCAAGAAAAAGCTTGTGTAGAGCCGATCAGGGTTGTCATCCTGAGCGTAGCAAACCGATTCGCAAAGCGAATCGGTTTGCGGAGTCGAAGGACCCCGTATCCGACAGCACCATCACAAGCCCCGCGAGGCGTTTCCACCACTGCCGGTCCCACCTGGGCCTTTCATCTCCGAGCGACGTTTGGGCGCGAGAAGTAAGCAGCGCTGTGACGTCTGACCTTGCCCTCCACAGCCGGTTTCGCCGATCATCGTCGGGAGGAAGCTGCGCGACCGTTCGCACAGCAGAGTAGGAACCGTCTTGTTTTCAAGATTTTGCCCGCAAGCGATTGATTCGAAGAGATCATTCCACAATTTCGCTCTAACACCATGATTCCAATAGATCGAGGGGGAGGGGGGTATATCCCCGTCGCCCGCAAATTCCCAGAACGGACCGAACTGCATCTCCCTGCAAGGCGTAACATCAAATAGGTGAGATCCGATTATGGGAAACACTTTCAAGACCGCGTTTCTGCTGACCGCACTGACCCTCCTGCTGATGTTCATCGGCCAACATTTCGGCGGGCAGAGTGGGATGCTGCTGGCGCTGGCAATAGCCGTTGCGCTGAACTTCGGCGCCTACTTCTTCTCCGACAAGATTGCGCTCGCGACCTACCGCGCGCAACCGGTCACGCGTGAACAACTGCCGCGCGCTTACGAGATCGTCGAGCGGCTGACCCAGAAGATCGGCCTGCCCATGCCGAAGATTTACGTGATCCCCACCGAGTCGCCCAACGCGTTCGCCACGGGACGCAACCCGAAGCACGCGTCGGTAGCCGTGACCCATGGGATTCTGGGTTTGCTGAATGATGAAGAGTTGGAAGGCGTGCTGGCGCACGAACTCGGGCACGTGGGCAATCGCGACATCCTGATCAGTTCGGTGGCGGCGACCATCGCCGGCGCCATCACTCTGCTGGCTCGCTTTGGAATGTTTTTTGGCGGCGGCAGTCGCGATCGCCGCGGGGGTGGGATAGGAGGCCTGTTGATGCTGATTCTGGCTCCTATCGCAGCTGCCATGATTCAGATGGCAGTGTCGCGTTCGCGCGAGTATCAGGCCGACGCCACCGGAGCCCACTACACCGGCAATCCTTATGCCCTGGCCAGCGCCCTGCAAAAGCTCGACGCCTATTCGCGCCGCATGCCCATGCAGGCCACACCCTCGACCGCACACTTGTTTATCATCCAGCCCCTGCTCGGCATAAACTTCGGAAATTTATTCTCCACTCATCCCCCGATCGCCAAGCGTATCGAGCGCCTAACGGGACGACCAGCAGAGTTCATGCAGTAAAACAGCTGCTAGCTCCTAGCTTCTAGCTTGAATCGTTGCAAGCTTTGCTTAACACTTGCGTTCTCAAAGAGACGAGTAGCCAGTCGCTGGCTGCCGTTTCACAAAATGGTTTTGGGAAGGGCACGACTTCAGTCGTGCCGTACAGAAGAAATAAAGACGCCGGCTTTAGCCGCTGAGGGACTCGACGTCGGTAGCTAGTAGCTAGCAGCTAGAGGCTAGAAGCTGAAGTCCAGTGACATCGGTAACTCCGCCGCCGCGACGACAGATAGTAAAATCCAATCAATGTCCCCAGAGACCGCAATTGCCGTATCCCACAAGGCTGCCGAACTGGAAAAAGCTCTTCGCCGCGTGATTCGCGGCAAGGACGACGTCGTCCGGCTAGCTCTGGTCAGCATCTTTGCCCGCGGACACCTTCTGATCGAAGGTGTTCCCGGAGTCGGCAAGACCACGCTGGGACAAGCTCTCGCCCGCGCCATCGATTGCACCTTCCAGCGCGTGCAGTTCACCAGCGACATGCTGCCTTCCGACGTGCTCGGCATCTCGGTCTATTCCTCTCTGGAGCAAGAATTCGAGTTCAAGCGCGGCCCCGTCTTCACCAACGTTCTGCTGGCTGACGAAATCAACCGCACCACGCCGAAGACGCAATCCGCGCTGCTCGAAGCCATGAACGAAGGCCAGGTAACAGTCGACGCGCACTCTTATGAACTTCCGCAACCCTTTCTGGTAATCGCCACGCAGAATCCGGTCGAGCATCACGGAACCTATCCTTTGCCAGAATCACAGCTCGATCGCTTCCTGATGCGGGTGCGCATGGGCTATCCCGAAGCCGCAGCCGAGCGCGAGATTCTGCGCTCTGAAGCAGGAGCGGCGCACTTGCAGGAAATGCGACCGGTGCTTACGGGCGCAGACGTGCTCGAAATGCAGGAAGCCGTCAAGCGCATTCGCGTCGATGAGTCGCTCGTGACCTACGCTCTCGAAATCGTGCGCCGGACACGCGAGTCAGAATATTTGTCGCTCGGGGTCTCGCCGCGCGGAGCGCAGGCGCTGTACCGCGCTGCACAAGCCATGGCGTTCCTCAGCGGCCGCACTTTCTGCACCCCCGAAGACTTCAAGCCGCTCGCCGTTCCCGTCTTCGCCCACCGCGTTGTGGTCAACGGAGGCTTCGCCTCGACCCTGAAAAAATCCGAACAGGCCGATCAGGTGCTGCGCGAGATCGTCGAGAACGTAGCTGTGCCGGTGTAGAGGATCAGTTCTCAGTTCTCGGTACTCGGTACTCGGTACTCGGTACTCGGTACTTTCCTGCAAGGTTATAATTCTCTCCTCATGTCTTTCCTGCGGTTTCTGATGCTGCTATCACTTGTCGTCTGGATCGGCGGTCTCATATTCTTTGCTTTCGTGCTTGCGCCCACGGCATTCACGATTCCGGCGGTGCTTCCTAACACTCATCTTGCCGGCAACGTGGTCGGGCGTGCCTTGAGCAAGCTCCACTGGATTGCTATTTTTTCTGGATTCGTCTTCCTGATCAGTTCGCTGCTCTACAGCCGCTTCACTGACGGCACAGCGCATGTCTTGGCGGCGCGCCACGTCCTTCTTTGTGCCATGCTTGCGCTCACCTTGATCTCGCAGTTCGGCATCATGCCTCGCATGGACATTTTGCGGGCATCGCTGGGCGAAGTGAGTTCCGCGCCCATCGATAATCCCGAGCGCATTCAGTTCGACGCGCTGCATGTTTGGTCGACGCGTGTGGAAAGCGCGGTGCTGCTGCTGGGATTGGTGGTGGTGTATTTGACTGCGCGGAGCTTTTAGTTCCCAGGGCTTGCTCTGAGCGCGATAAATTGTGCTTTACGAATGAGGTTGGTGTTGAGCGAGCGTTTTAATCTCACGGTTTCTTTATTCGCAGCACTTTTCTACTTCCTTGTCGGAGTGCTCTGGTCAGCGTCGACCTGGCGACATGGATTTGACATGGGATGGCTCGTGGTTGCGTTTTGCGTTGCGCGAAGTGCTGCGGCCCGCATCGAGAGTGGCAAGCTTGGAGTAAGAGATTATGGAATCGCGTTCTGGCCTGCCGTCCCAGGATTTGTTCTGGAAGGGCTCTCGGACTTCAGCCTGCACACTTTTTCGCTGCATGGCAGATCGAAAGATCTCGCGCAATTTGCAGTTTTTTCTTGCCTGCTCCTGGTTTTCATTGCTGCTGTGACCGCTGTGTTGCGATTCGGGGTTGGGATTCAAGATCTCTCCGCCGAGGATTACTCCGTGTCCCGCGGCGCCATCTGTGCCTTAGCGCTGGCGGTCGCAATTTCTGTAGTGTGTGGAACTTTCATAATTCTTCTCACAGGTGCAGAAGAGCCGGGCACGCGGCTCAATCTGCTGCAATCGTGGCTCTATAAGACATCGTTGATTGTTTATTTTCTCCTCACGATGAAGATGGTACTTCCCCTGATCGTAAGCCGATTCCGAGCGGCATTCGGCCGCAGGGACAAAATGGTAGAGTAAAGAACCTGCGAGGCTTGTGCAGAGTTCCCGATCGTGCTTCGGCCGTGGCAGTAGCTAGAAGCCAGGAGCCAGAAGCCGGAAGCTTTCCTATGAAAACCGGCATTATCGGCCTGCCTCAGGTGGGCAAGACATCGCTGTTTCGCATTCTCACCAAAGCCCATCTTTCGGATTCGGCGCGCGCCAATCCGCGCGAGGCGCACATCGGCGTCGCCAAGGTTCCGGACGATCGTCTCGATCGACTGGCCGCGCTTTACAACCCGAAAAAACTCACGCATACCTCAGTCGAATATGTTGACGTGGGTGCGATCGGCCAGGAGGCGTTGAAAGACAGCGCATACTCCGCTCATCTGCGAAATGTCGACGCGCTTGCCCACGTCGTTCGCGTGTTCGACGATCCTTCGGTGCCGCACACCGGCGAGATCGATCCGCTGCGCGACATCAAGAACGTGGAATTCGATCTGCTGGTCAGCGATCTCGGACAGATCGAAAAACGGCTGGAGCGGCTGGAAAAAGATCTCAAGAAAATGAAGACTCCCGAACTCGAAAAAGAATTCGAGCTGCTGAAGCGCGCCAAAGTGCAGGTGGAATCCGACAAGCCGCTGCGCGAGATGACAATGACCGCCGAGGATAAGAAACGCATCAAGGGCTTCATGTTCCTGAGCGAGAAGCCGATTTTTTACGTTCTCAATATCGGCGAGTCAACCGAACTGGGCAAGGAACTGGACGAAGCAGTGAGCAAGTACAAGCTCACGGAAATTGCGGCGCGGCCAAACGCCGCAGCCACCGCGATCTGCGGCAAAGTGGAGGCCGAACTCGCCGAAATGAGCGACGCCGATTCGGCAGAGTTTCTGTCGAGCTATGGACTGAAAGAAAGTGGCCTGGTGCGGCTGATTCGCACGACGTATAAGCTGCTCGGCCTAATTTCATTCTTCACGGCCGGAGAAGATGAATGCCGCGCCTGGCAGGTTCCCGCGAATTCTCGCGCGCAGGATGCGGCCGGAGCGATCCACTCCGATCTGGAAAAACATTTCATCCGCGCTGAAACGATTCGATGGGATCAGCTCCTGGAAGCCGGTTCGGAAGCCAACGCTCGCGCGAAAGGGATACTAAGGCTCGAAGGCAAAGACTACATCGTTCAAGACGGCGACGTGATGCATATTAGACATTCAGGATAAATTCACCCCAGAGGCACAGAGACACAGAGAAAACCAAATTCCTGATTGTTTCTCTGTGGCTCTGTGGCTCTGTGGTGAGTTCTCTCTGGTATTATCCTCGCCAACCGCACATGAGCCCGATTCTCATCAGCATCCTGCTCGGCCTCACTGCCGCCGCCGCTAACGTTTTTGGCGGGGCGATCATTGTGCAGCGCAGTTGGGAGCGGCGTTATCTGCGCTATTTTGTCGCGCTGGGTGCGGGCTTCATGCTGGCCACCGCATTGGTTGAGATGGTTCCGGAAAGCCTGGAGCTGCGCGGCCGGAGCGCGGCGTATCTGATCCTGCTCGGCTACCTTATCATTCATTTCTTCGAGCACACCGTCACGCCGCACTTCCACTTCGGCGAAGAGACGCACAGAGACGAGTTCATGCATTCGCACAAGAGTTACTCGGTGCTGCTCGGCCTGATCATCCATACGTTTTTTGATGGCATCGCGATCGCCTCCGGATTTCTGGTATCGAACGCTCTGGGCTGGATCATTTTCTTCGCTGTGTTCCTGCACAAGATTCCCGAGGGCTTCACCGTGAGTTCGGTGATGCTGGCCAGCGGACGCAGCCGGGGCACGGCCTGGGGAGCGTCAGTGGTTCTGGGCGGGGCAACGCTGGCCGGGGTGTTGACCATGGCTGTTTTTCGCCAGCACGTTGACGCAGGCCTGCCGCTCGCGGCAGGCGTTTCAATCTATATTGCCGCTTCGGACCTGGTTCCGGAGGTGAACAAGGAACCGGGGGCCAAGATGGCTCTGCTGGTATTCGTTGGCGCGGGAGTTGTGTTGCTGTTGAATGCTTTGTTTCAAGGACACTGAGAAGAGACCTTCGTCTCAGGCCGATAAGGCAGGTGCCATCCCTGCCGGGAGTCGGCTCGGTCTCACCCTGCTTTCCCAGCACTTACGTGCTGGGCTAATGAATGTCGTCGCTTCGCGACTGAAAGGCTAGATCCCAACGGCCCCCTGTCGGCACGAGTGAACTCGTGCCCTTCCCGATCCCTAAACGTCCCCAAAAGCAGCGCCTAGTCCACCGAATGCTTGGCGGTGTAGCCGTCGCGGGCGACGACTTCAATCTTCTGATCTTTACCCTTCTGGTCTTTCACTTTCAACGGGGCGCCCTCGGGCGTAAGCACTTCAACCTTCAACTTGCGGTAGGTGCCGTCCAGCTTGGTGTTCGTGGGATGATAGGCCAGCGAGTACTGGTTGCGGATGTTTTTGCCGATATCCTGAAAGTCCTCTCCATACTCCGCCGGAAAACGCGGAAAGTAGGCACGGCCCCCGGTGATGGAGGCAAAGGTTTTCATTTCATTATCGGCCTGCAGATAGTCGATCTCGCTCGCATGAATGCCCGCGCCGCGGTACCCGGCCTGACCCATGATCCGGGCGACTTGGCCGACACTGATGGGGAAAATGGTCACGTCCTTCGTATCCTTGACTTTCTTGGTGATTTGATCGAGCGTGAGCTTGCTGAAGCTGTCGAATCCGGTCGTGACAAGTATGATGTATTTCTTCCCTTCGACGCGATCCAGTCGGTCAAGCGTATCGTACAAGGCGTCAAACAGATTGGTTTCGGAGAATCCCGGCATCCGCAACTGGTTCAGAGCGCCATAGACAGCTCTCTTGTCCTGGGTGAAATCCACCAGAATGTGCGGCTGCATGTCGTAGTAGGAAACCGCAATCCAGTCGTCTTTGGTGAGCGTGTTCGCAAAAGCGTAGGACGCCTGCAGCGCATCCAGCATCAAGCGCCAGTTAGTGCTTGCGAACTCCACTAGCAGAACGGCCGTGATGGGCGCCTTCGTAAGGTTGAAGCTGGAAATCTGCTGCTGGGCTCCGTCTTCGAACAAGCGGAAATTATCTTTCTTCAAGCCGGGAACGAACTGTCCGCTCTTTGTGGTGACCATCACGTCCACATTCACCAGGGGCACGTTGACCTTGATGGAATAGTCTGGCATGCCCTCGACTTTGGGGGTCGAAGCGGGCGGCGGAGGCGGCGGGGGAACGTCGTCAGGGTTTCTCTTCGGGATGGCGTAGGGGCCTACGTCACCCGTGGGTCCACCGGCATCCGGAGGAACGTCCTGCTTAGGCTTGCCGTTATTTTGCGTATTGTCTTGCGGTGGCGCCTGTGACTGATCCTGGGCGAACGCTGGAGTGATGCCACAAAGCAGGATTGAGAGCATCGCAGCCAGCATGAGGCTGGGGAAATTCTTGGAACGCGACCGCCGGTTCGTGACCATCGATTTAGCACGCATATAAACCTCTGAGGAGATGGAGATTAAGACGCTATGGAGCGAAAATTCCCTGTGCTAGTATAGACGCAGGGATTCGCGATTGGGATGTTTTGCCCGGCTCCCGGTTTTCCCCCTCCTGGCAACGACTTACAATTTTGCGGAGTCTGATACAAAATGGGGCAGGGCTGGAATTGTCCTTGCCGGCGTGGTTCATGAGAAAACTAGCTTTCTTCGTCGCTGTCGCTTGCCTGTCTTTCCCTGCTTTTGCGTCTGCCCAGGCTGGTTCTGCACCAGCCGCTTCTGCGCAGGCAGATTCGATGCGGAAGGCCCAAAATCCTCAGATCATCACCATTAGCCAGATTCACCCCGGCATGCGCGGAGTCGCTTACACCGTGTTTGAGGGCGTGAAGCCGGAAGCCATGGAAGTGGAAGTGCTTGGCGTGCTGCACAACGTGAACGGACCGAAGGGCGACATTATTCTGGTACGGTTGCACGGGCAGAAGGTGGAATACACGGGCGTGGTCGCGGGCATGAGCGGCAGTCCGGTTTATCTGGACGGCAAGCTGGCAGGAGCACTCGCCTTCCGCATTGGAGAATTCTCGAAAGAGCCGATCGCGGGAGTTACGCCTATCGCCGACATGCTGGAAATCAGCGCGCTTGACCGCTCGCCGGCCGAAGACGCCGTTGCCGTCAAGCCCTCAGTGACTGCGGTTACGGGCAAGACTGGCGCGCCCGGCGAAGGGTTCGCGCTGCCGGGTTCCTCCGATTCCGCGGGAAGAGATTTTACGAATTACCTGAAACCGATTGAGACGCCGTTGGTCTTCAACGGATTCTCTGAGGAAGCGATTCAACTTTTCGCGGGACAGTTTGCCTCGGCGGGAATCGTCCCTGTGATGGGTGCGGGATCGGTGAGCAATGACAAGCAGCCAGAGCCGCTTGAACCCGGCTCGGCCGTGAGTGCGATCCTGGTCCGCGGTGACATGGACATTGCGGCTACCTGCAGCGTCACTTATGTCGATCCGCAGCGGCTGCTTGCTTGCGGACATCCTTTATTGCAGTTCGGCTCGGTTGACCTGCCCATGAATAAGGCCGAGGTCCTCGCGACACTGGCCTCGCCGCTCAACGCTTTCAAGATTGTTAATACCACGGAGTCGGTGGGAACTTTCGTCCAGGATCGCCACACCGGAATCATGGGCGTCTTCGACCGGCAGCCGGAGATGATTCCGGTTACGCTCAGCATTCACAGCAGCACGGGAGAAAAGCAATTTCATTACGAAGTGCTGAACAATCCCAAGCTGACGCCCGTCGCGCTCATGGTAACGGTGTTCAACGCGCTGCACGGGGTGAACGAGTTCGGCGAGGAGATCACGTACCGGCTCGCCGGCAGCATCGGAGTGAAGGGTTTCCCAGCAGTCACGATGCGGAACATGTTCGCTCCTACGGAAAACGGGCAGCCCGCGGCCATGCAAGCAGCGATCTCGCTGGGCGAGCGCTTCGGAAGCATCTACGACAATCCCTATAACGCTCCCGCTATCGAGGGCGTGAAGCTGGATTTCGACCTGGTGCGCGAGCGCCGCTGGGCGCGTCTGGAGAGCGCCCGCACTGATGTGACGGAAGCTCGCCCCGGCGACAACATTACGCTTGAAACCGTACTCGCTCCCTACCGCGGCGAGCGCATCGTGCAACAGATTCCACTGAAGATTCCAACCTCGGCGAGCAAGGGGACATTGCGCATCCTGGTGAGCGACGGCGAGACGCTCGACCGCATCGGACACGGCAATCCGGCTTTCGGCCACAAGCTCGACCTGGCTTCTACGATCGCGCTGCTCAACAAGGAGCACTCGAACAACCGCCTCTACGTCTCGCTGCTCGAGGCTGACCCGGAAGCACGCGTCGCCGACAAAGTGATGCCCACGCTACCCATCTCGATTATGAATGTGATGGACGGTATGCGCGGCAATCAGGAAATGATTGTCAGCGGCGAATCGAATGTGGATGAAACGGCAACGGCTCCGCTGGATTATGTGGTTTCTGGAGTGCAGTTGCTGACGATTACGGTGAAGTGAGCGGGATTGTCATCCCGCACACAGTGGTTGTCATCCCGAGCGAAGCGAGGGATCTTGGTGTTTGCTGGCGCCAGCAACACGGATGATGCAGGCAAGAACCAAGATCCCTCGCTTCGCTCGGGACGACAGTTTTAACTCCAAGCCCCATCGTCAAAACAATCCAAGCGCAGCCTTTTCCATGTGCCGGAAGCCATCGGTCTGCAGAGCGGCCAGCACCATGAGCGTTCCGTTGTAACCCACATGCGCCAGAAAACTTGAGGCCACGGATTTCGTCACCGCGCGCACGGTGGTCAGCACTACGCCGACTAAAAAGATGATCAGTACCGCTCCCCAGGAACGCCCGTACTGAAAAAAGTGGATCAGGCCGAAAGGCAGAGCGGTGAGAAGAATTCCCCAGACTGCTCCCATCCGCCGTGCTATCACCGGATAAAGAAATCCGCGAAAGAACAGTTCTTCCATCAACGGTCCCAGGCTCACGGCGAAGGCGGCGGTGAGATAGGCATCGGAAGGATTGGCGAAAAATTGATCGAAGGGCGTCTCTTTCGGCATGGGAAGAAATCGTCCCAGAAAGTCGAGGCTGAGCATGATGACGCCCAAGCCCACCAGACTCACTCCGGCGATCCCCGGCCAGTTCCAGCGAATTCCCTGCCAGAAACGCGTGTGGTATTTCCCCTCGACCAGCAGGATCATATACAGCGCAACCGCCGCATAGGTCAGCAGCTGTGAAAGCAGCGCCAGCACCGGCTTCTGCGCCACATCGAACCAAGTCTCGTGGGGATAGGTGAACCTGTGCGCCCCCACAATAACGAGGAACTGTACGATAAAAAGCGTGAGCAGCGTGAGCCCGGTGATCTGCAGCACGTCCCACCCGCTCCACACGGGGTCTTCGCCAGCTTTGGGCGCAGGTCGGGTCGAAATCAGCGCAGGCGGCGCGAATGGTTCGACAATCAACGGCGCCGGCGTTTGCAGCTCCCCATTCAGCGGCGGCGGTTCAAGGTGCGGATTTTCGGGTAACGCCAAGCATATCCTTTCCCACAACCGAGCGCGGAGAAGTACTGCCCGCACCTATCTGATGCTGCGACCTCGAAATTGTTGCTACATTCAGAATTTTACGACAGTTGGCGCCACTGCACAGAGCGCGGTCTCGTTCAACGCGCCACCGCTATGGCGAGGGGTCTGATGGCCTTGAGTTCCTTGGAATATTTCCGCCGGACGTGATGAACCGCAAACGCGTCCTGCAAGTTCAGCCAGAACTGCTCGGAAGTTCCCGAAGTACTTGGCCAGGCGAGCCGCCATTTCGGGGGTGATTCCCCGCTTCTCCCGAATGATGTCGTTGACGGTGGGAGGAGAAACATGCAGTTCCACGTCCAGCCGGTAAGAGGAAATGCCCATTGGCTCAAGAAATTCCTCGCGAAGAATTTCCCCAGGATGCACTGCCCAACGCTGCGAGTTTTCATTCTTGATGGACATCAAGACCGAGCCCTCAGCGGCTAAAGCCTATTCTATCTATCGACCATTAACGGCACGGCTGAAGCCGTACCCTTCCCGAGCTCTCTGGCGGAGGATCTGAACCCCCTCCTACGCGCTCCGCTTCCCGTTGCCCGAAAAATATCCCGCGAGCGCCTGGCCGGTATACGACTTCTTCACCCGCGCCACCTGCTCCGGCGTGCCTTGGGCTACGATCCGCCCGCCGTCTTCGCCGCCTTCGGGGCCGAGGTCGATGATCCAGTCGGCGTTGCGAATCACGTCCAGATTGTGTTCAATGATGATGATCGAATTGCCCAGGTCCGTCAGCCGGTGCAGCACGTCGAGCAACTTCTTTACGTCGTCGAAATGCAAGCCCGTCGTCGGTTCGTCGAGCAAGTAAAGAGTCTTGCCCGTCTGCCGCTTGCTCAACTCGCGGGCCAGCTTGATGCGCTGGGCTTCACCGCCGGAAAGCGTAACCGCAGATTGACCAAGATGAATATAGCCGAGACCCACATCGACCAGCGTTTGCAGCTTCTGCTTTACCTGCGGAATGTTTTCGAGAATCGGCAGCGCATCGGAAACCGGCATCTCCAGCAGGTCAGCGATCGAGTAGCCGTTGTATTTCACCGCCAGGGTTTCGTGGTTGTAGCGCCGTCCGCCGCAGACCTCGCAGAGCACGTATACATCGGGAAGAAAATTCATCTCGATACGGCGCTGGCCCTCACCCTGGCAAGCCTCGCAGCGTCCGCCGGAAACGTTGAAAGAAAAACGTCCGGGCTTGTAGCCGCGCTCTCGCGCTTCCGGCAGCATGGCGTAGATATCGCGAATCGCAGTGAATACACCGGTATACGTTGCGGGATTCGAGCGCGGCGTGCGCCCGATCGGCGACTGATCGATGCGAATGACTTTGTCGATGTTCTCCGCGCCCACGATCGCCTTATGCTCGCCCGATTTCTCGCGCGAACGGTAAAGCTGGCGCGCCAGTGATCGGTAAAGAATGTCATTGACCAGCGTGGACTTGCCGGAACCGGAAACTCCGGTCACCACCGTCATCACGCCGAGCGGAAAAGTTACGTCGAGATTCTTAAGATTGTTTTCCTTCGCGCCCAGAATCGTCAGCGCCGCGCCGTTTTTTTGCCGCCGCTCGGGCCGCATCTCAATCTGCACTCTGCCGGAAATGTAGGCCCCGGTCAGCGAATTCGGCTCGCGCATGATTTCCTCGGGAGTGCCGCGCGCGACCAGGCCTCCGCCATGGCGTCCGGCTCCGGGGCCAAGGTCGATCACATAATCGGCGCGCCGAATCGTCTCTTCATCGTGCTCGACCACGAGCACGGTATTGCCCAGGTCGCGCAGGTTTTCGAGCGCCGTCAGCAATCGGCCGTTGTCGCGATGATGCAGGCCGATCGACGGTTCATCCAGCACGTAGAGCACGCCCCGTAGCTTCGAGCCGATCTGCGTCGCCAGGCGAATGCGCTGGCCTTCCCCGCCTGATAAAGTCGCCGCCGAGCGGTCGAGCGAAATGTAATTCAGTCCCACCGCATTCAGAAATTGCAAACGCTCGACCACTTCATGCATGACGCGGCCGGCAATCTTTTCCTCGCGCCCCGCGAGCTTGATGCTCCGCGCAACTTCGAGCGCCCGCGAAATTGGCAGTGCGGTAAATTCGGCAATCGACATGCCGTTCACTTTCACCGCCAGGCTCTCCGGCCGCAGCCGCTTGCCGTGGCACGCGGGACACTCCGTCGCCGACATATGATCCATCAGCCAATCGCGGTAGCCTTCCGAGGTCGATTCCTCAAGATTCTGTTTCAAATATCCGAAGATTCCGCGGAAGCCGGTCTTGCCGCGGCCCGACTCGCCATTCAACAGCAGGTCCTGAATCTGCTCAGGAAATTTCTCGAACGGCTTGTTCAAGTCAATGCCGTGCGCCGCCGCCACAACCTGCAAACTGTGAATTAAGCCCTGCGATGCCGAGCCCGGCCCCAGCCCGCCCTCCAGCAGCGGCTTCGACCAGTCCGTGATCACCTTCGCCGGATCGAAATCGTAGCGGCTGCCGAGGCCGTGGCACTCCGGACAAGCCCCATACATGCTGTTGAAAGAAAACGACCGAGGCTCCAGTTGCGGCACGCTGATGCCGCAATCCGGACAAGCCAGCTTCTCGGAATAGAGCTGCTCGTCGCCTCCGACCACCGCAACCTGCACTAGACCGCCCGCCAGCTTCATCGCCAGGCCGACCGACATTTCCAGGCGATGCTCGATTCCCGGCTTCACCAGCAGGCGATCGATCACAACCTCGATGGTGTGGTTCTTGCGCTTGTCGAGGTTCAGGTCGTCATCCAGATTTACGATCTCGCCGTCGACGCGGGCCCGCTCGTAGCCGTGTTTGAGCAGGGTCTCCATTTCTTTTTTGAACTCGCCCTTGCGGCCACGCACGATCGGCGCCAGAACCATTACACGGTCCTCAGGCGTCAGTTGCATCACCCGCTGCACGATTTGCTCGGCTGACTGCCGGCTGATGGGCCTCCCGCACTTCGGGCAATGCGGCACCCCGATGGAAGCGAACAGCAGGCGAAGATAGTCGTAAATCTCGGTGATTGTTCCCACGGTCGACCGCGGGCTGCGGCTGGTGGTCTTCTGCTCGATCGAGATGGAGGGACTAAGTCCATCAATTGCATCAACATCTGGGCGTTCCATCTGGTCCAGAAACTGCCGCGCATAGGTCGATAAAGTCTCGACATATCGGCGCTGGCCCTCGGCATAAATCGTGTCGAAGGCGAGCGAGGACTTGCCCGACCCGCTTAGCCCGGTCACCACCGTAAGGGTGTTACGCGGAATCTCAACGTCGATGTTTTTGAGGTTATGCTGGCGCGCCCCGCGCACCGAAATCTTGGTAATAGCCATTTAGTCTGGGGTGGATTGCCCTTCCGTAATGTCGACAGTTCTACAGACATGTTCGACATTAGGAATGCACAGCTCTACTCCGTATCTTAATCGTCAACAGCGGCGAGCGTCAACGCAGGTAGATTGAAGAAGCCGCGTATACGAAACTGGAGCCTGTGGCATCTGAATACTGAGCGATTACTGCAGCTAAAATAAAGGGTGGATCTTGATTTCGTTCTTCATGCCTCTGATTCTCTGCCTCACGGTAGTCGCCTCCGTTGGAATTGGCGTTCTAGCCGCCTATACCGCAGTCATCGTTATCCTGAACGCCTTCGGCCGATCCTCGCAGCAAGCGCCTCGTACAGCGGAGGAGCGTCCCCGTCTGGTTCTGGTGCCCACGCATCGCCACGCCAGCGGCGACTAAGGGACGGTTTCCCTTCGCACTGGACAGGCCGGCTCCATTCAGAATCGCAATACGACGCCCGCCGAGTAGCGGAAGTTATTCTCAGTGCTCCCGCCGACGTGAGTCTGCAGAAAGTCCAGTTGCACCGGACGAACTCCAATTAGCGGCACCACCTTGATGTCCAATCCACCGCCGAGCGCGACCGCGAATCCGTTGTTCGAGCCTGTAACCGATCCCGACGGCCCGGCGAGGCTTACCGAACCTACAACATGAGCTTCGCCGAACAGCGCATGGACGAAAGGCTGGTACCTGCTGCGGTTACGTATGCGTATGACCGGCCCTCCCAAAAACGTGTAGAGGTGAGTGCTTACCGCGAGTTCGCCGACCGGGGGAAAGAATACCGTCGGCCTGGCATAGCTTCCGGCGAAATCAACGGTGAGCCCAAAATAGCGGCTGTAATACCCGCTCAGCGAAGCATTCCACCCGTTGAGCTCGAACCTGTCGGAGGCGCCGCTTTCTCCCTCACCGCCATTGGAATCGACGAACTGGTATCCTCCGAAGACTTCGGCGCGCGGTGCCTCTTGCGCCATGGCCCCCACAGATAGAAAGAGCAGACAGATATTCGCGCCGATGCACATCTTTCTCATTACCTTCACCTCTTGAGCGTGATAGAAGCCAGATTGTGCACCCAGCGCGCGGGGCGCTTATCATCGGACACGATCAATTGAAACGGCCCGTTTTTCTCGAGAGGCTTGCCGTCGCGCGTGTCGGCCACCAGCACTTGACCCGCGTGAAATTCCGGATCGACCTCAGCCAGCGAAAACACGACGGAATATCCGTCAGAACCAGTGGCCGTGACGTAGCTAGTCATCGCTTCTCCGTGAAGTTCCTTGCCGAGAGGCGCATTCACCTTCTCAAGCAAGGCCGCGAGTGGAACTCCGGAATAGGCTTCATCGGCGTTCGTATGCCCGTTGTGTACGGTGACGGTGATGTGGGGCAGGGCGTGAAAGTCCGCAAGCGAAAACACCACGGTGGCATGGCCTGGGTCAGCGGAAAGAACGAGCGAATCCCGTGGATAAATGGGAGTGGGAGAACTACTCGCGCCAACCTGTAAGAGCACGGGGACGATTTGGGTGGCGCTCGGTTGTCCTGCGGCGGTCGCGATATAGATGCCCTCCGCCCAGGTCTTGAATCCCTGCGCGGAAACAGCCAGGGCGTACCCGCGAGCTTTCAGATTGATCGTGCACTGCCCGAGGTCGTCGGTCTCGAGCTTGGCCGGAACCTGATCTGGAGAAGTTAGGCCCGAAGAAGGCATAAGCCGGATCTGCGCGTGCGCGATAGCAGCTCCACTTTGATCGCTCACGCGGATGATTACAGGCGCGCTCGTCGCTTGCTGGGCCAAAAGCACAAAGGGGGCAAACAACGCGGCAAGGATCAATCCGACATTCACATTTCGCTTGCGCATTCTGGAAGAATAGCGCGGACGCGCGCCGCTGTCAGCAGCCCGCGCCGCACGAGCTATCAGAAGCTGAAGCGGCCACCGATTGTCGGAGCACAGTTGTTGTTGTAGTTATACGGGACCCCGGGGCCGTGAGGAATGGCGATGGCCAGTCCGCCGCTCACCCAGGAATACGCAAGTCCGACAAAACCGTCGAAACGCTTGGTGAAGTGGTGATCCATATAGAGCGACCCCTCGTTGAGAGTGCCCGCGCAGGAACTGCGGAAACCGGCTGTGGGCGAGCAGGTCTGCGGAACCCGGAAGTCGTTCTGCCGCTGTTGATACCAGGAGAAAGTGACGTCGGTTTTGCTGTCTAAAGCGTATTTCACGCCCGTCCACCAGATATTCACCAGCTTTTCAGAATCCAGATTGTTGTCTTCGACCCCGCTCATAAAATAGCCGCCCTGGTCCGAGGCGCCGACGCCCAGCGGGTCGTGCGGGTTGTTCTGCCAAATGTATTCGTAGCCGGCAAAAAACTTGAACGGGTCCCGCACATACTTGGCCGCTAACATAACTGCGTTGTTGTCGGTCACGATGCCATATACGGTATTGTTTGTGTCGATCACATTATTCCCGGTGATGGGGGTTGTATCGATGCTGTCGGTGGTCGACTGATATTGCCCCGCCGAACTCAGACTCTCAGGCCCCAGCAAGGGGTTCAGCACGCTGATCGCCTGGTTGTAATGCTGGAAGACGAGATCGGCGGAGAATTTACTGTAGCTTCCGCCGAGGTCGAATCCGTAGGCGTTGTTATGCGCCGATTCCGGCGTACAGTTCGCGGCAGTCCAACTGGCGCCCGTGACAGCCGCGGCCGAATAGCAGCCGCCAGAGCCGTCGGCGAATTTATACATCGCGCCGAAATGCACCGGACCATAGGCGATGCGATACTTCACGGCGTCGTCCCAACGGCTGTTATCGGTGTCACCGCCGCCGGCCATCGTGCCGTTATACCCGATGTAGGAAAAGGCATAGGCCCCGCTGGCTGGATCGTAAAGCAGCATCGCATCGGTGCCGAGAGAGCGCTGACGACCGAACGTCAGCTCGCCAAAGTGGGTGGACGATACACCGCCATAGTATTGGTCATTGAAGGGCTGGCCCGCGCGCGCGCCGTCGATGGCTATCGAATAGCTGCTTCTGGGAAGGCCGTTGTTGATGGTGTCGGTGGCTGGCGCATTGGCCAGCAGGCCGGACTGCGGATTGATGCCTGTCGAAGCGTTGAACACAACGAACCAGCCAGGTGAAAACTCTACCTTGCCCCTGATGCCCAGACCCGTTTGCGACAGGTTGTTCGGTGCGACGAGGAATCGATGTTCATAGCCGTTTCGGTTCACCAGAGATTCACCTTCATAGTTGTAGCCGTTTTCCGGCAAGCCGTGGCTGACGTAGCCAACGCCGACGTCATACGCACCGTATACCGTAATGCCGTGCCAGGTCAGCGAGCAATCGGTGGTAATGAGTTCGTGGCCGCTCATGCAGGGGTCGTGGTCCTGTGCGAGGGATAACGTGGCTGAGACAACAACAATAAGGATAAGGGTGGTGAACAGCAGAGCAATCTTACGCACGAGGTCCTCCAACATTAGAGCTTCAGGCAAGGAATTAAGAAATGTATATGAAATATCGTTTCCATGTCAAAGCTGATACGGATATGTGCATTTTCCTTTCAGTTAGGACCGGGAAGCTCTCATATTGACCGTCCTCCGTGTTGACTGTAGGATTTTGTTTCGATGCCGAAGAACCGCCGACCAGGGCGCAAGAATGACGAGTTGCTAAAACTCCGCGACGCGGCCTTGCAACTAGGCATCAGCTTTCCCACCATCAAGCAATGGATTTACAAGAAGAAGATTCGCAGCGTCCCGACCGCAGGCGGACATCACCGAATCCCGCAGAGTGAACTCGACAGGCTCCTGTTCCGGACCCGAGGAAAAACCATCGCGGAACGAACTCATGCGGCGCGCCAGGTAAGCGGGCGCAATCAATTGGTAGGCCGCATCGACCAGGTTCGGATCAGCGGCCTCATGGCGGAAGTGAAGATTTCCATCGGAGAACAGCAAATTACTTCCATCATCACCGCAACCTCAGCGCGTGAAATGCACCTCAAGGCGGGCCAAACCGCCGTCGCGCTGATTAAGGCCACGGAAGTGATGATCCTGCGCGTGGGAGACTGAATGTCATCCGGGACGACGAATCGTGTTAGGATTTGACCGTAGTGGCGTTCTCCTCTCCGCTCTCTGCAGGCGTGCGCATGGCCCGCTCTCTCGGCACTTCCGTTCGTGTTCTCCTGGCAGGCTGCGTGGTTCTTTTAGCTCTCGCATCCCGCGCCGCCGAGCCGTCTCCATGGCTTGAGATCCACTCCAGTCATTTCACTGTCATCACCGACGCAGGAGATAAAAAAGGAAAAGAAGTTGCCCTGCGCTTCGAGCAGATGCGGGCAGTCTTCGCCGTCCTCCTGATGAAGGAGCACCTCCACGAACCGCTCCCGCTCACGATCATCGCTTTCAAGAACGACAAGGACTATTACCAGACGGCGCCGCTGCGACAAGGTCAGCCTATTGCCGCTAACGGCTTCTTCCTGCCCGGAGAAGACCACAACTTCATCGTGCTGAACCTTGCCGCAGAGGAATCCTGGCGCGCCGTCGCCCACGACTTCGCCCACCTGCTGCTGAACTACAACTATCCTCAAGTCCAACCATGGTTCGACGAAGGCCTGGCCGAATACTTCAGTTCCATCCGCGTCGACGATAAGAAGTACGAAATCGGCGGCGACCCTGAGCTGTATCCCACCTCAGGCGGCGATGCATCGAAGTCGCTCACCGAACTTCTCGGCGGACAGAATGGCGGCCAGTCCTGGCTCGCGCTGCCCGACCTGCTCACTACGAACCCGGACAATTCAAACCCCGAAAGCACGCACCACACGCTCTTCTACGCGCAATCCTGGATGACGATGCATTACCTGCTTCACGATAAAAAGCTGCCCGAGACGGGAACCTATTTTGACCTGGTCGAGAACCAACACGTGCCGGTGGACCAAGCCGTGCAGAAAGCCTACGGCATGACGCCCGCGCAGCTCGACCAGGAGGTGAAGGATTATTTCCATTCGCTGACACCTTTGTTCCAGACACTCGACGCTTCGAAGCAACCGGGTTCCCATCCCAACATGCCGCAGGTCTACGAATTCGCCGAGATCGTGGGCCCGAACGACAGCGCCGTCACATCCAAAGCTGTTCCCGAGGTTGATGCGCGCGCCACCGTGGATGAGGTGAAAATCAGAATTCCCGACCGCCGCGAAGCTGCGCTGCAGGAATTACAGACGCTAGCCACAGCGCCCAACCCAACATCTGCCAAGAAGGCCAGCGAGAAGGGTAATGAGAAAGACGATAAAGATAAGGATAAAGATAAAGACGAGAACAGCGCGGCGCTTCCGGTCGCAGTCGCGGGCAATGAGATCGCCCATCGCGCTCTGGCCTGGGACCACCTGCAGCACGGCGAGTTTGAAGACGCCGCCGAAGAACTGGGCGACGCCGCCGCGCTCAACCGGAGCGACATGTGGATCCGCTACTACTTCTCGGTGTTGAAATACCGCATGTCACAGGCCAGGCACACCGATATTCCGGGACTGCCGAACATGATGCAGGATCTGCGCGCGGTGCTCGAATGGTATCCGGAATTTGCCGACGCCTATGACCTGTTGGCCAGTGCGCGCCGCGAAGGCGGCGGGCCGGTAGCGGCCATGCAGGCCGAGCGCGCCGCCATCGAACTCAGTCCGCGCAACCAGCAGTACCTTTATCATATGGCTCAAATTTACGTCTCCGACAAAAAGTGGGTTGCGGCGCGAGCCCTGCTGGAATTGTTGAAGACCAGCAGCAATCCGCAGGTCGCCGCTGCGGCTGGCGAACAACTCGCCCAGCTTGCCAACGAGCAGAAATACGGCCTCTCACCCGCCACTGCTGCTTCGGCCAGCAAACTGGCCAAGCAGAGTTCTCCATTCGATGTGCTCGATCAGGACGCTGCCAAGCGCGCTGCGGCTCAGCAGGCGACGCAATCCGACATAGCAGACAAACGGCCTACGAAGTTCTTCGAGGGCAAACTGCTGGATGTGGATTGCTCCCAATCCCCGGCAGCCGTTCTCACCGTGAGCTCCGGCAGCGCAGTTCTCAAGCTCCGCACCGCCGACTACAAGTCAGTGCTGCTCATCGGCGCCGACACGTTTTCCTGCGCGTGGAATAACCGTTCGGTCTCGGTGAATTACAAGGCCCGCGGAATGTCCGACGGTGATTTGGTTTCGCTGGAAGTGCGGTGAAGCGGGCTTCGGCTTTCGGGCTTCGGGCTTCGGCCTCTCAACACCTTCACCAGTCTTGTCATTCCGACCGGAGCCGGACCCTGAGCGGAGCCGAAGGGGACGGCGGAGTGGAGGAACCTGCTGTTTGCTTCCGCCGCCATGCTGCCAGCGTGCCGGTGGATTTCTGCTGCGAAATAAATCTTGCGTGCGCTTGCAGGAAAGACCTTGGCTAGACTCGATCCTCGTTGATTCCGGGGTATCCCCCCTCCCCCCTCTGTGTCTGGAATCATGGAGTTAGCGTGAAATTCCCCGCAAAATCCGGATGTCAAAGAACTTAGATATCAAAATCTAGACAGCAAAGGACTTAGGGCGTGGCGAGCCGCTGTGTAGCGAACCGTCATGGCCTCGACCATCATCGCTGATTTGAATTTTGGGGGCAAGGTTAGATGTCACATGATGGTTGTGGAAAAGCTAAAGATCGAGTGGAGAGGTCCGTAGTGCCCAGCTTTGCAAAACCAGCAAAGCTGGGGCAGCCTCAGTTAAAATATGGCGCCTGGAAAAGATGGGCCAGCCTCGCTGTTTCTTATCTCGCGTGACCCTCTTCAATTTCGTGGGGTTATTTTTGTCGCTTGCACCTGAGCCACAAATTTCTGCAACAAAGGCGACGAATTGTCCTTCTTCCAGATCAGGTTAAACGGGAGCCGGACGTTCATATCAACAACAGGGAGCAAAACAATGCCCCTGGGGCAGTGCCAACGTGTGGATTCGGTCAGCCAGGCGATCCCGATGCGGCATTGGACAAGACCTAATTGTGTATCGCGCTCGTTTGCTTCTTGAACAATGCGCGGCGCGCTTAGGCCACCGCGAGCACAGGCCTGCATCATTTGATCATAGAAGGCTGGATTGGCCCAACGCTGGATCAAGATGAACGGCATGTCCCGCAGATCCCGCAATCGAATTCGTTCTCGCTTTGTTAGTGGATGACCTTTGGGCACGGCAAGTAACATTCTTTCCTGCGCAAACGGCCAATGCGCCAAATCCTTGTGCCACGGTGTGATGGTGGCGGCAAACCCACAATCCAGACGGCCAGATAAGACAGCTTCGACCTGATGAACAGAAAGCAGATGATGCAACACCAGCTCGGCATCCGGCTGGCCGCGCCGGAATTCGCGAAAGGAATCCACAACCATCCCATGCCAGGATAGCGCCGTGGCAATTCCGACTCGAAGCGTACCGGCTTTGCCAAGGGCTATCCGCTCGGCGCGCCGCTTCGCCTCGTCGACGTCTTGCAAGATACGTCGCGCATCGCCCAAAAACAATTTGCCCGCCGCGCTCAATCGGACTCCTCGGGGCAACCGGTCGAACAGAAGGAATCCCATCTCCCTCTCTAAGTCCTGGATCTGCCGTGACAGGGCCGGCTGAGCGACATGGAGGCGCTCCGCTGCTCGCCCGAAATGTTGCTCTTCTCCAACGCCGACGAAATACCGCAAGTGTCGAAGTTCCATTTGATACCTCCCAGGTATTAGATAGATAGAAACGAAATCTTGGACGTATCGATCATGATTATCGCAAATTAGTGGACATGAAAGCACTTGTCCTGAACACATTGGGTCACGGGTTTGATTTCGAAGACGTGCAAATCGCTTCGCCGATGGGTCGCGAGGTTCTTGTCGACGTGCAGGCGTCAGGACTCTGTCATACGGACCTCTTGTTCGCCACTCACGATATCGTCCCTACGCCATCGGTCTTAGGTCACGAGGTCGCGGGGATCGTGGCAGCGATCGGCGGTGATGTCAGGCATTTCTGTGTCGGAGATCACGTTGTAGGGTCGCTCGCGCAGTCGTGCGGAGGGTGCGCGCGATGTCTCGCTGGCCGCTCCTTCCAGTGCCAACATCCGGAGTCGACACTGCGCCGACCAAGCGATGCGCCGCGGTTGAGCCGCAACGGAGCCGGCTTGTTCCAGGGTTTCGGGCTGGGTGGCTTTGCCGAACAGGCACTCATCCATGAAAACCAGCTCGCTGCCGTACCGAAGGAGATTCCCTTCGCCCAGGCTGCATTGCTCGGTTGCGGGGTCGTAACAGGCGCTGGTTCTGTCTTGAACACCGCCAACGTGAGCGCTGGTGACTCGGTCGTGATCTTTGGTGCTGGAGGGGTCGGCCTCAATGCCGTAAGCGGCGCGCGCATCGCTGGCGCTTCAAGGATCGTTGTGATCGACATCCAAGAGAAGCGACTCGACGCGGCCCGACGATTCGGCGCTACCGACGTCATCGACTCCACGAAGAGCAAAGCGGTTGAAGCCGTGCGCGACCTGCTGCCAGGAGGCGCTGACCACGTCTTTGATTTCGTGGGGCTGAAGTTGGTGGCCGAAGAGGGCCTCAGCATGCTTGGCGTTGGGGGTGGACTCTACCTGGTCGGGGTGTCAAAACCCGAAGTCGGCATTGACTTGAACATCTTTGGCGCAATCGGTGGCCAGAAGCGCGTGGTGGGTGTGAATTTCGGCTCGACCAACGCGAAGCGTGACATCCCGATGTACGCACTACTCTACTTGCAAGGCCGGATGAACCTGGACGATCTGGTTTCGAAAAAGATCTCGCTGCGCGAGGTCAATGACGGTTACGCGGCGCTGAAGGACGGCTCGCTCAACCGAGTGGTCGTTACTTCGTTCTGACTGAAGAAAACTTATATAAGGAGACACACAATGGCAACCATGGAAGCGATCACTGAGAGAAGCACGATCAAAACCATTACCACTCACTATATCGATGGAGAATTCGTTGAATCCCACGGCCGCGAAGTCATGGACATCATCAAGCCGACCAACGGCAAAGTGATCGCCCGCGTCACGCTAGGCGATGAGGAGGATACGCGGCGCGCGATCGCCGCGGCCAATCGCGCACTCGTCACTTTCGGCCGGACAACAAAGGAAGAGCGCGCGGGCTACCTGCGCCGCCTGCACGAGGCCGTCTCGGCGCGCATCGATGACCTTACGGCCGCGATGGTGGAGGAGTACGGAGGTGTTGTGCGGTTCGCAAGGCTTATCGTGCAATCGGGGATCGATGCCTTCCCAGCCGTGGAGAAGGGACTCGACGAATTACCTTTGACTCGAAGTTGGGGCAAAACGACGGTCACCTTGGAGCCGGTCGGCGTAGCCGGTCTGATTACCGCTTGGAACGCGAACGCGCTGTTCATTTGTCTCAAGCTAGCGTCGGCCGTGGGTGCTGGTTGTACGGTCGTGATCAAGCCCAGTGAACTGAGCTCACTGCAGACGCAGGTGATGCTTGAATGTCTGGACGCGGCTAAGCTCCCCCCAGGAGTCTGCAATATCGTGATAGGCCGCGGTAATGTCGTGGGGGCCGAACTGGTGCGCAATCCCGACGTTGCCAAGATATCTTTCACGGGCTCGGTTGCCGTTGGCCAGTCGATCATGCGCGACGGCGCCGCCACAATGAAGCGCGTCACGCTGGAACTGGGAGGTAAATCGCCCACCATCCTGCTCGACGATGCGGCTTTCGAGCGAGCGATTCCGTCGGCTCTTGTGCTGGCCTTTATGAACAGTGGACAGGCCTGCGCCGCCGGGACGCGTCTGCTCGTGCCCAAGAGCCGGCTCGAAGAGGTGAAGCGGGCCATACGGGATGAGATGCGTGCCTTCACCGTCGGCGATCCGGCTGATCCAAAGACCGCCGTCGGACCGATGGTGTCGCAGAACCAATACGAGCGAGTGCAATCGTACATCCGCAAAGGTATAGAGGAAGGCGCAGAAGTTCTCGTCGGTGGCGAGGGCCATCCGGCAGGTTTTGAAGCGGGCTACTTCGTGAAGCCGACCGTTTTCGTAAACGTGAAAAACGACATGACGATCGCCCAGGAAGAGATTTTTGGCCCGGTTCTTTGTGTCATCACCTATGACTCCGAGGATGAGGCGATCCGAATTGCCAACGACTCTAAGTACGGTCTTCACTCCTGCGTGCTTGGGACCGACCTCCAACGCGCGCGTCGCGTGGCCTCACAAATTCGGGCCGGGCGGGTCGTGATCAATGGTATGACTGACGATCCGCAGGCACCCTGGGGCGGATTTAAATATTCCGGCTTCGGCCGTGAATATGGCCAATACGGGATGGAGGCGTTTCTCGAAACCCGCGCCATACTTGAGTCTTAAGGAGGAACTCTCATGAGCCAGCACCTGACAATCTCTCCCGGCGAGGCGGCCGACCGCCTCGCGATCCGGGAGCTCGTCGAAGCCTACGCGCACTGCGCGGATCGTCGCGATGCGAAAGGCCAGATGGCTCTGTTTACTGCAGACACCCACTTCGTGGTGTACATGAACGCCAAGGATTCGACGCCTTCACAGGAACTGCATTCGCGCGAGGCGTTGGCTCCGGTCTTTGCAGATCTGAACCAGTATGCCGCGACCATGCACTTCCTGGGACAGACCACGATCCTCACGGTGACCAACGACCGAGGCACAGGGGAAACTTATTGCATGCCCCATCACCTCACTGTAGAAGGTGGGAAGAGGAGCCTCATGATCGCGGCGCTCCGCTATTACGACACATTCGTGAAGGCAGACGGCTCGTGGTTGTTTGCTGAGCGCCTGTTGTATGTTGACTGGATTGAGGAGCGCATTCTTTCATGACAGCAACCGACAAGCCGGCTTCGGACGCTTCGACGAACGTTGCTACCGTCAGCCGAAAGAGCGTTGTAATCGTGGGCGCGACGGGAATGGTGGGTGGATACACCCTTCGCTACGCGCTCGATGACCCCGCGGTCGGGAGCGTGACTTCGATTGGGCGCAGGAAACTTGGCATCTTGCATCCCAAGCTGAAAGAAGTTCTGCATCAAGACTTCGCGGACTGCTCCGCGCTCGCGGATGCAGTTTCGGGCCAGGACGCAGCGGTGTTTTGCCTGGGGGCATATACCGGGTCGGTGCCGGACGCAGAGCTCCGTGCCATAACGGTGGGCTACACGGTCGAGTTCGCGCGAGTTTTCCGCAGTAGCAGTCCTGAGGCGGCCTTCTCATTCTTGAGCGGCAATGGCGCGGACCCGACGGGACGAAGCCGCATTCCCTTCGCGCGCTACAAGGGTGAGGCCGAGAAGGCACTCCTCGCGGCCGGGTTTCCCCACGTTTACATTTTCCGGCCCGCATACATCTACCCCGTGGAGCCGCGGAAGGAACCGAACTTCAGCTACCGCCTGTTGCGCGCAATCTATCCCGCGTTTCGAGCGCTCTTCCCCAACCAGGTGATTCGGGCCGACGATTTGGCCCGAGCGATGGTCGATGTTGCTGTCCGGAGAACTGACGAGAGCGGGGGATTGGTTTTCGAGAACCGTGACATCCGGACGATGGTTGAGTCGTTTCAACCTCCGCGGCGCTGATTCAGCAAGACGGTCTTGCATCTTTATCGACCATGGAAGATGGGGGGCCTAAATGACCAGCGGAGCCGCGGGGAGACACAATAAGAAACCCTCCCGCTGCAAACGGGAGGGTCGGTAATTGCGGTACCAGCAGGTTTAGGCGCGGACTACGTTACCCGCCTGAAAGCCTTTGGGGCCTTTGAGCAGATCAAACTCCACGGTCTCACCCTCGTTCAGCGAGCGGTAGCCGTTCTCCTGAATGGCGGAGAAATGCACGAAAACGTCCTCTCCCGTGGAGCGCTGGATGAAACCATATCCCTTCGCCCCGTTGAACCACTTTACTGTTCCCTTCTCTCTCACAGAAAAACTCCTTTCCCCTGATCATTAAGAATTAGTTCCCTGACTTTCTCGCATCGTAGCTCTGAGTGATGGAGCGCCCCCTCGAGAAAACCAGTGAAACCCGGTTGGCGTCTATCTGTGCCGGAGAAATTGCTCCAAAGCAAAAAACTCCGCAGTTCCACGACGCGTGAAGAAAATGCGGCGAGAACTTCCGGAGCCCTGGACCATCGGCGCTGATTTCTACCGCCCTGCTCAAGACATCAACCTGCCTTACCGATTCATTCCCCGACTCTCACCGGGTCATGCGCCACAGATAATAAGGAGTATTAAATCGTTTCGCAACAAAAATTAGTGGAAAGTAACCACGGGTCACATGCAAATCTTTAACAAGGTATAAGAAACGCCGCACCGCAGACCCCCGACCTTGGTTCCGCCGGAAGCCTGACCCAGCCGCAACCCTTTGATAGGATTAGACAAGCGCAGTGCCTACTCAAATCACAGCTCCCGCTCCTCAAACCGCAAAGGCCGCACCGGCTCTGCCGCGGCGCCAGCGCCGGCCGCGCTTCTCGGGGATGGCGATTTCGACTGCGAAATACCTTTTGCGGACCGACGTGCATACCTTTGCCTTCTCGGTCGCTGCCAACTCGATTCTCTCGTTCTTTCCTTTCGTCGTCCTGTTGATGACGCTCATCCGGCGCGTTTTTCACTCGCGCGTCATGTACGACGTGGTGGTCGAGTTGCTACGCGATTACCTTCCCGCGGGTCAGGATTTTGTCATCCGTAACCTGAACGCTATGGTGGATGCGCGGCAGCGAGTGCAGGTAGTGTCGCTGATCATCCTGCTGGTAACTTCGACCGGAATATTCGTGCCGATCGAGGTCGCGCTCAACCGCATCTGGCGCATCCCGAATAACCGTTCTTATCTCGGCAACCAGTTGGTCTCGCTCGGTCTGGCGTTTGCTTGTGGCGTTCTGGCGCTGCTCTCCATTGGAATGACCGCGGGAGTCGTGCGGCCGTTCGAGTTCCTGCTGCGCGGCCACGCTCCGGTTGTCGTGCGCCTGGCGGGATTCCTGGCGATGAAGGTCTTCGCCATCGGCGCCAGCATCGCCATCTTCTTCCTCATTTACTGGATACTGCCCAACGGCAAGGTCCCGGCGCGCGCTGTCCTGCCTACGGCCATCATCATGGGATTGCTGTCAGAGGCGCTGAAGTACGGCTACATCCTGGCGCTGCCCTGGCTCAATTTCGCCGAAGTCTACGGGCCGTTCGCGCTGTCGGTGAGTCTGATGTTCTGGGCATTCCTGACCGGTCTTCTGCTGCTCGCCGGCGCCAACCTGAGCGCCGCGGAGTATCAACGTCACGCCCCGCCCGAATTGGGAACGACCGTTTAATCCACAGGCTCTTGGTGACATCCGTCACTGCACTGCACGCAGTCGCCGATTAGTATGGCGTCGGTTTCCCAGATTTCCTCCGAGCAGACATTTGTTCCCTAAGGATGGCTATGGCCAGAAGTTGCCGGCGTCTGCTCGCCGCTTGCTCGCTGATCTTCACCAGGACGATCTTTACTTGGACGATCTTAACCTCGACGATCTTAACCTCGTCGCTGATCCTCACTTCGACGATCCTGGCAGCGCCGATCATTCTGTGCGGGCAGGAGAGCGCTGCGGATCGGTCCTCTTTCTTGGCTCCTGTACCGCTCCCGAGAACTCTGCCGTCCAGCTACGCCGTGCCGATTTCGCCGGTCCGGATACCTCGGCCAGATCCGCCGCCGCGCGACCCGGGAGTTCTGCGCGACCGCGACTTCCACGAACTCCTATTCCGACAACTGGTTCGGAGCGCCGGGATCATCTTCTCCGGCCGCGTTGTATTCATCGGACATGCGGCCTCACCCTTGCGCCCAAATCCGGCCTCCACTGCCGTCACCTTCCGGGTTGAAAATGCTATCCGCGGCACTTTGCCCGGCCGGAATCTGACGATCCATGAGTGGGCCGGCCTTTGGACGAGCGGCGAACGGTACCGCGTCGGCGAGCGCGTCTTACTGTTTCTTTATTCCCCGAGCCGGCTCGGCCTTACCAGTCCGGTGGCCGGGGCGATGGGTAAATTCACGATGGATGCCCAAGGTCAGGTTGTGATGAGCGGGCAGCACGTCGCAACCTTTGCCGGGGATTCGTTCCTAGCCGGAAAAGCTGTTGTCTCTTACGCCGACTTCGCACGGGCGGTTCGGCGTTCCATGCGGGAGGAATGAGACAAAACGTGGATAATCCGGCACGCTCATTCTTCTTCCGGCTGGCAACGGCTCTGGCGATTGTGGTTCTTTTCGCCGCGCTCGCGCGTGCCGGCGGCCCTGCGTATGTAGCAGGGTCCAGCTACTTTAACGCCTCGACCATGGGCCAGCCTCTAACCTGGTCGCTGGGTCAGGTGAACTATTACACCGATCGGGGGGCGCTCAGCCCCATCCTGCCGAACAACTCGGCCAACGTGTTGGTCGCCGACGCCTTCGCGCAATGGACTTCATCATCCACTGCGGGTCTCGCAGTTACCGGCGCCGGCGAGCTCGCCGAAGACGTGAATGGTAGCAATATCGCGGTCGACTCCGCGGGCACGGTCACCTCCCCGGCCGATATTACTCCGAGCGCCACGCAAACTCCGGTGGGCATCGTCTACGACTTTGACGGCACGGTAACGGATGGCCTGCTCGGCGCGGGCGCCGGCGCCACTTCGCAATGCTTCTGGAACGCAGTCTACGGTGGCGTGGATAACTTCGCCGTTACGGCCAATTTCAGTCACGCGCTGGTGGTGATCAACGGCCAGTGCGCGCTGCAGTCTTCACAACTCGCGGACGTGGAATACCGGCTGGTGCGCGTGCTTGGCGGCGTGCTCGGCCTGGGTTGGTCGCAGATGAATCTGAACGTGATCACGCTTAGTCCGCCCCCGACGCCTGCTGACTATGCCGGGTTTCCTGTGATGCACTATCTGGACCCGCTGAGTTGCGTCCCGATCACGGTCTGCTACGCGAATCCCTACAAGCTTGCCGCCGATGACGTGGCAGCACTCGCCCGTCTTTATCCTGCCTCGCCTCCGGCTGCAACCAACGCTCGCATCTACGGGTCGGTTTATTTTGTGAATGCCGCGGGAAGCGTTGCCCAGCCTATGCAGGGCGTGAATGTGGTCGCGCGCTGGATCGATCCTTCCACCGGCCAGCCCTCGGGCCAGTATGGGGCTTCGTCCGTCTCTGGATTCCTTTTCACCGGCAACGCCGGCAATCCCATCACCGACCTGGCGGATCCTCTGGGAAATCTGTACAGCGAATTTGGATCAAACAATCAGACTGTCGAAGGATTCTTCGACCTTGGAGGGTTGCCCATTCCGAATGGCGCGAGCACTGCGCAGTACCAGCTTGCGGTCGAGGCTCTGGATCCCATGTGGTCCGCCGGGGTGTGCCCCTACGATCCGTCGCAAGTCGCTCCCTCCGGAACTTTCGAGACTGTCGTTGTGACCGTGGCGGGAGGTAGTGACGTTGAACAGGACGTCCTCATGTCCGACAGCGCGCAGCCTGTCCCTCCCTTGGCAGCGACGGAGACCTGGAGCGCCCCCGCACCGGTTCTTTCTCCGGGAGATTGGGTCGGCTCGCTGAGCGGCTACGGCGACGTTGGTTATTTCACCATCACCGCCCGGGCGAACCGCACTCTGTCCGTAGCTGTCACCGCGCTGGATGAGACCGGCGCCCCCAGCGAATCGAAAGCCGCACCCGTGGTTGGCATGTGGACTTTGGGTGATCCTCCGGGGACGGCCCCGCCGGCGCTTAACACGGTCCCATTTGATTCAGACACGTTCGGTATGAGCCGCCTCGATACGCAAATCCTGGCTTCGAACAGCTTCATCATCGGCATTGCTGACGTGCGCGGCGACGGCCGTCCCGATTACCACTACCATGCTCATGTGCTCTACGGTGATTCAGTCAACCCGTCGCGAGTTTCGGTCATGGGCGGCCCGGTCGTTCTGCAAGGCACCGGCTTCGCGCCCGGCCTTACCGTAGCCGTTGGTGCTGCGAGCGCTCCGCTGCTGGCGACCAACGCCGGCCAGATGCTGACAGCCATTTCTGGTCAAAGCGACGGACCGCAAACCATCACCATCACCGATCCGGTCAGCGGAGCATTCTCGATCATGACCGATGTGCTCACTTTCGGAGCCGCTTCCACCGACAGTCTCGTCCTGTTGCTGGGGGTGAATCCTCCAACCCCGGTCGGAACCCAGGCCACCAATCCCGTGACGGTGCGCGTAGTGGCTTCTGATGGCATCACCCCGGTGAACGGTGCAACCGTGGGATGGACCGCCACCAACGGCGCCATGCTCTCGGCGTGCGCGAGTACTTCCAGTTGTTCGACAATCAGCGATGAAAGCGGAATGGCCTCCACATCGGTTACGGCTGCAGCCATAGGGAATGCGGTAATCACTGCAACTCTCGCTCCTGGCGTCTACAGTCCCGCGCAGTCGGTGGGATCTACGCTGAGCGCTACTTCTACCTCATTGGACATCGGAGTCGCCACGCCCAACCTCTCGATCGCTCAGGGAGCATCGCTTAGCGTGCCGCTCACGGCGCGCCTGGTAAGCCTGGGCGCGCCACTGAGCGGCAAGCCGGTGAACTTCTTCATTGATCAGGGCTCGGGATCGCTCAGTTCCACAAGCGCGGTAACCAATACCAGCGGCTATGCCACGGTCAATCTCACGGTGACGAACTTCACCGTCGGGATGCAACTGAGCGCCTGTGCCGCGCCCGCCAACAATCCTTGCCAGAACATCTCCGTGAACGCCGTGGCCGCCGCCATGATGAAGCTACAAGCCGTTGCTGGCGCGGGCCAGGTGGTAACAGGGGCGGCGTTTCAGCCTCTGACGGTGCGGGTCACCGACTCCTCGACGCCGCCAAACCCGGTGCTCGGGGCGAGCGTGCTGTTTCAATCTACCTTGTTGCGGCCTGCGGGAAACGATCTCATCCTGACGCCGGGCGACCCGACGGTTACGCAACCAGGTCTGCCCGTCTTCCTCAGCGCGAACCGGAGCACGGCGCAGAGCAACGTTAGCGGCCTCGCTAGTTTCACGCCCTCGGTGGGATCATTTACCGGCCCTCTGGAGCTTGAGATTCAAGTCTCGGCGGGAACGACGGCAGCGCTGCAGGGCGTGATGGAAGCTCTTCCGGCGCCGGTGACCAGCGAAAGCGCGGTTTCATCGATCGAGTGATCGGGAGGCGCGGCTTCAACCGTGCGACAGAGCAAGAATGAAATCATGTTTTAGGCTCTGGGGAATCTGGCCGCTAGAGCAGACCTCAGGGGCTAAAGCCCGCATCCTACATGCTCGCAATCGGCGCGGCTGAAGCCGCCCTTCCCGATCTTGTCTCACCAGCTCACTTCTCTTTCGTCCATTGATCGACCCAGTCGTTCACGGTTTTGTACCAGAGTTGAGAATTCTGCGGCTTCTGCACCCAGTGGCCTTCGTCGGGGAAATACAGCATTTTTGACGGCACGCCTTCCATCTGCAGCGTGGTGAAGAGATCGAATCCCTGCGAGACGTCGAGGCGATAATCTTTTTGTCCGTGGATAACCAGTGTCGGCGTCTTGAAATTCTTCGCATACTCATGCGGCGACCATTTGCGATACAGTTCACGGTTGTCATAGGGAGTGCCTTTGAACTCCCAGTCGTTGAACCAGAGTTCTTCGGTATCGCCCCAGGCGGATTCGGCGTTGAACATGCCGTCGTGCGTGACGATGCACTTGAAGCGGTCGGTGTGGCCGAGGATCCAGTTGGCCATGTATCCGCCGTAGCTGGCGCCCAGCGCGCACTCCCGGGACTTATCAATAAAAGCGTAATGCTCTTCGGCGTAGTCGAGGCCCTTCATCAGGTCTTCAAACGGAGCGCCGCCCCAGTCGCCGTTGATGGCGTCGATGAACTTCTGCCCGTAGCCGGTCGAGCCGTGGAAGTTGATCATGATGACCACGTAGCCATTAGCTGCAAAAAGTTCCGGATTCCAGCGGTAGCTCCAGTCGTCTCCCCACGCGCCCTGCGGCCCGCCGTGGATGAGGAACTTTACGGGATATTTCTTGCTGGGGTCGAAGTTCGGCGGCTTGACCAGGAAGCCTTGGACATGATCACCGTTCGCTCCGTTGAACCAAAAGTTTTCAAAGGGAGACATGTCAACCTGGGACAGAACGGCATCGTTAGCGTGAGTTAGCTGTCGGCCGACTCGTGGCCAGTCTTCCGGTCCGGTCGACCGACTGAAGATCTCAGTTGGCGCATGTGATGAGTTTCGGGTGAAAACAATGTGCTCTCCGTCGGGCGTAGGGAAGATGTCATCGTCGTAGCCAAACTCCGGAGGGTAAGCCTTGAGTCCCTCAACAGGAGCGACACTGATGACGCCACTTCTACGGGTGACCAAGGCAGACCCTACCGAGCTTGCTGCAACATCTACACCCTCGATCGTGGCCATGCCGCCAAATTCCTTGACGTAAAAGATGGCCTGAGAATTTGCAGCCCAAGCGAATGTCCCAACCCAAGCGATGGACTTTTCCGTCAGATCTTTTTTCTTGCCCGTCGGGCGGTCATACACCATCAACCGGAAGCGGTCGCTCTCGTATCCCGGACGCTGTTGGGCGCGGTAGGCGATGTAGCGGCCATCGGGCGAATAGAGCGGCGTCGAGTCGCTGGCGGGATTGTCGGCGGTGATGTTCTTGGCTGGCCCGCCGTTGATCGAAACAATCCACAGATCGTTGTTGGTGGAGGCGGCCGGATTCTTGTCGTGATTCGAGGTGTAGCAAATCTCCTGCCCATCGGGCGAGAAGGCGTAGTTATCCTGCCCGCCGAGCGAGAATACGGGTGCATCGAAGTCGCCGGGCGTGAGGTCGCGTGGGAACCGGGGTCCATAGTCGCCCGCGCTTCCGAGCGGCGGGGGCTCAATCGGAATGATGAAAATGTGGCTGCGCTTGCCTGCCTTGTAGGCATTCCAATGACGGTAGAGGAGGCGATCAAAGATCAGCGCCTTGACCTTCGAGTCTTCTGCCTCCTTCTCCTTTTTCGCATTGCAAGCTGCGGGGTCAGACGCTCCGTCGCATTCGGGATAGACATCCGAAGTAAAAAGGATATTCTTGCCGTCGGGCGACCAGAGTTCTCCACCCGCCTCGGTCGCGATGTCTGTGTATCGACCGACCATCGAGACTGTTCCTGCCACGCTGTCGAAACGAGCGATCCAGACTTGCGAGCCGCGGTCTTTATTCGAAATAAAAGCGAATGCTTTGCCATCCGGCGCCCAGCGCGGGCGGTCGGCGTCCTGGTCGGCGATGATCTCGCGCTCCTGACCTCCAGCCGTGGGTACGATCCAGATGTGCGGTGTCTTGGTGTTGGCCTGGAGATCCACATCGACCACGCTGAAAATCACCCACTTGCCGTCGGGCGAAACCTCAGGCTCGCCCACGCGCTTGAGCTTCATCATGTCTTCGAAGGTGAAAGGATGCTTGGCCTGCGCGACGGCGGGAAAAGTGAAAGCGACGATGGCAAGAAGAGCAGGAAAGAAACGGCGCATGGGAAGACTCCTCGGCAAACGGATGAGTTTAGCAGGAGGGAGCTTCTCGCTTCTAGCTGCTGGTCACTGGCGAAACCAAGATCCCTCGCTTCGCTCGGGATGACAATGCAGAAGGTCAGTCGGCAAACCCTTTTTCGCGTCCGGCATCTAACTGACTGGCAGAACTGCAGCGCCCTTACCCCGGCCTCACTGAGCGGAGAGGGGTCGGGGGAGGGCCGCCGCGGTGTGGGCAGACGTTCCTACTAAACACTCAAATCCAGTAAACTGTACCTATGAGACTGGCTTGCCGCAGTGCTCTGTTTTTCGTCACGCTGATTCTGCTGGCGTGTGCGCTGACTACTCTGCCCGCTGCCGCGCAGGAAGGTGCGCTCGACAGCGCGCCTCCCAAGGGCACGACCCCCGATGAAATCATCAAGCGCTTCGCGGAGCGGGAAAAACTGTTCAAGGAAGCGCGCGACCATTACACCTACCGGCAAGACATCACGGTCAAGATTCTGGATAGCGGCGTCAGCCCGCCTCCCGAGTACCGGGAGGTGTTCGACGTGCTTTACGATGACAAAGGCCATCGCATTGAAAACGTCGTCTTTGCGCCGCAATCAAGTCTCGAACAGGGGAACCTTTCGCTTGACGAAGGCGACATTCAGGATTTCCGCAACCGTTTGCCCTTCGTGCTCACCACCGATGAAATTCCGGAATACAACATTCTCTACATCGGCCAGCAGCAGGAAGACGAATTGCACTGCTATGTCTTCGATATCGCTCCCAAACAGATTGTCGGCAAGAAACGCTACTTCCAGGGCCGCATCTGGGTCGATGACCACGACTTCCAGATCGTGAAGACTTACGGGCAGGCCGTCCCTGAGACTCGCGACACGAAAAAGAAGGGGAAAGAAGAACACCTTTATCCGAAGTTCACCACCTGGCGCGAGCAGATCGATAACCAGTACTGGTTCCCTACCTACACTCGCGCCGATGACACGCTGCACTTCAACACCGGCGACATTCACATCCGCGAGATTGTGAAGTATGAGGACTACAAGCGCTTCGGTTCGAGCGTAAAGATTCTGTATCAGGGCCAGGAAGTGCCGAAGGCAGCACCACAGGATCAGAAACCGCCGCAGACTCCCGATCAGAATCCGGACCAGAAGAAGCCGGACGCGCCGCCGCCGAGTCCGCAGTCGCCGCAGAAGTAGTTGTCAGCTATCAGCTTTCAGCCAACACCAGGATCCCTCGCTGCGCTCGGGATGACAGGGTGGTAGGGCTTTCCGACGCGTTCTTGCGGCTTGGGCTGAAAGCTGATAGCTGACAGCTCAGTAGAAGAGATACTTCCTCCACTTGTCATCCGACCGTCCCATGAGCCGCATGATGTGCCGGCTGGTGTGCAGGTTGAAGGCGCGGGGTTCGCGCATCAGCTTCATGCCGGCTTCGAGCGGAAACTGGTTGCCCTTGCGGCGATTGCAGAGATGACAACAAGCTACAAGGTTTTCCCAAGTAGACGAACCTCCGCGGGAACGCGGAATCACGTGATCGAGCGTCAACTCACCGGAAGGCAGCACGGTGGCGCAATACTGGCAGGTGTTGCGGTCGCGCAGCAGAATATTCTTCCGCGACAAAGCTCGACTCTGGTGCGGGATGCGGCGGTACTCCAGCAGGCGAATCACCGAGGGTACGCGCATGGCAATGCGCGCTGCATGCAGGAAGTGTCCATTCTCTTCTTCCGTCATGGCCACGCCCTTCAGCACCAGTACCAGGGCGCGCCGCGCCGCGCAGACATTGATGGGCTCGTAGGAAGCATTCAGTACGAGCACGGGCGCGTGCAGCGCGTTGCCGTTGCTGTCGCGATGCATCGCCGCCGCCGCGAACAGGCCGGCGGCGTGGCGTCCCGGTGGTCCTGCTTCGGATTCAATCCTGCCTGACATAAAATCTTAGGTTCCCACGGCCTTAGCCAACGGAACGGGCTCCGCTCCGATTCTTCGGTCCATCTCACTGTCGTCGCCTGGCCTGATCTCTGCATGCTGCGCGGAGATTTTCAGCGTGCGCGCCACAGTGGCAACCCAAACCTTGGTAGCGCCCGTGCGGCGTAAGACCCGGGCACACTCCGAAACGGTAGCGCCGGTCGTATAAACATCATCCACCACCAGTACTTCGCGGCCTTTGACAAACTCGGGCTGCGCCACTGCAAAAGCACCGCGCAGGTTCTCGCGGCGCTGGTGGCTGGTAAGGCCGATTTGCGAAGCCGTGTCGCGCTTTCTTTCGAGCACTCCCGCACACAAACGCAGCCGATTTCCCCGCGGGCTGATTTTCATTGACGCCCGCGCAATGAGCTCCGCCTGGTTGAACCCGCGCTGGCGGAATTTGGTGCGGTGCAACGGCACGGGGATCACAGCCACGGAGTCCGATGGCAATTCAGGGTCAAGCGTCGCGATCGCATCGGCCAGCATTCGTCCGAGCACGTTGGCAGCGGGGCGCACTCCGCCATACTTCAAAAGATGAATCAGCTCGCGCAGGCCGCTCTCGTAGCTGCCATACGCCGCCGCGCGCGCGAAGGGCGGTTCGATGCGGCGGCACAGCCCGCACCGCGGCTCGCCCGCAGCCGAGGCAACCGCGTAGGAAGAAAATAGCCGCTCGCCGCAGATGGAGCAGACTCCGCCTCCGATCGCATGCATGGCGTCAAGACACTCCTGGCAGACCGGGAGGCGCGAAATTCTCACCAGTGGGGTTCCGCAAATGCGACAGTCGGAGGGAAACAAAACGGCGAAGAGACTTGCAGCTATCTGGGCGGTCCAGCTTTCTTGGGAGCGAACCGGACGAATCCGAACCTCACGGGCTTGAACCTGATGCGTTCGTGAAGCAATAGAAGGGCTTGCTACTGCGGCTTTGGCCTGGCTAGCCCGAGTTCTGTCCTCACTACTGCTGAAGACGGCCTCCGTGTGGCCCGCAGGAAAAACGTTCTGGGGCGGGCGACTGTGCGATTGCCTGCTTAACTAGAGTATAACGGCGGTCGGGTCGGCTAGGCAACGTTACGATTGGGTCGCGGTGCCGGGGTCGGCACCTTTTTGACCGGTTCGGGCAGCCGCTCCTTTACGGGCACGAATACCAACCGATAGTCTCGCCGGAAGCACTCTGTGCAGCGCACAGGCTGCAAAAGAAAAACCGGCAGCAGCCAGCGTTCCAGGAGCGTCCGTCGCCGCGAGCGGAATCCGGTTTCGCTGCCACAATCGTCGCAGTGAAATTCGAAATATTTCTGGAACCAAACCTGGTCCGGGGAGCTCTTCAGCACGGTACACCTCAGAGTCACAAAACTGCGAAGGGGCGAAGACCAATTAACCCATTTTACCTCTAAGTAAAGAAGCAAGCCAATCCGGTTTTGCCGTGGTGGTCCTAAACCGGAACTGGCACCGACTTGTAATGCGTAGCGTCCCCATGCTAACGTGCCGCCGTTTGTGTTTTGAATAAGTTACACGCAACATTGCTTTCATCTCACACCCTACGAGGATTCCATTTATGAACAGTCCAGTCCCCGGACCAGGAACTGGCGTCAAGAAACATGTCCCTTTCGTTCCCGAGAACATGGAGATGAAGGAATTCACTCTGCGCGCCGTGCTGCTGGGACTTCTTATGACGGTCGTGCTCGGAGCAGCCAACGCATACCTGGGCCTGCGCGCCGGTATCACGATTGCGGCCACGTATCCTGCCGCCGTCATTGCCATGGCAGCCATGCGGGCGTGGAAGGGATCGCTGCTCGAAGAAAACATTGCTCGAACCGCCGGCACAATCGGGGAGGGTCTGGCTGCGGGAGCGATATTCACCATTCCTGCGTTCGTGATCGCCAAGGCTTGGCCTTCTTTCCGGCCGGCCGATGCGTACTGGAAATCGACTGCGCTTATGATGGTAGGCAGCATTCTGGGCGTGCTCTTTATTTCATTAGTCCGCCGCGTGATGGTGGAAGATCCGGAATTGCCCTTCCCTGAATCGGTCGCAGCGGCGGAAATTCATAAGGCAGGAAGGCGAGGCGCGGACGCAGCGAAATATCTTTTCTGGAACATAGGGGTCGGCGGCCTGGTTTATATCCTTGGACGCTTCGGACTCTTCGCCGCGGATAAGGACATTCATTTTGCCGTCGGCAGTCTGGGCCGCAGTCAAGTGCGTCTCGGCACCACGGGCAGTGCGAACGTCGTGGCCGCAGGTGGCACCAGCACGTTCGCAGCTCCCAGCGTAAGTCCCGCATACCTGGGCGTGGGTTACATCATTGGGCTGCGGCTGGCGTCGATTCAGTTTGCCGGCGGGGTGCTGGCCTGGGGATTGATGGTCCCCCTGCTCATATTTTTTCTGGGACCGCAGATTAAGCATTATCTTCCATCGGATACACCCGACAATTGGGCAGCGATCGCGATTGCGGTATGGAGGTTTATCGTGCGTCCCATCGCCGTCGGTGGAATGCTGGTGGGCGCGGCGTACACGCT
>CAWEBA010000019.1:0-22249 GCA_963807145.1 uncultured Acidobacteriaceae bacterium | reverse complement strand
CAGCCGGCACCAGGCTCGAGTTTCAAGTCACCGACGCCGACAAGTTTGTCCCCGCCCACTTCGCCGACTTCGTCTGGTTCACCGACGAAGAACTGCACCGGAAGCTGCACGACCGCCTTCCTCTCTTCGACGGAGAATTGCCCACCAGCGGCCGCATGCCCGACCAGGTGTCGGATGTTCTGCAAGCGATGCTAGTCGAAAACGGAATCCCTGGCATCGTCCAATATGCGCGCACCGAAAGCAAAGACGAGCGGCTGCAGTCGATCGACTATACCGTCGCCGGCGTGAGCATTCGCATCCGCCACGCCCTGTTTCCCGGCGCCGGAGCAGCCGAGTTGCCCCTGCTCCAGGCTGCTGCGGAAAAATTAGCCGATCGCGAGTACTCCCACGATTACATGGCCAACTTCGTCGAGCACTCTGTGCTGCCCCTCTACCATGAGCGCGGATACCTGAAGGCCTCCTGCGCCACTCCCCAACCCAAGGTCGTCAAACTACCCGCCGCCGATTCAACCGAAAACAAACAGCCGCCAACCTACGTCGACATCACGTTCCCGCTTACTCCCGGCATCCAGTACAAAGTCAAGCAATGGGAGTGGTCGGAAAACCAAGCGATCCCCAAAGACCAGCTCGATCCGTTCCTTCACGCGAAGACCGGGCAACCGGCCAACACGGTTCAGCTAGCAGACGATCTACGCGAGGTACAGACACTCTACGGCTCACGCGGATACATCCTCGCCACCATCAAGGTGAACGCCGAATTCGACGACATCGATGGAACCGTCTTCTACCACCTCATCGTCCACGAAGATTCTCTCTACCACATGGGAGACCTGGAATTTCGCGGTATCGACAACAGCCTCACCGCGAGGCTGCGCGCCGCTTGGAAGCTGCGCCCCGGCGACATCTACGACGCTACTTACCTGAAGCAGTTTCTGCCGGAGGCTAGAAAGCTGCTCCCGCCCACCCTCGATTGGAGTGTCGATCCCCACGTCACCGCTATCACCCGCGACAAAACCGTCGACGTCGATCTGCAATACACCGCCAAAGCGTCTCCGTGAAACACGTGTGGCGCGGGCGCCTTGGCCCGCGAAAGCTAGGGAGGCATCTCTCCGAGTTCGAAAATCACCGTAAGCCCTCGGTGGTTTCTGCAACCTCCCGCACCCTCGATCATCTATGACGTTAGCGTAATATCAATGCATAGGCGGCAATCGTCTTTTCATGCGAGCCGTCAGAAGCACCCAGGAGAATCAAGCATGATTAAGGGTTCACGGTGGTTCACAGCGATAACCGCAGTCATCTTCTCCGCGACCATATTTTTCAACACTCATGCCTTCGCCGCTGGCAAGCAAACCTTTACCGGCGAGGTCGGCGACGCCATGTGCGGCCGACAGCACATGGGAGGCACGGCCGCAGAGTGCACTCGCGCCTGCGTAGCCAAGGGTTCGAAGTTCGCCCTGGTAGTGGGCGACAAAATCTACGTTTTGGACACAACCGATAAGGCAGCTCTGGCCACGCTCGACCAACAGGCAGGAAAGAATGCCACCGTAACCGGCACGTTGGACGGCGACACCATCACAGTCGCTTCGGTGGTTGCCGCTAAATGAGGATTAAGAAGCGACGGCCATGTGACGACGAACCAAGCTTCGCGGCTGTTCGAAAATCCGAAAAGCCGCAGCCTTTTTGTTGACCAGGGTCGAACCTGTGGTAGAGTGTTTCGGATTTGCCCGGCGCCCTCCCCCTAATCGGACCGGGCATGGTGGCGGGAACCGCGCCCGCGGTTTCCGCCATTTTTTCTCTCCTCACGCGAAATTCATATTTCCTTTACAAACCGTTGTGTTAATGTGCATTCTCAATCTCAAATTTTTTCGTGCCGGAGGTAAACAGCGTTGGGTAAAGACATGGTTCCCAAGCGGATGTTCTTCACCAAAGGAGTCGGAAAACACCGCGAGCGGTTAACATCCTTCGAGCTGGCACTGCGCGACGCTGGCATCGCAGCCCAGAACCTGGTGCGCGTCTCTTCCATCTTCCCTCCGAACTGCAAAATGCTGGCTCGCAAAGAGGGCGTGAAGTATCTCAGTCCCGGCGAGGTGGTATTCGCCGTAGTCGCCGAAAACTCCACTCACGAAGCCCATCGCCTGCTAGCCTCTTCGATCGGCGTGGCCATTCCCGCCGATAAAAACACCTACGGATATCTCAGCGAGCACCACTCGTTCGGCGAAACCGAAGACGCCGCCGGAGAATATGCCGAAGAACTAGCCGCCGAAATGCTGGCCACCACGCTCAACGTAGAGTTCGATCCCGACCGTTCCTGGGACGAGAAAAAACAAATCTACCGCCTCTCCAACAAAATCGTCCGTACCGCCAACGTGACCCAGTCCGCCGTAGGCGACAAGCGCGGCCTCTGGACTACCGTAATAGCCTCAGCAGTGCTGATTTTCGACTAGTCTCTGAAACAACAACCGGGGGGCCCATCCTTTCGCGTTCTTTACGAAAGGATGGGATTCCACAGACGCCAAATGCTTGGGACTTCGACTTCCAATGCCAGCATGGGCTCGGGAAGGGCACGACCTCAGTCGTGCCATTAGAGACCGCGACAGACGCGGGCTTCAGCCTCTGAGGCGGTTCCCTCGCGACACGATTCGTGTGCCGCGTGCTATAATTGCACTTTAGTAACCCCCCAGCCCTCTCAAATGTAATCTTCCGTTAACAGCATTCCCGTATCATAGAACTGTAGATAAATACCTTAATAAGCAAGAGGAATAGTGTGGATCAAGATACCCGCAGACAAAAGCAGCAAGCCCTGATAACTGAATTTTGGAAAGAAAAATCCGCCTGCACGCCCAGCAACTCTACGACAAGCGCGGTCAGACCGAAGGTTTCGCCCTGCAGGATTGGATCGAAGCGGAATCCCAAGTGCTGGAAAACAGCATCCTGGCCCCACTCTACCGGAAGACGCGCGAAGAGAACGGCTCATCGCCCGACGTGCAGGAAGCCGGAGCCTGACGATACTCCGTGTAGGGACAGCCGCCCTCGCCTGTCCGGGCGGCCCAGGTTCATCGGGCCGCTGCGCATAAATAGCTACAAAGGGATGGGACTTACTTCCTAGCCGCAGCCGTCTTCCCCTTGCCCGCCTTACTCCCCTTCTTATCCAGCCGCTCCAACACCGCAGCCACAATCAGCGGCAGTCCCACCGTAGCATCCACAAACACTTCCCCAAACCTTCCACCCTCTGCCGGAGGCACAAACTTCCCCCACGAGATCGCCTCACTATAAGGACTGCCCGACAGCCCTCCCCAATAAACCGGCTCCGGACAAATCCGCAACCCATAGTGATACCGCTTCAGCGGGATATTCTCCCCCAGCCGCCGATGCCGCAACTCGCAAAACGGACCAAACTGCTGCGACCAGTTCCGCGGCACTCCACCGCCGATCGTCAAAATTCCAAGCTTCTTCTGCCGGAGCAAAGTCGCGGCAAAGTGCTCCAGATCCAGAAAAGGATCAAACCGTATCTTGTGCCTACCCGTCGACTCGCGCAGCCGATTATTCAAAGCCGTGTCCAGCCCCATCTCCGAATCGCTGAACGCCGGGACAAACACCGGAACACCCTGATCATGCGCTGACTTCAAAATCCCCCGCTCCGGCACGTTCTTCGTCAGATACGCCCCAATCGCATGATTCAGCTTGTAGGAGCACATTACTTCGTTGTGGTCCCAGCCCTCGAGCACCCGCGACATCACTTCTTCCACGTCATCCAGGTTCTGCTCCGGCTCCAGCGTGTCGTACACCCGATTGTAACCCTGCTCATAAAGTTCCTCATCCGAAACCCCAGGATTGACCTGGAAATGGGCGCGCCCCGTAGCCTCCACCAGCCCGTGAGCCATCAGCGCCCCAGTCGAAACCACAGCATTCACGATGCCCCGATCAATCAACTCAGTCACGATCAGACCCTGCTTGGCCACGGTCATCGCGCCCGACAAAGTCATTACTACAAAGCATTCTTCATCGCGTGCCATAGCCTCAAGCACGTCAGCCGCCTCGCCCAGCTGCCGCCCGGTAAAAGCGGTCTTAGACATCGCCCGAACTAAATCGTCAATCGACTTCACCTTGCCCAGATCTAATGGTTCCAGCGGAATCAGCCTGTCTTCAATCGGATTATGCAGATGCCGCTCCACTCCATCACCAGCATGTCCAGAATTACCATGAGACTTCCCCGAAGAATGCCCGCCGCCATGATTGCCCTGCTTCAAGATGACACCTCCAAACTCGACCCCTAATTCTCCAGAGCATTTACTTTACAGGAACAGTGGGAAAGGATGCCACGCGACGCCACAAACCAAGCGACCCTCCCCCATCATTGTCATCCTGAGCGGAGCCGCCTTTCAGGCGAAGCGAAGGATCTCGCACTCCCCGGGCCCATCGCGGAAGCCCAGGTCGCATCCGCCCATCGTCTCTCACCCGAGACCAACAACCAGCAACGAATGCTATATTGTTCGCGGAGGAAGCACGGCGTGCCCCCTGACAAATTCCGCGTTGCCCTGGTCCAAATGTCATGCGGCCCCGAGCCCGACCAGAACCTTCAAAAAGCTTTAGAACGCGTCTCTGACGCCGCCGGACGCGGCGCCCAGGTAGTCTGCCTCCCCGAACTATTCCAGACCCAATACTTCTGTCAGCGCGAAGATCACTCCCTCTTCGATCTAGCCGAGCCCATCCCCGGCCCCAGCAGCGAGAAGCTGGCCGCCGCCGCCCGCCAGCACGGCGTAGTACTGATCGCCTCGCTCTTCGAGAAGCGCGCCCCCGGCATCTACCACAACACCGCCGCCATTTTCGATTCCAACGGATCTCTCAGCGGCCTCTACCGCAAAATGCACATTCCCGACGACCCGCTCTACTACGAAAAGTTCTATTTCACCCCCGGCGATCTAGGCTTCCGCGCTCTCGATACCACAGTCGGCCGCCTCGGCACTCTAGTCTGCTGGGACCAATGGTTTCCCGAAGGCGCCCGCCTAACCGCGCTCCAGGGCGCGTCCGTCCTCTTCTATCCAACCGCCATCGGATGGCATCCCGCCGAGAAAGCCGAGTTCGGTACAGCCCAGCACGACGCCTGGCGCACCATTCAGCGCGCCCACGCCATCGCCAACGGAGTCTACGTAGCAGTAGTCAATCGCGTAGGCTTCGAAACCGGCAACATCCGCGGCAAGTCCACCCCCGGCCACGGACTGGAATTCTGGGGTGGATCGTTTTTCTGCGATCCCTTCGGCCGAGTCCTAGCCGAAGCCTCGCACGACCGCGAAGAGATCCTGATCGGCGACGTCAACCTGAAAGCCCTCGAAGACATCCGCCGCAACTGGCCCTTCCTCCGCGACCGCAGAATCGACGCCTACGCGCCGATCAGCAACCGTCTGCTGGATGGACGGTAAGATCGGGCCGACGGGATTAATCGCGCTTGTGATCGCGAGCTAACTACTCGAGGTCGCCATTAGAGTAGAATGCGTCTCGAAGCAGCAACTCCAATCCGGATCGACGGGTCGACAGGAAGCGATGCACAAGCTCCATGATGGTCGTCATTCTGCTCTGGATTACCGCTGTCCCTCTCTGGTCGCAATCCGCACCTGTTTCGGGTGCAGGTTCATCCTCCGACTCCGCTCAACAAGCGGAGATTCCAGTTGCCACTGCGCCTCTTCACGTCAGCGAGAAGGACATGCGACACTTCGTGCTAAAGAAGGCACATCCCGTATATTCGGAATTTATGCTTCAAACTAGAATTCAAGGCACCGTCGTGCTGCGCGTCATTGTCGATAAATCTGGCGTGCCCATCAAAGTAAGTGTCGTTTCCGGGCACCCTGTACTCTGTCCCGCTACGATAGATGCAGCCAAGAAATGGCGTTACAAACCCTATCTGGTCAATGGCAACCCTGTGGAGGTTGAGACCGAAAACACATTCCACCTTGTCTTTCCCCAGTAGCGCTGACGATAAATCGCATTACACGTATTGAGCAAGAGACTGCTCGTCAAGATCAATGCCAGCTCCGGATTCAATGCACGATTTGCCATCCCGTGCAATAAACTACCTCCATGCCCCGATCCAAGCATTCAAGTAAGACTTTAAGTATTTCGCCGGCAAACCTCCACCATCGCATGCCCGCCGAATGGGCGCCCCACGCCGCCACCTGGCTGGCCTGGCCCCACTACCACGGCGATTGGCCCGGAAAGTTCGAGCCCATCCCCTGGGTCTACACCGAAATCATCCGCAATCTAGCCCGCCACGAGCGCGTCGAACTGATAGTCAACAACGCCGCAGCAGAACGCCAAATTCGCAAGCGGTTAGACCAAGCCGACGCGCCGATAAAAAAAGTCCGCTTCCACCACTGGCCCACCAACCGAGTCTGGCTCCGCGACTCCGGCTGCATTTTCGTAACACGATGCCTGGAACAAAGAGATCGGGAAGGGCACGACTTCAGTCGTGCCGATGAGAAGCAAAAAAAGACCGGGGCTTTAGCCCCTCAGGGTCGTTTGCAAGCCACAAACTTCCGCTTCAACGCCTGGGCCAAATATTCGAACTATCGCCAAGACGAAAAAATCGGCACCCAAATGGCGACCACCGCCCAAGCCGAAGAAATCCGCCCCAAGCGTGGCAACACCCGCGTAGTCCTCGAAGGCGGCTCCATCGACGTCAACGGCGAAGGCACCCTCCTTACCACCGAAGAATGCCTGATAAGCAAGACCCAGCAACGCAATCCAGGAATGTCCCGCAAAGATTACGAAAACATCTTCGCCAACTACCTCGGAGTCCCGCACGTAATCTGGCTAGGCAAAGGCATTGTCGGCGACGACACTCACGGCCACGTCGACGACCTGACCCGCTTCGTAAGCCGCGACACGGTCATCACCATGGTCGAGCCCAATCCCAAAGATGCAAATCACAAACCGCTCCGCGATAATCTCCGCCGTCTCCAATCCGCGACCGACCAGAATGGCAAGCCGCTGAACATCGTCGAACTCCCCATGCCCACTCCGGTAATCTTCGAGCACCGGCGCCTCCCCGCCAGCTACGCCAATTTCTACATCGCCAACGGCATCGTGCTGGTCCCGGTCTTCAACGACCCCAACGACCGCATAGCCCTCAACACGCTGGCAGCCCTGTTCCCCACGCGAGAAGTCGTCCCAATCTATTCCGGCGACCTGGTCTGGGGACTCGGCACCATGCACTGCATGACCCAGCAACAACCAACTCCTTAGCTCTTTTTTCAACCCAACCCTTTGTGGAATACTTGAATCGTACTTCTCGGCATGAATTGACTGGATCAAATCTTGTTTTCGAGGACAAGTGAAATGAGCAAACTTACGTTTCTAGTGTTAGCTGCCGTCGTTGCAATCGGCTTCACCATAGCCGCTCCCCAAACCCAGGCTCAGGTGGCCGTCGAAATTGGACCGGCGCCGGTATGTCCCTACGGCTATTACGATGTCCCGCCCTACAACTGCGCTCCCTACGGCTACTACGGCCCGGAGTGGTTCAACGGCGGCGTCTTCATCGGCGTTGGCCCCTGGTTCCACGGCCCCGAGGGTTTTCACGGCCATGTCAATAATCATTTCCATCCCGACCACGGATACCACGGCCCGTACCCAGCCCGCGGCGAGCACGCCGCCAGGCCCGTCGACCACATCGAACACTTCAAAGGCAACGAAGTGCGCGACGGCCATGGTCACCCCGTAGGCCGAAAGTAGATTCTGAGAATTGAGGTCGATTAAAAGTGGGGTCCCCACTTCTCGCGTCTGTCGTGAGAAGTGGGACTCCACACCCTTAGCCCTCTAGGATTCTGCTTGCTGCCCCATCTCTGGCGGATAGCAGCTTCCTCACCGGCCTGTCGCCCGGTTCGGAATGACAAAAGTTGAGGAACGCCGGAGCAGTTGGGAAACACCCTAAGAAAAGGGGATGGTCATTCCGAAGCGCGCTGAAAGCGCACGAGGAACCTGGTGTCCTTTGCCGCGGCAACCGCGCGGCCAGCTGACAGCTACTTCCGATACTGCGTAGGCGACGGACCTTTTTCCAGAGTCTCGCGATCCCAGATCCAGCCCTCACGCGTATAGCTGGCAAGTTCGAAATCCTGCGTAAGTTCGAGCGCATCCACGGGACAGGCGTCCTCGCAGAGGCCGCAGAACATGCAGCGGCTCAGGTCGTAGGTGAAGTTGGTAAGTTCCTTGCGGCGGGTCTGCTCGTTGCGCGCGCTTGAAACCACAATCAGATTCTCCGGGCAGGCGAGCGCGCACAGGTCACAGGCAATGCACATGGTCTCGTCGGTATCAGGATTCACGTTCAGCCGCGGCGCGCCCCGGTAGCGCTCCGCCACCTGCGGCCGCTCCATGGGATATTGCTCGGTATAGATTTCCTTCGGATCCTGATAGCGGAACGTGACCCTCAAGCCCTGCAGAAGGTCAATCAGAAAAACTTTGCGGAGCAGGCTCTGCATCCCCATGACGCGCCTAGCATAACAGGTGCCAGTGGTCATTGGCCAGCAGTAGTGATGGTGCATCAGTCAGCGGAAATGCTCGTGTGGGGACAGCCTCCCTCGGTGTCCAGTCGAGCGTGGCTCGATAGTTTCTTGGGTTGCAGCAGCGCTTCAGCGCTGTGTCAAAGATCTCGTTTCCCAACAGCCTTCAGCCGATGCGGTACGTGTACCGCTTTTTCCCAGGGAACAGAGCTGGGAACTTTTTGCGGATGCTCTTCGTAATTAAAGCCAGAGGATGTTATGCGAGCCTATCTCGCCAACTTGACGCCCCGAACTCGCATGCTGCTGGCCGTGCCCGCACTCGCCATCGCCTACGTGGTCGTGACCATCGTGGTGCCGGCAGCAATCCGAGCCGTGGTTCCCGACCTGGTGCGCTCCTTGCTTAGCCTGATGTGAATGTGCCGGCAGGCTCGCACCCGATCGCTTGCCGAACAGACTCGGGCAGCAATCGAATCGCACTGCGTCAGTGGTACCCTGCTGCGTGGAGCTCTCCGTGTCTCACAACCTAACAAATAAAGACGAACTCTGGATGGAGGAAGCCCTACGCTCGGCGCAGCGAGCCCTCGAGGCCGGCGAGGTTCCCGTAGGCGCAGTCGTCGTATGCGGAGAGCGCATCGTCGGCCGCGGCTGGAATCGCAACCTCACCGACTCCGACCCCACAGCCCATGCCGAGATCGTCGCCCTGCGCGAAGCCGGTGCAACTCTCGGTAACCATCGCCTGTCCAGCTGCGACCTGTTTGCTACAATTGAACCGTGCGCGATGTGCGCCGGAGCCTTGGTGCACGCCCGGATCAAACGCCTGGTATACGGCGCCGAAGATCCCAAAGCGGGCGCGGTGCACTCAGTCATGCAGGTGCTCAATGACCCGCAACTGAACCATAAAGTGGAAGTCCGCAGCGGCGTTTTAGCGGGCCGCAGCGCAGAACTATTGCAAACGTTCTTTAAGAATCGACGTTAAAGTTCTCGGGCTCACTGGCCACCGACCACTGGCCACTGACCAATGCTTTCCGGAGAGATGCGTGAGTGGTTGAAACGATCCGCCTCGAAAGCGGACATACCTTAACGGGTATCGGGGGTTCGAATCCCTCTCTCTCCGCCATATTTTCTGTTATCTGCAGTTTTGTTATCTGCGCTTGCGAGTCGGGATGCCTGCACTGATACGAGAATAGCCGCCACCCACGGCTGATATCAAGATGGAACGGCCGCCTTTGCAGGCGGCCGTTTCCATTTTGCGTCCGTCGCTGTCACTTCAGAGGTTCGAAGTGCGGGGATTGGACGCCGAGCGCGGTCAGTGCTTCGTCCACGGTGCGCACGACATGCAGCAGAGGCCGGCTGGACTCGCCGGCAATCTGGAACATGCGCATCAACCCGTATCCATCCGTCAGCGGCACTACGATAAACCTGGGATGGTCGGTCAGACCCGGAGTGATTGGTTTGCGCATTGCCAGCCTGCGTAAGAAGTCGGCAGCCACAGCAAAGTGGGTAGCGGCTGAAAAGTCCCAGATGCCCGCATGGGCGCCGGTAGCGATCCAATTTCTGCCAAGGGCATCGTGGTATTCCACGGCAGAGTCATTCGTGAGTTCACCCTCGAAGCGGGCCAGCAGGATCTTATTAACCGGGTCGAACTCGAAGCGGTACGACATGGTGGCACTAATTCTACGCGGTTCTGTCAGTGAGTTGCTGGCGAGTGTTCTCGATGCTTGGTCGGCTGCAATGTCAGGACGTCATCGCGGTACCCTGCCCCGAACCGCCGCGATGGCTTCGTGCAAGCTGTCAAAGATGCGGTCAGAACCAATGGCTTGGGTCAGGTGATGACGGTCAAGATCGGGCTTCAGGTCTGACTGCACGTGGGCAAAGACGAGACCCGTGCCCTGAGCGGCGAGGTCCTTCTGGAGTTCGCACACAACCCGGGCCGCCGTGAAGTCGACGTGGGTGATGGCCCCGGCATCAACGATCAGCCAGTGCAACGGTGAAGGCGCCGAAGCCGCCAGCATCCGCGTCTCTTCGGAAAAACGATTGGCGTTGGCGTAGTAGAGTGGCGCGCTGAACCGGTAGAGGACGAGACCGGGTTCGGTAACCGCTCCGCGAACGACCGGATCCAGTTGCCAGAGTCCTTCATCAGTCTGTTCAAGCACGGCAGTATGCGGACGGTAGCTTTGGTGGACAATGCGGAGCAGCGACAAGCACATCGCGAGCAGAATGCCCTGCTCCACGCCAACAAAAACAACAACCGCCGCAGTTGTGATCGCCAGCATGTATTCGCCGGGGCTCTCGCGGCGGATGGCGCGGAGTGAGCGCAAATCGATGAGACGCATGGCGATCGTGAACACGACCGCACCAAGAACACACTGAGGAAGAAACTGCAGCGGGCCGGTAAGGAAAAGAAGAACTAAAACAACCACTCCCGCCGTCGCGAGGTGAGCCATCTGGTTGGTGCCGCCGGAACTCTCGACCATCGCAGTCTGGGTAGGGCTTCCGTTCACAACAAAGGTGCCGCTGAAAGCCGCGGCGGCATTGGCGGCAGCAAGGCCGACAAGGTCCGCGTTTTCGTCGAGTTCCTGATGATGACGGGTCGCGTAGGCGCGCGAGGTGGCTGCGCTCTGCGCAGCGATCATCAGCAAACACGAGCCGGCGACGGGAACAAGGGTCTTCACGTCTCTCCAGCCCAGATCAGGCAACCCTAAATGGGGCAAGCCTGCGGGCACGGGGCCGAGAACGGCGACACCGCGCTGGGCCCAATGAAACATGAAGCTGGCCGCGACTGTCCCCGCAACTGCCAGGAGAGTACCGGGAAACTTGGGGGCGATGCGATAGCAGAGCGCGATAGCGGCTACAACTGCGAATGAAATCTCCATCGTCAGCAGATGAGCGTGCGGCAGTAATCGAAGCACTTCGACGAGCTGAGCCGGAGTGCGGCGGCTGTGGACGTTGATCCCAAGCATTTCACCAAGCACGGCGATGCCAACTTGAAAGCCGACGCCAACGAGGAAGCCGAGCAGAACCGTTTGAGACAGGAAATCTGCAAAGAAGCCGAGCTTCAGCAGGCGCGCGAGCAGAAGAAAGATGCCGGTCAACAGCGCCACCAGGCCCGCGAGCGCGACGTATCTGGCACTGGCCATCGGGGCCAAACCGGCGAGGCTGCTCGCAAGTATGGCAGCAGTGGCGGAATCAGCAGCTACGACAAGATAGCGCGAAGAACCAAAGATGGAAAACGCAACCACGGGTAGCAGAAGCGTGTAGAGGCCGGTGATGACCGGCATGCCGGCGATTTTGGTGTAACCAAGCGACTGCGGAATGTTCATGGCCGCGAGCGTGAATCCCGCGAGGAGGTTCTTCGGTACCTCCGGCCATCGAAAAGGCCGCAACCCTTGGAGGATGGAAAAGCGATTTGCGATGCGACTGTCTCCCAGGAATCGGAATTATTCAGCGCAGATTATGGCCGATATCCGTCGCTTTTCCACTGCTTAAAAAGATCCACCTGGTGCGCACTCCAGTAAGGGCCGCCGGGAGGCATCGATTGGTTTTTCAGGGTGTCCTCGACCGCTCGAGCATTGCCGTGATCGTTTGAAGCATCCGACATATAGGTGTAGTTGTCGAGCAGAATGTTGTGTTTGCCCATGTGCTCGATATCAATCTGCCTGAACAGCGGCTTTATGTCCTTCTCGAAAGAAACCGGCATTTTCTCTCTCCCTTCCTAAACTTGTTTCGTCCTGCAGTGCTTTGCTTCACAAGTCTGCCGCACTCAACTGCGGAGGGCCAAGTTTAAATCAGTCTGCTATTAAGCCAGAAGTGAGATGCAAAATCCAGCGAAGTGAAACGGCCGTGCAGGCAGGCTAGTTCACCGATCTACCTTCGGATTTGACAAGTGCTGACAGAACGCACCTTGACCCTCTACGTGGGATTGGTTGCGGCATTGGGTCTGGCGGACTTCGGCGAGAGCGCGATGTTCGGTTGTGCGGGGGCTATGGCGCCTGCTGCTTCGAGGCTTCTGGCTGCGATCAGGTCGCAGCGGCAAAGAACGCAACGCATGGCCACGGTATACACAAAGGGGGCGTAGGCACGGCAGTTGATATTCATACAAACTTTTGTTGTCATCACGCTGGACCAGGTTACAGCGCGAAGGTAGCACAGTGGGAAGCGGAGGCGGACGCGGATTTTCGAAACCGTCCGATCAGATTTTCTTCTCGTCTTTTCTTATCATTTGAACTCTTGTCATTGAACCCGTCCCGTCGGCTGCTGAGCGATTTCACTCACTTCTTTTTCGCGGACAAGATGCGCTCCACCTGCAGCAGATGGTTCAGGTCGTGTCCGGCGATCAGGCGAACAATGTGCTCAATGGTCTCCTGCCCGCGCTCGGAGTGCATTCCGTAATGTTTCCACTGCTCGGGGGTCAGCGTTTTGAGCAGAGCCAGGTTCGCTTCGCGGGCCACGCGGAACTGCTCGACCGACTTGCGCGGATCGCGCTTCTCGTAATGTAGGCTGGTCACCCAGGCGTCCTGATCGAAAGCCGCGACGGGAGTGCCGGGCGCGCCCAGAATCAGCCGCAGTCGAAACCCGATTGCGACTTCCGCATCCGCAAGGTGCGCCGCGATCTCGCTGACTGACCACTTGTCCGGAGCCGGCCGTTTCCGCAACTTGCTGGTGGGGACGCCCTTGATCGATCGCTCGAGTTTCTTCGCCGTGGCTGCCTGAACTGCCATAGGCTTCTTCCCTTCAGAGTGCGTCATGATCCGCTGCGTGTACTGCTGTGGTGTTTCGTTCATTTGTATTCTCCGAATGGAGGATATTGTAGCCGATTGCACAGAGTAAAAAGCGGGGCAGATTTCTCTGCCCCGCTTCGTCTTGCTCCTCAGCGAATTATGTCTTCAGCGGCCTCCGCCGTGGAAGCCTCCGCCGCCACCATGGAACCCTCCTCCACCGCCGTGGAATCCTCCAAACCCACTGCGCATGCCTCCTGACGCCATGGCAGATCCGGAGTGGAAAGCGCCATTCGCGGCTCCAACTCCCGTGTAGACACCGTGGGAATAAGCGAGGCTGCTAGCATAATGCGGACCCGGCCCCCAGGCGCGGACGTTGCTCGCATTAAACGTGTGATAGAAATGTCCACCGTAGAACGGGGCGCGGTAGACCAAGCCCGGCGAGTAGAATCCCCAACCGAACGGGCTGTAATAGATTCCGCCCCAAGGCATGAAGGTATACGCCGAGAACCACGGATCCCAATACCATCCGTCCCAACCCCATCCGGGACCCCAGAAGCCAGCGCCCCACCACCCTGGACCCCAGCCATCGGCGACCACAATCCGCGCCGCATCTACATTGGCTTCCGCCACGTAGTCGGAGCGCAGACTGCTCCAGCGATAAAGGTCGTCCGCGCTTAAGGCTTTCTTGTCGAACTTCTCCGCCTTCTCAGGCGCATTCGCAGCCACGGTCAATTCGTGACTACCCTTCACCTTGATTTCCTTGTCGCCCTCCTGGACCATGGCTTCGCCATCGAACACGCGGATTTGATTCTGTTGGGAATCAAAGTCGTAGAGTCCGGGCTTCATGATTCTGGCAGTGGCGCTGCCCTCCATTATGCTGAGATCGTTCTGCGGATAGATCTGGTCGACTTCCACCATGGCATGGCCATGGGTCAGATCCAACTCCGTGTCAGTGAGACCAGCCGCAACCATTTTCACCGAGGTGTTGTCGCCAGCGCGCAGAAACACACCGGGAGTCAAAAGTATTTCAGCCTTGCCCCTTTCCGTGTTGAGCGACTGGCCAGTTTCGAGGGTAGCGTTGCCGATCGAGTGGTGATCAATAGTTTGATCCCCGATATACGCTTGCCCTTCGACATAATTCAAAGTTCCCGGCACAGCTGAATTTGGGCTCGCACTGCTTCCCCATGCGGGCACAGATAGAACCGCTGCCAGGAACAAGATCGCTAGCCCTTGCACCTGTAACAGCTTCATAACCTTTCCTCCTACCAATTCATTACCTTTCGCTACCCTATTAGATGGTCGGAAGCACGGCTTCGATGCCCCGGCTAAGCCTGACCCAAACTGGTTCGCCGGCCGCTTCAGCTTTCAGAAGTTGGTGACTTGTTCGGTGTGGCGCTGCAGATACCAGCAAGGCACATATCCCGCATGCGGAAACAGCGCGTTGACACAGGTTTGCGGCTCAGGTGGATGGAAGATGAATTCGGTCTTGCCACTTTTCTGCGGTATAGCGTCGTAGCTGGTGACCGTGATTTCTGCGTAGGGCCGGCGATTCGCGGCCACACGGTAACGAAACAGCGCGAAGTCGACTGCGTAAGCCAGCGCTGTGAGAGCCAGGGCGGATGTGATCGTAACGATGATCACGCGCTTCAGCCAACGTTTGATTCCAGCACTCAGCACTCAGGTCACCGGCGTGTCATTATAATCGCTGACTGGCGGCATCCAATCCTTCCACAGAAATCGCCGGGGCTTCGCGACGCACCATATGAAAACTACTTTTCAACTACGGATGGTAGTAGCATCCGAGCTGTGGGAATCTGTTCGGCGTGGAAAAGAGAAAGCACGAGCGGACCTTGTACTTTATGGTGCTTCCCGGCTCCAGCGCGACGCCTTCGGCCCGCTGTACCGTCTGCAAACGGCGCTTCGAACTACAGCCCAAGCCAGGAGAGCGCGCGGACGACATAATGCTCCGTATGCGAGAAGAGTTCGCGGCCCACAACTGCAACGAAACTCCCAGAGACAAAGACGACAAAGACAAAGAGCAGCCCTAGCAAGGCATGTCAGGACTTCCCCCGTTGTCCTCGTTGACAACTCCCCGCTTCGACAGGCAAACTACCACGTCTGCTGATTACGGGCTGCGGACAGCGCCTGCGGGCAGGCAGTCCGGGCAATCCAGAGGATAGGAGCGGGTTTCGACACGTATTCATCGGCCATGGAGCAGACAGTCTCCTATACGCTCGATTCCACTTTGGAAACCGTGGACCATGCGGAGGAAAAAGCTACCCGCATTGCCACGGAGTTGGGCTTTGGCGAAGACGAGGTGATGCAGATCTCGATGGCGGTGCGCGAAGGCGCGGTGAATGCAGTTTTGCACGGCAACGCATACGCTCCCGACAAGAAGGTGATTCTGGCCTTCCAGCGCACTCCGGAGGATCTGGTCATTACGATTCGCGATCAGGGCAGGGGCATTGACTTGGGCTGCATTCCGAATCCTCTGGCGCCGGAAAATCTGCTCAAGACTTCAGGACGCGGCATTTTTCTTATGCGGTCGTTTATGGACGTGGTGGAAATCCGCCCGTCCCAGACAGGCACGGAAATTAAACTGATCAAGCACGTCCACGGGCGATCCGCGGGCGTCAAGGAGGGGTCTCAGTGAGCATGAAACTTAGCACTCGGCAGGTGGACGGAGTCACCATTGTGGACGCCAGCGGCCGCATCACTCTCGGCGAAGGCAGCGTCCTGATGCGCGACACCGTTCGCGACCTGCTCGCCAAGGGCAACAAGAAGATCGTGTTGAACCTGGGCGACGTCAACTACATCGACAGTTCCGGCATCGGCGAGCTGGTCAGCGCCTTCACCACCACCAAGAACCAGGGTGGCGAACTCAAGCTGCTCAATCTCACCAAGAAGGTGCACGACCTGCTGCAGATCACGAAGCTCTACACCGTCTTCGATGTGAAAGAGGACGAAACCGCCGCAGTCAAGGCCTTCAAATAATCTTGCGGTTGATTTGAAAGGGCGCGGCTTCAAGCCGCGCCGTCAATCCACAACGTCCGGGAAGGGCACGGCTTCAGCCGTGCCGTCTGCCGCATCCCAAACCGGCGCTCTTGTCATCCTGACGAAGTGGAGTCCTCGGCGAAAGCCGAGGACTCCCGAGGAAGGATCTCCGTACTTTGCCGGCGCCGCTAAGAACCTTTTGAGCTTCTTCTGGACGTCGCCGGTTCGATCTTGCATCGCACATGGCATCCAGAACGGCCAATGAGTGTAGTCGCCTGTTAACGACAGTTACCGAAGTGATCTGGGACACCCACGGAAAGTGTCACAATCGCATACCATTGAAAGCATATCTGACTTAAGCTGGGCGCATGGAGCACAACCGTGGCACTTTCCTGATCCTAGGGCTGGTTGCCCTACTTACCTGCGCCCCATTTGGCTCTGCCTCAACTCCGCCTGTGCCCCAACCAATCGCGACTCTCGACCCATCCGAATCGCTGCCTGGAGAAGCGGGAGACCTTATTGTGTCAATGGTGGCGTTCTCGTCGGACAACTCCATCGCGTTGTGGATGTGCCAAACCGCAGTTCAGGACCTTAAATGTTCCCAATACGTTGTCCAATGGAAGAACGGGTCCTTCGGACCCATCACGCAGACACGGGAACCTCCTCGTTGGGGTTGGGGCGGAAGATTATCCGCTGATGGCAGTCGCAGGTTGTTCGCTTTCAGCGAAAGGGAGGTACCTATACTCCAACGCGCGTTGGAGAGTCTCCGCACCATCACGACCTTAGGGATGTCGGGGAATGAAGATTCCAACCGCGAGGTTGTACGGGTGAAGGATACCGTTACTCGGAATTCGTGTTTTGAGTGGCGTCGAAGCTTCCCAATGAGATGGAACCGGGGAAGCTTTGCCGCGATTTCGCCCTCGGGCGAACTCGTCGCCATCGTAGCGGACAACAAACTATCGATTTATCGGCTTCCAGCGATTTGCGAAAGCCCGACGAAAGTGCGTGACAAGTAGTCTCACTTTTTGTGGCTGGCGAAACATCTAGATTACACTTATTGACCCCGGGTCCGCGCAGATGTTGTGAAGCAACCCCAACGCGAGCCCTCTGACCGTAAATGGACCGTACTCGACTGGCAGGTGCAAGCGAGTCACTGAGACAGTTTGGCGGACGCCGTCCGTTCGCAACGATTCCCGCTGCGGCAAGAAATTCACAGGCTCCCTGTGACATCTAACCTTGCCCCAAGCCTCCAATCCACCCCATAATTGCCTCAGCAAAGAGAGTAAATTCGGAGCAAGCAAAAAGGGACTAGAGGGCCAAAAACCAACCCCTAACTCCTTTGTTATCCGGATTTTGACCCCTAACCCCTTTGCCCTGCGGATTTTACGGAGAAAAACTTGCCACCGCGATGATTCTAAAGAGGCGAGGGGGGAGGGGGGGGTACCCCGTTGCAAGACAGTAAACAGTTACCAAACCGGAAACAATTCAGACCGAAACGAAGGCCGATGAAACAATTTTCTCCTCAGATCGAGAATTCTGGGTACCGGACATTGCGTACGAGGTGCCTCTACGCCATATTGTCAGCGACCCTGCTGTCCACAACAGCGTGTGCGTCCGACTGTCTCCCAATCCGCGAAGCGAAACAGCACGTCGGAGAAACGAAGTGCGTGACGGGAAAAGTCTTGCGCGTGAAAGTCGGCGCCAGAGGCGTGCACTTCGTTGATTTTTGCGAAGATCAAATGGCTTGTCCGTTCACGGTCGTGGTCTTCCCTCACGACCTCAAAGATGTGGGCGACGTCAGACGCCTGGCGGGACAGGTCATCGAAATCCATGGCCCGGTAAAACTCTACGACGGCCGCGCCGAGATCATTCTGAACCGCGTCAGCCAGTTGACCGCAGGCTCAACCCTGATTCCGCCGTTGCCCAAGAACTACGATGTAGAGAAGCAAGGCCACTACAGCGCCGGCCGACTGCACCCCCCGAAGAAGCCCGGGAAGACCTACTCTACGCCGAACTCCGCCGCTACTTATGGCAATGAAACGGATGTTGGCGAAGATCCGCCGCAGTGAACTTCCGGTAAGGGAATTTGTAATTTGGTAATCGGGTAATTTTGTAATTTGAAAAACAGATGTCTTATCCACAACAAGATTTGCGAGATCGAACAAAGGCATTCGCAGTACGGATTGTGCGGTTATATCGTTCCTTGTCTTACAGGACGGACACGCAGGTGTTAGGAAAGCAACTAATACGTTGCGGGACAGCGGTCGCTGCGAACTACGGGGCCCAGGTCGGGCCAGGTCGAGGGCGGAATGGGTCGCGAAAATCGGCATTGTTGTAGAAGAGGCAGACGAAACTGTGTTCTGGCTCGAGATGCTCTCCGAGTGCGAAATCGTGCCGCTTTCGAAAATCGAGTCGCCGCTAGCAGAAGCCCAGGAACTGACCGCAATCTTCACGGCATCGCGCAGAACTGCCCGATCCAATGGATAACGAAATTATAAAATTACCCGATTACCAAATTAGAAAATGTGGTCAAACCATTCCTTTTCTCAACTCTTCCAGCGGATACCTCGTCCCGCGCCAGATGATGCCGTCGTTCCACAGCGCGTGGCACATGGAGAGGAGCAAGGTATACACAAACAGCACTGTGCTGACGGGATGCAGCAGGAAGTAATAAGCCGGAACACCCGAGCGCCACGACATGCCCACATAAATCGAAAACATCGATACTAGCGCGATGGCGTAAGGCAAACGCTCCCAGCCGTGCGCGAACCAGACTCCGAGAAACGGCATTAGGTTCAGGAAAGCCAGGCCGAATGCCGAGATCAGCGTGCGCCACCACTGGAAAGACAACACGGCGAAAAAATTCTTGGTCAGATTCTCGACGACCCCTCGCGCGCCGCGCGCCCAGCGGATCGAGATCAGGTCTTCGCCAAACACATTGCGCTGTGAGAAGCCCGCGTTCTTTACCACTTTGCCGAGCTTCATGTCGTCGAGCACTTCCATGCGCAGCGCCTCGTAGGTTCCCACCGCTTCATATGCGGTGCGGCGAATCAGGTTGAACGCCCCGACGCCCATGTGGTCTTTCGACTTCGGATCAGCCACCTTCCAAGGCCGATGGCCGAAAACGAACATGGTTTGAAAAAAAGCGATCATCATGAACTCGCCCGGGCGTTTCATGATCATCTGCGGAAACACCACCGTATGGTCCGCATGCTCGGCTTCGGCATAAGCCAGAGCGCGCCGCAGCGAGTCCGGCTTGAACTGCACGTCGGCGTCGGTAAACAGCAGCCAGTCGCCTTTCGCCTCCTTCGTCGCAGTCCACATCGCGTGTGTCTTGCCGAGCCATCCCGAAGGCAATTCTCGATGATGAATCACCCGCAGGCGACCATGCACCGCGGGACGAACTGCAACGCTCTCCATAATCTCGCCCGTGCGGTCTGTCGAGCGGTCGTTGACCGCAATCACTTCGTAGTTGTCGTAATCGAGTTCGAGCAGTCGAGCCAGAGATTCCCCGATGTCGGCTTCTTCGTTGCGCGCTGGCACGATGATCGACACCAGGGGATTGCCGGATGCGGCAACCGGATTGCGGTTCCATTCAGGTTTCGTGATGTTGGCGACGCTGGGCATGCCGATCGCAGCGTCGATGATGCGAGAGAACCAGGCCAGCGCGAGAATCGTCCCTGCAATCCAGTGAAAGTAATGCATCCCGCCTAGGTCTTCCCTGCCTTAAGAGCGGCGCCGCTCACTGCCGGCGCGAATTTCATCCCGTAGAACAGTATGACAGCAGAGACCACCATCGCGATAACCGGCAGGATGAATGCGGCCTGCAGCGAGCGCCGGTCCGCAACCCAGCCCATCATGGTGGGCGAAGGCACGTCACCAAGTATGTGAATGATGAAAATGTTCACCGCCAGCGCCGTTGCTCGAATGTGAGCGTCAACCGAGTTGATCACCGCCGCGTTCAGCGGCGCGGTGTTGAGCAGAAGAAAAAACGCGGCGAGCGCGATGGCAGGAATCATGGCACGGCCTTTGACGAACAGCGCCACAATCATCACCGGGACTCCGAGCGCCATGCTCGCCGCTGAAACCAGATAATAAGAACTCTTCAGGCGTGGCAGCAGATAGTCGCCGAGCCATCCGCCCGCCAAGGCGGCGACGATTCCGTCTCCGACGATGATCAATCCGAACGTGAGGTTCGCGGCCTCCAGCGTGTAGTGGCGCTCACTGTACAGGAATTGCGGCATCCACACCTGAATGCCGCCAAGAGAAAACGTCATGGCCGCCATGCCGAGCGTGGAAGTCAGGAACGCGGGATTGCTCGCTAACCCGAACAGCGTTGTCCGCTCCGGAGTGCCTTTCAGCGAGTCAAACTGCCCGCGCTCTGGCTCTTTGAGAAACATGACGGCGATCGCCAGCAGGAATCCTGGACCGGCCGCGATATAGAACGGAAACCGCCAACCATACTGCGGAGCCAGATAGCCCCCGAGCAAATATCCCGCGGCCGAGCCCACGGGAATCGCCAGATAAAAGACGCCCAGAATCCGGCCACGCTTCTCCTCCGCAAAAAGATCGGCAACGAACGTCGGGGCAATTGTGACGAAGGTTGCTTCGCCGATTCCAACCAGCGTGTGCCGAATCAGCAGCTCCGTGTAGTTGTGAGTGAAAGCGGTGAGCAGCGTGAGCCCGCTCCAGAAGATCGCGCCCAGCACGATGATGAACTTGCGCGAATAGCGGTCGGCCAGCGGACCGACGAACGGCGCGGCTACCATGTAGAAACCCAGGAATGCGCTGGTGAGATAGCCAATCTGCGTCTTGGAAAGGTGGAACTCGTCCTGCACCAGCGGCTGCACCGCGAACAGCACGTTGCGATCCGCGTAGTTCAGCAGATTGAGCGCCGTGAGTACGATGAGCGCCGTGCGGGGTTGCAGTTTCGCGGAGGTCACGGTCGAGCGAATATAGCACGGACGCGGACCGTGGGCTTCCCGGAAGGAGAGTCGAGCTGCGCTCGACGGACAGCGGAGGGCGGCGGTCCCCACATCGGATAGGAGTTTGACATCAGCGACAATTGTCGCTATCATAGACGACAAATGGTAAACGAATTGCGTGCCGTGGTGAAAGAACTCGGCGGCCGAACTGTTCTGGGACGCACACTCAACAACCAGCGCGATCTTTGCGAGGCCATCCGCACCGGCTTTCCTCCGGCCGTAGTCGAACAGCTGATGCAGGCTTCCGGTCTCACGCTCAAAGAATTGGCGGACGCCCTGGACCTTTCGCCTCGCAGCCTGCAGCGCAGGCGCCGCAGTGGGCGGCTGGCTCGTTTCGAATCCGATCGCCTTTACCGCCTGGCCCGCATCGTCGCCCTGGCGCAGCATAGTCTCGGCGATCGCGACAGTGCCGCGCGCTGGCTGAAGCGTGCTAATCGTGCGCTGGGCGGTGCCGCTCCTATCAGCGCCGTGGACACGGAATTAGGAGCACGTGAAGTCGAAAACGTGCTGGGACGGATCGCCTACGGCGGCATCAGTTGAGGCGAATCCCTTGAGGCGAGTCTCTTGAGAAAAGTCTATCGCGTGCTGCGCAAGTTGCATGCGCGCGCTCCGCTCGATGGTGAAGGTGCTTATCTTTACGGCGGGCGTTGGTCGAGTGCGGGAACCCGCCTCGCTTATACCTCCGAGCACCAATCCCTGGCCATGCTCGAATATTTCGTTCATCTCGACCCGGACGACGCGCCGCCGGATCTGGTTCTGGTCATGGCTGAACTTCCGAACGATCTGCCGGCCAAAGTCATCGCAGTCGATGATCTTCCATCTTCGTGGCGAAACTCCCCCGCGCCCGCTGAACTTGCCCACATCGGCGATGAATTTGCAGCCGAGGCCAAACATTGCGTGCTGGTTGTGCCCTCAGCGTTGGCCCCGCACGAAAACAACTGGCTGCTGAATCCGCAGCATCGCGACTTCCGCAGAGTGGTTGTGCATGGAGTCGAGCCGCTAAGCTATGATCCGCGCATGTTTGTCGCGCAACGCCGCAGACCGCGCAAGGGCTGAGAGTTTCGTC
>CAWEBA010000018.1:0-84449 GCA_963807145.1 uncultured Acidobacteriaceae bacterium | reverse complement strand
GTTCTGAGAGTAATCTCCAAACTGGACTCACAAGAGTAGGTCGCGCTCACACGCTGCGTTGGCTCCGAATCGCCGAGCCGTCGATATTTTCCCTTCCGTGCTTGCCTGCTTGTATTAACTGTGGTTAACTATGAAAGATAATCACTGGTTAATAACTGACAGCGTTGACTCTTTGCCATTCCGGGCAGAGACATGGGGCATCCATGGCACGGGCAGCGAACCTTGTTTTTCTCTTAGTGACGGTGGCGTGTTTCCTTCCGGCGAAAGCATTGGCACAAGGAGAAACCACTAGCGCCATCGTCGGCCAGGTGCGAGACACAACCGACGCGGTTGTGCTGGGAGCCGCTGTCACGGTCACGAATCACGAGACCGGCCTGAAGCGCAGTGCCCGGACCGATGACGCAGGACGATTCAACTTTCCGCAACTAAAGCCGGGCACTTATTCAGTCAGGGCGGAGGCGCAAGGCTTCGCACCGCAGCAAAATGACAATGTCATTTCTGGACTAGGCCAGAAGCAAACTGTGGATTTCAGCCTCAAGGTAGCGCGCTCCAATGAGGTGGTTGAGGTGAGCAGCGAGGCCCCACTCATCAATCCAGAAAACTCCAATACATCCACGACCCTGACGGCTCCGGCACTGGAGGATTTGCCGAATCCAGGAGGCGACCTGACCTACCCTCTGCAGTTTGCTCCCGGGGCCCTGATCAATACCGCCGGCAGCGGCAACGATTTTGTTGGCGGCAGCAACGGGTATGGCAATGTGGAATTCAATGGGTTGCCCGCCCTCTCTAACGGCTACATTGTCGATGGGCTGGAAACGAACGACCCACTCACCAATCTCAATAGCGGTCTCTCAACCAATCTTGTCTTGGGATTGAATTCGATCTCAGAAGTGACGGTCAACACTCTTTCCTATTCCGTGGATCAAGGACGGTACGGAGCATCCCAGGTGAACTACGTCACCAAGTCCGGGACGAATCAGTTTCATGGAAATCTCTATGAACTGTGGAATGGTTCTTTGCTGAATGCGGCGGACTACTTTACCAACGCGACGCCGGGAAACCGCAAGCCAGGAGCGACCGTGAACCATTTCGGCGGCAGTGTCGGTGGTCCCATCGCGCACGACAAACTGTTCTTTTTCTTTGATAGTGAATGGGTGCGGATTGCATTGCCCATCGTCACGCCCACGATTGTTCCGAGCCTTGCATTCGAGCAATACGTGCTGCAGCAACTTCCTTCTGCCTCCGTCCCGTTCTATCAACAGATGTTTTCCCTGTATGAAAACACCAGCGGCACACCGACCGCGATACTTGGATGCCCGCTTGGCGCTGCCGGAGACGGTTGCGCGAACCGGCAGAGCGTCTCCCATTCCAGCGACGACCACGAACAGGTACAGACGGCCCGCGTCGACTACAACATCAACCCGAAAGATACGGCCTGGTTCCGGTTCCAGTCGGACACCGGTCTGCAAGCCGCGTGGACGGACCCTATAAACCCCGTGTTCGATGCGTTTTCCCCGCAGCCTCTCTATTCTTTCGCGTCAGGACACACGCACGTGTTCTCGCAGAACCTGGTGAACTACTTCAATCCCGCATTCTCCTGGTATGAGAGCCTGTTCGGGCCAAGCAACCTGCAGCGGACACTTGCGGCGTTTCCGATTGTGTTGCAGGGCACTGGCGCCAATGCCTTCACGCCCATCGGGGGCCTGGACAACACCTGGATTCAAGGCCGTCGCGCATCCCGCTTTTTCATCAACGACAACCTCGCCTGGAGCCGCGGCGCTCATGAACTTCGCTTCGGAACCAATACCCGCATCTTCCGCCTCAACGATTACGACTTCGGAGAAGGCACGGTTCCGACCGTGACCTATGCGAATTTGCAGCAATTCATCGGCGGAGTTGCAAACACCGCGTCTGAGACATTCCCTTCAAACCCAAATGAGCCCTTCAACTTTCTCAATCTCGATGTCTATGCGCAAGACACCTGGAAAGTAACTCGCAAACTGACCTGGACGTTCGGCCTGCGCGACACGTTCAACTCCAATCCGCTGAATCCTCACGATCAAGTCGCCCGCCTTCGCGGCTCTTTCAGTTCCATCTCTCATGATGTCAGTCAACCGCTGAACCAAGCCATCCAGACTCATCTCAGCAATCTTTTTTCATCTACACCAATCGCGATTCTGCAGCCGAGGACGGCGATTGCCTGGCAGTTCGAACCAAAATCCGTGCTCCGCACCGGCTTCGGAATTTTCAGCGACATCTTACCGGGCACGGTGGCTGACTTAATCGGCACCAATCCTCCCTACGATAAGGCGTTCCAGGGAGGAGAACTTGGCACTGTGGGCGGCACAGCCATCGCGCCGCGAGCGCCTAACAGCGCAGTCGGCGCGCTCGTCGCCGCAAATCAGACTTTTACTTCGGGATTTCCCCAGGGCCAGTCCTCACTTCCACCAGTTGCGATCACCGCTGTTCCCGACGGCAAACTCCATGCCCCCTACTTCATGGAATGGAGCCTGGGGATGGAGCATCAATTCGGAATGACGGCCAGTTTACACGCGCAGTATATCGGCACGCGCGCCGTGAACCAGCCGTACTCAACACAGGTGAACGGTTACCAGACCGTATGCCAGGGTTGTTTTGCGCCGTTCCCCTACCTCCAGCCGACCGATGCACGATTCGGAGCAGTAACGCAGTTCTCCACCGGCGCGAACAGCCACTACAACGGTCTTCAATTGACTGCGATGAAGCGGCTCAGCCATGGCTTGCAAGGACAGATCAACTACACCTTGAGCCGTTGCATGGATACGGTCTCAAACGGAGGCTTCCTTTCGTTCTCCGCAGGAGGAATTCTCTCGCCTCTGCCCGGAGACCTGTCCCGCGATTATGGCCCGTGTGACTATGACATCCGGCACAATCTCAACGCGCAGTATGTCTATCAGTTGCCGATCAGAGTGCACGGCCATTCTCTGGGCTACGCGCTCAACGGCTGGCAGATCTCTGGAACAGCGTTTTGGCACAGTGGAGTTCCCTTCTCTGTGCTGAGCACACCCTACTCAGCGGCCAATCCAGGCACCGGGCAGCCAGAGGGAATTGTGCAGGGCAGCGGGCCGCAGTTCGCCAGCGTCGTTCCGGGCGTTCCGTTGTATAACCATCATCCGATTCCGGGTGTAACCCAAGCGGGAACTTTGCAGTGGCTCAATCCGGACGCTTTCGTGTCGGCGGTCGATCCCAGCACAGGACAGTGCTATGGCGGCGACAGTGCGCAGAATTGCCAATTCGGAAACCTCGGCCGTAATGCCTTGCGTGGTCCAGATTTCCTCTGGAGCGACTTCTACCTGACAAAATGGTTTCCCTTGAGCGAGCACGTGAAGCTGCGATTTGAAGGACAGTTCTTCAATGTTTTCAACCACCCGAATTTTGCGCTCCCAAACATGGTTCAGGCCGGCATTCCAGTAAATCCTTCCACGCAGAGCGGATTTGGAGCCCTCACCTACACGACCTCCCCGCCGACCGGCTTGCTAGGTGTCGGGCTGGGTGGCGACAGCAGTCCGCGGATGATCGCCTTCCAGGCGCGGTTGGAGTTCTGAGCTTACACGGCGATCATGGATGGTTGATCGGTGAACCAGAAGCTATCCAGCTTCCAACAGCAGCAGTTCTCATAGGTCCGCATAGCGAAGGCTATCCCGCGAGTGACCACCCAGCCCTGTAGTGGGGCTCTTATGCCACTGCGGGTTCACGGATTGACAACGGGCTTATCCTAAAGGCGCTCGGAGGGAAGGCAGCGATATGATACTCGTTTTGTTTGTCGCAGAAAGCCTGTTCTTGGGCTATGGCGGCTGGCTCTTGATCTTCAGAACAAGCACAATTGTCGAGCGAGCGCACAACTTATACGGTTACAAATTCTTTCTGAAGCCTTGGTATTCAATATTGATGCGCTGCATAGGAATCTTCATTTGGCTACTCGCAGCCGTAGCGGGTTACGCAATGCTAACGCTCAGCTAGCATCATCTGTGGAAATCAAGCTGACCCACTACCGACTCACCCTTATCATTTCTCTCGCATCAGATTGTCCGTAGAATCTTCCCAGCGACTATGCAAGCGACGCTCCACGACGCTGGAACGCGGAGAGCCCCAACGGAGAACCATAACAATGACAATCCAATCACGCAGTAGCGCGCGCATTCATAGACTCCTACTGGCGGGGCTCGTTCTCTTGCCCGCTTCCCTGCTGGCCGAGCCGGTCACGCTCCACCACGCCGTGGAACTCGCGCTGAAGCATGCCACCGGCATCAGCATCGCTGCCGACGACCAGCAACATGCTGCTGCCAGTTATCGCGAACTCCGCAATAGCTACATCCCCCAGCTGAATGCGGGAGCCGGAATTGGCTGGTCCGATGGATTTCCCCTCAGCCTCGAAGGTGCTGCTCCTTCGCTCTTCAACGTAAACGCCCAATCCGCACTCATCAATCCCGCCTTGAAGGATTTCATTCGCGCCTCGCAATCGGACATTGTGGTCAGCACGCTGCAAACCAAAGACCAGCGCAATCAGGTGATTCAGGACACCGTGTTGAGCTATGCCGAGCTGGCAAAATGGGAACAGCGTTTGAGCCACCTGCGCGAAACCATGGCCGCCGCCGAACAGACGGAAACCGCTGTCGCTCAGCGCGTCAAGGAGGGTGTTGACAGCGAAATCGATGGCAGCAAGGCCCGCTTGTCCGTGGCGCGCCTTCGACTGCGCTTGGCTGAAGCCGGCGGCGCAGCCGACGTTCTCCGTGAGCATCTTTCCCGCCTGACCGGATTGCAAACTTCTTCTTTCGAAATAGATCCCGATTCCGTGCCGGCTCTCCCCACGTTAAAGCCCGAAGAGGACTCGCTGGCCAAGGCCATCGACTCCAGCCCGGTGGTTCAGGCCGCCGTCGAACACGCGCGCGCGCAATACCTGCGGGCAGCGGGAGAACACCGGTCCCTGTGGCCAAGCGTGGACTTCGCCGCCCAGTATGCCAACCTCGCCGACTACAACAATTACGAGGCATACTACAAACACTTCCAGCCAAACAATGCTACCGTCGGCGTGGCCATTCATCTCCCGTTTCTAAATCTAGCCCAGCACGAGCGGGTGAAAGAGGCAGAATCGGAAGCGCGCAAAGCCACCACCCAGGCGCAAGCCGCCCGCAATAAAGTTTCTGAAGAAACCCTGCGCTTGCAGCGCTCTGTCACCCAGATGCAGGCTGCCCGCGACGTCGCCGAACTCGAGTACGAGATCGCCCAGAAGAATATCGAAGCCACCCGCACTCGCATGGACTCCGGCACCGCCAACCTGCACGATCTCGGCGATGCTCAGGCTCAAGCCAGCGAGCGCCTGATCACTCTGCAAGATGTCACTTTCGAACTGGAACGCAGTCAGGTCGCGCTGCTGCGCGCTACCGGAGATCTGGAACACTGGGCCCTGGGCGCCAAATAGTCAGCCGATGCCTCTTTTCATCCGTTCGCTGCATGAAACCTTGTGTTCGACGACGAACCTGCATAAACACTGGTTTTTCAATACATAAGCCGCCTTCCGATGGTAAAATTAAGGCTCACCCACTATGCCTCTTAAAACCTTATTTCTGAATCCGCCTTCTTTTGAAAACTTCGACGGCGGCGCCGGCTCCCGTTGGCCCGCCACCCGCGAGATCGAGTCGTACTGGTACCCGGTGTGGCTGGCTTATCCGGCTGGGATGCTGGAGGGGGCTCGCTTGCTGGATGCGCCTCCGCACTATATTTCGGCTGAGCAGACCATTGAGATTGCCAAGGACTACGAGTTTCTTGTTCTGTTCACCTCGACGCCTGGCTTTCCTGGCGACATCGGCCTGGCCCGCGCCATTAAGGCCGGCAATCCCAAGATCAAGATTGCTTTCGTGGGACCGCACGTGAGCGTGTTGCCGGAGAAGTCGCTGCGCGATTGTCCGGCGATCGATTTCGTGGCCCGCAAAGAGTTTGATTACGCCGTGGTCGACTATGCCAAAGGCAAGCCGCTGGAAGACATTCCTGGCGTTTCCTTCCTGAAGAACGGTGAGGTCGTGCACAATCCTGACGCCCCGCAAATTCAGGATCTGGATGCCCTTCCGCACGTCACCGACGTTTACAAGCGCGATCTCGACGTGTCCCGCTACAACGTGCCGTTCTTGCTGAACCCTTACGTTTCGCTTTACACCACGCGCGGCTGTCCGGCGCAATGCACGTTCTGCTTGTGGCCACAGACTTTGAGCGGACATCCCTGGCGTAAGCGCTCCACCGACGACGTCGCCGCCGAGATGGCGAAGGTGAAACAGTACTGGCCGGAAGTGAAGGAATTCTTTTTCGACGACGATACTTTCAACATCCAGAAGGCTCGGACCATCGAGTTGTGCGCCAAGCTGAAGCCGCTGGGCCTGACGTGGTCCTGCACTTCGCGCGTTACTACCGATTACGAAACCCTGAAGGCCATGAAGGAAGCCGGTTGCCGGCTGCTCATCGTGGGCTACGAATCGGGCGATCAGCAGATTTTGAAGAACATCAAGAAGGGCGCAACCGTTGAACGCGCCCGCCAGTTCACCAAAGACTGTCACAAGCTGGGCCTGGTCATCCACGGCGACTTCATCATGGGGCTGCCCGGCGAGACGCACGAGACCATCAACACAACCATTGCTTTCGCCAAAGAGCTGGACGTCGAAACCATTCAGGTTTCCGTGGCCCATGCCTATCCCGGCACCGAACTTTACGACTTCGCAGTGAAGAACGGATTCATGGTCGGCGACAACAAGATGGTCGATGAAGGCGGCCATCAGTTGGCGCACATCCAGTATCCCGGACTGCCGGCCGATGACATTCTTTCCGCCGTGCATCGCTTTTACGATGAGTATTATTTCCGGCCCAAGGCGGTGTTCCGCATCCTCAGGAAGGCGGCCTTCGACGGCAACGACCGTAAACGCCTTTACAAGGAAGCCAAGACCTTCCTGAAGCTGCGGTCGCAGCGCAACAAGCTGGTCAAGCGGCATGGCGAAGAGGCCGCAGCCGAATTAGCCAAGGCCTGAGGTAACCAATAAAGGCTTTTCACCGCAGAGGCACAGAGTCACAGAGAAAAACCGTTTATTGTCTTTTTCTCCTCTTTCTTTTTCTCTGTGTCTCTGTGATGAAAGATTTTAGAGTTCGATTCCTAGACTTCCAGTGAACTTTCGCAAGTATCTTGTGCTGGCCGGAGTCACGGTCTTTGCCGCGGCCGGAGATTCCATGCTTTCGCACGGGATGAAGCAAACCGGCAACATTTCCCTCAATCATCTGCAAGGGGTAATCTTTGCCGTGCTCAATCCCTGGGTCGCGGTCGGCATTCTGCTTTTGCTTGCGTTTTTTGCCACCTACATGACTGCGCTCTCCTGGGCCGATCTCACTTACGTTCTGCCCGCAACATCGCTCGGCTATGTGCTGCTTGCCCTGGTGGCCAGATTTGTGCTGCACGAGCACGTCAGTCCGCTGCGTTGGCTGGGAATTGCTTTGATCACCGGAGGTGTGGGATTTATTGCCGGTGGGCCGGAGCTTACGAAGCATCCGGCGCATTCCGGCGTGGACACCGGTGTGGATGAAGACGCGGTGCGGGCTACTGCTAGCCGAGTCGAATCATGAAAGCCCTCTACACCTGGAGCGCAATTCTCGCGATCGTCTTCGCCTCCGTAATCGGCGACGTGCTTCTGGCTCGCGCCATGAAGCAGGTCGGGGATGTCGGCGCGCTGTGGCGGCGAGCCGGGCTCGGCGTCGTGATCGCGCGGACACTGGGCAATCCCAACTTTCTCTTTGGCGTTACCGCCATGGCTGTGGCGTTCTTCAGCCTGTTGTTCGCGCTTTCCTGGGGAGACGTCAGCCTGGTCGCTCCCGCCGCCGCGTCCCTCACATTTATCGGCAACGCCGTAGCAGCGAAAATCTTTCTGCATGAAAAAGTCGATCGGCGGCGGTGGATTGCGGCTGGCCTCGTAGCGGCTGGAGTAGCGCTGTTGGCGGGGTAAACCCTATTTTGCCACTCCCTTTGTCACTCCGAACCGGGACGGAGCGAGCTGCGATCCCTAGAATGTAAGCGTGACCAGGAACTGCAACGACCGTGCCGGAAGCTGATTCGTGATGCCCGTCAAGGGCAGCCCAAGATTCGCTGGCGGCGTCGCCCCGTTTCCCCAAGTTGATATGTAACCAACAAAGTTCGGATGATTGAACACATTGAAAGCCTCAGCGCGCAGGTTCAAGGCTAGTTTTTCTGGGATCAGAGGAAATCGGCGCTCAATAAACGGAGACACGTCATAGATCGGTCTTCCGCGTCCTGCGTTGCGCGAAATCACAGCGCCGTTGACAACGGGCCGGTCTGTGGTTGCGCCGGTATCCCCGCTGTTGGTCGTTCCCGTGACCAGGTTGTAAGGAGCCCCGTCCCCAGCGTTCCAACCCCACCGAAATTGATGCCCAGCGGCGCGACGTACACACCACTCAACACGAAGCGCTGCCGCTCGTCGTAAATCGCAGGTCCGAGCTCCTGCCTGCCGGTAAAGTTCGGATCGTTTGGATTCTGTGACGGAATATCTGGGTCTACATTATCCAGCGCGTGCGACCACGTATAGCTCGCCAGCATCTGCAGCCGGCGGCTGAAGCGATGATTCAGATTCACATTTAAGGCGTTGTAGTAGGCAAACCCATCGTTAACGTCAGCCTGAATCACGGAGTATGCCGGTATCGGAACTGAGCTCGACGTTCCCTGACTACTCGACGTGTCGCAGGTTAGGCCATTCTGAGAATAGAAATTTATCCAGAGCGGCCGCGTGCAATTCGCCTCCTGGGGTGTGCGGGTTTCTCCAGGCGCCGTACGCACAAAAGGAGCGGGTAGGTCGACGTCTAATGGACGATTGATCTTCACGGTATGGGATCCAACGTAGTCCAGACTCAAAATCCAATTTTGCGCGAGGGTGTGCTCGATCCCGAAACTCCACTCTTCGGTGTAGGGGCTGCAGCAACGCATTTTGGTAACCGATCAAGGTGGACGTAGGGAAGAACTGATCGTAATAAGAAGCACGACCCGGCCGGACGTAGAGAGTTCGCAGCGGAACTTGAGCCCCTGAAGGGAATGCGGGTAAGGGTGCATCCGCGATGCTTGCCGGGAAACCGACCTCGCCCGGGCCCGCCGTGTAGTTAAAAACTCCAGTAGGACCCGTCAGCGCGTAGTTCGCTTCAGAATTATCCACAATCTGAGAATAATAGATTCCGAAGCCCCCGCGAACCACGGTGCCGCCGTCGCCACGCGGGTTCCACACGAAGCCAACCCGCGGCGCAAAATCTTTGGTGGAATCTGTGAAGGTCTGACGTTCATACCGCAACCCGACGTTCACAGTAAAGGCGGGCCGCAAGCGTATGTCGTCCTGTACAAACAACGCCCAGAGCGTATCGTCCACGGTGTAGTTTGCGTTCCCGTAGCTTTGCGTATAGGTCTCCACGTTGCCGATGTCACCCAGGTAAGCCTGGCTCTCACAGACGGCCACAGACTGAGTGCATGTCGTGTACCCAAATGATCCCAGGTAGATCGGCCCGCCAAATTCTTTGCTATCCCCGCCAGTGTGCGCACGGATCACCTGTGCGCCCAAGCGCAGATTGTTGCGGCCAATTGTGGTGGAGAGCGTGTCGTTAAATTCGAATTGATGATTCAGCAGCAAAGCGGACTGAGAGGTGCCGGTCGTAAAAGTGGCTGCCCCCTGAATCGGCACGGAAAACTGCGTCCCGTAGATCACGGGGCTGAATTGTGTGATCGGGGAGGCCAGTTGAAATTCCGCACGAACGTTATTCAGCCAATTCGCGCTGATTACCTCGGTCTCTCCCAACTCGGCGGTATACGTCCTGCGGGTGAAAACTCGATCTACGCTCGGCAAGCTGGGGCCACCAACGATTCCGTTAGGATTCGTATCCACAAAGTGGTCGGCGTTGAGTCGGAGAAAGAGATTGTTCTTATTGTCTAGCTCATGATCAAGGCGCGCCACGGCCATCCAGTCGCGGTACTTCCCTTCGAAAACACCCGGCTCAAGTGCATTCGTGATCGGAGATACTTTGTTCTCCCAGGTGTATTCGCCGGCTGTAAAGAAGTGAGTGCGATCGTCGCTGCCGATCGGGCCGCCAAATGTAAACGCTGGCTGATAAAGTTCATCGCTAGTCAGCTGATTGCCACTGGTCGCCGTGCCGGAGGTGAAACCCCACAAATCCGCCGCCGTCGCCGAAGGACGAAAATTCCCAACCACGCTGCCGTGATATTGGTTCCCCCCGCTCTTCGTGACGATGTTCACAGCGCTTCCGGCACTGCCTCCATATTCGGCGGAGAACGGGCTGGTGAGAATATCCATCTCGTCCAGCGTTTCGACCGGCAGGTTCGTAAAGATTGTCTGGCGTCCCCAGAGGTCCACTGCGTTTGCCCCATCCACTTCAAACCAAGCCTGACGGCGCCCCGCGCCGTTGGTGGTGAACAAATTTTGATTCATGAAAACATCGCCCTGATTGATCGCTGGACGATTTGCGGCATTCAGCATCGGCAAGTATGTGATTCGGTTATTAAGAAGTGGGGTATCGTTGATCTGAAGCGCGCCCAGCCGATCGCCAAGTTGCGGCATGTCAGTGCGAACGCCACCGACTGCTCCGGTCACAGTGATCTCAGTTTTCCCGCCCGCGGGAGAAAGATGAAAGATCAGATTGGCTGCCGCCCCGCCCATTAACGTCACTCCTTTCGACACGGCGAGCGCAAATCCCTCCTTCTGGGCACTCACGTCGTAATCGCCCTCGATGGCAAGTCCCGCAACTGAAAAATTACCGGAGTTGTTGGTCTGAGCGGTCCGTTTCAGCCCGGTCCGACTGTTCGTGATGGTGATCTCCGCGCGCGACACAGCAGCATGGCTTTGGTCAAGCACCGTGCCTCTGATGGCGGCTGTGTCTGGCGTCTGAGCATTTAGGAGAAGACTGCAGTAAATAAGCAAAATCATCCCACAAAACAAAATGCTTCGAACGATTGTCATGCGAGACAGACTAGCGAATCATCGCGGTCGACTACCATCTCTAGTACGACATAATGAGCGCCTTTACAAACATTTACGGACACGCGAGTCGTCTACTGGAGGGTGGCCCGGGCTTCTGACTTCACCCCAGTACCAACGCGGCGGCGAGCTCCACACGGAGACGCGGTTTTACAAACTTTGCATTTACCTTTTGCTTCGTCAATCGCTGCATCTTCCGGCTGGGGCAGCGCATCTGTATTGGGGAGAGGTTAAGTTTCTGAACTCACCGTCTCGTAACTTTAACAACGATAAAGCTTTCCAACAATTCTATTCCAAGGAGACTTGCTAAATGAAAGTTCCAAACTACGTGGCATTTCTTTCGATTCTTGCCGTGCTTATCCCGCTGAGCGCGTTTGCGCGAGAGAAGAATCAGCATTCGATCGATATCCCCAACGCGGTGCAGGTCGGGGGTAAGCAACTCGAGGCCGGGAGCTACAAAGTGGAGTGGCAAGGAGCCGGCCCCGAGGTGCAAGTAACCTTCCTGCGCAATGGGAAGCCGGTGGCGACGGTACCAGGAACATTGAAGACGAACGACAGCCAGATAACGGCAGACGCGATCCAAACCGACTCGGCGAAGAATACGATCAATGAGATCGACTTCCGCCGCGACAAGGAAGCTCTGGTGTTTCAGAGCGGGATGTAAATCCCTTCATCTTGGCTGCCTCATTCTTCGCGCTTTGCGGAGAGTGGGGCATTTTTCTGGACATACTCAAGCAGATTTATAATGCGCCGGTCACTTTGTGAACCGCCGCATCAGGCCCGACGCGGGAAGATCGGCCACGAGAAATCTCGCGTCGTTGATTCCCCACGCCCGCATGAGCGCTTCCGCCGCCAAATATCCGCTGCGGACCGCGCCTTCCATGGTGGCGGGCCAGCCGGAAGCGGTCCAGTCTCCGGCGAGGAAGACTCGGGGCCACGCGGTTGACTGGTGCGGACGATAGGCGTCAATGCCGGGGCGGGGCGAGTAGGTCGCGTGAACTTCCTTGATCACGGTGGACTTGACAAGATTCGCTGCCCGCGCTGCCGGGAAAAATTCGCGGACTTCTTTCAGAGCTAGATCAACAACCTCGGAGCGCGACTTATCGATGAGACTCTTCGAGGCGCTGACTACGAGTTCGATGTAGCTGCCGGATGATTCTGGGTTTTCCCCGCCCCGCGTTATCAGCAGCCGTGACTTGTGGAACATCCATTGAATTGTCCTGTCTAGCAACACGGCGTGGTCTAGGTCGGTGATCTGGCGATCGAACCAGAGATGGATGCCGGTGATCGGAGAGGTCTCGAAATGGGTGATCTGGGCGCGCAGGGGCGCGGCTTCCGGGGTTTGGGGCAGCACCCGATCCAGAGCGTCGAAGGGCAGGGCCAGGACCAGATAGTCGAATGACCTTTCGCTTTCGCTTTTATCGTTTTCGCTTTTATCGCTCACTTGAATCCGCACTTGCGACGAGTGGGGAGAAAACGTTTCTAGCGACGTGCGGAAGCGGATTTCGCCGCCGCGATCGCGGATGTAGTCTCCGGCGCGATTGTAGAGATCGGTCAAGGGAATGCTGGGAACGCCCATGTGGCGGGCTGCGGGCGACTTCATCGACTCGCGCACAACTTGGGCCGCGGCGGAAATTGAAATCAGGTCGAGATCTTCACTGAGAGCGCTGACCAGGATTGGTTTCCAGAAGCGTTCGATCGCGTTCGCGGTTTGGGCTTGCTGCTGACACCAATCGAGAAAGGAGCGACCGGTGTCTGGTTGCGAAGTCATGGTCAGCTTGGCGATCGCGCGCGAAATCGCCAGCTTGTCTTTGGCTGACAGAAATGGGAAACGCAGGAACGATGGCGCGGTGTGCAGCGGCGCGGGCAGCGGTGAAGCGTGCATCACGCTGGTGCGGCCGCCGGGCTCGATGAAAGTCATTTCGTCGAACCAGCGGATTTTGTCTTCGACGCCGATGCGGCGGTAGAACTCGACCAGGTTGGTGCAGACGCGGAACAGAACGTGCTGGCAGTTGTCGACGACCTCGCCGGTGCCGGGATGCTCGTAGGAGGAAGCGCGTCCGCCGAGATAGGGGCGGCGCTCGAAGAGAGTGACGCGGAAGCCGGAGTCGGCGAGGGCGCAGGCTGCGGCGAGGCCGGCCAGGCCGCCGCCGGCTATGGCTACGGTGGGTTGGGTGGGGTGCTGGATCATGCTGGATTCGGACTCTAACGATTTTAGCTATATCAGTTTCGACCGACTGTGTGGAGCTAACTCCCTCAGGGGCTGAAGCCCGAATCCATTGTGGCGATTTACGGCACGACTGAAGTCGTGCCCTTCCCGACCGTGCAGGCTTTCGGCCCGGTTCGGAATGGCAATGTCAGGTTAGGCGTTGCAGGAAGCCTTTCCCCAGGACGCGGAGTTTTTCGCTGACCGTTAGGCTTACTTTGCCGTTGAAGACGTCGTACTGGCGCTCGGCGATTTTTTCGAGCAGCTTGCGATAAATGTTGACCAGCACCCACAGGGCGGGCTGACTGTCTTCCGCGATATAGGGGATCAGTTGATCGCCGGCCTGGTAGAGCTGGCGGGCGCGGTCGGCTTCGAGCGCGAGCAACGGCCGGAACCGGGCGGCGTAGGGCGCGGAGAGCAATTCCGCTGCTGAGAGGCCGAACCTGGTTAGATCTTCTTCCGGCAAATATACGCGGCCCATGGCGGCGTCTTCTTTTACGTCGCGAATAATGTTGGTGAGTTGGAAGGCGAGACCGCACTGCTCGGCGAGCGGCTCGGCGGCGGGATCGCGATAGCCGAAGACGTGGATACAGACCAGGCCGACGACTGACGCTACCCGGTAGCAATACAGTTTGAGATCGTCGAAGGTTTGATACTGGATGGTCAGGCCCGGAACCGCAGCATTCGCAGCTGGCACGTTCGGGATTTCGACTTGCGGATCGGCGACATCCATCGCGGTTCCTAACGCGAGTTCATCGAGCAGGCCCGCCGGGATGGTGTATCTGCGCTGGGCGTCGGTCAGAGCCAGCAGAATCGGATCGTCGGTGGGCTCGCCTTGCTGCACGCGATGCAGCGCGTCGAGCCAGGTATCGAGTTTGTAGCGGCGTTCCTCGAGACTGAGGTTGGGGTCGTCGGCAATGTCGTCGCAGCGGCGCATGAAAGCGTAGACCGCGCACAGCGCCTGCCTTTTACGCTTGGGCAGCACGAGAAACGCGTAATAGAAATTCTTGGCGTTGGTGCGGGTGATGCCGCGGCACACCGAATAAGCCATGGTGAGCTGCGCTGGAGCCGGACTCCACGGAATGAAGACAGGTTGTGCTCCCGCACTCATACCGATTTCCCCACTGACTTCCCCAGGAGCTTTCCGAGTGCAGCGCGACCTACCAGGGCCAGCTTGCGGGTTTTGGAGATTGCCGGGCGGCGGCCGAGCACGGCGAAGTTTTGGCGCTCGATGGCCTTGAGAATTTCCTGGCCGCCTCGGCTGAAAAGTTCGACATCAACGGCTAATTCTCCGTCTACTTTACTTACCAGCGGCAGGCCGCGATCGAACCATTGGCGGGCGCGCTCGACTTCAAACTTCATCATCTCGCGAAAGGCAAGAGTGTTGCGGTTGTGCTGGATATCTTCCTCGCTGACCGCGTGACGCCGCAAATCTTCCAAAGGTAGATAAATTCTGCCCTTGGCGTAGTCCACGCTGACGTCCTGCCAGAAGTTGGCCAATTGCAGCGCGGTGCAGGTGTAGTCGGAAAGTTGCTGGCGCTCTGGATCATGGTAGCCACACAGGTAGAGGACGAGATGCCCCACCGGATTCGCCGAGTAATGGCAGTAGGCGAGCACCTCGTCGAAGGTTTCAAAGCGGGTGACGGTCTGGTCCTGGCGGAAAGCGATCAGGAGATCGGAAAGCTCGTGTTTCGGAATATCAAACTTCTTGACGGTTTCAGCTAAGGCAACAAAAACCGGGTGACGGGGATTTCCGTGGTAGCAAGCATCAAGTTCACTCTGCCATTCATCGAGTAGGGCCAGAGCAGCGGTTGCGTCTCCCACTTCGTCGCCCAGATCGTCGGAGATGCGGCAATAAGCGTAGACGTTCAGGAAATCCTGGCGCAGGTTCTTGGGAAGAAACCAGGTTGCTACCGAGAAGTTCTCGTAGTGGGAGCGGGCTAGGCGCCGGCAGTATTCCTGCGCTTGATCTAGTGACGGCGCAGATTGCGGGATCGCATATTCGGCGGGCAGGCGGCTCCAGCCGAGTGCGGCGGCCGGCGCGACGGACATAGGAGAGCCGGTGGTGGGTGCAGAAGTCATTCAGTAAGAAAGCATTTCAGGATTGCTCGGCACCCGACCAGAAAGCCTACCTCAGCGGCTAAAGCCGAGATCCATTCTGCCGGTCTCATGGCACGAGTGAACTCATGCCCTTCCCGATCCTGTGGCTCTAGTGGCCGGGAATGATGGCGGTTTTGATGTCGCCGCCGCGGTTCAGCATGTGCCGCAGTACTTTTTGCAGGCTCGACAGAGGAGCCTCGCCAGTGATGTAGTCGGTGGGGCGAATTTTCTTGGCCGCGATCAGGCCGAAGGCCCGGCGCACCGTCTCCGGGGTGTGATGGAACGTTGCTTTCAGCGTGATCTCGGAATAGTGCAGACGATTGGTATCGAGTTGTACTTTGGATCCGCTGGCGCATCCCCCGAAGAAATTTACGGTTCCGCCTTTGCGGACCATCTCTACCGTCCACTCCCAGGCGTCGGGACGACCCACTGCTTCGATCACTACATCGCAGCCGCGCTTCTGCGGAGTGAGAGCGCGCACCGCCTCTACCACGTCCGGTACCTTCGTTGTCTGCACGATTTCGTGCGCCCCCATATGTTTGGCGGCTATTACCTGCTCATCGCGCTTGACTACTGCAACCACGTTACAGCCGATGGCTCGCGCCACCTGCACAAACATCAATCCGATGGGCCCGCCGCCGATGATGGTCACCGTATCGCCGATTTCGACGCCGGTTTCGTGCAGGCCGCGCAGAACGCAGGCCAGCGGCTCGGTCATGGCCGCGTCTTCAAAACTCACGCCGGGCGGGATGACCAGCATATTGGCTTCGACAATGCGACGCGGCACGCGGATGTATTCCGCGTAAGCTCCGTTGTTAAAGAGCAGGTCTTCGCAGAGATTTTCCTGGTGCTTGGAGCAATAGAAGCACATCTGGCAAGGGGCGGAATTCAACGCGACGACGCGCATGCCCTTCTTGAAGCTGTGCACGCCTTCGCCGACTTCCTCGATCACTCCGGCCAATTCGTGGCCGAACAACGCGGGAGGCACAATCATGCGGGCGTGGTATCCGCGCTGATACACCTTTAGATCGGTACCGCAGGTTAGAGCGACCTGTACCTTGACCAGCACCTCGCCCTTTTCGACGCGAGGGATGGGTACTCTTTCAATCTTCAGGTCCTCTTTGCCGTACAGGACGGCAGCTGTCATTTTTCCGTTCACTGCTTGCTTCCTTCCCAAGCCTCACGTTGCCAGGTACTACCCGGCTGAATCACAATCTTCATCGATGCCGGCTGGGGATGAGCGGCGACTTGCAACGCCTGCGCACTCTCCTGCAGCGGAAACCGATGGCTGATCAGCCGTTCTAAATCCATCTCTCGGTTCATCACAAAACGAACTGCCTGCTCCTGCAAATCGACCGAAGCGCTGTAGGAGCCGACCAGCGCCTTCTCATCCACGCAAATCGCGGCCGGATCCACGACCACTTCGCCGCGCTGCGTTTGCGCAAACAACAACACCCTGCCACCCGGACGGGTCGCATCCATCGCGGGACGGACCAAACCGTTGCTGCCCACCGCTAAAATCACAGCATCGGCGCCGCGGCCATCAGTCTGCTCCCGCATAGCCTGAACGGCATCCTGCTGGGACGCGTCAATTGTATGCTCAAAACCAAGGCTTTTAGCTATTCTAAGCCTCTCGGGATACAAATCGGAAGTAATAACCGTGGCGCCTGCCTTCCGTGCCAGCACACTCAGAATGATGCCAATGGGGCCCTGCCCGATGGTGAGCACGGTCTCGCCTGGTTCCAGACGCAGGGCTTCGATTCCCTTCATGCAGGTGTTCACGGGCTCGGCAAAGCAAGCCTGCTCAAAGGAGACTGCTTTGGGAATCTTGACTGTTCCCTGGTCGACAATCCAATCCATCACGCGAACGTATTCCGCGAAACCTCCGCCGGAGGGCTCGAAGCCCGCGGTGCAGCCGACTTTCTTGTACGTTGCACACTGGGCGAACGTTTTATGCCGGCAGTAGTAACACTGGCGACAGGGGATGTGATGAAAGACCACAACCCGGTCGCCGGGCGCGAACTTGCTGACCCCTGCGCCGACCGCAGCGACTACGCCAGAGGTTTCGTGGCCGAAGATGCGTGGCGCCGAGTGGGAGCCCGAGGCAATCTTTTTTAGATCCGTGCCGCAGACTCCGCAGGTATGTACCCGCAGGAGCAGTTCTCCCGCGCCGATCTGGGGCACGGGAACGGTCTCGAGGCGGACGTCGTTGACTCCCCGGTAAACCGCCGCCAGCATGGTGGCAGGGGTCGACTGGCTTTGGTCTTCGATCGCGACTTGTCCTGCAATCCCCATCTTTTCTTGGATGAACTCCTTTGATGAAGTCCGGCGAACTCCTTAGATGAACTCCGCCCGCAATAGGCTTCAGAGCGGTCAGGTGGCTTATTTCGCCGGATCTCTTCCCTGCCTCGGGTCGGTATTTCTGAACTCGACGTGCACCGTCATCGAATCCAGATACGGCGATTCGGGCGGCGTGAAGTGATACGCCTTCACTTGCAACACGACATAGAAATTATCTACCTTTATGATTCGTTTCGCGCCCACGGGAACGAGCGCAAAGGTCGACGGCCAGAGGCGGCATATAGCGTTCTTGGCTTCGTCCTTGGGATCGTCGGAGGGATTGGGCGAAACCAGCAACACGTTATCGTAAATGGGATGTTGCAGCTCAGCCATGGTTCCTTGCCAGGATGTGATTGTGGTATCGCCCTCCGGGCCCTTGGGAAGAATTGAGAAAGCATAGCGGTCGACGCCACCCAGGTCCTTGATACGCTCACGGAAAATCGGATTCTGCGGGGTGAGCTTGATGTCGAAGCTGTCTTCCACAACGCGGGTTGAGCCCTGGCGAAAACTTTGTGCGTAAACTTCCGTGGCGGCCGACTGAGCGGCCAGAGGTATTGTCGCGCACAAGATCATGAGAAGCACCCTTGGTTTCGTGAGCATTCTCATTTGCGACCTCCCACTTGAAACCCGCCGGCGGCCGCTGGTTGCGGCTCGGGTTTCGGCCTGGCTGGAGACGCTGCGACTGGGTTGGACAGGCGGCTTAATTCCTGCCGGTAGTGCTCGAGATGCTTGCCGAGTGCTCTTGCTGCTTTGCGACTGTTGGTCGCAAGCGTTGCAGTGCGCCGCCACAGCCATGGCCGGAAAGCTACGAAAGCTCCGAAGTTTGCGGTCTTGAAGCGGCCGTTGGCGTCGATGAAGCGGGCAGTCTCGCGCATTTCAAAATTCAGTTCGTCGGAAATGACTTTTGTAGCGGCGAAACCAATGCCGTGCGCTCTGGCTGCGGCTGCCACGCCGGCCGCTTCCATATCGACGGCCTGGGCTCCGTAGGCCTGGGCGAGGCTTGCTTTCTGTTGCGCTCCCGCTACTGATGCGAAGGTCACTAGCGAAGTTCTTCCCGTTCCTGATCCGGGTGCGGCTTCGATTTCGATCCGGCTTCCGTCGCGAGAATCAAGCACAATCGCCGGCATGAAGAGGTCTCCTACTCGCAGACCGGCATCGAGCGCGCCGGCGAATCCCACCGACTGCAGCAGCGTGGGACTGTACAACGCGATCGCTGCTTCCGCTGCACGACGGGCGGCCTCGACGCCGATTCCGCCGCATACAATCACTATCTCGTTCCCTTCAAAGAAAACAAACCTACGGCCGTCGTACTGCCGTTCCACGCGGCTCAAACTTCTGGTGAGCCCGCTCACTTCGCGCTCGAGCGCGGCTACGATGGCGACTCTAGACATATCCATTGGCCCGGAACCACTCGACGGCACGGCGCAGCGCTCCATCCGCTGGGATGGTCTTCCATCCTAATTCGCGCGCGGCCTTGTCGGAACTCGCCCACATCTTTTTCTTTCCCATGCGCACCGTGTCGACCGTGGCGCGCGGTTCGCGGCCCAGCAGCCGGCCGGATACGGTTTCATCCACCGCGCCCGCAGCGTAAGCGACAAAATAGGGCAGCTTCACTTTCGGCGAGGGCAGGCCCGCGATCAAGCCCAGCTTATCGAGAATCTGCTTCAGCGTCAGATTCTCGCCGCCGAGAATGTAGCGCTCGGCGCTCTTGCCCTTTTCCAGCGCCGCGATGTGTCCCCGTGCACATTCCCTTACATCTACCAGATTCAGTCCCGTCTCCACGTAGGCGGGGAACTTTCTTTTGAGAAAGTCGACGACGATCCGCCCGGTCGGAGTCGGCTTGACGTCCTGCTCGCCGACGGGCGTTGTCGGATTCACTGTTATCACCCGCATCCCGCTACGGCCGGCTCCCATTGCCACCTGCTCGGCCATGAACTTCGAGCGCTTGTAGTGACCGATCATGTCGGCGAGTGAAACTGGCGAGTCTTCGTCCGCCGGATGCCCGTTGCCGGTGAACCCCATGGTGGCAACGCTTGAGGTGTACACCACGCTGCGCACGCCGTTTTTCTGCGCTGCGGCAAGAATCGCCCGCGTTCCTTCCACATTCGAGCGGTACATCTCCGCCGGATCCCGCACCCAGAGCCGGTAGTCGGCGGCCACGTGAAAGACTGTGTCGCAGCCCGACATTGCCTTTTCCAGCGATGCGGAATCGCGCAGGTCGCCGACCGTGGTTTCTGCCTTTAGACCTTCCAGATTCTTCAGATTGCTGGTGGGACGCACCAGCAGCCGCAAATCGGCTCCCTGCTCCCCCAGAACACGAGCGACGTGGGAGCCTAGAAATCCGGTTGCGCCTGTGAGAAAAATAAGCATTTGGCGGGCATTCAGCTCTCAGCATTCAGTTCCGTTATGGTTTGACATGCTCCTCAATCTCTTGAAGCTCGCTCTTCAGTGTGGGATATTTGGCGACAACCCCGGCAATATCTTTCAGTATTTTCGTGCTCGTTTGCGCGTCCACCATAGTCTGCAGGTGATCGTGGCCATCGCCTGCGGTAAATCTCACATTATCTGCGGTCTTAGGCTCGTCGTCGACTGGCTTGGCGCTTTCCAATGCGCGGTTTAGCAACGGTGATTCCGTGACCTGATTCAGAACTGAAGCGGGCACAACCTCGACGTGGATAAGAAACCGGAAGAGCTCCGGGGTGACGTGTTGCCTGTACCACTCACCCTCCTCCGATGACGTACTGATTACAACCGAGGGGACAGGCCGATCCATCTCTCCGACGAATTCAACAACCAACGTTGTGCAGCTTGGCCGCGGCGGCTCGGAAAAGGTTAGATGGGGTGAAGCAAGACTCAGAAGTACAGCGATAACCAAAATTGGTCTCATTAGGTCTTCTACCGCTACTGCCCCAGCGTTCGACTCCGTGGAGCGCATCAGGCAACGTTCAACCGCCGAGTACCAAATTGCCACCGTTAATCGCTCTGCTTCTCCATCACCTTGGCATACGTTGTCAGCGCGAGCAATGGGAAATACTGGCGGTAGAGGTGATAGTTTAGATAGAACACACGTGGAAAGCCAGTGCCCGTGTAATGAGGCTCATCCCACGATCCATCTTCTTTTTGCCTGCGCAGCAGGTAGGCAATGGCGCGAGCCACGGAATCGCTGCGCGTGTCACCGACCGCGAGCAGGCCAAGAATTGCCCACGCGGTTTGCGAAGGAGTGCTCGGCCCCACCCCGTGCAGCGCCGCTTCGTCGTAAGAACCGCAGGACTCACCCCAACCGCCATCCGGGTTCTGCGTCATCCGCAGCCACTCGGCCGCCTGTTGGATGCAAGGCTCGTGGTTGTCCATGCCAATCGCTTCCAGACCGCGGAGCACCAGGAACGTTCCGTAGATGTAATTCACGCCCCAGCGCCCGAACCAGCTTCCGTCCGGCTCTTGCTCGTCGCGAAGAAACTGGATCGCTTTTTTCACTGCGGGATGGTTTTTGTCGTAGCCGTAGGCTGCTATCATCTCAAGCGTGCGGCCCGTGATGTCAACCGTCGCGGGATCGAGCATGGCGTTGTGATCGGCGAAGGGCACGTGCTGAAATACCATGCGGTCGTTGTCCTTATCGAATGACGCCCAGCCGCCGTTCTTGCACTGCATCGACAAGACCCACTCGATTGCGCGTTGCACCGACTCACGCTGGTAGCGTCCATTGGGATGCTCCACGCGGCTCAGCGCCAGGCAAACCATGGCGGTGTCATCGACGTCGGGATAGAACTCATTGTTGAACTCGAAGTACCAGCCGCCCGGCTTGCCTGTCTTGTTCTTGATTTGCCAGTCGCCCGGATTCCGCACCTGCTTCTGCAGAATCCAGTCGGCGCACTTCACCATACGCGGATCATTCGCCGCCACTCCCGCTTCGGCGAGGGCGAACATGGCGTAAGCCGTGTCCCATACCGGAGACAGGCAGGGCTGCATGCGGAAGGTGTCGCCTTCTTCGATGCCCAACCTCTCAAATTCATCCAGAGCGCGGATCACCTGGGGATCATCGACTGAGTAACCCAGGCAACGCATGGCAATGGTGGAGTTCATGATCGAGGGATAGATACCCGCGAGCCCATCGCTCATCTCGAAACGCTCGAGCATCCACTTCTCCGCACTCTTTAGAGCGATCGAGCGCAGGGGCCGAATGTGCACTCGCTCAAACCAGTGCGTCATGCGGTCGAGACAGAGAAAGAAATTCCGCCAGGACACGAGCTTTTTTGACCAGCGCAGGTGCATGCGAGATTTTTGCATGCCGCCGACAAACAGCTCTTCGATGCCCATCTCCCGTGGAATTTTCTTGAACGGCTTCTTGGCGTAGCAGATGGAGAGCGGCACCAGGATGGCCCGCGACCACGATGAAATTTCGTACAGGTTAAACCAGAACCAGTTGGGAAACAGAACGATCTCGGGCGGAATCGCCGGCACTGCGTCGTAGTCATACTGCCCGAAGAAACAGAGATAAATCTTGACGAATGTGTTGGCCGAGGTAGCACCGCCGAGCGCCAAGATCTTCTTGCAGGCGCGTTGGAGCGCGGGATGATCCGCCGGGTACCCCGCAAGCTTCAGACCGAAATATGCCTTGACTGAAACGCTGATATTCGACGGCCCCGTAGGGTAAATGCTCCAGCCGCCGTCTTCATTCTGATGCTGAAGGATCCAATTGGCAGCCTTTTGGAAGCGCACAGGATCGACCGTTCCCAGCAAGGTGTGGAGCACAAGGTAGTCCGACTCGAGCGTGGTGTCGGCTTCCAGTTCTCCGCACCAATAGCCCTCCTCGTGCTGAGCGGAAAAGAGAAGCTTGCGGGCGGCATCCATGGCAGCGCCGACGCGGCTGGCCAGTCCATCGATCTTGCCGAAGCGAAGTTGGGGTGCGGAAGTAGTATGGGGATCGGGGGAGTTAGTGTCCATCTCCATCAATAAACGGCTCCGTTAGTCCGCGGTGGCGCTAGCCGGAGCGGCGGCGATAGCTTCGACAATCTCCGGCGGCAGCCCGAAGCGGACGTTTTCCGGCATCACTTCCAGTTCCTGCACGTTGTCGAAACCCTTAGTGGCCAGAAACTTCATCGTTTCCTCCACCAGGCACTCTGGCGCGGAAGCTCCGGCCGTGAGTGCGATCGTCTTCACGTCGCGCAACCATTCGGCCTCAATATCTTTGTAGCTGTCGATGAGATGCGCGTTGGTGCCCAGATTGCGCGCCACCTCGACCAGACGATTCGAATTGGAGCTGTTCTCAGAGCCGACAACCAGCAGCAGATCAGATTCCGAGGCCACTTCCTTCACGGCCACCTGCCGGTTTTCCGTGGCGTAGCAGATATCCTGCGCCGCAGGGCCTTTGATGTTGGGAAACTTTTTCTTCAGCGCCGCGATAATGTCTTTGGTCTCGTCCAGGCTAAGCGTGGTCTGGGTTAAATAAGCCACGTGATCGGGATCGGGCACACTCAGCGATTTCACCTGTTCGGGATTTCCCACCACCTGGGTCACCAGCGGAGCTTCGCCCAGCGTTCCGATTACCTCGTCGTGATCGTGGTGTCCGATCAGGATGAGCGAATAGCCTTCTTTGGCAAACTTCACCGCTTCCACGTGCACCTTGGTGACCAGCGGGCAGGTCGCATCGATTACGCGCAGTCCGCGCCGGGCGCTGTGCTCGCGCACCTCGGGCGAAACTCCGTGCGCGCTGTAGATGACGCGCTCGCCGTTGGGGACCTCATCTTCGCTGTCGACGAAGATCGCGCCCTTGCCGCGCAACTCATCGACCACAAAGCTGTTGTGGACGATTTCCTTGCGGACGTAAATGGGCGGGCCAAACGCCTCGAGCGCAATGCGGACAACATCAATAGCCCGCACCACGCCGGCGCAGAACCCGCGCGGCTTGAGCAACAGCAATGTCTTTCTCTGGCTACTTGGCACCATCAAACTCCCGTTCTTGTGATCTACCCCTGGCCGCCCAAGATGCAAAATCTGGTCTCGAATCTTGTACGATCAGGGTACACGAACCCCATTGAGGCGATAGTAATAAACTACCGGAAAGTACCCTTCTGGTCAACGTAAGCCACAGAAACGGCGGGAATTAGCAGCGAAGGGGGATTCCGAGCAGTGAATGGTTCTAGCCCTGGAATGAACCTACCCGTTGGCCTTAATCATCTGCTCCGCGTGCTTGCGCGATGTATCGGTGAGCTTGGCACCGCTCAGCATGCGAGCCACTTCCTCGGTGCGCTCTTCGCCGACGACGGCGCGGATACTGGTGCGGGTGCGGCCGTTGCGGTCCTTTTTCTCGATTACATAATGCTGATCGGCAAAGGTGGCGATCTGCGGCAGGTGAGTGACGCATAGAACTTGATTGGACCGCGCGAGCGCTTTCAGCTTCTTTCCCACCGCTTCGGCGGCACGGCCGCCGATGCCAGTGTCGATTTCGTCGAAGACCATGGTGCGCTGGGCAGTTGCACGAGGGCCGCTAGACTTCGCGGGCGAGGCCGCCCGCGCCACATGAGTCGATGCCACGCTCAGCTTCAACGCCAGCATTACGCGTGACAATTCGCCTCCCGACGCAATGTGCTCTAACTGGCGCATGGGCTCGCCCGGATTTGTCGCAATCATATAAACGACCTCATCGATTCCCGCCGCTGCCCAGTTCCCTTCTTCTTCGCCGGTCGTCATCTGGATGCGAAACGTCGATTTCATAGCGAGATCGTTGATCTCGGCCTCTACCAGCTTTTCCAGCTTGCGCGCCGCGTCCTGCCGAGATTTCGACAGCGCGCGCGCAGCCCGCAAATACTCCGCGCCGGTCTTGGCCAGCTCGGAGCGCAATTCGCGCAGGATCTCGTCCTTGTTTTCGATCTCCGCAAGCTTCCGCGCGACGTCGGCTCCGAAGGCGATCACGTCCTCTAGCGCTGGACCATACTTGCGCTTCAGCCGGTCAAGCACGGCGAGCCGGTCTTCGACCTCCGCCAGATGTTCGGGAGAGGCGTGGATCCCGCCCGCGTAGTCCCTCACCGTGGCTCCTACATCTTCCACGCTGATGCGCGCGGTTTCGAGCGCGGCCAGCGCCTCTTGAAACCTGGGCTCATATCGCGCAAGGTCTTCAATCTGTTTCTGTGCCGCCCGCATCGACGAAGTGGTGGAACCATCTCCCTCATACAGCAGATCAAAAGCCTGCATCGCGGCGTTGTAAATCTTCTCGGCGTTGGCAAGAACGCGCTTTTCGGTTTCCAGGCGCTCGTCTTCGCCGGCTTGCAGCCTGGCCTCTTCAATCTCGCGTTTCTGAAACATCCACAGATCCACTAAGCGCAACCGGTCTTGCTCACCACGCTCCAGATCGTCGATGCGCGTCCGAATTCCCTTCCATGCTTCGAATGCAGCCGTGACTTGCTCGAGCTGGCTTCCGGCAAATGTGTCGAGTAATGCCAGGCGCGCCGGGGCATCAAACGACAGGATCGATTCGTTCTGCGCATGAATGGTCGCCAGATGCGGCGCCAGTTGCCGCAGCACCGCGACCGTAGCCGGCTGATTGTTCACGAACACGCGGCCTTTGCCCCCAACGGCAATTTCACGGCGCACGATCAGCGAGCCCTCTTCGGATTCGTCCAGACCATTCTGCTCCAGCACTTTTTCGATTCCATTTCCGGCGCGGCCTTCGCACGCGAAGACCGCCGACACCAGCGCGCGCTCCGCACCGGTGCGAATCACTTCACTCGACGCCTTTTCCCCGAGCAGCAGGGCCAACGCATCGATCAATATGGATTTGCCAGCGCCGGTTTCTCCCGTCAGCAGGTTCAGCCCGGAAGCGAACTCCACCACCGCGTTGTCGATGACTGCGTAGTTCTCCAGCCGCAATTCAACCAGCACAGGGTGCCCTCAGTCGACAATCCATCCACGATGTCGAAGTTTTGCGCAGAATAGCATGAAAAGCAGTGTCCGGTGGCCAGTTGTCGGCTGTCAGTTTGCGCCGAAACGGGCTTAGAGGTGTGCTCAGACGAGAATCTTGCCGACGCCTCGTTTGCAGTCAACAAATAGAAAAGCCACGGCCGAAGCCGTGGCTCGATAAAAGACCACCTGACTAGCCGGCCTTGCGGAACTTATCTGCGCTTTCTTCAGTGGAACCTGTGGTGATCACCTGCTTGCGGCGCTCCCTTAGTCTGTCCTGGAATCGATCCCAGCGCGGCCCGATTCCAACCGCGCTCTGGCTGATCACAACCGAATCGGTGCTGGCAGCGAAGCCGCCTTCGGTGAATGCCCCCGTATCAACGTTGCCGGTCGCGGGGCCCGCCGCCCGGGCTGAAGGCGAATTCCCCGGCATCTGCTGTGTGGTCGGAGTAACGTTCCGGTCCGTCCCGGCCCGGTGCATCACCGGATCCGCTTCCCACTTCGATCGGTAGCGCCCTTCATAGTCCGACCACTGCGCATCGGATTCCAGGTCGACCTCCTGATAAGGCGGAAAGCTTTCCACCTGCTCCTTGTTTAGATCGACGCTAAAGTCGTCCTTGTGCTCGGCGGACATACGAAGCCGGTCCGCAGGAACAATAAACTTCTTGGTCGTCAACCATCCGCCGGTGTCGACCACCACGTAGTGAATGAGTCCGGTGAAGTGATCAAAGATTACATCGTCGATCTTGCCAAGTTTTTCATCGTTCAGCCCATACAATTTGGAGCCTCGAATGTCTTCTGTGTCATCCGTGAAGCGATAGTTTCCCAGCAGTCCGTGCTTAGCCATGATTTCCCCTCCTTCGAGATCCCTTTACTGACTTAAACGCCCCCATTAGATGTCATCCGCGATGATTGGGTATATCAGGAAAGCTATATGAGGAAAATAAATACGAAGCGGGCGCGCTCCAGGTCCACACCCACGTTATTCTTAGGATACGTCCCGCAAAGAAGCTCGCTTCGATCATCTATAATCGCAACCAAGGTATCCGAAAACTACGATGCATCTTCCCTACTTTGCAGCTTTCGTCGGCGGCGAAATTGTCGAACTCGTCTCCAGTAGCGGTCCCGTCGCCAAGTTTGTTCTTCTCACCTTGCTGGCATTCAGTTTTATCTCCTGGGCCATCATTCTCACGAAATGGAACCTCCTCCGGCGCGCGCGCTGGCAGAGTGGACGCTTCCTGCGCGCTTTTCGCAAGGCACAACGCCTGCAGGATATTGCGACCGTGGCGGATCAGTTCCGTCCCAGCCCTCTGGTGGGGGTTTTTGAAGGCGGATTCCAGGAATACAAGCGTCAGTTGTCGGCGCATGGAGCTGCGCTTCGCAGCCTGACTGCGGTGCAACGCGGCATGCAGATCGGAGCCTCGGAAGAAATCACGCGCCTTGAACGCAACGTTCCCTGGCTCGCCATTACGGCGGCCGTCACGCCGTTCATCGGATTGTTTGGCACGGTCTGGGGCATCATTGACGCTTTTCACGGCTTGGGCACAGCTGGCGGCGCCACGCTGCGCGCGGTTGCTCCGGGCATATCGGAAGCTCTCATCACTACTGCTGCAGGATTGGCTACCGCTATCCCTGCTGTCATCGCTTACAACCTGATCGGCAGTTCCATCCGCAATTTCGCCGCCAGCGGCGACGACTTTGGGCTGGAAGTGCTTAACGCCATCGAGAGCATTCAGCCGCAAGCAGTACCAGAAGTGAGGCGCTGATGGCCTTCACGTCCTCCAACGGCCGTACGCAAACGGCTCTTGCCGACATCAACATCACCCCGCTGGTGGACGTCGTTCTCGTCCTGCTGATCATCTTTATGGTAACCGCGCCGGTGCTGCAATCGGGCATTGAAGTCAACGTGCCCAAAACCCGCACGGTTAAGGAAATCACCGAGGAACGGCTGGTCATCACCATTAACAAGGATCAGCGCGTGTTCTTGGGGAACGAAACCATCAATATCAACCAGATCCCGGCCACGCTGCACCAGAAGATTCGCGATCCCCACAATCAGTTCATTTTCATCCGCGCTGATGAGGATGTCCCGTTTGGAGCTTTCGCCACCGTTATGGATGCGGTGAAGCAAGCGGGCATCACCAACATCAGCATCGTTACCCAGCCTCTGGAAGAACATGGCACAAAACGCTGAGATCTTCTTCGAACACGACAACTGGGGGCGCGCCCTCGGATGGTCGGCGGGGTTCCATGTCGGGGTGACGGCATTGATCATGCTCTATTCAGTAGCCTTCAGCGGAGCCAGTGGATCGAACTGGGGTGCGGGCGGCGGAGGCAGCGCCATCGGCGTCACCTTGGTCAGTTCAGTTCCCTTGCCCGCCAATCCCACGCAAAGCCAAAATGTTGTGGCTAACGAATCCAAGGGCCTTACCCAATCTCAGCCCAAGGTTGAGGAGAAGGCACCAGACGCGATCGAAATCCAGGGCAAGAATTCCAAGATCAAACCGACAAAGCCTCCGACTCCAACCAAGGCGAAACCAGCAGCTCCACCGCAGGAAGAGACCAATCAGGTTGCTTATGGCGAAGGAGGGCCCGTCAGCGGTCCGTATGGCACGTTCTCTGCCGGCGGAGCGAAAGGAGGTTTCGGCGTTAACGGAGGTGGGGGCGATTTCGGCAGCCTTTATGCCTACTACGTGCGGGTCATCGACCAGAAGGTTTCGGAAAATTGGCTGAAGTACGAGGTCGATCCTGGAATCTCTACCGCGCAACGGGTCTATGTAACCTTCGATATCGCGCGGGATGGTCACCCCTTCAACGTGCAGGTGGAGCAGTCGAGTGGCGTGCCATCGCTCGACCAATCGGCAGTCCGCGCCGTGCAGCGAATCGATACTTTCGGACCGTTGCCCCAGGATTACTCCGGGAACAAGGTTTCGGTGGAATTTTGGTTTGATTACAGCAAGAAATAAATTTGCCGCCTTAGAGCCTTGCCGCGGCATCCATAAAAGTTATGCTGGGACTTATCGTAAGGATGCAGCATCTACCTGAGTATTCCTGAAGTCTAAAATTCGTGATTATCATGGTTCGTGGTCAATCGTAACTTGCCAATGAGAACATATCGGGGTACGATATTGTCGTATACGGTATCTTTTTGTCCGGGTTCGCGTAACGGCTCCGCACGGATGGACGACACACAAAGACGAGGCTTGGCCCGAACCGCCGCACCGATTCTGAGCGGTTTCCTCATTCTGCTCGCTTCCCTTACTCCTTCCGTCCGGGCTCAGGATTGGGTCCGCACCGGTACTTCTCTGGGTGTCGAAAAAGTTCGCCTCGCGGTACCCGACTTCAAGCCTTCCACCGGCGATCCTCAGAACGCCGCCCTGCTGAAGACATTCGACGACACGTTCTGGAACGATCTGGATAACTCCGGCGTGGTCGAACTGGTGTCCAAGAGCTTCTATCCCCTGCAAGTTCCCGGGCAGCCCGCCGACGTCACGTTCAATCTGTGGAACGTGCCTCCGCCGAACGCCGCCATGCTGGCTTTCGGAAACCTCGGCGCCGCCAGCGGAAAAGTCACCGTTCAAGGCTGGTTGTACGACGTGAAGAACACTGCATCGCCGCAGGTGCTGGGCAAGCAATACACGGACGTCGCTACGGATGAGGGCGCTCGCCTCATCGCCCACAAATTCGCCGATGAAATCATTCTGCGTCTGGGCGGCGGCATCCCCGGCATTGCCGAGAGCAAAATCTATTTCGTCAGCGATCGCTCCGGCCACAAGGAAATCTGGGTGATGGATTACGATGGCTCGAATCAGAGCCAAGTCACTCATCTGGGATCCATTTCTCTTTCGCCGCGTATCTCGCCCGATGGTTCCCGGCTGGCCTTTAGTTCCTTGACCAAGTCGGGCTGGGACATTCTGATGTACTCCATGGACCTCAACCGGCTGGTCAGTTTTCCCCATTTCGGAGGCACGAATCTCTCGCCCGCCTGGTCGCCCGACGGCACCCGCCTGGCATTCTCATCCTCGCGCAGCGGCGATAACGAAATTTATATCTGTGATGCCAACGGAGCCAACCTGCATCGCATGACGGCCAACAAAGGCCCGGATGTTTCGCCGACCTGGAACCGTAAGACCGGCAGTCAGATCGGCTTCGTCAGCGGCCGCACCGGATTGCCTCAGGTCTACACCATGGAGGGCGACGGTACCAACCAGCAGCGCATGACCGACCAGGGTTATGCGGTTTCGCCGAACTGGGCGCCCAACGGCCAGTTCCTGACGATGGCGTGGACTCGGAAATACGGTCCCGGCGATCCAGGCTCCTCCGATATTTACTTGATGGACGTTGCCAGCAAGCAGTGGGTGCAGCTGACTCACGATGGCGGGCGCAACGATTTTCCTTTCTGGGCGCCGGATGGCCGTCACATCGTGTTTCAGTCGAGCCGCTCTGGGAAAGAAGAGATCTGGATGATGCTCGCCGATGGCACCAAGCTCCATCAACTGACCTTTACGGGACGTAATTCGCAACCGAACTGGAGTTGGAAGTAAAACACTTCGTCGCAATTTGCAATCGATTTTCCGGTCCGCAGGAGGATCTAAACGTGAAGAGGAAGAACATGAAACATCAAAGTTGGAAAGTGCTCGCAACCGTCACTGCTCTGGCCGCTATTCTCATGCTCGGCGCATGCAAGAAGAAAACCGCGCCACCGCCGCCACCGCCCCCACCGCCGCCGGCATCGCCCACTGCTTCCATCTCGGTGAGCCCAGATACGATTCAGCCTGGCCAGTCTTCGACTCTGACCTGGCAAACCTCTAACGCTACCGACGTTTCCATTGATGGCATCGGAGCCGTGCAAGCCAGTGGATCGCAGCCCGTCAGCCCTAGCGCCTCCACCACCTATCACCTCGTGGCCAAAGGTGCTGGCGGAACGCAGGAGGCGACGACGCGCCTCACCGTCACCCAACCGCCGCCACCGCCGATGGCAGCGACTCCATCGCCCACTGACGAGGATCTGTTCGGGCAGAATGTCAAGGACATCTATTTCGATTACGACAAGTCCAATATTCGCGCCGATCAGGAATCGTCCATGCAGGGCGACGCGCAGTTCCTCAGCCAGCATCCCAACGTCAGTTTCACGATCGAGGGACACTGTGACGACCGCGGCTCAACCGAATACAATCTGGCCCTGGGCGACCAGCGCGCCAGTTCTGTCAAGAACGCCTTGACCGCGGCCGGCGTCAGTGCCAGCCGCATCAAGACCATCAGCTACGGCAAGGAAAAACCGTTCTGCCTGGAAGACAACGAAGCCTGTTGGCAGCAGAACCGCCGTGGCCACTTCGTCTATCAAAAGTAGGCGGAGATTCCCCGCTCAGGGGCGGAGCACTCCCCGCCCCTGACTTTTCCTGTTCCCAACTAGGTTCCTGAATATCTTCCCAACCTATATTGCCCCCAACCCGTCTAAAATAGATTGCGGGAAACCTACGCCTATGACACTACGACGCGGCTCTATTCTTTTCGCTCTGCTCTCTGTGCTCTGGCTGGCTGTTACTCCGGCTTGGGGCGTCAGCAAGGAAATGATTCAACTGCAAACTCAAGTGCAGCAACTGCAGGAGCAGATGACCGCCATGCAGCGCGGCTTCGACGAGCGCATGGGCGTCATGAAAAACCTGGTCGAGCAGGATACCGACGCCATCAACAAAGTCACTGGCTCCATCACCGCCCTGCAAGGCACACTGCAAAAACAGCAGGGGGATCAATCGACCCACGTTGACCAGCTTTCCGGCCAGCTCCAATCGCTCAATGACACGCTAGACGAACTTAAAGCTCGTCTAGCCAAAGTCAGCAAGCAACTGGAGGACATGCAGTCGTCGCAGCAAACTCAAGCGGCACAGGTGGCTCAGCAACAAGCGCAGGCGCAGGCTTTAGCGCAGGCTCCGCCGCCCGACGTGCTTTACAACAACGCGTTGCGTGATTACAACGGCGGCAATAATGATCTGGCTACGCAGGAATTTTCCCAGTACCTCAAGTTTTATCCCAACACCGATCTCGCCGGGAATTGCTACTTCTATCTGGGTGAGATTCAGTTCCGCCAGGGAAATTACCAGCAGGCGGCGCAGAGCTACGATCAGGTTGTGCAAAACTATCCGGCAGGAAACAAGACTGCTTCGGCTCAGCTGAAGAAAGGCTTTTCGCTGATCGAACTCGGCAAGCAGGATGACGGAGTCACCGAACTCCGCCACGTAATCCAGCGCTATCCCAAATCCAACGAAGCCTTGCAAGCCCGCGAGCGTCTTCGCAAGCTGGGAGTCGCACCCGCAGGGCGGTCTGGTCAGTAGCTCGCTGGCGAACAGGAGCATTCATTATGAATAAAATCTCTGACAACGATCCCGACCGCGCCAAGGGCGCCACAGAAGGCGAAGAACATCATCACGATGGGAACCTCGCTCTCTCCGAACCACTCGGCCACCGCGACCAGGATCCGCTGATCAAAGGCGCTGACAGCGACTTCCCCGAGCCCGGGAACAGTCCTGAACATACAGGGGAAGCCAGCAAGAAGAAGTGATGTTACTGGCCACTGATCACTGGCCACCGGCCACTGCTTCTAAATCGCCATAGCGCCGACTTCTTTTTCCACTTCAACGATGTCGACCATGACAATGGCGTCCCACGGACAGCCATCAAGAAAGCAGCCGTCGGGACCCTTGCTGAGGCACTTCTTGCAGCCGATGCAGAGAATCGGATCGACCGCGATGCGCCCGAAGGGTGTGCTGTCTTCATCCGCCACCCAGAACATGCAATCTTCGACCGGACAATATTCCACGCAGGCAGGCGAGCCGGCGCATCCGGTACAGCATTCGGTAATCACCGCCAGTTCCTTCGGCTTCTTCTTGCGAGGCGTAGTCAGGCCCTTGGACCTGGGTTCAGACTTCATCTCGTCGGGAACCATGCCGACAGCTTTGGTGGCGCCGGGTGCAGGAGGCATGGCAAGGATTATAACCCGAATTGCTCAGCCTGCAGCGTTACGATGGCTCAACAAGCCTGCCCAAAACGATACTCCGCCTTGCCGCTTGTGACAGTCAGCACAATTTCCACGCATCCAATTCTGCTATAGTGAACCCCTGCGAAGGAGCATCCCATGGCTGGAAAAAGTCTGAACCGGGTTCAACTGATCGGAAATCTTGGGAAAGACCCAGAGATTAAGTACACGCCGCAGGGCACGCCCGTGGCCAAGCTGACTATCGCCACCAACGAACGCTTCAAAGACAAGAGCGGCGAATGGCAGGACCGCACTGAGTGGCACAACGTCGTGCTCTGGCAGCGCCTGGCCGAGATTGCGGGCGAATATCTGAAGAAAGGCGGCAAAGTTTACATCGAAGGCCGCCTGCAAACCCGCTCCTGGGACGACAAGACCAGCGGACAGAAAAAGTACATGACCGAGGTCGTAGCCAACGACCTGATCCTGCTCGGCGGACGCGGCGAAGGCGGCGGCGACTTCAAAGAAGGCTCACGCGGCGCCTCAGCCGGCGGCGGCAACAACTTCGACCAGCGCACGCCCGAACCCGAGCACGCAACGGCGGGCTCCGGGCCGATCACGGATGAGGATATTCCGTTTTAACTGGCAGCTCTGATTTTGGGTGGCGCAGCGCTTCCAGCGCTGCGATCAGCCCGTCCATTGATGGGAGGCTTTAGCCTCTGAGGTTTCCTCGGCATCAGAACGACCAGTAACGCGGTGGGAGGATTTTGCGGAGAACTGCCGGCTATGACTGACAACGGCGTTCGGGAACATGATGGAACTCATTTAGAAAAACTGCATCGCCTCTGCTTACTCGAACAGGCCCTCGTCGCCGCATTGAATCAACCCACAGTGAGTCTCGACATGACTGAGGTAAGAAAGAAAGGTCTGCTCGCAGTCCTGCGGCGAGCACGGTAACGCAAGAGGCCATCCCGCGAAAGAATGGTGTCCGTTCTAACTCTCGGCGGTGTCTAATCAATCCGTGAGCCATCCGCGAAAGATTGCGCGTCTTGTTCGAGCCGGCGCTCTGGGTATTTTCGTTGTTTTCTTGTTCGCCATCGTGCTCACCCAAATTGAGCAGCACCTCCTGCGCAGGCGCGCCGAGAATTTACTCGCGGACGTTCGATCTCTGGAAATCCATCGTGCCACCCTTAGCGATGTTCAGAAGCTGAAGCGTAAGTGGGGGCATCTCGCGCACTACGAGGGCAACTGCACGGAGCATGCGTGTACTCTCGAAATCTTGTGGAACGATTTCTACTTTCGAAATGCTGACCTCTTCTCCCGTTTCGACGTGCTTCATTTCTTTCTGCTGGCCGGTGCTCGCCCCGAACAGATTAAGGCGCGCGTGACGGTGGACAACGGCGTCGCTTCGGGTAAAGGATTCTATGTTGTGGTTGAAGCTATCGGCGATTGGGCCCAGGGACGATGGTGGGACTATCCTCTAATGGGGAACGCCTACAGCCTGTCATCTTTTGAAGGCAATTACCGACCGCCGGCTAATCACCCCAACTATATTGTGGGCAGACCCGGCGGGTGCGACGGCCCTTGCCGCGAGGTCCATTTCATCTTCTCCCCGTCTGCAGATTCCGCTACCGTAAACCGCCTCATGCAGATCGATCTGTCCTGCCTGACGAGGTGGATTCATCCATGCCACACGGAAGGTGACATTATGCCTTCCGCGTGGGCACAGTACGAATTGGATTACGGTCGTACAATAAACTGAGGAGTTCCATGACCGAACAACTAGCCGATAAGAAATGCGTCCCCTGCCGTGGTGGCGTGCCTCCGCTCAAAGGCAAGGAACTCGACGCGCTGCACAAGAACGTCCCCAAGTGGAGCGTGGTCAACGAGCATCACCTCACTCGCGCCTACACGTTTTCCGATTTCAAGCAGGCGCTCGATTTCGTGAATCGCGTGGGCGCTCTGGCCGAGGAGCAAGGGCATCATCCCGACATTCTGCTGGCCTGGGGCAAGGCCGAGATCACAATGTGGACGCACAAGATTGACGGCCTCACCGAGAGCGACTTCATCATGGCCGCGAAGATCGACAGGATGTTCGGGTAAGACCTCAGAGGGCTGAAGTCTGCATCCTCCCGCCGTGAGTGGCCCGACCTTGGCTGCACTGCCTTCGAGAATCAGCATGGAGAAAGTTATGGCAAGAGATATCGTTCGCACGCCCAACGCCCCGCCTCCCCCGCCGACATACAGCCAAGCGGTACGAGCAGCGGGTCTTGTGTTCGTCTCAGGCACGAGCCCACACGACCCAGTAACCGGAAAGATTGTTGGGGACACGATTCAGGAGCAGACCCGGCGGTGCTTGGAGAATGTGTCTGCAATCCTCAGGGCTGCAGGCACTTCTCTCGACCGGGTCGTGAGTGCCACTGTCATCCTTCTTGAGGAAACAGACTTCGCCGGAATGAATGAAGAGTGGATTAAGTGGTTTCCATCAAACCCGCCTGCACGGCAAGGTGCGAAACTCCCCGTTAGAATCCCCGGCATGAGAGTCTCGATCGCGGCCATTGCCGAGGCCTGAGCGTTCAATCGAGAGCAAGCGACCGAACCATGGGCTTGTCAAAGACGTAAATTCGACTAAAGCCGCGCCTTCCTGAGCAGTTCATCTGATCATTTTCAGGCTAACCACCTTCAGCCTGATCGCTTTCAATCGGATGGCATGGGCGTCTCTACTGTCCGTTCCATTCCAACTCGCATGGCGAGCGTCCACAACGTCGCCGAAATCAGCATCACCAACCCGGTGTAGGTCGCGACCGTGCGGGCACCGATTCCTGCGTCGAGCAAGCGTCCACACAAGTAAGCGCCTGCAGCGATCGTCAGCATCGAGAAGCCCAGGTCCGCGGAGAAGACTCGCCCACGGAAGCGGTCTTCGGTATGCAGCTGTAAAAGCGTAGTCGAGAAAACCCAGACGGTTGATCCTCCAGCATGGGCCAGCATGGCGCAGGCGCTGGCCATCCAAACCGTGCGGCTGATCCCGAGCGCTCCGTATCCAACGGCGATGATGAGATAGCCAAAAAGAATGCCGAGTTGCAGTCGACGGTCGCTGCGGCCCGCCCAACGCGCCGAGACCAGCGGGCCAACGAGTGCACCAAGGCCGCGTCCTCCGAGCAGGATGCTCATGCCGAGCATCGCTCCGCGTGCGGTGTCGATGTTGTGCCAATGCACGGCAAACTCATGCGCGCCCAGCACGGTAAAGATCACCCAGCTCGGCCCGATCATCAGTTCGCCGGCTTTCGCAAAGACAGTTGGAAGCAGCGTGCGATGATTGCGCACGTAGCGAATGCCTTCCAGCACGGGAGAAAAGTCGACCAGATCGCGCGGACGCAGCGGAGCCGCAGACTCGGCGTGCGGCTCGGCAAAATGCATTCCGCCGATCAGCAAGGCCGATGCCAAAAACGACAGCGCGTTGAGAATGAACACAGCGTCTCGCCCGAAGAAAGCCGCAACCACTCCTCCCACCGAAGCGCCAATCAACAGGTTCACCGACCACGTGGCCGAAGACAGCGTGTTGGCGATCAGCACTTCTCCGCGCGCAGCAATATTTGGGATCACCGAGTTACGAGCCGGTTCGAAGAACGCGGCCATGACGGTCTCGGCCAGCAGCAGCGGATAGACGAGCCAAACCGTGGAGCGCGAGCGCACCAGCAGCATGGCCAGCACGACTACAAAGCGAACCAGGTCGGCGGCAATCATCACATGCTTGCGGCGCAAGCGATCGTTCACCACGCCTGCGGTTGGAGCTGTAAAAGTCTGCGGCAGAACTTGCAGAACCAGCGCCAACGCAACCGAACTGGCGCGCCCAGTCAACTGCAGCAGCAATGTGTAAATGGACAGTGTGTAGAACCAGTCGCCGATCTCGCTGACAATCTGCGCCATCCAGAGCCGACGAAAATTGCGATTGCCGCGCAGCAGCCGCAGGTAGGACCCGAGCGAAATTGATGGGGCTGCCAGCTCTGGTTGGGTTTGCATGAGAACGGCTAGGTTAACAAATGGCGGGCTTCCGTTTTCGAGGTCGTGGTCTTTGACTCGTGCGTGCAGAACTCCACCTAAGTCTGGTTACGAGGCAGGACGCAGTTTGCGCTTGAGGTCGTCGGCGATCTGCTTGCCATGGAAGCGGCCGTTCTCGATGAAGATTTCGTTGGTGCTGGAACCGGCGACAATCACTCCCGCGACGTAGATCCCGGGCACATTGCTCTCGAGCGTCACCGGATCGCAGACCGGGCGGGATTGCTCCTCAGACAGCTCGATGCCCATGCTGCGCAGGAAATCGTAGTCAGGGTGGTAACCAATCAAAGCCAGGACGAAATCATTCTTCAGCCGGATGGGGCCGCGCGGCGTGACGATGACGACGTGGTCGACGCCGATCTCCTGCACACGGCTGTCAAAATAGGCGACGATATCTCCGTTCTTGATCCGATTCTCAATGTCGGGCTTGATCCAGTACTTGACGTGGCGGTGCAGTTGGCTTCCGCGATAGACCAGCGTTACGCGGGCGCCATGACGCCAGAGATCGAGAGCGGCAATCGCCGCAGAATTCTTGCCTCCGATCACCAGCACATCCGTGTCGTAATAGGGATGAGCCTCAGCGTAATAGTGCGAGACCTTGGGGAGCTCTTCGCCAGGCAGGCCGAGTTGATTGGCAAGATCGTAATATCCGGTGGAGGCGATCACCTTGCGGGCGCGGTAGTCGTGGGGACGGCCGGCGCGGTCGGTAGCTGTAATGCTGAAGTTGCCGTCTTCGCCCATCACCGTTTTAACCCACTCGTACTGGCGAATATCGAGATGGTAATGCTCGGTGACCTTGCGGTAATACTCGAGGGCCTCCTCGCGAGTGGGCTTTTGCAATGCGGTGGTGAAAGGGATGTCACCAATCTCGAGCAGTTCGGGCGTGGTAAAAAAAGTCATGCCCGCAGGATAGTGAAACAGCGAGTTCACCAGACAGCCCTTATCAAGAACGATAACTTTGAGCCCGATCTTCTGCGCCTCGATAGCGCAGGCCAGTCCGGTCGGCCCCGATCCTATGACCAGCACGTCGGTGCGCATCTCTGGAAGCGAACGGAGTTGGGGCTTGGCTTGAGTTTCAACTTCCGCGGCGGCGAGAAAGTGAGGCATGGAGTCCGTAGCGCGCTGCATCGGCCATCGAAGGCACGGGTAGAAGCCGATGATTTTAGCATGCGCCGATGCTGACTTTCTTACAGACGGGTTAAACGGAAGCACGGCAAAAGCGGACGCTCGGTCCGCGCTATAATTTCTGGTTGCTTCATCCATCGCGCTCTAATCAGGACCCTATGTCAATCTCCGCAGAACCGGCGGCTCGCACGCGCACTGAATCCGACAGCATGGGGCAGATTGAGGTCCCGGCCAACGTTTACTGGGGAGCGCAGACACAGCGCTCGCTGCTGCATTTCAACATTGGCCGCGATACGATGCCGCCGGAAATGATCCGCGCGTTTGGCATCCTTAAGAAGGCATGCGCTCTGGTGAACCAAGACCTCGGCAAACTGCCGGCCGAAAAAGCCAAGCTGATCGTGCAGGCTGCTGACGAAGTGATTGCGGGCAAGCTCAACGACCAGTTTCCGCTGCGCATCTGGCAGACGGGCAGCGGCACGCAGACCAACATGAACGTGAATGAGGTTATCTCGAACCGCGCTATAGAGATTGCGGGCGGCGTGATGGGATCGAAGAAGCCGATTCATCCCAATGATGATGTGAATATGTCGCAGTCGTCGAACGACACGTTTCCGGCAGCGATGCACATTGCGGCGGCATCGCAGGTTAAGAACGTCCTGATTCCCGCGATCAACAATGTGCACGATGCGATCACGGCCAAGGCGCGGGAATTTAATGACGTAGTCAAGATCGGACGGACGCACTTGCAGGATGCTGTTCCATTAACATTCGCCCAGGAGTTTGGCGGCTGGGCGAGTTTGCTCGAGCGCGACATTAAGCGGCTGGAACAGGTGCTCGAGGGACTTTACGATCTCGCCATCGGCGGAACCGCTGTCGGAACTGGATTGAATACTCATCCTGAATTTGCGGAGCGCGCTGCTAATAAGATTGCCGAGCTTACGGGACTTCCCTTCCGCTCGCATGGCAACAAGTTCGCCGCGCTTTCGGCACATGATGAGATCGTTTACGCGCAGGGCGCGATGGAAACACTGGCAGCCTCGCTAATGAAGATTTCAAACGATATTCGGTGGCTGGCTTCGGGGCCGCGTTGCGGGCTGGGTGAGATCTCCATCCCGGAGAACGAGCCTGGGTCTTCGATCATGCCGGGCAAGGTCAATCCGACGCAGTGCGAGGCGATGACCATGGTCTGCGTGCAGGTTCACGGAGCTACCGCTGCGGTGGGATTCGCCGGGTCGCAGGGTAATTTCGAACTCAACGTTTACAAGCCTGTGATCATTTATAACTTTCTGCACTCGGTTACGCTGGTCGCCGACGCCTGCCACGGATATGTCGAGTACATGATCAAAGGCATCGAGGTTAATCGCGCGAAGGTGGATTGGTACGTGAAGAACTCGCTGATGCTGGTCACGGCTCTGGCACCGAAAGTGGGATACGACAAGGCGGCTAAGATTGCCCACACGGCGCTCGTGGAGGACAGCAGCCTGCGCGAGGCGGCGGTGAAGCTCGGCTATCTTACAGGCGAGGAATTTGATCAGTGGGTTAAGCCGGAGAAGATGACGCGGCCGTAGTGGATTTCGTCCCGAAAATAAAGTTTGGGTCGTCGTTGCGGCGAGCGTTGGGTAGCTCCTTCCCGGGCTGAAAATCGGGGTATCCCCCTCCCCCCTCCCATCTATGGAATCATCACGTTAGCAGGAAATTCCCCGCAAAATCCGGATGTCAAAGAGCTTAGATACTAAAATCTAGACAGCAAAGGACTTTCGGGCGTGGCGGATTGGCTTCTGCCAACCGTCACGGCCTCGACCATGATCGCGCATGGGATGGGCTGTGCACAAGGTTAGATGTCACAGTGGGTTTGTGGAAATTTCTTGAGGGGCTGGCAGACTTAACGGCACGAATAAATTCGTGCCCTTCCCGGGCTCGTTCCGGCTCAGCCGGCCGGCTGGGCTGCTGCCTCACTTCGAGATGGGAAGTCAAAATCCCCACCCTAACGTCGCAAAGAGCGCGACGTTAAGGATGGGGCACCCAGCGCTGCGGCACCCAAAACCCGCGGCGCCGTCCGTTAGGCCGCTTGTTCCTGGATGTCGGACTCTGGGTGGGCGAGGAGATGCTTGCGGAGTTGTTCGAGTTGTGCGGTTGCCTCCTTGATGTGCTGGGCGCAGGCATAGCCGAGCGGGGGCAAGAATCCGTCGTATTTTTCAAGCAAGAGGCGGGCATTCTCTTCGATGACTGCAATCTGGGAGCGAGTCTGGTCGGCGGCGGCAGACATCAGCCTGGTTAGTTTCTCCAGTTGCGAATCGTGCTCCGCTAATTGCTGCCGGCTTTCTGCGGCTTGCCGTTCGAGGGCACGCTCGTGGAAGCGGATGAGCAGAAAGAGGCCTGCGGTTAGCAGGAGCAAACCCGAATTGGCGGCGATGGTTTGCGACATAGCTTGGGTGGAGTCGGCATCCCTCTGTTTTTCGAGTGCGGCGAAGCGGCTGTTTTCCAGGGAAGACAATGAAGACAGCAGAGACCGCGCCTGATCCGAATATTGTTTGCCTTGGTTGGTTTGCACGAGTTGGAAGGCGCGGTGGCGATACCCCTGCTGACGCAAAGCGATGGTTCGCTCGATCTCCGCTTGTTTCGAGGCGGCGAGGGATTCCAGTTGGGTTTCGAGCGCCTGCTCGGGTTGGGGGCGATTGGCTAAGGAGGAGCGAAGATTGGCGAAGTGGGTAGCGATCCCATTTTTCGCGTCAACGTAGGGCTGGAGGTAGGCAGGGTCGTCGGTGAGAAGGTAGCCGCGCTGTCCGGTCTCCATGTCGGTGAAATCCTGCCCGATGCGGGCGATGCCAGCTTGCACACTGGAGGCTCTCGAGGCTGTGGGCCGCAGTTGCCTGGATTTGCTTTAGGTGATCGATGGCGAGATAGGTGTTGGAGGCCATTAGGATGAGCAGCACCACGGCTGCAATTTGTAGGGCAGCTTTCCGGATTGTCACGTTGGGCTCCTAGTGCTTAGGTTGAGCCTATCCTAGCGCAAGTGGCTGACGGGCCGCCCACTTAAGGCCGGCTTCGGCCTGAAGTATGGCGAAAGCCAGCAGGGCTTCCAGGGGGTGGGCAGGGGTGGCTTACATTGGAAGCAGTCTGAGTCTAGTCAAAGAAATCAGAGTGGTGCTTAGATCATCGTGTTTAGATCATTGGCGAGCGGATGGGGGAGCAAATTCCGTTCAAGATTTTTATAGGCGATAGATTCTTCGGAGCGTGCCCGTCACGGTGGCGATGACGTTTTACTTTTTCAGCAGGCTGGTGTGGCTGGCTACGCATTGCCAGCGGCCTTCGGTGTATATCCAGGTGTCGGTGAAGCGGCCGAAGTGCTCGTAGGGCCTGTTCTCGTACATTCCTTTCGTGTGATAGATGCCGACCACTACGGCTGCGTCGGCGTACATGTTGACCTTGACGTCTTGAATCGTTAGGCTCGTGGGTTTGAACTGCGGGTCTTTGATGTCGGCGAGGAACTTGGCTTTGTCACTGACCTCGCCATCGTACTCGGTGTTGATGAATTGGCTGCCGATCATGGCATCGAGAACGCGGGCGTCGCGATTCACCTGGGCTTCATTCCACAAGTGTTCCATGATCAGGATTTTGGTTTCTTGTGAGTCGTCTTTCGACTTCTGGGCTGCGGATTGGCTCATTGAAACGAGGGCCAACAGCAGGCAGTAGCATGTGGTACGGAGCATGGCGTTGCTCGTCCGCCACATCCCCACGTGGGGCGGACGCTCGGGGAAACATAACAGTCGGTTGCTGGTTCGGGATATAGAAATGCTGGCGGGGCGTTACGAACGTACCTCGGGGGCTAAAGCCCCGTCATCCGGTGCAGCTAGACGCAGCGCTGAAGCGCTGCGCCATCCGAAAGCACAACCAGTTGATCGAAACCCGTCAAGAGGCAAGCCGGCGAGACGCCGGCGCTACTCTTGCAGCCATGCCGTGCTAGAAGGCCCAGCGCAGGAGTGCGGCTCCTACTGTGAATCCCGCGCCCACTGAGGCCATCAGGACCAGACTTCCCTTCTTCAGCTTGCCCTGTTCGACCGCGGTATTCATGGCTAAGGGAATCGTCCCTGCGGTGGTGTTGCCGAAGCATTGGATGTTGACGATGACGCTTTCGGGGCGCAGGCCCAGGCGCTCGGCGGTGGCGTTGATGATGCGCAGGTTGGCCTGGTGGGGGATGAAGGCGTCGATGTCCGAGCCCTTGAGGCCGTTGCGTTCGAGCAGTTTCAGGCAGGCTTCGGTTTGCTTGCGCACGGCGAATTTGAAGACCTGCTGGCCGTCCTGGTGAACGTAGTGCATTTTCTTGTCGACGGTTTCGCGGGTTGCGGGGTTGAGGCTGCCGCCGCCGGGCATTTGCAGGAAGCATCCGCCGGAGCCATCGACTTCGTGGATGAAGTCGATCAGGCCGACGGAATCATCTTCGGCGGGCTCGAGAAGTACGGCGCCGGCGCCGTCGCCGAAGATCACGCAGGTGGCGCGGTCGGCGTAGTCGATGATTGAGGACATCACATCAGCGCCGATGACGAGGACTCGCTTGTGGGTTCCCGTGGCGATGAATTGCGCACCCGTTTGTACGGCGTAAACGAAGGCGGAGCAGGCCGCGGAGAGATCGAATCCCCAAACGCCCTCGGCGCCTAGCTTGTGCTGGACCAGGCAGGCGGTTGAAGGAAAAAACATGTCGGGGGTGACGGTGCCGACGATGATGGCATCGAGGTCGCTGGGCGCGATGCCGCGCTGTGCTAACGCCTTCTTGGCGGCTTCCACTGCGAGGTCGCTGGTGGCCACGCCTTTTTCGACGATGTGGCGTTCGCGGATGCCGACGCGGGCCAGGATCCAGTCGTTGGTGGTGTCGACCATCTTTTCGAGGTCGGCGTTGGTGAGCAGCCGAGGCGGCACGTAGGTGCCGAGGGCGCTGATTTTGGCGCGAATCGGTGTGGTCAATTAGAGCTCCTGAGTATGAAGGGAGTATTTTGCAGGATTGGAGGCAGAATGTCTAACTTGTGGCGAGCCTAAGCGTAGAAAGTCGAGCTTCGCTCGACGGACAGCCGAGAACCTGGCCTGAGCCTGCCGAAGGGGGGGCTGTCCCCACGTTAAAAAAGGGACGCTGCAGTATGAAATGCGGGGCGATCAGGCGGCTTCGTGTTCCTTTTCGTGTTGCATCCATTCGCGGATGAAATTGGGGCAGGCGACGACGCCGAAAGTGCGGCCCTCGCCGGTCAGGAGGTAGGTTAGCGCAACGCGGTCCAGTTCTTCCAGATGAGTCAGATCGAGCAGAGGCCAGAGGGCACAGTCAATCGCGGAAGAAATGAGTTGGTCGAGGTAGGTCAGATGACTTTGAGAAAGAGAGCCAGAAACGCGAATTGTCACACTCGGCGATACGATTTTCGACGGAACCCTGCGCATGTTTCTCCTCGCGAGCTTCCCTAGCCAACCTGGCAGATATTTTTGTTGCCATAATTGAGATGAGGACAGCAAGGATTTCTTGCGCAAAGACTTGTAAAGGGAGCGTAAAGGTTTTGGTTGGGGTAGAGAGTCAAGTTAAGCCAGGCACCGGGGGCCCACTGCACACGCAAGAGCCCGTTACCGTTGCTTCCTTCCGGACCTGGCGGGGTTGGCGAGAGTACGTCGCGTGAGACCGATGCCTGACCTGAATCATTCTAGCAAACGTGGGCGCGGATTCCCGTCCGTGGAGACATGTTGCAGCGGCGCGTGCAAAGGGCTGGTGACTTTTGGTGCAAGAAAGAGGCACGAAGGCCTTCCCTTCTGGATGGGACTTGTCGAACAATAGAGGCTGAACCCGGAAACTTAAACAAAGCAGTTTGGAGGCGGACGAGCTCTGAGCGCTTCGCGACTTTCGATGCCACAAATCAACCGACAACTCGAATTGAACCCTCTGTCCCTGGCGATTAATCGATACTTCGAGTTTTCTGTCTATTTGCTTGTGCTGGTGGGGTTTGGGACATTGGCGAGTACTGGTGGACTGGATCTTCCGACCATGCTGCTCGCTGGCGCGGCGCTGGCCTTACGTGGCTACATATTGGCCACGCGGAGAACCGTCGTCATTTCCGACCACTGGACCACGCCGCTGACTATCGGATACTTCGTATTCTACGGGGCCGATTACCTGCTCCTCTCTCATAGCTTTCTTTCGGCGACGGTACACCTCGTTCTGTTCGCGGTAGTGGTGCGTACATTCTCTCTGCGGCGCGACCGCGATTACACGATGCTGGCAATCCTCGCGTTCCTGATGGTGTTGGCGTCGGCTGTGCTGACCGTGGACAGCCTTTTCATGCTTTTCTTTGCGGTATTCATGCTGATGGCAGTCGCTACGTTCATCCTGATGGAAATGCGGCGGTCCGGGCAGGCGGCGCGGTTTCAGGCACGACGCTCCAGCGATACGCAGGAGCACCGGCATCTGGCCTTCTCGCTGGCGCGGGTCACGCCCGGACTGGTGCTGATGATACTGATCGGCGCCGCGGCGATGTTCTTCCTGCTGCCCCGCATGTCGGCGGGTTACCTGGGCGGCTACTCGTTCGGCACGGATTTTTCGACCGGCTTCAGCGACCAGGTGCAACTGGGCCGCATCGGGCAGATCCAGCAATCGAACGCGGTGGTGATGCACATCCAGATTGACGGGGACCGAGACGGCCGGCATGCGTTGGCGTGGCGCGGGGTCGCGTTGGCGAATTTTGACGGCAAGAACTGGTCGAATCCGCGTCAGCAATATGTGCTGTACCGGGACGCGGATGGAGGCTTCCGCATTCCGCTGCTCGGCCAGGGAGTTACGCGGGCTTGGACTTCGCCTTATCACCTGATTCATTACCGCGTACTGATGGAACCTATTGGAACTAACATTTTCTTTCTCGCTCCGTGGGCGCGCCGGGTGGAGGGAGCGTATCGCACGCTGCAGATCGACACGGGTGGAGCTGTGTCTGATCTGGACAGCCAGCGCTCGGTGAGCATGTATGAGGCGGACTCAGATATCTCAACGCCTGCTCCTGCAGAACTTCGAGCGGCGGGAAACAATCTTCCGCAATTTGCCGGGGCCTATCTGCAACTGCCAAAGCTCGACCAGCGTATTCCGCGCCTGGCGGCGCAGATCGTGAGTTCCTCCTCCAATAACTACGACAAGGCGATTGCGGTGGAACGATATTTGCAGTCGCATTACGCATACACGCTGCAGTTGCCGCGCTCAGCGGTTGCCGATCCGCTGGCCAACTTTCTTTTCGAGCGCAAGCAGGGGCACTGCGAATACTTCGCTTCCTCAATGGCCGTGATGCTGCGGACGCTTGGGATTCCGTCGCGGGTGGTGAACGGATTCCGCAGCGATGAATTCAATGATGTAACCGGCTACTACGTGGTGCGGGCAAAGAATGCGCACTCCTGGGTGGAGGCTTATTTTCCGGGCTATGGATGGGTCACGTTCGATCCTACGCCGGGCGGCGCGATTGAATCGCCGCAAGGCTGGGGGAGGGTGATGCTCTACCTGGACGCCGCGGCGTCGTTCTGGCGCGAGTGGGTGGTCAGTTACGACACTTCCCATCAGTACGTTCTAGGACAGTCGTTGATGAGCGAGACGCGGGGTTTCTGGGAACGTGGCCGTATGTGGGCGCGGCTGCGATATGAGCGGCTGCTGAATTGGGCGCGGCGAAGCCAGCGAAGAGTGGGGCGCTCGCCCGGACGCTGGTTCGCGACCAGCATAGCGCTGGCGCTGGTGTTGCTGCTGCTGGGCAACGCTGGGCGGATAACCCGGATGATCCGCATGAAACAGCTCCAGGCGCATCCGGAGCGATCGCCGAACCAGGCTGCCACGATGTGGTATGAACGAATGGCTCATTATCTTGCGCGGAGGGGAATGCAGAAACCGGAGACGCAGACGGCGCAGGAATTTGTGCGCGTGATCGAAAATGAGCGGCTGCGGATGCGGGTCGGGGAATTCACAGACGCCTACGAGTCAGCGCGGTTCGGGAATTCAGCGGACGACGCGCTTCGATTGCCGGAATTGTACGAAGAGGTGGAGCTAGCTAGTAAGAAGTGATCTGCGAATTCCCGGCGGCAGGTCGCAAACCCAGATTCGCTAGAAGTGCCAGACCACTCCGCCACCGACAAAATAGTTGTGCTGGCGGGTCTTACCGGTGTCTGCCAACGGCAGACTGGGCGCGCCGGACCAGAAGTCTCGCACATCGAGGCGAATAGCGAACTGGTGCAACACTCGGACGTCGAGGCCGAATCCGCCCTGGAGAACCCCCGAAGTCGTGGAGCTGCCGGGATTGGGGCCGCCGTAGAGCAGGGTACTATTCTCGCTGAAGTGGGCAAAACCCCCGCCGAGACTCACCCAGGGCGAGACCGCTGTGTCAGGAAACAGATTCAGGCGAGCCGAAGGAGTAACGAAGATCTGTTTGTAATTCTTGGGAACAACGTTGTCGCCCGAGCCGAGCTTTTCATCCAGATTGAAGACGGCTGGCACTTCTCCCGAGATGGCAAAGATGGGCGTGAACAAGACGCGGCGTGCGTAGTTGACTTCGAAGGTCAGTCCATTACCGGAGCGGACCACCGGATTTTCATTGGTCGCGCCGATGATGCCCTGGTCGCTGATAAAGACGCGGCCAATAACGCCGGTCAGTTCGTTTTTCTCGTCCTGAGCCGCTGCGGAGCCGCCAAGAATAGACATCATCACCGCCAGAACTGCAACTACGGCCTGTTTCCCAGACATTTCCCCTCCAGGATGCGGGACTTACAGTTTTCTTCGGTAGTGCTTAGGTTAGCACGAAGCGCAAAGTTTTCATCCACAGGTTGTGCATTTCGTGGTCCCTACCGCTGGGTGGTAAGGAGATGCATGCAGCGTGGGAGAGGGTTGCGCAGAGGATCTTGGCCCGAAATGTTAAAATAATGTGATTGCATGTCTTCAAAGAGCCTCACTATCTCGCGTTCCCGCGAAAAAACCATCGCCAGCGCTTCGACTGACGCCGAACAGATTCCGGGTCCGCAGAAAATCGGGTTCGTGAGCCTGGGCTGCCCCAAGAACCTGGTCGACAGCGAAGTAATGATGGGCCTGCTGGCGCGGGCTGGCGCTGAAATCTCACCACGGGCTGAGGACGCCGACGTAATTGTGGTGAATACCTGCTCGTTCATTGAGAGCGCGCAACAGGAATCGGTGGATACGATTCTTGAGATGGCCGGGCTTAAAACCTCAGGACGGGCGAAGAAACTGGTGGTCGCGGGCTGCCTAGTCGAGCGGTTTCGGGATGAAATCCGCAAGAGCATTCCGGAAGTGGATGCCGTCGTCGGGACCGGGGAGTTGCAGAACATTTTGGCAGCCACGGGAATTGTTCTGCCTCCGACGGCGAATTTGTCGCGCAGCGATTCTCCTTTCGTCGTGCTACCTTCGCGAGCCGAGGGCGATGCCCGGGCGGCGCAGGGACGGTTCTCGCGCGGGCAATGGGACGGGGCGATTGCAGATCTCCCAAATTATTTGTATGACGACGAGACTCCGCGCATTCTGGCTACGCCAAAATCCACGGCCTACATCAAGATCGCGGAGGGTTGCGATCATCCTTGTACGTTTTGCATCATTCCGCAGTTGCGTGGGCAGTTTCGCTCGCGGCGATTCGAGTCGGTTGTGGCTGAAGCCGAGCGGTTGGCGCGAAGTGGAGTGCGCGAAGTTACGCTGATCGGGCAGGATACTACCTGCTACGGAGAGGATTTCGGCTTGAAGGATGGTCTGGCGCTGCTGCTGGAGAACCTGGCAAAGATTGAAGACCTGCGCTGGATCCGGTTTCTCTACGCCTATCCGAATAAAATTACCGGCAAACTGCTGGAGACGATTGCATCCTCGGAGAAAATCTGCTCCTACATGGATGTGCCGTTGCAACATGCATCGGCGCAGGTGCTGAAGCGCATGAAACGCGGAGGCGGAGCGGATTTGTTTTTGCGCTCGATCGGCAAGATGCGACGGGCGATTCCTGGCCTGACTCTGCGGACCTCGTTTATCGTGGGTTTTCCGGGAGAAACTGAAAGAGAGTTCGAAGAGCTGTGCGATTTCGTGCGCGAAGCGCAGTTTGACTGGATGGGAACTTTTTCCTACTCCGATCAGGATGGGGCGGACGCCTATGGACTGGACAAGAAGCTTTCCGTGCGCGAGATCGAGCGGCGGCGCAAACACCTGATGAGCATTCAGCGGCAGATCAGCAAGAAGAAAAAGAAAGCGCTCGTTGGACAAGAGTTCGATCTGCTGCTGGAGGGGATGTCGGAAGAAACCGATCTGCTCATGGAGGGCCGCACTTCGATGCAGGCTCCCGAAATTGACGGCAAGGTCTTCGTGAACGACTTTCCCGTAGAGGCTGAGCCTCAGCCGGGCGAGTTCTATCGCTGCCAGATCACAGAGGCGCACGACTATGATCTGGTGGCACGGATTCTGTAGCGAGCGGTTGGCTCAGAAATCTGTGTTTTAACTCAGCGAAAGGCTGGAATTTTCCCTGACCAATGCCTCGCAAACGTGCTCTGAAGCTCCGCTGCCCGATCTGCAAGAAAACGGTGAAGAGTGGTGATGCCGAGTTTCCCTTCTGCAGCGACCGCTGCCGCACTATCGATCTAGGCAAGTGGGCGAGCGGTGCTTATGTGATTCCATCGCCGGTAACGGATGCGGAAGAGCCGATCCGAGGGAGCACTCCCGAGGATGTGGACGAAGAATCGTGAAAGATGCTTTGAAGCCCGACAGTAGCGCTGGCGTCCCGCCGGCTGTCTCAGGGGCGTCCCGCCGCCGTTTCGGCGAAGTCACCATTCGCGATCGCGGCAGACTGCCGCATTGGGAAAAAGACGGTGCCGCCTACTTCATTACATTCAGACTTGCAGACTCGCTGCCGAAGTCGGTCCTGGATCAAATCGAATGCGAGCGGCGCGCGATAGTAACAACCGCTAATCAGCTGCACCGTGATCTCAGCACCGATGAGCGCGAGAAAATCCAGCGGCTCTCAACCCCGGTCATTGAGAAGTTCCTCGACAATGGTGCAGGCGCCTGCCACCTGCGAAATCCTGTGATCGCTGAAGTGATGGCAAACACTCTATGTCACTTCGATCAGAGCCGCTACCGGCTGTTTGCATGGTGCATCATGCCGAATCACGTCCACGTCGTAGCTCGGCTGTTTCCTGGCGAGGCTCTGGCGGCGGTCGTTCATTCCTGGAAATCCTTCAGCGCGAAACACGCTAACCGGGTTCTGGGAGCGCATGGGGCGTTTTGGCAGAGGGAATACTATGATCACCTCATACGAGGCGAAGAGGAGTTTGAACGGGCGATTCGCTATGTCGCCGAGAATCCCGCCAAGGCGAACTTGCGGCATTGGAAATGGATCTGGGTGCGCGGGCGGGACGCCCACGCGACAGCCGCCGAGGACGGCGGCGCTACACCGGCTCTCGGCGCGTGATTATGGAATCTCTCGAAATTCCGAGAACTCCGCTGTGGGCGACGCTGGTCGCCACATTTTTCGGTATTGGACGGCTGCGGCCGGGGCCTGGGACTTGGGCCTCGGCGGCAACCGTATTGCTGTGGACAGCGTTGTGCCTCGCGCTTGCGCCTGGCTTGCGCACTCCTGTCACGATTGCCTTGGTCCTGTTCGTCGTGCTGATCGGAATCCCTGCGGCCACCCACGTCGCGCGAGGTTCGGGGACAAAAGATCCGCAGTTTGTGGTGATTGATGAGGTTGCGGGTCAACTGGTCGCGTTGATCGCGGTGCCGTTCGCGTGGAAATCTTTTCTGGCGGCCTTTATACTTTTTCGTGTCTTCGATATCGTCAAGCCGCCTCCGGTGCGACAATTGGAGGCGCTTCCCGACGGCACGGGGATCGTGTTGGACGATGTGGCCGCCGGTCTTTACGCGCTGGGAACAATGCATCTCTTGTTGCACTTCGGTACGATAAGGCTTGGTCTTCTAAGATAGTGTTGGCTAAAGCAGTGCGAGTGTTTTCCTCATGGGATTTTCCGAGCGCATCCTGGGCAAGAAAAACGTGAACGGCGGGCCGCACATCGAGTCCGTCTCACCGGTGCTGGCCCTGGCGGGAGGCGAAATCCGCATCGCGGGTTCGGGATTGCGGCCGCAGCAGTACCAGCGCCCACGCGTGCAGTTCGGGGAAGTCGAGGGTGGCGTCGTAATCAGTTCGGATTCGTTTCTTGTGGCCCGCGTTCCTGAGGGAGCGACTTCTGGCCCGGTGGTAGTCGCCGCCGATGGGCACGTGAGCAATGCGCAGACTGTGAAGGTGGCTGTCCCCATCGCTGACAACCTGCACCCCGTGACCAACCCGGCGCTCGATGCTCAGGGCAATATCTACGTAACCTTCTCGGGTTCGCGGGGTCAGAAGGTTCCAGTCGCGATCTTCAAGATTGATACGAACTACGCCGTGAAGCCGTTCGTCACGGACATGATGAACGCAACTTCGATTGCCTTCGATCGGCAGGGACAGATGTATGTCTCTTCGCGCCATGACGGCGCGGTCTATCGCGTGACGCCGAATGGAAGCATGTCTACGTATGCCGAGGGTATGGGAGTCGCTACCGGAATTGCTTTTGACAAGAATCAGAACCTCTACGTGGGCGATCGCAGCGGCACGATCTTTAAGATTGGTCCCGACCAGCAGGTGTTCGTGTTTGCCACGCTGGAGCCGAGCGTGTCGGCCTATCATCTTGCTTTCGGTCCGCAAGGCGATTTGTTTGTGACGGGACCGACAACATCGAGTTTCGATTGCGTGCATCGAATTGATCCGCAGGGAACGGTCCACACGTTTTACCGAGGCCTGGGACGCCCGCAGGGATTGGCTTTTGACTCGTCGGGAAATCTGTATGTGGCGGCGTCACTCTCCGGCAAACGCGGAATTGTGAAGATTACTCCCGAAGGCAAAGCGACCCTGGAAGTCTCGGGCCACGGACTGGTGGGGCTGGCTTTTGCGCCGGGGCGCAGCGTGATTCTGGCGACGACAGATGCAGTGCATCATCTCTCGTGGAATATTCCGGGACTGACGTTGCTGCCGGAGTAGAGCAGTTCTCAGTTCTCAAAGAAGCCTGACTTACATCGCTGAGAGCTGAGAACTGCTTTTATCATTTACACTTCTAGCCGTGAATGCCGAGATCATCGCGGTCGGCTCCGAGTTGCTGACGCCCTTCCGCACGGATACTAATTCCCTCTATCTCACCGAGCAGATCAACCAGTTGGGCGTTGAAGTCGTTTTCAAGTGCGTGGTGGGCGACAATCTCAAGCGCCTGGTTGAAGCGGCGCAACACGCGCTGTTCCGGTCGGAGATCGTGATTTTCAGCGGTGGTCTCGGGCCTACTGAGGATGACCTGACCCGCGAGGCGGTGGCGGAAGCTTTGGGCGTTGCCTTGCGGCGCGATGAAGCAGTTTTAGCCGCGATCGAGCAGCGCTTCGCGGCGCGGGGCTGGAAAATGTCCGCCAACAATGCGAAGCAGGCGGACATTCTCGAAGGAGCGACTGTGCTTCCCAATCCTAATGGGACTGCTCCCGGACAGTGGCTGAGCGGCAAGTTTGACGGGCGCGAGCGCATCGTCATACTGTTGCCCGGGCCCCCGCACGAACTGAAAGCTCTATTCGAGGCGGAGTGCGTTGAGCGGCTGCGGGCGAAGTTGCCGCGCGCGTTCCTCGCGACTCGCGTACTGAAAGTGGCGATGCTGGGCGAATCGCATGTGGACGCGCGGGTGGCGCCAATCTACAAACGATTTGGCGACGTCCAAACCACGATTCTGGCGGGAGCGGGAGAGATCCAGCTGCATTTCAAATCGCGCGCCGAGACCATGGAGACGGCTCAGGCGCGAGTGGATGAAGCGGCGGACGCGGTTGAGGAAGAACTCGATGACGCCGTGTACTCGCGCAACGGCGAATCGCTCGAGCAAATCGTCGGCTACTGGTTGCAGATGCGCAACGCCACTCTCGCCGTGGCGGAATCGTGCACCGGCGGCTTGCTGGGTGAGCGAATTACATCGGTCAGTGGCAGCTCGCGGTACTTTGCCGGGGGCGCGATCGTCTACTCGAACGCCGTAAAGACCGATCTGGCGGGAGTGCCCGCCGACATGATTGAACGGCATGGAGCGGTAAGCCGTGAAGTAGCGGCGGCGCTGGCCGAGGGCATCCGCTATCGTTGCGAGTCGACGCTCGGAATCGGCATTACAGGTGTGGCCGGGCCGGGCGGAGGAACTCCCGAGAAACCCGTGGGACTTGTGTTTCATGCTCTTGCTAGCGGTGGCGGGACGGAAGTGATCGAGCGGAACTTTCCTGGTGATCGTAAGCGTATTCGCTGGTTCGCGACGACTCTGGCGCTGGATATGGTGAGAAGGAAGCTGATGTGAAAACGCTCCCAGCTACTAGCTTCTAGCTGCCGGGTATGAAAGCTAGGCTAGCCGCTGGCAGCCGATTTTATGCGGCTTTTCGTTGCTGTCGACATTGACGACGCTATTCGTGAACGCATTATCCGCTTTATCGAGGGAGTGCGCGGGTTTGCAGAGGAGGCACGGTGGGTTCGGCCGGAATCGTTGCACGTCACGCTGAAGTTCATCGGAGAGAAGTCCGAAGAAGAGGTTGAGAAGATCAAACGCACGCTGGAAACGATTGAGGCGGGCACGTTCGAAATGAGGGTTCGTGGCTACGGATTCTTCCCGGGTGTACGCGCAGCACGGGTGTTCTGGGTAGGAATTGAAGGCGGTCCGCAATTGATTTCTCTGGCCGCGAGGGTGGACGAAAAGCTGGCGAGGCTCGAAATTCCGAAGGAGCAGCATGCTTTTACTCCGCATCTCACGCTGGCGCGAAGCGCGGGAGGGTCTGGTTCACCGCGCAAGCAAAAGGGCGACCATCCCAACCAAAGCTTTCAGCGCTTGCAGGAAAAGCTGGCGGCCCTCTCTGCGCCAGATTTTGGCAGGATGACTGCTGGCGAGTTTTTTCTGTATCAGAGCACGCTATCTCGCGGCGGGTCAAAGTATACAAAGCTGGGGGGTTTTGGTTTACGGTAGTGGCACCCAGTGAAGGAAAAGACATACCTTGCGAATGCTCTTAATTATTGCCGCTTTGAGCTACCTGCTGGGATCGATCCCCTTCGGCTATCTGCTGGTGCGCATCTTTCGCGGTGAAGATGTGCGGCAAAGCGGCAGCGGGAACATCGGGGCGACGAATGTTTCCCGCAAATCGCCGGCGCTCGGAGTCGCAACGCTGCTGCTGGATGCGCTGAAAGGAACTGCCGCCGTGGCTCTGTCCTATGTGGTGGCTGACCGCATGGTCGCGGGGCCTCCTGCCCTCGATCTAGCGGCGCTTGCCGCGTTGTTCGCTGTTGTCGGCCACGTGTTTCCGGTTTGGCTGAAATTCCGCGGTGGTAAGGGAGTCGCTACCGGACTGGGCGCGTTCGCGCTGATCGCTCCTAAGGCGGTATTGATCGCAGCAGGCATCTTTTTGGCTGTGGTCGTGATCTCGCGCTACGTTTCCCTGGGGTCAATCGTTGCGGTTGCCGTCTTTCCCTTTATAGCGTGGCGTATAGGTCAGTTTGATCTTTCTCCTAAACGGCTCGCACTGATCTCGTTCGCGTCTTTGCTCATTCTTGTGAAACATCGCGAGAACCTGCGGCGGCTCTGGGCCGGGACGGAAAACCGCTTGCGAGCAAAGAGCGCATGAGCCAGATCGCGATCATCGGCGCAGGAGCCTGGGGGACGGCACTGTCGATCGTTCTTGGTCGCAAAGAGAGTCATGCGATTCGGCTGTGGGCTCACGAAAAGGAAGTCTGCGAATCGATCTCGCAACGACGTGTCAACGAGAAGTTTCTTCCCGGTCAACAAATCCCGGCGGGCGTGACGCCCTGCGACAACCTCGCTGAAGCGCTTGAAGGCGCCGCCATTGTGGTGAGCGTGATGCCCTCGCAACACTGTCGTCAACTGTTTGAGCACATGCGGCCACACCTGTCCGCGGAAACCGTGATCGTCAGTGCGACCAAGGGGCTGGAAGAAAAATCCTTTCTGCGCATGACTGAGGTGATCATGCAGGTGGTCAAAGGCCATGGCATTCCAGCAGCCAGGATCGGCGCGCTTAGCGGCCCGTCGTTCGCGCTGGAAGCCGCGCGGGGAGATCCGACGGCAATCGCCATTGCTTCTGAGGATAACGAACTCGCGCGCTTCGTCCAGCATGAGTTCAGCCACGCCAGCTTCCGCCTTTACACGAATCAGGACCCGGTCGGCGTGGAACTGGGTGGCGCGCTAAAAAATACTGTGGCCATCGCCGCCGGCGTTTGCGCGGGTCTTGGCCTGGGACACAATTCTGTAGCCGCTCTGATTACGCGGGGTCTGGCCGAGATGACGCGGGTGGTGGTGGCTTGCGGCGGCAAAGCCGAAACCATGGCGGGTCTTGCGGGCCTGGGCGATCTGGTGCTGACTTGCACGGGCGGCTTGTCGCGCAATCGCAGCGTAGGCGTTGAGTTGGGCCGTGGACGCAAGTTGCCCGAGATTCTTGCCGGGATGCATGGCATGGTTGCGGAAGGGATATTCACCACAACTGCGGCCGTGGGTCTGGCGCGGGCTCGGGGAGTCGAGATGCCCATCACGGAGCAAATGCACGCCATTCTGCATGACGGTAAGGCTCCGCGCGAAGCGATTCATGACTTGATGACCCGCAGCAGCAAAAGCGAGACTCCCGCGACGTAACGCACTGCCGTGTTGGAAGAATCGGGCGCGTTTTTGCTCCAAACGTTTTCCTGCCAAACGTTTTCACGCCAAACCGGCACCAGACGTGCGCTTCGAGTGGTACTTTGGTAACGGCAAATCTCACGGTTTTCACCTCCGGGCATTCCTTCGACATTAAAATTCTATAGATACCCGTGAAATCCGCCGCCACTTCGATCGACGGCGCTTCCGCACTGAGCCAAGGGAGCGACCTTTCTTCCAGCGCACCCAATCCGGCGCGTATCCCGATTCTCTATGTAATCCTCGGCGTACTTCTGGTGATCAGTATCGTGCCCATGTATTTCTATTCCGCGGAAGTGGAGAAGATTAACCGAGACCGCCTTGAGACCAACGAGAAGCTGCTGCAGAACACGGTGACACAGTCGCTGGCCGACGATCTTTCGCAGCATGAGCGCTTCCTGCGGGTGAGGCTGGCCAACCTTTCCTCCGCAGTTCAGGTAGCGAGCGGCAGCGACATCGGCAGCAAGAATATCGAGGCGCCGGAGCTGCGCGCGCTGCTGGAAAACTTTGTTTCTTCTTCCTCCGACGAAATCGCCTACGCCACCTTGCTCAACTCCGAGGCTATGGGAATTACGGCCGGGCGCATCACACCGGACGCCTTCCTGCAGCGCGAGTTACAACATGCCTTTGACGCAGCCCGCGATGGCCGCGCGTACAACGGGCAAGCGCTCCAGGTGGGAGACGGTAAGACGGCACGCACGGTTGTGCTGGTGAGCAGTCCGGTCAGCTATAGCGGGCGTTTTCTCGGCATGGTCGGCGCGGTGGTGGATCTGCAATTCCTGATTCGCAGGCTGCAGGAAGTAAGCCGCGGCGGCCTGATTCCCTACGTCGTGGACGCGCAAGGGCGACTGGTGGCCGCGGGCACTCCGCAGTATGTGACCGGCCAGGACATGAAGAGCCTCGAGATCGTCCGCAATTTTGTGGACCAGGGCAACAAGGCGCAGGTGGTCCCTACTATGGGATTCGTCGTCCACGACGGCAAGAACAGTATTGAGATGCTCGGCACTTACAGCCCAGTGACGGCACTGGATTGGGCGGTGGTGGTGCAGAAACCGCAATACGAGGCTTACCGCGGAGTGGTCGAGATGCAGCGAACGGCGCGCCTGCTGGCCTTATTGGCGGTGTTGCTTAGCATCGGCGTCAGCATCTTCGCGGCCCGCAGGATTACGAATCCGCTACAAATCCTTACCCGGTCTGGCCGAGCCCTGGCGCGCGGTGATTTTTCGCAGCGCGTACACTTGCGGAGCCGTACCGAAATCGGCGAACTGGCGGAGACCTTCAATACCATGTCGCAGGAACTGGAACAATTCGTGGAAGATCTCAAGCGGGCAGCGGAAGAGAATCGCGCGCTGTTTCTGGGCTCGATCCAGATGCTGGCCGGCGCGGTTGACGAAAAGGATCCCTACACGCGAGGCCACTCCGACCGAGTCACGCGCTACTCGCTGCTGATCGGCAAGGAGCTTAAACTGGCCACCGATTTCATGGAAACGCTGCAGATTTCTGCGCAGCTCCACGACGTGGGGAAGATCGGCATCGAAGACCGCATTCTCAAGAAACCGGGCGCGCTGACTGCGGAAGAATTTGAGGTCATGAAGACTCACACCACGAAGGGCGCCAATATTCTGCGACCGGTCACGCAGCTTGCCGAGATGCTTCCCGGCATTGAACTGCATCACGAAGCCCTCGATGGCCGCGGCTATCCTTACGGCCTGCAGGGAGATCAAATTCCGCTGCTGGCACGGGTGATCGCGGTGGCTGACACGTTTGATGCCTTGACGACCAATCGTCCCTACCAGCATGCCCACACTCCGGAAGAGGCATTCAAAATCATTCAGAACCTTGCTGGGAAACGGCTTGATCCTGAGCCGGTGGCGGCATTGATTGCGGTCTACGGACGAGGCGAAATTCGCATCCAGCGGCTCTCGATCAAGAGAGCTGTGGCAGCCCCAGAAGCGGCTACGGCTGACGTTGCCGCCGCGACTGCTACGGCGCTGGCTGCTCCGGAAGCGGCCAACCTCGAAAGAACCCGCGTCTAACTACTTCTCGTCCCTCTTGTTCTCCCGTCTTGTTCTCGCCCAACTTCTCCAAAACGTCGGTGTGGCCGCGCTGACCGCTATAATCAATTTCAGGACTTTTCATGATTCAAACTCTGTTCGGCAGTACCGAGGAAACACAGCCAGGGCTTTTCGAGCGCATGAAGCAAGCGGTTACGCGTACGCGCGAAAACCTTGCCGAGCGCATCGAAGAGGTTGCCTTTGGAAAAGAGATCGACCGCAACACACTCGACGATCTCGAGGCGACGCTGATCGGCGCCGACCTGGGCACCGCGACCACGCGGGAGGTGCTGGGCAAGCTCCGAGACAAAGCTGACAGGAAACAGATCAAGGATGTGGAGGAACTGAAGCGCCTGCTGAAAGAGGAATTGCTGGCAATTCTGAGTGCGGCAAATACTCGGCCGGTTCAAAGAGTTGACGGTGCGCCGGAAGTGATTCTGGTAGTGGGCGTGAACGGTACCGGCAAGACCACGACCATCGGCAAGTTGTCGCAGGTATTCCGGTCGAAGGGCAAGAGCGTGCTGCTATGCGCCGCGGACACCTTCCGCGCAGCGGCTATTGATCAGCTGGAAATCTGGGGCGCACGCACGGGCACGGAAGTGATCAAAACCAAGCCCGGCGGCGATCCCGCGGCGGTGTTGTTCGATGCGTTGCAGGCGGCGACGGCGCGGAAGACGGACTATGTGATCGTCGACACCGCCGGCCGGTTGCACACCAAGACCAGCCTCATGTCTGAACTGGAGAAGATGCGGCGCACTGCACAACGCATTATTCCGGGAGCGCCCCACGAGACTCTGCTGGTGATGGATGCCACGACCGGACAGAACGGTTTGCAGCAGGCGCGCCTGTTCACGGAGTCAGCGGGTGTTACCGGCATCGTGCTTACCAAGCTTGACGGCACCGCCAAAGGCGGCGTAGTGGTCGCCATTTCGCGCGAGTTGGGATTGCCCGTGCGATTTGTTGGCGTGGGCGAGAAGGTGGGCGATCTGCTCCCGTTCGATCCGAAAGAATTTGTGGATTCGCTGTTCGAATGAAACCGTTTCACCACGGAGACACCGAGGCACGAAGAGAACAACCCTAAATTTCTTCTCTGTGGTTCCGTGCCTCCGTGGTGGTTTGTTCTTGTCTTCATCTCTCCAGATGACAGACCACTCCATTGACGAGCAGTTTCTGAACCGCGCGCTTGACTTGGCGCGCCAGGGCGTCGGATTGGCGTCACCGAATCCCTACGTTGGCGCCGTCATTGTCGATCAACAAGGCAACATCGTAGGCACTGGCGCTTATACCTACGATCGCATGAAACATGCTGAAGTGCGCGCTCTCGAAAGCGCTGGAGAGAAGGCGCGCGGGGGAACGCTCTACATTAATCTCGAACCCCACTCGCACCAAGGGCGCACGTCCCCGTGCACCGACGCTCTGATCGCGGCCGGAATTCATCGCGTGGTCGCTTCCATGCCCGATCCCAATCCCAAGGTGAGCGGGCGAGGTTTTGAGCAACTGCGCGCCGCCGGCGTTCACGTGGAGGTTGGACGGCTGGAAGCGGAAGCTCGAAGATTGAACGAGGCCTTCGCGCGCTACATTCGCCACGGCGTTCCCCTCGTGACGCTGAAATCTGCCATGACGCTTGATGGCAAGATCGCGCCACCACCCGCGGCCGTTGCGAAACACAGGGCAAGAATTCCCGCCGGCGGATGGATCACGGGAGAAGCCGCGCGGGCAAACGTACAGCAACAGCGCCACCAAAGCGACGCCATCCTGGTAGGCGTGGGGACGGTCCTGGCTGATGATCCGCTCCTCACTGATCGCAGCGGCAATCCGCGACGGCGCCCACTGCTGCGCGTAATCCTGGATTCGCATTTGTGCCTGCCGCTGGAGTCGCGCCTGGTGCAGAGCGTGGAAAATGACGACGTGAGTAACAAAGATGTGCTGGTGTTTTGTTCCTCACCCGACGAAAAGAAAAAGGCCGAGCTGGAGGCGCGTGGCATCCGGGTCGAGCAGCTTCCATCAGACACGCAGGGCAGTCGCCCCGATTTTCGCGCTATTCTTCGCCGCCTCGGGCAACTTGAAATTACCAGCGTCATGATCGAGGGCGGATCGACGGTGAACGAAGCAGCGCTCGCCTCCGGAGTCATAGACAAGATCTTTCTGTATTACGCACCGAAGATTCTGGGCGCTGGGTCGGTTCCATTCGCTGCGGGCGCAGCCTCCCCTCAACTGGACGAAGCACTGCAGGTCAAGTGTCTCGAGGTGCATCGCTTCGGAGAAGACTTCGCGGTAGAGGGGTATCTGCGCGATCCGTATGAAGAGTGAGATCGCTTGCGCTCGCGAATCCGCCATGGGTTTATGATGTTTGGTTGTTCATTGAGGGTCCTCATGTTTACTGGCATCGTGGAAGAAGTGGGGCGCGTGACGCACATCGCACAACACGGCGAAAATCGCCGCATCACCGTCGCCGCCGAAAACTTGGCAAAGGAATTAAAGACCGGCGACAGCATCGCGGTCAGCGGAGTCTGCTTGACCGCCCTCGAGATCCAGCCCGGCTCGTTCTGCGCCGATCTGGCTCCGGAAACTTGGGACCGCACGTCGTTCTCGGGTATCCATGAAGGCGCGCAGGTCAACCTGGAGCTGCCCATGAAAGCAGATGGCCGCTTCGGCGGTCACATCGTGCAAGGCCACGTGGATGGCGTCGGCAAGCTTATCGCGCTCGAGCGAATTGCCGATTCGGAAAACTGGTGGTTGCGCATTGAGCTGCCCAACGACGTGGAGAAGTACACGGTCTACAAAGGATCCATCACAATTGAGGGCATTAGTCTCACCGTCGCAAAACTTGAAGGCAGGAACTGCACCGTTGCCATCATCCCTCACACCGTGGAGATGACGAACCTCAACTCGCTACGGCCCGGGGATCCGGTGAATCTGGAAGCTGATCTCATCGCAAAATATGTCGAGAAGATGATGGGCAGAGAACCGGCTGACACTGGCCTTACTGTGGAGGAGTTGGTGCAGCAAGGGTTTTGAGTGAATGCGATGTGCTTGTGTGGCTTCGAACTATGACTTCGAACTATGGCTTTGAACTATGGCCTCTGCGGAAGAGGAAAAATACGACCGGTCACGACTGGGACTGTGCTCCGACTGTACCCACGCCCACCGAATCAGAACCGACAAGGGCTCGATGTTTCTTCAGTGCCGGCTTTCATTCACCGATTCGCGGTTTGCGAAGTATCCGCGCCTTCCGGTTCTCACTTGCAAAGGCTACGTTAAACACTCAGGCTCGGCGACTCCGCCCTGATCTTCGAATCCCAGCTTCAACTCGTCCAATTCAAGAAACTCCTGCACGATCGGCTCAGTAGATTTTTCCAGTTCCGCGTAAGTGCCAAAGAAAATCGACTTTCCTTCGTACAGAAACACCACCCGGTCAGCCAACTTCTGGGCGAGACGCATATCGTGAGTGACAACGATGCTGGTCAGCCCCAGTTGCAGCTTGAGGCGCTTGATGAGATCGCCGAGCAGTTGCGCCATCAGAGGATCCACCATGGTTGTCGGCTCGTCGTAGAGAACACATTCCGGGCGCGCCGCAAGCGCACGGGCGATGGCTACTGAGCGTTTCATGCCGGTCGATAGATCGGAGGGCAGCAAGTCGCGCATCTCCTGCACACCGACCATTTTCAGCAATCCGTCGACGATCTCGTAAATTTGATCCTCGTTCAAATCTCCACTTTCGCGCAGGGGAAACGCCACGTTCTCGCCGACTGTTAGGGAGTCAAACAGAGCTCCATTCTGAAAGACCATGGTGACTTTCTTTCGTATGGCTTCCATCTGGTGTTCGGAAAAGTTGGTGATATCCTCCCCGGCGACGATCACAGTGCCCGAGTCTGCCTTGAGAAAACCAACAATAAGCTGCAGCGAAACTGATTTACCCACACCGCTGCGCCCCAGGATGCAGACGGTCTCGCCGGGCATGACGTTGAAACTGACGCGGTCGAGGACCTTCTTGTCGCCGAAAGCTTTGGAGACTTCGCGGAATTCGATATAGGGTTTCACGGGATCGGGCATTGGGGTCTCTCGAAATTCAATCCTCTTTGGGCCGTGTGGTCAGGCTCGTCGTTTCTCAACCTCCAACTCTTCGGGCGTGTTCAGGTTGCGGAAGATGCCGGACGAAAATCCCGCGCCTTCCAACTCTTCTTGCTCGATCACTCGCGTGTGGACATCCTCGAACAGTCGATCAATCCTATTTTGCCCCGCCCGCAACGCACGCTCTGCGACTTCGCCAAACTCCCTTCGGTAAATAGCGCACAGCGGCTGCCTGCGGCCGTCACTGCGCGGAACAATCACCGCGGCATCGGGCGCGCCCCGCGCCTGAGTAATTAAGTATTGCAAGAACGCCCGCGAAACAAATGGCATGTCGACCGCAAGCATCAGGTTGAGTTCGGTCAACGAACCAAGCAACGCCGCATGAATTCCGCCCAAGGGTCCGCAGTCACGGAATACATCTTCCACCACCGGAGCGAACGCTGCAAACTTTTCCTTGCTTCCCACGATCCATACACTGGAAGCAACCGAGCGGGCCAGGTCGAGCGCCCGCGCTAGTAGTGTGCGGCCCTCATATTCCACAAACGCCTTGTCCGTACCCATGCGAGCGCTCTTGCCACCAGCCAGAACGAAGATGCTCACATCACGGGCAGACCCGTTTTCCACGGCACGATCATACACTTTGACGCTGCCAACTGAGCCCAGTAACCGCGGTTTCCCGCTCCCAGAACATTTTCCACAGCGTAAGTATTTGCATCAACTCGGGTTGTCTTCCAGTTCATCGGGTGACCGACACGAAAGTAACCTACCCAAGAATTCGAAGCCGGGAGATGATGGGCTTCGGGCGCTCCCGTCAGGTCCGGAAGTAACCATCATGCCGCAGAAAATCATGGACGTTCTTATGCTCGGGCGCTGCTCCCACGAGTTCTCCTGGCCGCGGCGCGGCGCGGATGGCGACTATTATCAAGTTTGCCTGCTGTGCGCGGCCGAATACCAGTATGACTGGACCACCATGCGCCGCACCCAGCGCGTGGACCACGCCAAGCCTGAAACCGTGGCCAGGCGCAGCCACACGCGGGAGAAGCGGCCGTCCTGGACGCCGCGTGCCCGGCGCTTGAAGCTCGACGTAGCGCTACGGTATCGCGTCAACAGCACCAGCGCGTGGCATGAGGGCATAATCGACAATCTGAGCCAGAGTGGGTTGCTGTTTCGGGGTCCGCAGCAGTTGCCGGTGAATGCCTTAATCGAGATGGTCTTCGAGATGCCAGAAGAAATCTCCGGCCAGAAGAATCGCAACGTGCTTTGCCAGGGTCGCGTGATGCGCTCCAAAAACAAGCAGGGTAAGGAAACCCAGGACAAAGATACCGACGACGGCACCGGCCTGCTGGCAGCCTCGATCGTCGACTACAAGTTCATCCACTAGATATCGGACCCGCCAACGCTCATCGATGTGCTGCGCCTCCAGTTAAATGATCAGCACATCCTCCTGCTTAAAATAACGTACGAACTCGCCGTCGCGATTGGCTTCGTCGTACACTCGGGAAGCACGGCGATTGCATCCCCATGCCTCCAATCACGGCGCTCCTGCACACGAAGAATGATGCGTTACGCCTGGGGCGGGCGCTCGAAATGCTTCTTCCCTGCACCGACATTGTGATTGTCGACCATCACTCCGCCGACGCTACCCTGCGCGTCGCGCGTCAATATGGAGCCCGCGTCGTAACGGCGGACGCCCATCCCTCGGCAGATCGCTATCTTGGCTTAGCGCGACACGACTGGATTCTCTGCCTCGATCCGGCGGAATCCATCAGCGAAGGATTGCAGGCAAGCCTTTTCGAATGGAGTGTGTTGCCCACTAAATGCGACACGAGCGGCGCGGCCAACGGGTCGGCCTTTTCCGTGTTCGTCAGGCAACAGACTGGCGAAGGATGGCTGCAGCTCCCTGCTCCCGAAACCCGCCTCATTCCCCGCGGCTGGACCCGGTGGCACGGACTGCTTCCCGCCCGTGAGCCTTCTGCCGTCGCGCTCGAAGGGGAACTGTTGCGTTTCGCCTCTCCATGAAAAATGGCTGATTTCCAATCGGTTGCGGCCCGGTTCTGGTGATCATCTTGCTGCCTATTGTCCGATTGGACAGTGACTTCAGTACCTTAGTCCTCCCTACCCTCGTCGCCTTATAATCCACTCAAGAACCAACAATATCTGCGTTCTAGGGAAGATGGCGCGGCGGTGCGGCCGCACCTTTCCGACGAACGCCCGCGAGACTTAGTGGATCCGTTTCTTGCATCTTCGATGTTTCTCTTCGGGCTGGCCTTTGGCAGCTTCCTGAACGTGTGTATCTATCGCATGCCCTTGGGCCTGTCGGTGGTGACGCCTCGTTCGGCGTGCCCCGGTTGCAAGCGCCCGATAGCTTTTTATGACAATCTGCCGGTCCTCAGCTGGCTGCTTCTTCGCGGCCGCTGCCGCCATTGCAAAGTCAGAATTGCGCCACGCTACCTGCTCATCGAGGTGCTGACCGGCATTCTCTTTCTTGGTTGTTACGCTTATGCCGGACTGACGCTCGCTACCCTGAAATACTGCGTCTTCGGATTTCTCGTGCTCGGTCTAATCTTCACCGATGCCGAAACCAAGCTGCTGCCGGACAAGCTAACGCTGCCCGGCCTTGCTCTTGGCCTCCTGTTCAGCTTGCTGGTCCCGGTACATGACATGGCATCGCAGTTTCTGCCGGGAATGCTGAATCTGCCGTTCAGTGCAGATCTCTCCGTCCGCATGTTTTCCCTGCTCGATTCCCTGCTGGGCGCGGCTGTAGGCGCTTCGTTTATCTACGGCGCGGGAGCGATCTACTTGCGCTGGCGCGGTGCTGAGGGTATGGGCTTCGGCGACGTAAAGCTGATGGCGATGGTGGGCGCATTTCTCGGCGTGAAACTCACGATCTTCACCATCTTCGCTGGTTCGCTGGTCGGGTCGATGTTTGGCCTGACCACCATGCTCGTGGTGTGGATTAAGCGCACCCATCGCTTCACCCGGCGCCTCGAGAACCTGCAGGCAGCGCGGCGGCGCGGCTGGCAGTCCGCGCAAATGGTCTATCGCCATTATCAAATGCCCTTCGGTGTTTTCCTGGGCAGTATGGCGTTGCTAGCTTTGTTCGTGGGCAATCAGTTCCTGAGTTGGTATGGGAGGCTCTGGTGGTAAGGATGCTGGCCAATCCGCTGCTTCTGCCCGCTGGGCTCGTGCTGGGTGTGGCCGGTGGCGCGTTCGTGTTCGCCATCTGGGTGATTCGCGGCTTGCGCCGCAGCATTACCGAGGAAGCTAATCTGGATTCTTCCGCCACGCCGACCTTGGAAACTCTTCCACTCCACCTCTATAACACCGTCATTCAGCAACTGAAGCAGCAGAAACATGAATTACAGGTGCAGACGCAGGCCGAACAACGCCGCGCCCGCACCAGTGAGAATTTTAGTCAGGCTGTACTCTCTAATCTTTCCTCCGGCGTGCTGGTGTTCGGCGTCAACGGACTGGTGAAGCAATCCAATCCTGCTGCAAAGGAAATTCTGGGTTTCCATTCTCCCTCCGGCATGAGCGTGGAAGATATTTTTCGCGACGCCGCGATCGGCTCGGCAGCCTATGCCGGCGGAACGGGAAATGCGCCCGGACGTCTGTCGGAAGAAATCAATGCAGTCCTGCGCGAAGGAAGCAAATGCCGGCAGTTCGAAGCGGACTATACCACTCCAGCGGGCCGGACCCTCCATATCGCGGTCACAGTTTCGCCAGTGCCCGCGGTCGACGGCGGCTTGCTCGGCGCGGCTTGCCTGATCAGCGATCGCAGCGAATTCGAACGCATCCGACACCAGCAGGAGTTGCATGGTGAGATTTCCGCGGAGATGGCGCTCGAGCTTCGCACCTCCCTGGCCACGATCGCCGGTTACGCTCAGCAGTTGGCGCGGAATCGCGATCCGGAGATGGCTCCGCAATTAGCCGCTGACATTGCCAGCGAGGCCTCGCGTCTCGATCGACATATCGGAGGATTTCTCTCCGAAAAACGCTCCGCCGCCGCGGTAGCCAGCGCCGCCGCAGCAGGAGTCAACAGGTGAATTTCGCTTGTAAAGATCAAGTTCTAACAAACGCGCAAGTAAAGGGTGAACCTATGAAGCACATCACGCTGATCGGATTAGCACTCGCATCGTCCATGACCTTGCTAGCGTCTACGGTAGTGGCACAGACCACAGCTCCGGCGCAGGCTCAATCGTCGCTCGGCGATTATGCCCGCAAGGTCCGCAAGGATCCCGGCACCGCCAAGGCCAAGCCCAAAGTCTTTGACAATGACAACCTCCCGACCGAGGATAAGCTTTCCGTTATCGGCGAGAAGTCCGCCGACAATGCCGGAGCTCCTGCTGATGACAAGAGTGCTGCGGGAGCCAACGCCGACGATGATATGGCCAAGAAACAGGCCGACTGGAAATCCTGGCAGACTAAGCTGGGCGCGCAAAAAGATCAGATTGACCTGGCCAGCCGCGAACTCGACGTGCTGCAGCGCGAATACCAGCTCCGTGCCGCCGAGATGTACGCCGACGCTGGCAACCGTTTGCGAAACTCGGCGCAGTGGGATAAGCAGGACGCGGATTACAAGCAAAAGATTGCCGACAAGCAGAAGGCAGTTGACGACGCCAAGTCTAAGCTGACGGATATGCAGGAGGAAGCCCGCAAGGCCGGCGTACCCTCTGCCATGGTCGACTAGGCGTGCTCGATTAGATATAGTTGCGCCGCGCAGTGCGGCCAGGATTACTGAATTCGCACCAAACGAAAGCGCCGGCTTCAAGAGCCGGCGCTTTCGTTTCAAAGTGTCGCCAGTGGCCGGGGTCTGCTCACGAGATAGATTCCATACTTTCCCGGAGCCGGAGCAGTTGTTTCACATGGTGCCGTCCATGCACGAAGTGAAACTTTCTCCACTGGGCAGCGCTTAACGGACCAAGAATCGGGTGATCGAGCAGACGATTGCCTCGTCCGAATCGGGCTTCACATTGCGCGATGATCGCATCCATCTCCACAAGTTTCGGCCCCACTTCGCTGCGAACTTTCGCCACCGGCAGACCTTTCGGACGGGTGTTCGCGGGCGCCTGGCGGCCCTCGGGCATGTGCTGAAATCCCACGACGACCAAGGTCCGCATACGCTGCTTCATCGAGACCCGTGTTACCAGCGGCTTCCCGGATTCCAACACCTTGGTGAATCCTTTTATCGTTCCGGTGTAAGTCAGGTACAGATGTTCCAAAACCTCCGCCGCACACCACTTGTCTGCGGGATGCCAGCCCAGTTGCTCGCTCGATAGACCCGCGACCGCCGACTCCACGGCTCGCTTCAACTCTTCCAGTCGGGAATCCATTGCAGTACTCTCGTGTTTCTGCGCGCTTCAGGTAGAATGTTGCGCGACAATCAAAACACTTAATTTATAACAGGAAGGTCGTCATGAAGATGCGGGACTTCGCTCAGTCCGAGACCGCCGTAGCCACCGCAGTGGATAAAGATAAAGGTGTTATTGCTGGAGTCACTCACGCGACCCGGACAGTCTCGCGCGATGGGCGTGGTCCGGCTACACCGGTCTGCGTGGCCGCGGTGTTCGCTATTGCTATTCTCGCTCTGCTTGCGGGTTGCAACTCCAGTACTACAAACACGCCCCCAGCCCAGCCGCAACCCAAGCCTCCTGAACTGCTCACGGGCCGCGCGGCGTTTTACAAGACTTTTATCGCCGCCCGCAATTATGCGGCCGACGTAAGGCCCTTCCGCATCGAGTCGACACCCTCAAGCGAGAGCAATGGCCAGGATGGAAAATCCGCAATCTGGCGCATCAGCTACGCTTCGGCCACACAGCACGGCGTGAAACCTTTTTTCTGGTCGGGCAGCAACGCCCCTGACGCTCCCTCCCGCGGCGTTTCCCCCGGCAACGAGGATGTCTACAATCCCAGCAACGCCTCCACTCAGGTTTTTGATCCGGCATTTCTGAAGGTGGACACCGACCAGGCTTTCACAGAGGCCCAGAAACACGGCGGCGACAAAATTCTTGAAAAGGATCCCTCCACCCCAGTGATCTATATTTGCGAGTGGAACCACAACACCAACCAACTGGTTTGGCATGTGATCTATGGGACATCACGCGAAACCGCCAAACTAACGGTTACCGTCGACGCCTCATCCGGCGCCTTTATCCGTGTGGAGAAATAGGCCGGGTCGAAGCGAGTCTTGCCTTCTTAGGTTGCACAATTTCAGACTGTGCGTCTGCGTGCGCCCGCCTGAGTGCCTTCTAGGGGAAAGGCTGTAGACCAGAAAGCCCGAGTGGGGAGGGGAGACAGTCTGCGGGTTTAACCGTATTGCTAGGGTGAGATCATTTGTACGATATTAGTTAGACATAGTGAAAGCAATCGGGCCATGCGGTAATCCTTGGCGGTAAGAAGGCGGGGCCGTTGCCCAGACAAGCAGATCCACAACTCGAACACCGCATCCTTGACGCGGCCTGCCGGCTGTGGTCGCGGGGGGGCGAAAAAACCCTCACAATGCGCGGCGTCGCCAAGGCCGCCAGCACCACCACCCCCACCCTCTACGAGCGTTACAACGACCGTGACGATATTCTTCGAGCCGTGCGCATGCGGACGCGCACCGAACTTTTCGCAGCGCTCAGCCGCACCCGATCGCTCACGCAAGCTTGCCAGCGCTACCTGGAGTTCGCTCTGGAGCATCGCCACGCCTATGAGGTTTTGTTCGATGGATTCGCGCAGCCTCCATCCCTCCACGAGCCCTGGCCTTCCTTCAATCTCATGCGTCTGCGTCTGGCCGAGCGTCTGGGAGGAGATCCCCGCAAACACACTCGCCTCATGCTTTCAGTGTGGTCGTTGATGCACGGCACCGCGATGCATTTGATCCGCGGAGGCGTTGCCGGGCCACTGCGCGCCCAGATGGTTCATTCCTGTCTGGACGCGGTCGAAGCCATCGTTGTGCAAGCCACCCGTACCAAGGGCAAGGCGCACTCCGGTCCGAAGTGGCCGGCGAACCTGATCCTCGGAGAAGCCCACCACAGCACGGTGAGTGAAGGAGAAACTAACGGCGGGACTGAAGCCGGTGCGAGGCGGGATAGTCGCATGAAACGAAAGTCCGCAGTCCGAGTCAATGGGGTCCGCTCTGGCGGACGACCCGGTCGATCGTCCGCAGCTACTGGGCGGTCTGCGCTTTCAGCCGGTTAAGCGCCTTCTGCGCTTCCGAGGCCTGTGGGCCGTGCGGCAGAATCTTCAGATAGCTTTCATACTCGGCGCGGGCATCGTCCCAGATTCGCAGCTTTTCCAGGCATACAGCCAGCCGTATCGTCGCCACCGCATCGTTGTCTTTGTAGCGCAGCGCCTCGCGGTAGCGGTCTTCGGCCGCACGGTAGTTCTGGCGTTTGAAATAGAAATCGCCGACTTCGATATCTTTCGCGGCCTTGTGCGGATCCCAAATATGAAGCTCGGTTATTCCTCCGGCTCCTGAGGTGGCAGCCTCTGCTTCAGCCAGGGCTGCCGAGCTTTGCGGATGCGCCTTGGCGTCATCACTGGGAGGGCTGAGGTCCACCTGCGTATCTTTGCTGGAGCTCTCGCCGACACCAGTCCCCAAATCGTCAGCCTGAACACTGTCCGAGCGCGGCGGCGCCATGCTCGGAGCTCGCTTCGCAGGTGTTTTCGCCGGAACTGGCTGCCCCGGTGTGTCCTCCGGAAAGGAAAGATCGCGGCTCAAACCGGAAGCGTCCCGATTTGCAAGAGGAGCAGGCGGCGGCGCTGACGCTGGCGGCGGATTCTGCTGCGCCCACCCCGCCAGACTCAATCCCAACAGCAAACACAAATACAAATAGGACCGACCTAGCATGCCCTTATTTTACCGTTGTCGCTGGATGGTTTGGAAGCAATTCTGTGCAGCGGCCGCAGGGTAGAAGCGGATGACAAAAAAAGCAGGCCGCTCAAGGGGGAGGATCTGAGCGGCCTGGTTGGCGAAGTTCTCCGGGGGAGGAGAAGTTTGCTATCTGTCGATTACAGCGACGAGGGATTATTCTGCCCGGTCGTCGTTGGCGTGGGCTGCGTGGTGTCGCCCACAGTGTTAGTCATCAGGCGGACATCGACGCGGCGATTGTCAGCGCGGCCGGCTGCGGTCTTGTTCGTCTCGACCGGCTTGTCCTTGCCCAGCCCGATCACATAAATCTTGTGAGCCGGCACATTGTACTTAGAAGCCAGATACTGGATTACCGAGTTGGCCCGGCGCTGGCTCAAGTCGTAGTTATAGTCGGCGGAACCCACGGAATCCGTGCTGCCTTCGAGCGCGATGATGTAGCCCTTGGTGCTGGCAATCGTCCCGGCCAACTGGTCAAGCGCTTCCTTGGCTTTCGGCGTCAGATTGTCTCTGTTGAAGCCAAACTTCACCGACGTTTCCGCCACCGGATGATAATTGTCCAAGTTGGCGACAGTGTTGGTCAGTACGCCTACGCGTCCATTTGCGGCGTCAGCCGTTTGCTGCGCCGATACTGCGGACTGGCCGGCGGCCTGGGCTTTCTGCTCCACATCTGCCGTCTTGGCATTCACGGCGGCGATGCCGGCCTGCGCTCGAGCGTCAACGTCTTTGATGTCCTTGCTGTTCTTCGCCGTCATGTCGTCCAGTTCGTTGGTCTTGTTGATGAGCGGCGTGGTTTGTTGCTTCACATAGTTTTTGCTGGTGCAGCCGATCGAGGCAGCCATGCTGACTGCGAGGAAAATCGTTAACGAAGTGCGGGTCATATTGGAAAAGCTCCTTAGATTTCTTGTCTTCATCGCGATCGGATTCTCCGCCCGCGGAATTTTGCCCTCTTGCTAGCCCTGGGGAAATCTTCAATGCTCACAAGTACGCCCCCTACTTTTGCACGGGACATGCCAGTCCCCCGAAGGGGGACCCCTGACTATAAGTATATACGTTTTCAATCATTTGCAAGCAAAGTAGTGCAAATGCCAAAAAACGGCATTGCCCTTTGGTAACGCAAACCGCACATAGGTGGTGGAAATTTTATACAGTTGTCTGGCCGACGCCTGCTACAGCCGGGAGAACCCTTTGCGCGAAGAAAGATCGGGAGGACCACCGGCGATCGCCCCCAAGTGCCGCAGAAATCCGCTAGGAGTGGAGTGAAATCCGGTGTCACTTGTTCTTGATCGCTCGCAACCGACCTTGCAACAACGCCAAAATGACGTATGAGGTCTTGTCGGTTGCAGCTTAGCACAGGGAGAACAAAAAGCAAATTTCTTTCGCCAACTCCAGCAAGAGACTCAATCCATCGAATAAAATGAAATTGTCCCATGGACCTTCTCGCCAAAATCCGCACCATCCCCACCGAGCCCGGCGTGTATCTCTACAAAAACGCCGAAGGCGAAGTCATCTATGTAGGCAAGGCGAAGAACCTCCGCAGCCGCGTAGCCAGCTACTTCCACGAAGGCCGCTGGGAGGATTCAAAAACCGGCACCCTGGTGCGCGAAGCCGCCGACGTCGACTACATCGTAGTCGCCAACAACAAAGAGGCGCTCGCGCTCGAAAACAATCTCATCAAGCAGCGCAAGCCGCGCTTCAACATCCTGCTGCGCGACGACAAGACTTATCCCTACGTGAAGCTGACGCTGGGCGAGCGCTGGCCGCGGGTTTACGTCACCCGCCGTTTGCGCAAGGACGGCAGCGTCTACTACGGTCCCTACTTCCCTGCCAATCTCGCCTACCGCATCGTCGACTTGATTCACCGTAATTTTCTGATTCCCTCGTGCAAGGTCGATCTCACGCGCTTCCATCCCCGCCCCTGCCTGCAGTACTACATCAAGCGCTGCCTCGGCCCATGCGTGAAGGACCTGACCACGCCCGACGCTTATCAGGAAGCGATCCGCGACGTAAAGCTGTTCCTGGAGGGACGTCCCACCGACTTAAGCCGCTCACTGCACGAACGCATGGAGCAAGCAGCCGCAGCCGAGGAGTACGAACGCGCAGCCCGCTATCGCGACTTGATCTCTACGGTCGAGCAGTTGCAGGAGCGCCAGCGCATTGCCGCCGCCGAGGGCGACGACGCCGATGTCTTCGGTTATCACTATGAAAACGGCATGCTGGCGGTGAACCTGTTTCACATGCGAGGCGGCCGCGTAGTCGACCGCCGTGAATTCTTCTGGGAAGATCTGCCGGAGTTCGAGCGTCCTGTAGGGACAGAGAATGCACAGACAGAGACAGACCATGGAGGGACAGGAACGGATCATGTAGGGACGGGCGCCTTCGTGAGCCTGCCCCGAGCGGAGCCGAGGGGTCCAGGCGAGCGCAGCGAGCCTGCCTCATCTACCACCGACCCCTTCAACCCCGGTGAGTTCTTCTCAGCTCTCCTGAAACAGCTCTACATCGGCCAGCCTTATGCGCCGCGCAATCTCTACGTGCCGGTAGATTTTGAGGATCGAGAAGAGCTAGAAGACTTGCTTTCCGACCAGGTCTCGGGCGCGAACGCCCGCACTGCACGAGTTCATATTCTCGTTCCACAGCGCGGCGACAAGCGTTCGCTCCTCGACCTCGCCGGCACCAACGCCAAACAATCCTACGATCAGCGTTTTCGCGTGCTCAAGCCCAACGCCAAGGCCATCCAGGAAGAACTGCAGGATGTGCTCAGCCTGCCTGAAGTTCCGAAGCGCATCGAATGCTTCGATATTTCCCACATTCAAGGCGCGGAGACGGTCGCTTCGATGGTCGTCTGGGAAGACGGAAAGATGAAGAAATCGGACTACCGCAAGTTCATCATCCGCACCGTCGAAGGCGTTGACGATTTCGCCTCTATGCGCGAGGTAGTCACGCGCCGCTACAGACGCCTGCAGCAGGAAGAAAAGCCCATGCCCAGCCTGGTGCTGATCGATGGAGGTCTCGGCCAGTTACACGCCGCAGCCGAGGCACTGGAGTCGCTCGAAATCATCAATCAGCCGCTGGCGGCCATCGCCAAACGCGAAGAGATTCTCTACGTCTACGGGCAGGAGAAAGACCCGATCGCGCTCGATCATCACTCGCCAGTGCTGCACCTGATTCAACTCATCCGCGACGAAGCCCACCGCTTCGCCGTAACCTTCCATCGCAAACGCCGGCAGATGCGCGACCGCTCCACGGAACTATTGGAGATCCCCGGCGTAGGCGAGAGCACAACTCGTCGGCTTCTTGAACATTTCGGCAGTGTGCAGGCGGTGAAGCAGGCAGACGCGTCCGCTCTCTCGGCGGTTGTGACCCGAGTGCAGGCAGAAGCGATCAGCCATCACTTTCGCAAGTAGCCGAAGCTCGCGCCCCCATTTCAACAACGGACATGTTGCCCCGGCAAGATCGGTATAACGGTTCGCGTCGAGAGCCAGCCTCACCGCCACATCTCGTCATCAACGCTGTCCTGCGCGGCTAACGCAATGTCGAAAGTGGGATCTTTGCGCCAGGTGCCTGCGATGTCAGTGAGATCGCGCTGCCGGTCGCGTTCGCCAGTAACGCCGGCGCCGCGGGCCAGAGCTTCAATTGCTACCTCATTCAGGCTTTTGCCCCGCTCGCGGGCAGCCCTGCGAAGCGCCTTGTCCAAGGTACCCGGCACATTGCGGATGGTGTATTGCATGCATCAATTGTAGGCGTCACAGGCAAAGAAATGCAGGCGTAGCTTTCCCGGCGCGAAGGAATGCGAAACTCCACTCGGCGCCTCGAAACGCATCGCCAAAGCAGCACGAAACCAATATCCTTTATCCTTATCGCCGGCTGGATTCCCGGGAGAGAAACTCCTGGAACCTTGTCTCTTCCTCGTCTGAGGCTTGAAGGGGACTCAAGCCTTTGCGACCGGGCTTCTGTCGCGCGAGCCAAATCACTACAGCGATCATTCCGCACCATCCCAGAAGCCGGACCGTCATGGCAATCTTCGTGTCGTAGTCCAGAACGCCCAGACTCGAAAAGATGGCATGGAAGTCGTGCTCGGCAAACTCGGGATCGCCCGTGGTCACCAGAGGCAACACCATGGCGCGCGCGTCGGCCATGTAGGTCGCGGTGTACAGCCAGTTCTCGAAGAAGAAAAACAGGCAGAAGACGAAGCCCGCGGTCTCACGTTGCGTGAAGAAGTAAACCGCCAGAAGAAACGGAACCAACCACTGCAACAACGTGCCTCCCCAGAGGCAGAGCGTGGGGCCGAACCATCGAAACAGGTTATGCCCGCCTTCGTGGACGACGAGGTTGGCGCTATCGATGAAAAGAAATCCTCCATGCGCGGAGAAAGCGTAGGCCAGGAACGCGGAATAAAAGATGAGCCACGCCCACAGCGCCGGTTGCGAAACCGGCTTCCAGGGTTTATCGAACCCGAGTTCCTCAAGAATCGATTGCACGTATTCAAGCATGGCTAATGGAGATTCTAGGGCAGGCGGTTGCCGTGAGCAGGTTACGAACGTCAGCACCGGCAGTGAACGGCCGGGAGAAGGAATTTTTGCTACATTGATCGCAGAAAGGTGAGATGGCATGGGAGTTCAGACGAGCAACGGCGCAATCATCATCACCGGCGCAAGCCGCGGCATCGGCGCGGCAATAGCCAAACTGGCTGCGGCGCGCGGGTTTTCCGTGGCGGTCAATTTTGCCACCGGCAAAGCCGAAGCCGGCGCGATTGCCGAGGAGATTATTGCCGCTGACGGGCGCGCCTGCGCAATTCAAGCAGACGTTGCCCGCGAAGAAGATGTCATCCGCCTCTTTGAGACCGCCGAACGCGAACTGGGGCCGATCAAGGCTTTGGTCAACAACGCCGCGGTTACCGGCGGGTTCGCGCGCGTCGACTCAGTGAGCGCAAAGACGCTGGAGCAAGTGATGGCGGTCAACGTCGCGGGGGCATTCCTCTGCGCCCGCGAAGCTGTGCGCCGCATGTCAACCCGCCACGGTGGAACTGGCGGCGCGATCGTGAATATTTCCTCCCGCGCGGCCCAGATAGGTTCCGCCGGAGAGTGGGTGCACTACGCTGCCTCCAAAGGCGCGATCGATAGCTTCACGATCGGGCTGGCGCGTGAAGTTGCAACGGAAGGAATCCGGGTGAACGCAGTCGCTCCCGGGCTGATCGAAACGGGGCTGCATGCCGCGAGCGGCGCGCCGGACCGCTTGAATCGGCTGACGTCAACCATTCCCATGCAAAGGCCTGGCACCGCACTCGAGGTAGCCGAAGCAGTGCTCTGGCTACTCTCTCCGGCCGCTTCTTATACGACAGGCGCTATTTTGGAGGTCGGCGGCGGCCGCTAATCCCTCATCCGGGGAACCTCTTCCCTGTTTCTCTGCTGCACATTTTCCCGTAGGTAGGCTTTGATCTTCTCGGGCAAGCGCGAGGTATGCAGAATGTCGCGCAGAAGCGGCGGAGGAAGGCCGCGGGAAAATTTCAGGGCGCGCGCAAGCGGAGTATGCGGGCTGCGCAGCAGTGCCAGGCGAATCTCGCGTCGCAGCGACCACTTCGGGTGATGGCATACTGCTTCAACAAAAGCTACGCCCGCGTTTGGGCGCAAGACTGCCCTAATAACCGCAGCCTCGGTGAGCCGGGTATTTTCAAGCGCAGTATGTGCAACGCGAAGTTCCTTGTCGAGCAACAGGGCCGCAGCAACCGTTTCCGAGGCGCGGCGCGCCAGCATCAGGCGTTCCCCCAGCGTCACCGAGGGAAGACGGGTCACGAGCTGTTCCGCGGCGAAATGTTTCAGATCAGCCGCCACCGACGGCCTCAGCGCAAACTGCATAAGATCGCCGATATAGAAGTGGCGAAGCAGGCGGAGCGCCAAGTGTCGTGGCGCGCGCGGATGAACCGCGAGAGCAATACACACTTTTCGCGACTTCAGCGCGGCGGCGTTCTGCCCGAGTTGTTCGAGAGTTTCCGGCGGGAGGTCGCGACGTTCGAGCAGCGCGAGAACGACATCCTCATTCAGAGGACGGGTAGGTTCAGTGGCCAGAGAAAAAACGGCAGCCGCGTCCGACTGTGCGGTTTCAGACTGCCCCATCCCAGGCGACAGCACGCGTTCCGGTTGAATTTCTTCCGAACCCATAAATGGATCGCGGCGTTCACCCGGCTCTCCGGGCCATCTGCAACGCGCCATGGACCGGATCGACCACTTCGGGATTCAATACAATGCTTGGATTCGCCGCGCGCACTTCATTGTAGAAAAGTTCGCGAATCATCGCCGCGTGACGAAAGACTCCGCCAGCCATGGCCATCGGGACAGCAGAAGCAGAAGAATGTTGCGCAGAAAAAAGCCGGCGCACCACGATCCCGGCAAGTTGTGCCAGTTCGCGAGACGCATCCGCGATAACCCGTCGAGCCACGACGTCCCCAGCTTCCGCTGCAGCTAAGACTGCGGGAAACAGAACCGCGAAGTCCGGGCTGGCATTAGCCGCGCGCGCTAACTGTGGAAGCGACTCCGGGCTCCAGGCAGTCTTCAGCTCGGAGAAAAGGTGCCGGGCGGGCCATGATGGATCGCGCTCGGCTTGATCCTCTCCAACCTCATCAGCCGCGCGCAGCACAGCGCGAACCGCCGCAACTCCGATCCAGTGGGCCGATCCCTCATCGGAAACGGCAAACCCCCAACCTCCGGCGCGGGCGACTTTTCCTTGCGCATCTCGGCCGAAAACAATCGAACCGGTACCGGCGATCACAATCACCCCCGGCCCCTCGCCGAAAGCAGCCGCCAGCGCGATCTCCATGTCGCCCACCACTTCGATCTCTCCGGGAATAATCTCGGCAACCATCTTGCGCACGGTGCTTGCGATTTCCGGGCGCCCGGCTCCTGCGGCGCCAACGCACGCGCGGACCACTTGCTGAGGATTAATGCTCGCGGCGAGGCACGCCTCGCGTATCGCTTGATGCAGAGCTTCGCGGGCGCCGGCCTCGCCTACACGCGTCATATTGCTGCCACCGACCGTAACCGTGGCGAGAAGCGAAGATTCGTCACCCACAACGCACGTTGTCTTGCTACCACCCCCGTCAATGCCCAGATAGTAGGCCACGCGTTAGTTCTATCACAGGGAAAGTTTGAGTTCTCTCAGGTTCGCCGTCGGAAACTGCGGAATCATCTCTATCGCCATGTCTATAAAGACTCACTCGCGCCGAGGGCCGATTGACGCCATAATTCAAAGTCGAAACTTTTTGCAGAAGATTGTCCAGCGGCAGAACGAACAGAACGAATGGGCCTCGACAAACTCGATCTCGCGATTATCGCGCTGTACCTGATAGGAATCACCCTGTTCGGACTGCGCTTCCGCAAGCGCCACCGCTCGCTGCGCGATTATTTTCTCGCGGGACGAGACATACCCTGGTGGGCGATCGCGCTCTCTATCGTCGCCGCCGAAACCAGCACGCTCACCATCATAAGCATTCCCGGACTTGCCTACGACACGAACCTCACCTTCCTGCAAGTGGTGATGGGATATTTGGTAGGCCGCGTGGTGATCAGCCTCGTGCTGCTGCCGCAATATTTTCGCGGCGATCTTTACACCGCGTACGAGCTGATTGAACGGCGCTTTGGAAGCGGGTTACGCTCGCTCACAGCCGGACTGTTCCTTTTGACGCGAGCGGCCGCTGAAGGTGTGCGTGTCTACGCCGTGTCGATCGTGGTATCGATTGCGCTCGGCACAGGCGAGATAGCCTCGATCGCCATCATCACTGCATTGACGCTCATCTATACATTCGAAGGTGGCCTTGCCGCGGTGATCTGGACCGACGTAGTGCAAACTGCGATCTACGTCGGTGGAACCCTGATTGGATTAGTCACGATCCTGCATCTTGTGCCAGGAGGATGGACGGCGATTCATGCTGCGGCGGCGAGCGCGGGCAAACTGCAGGTGTTCGACTTCCGACCCAACTTCTGGCTGCCTTACACATTCTGGGCGGGCGTGATCGGCGGAACTTTCTTCATCACGGCAAGCCACGGCACCGATCAACTCATTGTCCAGCGCCTGCTGGCGGCGCGCGGGCAGAGGCAGTCGACTGTCGCCCTGCTTTCGAGCGGGGTGGCAATTCTGTTCCAGTTCGCTCTCTTTCTGATTGTGGGCGTAATGCTCTGGACGTTCTATCGCGTGCCCTCGGCAAACTTTGGAAAGCCGGATCGAATCTACCCTACGTTCATTGTCAACCAGATGCCGCATGGAATTTCCGGCCTGCTGATCGCGGCGATTCTGGCGGCAGCCATGTCGAATCTGAGCGCTGCGCTGAATTCGCTTTCGTCGAGTACGATCATGGATTTTCTCCTGCGCCTGCGCCCAAAGACCGATGAGCAGTCGCGCATGAAGCTTTCCCGGTTGGCGACTTTCTTTTGGGCGATGGTGCTTTTCGGTTTGGCAGTGCTGGCGTTGCAAAAAGTAGGACGCGTGGTTGAGGTCGGGCTGCAGATCGCCTCGGTAGCTTATGGCGCTCTGCTCGGAGTTTTCCTGCTGGGAGTTCTGACCCGCAAAGCCAACCAGCGCGGCGCGATGGTCGGGATGCTCTTCGGCTTCAGCACCGAACTGTATTTGTGGAGAGCGCATGTTCCCTGGACCTGGTGGGTGGTGATTGGAACGATAGTGACGTTCGCGGTGGGATACATAGCAAGCCTGTTTCAACCAGAGCCTCCGAAGAAAACCGACGCTGCCTCTGACGTATACTGACACCCTTCCATCATGCCCGAACTGACCCAGCGAACCACTGCGCGTCCGGAGTTGGCCCGTGATCTGGGCGTGAGTCACGCATCTGCTGTGGTCGTAGGCACAATCATCGGCAGTGGGATCTTTCTGGTTCCCAGCGAGATGATGCAGGCCGTTGGTTCTGCGAAGCTGGTGTATCTGGCGTGGCTCGTCGGTGGGATCCTGTCTTTTTTTGGCGCGCTCACCTATGCCGAACTTGGCGCCATGAAGCCGCAGGCTGGCGGAGAGTATGTTTACGTCCGCGACGCCTATGGTCCGCTCGGCGGCTTTCTTTATGCGTGGACCTGGTTCGTCATCGCCAAACCTGCGTCCGTGGCCACGATCGCGATCGGACTGGTTCGCATTCTTGGCACGTTCTCGGTCTTTTCGTTTTTTCCTACGAACGTTATCTCTGTTCCCTTCGCGGTTACTTGGGGACAGCTGGTCGCGATCGCTGCGGCGGTTCTCATTTCTCTTCTCAACTACTTTGGAGTCAAGAAGGCCGGTGAATTCCAACTTGTGTTCACTGTGCTGAAAGTTGTCATTATTCTGGGCATCGTGGTGGTCTGCTTCAGCGGCGCCGGCGGCGCAACTGGGCGTGGTTGGAGCAACTTCGCCACTACCTTCACCGGGGCCAAGGGCGGAGTTGCCGGTTTTATGGCGGCGCTGGTGGCAGCGCTGTGGGCGTATGACGGATGGAATGACCTGAACATGGTTGCGGGCGAAGTGAAGAATCCCGCGCGCAGTATTCCGATTGCGCTGATTGCCGGCGTGGCTACAGTCGGGCTGCTGTATGTGCTGGTGAATGCCGGCGTGCAATACGTGTTGCCTGCGAGTGCGATTGCGGCCTCGCCGCGGCCTGCCTCGGACGCGGTCGCCTTGGTCATGGGACGGATGGGCGCGAGCATTGTGTCTGCGGGCATGGCGATCTCGATGCTGGTCACGTTGAACGGCACAATCATGAGCGGCGCGCGCGTGCCTTTTGCCGTGGCTCGCGATGGATACTTCTTCTCGGCTCTCGCTGATGTGCATCCGCGCTTTCACACTCCGTCGGTTGCCATCGTGTTCCAGGCCGTGCTGTCGGTCGTTCTCCTGCTGCTGGGAGGAAACTTCCGGCAGCTTTTTTCTCTCGCCATCTTCGCGGAATGGCTGTTTTATATGATCGCGGGCAGCACCATCTTCGTATTCCGCTGGCGCGATCCGCAAACTGCGCGGCCTTATCGCGTGTTCGGTTATCCTTTCGTCCCGGCCTTGTTCATTCTTGTGGCCGCTGTCCTGCTCTGCTACACCTTCCGCGGAGACTGGCCGAATTCTTTTTATGGTTTGCTGGTAATTCTGGCCGGCGTTCCGGTGTTCGAGTGGTTCCGGCGGCGCAGGGTTACTGTTTGATTACAGGGTACCCCCCTCCCCCTCCCTCTTTGGAATCATCGAGTTAAGCATGTTTTGGCCCGTAAAATACGTCGAACAAAGGACTTAGAGGTCAAAATCTAGAGAACACAGGAGTTAGGAGTTGATTTCTTGGTCTGGTCCCCCGTTTTGCCGGCGCTGCGTGCGCTGCCTTTGCTGGGACAATTCTGAAACGAAGTCAGGGCTGTGCGCAAGGTCAGATGTCACAGCGGGTTGTGGAAATCATTGTGAGCAGATCGCGATTCGTTCCCCCGGGGTGAACGTCAAAATCCTTTGGCCACAGGCTGCATCGCGTCCCACCTTTGCAAAGAGGCAATGGTGGGGCAGCCTCAGTCGTGATAGTGCCAGCGGTCGGGAAATCAAAGATGGGCCAGCCCCCAAAGGTGGGGCGGCCTCAGCCGTGAGTGGCAGCAGTCGGGAGATCAAAGGTGGGCCAGCCCCCGCGGGGGGCTTAAAGGGGAAGCCTTCTATCCGTGATATTGCTCGTAGTGCGACGTGATGCGGACCTTTACCCTCGCGTACCCTGAGGACTCGGGTTTCTGATGGACCTTGATCCACTGAATGACGAACACTACGAGCGAAGCGATCGTAATGACACCAACGATCACTGCCATCTCTAATGGCATCCAGTGCTTCGCTGCAAAACTCGCGTCCCAGTCAACACTGCCAACGATCCCGAACAGTCCGATGACTGCAGTCACAAAGATAGCAAGCGTGATGTCCCGCCAGCGCTTATCCTCGTTGATCGTCTCTGTTTCACAGAGCAGGTCAAACTCATCTCGCCTCAACGGGTAACACATCTCAGGGGGCTGTGTTGGGACGGCGAGCGCTCCTCCGACCTGCACGTTGGGAAGTTCGGGGACCAATGCCGGCAATGGTGGTGGACCGTTCATATGTCGACGCCGAGCGTGATCAAGTTGAAAAGCAGAGTGTGCCCGCAAACGTTACAAGTCAGAGCCAGCGTTGGAACCTGAGAGGGAGCATTTACAGCGACGTTATAGTTATATTGGCCCGCAATTGGGATCGGTGAGACGAGATACGACAACACATCGGCTCGCCACCGATTCTGATGGCACTGCGTACAGTTGGTGATCTGCACTCCCTTGCTTTGAAGAGCGTGCAGAACTTCATTGATCTTGTTTGGCGAGGTAAGAGTTCCCACGACGTTCTCCCCAATCTCCCGATTTTCGAGACTTGATTCTAGCATTGGGTAAACCTCACCTCTCGTGCCGACAAGATTTACGATTCGGCGATTCATTTAGGTCGCGTGAACAAAAGCGCCAGAGCGGGCGCGACTAGCAACCAATCATTATGTTCGAGCTTAGACATCGGCCCGTAAACTTATTGTGTTAAGGGTTAACTTCCAAGGTACGTCTTCAATGTTTGGAACCCAAGAACGCGGCGGGCACCCATCTTTCACGTTTCGTTTTTCTTTCCAGTTCCAAAACTGCGGGTGCCCCGTCCTGGCGTTTTGTTCGAGGGCGGGCACGATGCCGACGGTTCTAAACCGACTCGTTTGGGCTCTTCGAGCCAAAACAATTCACTGATGGCGGTCCGGTACCCGTCCTTCGCAACGTGCGCGAAGAACGGGGCGCCCACAATTGCGGCCGCTTCGGCAGTTCAGAGGTTGGGCCACCCGCCAAAGAGCATTAGAGGCGGCCCACCCGCCGCACATTTCCTCGGTTCGTCGTGATGTAGACAAAATGCAGAGGCTCTTCGCGTGGTGGTGCGGGCGGCGCAGGGGCACGCGGGGCTCAGGATGACAAATCTGTGGGCGATCTGGGGACGGACGGGACGTTCCCCGGTTTTCTGGACAGGGAATTGGGAACGGTCCCGCCTGTCCCCGGTTTTCCAAAGGTGTTATCCTCCGCGCATTGCGAGACCAGGGTGCTCCGGTCTAACAAAGGAGATATCCAGTGAAACAGAACGTTGCGTTGACTATGGCGTCTCTCCTTTCGATTCTCTTCATGACGTTTCACATGACGGACGACATCGTCCGCGGGATGGAGCCAGGAACGCTTTTTGACCTGATTCCGCTGCCCATTCTTGCCGTCCAGCTGTACGGAACGCTGGCGCTGGCCGGAAAGCGATCCGGGTACGTCATCATCCTCCTCGGGTCGCTGCTTTTATTGGTCGTCCCCGTGGTCCACATGAAGGGGGCGGGAGTTGGCGGAGCGATCGCCAAGTCCCACGGAGCTTTCTTTTTTATCTGGACTCTCTTCGCGCTCGGCGTGACCGCTCTCTTCTCTGTCATCCTCTCGGCGCGCGGGCTGTGGGATTTGCCATGGCGAACCACCGCGCAGCACAAACAAGGTGCTTCTGCATGACGCTCTGATTGGTGCACCGGAGGGCGCTTTAGGCGGCGCTGAAGCGCCGCTCTTCCACGGTATTTCATGGTCCGTGCGCGCATCTGCGAGATCAAGATCAAAAGCAGCGGACAAGAGTGTCCGCTCCACACGAGCAGGGCCCAGTTGGCACGAGCGAACTCGTGGCGTTCCCGAGCTCCAGACTTAGGACACGAGTAGAACCCGTGGTCTTCCACCACCCAAAGCCTTTGCGGCGGGACTTGAGGTTAGTCCCGCTTGTCCCGGTTTTCAAGGCGGCCCCAGTTTTTAAGAGCGCTGCATCGATTACCGTTGCCCTTGGGGCATCGTGGTCTGGAACCTATTTCCCGTCACAGCAGAATGTGTTGTCGGCCAGTGGCGCGCCTGCGCGATACAGATGATGTGGAGGATCAGAAACACTGGCACGGCGAACGTCGGAATGTAGCTCATGGGAAGCACGGTCATGGCTGCAGGGGGGATTCCGTGCGGATCGATGGCACCGGCGAGCGCGGCCAGGGCCAGGGCATTGACGAGGTCAGCTATCCCGAGGACTTGCCAGAAGATGAAGCCTTTGCGATGCGCCGGGTTGGCCAGCCAGAGAGCTGCGAACGGTGCCGTCACGCCGATGGCGATGTCACCCCATCCGGCAGACAAGGCGAAGAACTCGGGCAGAATCCTATAGGTGCCGAGGACGAGGAACACGAAGCCGGCGATGCGCATGGAATGGACCAGTGTGAGAGTGCGCGGGCTGAGCGATAAGACGAACTGCCGGAATCCCGGCGAGGACGCTAGCCAAACCAGGAACAACACGATGGGGGTGAGCACGGCGAGGCCCAACGCGATCGGGGGAGTGTTCGGAGCGTTTCGATAGAGGTGCAGTGCGGACGAGAACAAGGAAAACACTAACCAGGCTGCCAGCAGCCCGGCACTCAGTTTGGCGTATTTGGACATGGCGAATCTCCTTATGCTGTGATCTCTGCGGTCACTTCGTTGGTTAGGTTCAAGAGTTTGTTCCACTGCTTCTCCCCGAGCCGGGCACGCAATTCCCGTTGCACCTTTTCCCAGCTGGGAAGTGCGCGCTGGTACTCGACCCTGCCGGCCTTACTCAAGGAGAGCCAACGTTCCCGGCGGTCTTTGCCGGATCGGCTGGTGATCCAGCCTCGGCGCCCCATGATGGCGAGCGTGCGGGTGAGCGTGGTGCTATCGACAGCTAGAATCTCCCCGAGGGTTCGCTGGGAAACTTCTCCGGCGAAGGACAAGGCTTGCAGGAGAGTGAATTGCGTGCCTCTCAGGCCGAGTGGTCGGAAAGCCCTGTCGTAGTGCTGAGTCAGTGCGCGCGAGGCGCGACGGAAACTTGCACAGAGGCAGGGGAGAGCGAATATCGCGGGCTTACTCATGTTTCAATAGATGCATATACATCTATTGCGACTCAGGAAAATGTGGTTGAAGCCGTGGTCTTTAGGGATCGCGATTCGGAACGAGTGGAACTGGCGCCCTTTCCGGTTCTGTAACCGGTTTTCTTCTGCTTTCTCAGGCAGCGTCAGGCGAGCATGGGTTCGTAGCTGGGAATCGAGCCCACTGCGGCCCGTGAACCCGGCCCACTTTGGCAAGAGTCCCATAGCTACTCGAGCTGGTTACCTTAGGTCAAGAGCCGTGGACACGTTTACCCCCTGTCCCTTTTCCCCTATCTTGAAAACTCCAGTCCCGGTCGCTCCCTCGGCTTGGGTCCCCTTGGAGTTATTACATGGCTACGTATCAAAGCGGTTTCAAGCTCGGCATTCTTCCGGAGCGCAAGATCGACAAGCGTGCGCTGGTGGCCAGCTATACCTTCATGGTGGTCATGCTGTTGATCCTGATCAACATCTCACTTTTGTTTCCGGACAGGATTTCGCTGAAACAGTACCGCGTTACGGAATTGATTCCGCTGCCCGCCTTGAGACCGGAGCCAGAGCCGATTAAAGTGCTGAAGCCGCAGGTAAAGCCGAAACTGCTTCCTCCCGCGCCGGTTTTCGAACAGCCGAAACTGGTCGTGCCTCGTGAAGTTCGCCACACGCCTGCTCCCGAACCGGTGGTGGCGCCCAAGGTCGTGGTGAACACATTCGCCGCTCCGCAGTTGAAGATGGCCGCGGGCGGGGCGCGTCCGCAACTTCTGCACACGGGAGATTTCGCTGGCAGCTCGGTGGCTCCAACCGTGAACGTAGCTGTCGAGAAGGTGCAGACCGGCGGCTTCGGAGATCCCAATGGTTTGAAGGGCACCGGCAAGACCGGGGCCAAGCTGTATGCGGCACAAGCTGGTGGATTTGATATGCCCGCGGGTCCCGGACAGGGCAACGGAACCGGCGGCGCGAAAGGGATTAAAGGGACGGTAGCGAGCGCCGACTTCGGCAACGGCATTGCCAGCGGAGGCAAAGGCGACGGCCGCAGTAACGGGGCCGGCATTGCAACCGGAGGATTCGGTTCACAGCAGGTGGTTCATGGCGGACCGAAGCTGGCACAAGCAGATTCGGGACCAGCAACCACACCGGTGGAAATCACCTTCAAGCCGCAGCCGGTTTATACCGATGAAGCTCGCAGCCTGAAGCTTGAGGGCGAAGTTCTGCTGGAAGTGATGTTCGGCGCCAACGGATCACTGCATGTGAATCGCGTGGTTCGGGGCCTGGGTCATGGGCTGGATGAGGCCGCCGTTGCGGCCGCGAATAAGATGCGCTTCAAGCCGGCGCTGCGCATGGGGCAGCCGGTGGATTCGACAGCCGTGGTACACGTGCTTTTCCAGATCGCGTACTAAGGTGCGCGGGTTCGGCAGATTTTAGGTTAGAAGATTTGCTTCGTGGCCCTGTAGGTGCGAGACGAATCGAGGGATGGGTTGGCAAAGACACTCGGTCTAGAGAAAAACATCGGTTCAGAAGGAACCTTGGAGAGAAGAGTCATGCGTACTTGGAAATGGATGTTCACAGCCGCACTGCTGGTCTCGGTGAGCGCTGCCGCGCAGCAGCCGTCGGAGTCTCAACCCTCGGCGCAGCCGAACGCTGCCGTTGTCACGCCTGCGTCCTCCGACGCGCAAGCCTCGGGCCAGACCGCTGACGGACAACCGGCTTCGGCGGCTCAGCCGCAAGGGTCGCAGTCGCAGTCTGAGAGCGCTCCGGCGCCAACTCCGTCGACCCTGCCTGCACCCACTACCATGGATCAGGTTGTGGATCGGTTCATCGAGCGTGAACACGATCTCATGAAGGCGCTCTCCAACCGCACCCCCGTGGTTGAGACCTATCTTCAGGACCTGACCGCCGATCCCCAGCTCGGCCCCGTGCCCAGCGGTGACCACTATTTCCTCGGCCGCATGGATATGGGCGTGACTGTCGATCGCAAAGACTATCTGAAAGACCAGGATAAGGGCGTCGGCATGCAGGGCATGGAGACGCGCCTGCTGGGCGGCTTCCACAAGCTCTACAAGGTGCAGTATGAGCCCACCGGGTTCTCCTGGATGGTCTACGCCGACCGCACCGAGTTTG
>CAWEBA010000017.1:0-39235 GCA_963807145.1 uncultured Acidobacteriaceae bacterium | reverse complement strand
TCAAAGCGTGCAACGACTTGCTTCGCTTCGAACACCAGTAGGTCGGCGTCGTTCTTCTTAAAAGCCCGCTCAACTTCCTCCCACTTCACTGGCGTTGAAACGGTAGGATGCTCTCGCGCGCGCAATGAATACACGGCCACGGTGGTCTTGTGTTCGTCGTTCTGGCTCCAGTCAACGAGAACCTTTCCGGTTCGAACCTGCTTCTTCATGTCCGAAACAACGAGTTGCGGATGCTCATGTTCGAGCAACTGTGCCAGCGCGTGAGCAAAAGTCTTGGTCAATTCGTACTTAGTCGGAGTATTGAGCGGAACGTAAATCTGCAATCCCTTGGAACCAGAAGTTTTCGGAAAACTCTGCATGCCAAAGTGATCGAAGATTTCCCGCAGCCAAAGCCCCACCTGGCAGCATTGCACAATGTTTGCCGGTGCCCCTGGGTCAAGATCGAAGACCATCATCGTGGGGCAAGTGATGTCTTTCGCAAGCGAAAGAGATGGATGCAGCTCAATTGCGGCGAGGTTCGCCAGCCAGACCAGCGTGGCCAGATCGTCGGCGAGAATGTAATGGATGGTGCGGCGGTTTCTCTCGCTCCAGATGGGAGCGGTCTTTACCCAGTCAGGCCGATGCTGCGGCGCATTCTTCTCGTAGAAAAATTCCTCGTCCACTCCGTTGGGATAGCGCTTGCGGGTGAGCGGACGCCCGGCCAGGTGCGGCACCATCGCCGGCGCAATGCGAACGTAGTAGTCGATCACCTGCTGCTTGGTGAATCCGGTCGCCGGATACAGCACTTTTTCCAGATTCGACAGCTTGAGTTGCTTTCCCTGGACCTCGATCGTCGAATCCATCCCGTACGCTCCCGCAGGCATTGTGCCTCAAACCGCGCTGAGAGCAAAATGCAGCCTGCTAGAGTTTCGCTCGAACCAACTCCCTGGGCCGGTTTGACAACTTCCCATTCCTCCACGTAATTTCAAACTTCTGCCCTTCACATCCGTCTAAGATGGTTGTCCAAAATGTTCATCCCAGCAGTTCCGCGAAGTCCTTTGGAGGTCCAATGAAACATCGCATACTCCGGCCCAGCACTCTTGCATTACTTTTCATCCTCACCACGCTTGCCGCGGCCCAGGATCTCGCCTCGTTTGAAAAGCGCATCACGGTCAAGAAACTGCCGAATGGCCTGACCATCGTGATCTGCGAGCGGCCTGAGGCTCCGGTGTTCTCTTTCTTCACCATGGTCGACGCCGGCTCGTCCCAAGATCCCATGGGCAAAACCGGCTTGGCCCACATGTTCGAGCACATGGCCTTCAAAGGCACCGACAAGATCGGTACCACCAACTATGCCGCCGAGAAGCCCGCGTTAGAAAAAGTTGAGACCGCCTACGCCGCTTACATCGCGGAGCGCGATAAACGAGTGGACCGCGATGAGGCCAAGCTGAAACAACTGGAAAAGGCCTGGAAAGACGATATCGCCGTAGCCGACAAGTTTGTCGTACCCAACCAGTTCGGCAAGATCGTCGAGCAGAGCGGCGGCCAGGATCTAAACGCCTTCACCGATTACGATGAGACCGCCTATCACTATTCTCTTCCCGCGAACCGGCTGGAGCTGTGGGCCTATCTCGAGTCAGAGCGCTTTCTCCATCCTGTGCTGCGCGAGTTTTACAAAGAGCGCAATGTGGTGATCGAAGAGCGCCGCATGCGCACTGATAGCAACCCCATCGGCCGGCTGCTCGAGCAATTTAATGCCGCGGCATTCGAGGCTCATCCCTATCACCGGCCAACCGTGGGGTGGATGTCGGACTTGAATTCATTTTCGGCCACCGATGCCAAGAAGTTTTTTGACAAATACTACGTGACCTCGAACATGGTGGTCGCGGTGGCCGGTGACGTGAAAGCGTCCGAGGTCATGCCCATGCTCGAAAAATATTTCGGCCGCCTACCAGCAAGCCAGAAACCCGATGAAACCACCACCACCGAGCCTCCGCAGAACTCCGAGCGCAAGGTGGTGCTCATGGAAAAGTCACAGCCCCTTTATCTTGAGGGCTATCACCGGCCCGACTACATGACCAAAGACGATGCAGTGTATGACGCCATCACCGATCTCATGTCGGAAGGCCGCACTTCGCGCCTTTACCGCGCGCTGGTGCGCGATAAAAAGATCGCATCGTTCTCCGCCGGATTCAGCGGCCTGCCCGGCACCAAGTATCCGCACCTGTTCGCGTTTTACGCATTCCCGCTCCCCGGACACACTCCGCAGGAAGTGGGGGACGCAATTCACGTCGAAATCGAACGCCTGAAAAAGGAAGACATCAGCGACGACGAGCTAAAGATGATCAAGACGCGCACCAAGGCCAATCTGATCCGCGGCCTGGGAGACAACGGCGGCCTGGCAACCCAGTTGGCGATTTACCAGACTCGTTACGGCGACTGGCGCGAGTTGTTCCGATCGGTAGACCGCATCGACAAAGTAACCAAGGCAGACATCCGGCGCGTAGCCAACGAAACTTTCAACGACAATAACCGCACCGTAGGCGTGATCGAAACCATCACGGGACAAGGCGGCGACCAGGGATCAGATAAGGACGCCCCGAATCACGATCCATCAGGTCATGATTCGTCAGATCAAGCGCCAGCGGGTCAGGGAGGTGCCCGATGAAAAGGCTGGCGCCCGTTTTCTCAATGATTCTCGTCGCCGCTGCAATCTTCGCGCATCCCTCAAGGTCTGCGGCGCAAGCCACAAACTGGCACCAGATCCCCGTCCCACCTTTACCCGCTTTCCATCCCCAGCAGCCGAAACGCATCGAGCTTTCGAACGGCATGGTGATCTTCCTGCAGGAGGATCACGAACTGCCGCTTATTGGTGGCACGGCCCGCATTCGCGGCGGTTCACGCGATGAATCCGCTAACAAAGTTGGGCTGGTGGATATGTTCGGCGAAGTCTGGCGTACCGGCGGCACCAAAACACAGACTGGCGATCAACTCGACGATTTTCTCGAAGTGCGAGCGGCCAAGGTTGAGACCGGCGGCGGCTCCGATTCAACGACGATCAGCTTGAGTTGCCTGAAAGCCGATTTCGACGATGTCTTCAAAGTCTTCGCCGACCTGTTGCAGAATCCCGAATTCCGTGCCGACAAGCTCGATCTGGCACAGAAGCAGGCGCAGGACAGCATCTCGCGGCGCAACGATGACGTCGGAGAGATTGCGTCGCGGGAATCGGCCAAGCTAGCGTATGGAGCAGACAATCCCTATGCCCGCGAAGCTGAGTACGCGACCGTGGCTGCAGTAACGCGCCAAGACCTGATCGACTGGCACCGTACCTATGTGCATCCCAATAACATCATCCTTGGGATCAGTGGGGACTTTGATGTGGCGGCAATGGAAGCCAAGCTACGCGCGGCTTTCGAGGCATGGCCCAAGGGGCCCGAATTGCCTAAAGATGACATTCAGTTCCATCCGGCCAAGCCCGGCTACTACCTCATTCCGAAAGACGATGTAAACCAGAGCAGCATTCAAATGGTCACGCTCGGTACCACGCGCAACAACCCGGATTACTACGCCATCACTGTTTTCAACGAGGCCTTTGGCGGAGGATTCTCCTCACGGCTGTTTAACGACATCCGCACCAGGCGCGGCCTGGCCTACCATGTGGGCGGCGGCATTGGGGCAAATTTCGGGCACCCCGGCATCCAGGAATTCTCCATGGGCACGAAAAGCGAGACCACGATCGAATCAATCAAAGCGCTCGATGAGGACATCGACGATCTCGCAAAAAAGCCCATCACTGACGAAGAAATCAAGCACGCGAAAGATGCCATCCTGAACGCATTTATCTTCCGCCTCGACTCTCCCGATAAAGTTCTTTACGAGCGCTTGACCTACGAGTACTACGGATATCCCTCCGACTGGCTCGACAAATTTCCCGCGGAGATCGAGAAAGTCACCGCGGCCGACGTGAATCGCATAGCGGCGAAGTATGTGCATCGCGACCAACTCGCAGTGCTGGTGATCGGCAACACCAAAGACTTCGATAAACCTCTCTCGTCACTCGGCGCAGTGAAGGAAATCGATATCACCATTCCGCCTCCGCCGGGTGCGAAGGAAGAAGAGAGTGCAAAACCCACGATCTCCAATGAAGAAGGCAAAGCGCTCGCGGCGAAGGTGGTCGCGGCGATGGGCGGCGAGGCCAAGCTGGCAGCTATCAAATCCGTAAAGGCGGAGTTAACGATCACGCAGAAAACGCCGCAGGGCGAGTTCCCCATGCAGATGGAAACTGTAATCGTCTACCCCGACCACCTGCACGCGGAAATGCAGACTCCTAATGGAACCGTGAACATCGTAGTCACGCCGGACGCGGCCTTCATGGCGATTCCCGGCCAGGGCATGCGCGACTTCCCTGCTTCTCAGAAGGCAGAGTCTCTGGAGCAGATCAAGCGCGATCCCATCTTCATCGCCTCCCACGCGAACGATCCCGGTATGTTTTTCCGCGCCGGTGGAACCGAAAAGGTTGGCGATATCGACGCGCGCATCGTTGATGTGAATTCCGCGGGTGTAGCCATCCGGTGGTTTGTCGACCCCAAGACTGGCCACATTCTGAAAGAAACGTATCGAACGCTGAGCCAGGGCCAGCCCGCGCGGGGTGAAACTGACATGGAGGACTGGAAGCCGGTAAACGGCCTGAACGTTCCCTTCATACGCCAAAACAAACAGAACGGTCAGGATTCGAGTAAATCGGAGTACACGTCGCTAGAGTTCAATCCGGCGGTCGATCCCAAGTTGTTCGAAAAGCCGGCGGAAAAACCGGCTGGCCAGCCCTGAAGCCGCGCTTTGAGTGCGGCGCGTCTTGCAGCTTTACTTTAGGACGCAGCGTACAATCGTCTTTCAGAGCAAAAAGGAGCCGTATGCAGGCGGATATTGTTCCCCACCTGGTTCTGACCTCCGACCTTGATGCAAGAGTCGCGATTCTGCCGAAGGCGGCCGCGAAGATAGAATTAACGCTCCCCGCGGATGTAACGCTCTACATCGCGCAGAACGTCCGGTCAAATAATCGCGCGCTGGAGCAAGCGGTCCTCCGTCTGAGGGCCTACTCCCTGGTGACCAACACTCAGATCACCCTCCAATACACCCAACATGTGCTGAGAACTTTCATCGCTGCGGAAGCACGCAAGCAGGTGGTCGAGCCTATCGATCCTCTTCGGAAGCTGCCCTCTCTTGGTTCGCGCACGAGAGGGTGCGGAACGAAAGAAGCGATGGCCAAAGGCCCGGATCCGGCTGAGGCTGATCGCCGTTTCGTTTTCTGGTTGGTGAAAACGCGTGATGGGAGAAAAATCAGTCGAGTTAGGCACGAATTGGAAGTGAACATGCGCGAGAGCGAACGTGAACGGCTGGCACGCCGCGACGCGTACGAACGGAACCTGGAACGCCACATAAAGAAACGAAGACAGGGATGAAGCTAGCCGCTGGAGAGCCCTCCTCCCGCTCGGCGCGTCAGCCGAGCTAAAAGATTCTCGATCGATCTTGACATCCTTGACTTCCCTAATTTCTTTCTTGACAGCCGTGGCATAGAACTTTACTATAGGCGAACAAAAGGCGAATATGTCCAGCTTGCCCCTGTTCGCGCTTCCCGGGACACCGCTCCCTGAGAAATCTCCGCTGATCGGCATTGCCCGGCTCGCGTCCGAGGGCGAATCTCTGCGCGAAGGTCACAATGTTGAATACTTCACTCTCTCGGCGAAATCCCTGCTGAACCGCTGCGTCAGCGGCCGCCGCATGCCGTTCACCTGGACCATCAATCCTTACCGCGGTTGCGAATTCGCCTGTAAATACTGTTATGCGCGCTACACTCACGAATTCATGGAAATGCGCGACGGCGCCGAGTTCGAGCAGAAGATCTACGTCAAGCAACACACCGCCGACCTGTTGCGGCGCGAATTGCGGCGGGTCAAGCCGAGGGAAGCCATTGCCCTCGGCACCGCGACCGACCCCTATCAGCCCGCGGAGCGCCGCTACGAAGTCACGCGCAGCATCCTCGAAGAGTTCGCGCGCCACCGCGGCTTCGAGTTGGGGGTTGTCACCAAATCCAATCTTGTTGTCCGCGACATCGATTTTCTCCGCGACGTCGCCCAGAATAACGCGCTCTCGATTCACATCACCATCACCACCTTGAACGTCGAACTGGCGCGGATTCTCGAACCGCGTGCTCCGCGCCCTGATCTGCGCATGGAAGCCGTGCGCGAACTCAGCGAAGCCGGCCTGACCGTCGGCGTGAGTTGCTCGCCGGTCCTTCCCGGAATCACCGATTCACCCGCAGATCTGGAAGCCGTGGTGCGAGCCGCCGCCGCGGCCGGAGCCCGCCACATCTTCGCTGGACCATTGTTTCTGAAACCCTGTTCGGCAGCGGTTTTTCTTCCTTTTGTCGAGCAGCACTTCCCGCAATTGGTCGAGAATTATCGCCAGCGTTATCAGGACCGCTCGTTTCTTCCGCCTTCCTACGGCAAGCGCATTGCACAACTCATCGCCCGCTTCCGCGAGAAATATGGCATCCGCCGCGCCGACCCGCGCGGAGCGATGTACGCCGAGAAGTGGCCAGCACGGGCTTTCGACGAACAGTTGGCACTGTTCTAAAGGCAGTGGTCAGTGGCCAGTGGTCAGTGGCCAGCCAAGCGAAGTTTCTCGAACTCCCGCAACTGGCCACTGCTCTATAATCACCTGTTCCCATGGCAACCGCCTCTCCACCGGCCGAACCGGCACGCGCGCAACACCTTCCTCTCGGAGTGCGGCTGCACCGGTTCTGGCAGCGGGTCACCGAAGGCATGGAGCTCAGCCAGCTCTGGTCCCAGTTCGAAACCGATGCCCGCACCAGCTACCGTCTCTATTCGCGCGACGTGGCCGCCAAGACTCCTGAAGGACTCACGCAGCGCGGGCACCGTCTGCATGTGGTTAAGGAATTCTTCTGGGCAGTCTTGGAGAAACTTTCACCCGCTCGCCGCGTCTTGCTACTGGCGGCGCTGATCATGCTGGTGTTTCCCAGCAGCGGGTTCAGCTATCGCGGAGCCGGAAACGAACTCCACGTCGTCGAGCTCGATTTCCATTTCTGGGGCGGCCTGCTGTTGTTCGTGCTGCTGATTCTAGAGATTGCCGACCGCGTCGTGATGAAGCGTGACCTGCAGATCGCGCGTGAAATTCAAACCTGGCTTCTGCCCGGCGCTCCGCCGCAGATTCCGGGAATCTCGATTGCCTACATTACGCGCCCCGCCAACACGGTCGCCGGCGATTACTACGACGTGTTCCCTCGCCCTGGCAAAACCAACGAGGAAAGTCGCATCGTGTTCGCCGTGGCTGACGTAGCCGGCAAAAGCATTCCTGCAGCCATGCTGATGGCTACTTTTCAGGCCAGCCTCAAAACGCTTTCCACGGCACAGGTTCCTCTGGAAGAGCTTGTCGCCAACATGAACAAGTACGCCTCTTCCAACAGTCAGGGCGGATTGCGCTTCACCACCGCTTTTCTTGCCGAGTACGACCCTGCCCGCCGGGTCTTCAACTACATCAATGCCGGCCACAATAACCCCATTCTGCGTCGCGCAAACGGATCAATCGAACGCCTCGACGTGGGCGGATTACCTCTCGGCATTCAGCCCGAAGCAAAGTACGAGTCGGCCAGCGTCACGCTGGTTCCCGGCGATTGGCTGATCATCTTTACCGACGGTCTGGTCGAAGCAGAAAACGCCCGCCAGGAGGAGTACGGCGAAACCCGCCTGCTGGCGGCCATCGCAGCCGGCGCCGCGACCACCCCCAGTGAAATGCTCAACCGCCTGATGGCAGAAGTGGATCTGTTCGTCGGCTCGACCCCGCAGCATGATGACGTCACCTGCCTGCTGGTAAAGGCAGAAGCCCTTTAACCGCCGAGGTCGCCGAGAAAGTAAGGCAGCAGGTCTGAGATCGGTGTGAGTTGTTTGCGCTTTCTCGTTTTTTCTCGGCGCACTCGGCGTTCTCGGCGGTTAATGCGTTTTCATTGCGTCCGCATACATTCGATGAAAGGCATGCACGCCTTTCTCTTGCGTCACACTGAACCGGCCTCGAGAATAGCTGCGTGAGCCCAGATTCTTCTGCACCCTCTCGCAAATGCCGACGTCCTCAACCTGGATCTGGTCACTGAACTCCACTGAGGCCCTGGCTGCCGGACTGCTATGTTCCTTCTCCGGCAGATACCACTCAAAGACGGCCAGCGAGCGCTCCGGCCCAAGCGGCAGCACGATGTTCAGCGAAACATTATCCGGATAGCAGTTCAGCATCCAGTTGGGAAAAATCCAGAAGTAGTCGGCCGTCAGATTCTCCCGCGCTTCCGCGTAACGCCGCGGAGCCGTGTCCCCAGACTGCGCCCCACGAATGGGACTGAACTGCCGCACATATTCCGCATGCGGCTCGACCACGTAAGCGTTGTAGTCGAGTTCGCGATTCAGTCCCGGATGCACGCTGGGCAGGTGGTAGCCTTCGAGATAGTTGTCCACATAAGTCTTCCAGTTGCACTTCAGGTCATAGGTGCGGCGTTCAAACAGTTTCATCCCGGCAAAGCGAAACTTCTCAGCCTGCTTCGGCAATTCGCCCAGACTGTCGCGCAAAGGCCGCGAATCCTTACTCAGGTTCACGAAAATAAAGTTAAACCACTCTTCGACCAACACCGGCACGAGAGCAAAATCCTCGCGACGAAAGCCTTCGACGCCGTCAATTTCCGTAGCGCTGATCAGCGACCCATCCAGATCGTAAGTCCACCCGTGATATCCGCAGCGGAAGACTTTGCGCGAGCCGCAGCCCTCAGCCGGAGGTCCGGCACGGTGACGACAAACGTTATAGAACCCGCGCAGCTTGCCATCGACGCCGCGCACGACGAGTAGCGGTTCGCCCACCAACTCAGTAGTGAAGTAATCGCCGGGCTTTGCGACTTGATCACGATGCCCCACCACCTGCCAGCTTCGAGCAAAGATGAGTTCCGTCTCGGCCGCCAAGACTGCCGTATCGGTATAGAGATGAGAGGGCAAAGTCCAGGCCCGCGCGATATCGGAATCAATTTGAAGGGACTCAAGAGGGTTAGGCATATTGAGAGCACGATCATTGTAAGCTGGGGAAAGGTAAATAACGGCATCCTGAAATCGAACGCGCAACCGTAAAATTGTGCCCACCTCTACAACGCAAGAGCCGACTTCCCCCCCAGCCAAGACCAACCTGCTTCCTCTCGCAGGCGTGCTGATCGGCGTCCTGCTAACGTACGCCTCGACTTTCACCTTCGGTTGGGTGTATGACGATCCGCCCCAGATTCCGCAAAACCCGAATCTGCAGTGGAACCGCTTAGGCTTCTTGTTCACGCATCAGTTATGGGCCTCGATGTCGGGGTCGCAGGGTCGCTTCTACCGACCATTCCTTTCGCTCTGGTTCCTGATCAATAAAACTTTGTTCGGCCTCAATCCCCACTGGTTCCACGTCACATCGGTCGTGGCCCACGTAACGGCGACGGCCCTGGCGTTCTTCATCGCAAGCCGATTGTTGAAGGACGCGGGCTCAGCCCTCCTGGCCGCCGCCATCTTTGGCTTGCATCCTCTGCAGGCAGAGTCGGCGTCGTGGATCTCATCAGTGAACGATCCGCTCGCCGCCGCTTTTTGCTTCGCCAGCTTCTTGGCCTACAAGAAAGCTGCCGCCACGCAGCGCAGTGCCGTGGGATGGTGGGCTCTTTCTGGACTTCTATTTCTTTCCGCGTTGCTCACCAAGGAAGTCAGCGTGGTTCTGCCCGGAATTATTCTCATCGATTTCTGGACCGATTCCCTGCGGTCCAATTCCCTCTCGTCGAATTCTCCTGGTGGGCCGCCGTCAGCGCCGTCCAGCCGCTTTCCTCTGATCATAATCTCCACCTACGGCCTCGCCGCAGCGCTTTGGCTCGGTCTCAGGTACTACGCTCTTCGCGGATCAGCGCCCGCATCTTCATCGCCGCCGTGGAGCACCGTCGTCCTGACCGCGCCAAAGATTTTGCTTTTCAATTTATACCGCACGGTCTTTCCGCTAGGCCTGAGCCCGCACTACGACTTCCGCCTGATCGAAGCCCCCAACGGAGAATTCCTTCTCACGCTGCTGGCACTCCTAGCTCTGGCTGCGTTCGCCATCGCCGCCGCACGCCGTGATCCTCGACTATGGACTGCCTTCGCGTGGCTGATCCTGCCCGTGCTTCCAACTCTCGACCTGCGGTTGATGAATGAAGATGATTTCATTCACGATCGCTACACTTACATGAGCATGCTCGGAGTCGCACTGCTCACAGGCTTCGCCTATTCCTGGTTAAGAAAAGAGTGGATCAGAAAAAAGTGGCCGCAGCTACACCTGGTTCGACTGCTGGCCGCGGCCATCGTCTTGACCCTGGCATTCGCCAGCGCCGTCCAGTCGCAGTACTGGGCCAACGACGTCACTTTGTTTTCGCGGGCCGTAAGCCGCGCTCCCGAAAACGAGTGGGCGCAGTTGAACTATGGCTCTGCCCTGAGCGATCGCCACCGCTACGGCGACGCGGTGCCGCACTTTGTCCGTTCCTACCAATTAAAGCCGGGCTGGCGCGCCGCCGACTTCGCCGGCTTCTCCTATCAGCAGTCCGGAGATTTGCCCCAGGCAGAGCACTGGTTCAGAACTGCCCTGCAACAAAATCCGGCCTTGGCAAACGCATGGTTCGGACTGGCACAGATCCGCCTCGCGCAGCATAGTCCCAATCAAGCCATCGATTTTCTGAACAAAGCGCTAACTATCCAGCCCGACGCGGAGGGATATCATTACGAATTAGGAGCGGCTCTCGAACAAGCCTCGCGCCCCTCCGAGGCGCTCGCCGCCTACCAGCGTGAGTTGCAACTGTATCCCAACCAGCTAGGGGCGGCAAAGGCCATTAGCCGTCTGCAGGCTGCCGGAGTTCAATCCAAGTAAAGGCCAGCCTTGCAAGAATTGCTTACAAAAGCGTTCGGAGAACGGGGGATATATTGCGGTACATCAGTACGAGCAGCCCTGAACCAAACTGACACGAATTGTCAGCAACCACGACGCATTTTGGCATGAATCACCGCGCGGAAAGCGGTAGAATGGGACCATAGTTTGGCCTTCTACTGAAAATAATGGGATTGCCCGGCCCCAAGCCTGAACCAAGGTAACTAGCCGCTTTGGCCCGGCAAGTGCGAACATCAAGTCCGACTGCGTCATTCACATGACCAGCATGAATTCAATAAAAGTCCGAAACGAGGGAAAATAGAGATGCGGAAACAACAGAAAGGTTTCTCACTGATTGAGCTGCTGATCGTGGTGGCAATCATCCTGATCATCGCAGCTATCGCGATTCCTAACTTGATGCGCGCTCGTATGGCAGCCAACGATTCGTCCGCGGCCGCTTCCGAGCGTACCACCGTCACCGGCGAAATCGGCTATTTGCCGCTTATCCGACCGTTGGCTACACCAGTTTGCTGGCTCTGGGCGGAGCATCGCCTTGCACTCCGGCGCCTGCGACGGCTGCTTGATCGATAACAACCTGGCCAACAACGGTCCCCGGCCGGCCCGGCAAGAGCGGTTACAACTTTCCTTGCGTCTCGGCGTAACTGGCGCGGGCAGCCCGATTCCGAACGAGTTCTACATCACCGGAACTCCTATCAGCGCACAGACCGGCACCAAGGCGTACTGCGCGTTTGATGACGGTGTGGTTCGCACGCAGCCGGCGGGCACCATCACGCTGTCGCCAGCTACGCGCGCTTGCCAGGCCCTGTTCCCGATGGCGAACTAATTCGTAGCAGTCTGGCAAAGTACCTGGGGGAGGGTACAAGCCGAGAGGCAGCGAAGGCAACTTCGCTGCCTCTCTTTATTCTTTTCCCAACCACACCCAAACTGCCTCCCCGTCTTGTCAACTTCTGTCACTTGGAGGTGACCCTTTATGGCTACGGACCCGCTAAAGCGTTACCGTAACCTAGCTTCACTCCCAATGACCCATGAAAACAAAGGACCTTGATTGATCGCGCTCCCTGGCCATCTGCGTGCATCAATTAGAACATCTTAAGTTCCTGCCCGTAGACATGGGGGAACAGATTGCTTGGAGAAAAATACAATGCAGAAAAACAGAGCTGACAAGAACCATGCCGCGGGTTTCTCACTGATTGAGCTACTGATCGTTGTGGCCATCATCCTGATCATCGCGGCTATCGCGATTCCTAACTTGATGCGCGCTCGTATGGCAGCCAACGATTCGTCCGCGGCCGCTTCCGAGCGTACCGCCGTCACCGGCGAAATCGGCTATTTTGCTGCTTATCCCACCGTTGGCTACACTCAATTTGCTCGCTCTGGGTGGAGCAGTCGCCTTGCACTCCGGCGCCTGCCAACGGCTGCTTGATCGATAACAACCTGGCCACCGACGGACGCCGGCCGGCACGGCAAGAGTGGTTACAAATTCACTGCTGCTGGGGTTACTGGCGCGGGCCAGCCCGATTCCGAACGAGTTCTTACCACCGGAACTCCTATCAGCGCACAGACCGGCACCAAGGCGTTCTGCGCGTTTGATGACGGCGTGGTTCGCACGCAGCCGGCAGGCACCATCGCTCAGGTTGCCAGCTACGGCGCTTGCCAGGCCTGAACCGATGGCGAACTAACACTTAGCAGTCTGGCAAAGTACCTGGGGGAGGGTACAAGCCAAGGAGGCAGCGAAGGCAACTTCGCTGCTCCTTTTTCTTCTTTCTGAACCGTCTTTATCCGAACGGGGTTCAGGCCGACGCAGCCGTTCCGTCGCAAAATGACACAATTTGTCAAAGCCACGGAGTTTTACCTCGCTTCGGCAGGTTCCTTCTAACTCAGAATCGAGGCTTGGTGCCGCATCCGATTGAAAACAAGGCAGTTCTCCCGATTGTGACCGAAGTCTGAAACCGCCTCGGTTTGGTCCTCCGCATGCGACAAATCTCTACGTCCCTGGGGGATCATGCGCCCTCGGCGTTGGCCCCGGCAAAGTCCCGGGAGAGAAGAGCACCCAATGCGGAAACAGAAGGGTTTCTCACTTATCGAGTTATTGATTGTGGTAGCCATTATTCTGATCATTGCGGCTATCGCCATCCCGAACCTCTTGCGCGCCCGTATGGCGGCCAACGATTCTTCTGCCGCCGCTTCGATTCGCACCATCAATACCGGAGAAATCGCTTATTTCAGACGCTTACCCAACCATCGGGTTCCCGGCGGCTCTTGCCACTCTGGGGGGCGCGTCCCCTTGCACCGCAGGCCCTGCGACCGGCTTGTCTGATCGACAATTATCTGGCCACCAACGGCGGGGAACCGGCAAGAGCGGCTACAACTTTAATGCCACCGGTTCGGCCAGTGCGGCTAGCCTCGTCAACAACCAGTTCTACTCAACCGGCGCGCCCATCAGCAGCCAGTTCGGAACACGCTCTTACTGCTCGATCGAGGACGCGGTATTGCGCATCCAGCCGGCGGGCACCATCACGCCTGGTCCCCAGCTACAACGCCTGCTCAGCTCTCTTGGCCATGCAATAAGCTTAAGTTTGTCATCCCGAGCGAGACGTCTTTTGTCTCGCGAAGGACCCGGGCGAGACGTGCGAATCCACGGAGCCTTCCCTGAGAGAACAACAGCGATTGAACGGCGCGTTTGGCTCGCTTCCTATCGCATGACCGACGTAACCTCCCACCCAGTCCAAAAAATCAAATTCTTTGCTTATAATCTGTCTCGAAGGCTGCCTTCAGCTTTCTCCTTGTTGGAGTGGCCATGCCGGCAATAGAAATTCTTGGACTGGAAAAAACTTACATGGTGGGGTTCTGGCGCAAGCGGCCCAAGTGCGCCCTCAGCCCCTTGCATCTGACGGTGGAAGACGGTGAGATTTTCGGCTTCCTCGGTCCCAACGGCGCGGGCAAAACCACAACTCTGAAACTGCTCATGGGACTGGTGTTCCCGACCGCCGGATCGGCGCGCATCCTGGGCCACGACTGGACCGATCCCTCGGTGAAGGCGCAGATCGGTTTCCTTCCCGAGCAACCCTATTTCTACGACTATCTCACGGCTCACGAACTGCTCGAATATTACGGGCAGCTTTCCGGCGTTCCCGCCAAGCAGCGCAAGCAGCGCGTCGAGCAGGTTCTGCAGCAAGTTGGATTGCGCGACGTGAAGGGCGTGCAACTGCGCAAGTTTTCCAAAGGTATGCTGCAGCGTGTCGGCATCGGCCAGGCCATCCTGCATGATCCCAAGCTCGTGTTCTTTGATGAACCCATGTCCGGCCTCGACCCCATGGGCCGCCGCGAAGTGCGCGACCTGATGGAGCAACTTAAGCACCAAGGCAAGACCGTGTTCTTCTCCACTCACATTCTGTCCGACGCCGAGGCGCTCTGCGACCGCGTTGCCATTATTCACCGCGGAGAACTGCGCGGCGTAGGCGCAATCGAAGATCTGACCTCGAGCGTTCAGGGCAAGGTGGAAGTGATCTGGCAAGGTTCGCAAGTGCCAGCCTCGATCAAGGCTCTGGGCGCGGAAATCCGTGTAACCCCAGACCGGGTCCGCGCCATCATTGATGAAAGCCAGCAGGACGCGGTGATCGACGCACTGCGCCGTGAACGCCAGCGTCTGGTTGCCATCACTCCGGTGCGCACTTCGCTCGAAGCTTACTTCGTCGAGAAGCTGCGGCATGCCGAGACCAGCGTCGGGAGTAAAGCATGAATACCCGCATCGCCTACATCGCCTCCAACACCTTCCGCGAAGCCGTGCGCGATCGCGTGCTCTACAACTTGATCGCCTTCGCCCTGCTGCTCTCGGGAGCGGCGATTCTCGTGGGCCAGATTTCGATTGAAATCGAGAAGCTGGTCGTCATCAATCTCGGGCTCACTGCGGTTTCTCTGTTCGGGGTCGTCATCGCCATCTTCATCGGCATCGGCCTGGTCTCAAAAGAAATCGAAAAGCGAACTCTTTACACCGTGCTTTCCCGTCCCGTCCGCCGCTGGGAATTCATCGTGGGCAAGTTCTTCGGCCTGGCCGGAACGCTGGTGGTCAATGCATTCTTCATGGCCATCGGAGTTTTCGCCGCGTTGTTCTACGTTTCGCACAAATTCGTGCGGGCCGACGCGCTGATTCTGGTTGCGTTGTACTTCATCATTCTTGAATTCCTGATCATCTGCTCGCTGGCCTTGTTGTTCTCGTCGTTTTCTTCGCCGCTGCTTTCCTCCGTGTTCGCCTTCTCGCTGTTCGTGATCGGAAGCTTCGCCGAAGACCTGCGAAATTTCGCGGGCATGGCTCACGGATTCACGCGCTGGCTGGCCACCGGCGCGGCTTACCTGGTGCCGAATTTTTCGGCGTTCAACGTGATCACTTCCGTGGCCCACGAACAGCCGGTGGCCGGACAACTCATTCTGAATAACACGCTCTACGCGTTGTTCTATGCGATCATGGCCTTGAGCGGAGCCGTGCTGATTTTCGAGAATCGTGATTTGAAATAAAGAATGAAGCAGCGCCGGAAAATTTCGACGATCGCGGCCGCATGTCTGATACTCGCGCTGGCCGCCAGTTCGTTTGTGCTTCATCACGTCGACCAGCTTCGCCCGCAAGCCACGCTTGACGAAGTCCTCTTCCTCAGTTCGCCGAAAGTGATCAAGCGCGCCAGCCTCGGTTATGACGGCTTGATGGCTTGCATTTACTGGACTCGCGCGGTGCAGTACTTCGGCAACCGGCATCATTACGACGCCGCAAGTTACAACCTGCTGGCGCCGCTGCTTGAAATTACAACTCATCTCGATCCTCACCTCGTGGTTGCCTACGAGTTTGGCAGCAGCTTCCTTGCGCCCCATCCTCCGTTTGGCGCGGGCCAGCCCGAGAGCGCGATCGATCTAATGAATTACGGCATCGAGAACAATCCCGATAACTGGAAGCTCTACTACGACCTGGGCTTCGTCTATTTCACGGAACTGAAGGACTACAAAAACGCTGCGGAGGCGTTCGCGCGCGGATCGCGGGTTCCGAACGCTCATCCCTTCCTGAAGGTTCTGGCGGCGCAGATGGCATCGCATGCCGGCGACTATGAAACGGCGCGCAGCCTGTGGATGGCCAGCTACCAGAACACGCAGGACAAATTGATCAGGCAGAATGCGGTCGACCATCTGCGTGCGTTGCGTGTCGACGAAGATGTCGAGCTTCTGCAAGCGGCGGTGACCCGTTTCGGAGAACGCACGGGACGCCTTCCGGCCAGCATGGAAGAGCTGGCAGCCGCGGAGGGTTTGGCCCGAATTCCCTTCGATCCCGACGGTCATCCCTACAAGTTAACTCCTGAAGGCCGCATCGAAATTCGCGAGCCGCATGATTTTCAATTTGCCACCAAAGGTTTGCCTCCGGGATTTAAGCCGTGGCCGACATTCGACGCCCCGCAGCCGTAATCTCATCCTCATCATTGCCGGTTGACCATCGTTTATGATGGCTGGGCGTGCTGAGCATCAGTCCCTCCGTTTCATCGCGTACGAGCCTGTTGCGCTCGGCGTGGCAATGGTGGAATGACGTTGCCATGCGCGAAGGCCGCTTCGCGGCTACGCGGCAATTCGTGGCGGCAATCTGGGAGTTTGTTCGTGACTCCACCCCTGAACGCCGCCGCCAACGTTACGGCGACGCCGAATACGATTGGGATCATCGAGTCAACACCACCAGCGCGGCGGTTGGTTGGCGCAACCGCCTGCTGGGAGTCTTCCACTCGCCGTATCAGCCGACGGAACCGGAACTATTTCGAGAAATGCTTGAGGCGTTAAGGCAACAAAGTCATTCTGACCTTCACGACTTTGTGTTCGTCGATCTCGGATCGGGCAAGGGTCGCACGCTGCTGATGGCTTCGGACTATCCCTTTCGCCGGATCGTGGGCGTGGAACTTGTGCCTGCGTTGCATCACACCGCCCAGGAGAACCTAAGCAAGTACCGAAGCGAATCGCAGAAGTGCTTCGCACTGGAATCGATTTGCGCGGATGCGACTGAGTTCCCTTTTCCTGCGGAGCCAATGGTGCTTTATCTTTTCAATCCGTTTCCCGAGTCGGGGCTGCGGCGGATGATGGCGAGCTTGGAGCAGAGTCTGCGGGAGCATCCGCGGGCGGTGTTTGTGCTTTACCACAATCCGCTGCGGGAGCATGTGCTGAGTGAAAGTGGGTTGCGGAGACTTCATGCAACCCATCAGTATGCTGTGTACGGAACGACACTTGATCCGGATCAAAAATTTACGGATCGAGTCTGCTAAATTATTGACTCGCAATGGCTTAGGTCAGCCATATCGTGCTCCTAATCTGGCTAAAATATTGCTTCTAAAGAACTTATCCGTAAAATATTCAATCTAAAAGACTTAGCCTTGATTGGATGCGGCCTGCGTTCGAATGTCAAAGAGCTGGGCGCGGTCCGGGGAAGCCGCACTTACCATGTTAGCGGAAAGCTGACGAGAGCGATGTGATGGATGACCCGGAAACGGATGTGGAAATCATTGAGCACTCGCTTCAGCCTTTCCGGTATTACGCCTTCTTCGATCGGGCGACGGCCTTGAGCGGATGCACCCGGGCAGCAGGTTCCTCACCGGGCTTGGTGCCCGGTGAGGAATGACAAGCCTTTGGGGGGACTCGTCGGGCGCCTGATGTAGGGCCGAGGCTTTCCGATGAGAACTCCTGTTAGAGCTTGGGGCAGTTATGACAGGTATGAGGTGCTTCGACTGCGTGGGATCGTCCTTTGGACGATCCCACTTCGCTCAGCATGACATTGTTGATACAGCACCGCTACCGACTGCCGATGAGAGGTGTTGCCGCAGTACACTTAGAACTATGACCACGACCACCCTCAACTCCCTGGCCCGCGCTTCATCCGCTTACCTGCGTTCCGCCATGCATCAGCCTATTCAGTGGCATGAGTGGGGCGAGGAGGCGTTTGCTTCGGCGCAACGCGAGAACAAGCCCATGCTGCTTGACATTGGCGCGGTGTGGTGCCATTGGTGCCATGTGATGGACCGCGAGTCTTATGACGACGCTGAAGTTGCGGCTATCGTGAACGAACATTTCATTGCGGTGAAGGTGGATCGCGACGAGCGTCCGGACATTGACAGCCGGTATCAGGCTGCGGTCAGCGCGGTCAGCGGACAGGGGGGCTGGCCGCTCACTGCTTTTCTTACGCCGGATGGCAAGCCGTTCTATGGAGGAACCTATTTTCCGCCGACCGACGGCTATGGTCGTCCGAGCTTCAAGCGCGTTCTGACCAGCATCGCGAACGCTTACAAGGAAAAGCATGGCGACGTGGTGGAGCAGGCGAAGATGGTGGAGAGTGCGATTGCGCAGGCGGAGTCGTTTGCCGGGCGCGGCGGCCGGGTTTCCGCTGGCATTATTGCTGCGATTCAGAAGTCTGCGTTTGGCATGTTTGATGCGCATGCATGGGGGATTTGGACAGGCGCCGAAGTTTCCGCATCCTTCTGCACTGGATTTATTGATTGAGCGGTATGCGTGGACAAAACAGTCAAAATCCCCGCACTAGCTCGCAAAAGACGCGGATGGTATGGGGCGCCCTCGGGAATTGGGTGATCGCGACAACGAACTTCGTAACGTAATTGTCACTACTCTTGAGCACATGGCTAATGGCGGGGTTTACGACCAGCTGGCGGGGGGATTTCATCGCTACTCGGTGGATGAGCGCTGGGTGGTGCCGCACTTCGAGAAGATGTGTTACGACAACTCCGAGTTGCTGAAGAACTACGTGCACGCTTATCAGGCCACGGGTTCGGAATTCTTTGCGAGCGTGGCGCGCGACATTATTCGATGGATGGATGAGTGGCTGAGTGATCGCGAGCGCGGCGGTTTTTATGCTTCGCAGGATGCCGACATTTCCATGGACGACGATGGCGATTACTTTACCTGGACGCTCGACGAGACTCGCGCCGTGCTCACGGAGGAAGAAGCGCAGGTGGCGGCACTGCGTTATGACATCAACGAGCTCGGCGAGATGCACCACAATCCAGCGAAGAACGTACTCTACGCGCGTGCGCCGGTCGAGGAAATCGCGCGGCGGATTAACCTGAGTGCCGAGCGCGTGCGCAGCCTGCTCGATTCCGCGAAGAAGAAAATGTATTCGGCGCGGCTCGAGCGGCCTACGCCTTACATCGATAAGACGGTTTATGTGGGATGGAACAGCATGTGCGTGTCGGCCTATCTGGAAGCGGCGAAGGTTCTTGGACTTGAACCCGCGCGGCACTTCGCTTTGCGGTCGCTGGACCGGATACTGGCGGAGGCTTGGAAGGCGCAACGAGGACTCTTGCACGTGGTCGCTTATTCCGATCCCAAGGCTGAACATCGAGCGGTTTCCGGTCTGCTCGATGACTACGCTGCGACTGCGCTGGCTTGCCTCGACGCCTATGAAGCTACGGCGGACCTCAGTTATTTCAAATTCGCGCGGGCCATCGGCGACGCCATGATTGCAAGGTTCTTCGATGCGGTTTCCGGAGGGTTCTTCGATGCCGAGCCCGTGGCCGATGGCAAGAGCCTGGGCGTGCTCGCCACACGGCGCAAGCCGCTGCAGGATTCGCCTACTCCGGCGGGAAATCCGATGGCAGCGATTGCGCTGCTTCGCTTGCATCATTACATCGGCGACGACGCGTATCGGGATAAAGCGGAGCAAACACTGGAAACTTTTGCCGGCGTTGCGGAGCAATTTGGAATTTTTGCTGCGACTTACGGGATCGCAGTCCTGCACCTGTTGGAAAATCCGGTGCAAGTAATTGTGATTGCGGACCACGAACGGGAGGAAACGGCGAAGAGTCTGGCTGCGGTCGGGGTGGCAGATTTCGCCTTTAACAAAAGCGTGCTGCGGTTGACGACGAACCAGGCGGTTGCCGGGAACCTTCCTCCGGCGCTGGCGGCCACCATCCCGAACCTGCCGCAGCTGCACTCGGGAGAGGCATTCGCGGTTGTGTGTTCCGGCTTTGCTTGCCAACCACCGGTTACGAATCCTGCGGAGTTGCAGCGGGCGCTGCAGTCTGCCCTTCAGAAACAATCCTAGAAGGCCAAAAACTAAGGAAGCAGGCAAAAAACAGGGCCGACGGTTTATGTATGAAGCCCGTCGGCCCAAAGATTGCGAGCCCCAAGTGCTCGGCCCAGTTACCTACAGGTTACTTTAGTGACCTTGTGCCTAACCCTAATATCCGGTTAACTGCTATTTCATCATCGGCGGTAAACCGGGGTTGCATTTAGCTGTTGATTGAGGTGGGCACAGAAAAATCGGGCCTCCGTCCGGGGCGGGAACCTGCGGAACGGCGGCTGCGACATATGTGCCCACTAGTCCAAACAGCAGGACCGAAATCCTGACTGCGTGCTTCATGGGTTTTACTCCTTCCACGCCCTAGCTTTCTGAAAAACAGGTGCTCTGACGCGGAGCAGAATTATAAGGCACGAGTCAAGCCCTTCCGCAAAAATTCGTGTTGTGGCTGGCAGTCTTTCGCCTCGCGTTAATTTACACGCCTCAAAGAAACCTGGGAATACAGGGCAATCCGTAATTATTCTAAGGTTTTTCCCTTACCTTGGATTGGCAGGATCGCGGCGGGTTAAAGGCACGCGGTTGGCAACGAACTATTTACGAAATACGGAATAGCAGGGCCACAGTGAAATGTGGAACGGAGTTGCGTCTGGAGCGGAGGTCAGATGCTTAGCGCTTGGATCCGACGCGCTCAACCAGCCCGGAGATGGTCAAGGCATTCATGGGTACGACCGAGGCGCGAGTCGCGGCGGCGTTTTCTTTTGCTTCTACTTCCGGAGGCGAAACGCTGCGCGATAGAGCCCGGTCCACCATGCCTTCGAACATCGGGATCAGGGAGTCCGCGGGTAGTGGGTGCTGAATGTCGGATATGCTCTGTTCCCAGCGCTGGGGCCGCAGCAAGGTGAAGACAGCATCGCGGGCAGGGCTCTTCGCCAGAGTGTAGCCCAGCCAGATGAATAGCGCCGCGTCGTAGGCCCCCATGTTAATCAGGTTCACGCCGAGACTACTCAGATGATCGCCGGCCCAGGACGCGATCAGCGACAGTTCTACGACGGCGAAGGTTCCAAAACCCAGGGCAATCCCGAAGCTGTGCTGCCGCCGGCTTACGCCCAGGTAGCGGGCAAAGAACAACAGGAAAAGCACCATTCCAACTTGAATTATGCGTACGCAGCGCTGGGCGGTCGTGATGGCCTGCACCCAGGGCGCGGCATCCGAAGAGTTGGTGGAAACTGATACGACGCCGGCCACCAGGAGCATCACCAGGCCTGCCCATTTGAAAAGTACTGTGCCGAGGTCGCGCAACGTGTGGAAGGGCTGGAACACATCGAGAAAAGCTTCGTGGATCACCTTGAAACCCAAGGCTACGCTAACCGCAGTGCTGAACCATGATACGTAGAAGATGGCCGAGTAGTGGTAGCGGTAACTGGGAAAGACCACGGCGAAAGTCAAAATCTGGGTGACCACGTAAGCAAAAAAATATTTGAATTTGCGCTGCTGGCCGCGACGAAGCATGGCGATCGCAATCACCGTTTGGAGAACGGGATGCGCCAGCCAGAGAGCGTAGTAAAGAATCTTGATTTTCTCGCTCATCGGAATACGTCGAATCTCGAAACAATACTGGCGGCCAGAGCCAGCTTCGCGGCACTGCGTAGAAAGCGATTCTGCCTAGTAAGAGGAAGTTAAACCTTCTTCCCCAAGTGTTCAATGTACTCAGGTAATCGGAGGTAACGTTACCTCGAGGGCCTGCCGGACGTAAAGTTACCTTCGTGCTATTTCCGATACACATGACGGCTGCCAATCAAAAAGGGGGTACAGGAGGCGGTGCGGTTGGGGTCGCCCGGCCAGTATCGGATTCCGAGCCTTCCCGAAGTTATGCCGGGGCGTGAGTACACGTCGAAACCAGTTTCCTGGAAGGATGAAAAAGTGGAGTCGAAAGAAGAATCCGATTGGTCAGGTCATTTCGAGAAGATCGGCCGGGATAGCACAGAAAGGGACAGATTAAGACGAAGGAGCCCTCCTACCCCTTTCGTGAATCGGGCGCAACAGCGGGCCTAACCTCGTTGCCGAAAAAGACGAAGTAGGAGCAGTTCCACAGGGCTGTGGGCAAACTTCCGCGTGGCCGCGCGGTGAGAACGATGTTGTATTCGCCGGTGGCGCCGAGATCGATTTGTCGCAGCAGGTCCACACGCTCGAGATCTCGCGGCGCAGGCGCTTCAGGATCTGTGGCATGAGGATCTTTCTGGGGCTCGATCACCGCCAGTTGTGCCAGAAATTCGTGCAGGTCGGTAAGGCGGCCGTGGCCCGGGACGACAAAAGAGATCTCGGCATCCTGCGAAGAGAAATGCCATGCCAGAGACGCAGCCAGATTTACGGCTTGCTCGTACGCTGGCCCGGAAATGACCCCAGCGGCGGGGTTGTCAAAGACGATGCATAACTTGCGCTCATCCTCGCGGCTGAATTCACGCACCTTCAACGAGCCGGATTTCGCGGTCGCCTTCCAGTCTACGTGACGCGCCGAATCTTCCGGCATGTATTCGCGAATGCGGTACAAGTCGGAGCCGCGGCCCTGCACAAAGCTTTCCCATTCCCCACGCACCAGCGGCAGGATTTCAAACAGTTCGTCGGGCGGCTCGACTGGAGGATAGACCAGAATCTCGCGCTCCAGTGGAACGTGTCTTGTCTTGGTGAGGAAGGCAAACGGAAACCGCGTGGCCACTCCGAAACTCGATTCCTGGTACTGTCCACGGCGATCGAAACACAGCTCGAGGTCCGCAGTCACATCGGCTCCCGGTGGCAGGTACGGGAAATAAATCATTCCTTCGAATATCCCCGGCGGAGGCGGAATCACGTCGACTCGCCTCACGCGCCAATCGCGAAGCTTCACCCACTGATTCTCGGGCGGACGGTTCGGCGGAAAAGCGAATGTCGCGGGCTCCCACCGCCATTGCTTGCGTGGCTTCACTCGTTTTTCTTTTTCCCTGCGCGCGGGCACCACCCGGATCGAAAATGAAGGCAGGAAGCGCCGAGAGTTGCGCAGAGCGATTCGTCCCACGACCGGGTGGCCGGCAAACACGTGCTCTGGCAGACGAACCTGCAACTCCAGGCCGCGCAACACCAGTGCGGAAACCACTCCTGAGACCAGGATCGCCGCCAGCATTGCTGCCACCACGATGTACAGGAGATTATTTCCTGTGTTCAGCGCCGCGATGCCGATCACCAGCGTGACCAGCACGTAGACCACGCCTGCCTTCGTGACATCGTAATGGAAGGTCTGGCGCAACCTTTCGATCGCAACTCGCCGCGCCAGGTAAGGTACTGTAACCAAACCCACAAAGGCCGCCATCAGGAGCGCAACGGATGCGAGAATCACTGAGGCCCACAGGTTGCCCGCCTCGCCCGAGGCCGTCGAAAGCAACGCGGCTCCGAACGCCAGTCCCAATCCTACAAGCGCCAGCAGAAATTTTAGCCACACCTCCGCGGTTGCCGATTGCAGCCACGCGATGGCGCGGCCGGCTGCAGGTTGGCCCGAATTCACAGAGTTGATGGTTGCGGAGTTCACTGATTTGCAGCCTAGCATCGCCTGTGAGAACGGGCAATCATGAACGCCTTGCGGCGAAAGCCTTCGTAACCTGATCCACCGAAGCTGGCTCGAATTGTGAACCTTACATGCCTGGAAGCCGTTTGGAGACTGGTTTTCGATTCTCCGCAGTTTGTGTTAAGCTGCCGCGTCGCGATTGGAGCCAGCCCGGCAATCGCAATCCACCTTCGTCGACGATGAAGGAGATTTTATGACTCTCAGGAAACGTGCCTTCGCGGAGTTTTTTGGAACTTTCTGGCTTGTGTTCGGCGGATGCGGAGCAGCCGTTATCGCCGCGGGTTTTCCTATGCTTGGCATCGGATTCATTGGGGTTGCCCTGGCCTTCGGTCTCACCGTCGTCACGATGGTCTATGCCGTCGGGTTCATTTCTGGAGGCCACTTCAATCCCGCCATCAGCCTCGGGCTGGTTGTCGGGAAACGCTTTGCGGCTTCGGATTTCATTCCCTATGTCATCGCACAAGTCCTGGGCGCTATCACTGCGGCCGACGTGCTGTTCATGATCGCCAGCGGGAAGGCGGGCTTTGATGTGCACGCCGGTTTCGCTTCCAACGGATACGGTGCACATTCTCCCGGCGGGTATTCGCTGCTCGCGGGCTTTCTTGCCGAAGTGGTGCTGACCGCGTTCTTCCTGATCGTCGTTATGGGTGCCACCGACAGCCGCGCTCCCAAAGGCTTTGCCGGGCTCGCCATCGGCCTCTGCCTTACCCTGATTCACCTGGTATGCATTCCCATCACCAACACTTCAGTGAACCCGGCTCGCAGCACCGGACCCGCAATTTTTGCCGGCGGCTGGGCCTTGCAGCAGTTGTGGATGTTCTGGGTGGCGCCGCTCATTGGCGGCGCGCTGGGCGGAGGAATCTACCGGGCTTTATTTAGCGAATAGATTTAGCGAGCTCTAGTACTCGGCCAACTCTTTCATCGCACGGAACAGGTCATTCGGCTGCGGCAGGATGGCGTCTTCGAGAATCGGCTGGTAGGCCACGAATGTGTCGGCTGCGGCCACGCGGCGCACGGGCGCATCCAGATGATCGAAGAGTTGGTCAGCGATGCGAGCCGCGATCTCCGCGCCGTAACCCCAACTCAAAGTGTCTTCATAGGCGACGAGGGCGCGGTTCGTTTTCCCGACGGACGCGGCAATTGTCTCCCAGTCAAACGGATTCAGGCTGCGCAAATCGATCAACTCCACTTTGAAGCCGTGTTCGCGTTCGAGCTTCTGCGCCGCTTGGAGGGCCCGCGGCACGACTGCACCGTAAGTGATCACGGTCAGGTCCGTCCCCGGATTCACGATCTTCGCCTTGCCAAACGGAATCATGTAGTCCCGCCCGGGGTAAGGGGCTCGGCCGTAGGTTTCGCGGTACAGACGTTTGTGTTCGAGAAACAAGACCGGGTCATCGCAGCGAATCGCGGTGCGCAGCAGTCCGGCCGCATCCAACGCATTTGACGGAAAGATCACGCGCAGGCCTGGAATGTGCGTGAAGATGCTTTCACCACACTGCGAGTGGTAGATCGCACCTCCAGTGAGGTAACCGCCGATCGCGGCTCGAATTACGACGGGACAGGAGAAGACGTTATTCGAGCGCCAGCGGATCACCGATAGCTCGTCGCGAATCTGCATCATCGCGGGCCAGATGTAGTCGAAGAACTGAATCTCCACCACCGGCTTGAGCCCGCGTGTGGCCATGCCTGTGGCGCGACCCACAATGGCGGCCTCGGCCAGCGGTGAATTGAAAACGCGGTCCGGGCCAAACTCGTTTTGCAAACCAAACGTGAGCTTGAAAACTCCGCCCTTGCCTTTTACCAGCTTGCGTTTCAGGTATTCTTCGCGGCTGCAATCGGCTACGTCTTCTCCGAAGATCACGACGCGTTCGTCGCGCTTCATTTCGTCGCGCAGGGTAACGTTGATCAAATCGGCCATGGTCTTGGCCGCCGGCTTCTTGCCGTCGGGGGAATCAGGGCCGACCACCGGTTGGGTTTCGAACGTCGCCGAGGTGGGATCGAGATCTGGTGAATACACATACTGCAGCACACTCTCAGGCGCGGGTGGCAGGGCTGCCAGAGCCAGGTCGACTGCGACCTGCAACTCTTCTTCGACTTTCTTTTCCAGTTCGTTGATGCCCTTCTCGTCGAGGATTCCCTCGCGCAGCAGAAACATTTGTGTGCGTGAAACTGGATCGCGGGCGGCATCGCGTTCGCGTTCGGAGTCCGGCCGGTACAGGCGCTCGTCGTCGGAGAGCGAGTGCGAATATGGACGGATCACGTGGGCATGCACAAACGCCGGACCATGGCCTTCCCGACAATACTTCACGGCGCGCTGAAACGCGGCTGAACTCGCCACTGGATCGGTGCCGTCGACTTCTTCAAAATGGAAATTCGGAAAACCCGAGACCAGCCGCGAAATGCTACCTCCGGCGGTTTGTATTTCGACCGGCACGGAGATGGCGTAGCCATTATCCTGCACGCAGAAAATCACAGGCAGCTTGCCGAGCGCGGTGGCGTTCATCGCTTCCCAGAACTCGCCCTCGCTGGTGGTCCCGTCGCCCAGAGAAACGTAAGAAATCTCGTCGCCCTGGAAGGTGACGTCTTTGAACTGGCGATAATCGACTGAGGTCTTAGGCGGAATTTCGGCTGCCTTGGGACGATGCGCAAAATAGCGTCCGGCCTCGGCGCAGCCTACGGCCTGCAGAATCTGCGATCCCGTGGGCGACGATTGGGTCACGATATTCAGGCGCTTGTATCCCCAGTGTGAAGGCATCTGGCGTCCGCCGGAGCTGGGATCATCGGCTGCGCCTACGGCCTGCAGAAACATGTCCAGAGGCTTGGCGCCCAGCGCGAGGCACAGCGAGCGGTCGCGGTAATAAGGATAGAACCAGTCGTAGCCCGGTTTCAGCGCCATGCCGGCGGCTAGGCCGATGGCTTCGTGCCCTGCTCCCGACATCTGAAAGAAGATTTTCTGCTGGCGCTTGAGCAGGATCTCCCGGTCGTCGATGCGCCGGGAGGTGTACATGATGCGGTAGGCTTCGATCAGCTGCTCGCGCGTAAGTCCCTCATAGGTCTGGGACTTCTTGCCGCTTGCGATGGAGAGCTTGGGATCGGTTTTTGTCGTTGCCATCCGGTACCCTGAGGAATGCCTTATGAATATGCCGGGGTTTGAATACGGTGCTGAATATTGCCCGACAGGTTGCATTGTAAATCGGAATCGGGTGTTGGAAAACATGGAAGTTCCTGACCGAGGAATTTTAGGAACTTTAGTCATAGCATGCCCACCGAGATGCAGGGAGCTGACAGACGCATGGTCCCATCGTTTATCCTGACTGGGCATGATTCAGACCCGCCGCGCCTTCGACCCGCACACGATTAAGCTGGTGATCTTCGATCTCGATGGGACGCTGATTGATTCGCGTCTCGACCTGGTGCACTCGGTGAACGCGGCGCTGCGCCACATCGGTCGTGCGGAGCTACCCGATGATGTGATTGCCAGCTATGTGGGAGATGGCGCGCCTATTCTGATTCAGCGCGCGCTCGGCGGCGAGGCGGTTGATGAGGCCTTGGTGCACCGGGGCCTGCAGTTCTTTCTTTCTTACTACCGCGAGCATAAGCTCGATCACACTACTGTGTATGCCGGCGTGCACGAAGCGCTGGCCCATATCCAGCGTACGTCCAACAAAAATCCTCGCAAGATGGCGGTGCTTACCAATAAGCCCGTTGGACCTTCGCGGGCCATCGTCGAAGAACTCGGGCTGGGCCCGTTCTTCAAGCAGATCTATGGCGGAAACAGTTTTGCCAGTAAGAAGCCGGATCCCGAAGGCGCGCGCAAATTGCTCGAAGAAAACGGCGTGCGATCGGAAGAAGCCGTGATCGTTGGCGACTCCCATGTCGACGTTGAAACCGGGGTTAATGCGGGACTGTGGACTGTGGGCGTGAGTTATGGCTTTGCTCCGCATACGCTAGGGGAGAGTCCTCCGGATGTGCTTGTCGACAAGCCCCAGGAACTGGCTGAGGTGTTCTCTTAAGATCGATTGGAGAAGCTGTGGCTTGATACCTCAGGGGCTAAAGCCCGGCATTTTCTGGGCGCTTTTGACGCAGGCCTAGAAGGCCTGCTCCACCCTCCACAGAACGCAGGGTTGGCGGCGCTGCGTCGTCCAAAATCCACGCGGGCTCATGTAAACTCATCCGACAATGAGCGATCCATTGGCTGGTTTCACGGGTTCGGAACTCCGCAAGCTGCGCAGCATGAAAGAGCCGTATGGCATTCAGAAGTTTCTCGACGATGCTCCGTATCACCTGGCGGATACGGCCTGGTCGCCGCGGCGCGTGCTGACCGAGCAGACCGCGCACTGCCTTGAGGGCGCCATTTTTGCCGCGGCGGCTCTGCGGGCGAATGGGTATCCCCCGCTGCTGCTTGACTTCGAAGCGGATCACGACACCGATCACGTGATTGCCATCTTTCGCCAGCACGGTGGTTGGGGCGCCGTCGCGAAATCGAACTACACGGGATGCCGCTGGCGCGAGCCCGTCCATCGCACGCTTCGCGAGCTGGCGATTACTTATTTCAACGGGTATTTCAACCTGCGGCGGGAGCGCACGCTGCGGCGATATTCGGTCCCCGTCAACCTGAAGCGCTTCGATCGCCAGAACTGGATGACCACGGACAAGCCGGTGTGGTTCATCGTCTATCACCTGTTCGAGATTAAGCACTATCCGCTGATCACCCCGGCCATGGCCAAGGGCCTCCATCGCTTGGATGAGCGACTGTTTCAGGGCGAATGTCTGGGCAAGGCATACAAGACGGCGGCAAACGGATGACCCATCTTCGAGTGACCATTTTCGTGCATCCTGAAGGAACCCGCGACCTTCTAAGAACGTAATGCCACTGATGAGAAGACTGGGTCTCGCTACGCTTGCTGCGCTCATTCTGTTGGCCGGTCTGCTTGCATTCGGGCAGGATCAATCCGCTCCACCTGTTTCGGGCATCTCGCCGAGCGCCGCTTCCCTGCCCGATTTGAAGCCGGATGCCAACGGCAAGCTTTCACAGGAGCAAATGCAAAACTTGCTTCGCGTCGTCGCCGACAAGGACCTCGAGAACGATAAGCGGCTGCGCGACTATACCTACATCGAACGCGACGCCGAGGACAAGCTCGATGGCAAGGGGCAGGTGAAGTCCACCGAAATAAAGACTTATGAAGTGATGGAGCTTTACGGCGAGCAGGTGCAGCGGCTGATCGAGAAGGACGATAAAGCGCTCGACAAGAAGGACGCGGCCAAGGAAGAAGAGAAAATTCAGAAGATCATCGACAAGCGCAAGAACGAATCGGAAAGCGATCGCAGGAAGCGGGAGGAAAAAGAGGAGAAGGATCGCGAGGAAGACCGTAAGTTCGTGCTCGAAGTGGCCGACGCCTACAATTTCAAGCTGGTCGGCACGGAATCGCTGGGCGGGCGCGAGGCCTGGGTGATCGAGGGCGAACCGCGTCCGGAATTTGTTCCCAAGTTGAAGGAGTCGAAGTATCTGTCGAAGTTCCGCGGGCGGGTCTGGATTGACAAAAACGATCTACAACTGGCCAAGATGGATGTGGAGTGCCTAGACACGATTTCCTGGGGATTGTTTCTGGCGCGCTTTCACAAGGGTTCGCGCTTCATGCTGGAGCAGACTCGAGTGAACGACGAGGTGTGGTTGCCACTGCACGTCACGGCCAAGATCGATGTGCGTTTGGCGCTGCTCAAGAACTTCGATGCGAATCTGGAACAGACCTACCGCGATTACAAAAAATTCCGGGCCACGGCGCGGATCGTAAGCGTGGGAGATGTGAAGCCCTAGCCGGGGGCCTGGCCTGGACCCTCGACTGGATTCGCGTCATCTAACTGAGCTGCGTGCCCGGCAGCCGCGACCGTGTATACTCTGCGTCTCTCAGGTAAAATATGTCTTCTCCAGTCATCCTCGGCCCTGTTGGTTCCAGTTCCGGCGCCGCCAGTCCCGTCTTCTCCGGCGGACCAGTAAATCAGGAGCAAGCCTTTCCTGCGCTCACGCCTTCACAGATCGACCGAATCCGCCCGTTCGGCCGAATTCGGCAGACGACAGTGGGAGAAATTCTGTTCGAGCCCGGAGATGCGACCGCGCGTTTTTTCGTGCTGCTATCGGGAGCCTTGGAGATCGTGCAGCTCACCCTGCAGGGCGAGCGCTTGATCGTGACCCACCAGGCCGGAAGCTTTACTGGCGAGATGACGATGATTTCGGGCCGCGGCTCCCTGGCACGCGCCCGTGTGACGGCCGCCGGCGAATTCCTTGAACTGAGCCCGGAGGCGTTGCGGACCCTGGTAGCGCGGGATGAGGAGTTGAGCGGAATCTTTATGCGGGCGTTCATTCTGCGCCGGGTGCTGCTGATTTCGTCTGGCACTGGAAACGTGATTCTGCTCGGATCACGGCACTCGGCAAAGACGCTGCATCTGCGGGAATTTCTCACTCGCAACGGGCATCCACACACTTATATCGATCTGGATACCGATGCCGGAGCACAAGAACTGCTCGACCGGTTTAGCGTCACTCTTGCCGAAATTCCGGTGGTGATCTGCGACGGAGAGACAGTGCTGCGCGCGCCGTCGATTCAGGAGTTGGCAAAATGCTTGAAGCTCAACGCGCACATCACGACTACGGAAGTACGGGACCTGGTGATCGTCGGAGCTGGCCCCGCGGGCCTGGCTGCGGCGGTTTATGGTGCGTCCGAAGGCCTTGACGTTTTGGTCATCGAGGCTGAGTCTCCCGGTGGACAGGCAGGATCAAGCTCGAAAATCGAAAATTATCTGGGCTTTCCCATGGGAATTACGGGGAACGAACTGGCGGGCCGTGCTGCTGCACAGGCTCAGAAGTTTGGCGCCAAGATGTTGGTCGCCAACAGCGTGACGAAATTGAATTGCGAGCGGCGTCCCTACGAGTTGAGCGTGGACTGCGGCCAAACGATTCGCGCACGCACGGTCGTGATTGCCAGCGGCGCGCAGTACAACAAGCCAGCGATCGACAACTTGAAGAAGTTTGAAGGCCAGGGCGTGTATTACGGGGCCACTTACATCGAAGCACAGTTGTGCGGGAACGAGGAAGTGGTTGTAATCGGCGGAGGGAACTCGGCCGGACAGGCCGCGGTCTATTTATCGCAGACCGCGAGCAAGGTTCATATGGTCGTACGGGCGGGGCAGTTGTCAGACACGATGTCACGCTATCTGATTCAGCGGATCGAGGAGAATCCCGCGATCGAACTGCACTACCGCACCGAGGTTGTAGGCCTCGACGGCGATACACAACTGGAGCGCGTGACCTGGCGGGATAAGAACACCGGAGAGATCTCGACCCACGATCTGCGGCATTTATTCATCATGGCGGGAGGTTCTCCGCGAACCGAATGGCTGAAGGGATGCTTGGCCATGGACAGCAAAGGTTTCGTGCTTACCGGGCGCGATCTGGATCCGGTTCTGCACGGCTTCCATTGGCCGGTTTCGCGCATGCCATTCATGCTGGAGACGAGCCTGCCTGGAGTGTTTGCCGTGGGCGACGTGCGCGCCGGGAATGTGAAACGCGTGGCCGCCGCCGTGGGGGAGGGATCGATCGCGATTTCTTTGGTCCACCGGGTGCTGTCGGAGTTGTAGCGGTCGCATCCCTGCAAGAACCTCCTACGGATTTTCACGGAGTCTTCTTGCGGGTCTTGCCCCAACTACCGTTTGTCCGGCATTTATAATAGAGGGATTCTCAGTCAGCGAAATTGCCGTCTGTGTGGGTGGCGCCGAGGACAGCGGGTTCCTCGCTTCGCGAGGAATGACAATTTCGGAGTTGGCTAACTGCTGAACGCCAACTGTTTAAAGCAGCTTTTCGATGGATTTCAAACTCGTTTCCGATTACAAGCCGCAGGGAGACCAAGGACGCGCGATTGAGTCTCTGCTGCGCGGAGTGTACGACCGCGAACAGCATCAGGTTTTGCTCGGCGTGACCGGGTCGGGCAAGACTTACACGATGGCCAAGGTGATTGAGGCGGTGAACCGTCCGACGCTGGTCATGGCTCATAACAAGACGCTTGGCGGCGCAGCTTTATCACGAGTTCAAGAATTTCTTTCCCCACAATGCGGTCGAGTATTTTGTTTCTTATTACGACTATTACCAGCCTGAGGCTTACGTTCCAGCCGCCGATCTTTTCATCGAGAAGGAAGCGACTATCAACGATGAACTCGACAAGTTACGCCTTTCGGCGACCAAGTCGTTGTTTGAGCGGCGCGACGCGCTGATTGTGGCCTCGGTGAGCTGCATCTATGGCCTGGGATCGCCTGAGGCTTACTACGGCATGATGCTGTTTCTCGAAAAAGGCCAGAAGATTACGCGCGAGGACATCACACGCAAGCTGGTCGACATTCTTTACGAGCGCACCAACGGCGAGTTCAAGCGTGGGACTTTCCGCGTGCGGGGCGACGTGATCGAGGTCTTCCCTACTTACGACGATATGGCTTATCGCATCGAGCTTTGGGGAGATCAGGTTGAGTCGCTGGCGCAGATTGATCCGCTGTTTGGCACCGTGAAGCAGAAGTATATGCGGCTGCCGATTTATCCCAAGACGCATTATGTGATGAAAGATGAGACGCGGGCGTCGGCGGTGGAGTCGATCAAGAAAGAGCTGGCGTGGTGGGAAGTGGAACTGGAAAAACAAGGGCGCGTGGTTGAGTCGCAGCGTGTTCACCAGCGAGTGAAGTTCGATCTGGAAATGATCAAGGTGATGGGCTACTGCCACGGCATCGAAAATTATTCGCGGCATTTTACGGGACGGATGCCCGGCGAGCCTCCGCCAACGCTGCTGGATTATTTTCCGCGCGATTATCTGATGTTCATCGACGAATCGCACCAGACCGTTCCGCAGTTGCGCGGTATGTATGCCGGAGACCGCTCGCGCAAGGAAACGCTGGTCGAGTACGGCTTCCGCTTGCCTTCGGCGCTGGATAACCGTCCGCTGACATTCGAGGAATTTGAGCATCGCACCAATCAGCTGGTTTATGTTTCGGCGACGCCGGGGCCTTATGAGTTGACGAAGTCAGCGGGCGTGGTGGTGGAGCAGATTATCCGGCCGACTGGATTGATCGATCCTGAGGTCGAGGTGCGCCCTGTGAAAGGGCCAGATCGACGATTTATTGCATGAGATTCGCGCGCGCGTGGAGAAGGGCGAGCGCGTGCTGGTGACGACGCTGACCAAGCGCATGTCCGAAGACCTGGCCGAGTACTACGCCGAAGTGGGCGTGAAGTGCCGCTACATGCACTCGGAGATCGAGACGCTGGAGCGGGTGAAGATTCTTCGCGATTTGCGCAAGGGCGAGTTCGATGTATTGATCGGCATCAATCTGCTGCGCGAGGGACTGGACTTGCCCGAAGTTTCGCTGGTTGCGATTCTCGATGCCGATAAAGAAGGCTTCCTGCGGTCGTGGGGATCGTTGATCCAGACGATCGGGCGCTGCGCCCGGCATCTGCATGGGCGCGCGATTCTCTACGCCGACCGCATGACCGATTCGATGAAGCGGGCGATGGATGAGACCCTGCGGCGGCGTGAGATTCAGACTGCATACAATCTGGAGAACGGAATCACGCCGGAGTCGATCATTCGTCCGCTGGATATGACGCTGGCCGGGATCGTCGCCGCCGACTATACCGACCTGACCGGCGGCGAAACCGAGGGCATGCCGGAGTTCAAATCGCAGCCGGAGTTAGACGCGTATGTTGTCAAACTCGAAAGCGACATGCGCGAGGCGGCGAAACGATTTGAGTTTGAGAAGGCGGCGAAGTTGCGGGATACGATTAAGGAGTTGCGGACGAAGGAGTTTTTGTTCGCGTAGAAGTGGCAGTACTCGCATGGAATGGAAACCCGCAAGCATTGAGAGCGTTAGGCGGATCGTCCACGACGACTTGGCCAACTGCGACCAGAAGCAGGTCGCGGCGTTTGAGGCATATCGCGTAGCACCACGCCTTGCTCCCATCGTCCGGTACGAAAAACTAGAGAACGTAGTCGTCATTGCGCAGAAGGAGAACCACGTTATTTACTGGGAGGATGTTGAGGAGGGCTTCGGAGCCTCGCCAATCAGCGCCGACGGCCAGATTCTTCAGCACGATTGCAACCAGAATGATTTGGGTCTTGCGCTCAATGCGTGGATTACGGGACGTGGCTTGTGATTATTCCTTGCACCGCCGATTATCGGTCAGGTCCGCGATGCAAGTAGCCGACTGGCGACAGAATCGTAGTTCCCCGCCACGGATGCATTCCCAGCAAATGCGCGTCACCTGTAATAATCACGTCGGCCCTCCCATTCAGCGCTACTTCCAGGAACTTGTCGTCCTTCGGGTCGCGGCACTCGCGTATGAGCTGGATGATGGGCACGAACTCAGCAACTGCGCCGAGCTGACTAAGGAAAATTGCGCGATCTTCGCGGCTGACGTAATGATCAAACTTTGGACGGCGTAGAACTTCCACCAGCTCCGTCATGGTGGCTTCGGAAAAAAGTAAGACGCCAGTGTCCAAAACCTTGTCGACGGCTTGACGAGGAAGGGAGTGGGGCCGGGCGATAGCGCTGACGAATACGTTGGTGTCGACGACGATGCGATCGAGATCCCGGCTTAGCACGCTAGACATTAGTCTTTCAATATGTCAGCCAGAATCTTGTCGGTCATTCCTCGCTTCTCGGCTTGAGTGCCGATGCGATCCATGGTGCGCTTCAGTTCGGTGATGTTGCTTCTGCGAACCCGCTCATACTCCTCGGCCGAGATGAGAACTGCAACGTCCCGGTTTTGGCGACGGATAAGCACCGGCTCTCGTTGGGCGGCATCGAGAAGGGCAGCCAGGCGCTGTTTGGCGTCGGTGGCAGAGACCGTTTTCATTTGTCTATTATAGACAAACTAGACAAAATTGGCAACTTTCCGGGGTGCCGGTTCTTCAATCTGAGGAGGAAATCCGGATGACAAGCACACTACACGATTTTCGTGTTACACTGTTTTCGTGTCTTCCACCAACCGCCTCCGCAACGTGACCGTCACCCTCGAAGAAGACGTCGCCCAGTGGGCCCGCATCGAAGCGGCGAAGCGGGATACGAGTGTTTCCCGGCTGCTGGGTGAGTTACTGAAAGAACGCATGGGAAAGCCTTCCGGCAAGAGCACCGTCTCCGACGCGGCGGAGCGATTGGCCGGCTTCGGCAAGCGGCATAGGCTGTCGTTGCGCGGGCTCAAGATCAAAGATTTGATCAACGAAGGACGCCGGTGAGCCGGTTTGTGGTGGATGCGTCGGTGGTACTGACCTGGTGCTTTCCGGATGAAAACTCTGCCTTAGCTCGAAGAGTCGCACAAAAGTTCAAGGAGGGCGACACAGCGATCGCCCCTTCGTTCTTGCCCCACGAAGTCCTGAACGCGTTGCTCGTTGGCGAAAAACGGAAGCGGATTTCCGGTGACCTCATCCGAAACTTCCTTACGGACCTGGCAACGCTTCCGATTGCGCTGCGGGAATTACAGACTGACGCTGTATTCGACCGGATCCAGTCCCTTAGCCGCAAGCATGGCTTGACCGCTTACGACGCCGCTTGCCTCGACCTGGCGCAGACCAGTGGCCTACCCATGGCGACCTTGGATGGGGATCTGAGCAGAGCGTGCACCAGAACAGGCGTGGAGCTGGTACGGGAATAGTTTCGTTTACCTTCCGTACGCTGCGCTAGCAGCCAGCGGCTTGCGGTGGAACGTGTAGCCGTCGAAGGTTTCGGAGCGGAAGTTCAAGTTGGGGGCGCAGAGCTTTTCAGTTTGGCTCAGGAAGAGGTATCCGCCGGGCTCCAGGTAAAGGTGCAGGCGCTCGAGCAGCGCAATCTTCTGAGCGCGGGAGAACTGAGTCAGCACGTCCATGCAGAAGATGCAGTCGAAGCGTCCAATGTAGCCGGGGCGCGCCAGATTCATGCAATTGAAAGTGACCAGGCTGCGCAGGCGGGGCTTTACCAGCAAATGCGCTCCATTGGCTGGAGCATTCTGCGATCGCGCCGCAGCGCCGTTCCTTGTCGGGCTTTGGATTAGGCTCAAGCCGTCGTTCTCGGTTTCGTCCTGAGCTTCGTTCGCCGCATTCGGTGAAATGATGGGCGAACTGATCTTCGAAAAATAGTTGCGGATGGTGGCTGGGGGCAGGCCATCCAGCGCGGATTGCGGATACACGCCGCGATCCGCGGCTTCGATGCTGCGCGGCAGGAAGTCGCTGCCCACGATGTGAATCGAGAAACCGGTGCTGAGGTTCGCGGAACTGGAAGCGGTTGGTCCGCTGTCGGCGATGCCTCCGTTGCGCGCGGCGGTCGACTTTCCGTTTCCATTGCCGTTACTGTTTCCGTTCGAACCATTTGCGTTATTTCCGGAACTCCCGCCGCGGCTCAACGCGTCGCAGACCGCTATAGCGATGGAATAGGTTTCTTCTCCGGTGGCGCAGCCGGCGCTCCAGATGCGGAGCGGACTCGGCCCGTCGGCCGACTTGCGAGCGCAAAGCACCGGTACAACCTGCCGCGTCAAAGCATTGAGCGCTCCGGGATGACGGAAGAAACCAGTATTGACATTGACCAGTCCATCGAGCAGGGACGGCAGGGTGGAAGGATCCTGGTCGGATGCGCGAAGACGTTCCAGAAGCGCGGTGGATGATCCCAGGCCCTGCGCCTCAATGCAATCGGAGACGTGCGCGGCCAGGGCGCTATTGGGACAATCAAGAACGACTCCGGTCTGGCGCTCGACCAGTAGGCGCAGCTCCGAGAGCTCGTGTTCAAGGATGGTGCTGGTCGCGATTAACTTGTGCATAAAGTCTTTCCCCAAGCGCAAACGAAACACTTTGCCCGCCCGCCGGGCGAGATCAAGTCGGCGTATCGCCAGGGGAGTATGTAGCAGTTCGCAGTTCGCAGTTCGCAGTTCGCAGTTCTCAGTTCTCAGTTCTCAGTTCTCAGTTCTCAGTTCTCAGTTCTCAGTTGCCTGCTGTGGCCGCCATGCGATACTTGCCTGAATCGCGTTCCACCTGCTGAGCCACCACGTTCATTTCCTTCTCAATCGATGAAAAACGCTGCAGCACCTCGTGGATGCGCAGAGTCATATTACGAATGGTTTCAATCTGCGCCCGGGCCTGGGCTGAAAGGCTGCCGGGTTCGATCAACAGCAGATCGGAATTGCCCAGAAGCGAAGTAAGCGCATTGTTCAGGCCGTGGCGCATCTCCAGCATGTAACGGCCGAGCATGGCCTGGCGCTCGAGCGTGGCGCAGGCTTCCTCGGAAGCGCGAGCGCGGGCTTCGGCGGCAGCGCGGAGCACAGCTTCTCCTGCCGACGGAATTAAAACGTTCAGCCAGTTTTCATCACAGCACAACACCGAGGTGCGCGGCCAACGCCGGCGCACCAGTTGCGCCGTCGCAGCGTCTTGACAGATGCAAAACAAGGGCTGCTGGGTCGAGTGCAGGGGTTCGAGGACAACCGAAAGCACCTCGCGGCGCAGCGGGCCGACGATGGCAACCGCGAAGTTATCGATGGAACGTGGCCAGAGGTCCCCGCTCAGCAGCGTGAACGTCGGCACGTGGCGCTCCATTTGCCAACGCGCGGTGATGCTTCGCGAGAATTCCACGTCGTCGGATATAACCAGTACGGTCGGATGATCCACTTGCAATTTCCTCTTGGCGCTTATTTCTTCTGGCCGGGCTGCGCGTCCGCGTCCGGGTTCCATTCTTGTTGACCGGAGATTTCGAATTCAGGCGCGTCCGCATCAGCCACGGCGAACTTGGCTTTGGGCTTCGCAGCGGGCTGTGGCGCACCCTTCGGTGGTACAGCTGCCTTCTGCGGTGCCGCTGCGTTCGGTACGGCTACTTTCGGCGCGACCAGCTTTGACCCGACCGCCGCAGCCGGCTTTGGGGCGGCTGCCTTGGGCGCGGTTGCCTTGGGAATTGGTGGTGCAGACGGCTTCGGGGCTTGAGCACCGGCAGCAGCGGCAGCGGCTCGCGGTGCGGGCGTGGCTGCCCCGCCACCCTTGGCTGCAGCAGCGCGACCCAGGGCGGCGTCCACCGAGGCACGCAGGTCCACCAGCATGCGCAGCGGCTGGCCGGAGGAATACTCCGCCTGGAACATGACTTTCCAGGACTGGCAGATCATGCGCAGGCGAATAATCGGTTCCTTATCCGAGAATTGCGCGCGCCGGCAGTCGATGGTCTCTACGCCTTTTTCCTCCAGCTCGGTGAGGCCGTCGAGAATGTTGTTGAGATCGGCGAGCATCAGACGAAAGAAGGCGCGCCGCATCAAATATCCGAAGCGAGTGAAGGCAATCAGCGCGATGGGTAAGTAGAAAAGATCGCCGGCCTGAGCTTTGGCCTTGCGTCCCTGCTCGAGGACCCCGCCGTGCAACAGTTCGTCGAGCGAGCGGCAACGGTGGGCAGAATCGAGCACCCGGTCCAGGGCGTTCAACCACACTGGAGTTTTGAGTTCCACCTTGCCGAGAATCGGTTCCAGAGCCTGTGCGACATAGGCGACGTCGGCGTTGTTGTCGTCGAGTTCGCTGGGCGCGCCCTGGCTGAAATACTGCACGATCAGGAAATCAATCTTGTCGCGCCCGGAATCGGTTCGCGGAGTCTTACCCAGGAAGTGCGTCAACAGGGCAATGAGACCGTTGGCATCGACCAGCGAACTGGTTTGGAGAAACTGGCGTAACTGGTGAACCTGGATTTTCTCGTCCATCGCATTCAGCCACTGTTGGGCCTGCTCGACGGACTCGCGCCCCGGCGTGTCCGCATGGGCCTCGAGATCAGCGCAACCGGGTATGTCGATGACAAACTCCCGGCCCATCTCGGCATAAATGGGATGAAGGCGGCGCGCGCTCGACCATACGGTGGCGAGATCTGGAGCCGGCACCGATGGCTGCGGAGACGAGGGCTGTGGAGACGACGGTTGCGATGAAGTCATGGTTTCACGATCCAGTTAGGAACTGAGGTGAGAAAACGGGCGGCCACGATGGTTGTGCCCGGATGGTATTGCACGGCCACCACCGAGGCTTCCGTATCGAGCGAGCCGTCGGAGTTGCGCAGGCGCAGAACGTCGGCGAACTCGAGCAGCGTGGTGCAGGCAAAAAGAACTTCGCGCGAGGTGCCGAACTCGATGACCGTGCTTTCCTCGACGGCCGCTGCGCCGGACCGGTTTTCATTACTCGCGTTTCTGCTGCGGGTAAACTGAACCGGGATGCGAACCGGCGTGGCCTCGGGGAAGAAACGCGCCAGTTCGGCGACCGTACTGGTTTGCGCCGTCCGCGATGGAGCTGTGCCTTGCTGCGCCAAACGATGTCAACCCTTCCCCTGTGCTCTGTATCTCTGAACTTCTCTCGATCTCCGCGCTCTCTCAGCCGGGCGAATCCCGGTACGAATCAGGCCTAGCGTAAATGCGGTTGGGCTCCCCCTCTTCCCGGTTAGGAAGAGCAATGGGGAGCCAGAACACGCGGTTACGACAGAAAGAGATGCACGACCGAGACCACAGTGCAGAACGGAAGGATTAGCACTCAGGCGCTAGGTTTTTCAATCGGTTAGCAAGCACGTAGAGGTGATTGGAGCGGTGAAGCCGAGGCATGAGTCTCAAGCTGAGACAAAAGTCTCACATCACGGAGGCGGCTCAGCTC
>CAWEBA010000016.1:0-8781 GCA_963807145.1 uncultured Acidobacteriaceae bacterium | reverse complement strand
CGCGTCCGAACCCGAAGCGCTGATCGCAACCCGCAGGCTGAGTCAATCGCAATGTTTGCAGCTCGAAAAAAAATCGACCGGCGAGCATTTCTCCAACAGGCAGCCAAGTTCGCAGCCGTTTCCACTCCATCGTTATCTTTTTCCCCGCGGTCTCTCTCGCTCAAAGCTTTCGTCCTCGGACGCGTCCGTTACCTGCATCAGCACCACTCAGAGTGAACCCTGGAGAGTCAGACCGCTTGCTCTCCAGGATGGCGGTGGATACTCTGGACCTTCAGGTTGAGGCGCGAAGCAGCAATCCCGTCATCGATGGCTTCGGCGCCTGCTTCAACGAACTAGGATGGACCTCGCTGCAATCCCTTAGCGGGAACGATCGCGAGCCATTTTTCAAGAGCTCTTCAAACCAGGCCAGGGAGCAAACTTTAGCATCTGCCGTATGCCCATCGGCGCCAATGATTTCTCCCGCGACTGGTACTCGTACGACGAAACCTCTGACAACTTTTCCCTGCGAGATTTCACGATTGCCAACGATCTCCAGACACTTGTTCCGTTCATTGAGAGCGCCCAGAAATACAACCCCGCCCTCCAGCTTTGGGCTTCGCCCTGGAGTCCTCCAACCTGGATGAAGAAAAATAAAATTATGGCGGAAGCCGAGCAGCGCCCGGGCTTGGCGCCGAACGGCATTCGGCCGGATCAGGTTGGTCACGAGGGCACCGACGAATTCATACAGGAAGATAGATTCTATGAGGCGTACGCGCGGTACTTCGGCAAGTTCATCGACGCCTATAAACAGCAAGGCATATCAGTGGGCATGGTCATGCCTCAAAACGAATTCAACTCCGCGCAAGCGTTTCCCAGCTGCACCTGGACACCGGATGGGCTCGCTCATTTCATCCGGCATCTCGGACCCGTGATGGACGAGCGCGACGTCAAGATCTTCTTCGGAACTCTAGAACGCGGCAATCGCCAGCTACTCGATCAGGTGATGTCCGATCCCCAGGCCGGGCGATGGATAAAGGGCGTTGGCGTTCAATGGGCTGGCAAGACTGGCCTGCGCGAAATCCACGAACAATATCCCGGTCTGACGATCTATCAATCGGAACAGGAGTGTGGAGACGGTAAGAACGACTGGAGCTATGCCGCATACTGCTGGGATTTGATGAAACATTATCTGAAAGATGGCGCCACCGGCTACATGTACTGGAATCTTTCCCTACAGCCTGGAGGCGAGAGCCATTGGGGATGGCCGCAAAATTCTCTTGTAACCGTAAACCCAGCCACCAGCACTTACAAATTCAATCCCGAATATTACCTGATCAAACATGTCAGCCACTTCGTGCAACCAGGCAGTAGAAGGCTGGAGACGGATGGCACCTTCGACAATGCCCTCGCTTTTCAAAATCCTGACGGAACCATAGCCATCATCTTGCGCAACGAAAGTGATCGAGAAAGGCCCATCGACATCACCAGTGCGGGAGTGAAAATTCCGGCAACCATGCCCCCTGATTCCTTTAATACGCTTCGGTTCCAGAGAAAGGAAAGTTAAGATCGCCGTCTGACCCCGGGACGCACGCAACTCGTTGACTGCTTCGAGCCGCGTCCGTAAGATGAAGCGACCCAAAAACCAGGCAGCTCCCACGATCGACTAAAGAATGCTCGACTAAAAGTAAGCTCGACCGAAGAATGATCGACCGACAATGATCGGCCAAACCATCTCGCACTACCGCATCATCGAAAAGCTCGGCGGCGGCGGCATGGGCGTCGTCTACAAAGCCGAAGACACGCGCCTTCATCGCTTCGTCGCCTTAAAGTTCCTTCCCGATTCCGTAGCGCGCGATCCGCAAGCCCTCGTCCGCTTTCAGCGCGAAGCCCAGGCCGCGTCCGCGCTGAACCACCCCAATATTTGCACCATTCACGACATCGGCGAAGAAGACGGCCAGGCCTTCATCGCCATGGAGTTTCTCGACGGCCAGACCCTGAAGCACCTCATCGGCGTTCGACCGCTTGAGTTGGACACCTTGCTTTCCCTCGCCATACAGATCGCCGACGCCCTCGACGCCGCTCACGCCAAAGGCATCGTGCACCGTGACATCAAGCCCGCCAACATTTTCGTAACCGAGCGCGGCAACGCCAAGGTCCTGGATTTCGGCCTCGCCAAAGTCGCGGCATCGCCCGCCACCGGACAAAATGAAGCCACGCGAACCCAGGCCGTCGAAGAACATTTAACCAGTCCCGGCACGGCGATAGGCACCGCCGCCTACATGTCGCCCGAGCAAGCCCGCGGCCGTGAGCTCGATATCCGTACCGACCTCTTTTCCTTCGGCGCGGTCCTCTACGAGATGGCCACCGGCCAGTTGCCGTTCCGCGGCGCCACCACCACCGACTTGTTTGATTCCATCCTCCACAAAGCGCCCGCGCCAGCCGCGCGCCTGAATCCCGATCTCCCACCCAAGCTCGAAGAAATCATCACCAAGGCTTTGGAGAAAGATCGCGAACTCCGCTATCAAGTCGCGGCGGAAATGCGCGCCGATCTGAAACGCCTGAAGCGCGAAATCGAATCGAGCAAGTCAGGAATTCCGGCCGCCGTCGACGACTCCAGCCGCCCCGCGACCGGCGCCCCCGCCGCAAGCACATCCGCATCGAGCAGCAAACAGCAGTCAGCAGTTTCTTCCAGTCAAATCTCTTCCACCACGCCACCAAGCGCAGCGCGCTGGAAGTTCGTGCTGCCCGCCGCAGTGGTCGTCGTCGCGCTAATCGCCGCCGGCCTTTACTGGCGCTCCCGTTCCGCCGCTCCAGCAGCCGCGCCTGCGACCCTAACCGAAAAAGACACGGTAGTCCTGGCCGACTTCGACAACAAAACCGGAGACTCCGTCTTCGACGACGCCCTCAAACAAGCTCTCGCCGTGCAACTCGGCCAGTCCCCCTTCATCAACATTCTTTCCGATCGCAAGGTCGGCGAAACCTTGCGCCTCATGGGCAGCCAGCCCGGCACACGCATCACCCCCGAAGTCGCCAAGGAACTCTGCGTGCGCACCGGCAGCAAAGCCATCGTGCTCGGTTCCATCTCAAATCTCGGCGGCCAGTACGTAGTCGGCATAAACGCCGTCGGCTGCAGCAACGGAGACACGCTCGCCGAGGAACAAGAAGAGGCGGCCAGCAAGCCCGACGTGCTGAAGGCCCTGAGTAAAGCCGCCGCAACCCTCCGCACCAAACTCGGCGAATCGCTCGCCTCCGTGCAAAAGTTCGACGTGCCCGTCGAAGCCACCACTCCCTCCCTCGAAGCCCTCAAAGCCTACAGCATGGGCATCACCACCGGACGCACCAAGGGTGACGCCGAAGCCATTCCCTTCATGAAGCGCGCCATCGAACTCGACCCCAACTTCGCCATGGCCTACGTAGGTCTAGCCGTCGAGTACGCGAATCTCGGCCGCGCCAGCCTCGCCGCGGAAAATGCCAGGAAGGCCTACGACCTGCGCGACCGCGTCAGTGAGCGCGAGCGCTACCGCATCTCCGCTTTCTATTTCCAATACGTCACCGGAGAAGTTGAAAAGGCCACCGAAGCCTACGAACTCTGGGCAAAAAGTTATCCCAACGACCAGGTGCCGCACGGCAATCTCGGTTTCATCTATTCCGCGCTCGGCCAATTCGATAAAGCGATCGTCGAAACCGAAGCCCAGCAGCGCCTCGAACCCTCAATTGTGGGCTACGGAAACCTCGCCGCTACCTACATCAATCTCGATCGAATCAAGGAAGCCCGCCAGACTCTCGCCGACGCCCAGCAGAAAAACTTCGACGGACTCACTCTTCGCGCGGATCAGTATTCCCTAGCATTTCTCTCCGGCGATGCGGCCGGCATGGAGCGCCAGGTCGCGTGGGCCGCTGGCCGCCCCGGCGAAGAAGACCAGATGCTCAGCAACCACGCCGATACTCAGGCCTATTACGGCCGCCTGGAACAAGCCCGCGACCTGGCCCGCCGCGCCGCAGATTCCGCCGTGCGCTCCGACGCCAAAGAAACCGCCGCCCAGTGGATCGCATTCCAGGCGATCCGCGAGGCCGAAATGGGCAACGTCACAGCCGCCCGCCAGGCCGTCGCTCGCGCCTTGGCGCTGGCTCCCGGCCGCGACGTCAAAGTCGTCGCCGCGGTCGCTCTCGCCCGCACCGGCGAAACTTCCCAATCCACATCCATCCTCGAATCCCTGCAAAAATCCGAACCCAGCAACACCTATTTAAAGGTCTATTGGTTTCCCGTGATCGAGGCCTCCATCGCGATGGCCCAGCAGCAGCCCGAGCGCGCCGTCATCGCCCTCGAACCCTCTCTGCCCTACGAACTAGGAGCGCCCCCGCCCGGCATCTCCATGTATCCCGCCTACATTCGCGGCCTCGCCTATCTCGCACAAAAGAACGGCCCCGCAGCCGCCGCCGAATTCCAGAAGTTCCTCGATCATCCCGGAGTAATCCAGAACTTCGTGCTAGGCTCCCTCGCGCATCTCGAGCTAGGTCGCGCCTACGCCATCTCCGGCAACCCCGCCAAAGCCAAAGCCGCCTACCAGGATTTCTTAACTCTCTGGAAAAACGCCGACCCCGGCATCCCCATCCTCACCGAAGCCAAAGCGGAATACGCCAAGCTGTAATCACGCGCACTCACTCCGGCAGGTGGTACGATCGCTTATGAAAAGAATCGGCGCCTTCTTGCAGCTTCTCAGCGCGCTCGTGCTCGCCTCGCTGCTCCTCCAGGGATGCAACGCACTCAATCCCCTGTGCGGCAGCGCCCGGCCAGCCCCCATCATCGGATCTCTTTCTGCCAGCACCATCACGCTCGCCGAAGTGGAGCCCGGCTTTGTTCTCAATGTCTACGGTGCCCAGTTCGTTTCATCTTCTGTCGTGGAGATCAACGGCACCAAGCTCAGCACGGTAGTGACAAGCAGCACGCAGTTGCAGGCGACCCTCACCACCACCGTGATCTCCGCCGCTGGAACGGCCAATGTGGCAGTCAACACTCCCAGCGGCAACACGGGAGACGTCGGCTGCACCAGCGGCGGCACCAGCGCCAGCCTCGTCTTGACGATTACTTAGCGCCTCAAATGGATCTTCAGGCGGTTGGCTCCATCTCACCGAAGCCAAAGCGGAATACCGCAAGCTGTCATAAGGCGCGGCCTGTTCAGTGAAGACACAAAACCGACACCACACCCCAGTCCCGCGAGTGCTGCCCTGAGCGAAGCCAAATGCAAAGGCGGAAGCCCTCATGACGGAAACAATAATCAAAATTGGGTAATCAGAAGCCCGATCAGACACCGCGCATTTGTTCGCTGGGTTTCGGGCCGCGCTTCCGAGCGGCGATGTTGAACTGCTTCACGACACGGCGAATGACCTTCTGGCTGACTCCAAATTCCTTCTGGATGTAAGCGTGGCTCAGTTCGGGCCGGGCAACCAGCAGCTCCGCCAGTTGAGTGTCAAAACTCAGCTGAACCCGGGTGATGTTTTCTTTCAGGTTGGTTCGCTCGATCTCCATTTCCGTTCCTCTCAGGTTGGGGGCGCAGCAGAGTCGCACTTTTTATCGGGCGGGAAGAACCTCCCCATGGTCCTTCCCGTCCAGTGCTCCGCCGGCGGCGGAACCGAAAACTCCGGTCCGAAGCCGGCGGGGGCATCTCTATGCCCGCCAAGCCAAGGTCTTCTCAGGCCATGTCTTCGCGGTCCAACTGCAAGCCTTCTTTGGGCGAGCCTGCTCCTGAAGGATTGAACGTTCCCAGCCACTCCCCGATGCGCCTGTAACTCCTGACCAGCTTGCCCGACTCGCAAGCGGCGCAGCACCCGATCATGGCGCCCGTAGCTAGCCATCCTCCAATAATCAGCTTCGCGATAACAGACATACTGTTCTCCTTATTCTGGGGCAAGCCCTCCGCAATACGTCCTGCTTACAAAGTCCTAAAGCAGAGAGCAAACGCCGTCGCTGTCAAAATTTTTTGTGACCCAGGTAATTCATCCCCGTAGTACTTCGGGATGTCTGCGACTTTGGCCCAAGCGTGCGAGCAATGCAATGTCCTGGCGGTGAAACGTTGGTGAGTCGGAGGTGAGCTGATAACGCTATGAAATATCAGGAGGTTACTCTTTGCGCTGATCCAGGCAGGAGCGAGAGCGGCCTTCCCATGCCAGAATTCAGATCGTCGACAGTTATTTTGTTTCTGGCCTCGACCGGATTTTCGATGGTAAAATTTTTGCCAAAATCGGGTCCCTGGGTGCGGAGGATTTATGGGGTTGGTGGGAAAGTACCGCTTCGGCCCGTTCGAGCTACACCCTGCCGGGCGTGAACTTTCCAAAAGCGGGACCAGGATAAAACTTCGTGGTCAGCCTTACCTCATCCTTGAGGTCCTGCTGAGTCGCGCCGGGGAGGTCGTGACCCGGGAAGAAATCCGGGAAAAGCTCTGGCCGGCAGACCTCTTCGTCGATTTTGAGCACGGGCTCAATACTTCGATTAAGAAGCTTCGGCAGGTGCTTTGCGATTCCGTCGACCAACCGCGGTACATTGAGACTCTGCCGCGTCTGGGTTACCGCTTTATCGCTCCAGTCGATGTAGTCACGGAAACAGTTCAGTCGCCGGCCGGAGCACTCACCTTTTCCCCTGAAGAACTCGGACAGGGCATCATTGCCGCCGCCGGGTTAGATCCGGAGAATCCTCGTGCCTGCGCAGAGCCCACTGAGACTGCCGCGCCGTCAGCCCCGCAGCAGCCCGTAACCCAAGCCAGGCCATGGCGATCCTTGCCACGAGCATGGCTTCTCGCGTCCGGGCTACTCGCTATCCTGCTCGTTGCCGCTTATCTTCGCGACTTCCAGCGCTCTAGTGCGCTTCAAGCCAAGGGCATGACCGAGAAGGACACCATTGTGCTTGGTGACTTTGCTAACACCACAGGCGACCCGGTGTTCGATGACACTCTTAAAACGGCACTCACGCTTTCTTTGCGGCAATCTCCCTTTCTAAATGTGCTCTCCGACAACAAAGTTGCGGCAACGTTAAAACTGATGACGCGACCACCCAATACCAAGTTGACACCCGACATCACCCGCGAGATTTGTCAGCGGGCCGGCAGCAAAGCCTATGTTGAGGGAGCGATTGGAAGTTTAGGCAGCGAATATGTGCTGGGCATAAAAGTCGTGAATTGCCAGAGCGGGGACGTGCTGGCGCAGGAGCAAATAACAGCTGCAGCCAAAGAGAAGGTGCTGGATGCGCTGGGCGAGGAAGCATCCAAGCTGCGCGGCGAGTTAGGTGAGTCGCTGGCTACCGTGCAGAAGCTCGATGTTGCGCTCGATCAGGCCACCACGTCCTCACTCGAAGCTCTGCAAGCGTACAGTCTCGGCAACAAGTCTTCTTTGGAGAAAGGCCCTTCCGCCGCTCTGCCCTACCACCAGCGAGCCATCGAACTCGACCCTAGTTTTGCCATGGCGTATGTGGCTCTGGGCAATGATTACTACGCACTGGGCGAGCTGGAACGCGCCCGCGAATACCGCAGCAAGGCATTCCAGTTGCGAGAACATGCCAGCGAGCAGGAAAAGCTGCATATCACCGCTCATTATTACGAAACCGTAACCGGGGAATTGAATGAAGCGGCACAAACCTATCAGGCATGGATTGCGAGCTACCCGCGAGCCAGCGCAGCCTATACCAATCTGTGCAACCTGTATAACGAGCTGGGACAATACGAGAAGGCCATGGAAGCATGTCACGAGAGCTTCCGCCTCGGTTCGGAATGGGCCTACGTTCAACTCTCCAATAGCCTGCTTGCCTTGCACCGTTTTGACGAGGCGCAACGCGTGGTTCAACAGGCGCAGGCGCGGAACCTGGATAATTTCATACTTCACAGTGCTCTGTATGCTCTGGCCTTCCTCAAGGCGGACTCAACTGCCATGGCGGAACAGCAGCAGTGGTTTGCGGGTAAGCGCGAAGAGAACATGGGACTTTCGCTCGCATCCGACACGGAAGCATACAGTGGTCATCTTGCCAAGGCACGGGTATGGACCGAGCAGGCTGTTGACTCTGCGATACGAGTCGACAGCAAGGAAGTGGCGGCAATATGGCTGGAGAATTCGGCCTTGCGCGAAGCCGCCTTCGGCAATGCGACCGATGCGAGGCGGAAAGCAGCGCGAGGCTTAAAGCTTGACCCGGCGAGTCAGAGCGTTGAACTGGAAGCGGCTCTCGCATTGGCGATGGCGGGCGATGCGGGACACGCGGAATCGCTAGCTGGAGACCTGAACAAGCGCTTCCCCCTCGATACGCAGGTACAGTCTCTCTGGCTCCCGGCGATAAAAGCGCAACTGGCACTGCATCGCAATAATCCGACTCGCGCCCTAGCAGTTTGCAAGCGGCTACGCCCATCGAATTCGGGCAAATCGCCTTCCTAGCCAATCTTTCCTGCTTGTATCCCACGTACATTCGCGGCGAGGCGTATCTGGCGGCTGGTCAGGGCACGGAAGCCGCCGGCGAGTTCCAGAAATTCTCGACCATGAGCGGCATCGTCTGGAACTGCTCGACGGGCGCCTTAGCGCATCTGGGAGTGGCGCGTGCGAATGCCCTGCAGGCGAAAACTTCGCAAGGCGCAGATGCCGATGCCGCCCGGGCCCGGGATCTCGCCGCCTACAAAGATTTCCTCACCCTCTGGAAAGACGCCGACCCGGACATCCCCATCCTGAAGCAAGCCAAAGCGGAGTACGCGAAGCTGCAGTAACCGCTCTCCAGGCCCGCTTCCCGCCACCCTCACAGTCCATCACCCGCGCCCAGCAGCGCCGCCACCGAGG
>CAWEBA010000015.1:0-34827 GCA_963807145.1 uncultured Acidobacteriaceae bacterium | reverse complement strand
AATGATGCGCTTTAAAGGGCGGCTTTGCTGATTGAATTTTCTGCGGCGGATCTTCAGCACGACTTGGGATGCACCGCTTACAGCGGCGGACGTCGCAATCGGCACAACTGCGTGGACGGGCAATGCAAAAACCGGTTCGTCGTCGGGGAAGGCAACGGCCAACGTGTCTACTTTCGATTGTGGAACTTCGACTTCTTCCGTTTTGCCGGGCTGAGCGTCTTCGACGGCGCGCTCGGTTTCTTCGGCGGCGCGGGCCCGGACGGCGGCTTCATCCCAGTCGTCGGCTGGTCTTCGGGCCGCTTCCGCACTTACCGGCAATTCATCTTGAATATCAATTTCGGTCGGCGCGCCCGCATCTGCACCCGGATACTCTTCAGGATCAATCAGGGTGAGCGAAACCTCGGCCATGCCGGTGGGCTTGCGGTCGCGCGTGCCGGCGAAGATCACGTCTTCCATGCGCGAGCCGCGCAGGGTCTTGGCCGACTGCTCGCCCAGCACCCAGGAGATGGCGTCGGCAATATTCGACTTGCCGCAACCGTTGGGGCCGATGATGGCGGCGATGCCGTCCCCGTGAAACTTGAGGTCGGTGCGGTCGCAAAACGATTTGAACCCGAGAATCTGAAGCCGCTTCAGTTTAAGCAACGTGAACTCCTTGGAAAAGCAGTGGCCAGTGGCCAGTTGTCAGTGGCTGGTCTTTCGCTTTGCTGCTTGCCGGCCTGTTTACCAGACTGATACCCCCAGTCGCTGGAAATGATGCTTGCGCAAACCTCGTGCTGTCCCCGGGCTGGACCGGGCAGGCACAAATTTGAACTACTGTAACGGTGAAATTGGGGCGGGGTCAAGCAATATAACACTATATATTGTATGGCCTTAAGAGCGAGCGCGTTGGGTTGCACATGCATTGCAGCACATCGATGGTTTACGGGTGAGGGAAGGACGAGGTGGGAGAACCGCGAGGGCAAGACCATGGTAGCGCAACGGGCGAAACTAAGACAACGATTCCAGACTTACCAGTTACTGCAGCGCGGCATATTCCCCCTTGGCTTGCTTCAGAATCGGGAGGTGGGATCGGCATTTTCCCAGAGGGCAAAAAAATCCTGGTAGGCGGTGCGCGCGCCACGACGTTGCCCGAGAGCGCGTGGGCCCGCGCCAAGCCGAGGTGAGACAAAGCGCTCAAAGGAAAATTCACGATCACGCCGGGATGATCGAGAATATTTTGAAACTCTGCGGCAGCGCTTTGTGCGTTTTCTGAGTTCGCTCTCGGAACTCGTGCGAGGGCCAGATAGGCTTGGCCGCGCAGCCGGACTGGATACATGGTGCCGGCGGAGAACGGCGGAGGATCGGCCAACTCATAGGGGATGGACGAGTGCAGAAGGGCGATGGCCTGCGCTGGATCGTGGCGCTGCAAGGCAATGGCCGCGCGCACCGTGGGAAGACGAATAATTCTGCATGAGCGTGTCGATGGAAATTCTTGATCAAGCACCGCCACCAACTTTTCGGCCGCAGCAACATCTCCGGCGCGAGCCAGGGCCACGGCGGCTTCCACCTTTACATCGCGGCCGGGGGCGAGCGCCCGGGCTTCGCGTGCCTGCTTCAGGCCTTCGGCGGCGTTGGGTAATTCAGCCTCACGAATGGCTTCGTTGCCTTGCCAGAACGCTGCCGTCTCTTTGGAGTCGTTACGCTTGGCTGAGTCCTCGGCTTGCGCCGAGAGCTGCCGCGCCTTTTGCAGGCGGCCGTAATCTGCTTGTGTGTCGGACTCTGCCGATAGCAAGATGTCTTCCGCACCCGGCTTGCCCACGGCCCAGGCGAACTGTTGCTGCATGCCCGGGCGCGTCTTTGCGCAGGAAGTCGAGGTAATAAATGGATTACCCCAGGTAGGGGCCGTCGAGTTTTGCGCCAGCGCTTCGTCGAACGTGGACTTCGCCTCGTCTAGCCGGTTCATGGAAAAATACGCTACCCCGAGATTGTTGTAACCAACGATGGAGGCGGGTTCGAGGCGCAGCGCTTCTCGGGTGACGGCGGCCGCTCTTTCGAATTGGCCCATGGTGAAGTAGTTCACTCCGAGGTTGGTCAGCGCGACGTAGTCCCGGAGGATAATCCTGGATCCACAGTTCATATTGCTGAATCGCTTTTTCCAACTCGCCGGTGACCAGCGTGAAATACGTGCAAGAGATGTAATACTTCTCGCGCTCGCTGACCCGGTCACGCAATTCGTAGGCTTTGCGAACATTCTCAATCGCCAGCGTGGCCTGGCCGAGATTGTTGTAACGGATTCCCAGCGACGCGTAGGCGCGGAGCGAAGTTGGGGTCGAGTTCGACCGCGCGCTTGAGTAACGGGAGAGCGTCGGTGTCGCCTTTCTCTTAGCCAACAGATCACCTTCCGTATAAGCCTGCAACGCTTCGAGCATATGAAGTGGTGGCTTCGTCGAGCGGCTTGTCAAACTTTCGCACCGAGGCCAAGGATTCGCCCAGCTTGCCGCGCAACGTGGTGGCGGCCTCGCCCCGGGTTTGCAGGATTTTCTCGCGGCTCGCAGCCTCGCCCTCGGCTGCTCCCCAGCAGTTCGCCGGCGCGGCAACTGACCGCCTTCAGTACAATTGCGTAGTGGCTGCCGAGGTTCGCGATTGAACCCGCCAGCAGAGCGGCGCTTCCTGTGCGGAGGCAAACTTCGCGGCCTACATCGCGGGTGACGCGCTGATCCGAAGTCCTTCCCCCATGAGCTTTAAGGATCTCGCTCAACTTACGGTCGGAAAGCACGTTGAGAAAAGGCGACTGCTCGAGATCAACCGCCAGTGCCTCTTTCAGAGTGCTGTCAAGATACGGGGATCGCCAGTGGTGTTGGCGAAGTCGGAGATTACGATGACGTTCCTTGTTAGTGAGTTGCGCCGGCTTGCGGAAATGGAAATCAAGGAAGGCGGCGGAAAGAGCGACGAGCGCGAAGGCCGCTGCCGGCACGATGACTTTCGCACGCCACGGATCGGGTGCGGAGGGCTAGCTTTGCCTGAGCTTGCTGCAGGAGGTTGTGCGTCCTCCTGCTCCGCGATCGCGACGCGTTTCGATTCGCTGTCGCGCTTCAGGCGTTGCAGGTCGGCGCGAATGTCGGCCGCATGTTGATAGCGCAAGTTCCGGTCTTTTTCAAGGGCCTTATTGATGATGCGTTCGAGTTCCTCGGGAACCTCTGAGCTGAGACGCACCGGAGCGACTGGAGCTCGATGCAGAATGGAGTCAAAGATCGCCGCGGTCGTGTCGCCGCGGAAGGGCGGCGCGCCAGTCACCATTTCATAAAGCGTTGCGCCGAAAGAAAACAGATCAGTACGTGCGTCCAGTTCTTTTCCCAAGGCCTGCTCGGGTGACATGAAGGCAACCGTACCCAGGGCAGAGCCTCGGCTCGTCATCTGCTCCTGCGTGGCACTGAGGCCTGAGGTTGCCGACGTGGGCGAGTTGTAGGCGGAACGGGAAGCGATTTTTGCCAGTCCGAAGTCGAGTATCTTGGCCTGACCGCGCTCAGTTACGAAAATATTGCCGGGCTTAATGTCCCGATGAATGATCCCTTTGGCGTGGGCGGCGTCGAGAGCGTCGGCGACCTGGATGCCGAGGTCGATTGCGGTCTCGATTTCGAGAGGCCGTCCGGCGATGCGATGAGCCAGGGCCACACCCTCCAGATATTGCATGGCGATGAAGGGACGGCCTTTCATGCTCTCCAATTTCGTAGGTGGTGCAGATATTTGGGTGGTCGAGGGCCGAGGCGGTGCGAGCTTCGCGCTGAAAGCGCTCGAGGCTTACGGGATCGTTGGCGAATTCGTCGGGCAGGAACTTGAGCGCGACGAAGCGGCCGAGTTTGAGATCCTCGGCCTTGTAGACCACACCCATCCCACCGCCACCGATCTTCTCGATGACCCGGTAGTGCGAGATGATCTGGTTCAGCAAGCGTGAGGCCCCCAACCCTTTCGGCAGAATCGTAGGCCCGGTTTTTGGAGAAGTCAAAACCGGGGCGTCGCCGGCTGTGGTGGTACGCGCGCCTCGCTGCGCCCGGCGGGACAGCCGAGGCGGCCGTCCTCACACATTGTTTGCCGAGGCTTACTTTCCTCCCAGCTTTTCGAAGAACAGGCAGATGGTTTCGATGCCGTGATGGAAGTTGGGAATGTGGAATTTCTCGTTGGGGGCGTGGAGGTTGTCGTCGGGCAGACCGAAGCCCATCATCACGCTGGGAATTTTCAAGCGCCTGGTAGATATCGTTGACGATGGGAATCGATCCGCCGCTGCGAATGAATACGGTCTCTTTCTTGAAAGTATCGTGCAGCGCCTCGGTCGCGGCTTTGATGTAAGGGTTATCGGTGCCGACCACGCAGGCTGGGCCTTTGCTCCACACTTTAATTTTGGTTTCGATTCCCTTGGGCGTGAGCTTCTTCACGAAGTTCGTGTAGCGCTTCAGGATGTCGTCGGGATCCTGGTTGGGCACGAGGCGCATGGAGACTTTGGCCGCGGCTTTCGCCGGAATCACGGTCTTGGCGCCGGCGGCAATGAATCCTCCGGGCATGCCGTGAACTTCGAGCGTGGGGCGCGCCCAGGTGCGATAAAGAACTGAATAGCCTGGCTCGCCGGTAAGAACTTTCGATCCAACTTCAGTTTTGCGGTAGTGCTCCTCGTTGAAGGGCAGACGCTTCCAGGCTTTGAGTTCGTCTTTGCTCGGAGCTTTCACGCCCTTGTAGAAGCCGGGGATCAGAATTTGGCCCTTCGCATCTTTCAACTTGCTGATGATTTCGATCAGCGCGAAGAAAGGATTGGGAGCGGCGCCGCCGTACACTCCCGGAGTGCAGATCGACCTTTGCGCCGTAAGGCTTCGATTTCGGTATAGACCAGGCCGCGCAAGCCTACGCACAGAGTCGGCAGGTTGGGCGCGAAAAGTTCCGTGTCGCAGACCAGCGCGAAATCGGCCTTCAGCTTGGCTTTCTGCTTGCGGACATACTCGGTGATAGATTCGCCACCAACTTCTTCTTCGCCTTCAAAAATTACTTTCACGTTGATGGGCAGTTTGCCGTTGCCGGATTTCATCAGCGACTCGAGAGCCTTCACTTCCATCCAGAGCTGGCCTTTGTCGTCGACTGCGCCGCGGGCATAGATGTTGTTGTTGCGCTCAGTGGGATCGAAGGGCGGAGTCACCCATTCGTCGAGCGGATCGGGCGGTTGCACGTCGTAATGCGCATAGCAGAGCGCGGTGGGCTTGCCCGGAGCGTGCAGCCAGTCGGCATAGATCAGGGGATGGCCGTTGGTCGGAATGACCTCGACATTTTCCATGCCGATGCGGCGGAGTTCGTTGGCGACGAAATCGGCGGCTTTTTGTATGTCGGACTTGTGTTCTTCCAGCGTGCTGACGCTGGGGATGCGAAGGAGATCTTTGAGTTCGCTTAGAAAACGCTGCTGATTATTGCGGGCAAAATCCACTGCGGGGGAAGCCATGGGTTGATCCTTTCTGTGCTGGAGCGCAACGGCGCGAAATAATGCGGTCGCGGAAACTGTTCAGTATACCGGAAGGAATTGAGCGGCGGAGCGCTTTGCTCGATAAAACAGCTGACCCGACGCGAGCTTTTCAGAGTGGAAAACCTTGCTGGTGAGAACGGCGTAAGGTCGTAGCTGCAATTCGATTCCGTCATCACCTGCGCCATGACTCGCGCCGTGATTGGGGCGAGAAGAATTCCGTCGCGAAAATGGCCGGTGGCCGACGTAATAGCCGGGAGTCGCGGTTGGGCCGAGAATGGGCAAGGCATCAGGAGTTCCGGGGCGCAGCCCGGCCCAGTCTTCGAGAATCTTCGCATTGCGCAGTTCGGGCACGATGGCGATCGCGGCACGGTGCAGGCGCTGAATCGTCTCGACGTTGGTGCGCTTGTCGAACCCGGCTTCTTCTACAGTCGCTCCGACCATAATTCTTCCGTCGCTGCGCGGGATCAGATAAACCTCAGGGGCACGAATTACGTGTTTGAGTAGATTGCGCGAGGGTGAGGGCAGGCAGAGCATTTGTCCTTTCACCGGACGGGTAGGAAAAGCGTAGGGAGCGATCTGGCCCGACCACGCTCCTGCACAGTTAACGACCTTTGGCGCGTGGAATGTGGTTTTGGTCGTGGTGACGCCAGCGACGCATCCGTCGGAAAGATTGATGGCCTACCGCTTCGCCCGAAGAAATATCGACCCCGCGATGTTTGGCCGTTTGCAGCGCGGCGGCGTGAGGGCTCGCGGATCGACGCTGCGCTCGCTGCAGTAGAAGGCAGGTTGGTTGAGAACCGCGAGAGCAGGTTCCAGTTCACTCAGCGGCGCGGGAAGCGTCGACTCCTTCAAGGCCGGAGACGAAAGATGCTCGGACGGAGGGAAAGAGAATCGTGCCTTGGTCCCTCAGATCAACTTTCATGCCCGATTCCACTTCCAACTCATGGGCGAACTCCGGATACATACGGGCACTGGCTGTGGCCAGCGGCTGTAGAGCGGCGGGCGTTTCGAGCGGCAATCCACCAGCATGCCGCCAGCGGCGTACGACGCTTCGCGGCCGGGCTCGCCCCGCTCGACTATCAGGACACTCGCGCCTTTCTTGCGGAGCTCAATCGAAAGCGAGAGCCCGATAATGCCGCCGCCGATTACGATTACGTCCCAATTCTTCACCTTCGCATTGTAGAAGAGTCTGTTACTTTCGTTACCCGTGTGGTTACCCTTCTGCCACCTATAATCCGTTCAAACTCCAGATAATGAAGGCCAAGAAAACCAACCTGAGCGAGGGAACTGCTGCCGCATCGCCGTGGATTTATGGTCCCTGGCTCGATCTGATCGTGGGGTGCGGCGCGTGGTCGGCTCCGCTGTTGCTGCATCTCTTACTTTTCGATCGCTTCGAGCACCCGTGCCTGGGCGATTGCTTTTATGCTCTGGCGCTTTTCTTCAACTATCCGCACTACATGGCGACGATCTATCGCGCCTACCATCGCGAAGAAGACTTTCAGAAATATCGCATCTTCACCGTGCATATTACGGCGCTGATCGTGCTGACGCTGTTACTGTCGCATTCCTGGGTTGCGAATTCTTGCCGTGGATCTTCACCATCTATCTCGACCTGGAGCCCATGGCATTACAGCGGACAGAATTACGGCCTGTTCATGATGTTCGCCCGCCGCGCTGGAGCGAGGCCGAGCAAGGCAGAACGCCGCGCACTGTACGGCGCGTTTATCACTTCTTATCTCGATTCTGTTTCTGAGCTTTCATTCCGGACCTTCTACCGATCCGCTTTTTATTTCGCTCGGAATTCCGCTGGTCGTAAGCCGGTGGGAGCAGATCGTGCTGGCCGCGGCGTTTCGTTGCGCTCGCAGCTTTGGTTTGTCGCGCCTGGTGCGGGATATGGGCTGGCGAAAGCTGTTGCCATCGCTGACTCTATTCTCGTCGCAGTTTCTCTGGTTTCTGCTGCCGGCGGGTATTTCGCTGATTAAAGGTTGGGAAATCCCGCAGAGCCGCTATAGCACGGGCGTGCTGGCGGTTATGCACTCCGCGCAATATCTCTGGATTACCAGTTACTACGCGCGACGCGAGGCGTCGGTGAGCGGCAGTCGCCGCTTGGCGTGCCCTGGGCTTACTTCGCGGTGCTGATGGCCGGAGGCATCGCGTTGTTCGTCCCCGGACCGTGGCTGGCCAGCCGTGTGTTCCATCACGATTTCACGAGCAGCTTTCCTGATCTTCACTGCGCTGGTGAACATTCACCACTTCATTCTTGACGGCGCGATCTGGAAACTGCGGGATGGACGGATCGCATCTCTGCTGCTGAATTCGCGAGATCGGATTGCCGATGCCGCCTCGGGAGACTGGAAGCCGGCTTCGCGAGGCATGGAGCTGGCTTTCCGGCGCAACTACTGGCGCGCGCCAGTTGCGGGTTGGCGCCGCTCTTGTCCTGCTCTTATGGGGAACGGTGGATCAGGCGCGTTATTATCTGTCGCTTCGTGCCGATAATCTGAGGGACTTGCAGCGGGCGGCGCGCTGGATTCCTTTGATAGTTCGTTGCAGATTCGTCTGGCCCGGCGAGAACTGGATGAAGGCCAGCCGCGGCAGCGGAAGCGGCGTGGGAAAGGCGATTCAAGCGAACCCTGCCGATCCCGCGCCGCGGCAGGCGCTGCTGCGATTTCTAATCGAGCAGGAACGCTTCGATGAAGCTCTGAGTTTGACGGATGCCTCGCTGAAGTACTCCCCGAAAGACGCGAATCTTTTGGTGGACCGCGGACTGCTGGCGCTGCGTCGTGGTCATCCCGATCAGGCGGTGGATAGCTGGGAGCGGGCGATTGCTGTCGATCCGGGCCAGTTGGCCGCACATCTTTATCTGGCGAATGAACTCGATCACGAAGGCAAGGCGCAGGCGGCAGCTGGGCATTACGAAATGTTTCTCAATGCAGTTGCCCGGCAGCCGGTGGACAACGTCCGGCGCCGGAGAAGGTGATTGCGGTTGTGCTTCGCATGGCAGATTGCCAGGGCCGCGCTCGAGAAAACGCTGGCGATTCAGTCTTACGAGTTAGCGGCAGATTGCGGCTCAGACCAAGCAGCCAACTTGAGAGCATTGCCGACGTGAATGAAGCGGCGCTGCAGGCGGAGGCCGGGAAACTGGACCAGGCGCTCGAGCTCTATCAGCACGCTCTGCAATTGGATGATTCGATTGGCGACAAGGAGTCGAGTGCGGAAGACTGGCTGGCTTATGGACGTTTTCTCGATAGCTCCGGGTTTCCGGCTCGACTGGCCTACGCTTGTTTTGTAAAGTCCGGGCTGGAGAATGCTCTCACCGACGCATCGCAAAAGCAGTTCCTGGCCGGTGCCAGCAAACGCGCTGAAAGCCGCATCGGGCCGGAAGCGGCAGCGATCCGGCGCGATCCGACCCCGTTCTGCAGGAAGCGTTGGCGCTTCGCCGCTAAGCTAGCCCCGCCCGCGACACTCCTTCGGCAATTCATCAGCTGGTTTTGATGCCCGCCGGAATTCCGCGAGCCATTTGACACTGCCGCGCTTGTGCTAAACAATTGACTGGACCCCAGCATTTAAGGCGGTTAATCCTGGGAGGAACTACTGCCGGACGAAGGCGAACAGATACAGATTGAACAGCAGTCGACTGCAGGGAAGTGGATTCTGGTTATCCTGGCGATCATTTTTGTCGCGGGTTCGGTGTATGGATATGTCACCACGCAACAGCACGTCGAAAGCTGACCAAGGACCTGGGCGACAGTCAGGCGCAGGTTGCGGAACTGCAAAAGCGGATGCAGTCCTCCGAAGCGTCAAGAAGAGACGATGGCTCAAAACTTGGGATGACGAAGAAAGAGCTGATGGAGCGCGCCGCCGCGCTGCAAGCGCAACAGAAGGCCGATGAGTCCCGGCTGGCGCAGCAAGAGAAGGAATCGAAAGAGCAGATTTGGGCAGGTGAACGGGGAAGTGGCTGGGGTGAAGACCGACGTGGGCGGGGTAAAGACCGACGTAGCTTCCACCAAGGCCGATCTGGAAGCCACGAAAGCGAAACTGCAGAGTGCAGTGGGCGACTTGGGAGTGCAGAGCGGATTGATCGCCAACACGCGGAGCGATCTGGAGTGCTCAAGCACAAGGGCGACCGCAACTATTACGAATTCACTTTGCTTCGAGGGAGCGAAGCCGCAACCTGTGGCGACCGTGAGTCTTCAGCTCAAGAAGACTGACCCGAAACACGGCAAATTCACGATGAATGTGACCTCCGACGACAGGACTATCGAGAAGCGGGATCGCAATATTGCCGAGCCAATCCAGTTCTATTCAGGACGGGAGCACTTGCTGTTTGAGTTGGTGGTGTGGACGGTGGACAAGAAGAAAGCGACGGGGTATCTGAGCACTCCGAAAAGCGCGCCTACACCCGTGACCGGCAATTGAACGGCGCCTTAGTCGATCGGTACGAATTTCACGCAGACCGGTTCCGATACATCGAGAACTTTGCCGGTGGGGGTGAGGCGGCCGGTTTTCGCGTCGATGTTGAAGACGACGATGTTGTTTGATTTTTCGTTGGCTGCAAACAGCAGCGATCCTCCTGGAGCGATCTCAAAACTGCGCGGAGTCTTGCCTTGCGTGGTCGCGTACTCGATCAGCGTGAGGGTGCCTTTATCTGGGTCGATGGCGAATACCGCGATGCTGTCATGGCCGCGGTTCGAGGCATAGAGGAACTTGCCGGAGGGATGGACCTGGATCTCGGCGTCATCATTGTGGGCAGAGAAGTCTTTCGGGTACGTAGAAATCGTCTGCAAGCGGCGCAAGACTCCGCCCGAACCGTCGTAGCTGAAGACGGAAACGGTGGACTGGATTTCATTAACCACGTAGGCGAACCTGCCGTTGGGATTAAAAGCAAAGTGCCGGGGACCAGCCCCGGGATCGGCTTTTGCGAGCGTCGTATAGATCTGCGGATTATTCAGAGTGAGCGAACCCTTGGCTTTGTCGAATTTGTACACCAGCGTTTCGTCGAGCCCGAGGTCGTCCACGATGGCGAAGCGCTCATCGGGCGACAGATCGATCGAGTGAGCGTGCGGTCCTTCCTGACGCTCGGGATCTGCGCCGTGGCCGGTGTGCTGGATGAAGGCTGAAGCCTCACCCAGTCGTCCATCTTCAAGCACCGGGAACACCGCCACGCTGCCTCCGGTGTAGTTGGCCACCAGTACCCATTTGCCAGTTTTATCTACCGTAATGTAGCAAGGGTCCGCACCTTTGGACGCGACTTCATTCAGCAAGGTTAGTTTGCCGGTCGCGCGATCGATCGAGAAGGCGCTGACCGCTCCGCTTTTCTGTCCTTGATAGTTTCCGGTTTCATTCACCGCATAAAGGAACCGGTGATTGGGATGCACGGCGAGAAATGATGGATTCGTGGTCTCGGCGGCGAGGCCGAGGGAGGTTAACTCGCCCGTGTCCGAATCGAAACGATAGGCGTAGATACCCTTGCTCGTACTGCCAGCTTCAGCGGTATAGGTGCCGACGTATACGAAATACTTCTTGTGCGAGGCGGGAGCCGCTTCCGCCGAAAGAACAGAGAGAGCGAAGATGAGGAAGGCTGCGATGCAGCGGGGAATGTAGCGAGTCGGTTTCATGGTTCTATGGAATCGCATCTTTTACCTTTCGCGCAAGTGCGCGAACGTCTTCCGTTCTCGGCGGTCACCTGGTTAGAGTCACCGGTACGGGTTGATCGTAGGGCTGGATGACTACGCTCACGGAACGGCGCTGGTTGAAATTTTCCAAGGTCACGGGGAAGCTGACGATCACGGTTCGCTTGACCTCCTCACCGGGTTGGAGCTTGTCTTCGGGAGACAGAGCCGGCTGAGTATTCGCTTTAAGGGATGGAAAGGCCTGATAGTAGCGATCGAAGTCGACGGCGGAAACCGCTTGGCTGCTCGCTTCTCCGCTTGATGTTACAAGCTTTCCTTGAATGTCATGTACCCATAGCGACTTCTTTCCGGAATTGCTCAGGGTGAAGGTGAGGGCAACCAGGCAAGCGTTCTGACCCGGGAGTTCCACTGCCGTTACTGTATCGAGCGATCCGGCGCCTTGCGGCTTGGCACGTTGGAAAAACGAAACGATGGCGACGACAACGAGTATCCCTGCCGTGGTCAGCAGGAGCGGTTTGAGCGGGGGCAGGTTGCGCTTGGCAGTACCAAACTCATCGGCGATGTTGATCGTGGGACCGCGTTGTGGGCCGGTGGCTGCAATGTCTGCCGGTGCGCCCTGAGCGGGCGGAGGAGGGGGAGCAGGATTGGAAGTTTGATCGGGCATGACGTGGTTCGCGCTTTCGGATTGTACTCCTAGCCTGGAAGTTCAATTCCACTCATGCTTCATCGTCCTGGCGAATTTCTGCGCGGGCAGAGTGTTCAGGACGTCGTCCTTGGTGAGCCAGGCGCGGCGCGCCTGCAGGATGCCGTAGCGGATCTTGTCGAGGTGCGAGGTGTGATGGGAGTCGGTGTTGATCACGATCTTCACGCCTTTCTGTTTGGCCTGGCGCAGGTGCACGTCGTTGAGATCGAGGCGGTCGGGGTAGGAGTTTAACTCCATCGCGACTTTGTGTTTTGCAGCCGAGGTCAGCACCGCATCCATGTCGAAGTGGTAGGCGTCGCGGCGAAGCTGCAGCCGGCCGGTGGGATGACCGATGATGGAAGTATTCGGATTCGCGATCGCTTTGAGCAAGCGGTCGGTCATCTTGGCAGGCTCTTGATTGAAAACGGAATGCACGCTGGCGATGACGAGATCCATCTGGGCGAGGACGTCGTCGGAAAGATCGAGATCGCCGTCGGCAAGGATATCGACTTCGATTCCGGCGAAGATGGTGATGCCGTCGATCTTCTCATTGGCGGCGCGAATTCGCTGGATGTGAGCGATGGCGCGCTTGTCATCCAGGCCGTTGGCGAAGGCCAGATTCTTCGAGTGATCAGTGATCGCCATGTATTTGTAGCCGCGCGCCTTGGCGGCTTCGGCCATTTCTTCGATAGTGTTCTTGCCGTCGGTTTCGACGGTGTGCATGTGCACGTCGCCTTGAAGGTCATCCAATGCAATCAGAATGGGTAACGCATGATTTGCGGCGGCGTCGATCTCGCCCAGATTTTCGCGCAACTCGGGAGGAATGTAATCGAGCTTGAGCCTCGCGTAGATTTCTTCTTCGGTTTTGCCTGCGACGGGCTTTTCGGTCTTCAGGTCGGCCAGGCTGTATTCGTTCAGCGTGTAACCCATCTTGAGGGCGCGCTGGCGCAGGGCAACGTTGTGAGCTTTTGATCCGGTGAAGTATTGCATCGCCGCCCCGAACGACTCCGGAGGTAGCAGGCGAACATCAACTTGCATATCGCTGCGCAGGCGGAAGCTGATCTTGTTGTCGCCCTTTGCGATCACATCCATGAGCGGTGGATATTTGGCGACATATTCGATGGCGCCCGCACGTTGCTGATCGTCGCAACAAGCGGTGCCGGTCACCAGAATATCCAGATCGCCCACGGTTTCGCGACCGCGACGCAGGGAACCTGCGGGAGTGATGCGTTCGATGCCGGGGAACTTGGCAAGATATTCAGTGAGCTTGTCGGCCTCGGCCTCGGCGGCGTCGATTAAGAATCGGCCGGAGATGCGGCGGTAGTCCTCGATAGCCTTCAGCAGCTTTTGTTCGTGCTTCTCGCCCATGCGCGGCAGTTCGCGGATCTTGCCTTCACGCGCAAGCTTCTCCACGCCGTCGACGTCACAGACTTTGTGGGCGCTCCAGATCAGCGCAATTGTCTTTGGTCCGAGGCCCTGGATCTTCAGCAACTGCAGCATCGATGGGTGATATTTCTTCAGCAGGTCGGCCTGCACGCTGAGGCTGCCGTCCTTGAAAAGTTCCTGCAGGTTGATCAGCATTCCTTTGCCGATGCCCGGAATTGCCAGCACTTTCTTAGGTTCGCCGATGATGTCTTTGATCTGCTCGGTATTATTTTCGATGGCCTGGGCGGCGTTGCGGTAGGAACGGATGCGGAAAGAATCCTGGCCGTCGATCTCGAGCAGGTCGGCGGTTTCGTACAAGATGTTGGCGATGGATTTGTTGTCCACGGACTAAAGATTAAACAAGATTGCGAATGGAGTGCCAGAGGCAGAGACAGAGATAAAAGGAGGGAAGCGACGGAAAATAGAATTACCCATTCGGCCGTGAGGCTGCTGAACGGCCGTGCGGCGCCGGAAAGGCAGATCAACTGCGCAGGTCAGGCGCTCTTGCTAACGTTCGCGGCCTGTGGCCCCTTCTGTCCTTCGGTGATTTCGAACTCCACCGTATCGCCTTCCTGCAGGCTTTTGTAGCCCTCGGAAGTGATGGCGCTGTAATGAACAAAAACGTCGGGACCATCCGCGCGCCCGATGAACCCGTAGCCTTTTGCGTTATTGAACCACTTGACGGTGCCTTTCAGACGTTCCACGTACACCCCCGCTTTCCGCACGTCCTGCATTGGGGGGCCCCAGACGTGCCCGCATAGAAAGCATTTTGGAGCGATTGGGTTTGGGGTGTCAAGACGAAACGGCGGGCCAGAGTGGAGGCGCTGCGCCGACGCCTCGCTACGCTCGACTGGACAGCCGAGGCGGCTGTCCCCACATGAGCGCTTCACTTTTTCACGAGACTGGTGGTCCAGCCAGAGGACTGACGAGATGGTTTTGGCGTCGCGAATCGTTCCTCTCAATACCATGCGGAGTGCCCTGGAGAGCGGGACCAGGCGCTTGTGGATCACTTCATCAGCTTCCGGCTGAGCTGGGCCGGCTTTGAGGCCGGTGGCAAGAAATACCGACATGGTTTCGGCAACGAATCCGGGGCTGGCATAGAAATGGAGAATGCGGCGCCAATTCTTCGCGGTGTATCCCGTCTCCTCTAAGAGCTCGCGCTTCGCCGCGTGCAGAGCATTTTCGCCCGGATCGATGCGGCCGGCCGGGAGTTCCCACAGATAGCCTTTCGCGGCGTGGCGATACTGGCGCTCCAGCAGGACGCGCGGCGTGGAACGTGATTCATCGACGGCCAGAATTACTACAGAACCGCTGTGATGAATGACATCGCGGCGGGCGCGGATGCCTCCAGGTTCCTGAACGTCGTCGGTAGTGACCCAGAAGACCGGGCCACGATATACCGTGCGGGAAGAAATCAATCTTGCCTTGCCGTGTGCAGTCTTGCGGGAATTAGTCTTCTTTGTCTTGGAGCGTGGACGCTTGGCCATGACAACAATATAAAGCACGGGATTCTGGCTTTCGGCACTCTGCTATTCTGCCGGGCATGTCTGCGAAGCGGTCGGCGATGCCGGTTATCACAATCGTCGGGGCAGGGAATCTGGCGGGCTCGCTGTCTGTAGCGCTGCGCGGAGCCGGGTACAGGATCGACCAGATCGTTTCACAGAGCCCGGCAGCGTCTTTGCGGCGGGCGCGGCGGTTGGCCCGCGAAGTTGGGGCGACAGGCGGTGGCGGCTGCTCGGGTGCAGATTCGAGCTGACATCGTTTGGTTTTGCGTTCCTGATGGAGTGATTGCCCGCGCTGCAGCATCCCTGACTGGTGCGGCTGACTGGCAGGGTAAAGTCGCGCTGCATTCCAGTGGCGCACTGACCAGCGATGAGCTTGCCGTGCTGCGAGAGCAGGGGGCGGCGGTTGCTTCCGTGCATCCGCTGATGACGTTCGTGCGGGGTTCGCGACCGTCGCTTGCCGGAGTGTCATTCGCAATCGAGGGAGATCCGAAGGCGGTGCGGGCGGCTCGCGCCATCGTTCTGCGATTGCGCGGACGAGCCATTCGCCATCGGCAAGTAGCAGAAAGAGGCTTATCACGCCTGGGGGATGTTTGCCTCGCCGCTGTTGACGGCCTTGTTGGCGGCCGGCGAGCACGTGGCTGGCGCCGCCGGGATCAACCGAAAATCGGCACGCGAGAGAATGCTGCCGATTCTGCGGCAAACCTTAGCTAACTATGCGAAGCTGGGCGCGGCGGCATCGTTCAGCGGCCCTATCGCTCGCGGGGATGTGACGACAGTCGGGAAAGCACCTTAAAGTGTTACTTGAAGTTCCGGAACTTCGGGAGATCTACGTTGCTCTGGCTCGGGCGGCGTTGCGCGATTTGCCGGCGAAGAATCGCAGCGCTTTAGAGAAGATGTTTATCGATCCTTCGCCTGCGTAGCCGCTTCGCTTCGCGGACCGCCACTCCGCTCAGGGATGACAGAGCTACGAACTGAATAAGTGGCCGAGCTTTTCCTTCTTGGTTTTGAGGTACTCTTCCGCGTACGCGCTGGGCTCGACTTCGCAGGGCACGCGCTCGATGACTTCGACGCCGGCACGTTCGAGAGCCTCGACTTTCTCCGGATTATTCGAGAGCAGGCGCACTTTGCTCACCCCGAGCGCTTTGAGAATCTGGCCGGGCAGGGCAAAGTCGCGCTGGTCGGCCTTGAAGCCGAGGCGTTCGTTAGCTTCGACCGTGTCCAGACCGGAATCCTGCAACTCATAGGCTTGTAGTTTAGCCATCAGGCCGATGCCGCGGCCCTCCTGCTGCTCGTAAATCAGGATGCCTGCGCCCTCGTCGCGAATCATCGACAGCGCCATCTCGAGCTGCTGGCGGCAGTCGCAGCGCAGGGAATGAAAAACGTCTCCGGTGAGGCATTGCGAGTGAACCCGCACCAGCGGAGGAGTGGAGTGAACGTCGCCCATCACCAGCGCGACGGCTTCTTCAACCGGGCGGTCTCCATCGGACTCTCCGCGAAATCCATAGATGCGGAACCCGCCCCAGCGCGTGGGAAAATCCGCCGAGGCCACTGGTCGAATTGTTTTGGCGGTCACGAATTGATTATAGCGGCTCGGCGAGCTCGCACTATCAAAGAGCGCTCCGCTCTGGATGCCAAATCAACCGCGCGCTTTGAAAGGGAAGATCGCATCCTGCTTCGAAGGAATGGGAACTCCGTTGTGCGTGGCCGGCTGAAAATGCCAATTGTCGAGCGCCGCCAGGCACTTTTCGTCGATCTCTGGGCCGAGGCTCTGCAGCACTTTCTTGCGGACGATTTCCCCTCTTTCGTCGATCGTGATTTCGATAACCTCCTTGCCCTCGGAGTCCGGCCGTTGCCACGGGTAGACCACGGGATCGGACGTCGTGATGGGCAAAGCCGGACGAATCTCATCGCCATAGACTGGACCGCCGGGAACACTTCCGTAGGGAAGTCCTGCAGGCGCTCCGTGGCCCAGCTTCGAGAGAGTTGCTGTCTTCGAATCGTCTTCAGCTTCGGATGGAGTGAGCGGGGTCGGCAAGGGAAGCTTGGGCGGCCTGGAAGTTGGCGTCCACGCGAGCTTCTGGTGGCCCAGGCGCTGATGGCGATAGATCTCGGTTGCGTGGTCCGGTGAACTGGTAGCGCTGTCGTCGGGGGAATTGGTAGGGAAATAGATCTGCGTGAGCACTTTACCGTTGCGCCCGATTGCGACGGAAGATGCAGTCAGTAATTGCGGCTCCGGAGTATGCAGCAGCCAGGCGAACAGCAGGCTGTGAAACGCAAGTGAGCCCATCAGGATTCGGCGTTGAACTCTCGGCCCTGCGGGATTCAGTTGCGCAAACATCTTCGAGTAAACCCCTGACCCGCGTCGTTGATCTCCGCGTCGTTGATCTAAGGTTAGACGCAGAGAGGGGGAGTTCGTCAATATGGTTTGTTCAGTCGATCCCACCCCCGGTAACCGTCACGATTCCATCAGCAGGGAATTGCTGCGCGCCTTTGGTACGGAGGTGAGAACGCTGCTAAAATGGGTACGTAAACTAGAAGTCCATCCAGCCGCCTGGGGCTATAGCTCAGCTGGGAGAGCGCGTCGTTCGCAACGACGAGGCCGTCGGTTCGATCCCGACTAGCTCCACCAACTCTTTTCAACCGCTCGGCGTGAGAATGCGGACCGCCCGCAAACGCCCGTCCAACGCTTGTTCTCGACAGTTGCCAATCGGACGGATACAATGTCATCCAGACGGGTTAGGCCGGGCGTGAAGGATCGTGGCATGAATCAGCCATTTAACCTCGATGTTTCCTCCTTCCAAAAGCTGTTGGAAGCGGCCTGGGTTCTGCAGTGTGAGCACGATCGTGAATTAAGTGAATCGCGGCTGATTCACTCACACCTGATCGAATCGCCTCTTATCGAATCACCCACAGGAGTGAGTGTCCTCGAGGTTCCCTCTGAAGCAGTTCCCTCCGACAAAGACCAACGGAACCCCGCGCTTGCGCTGCCTTCGCCGAGCAATGCTTTTGAACCAGCCAGAGCGGTTGCCGAGGCGCACACCCCAAAGATTTACGAAATTTTGAATCCGGGTTCCCTTCCTGGCCGGGTGACAGGCGCGCCAATTTCCCAACAAGCTGAAGCTGCCGGAGCGCTGGCTCTGGCGGCGGACAGCTATGGCTCACCACTCGCTTATCCAGTCCCCTTTGGCACGGCGGATGTTTTAGACAAGGCTGCGCAGGGGAAGATAGCCCTCTCCCAGATCAATCGGCGAGTGACTTTCCATCTGCTGTGGTCCCGAGATAAATATCGAGTAGCTCTCCGTCTCGTGCCGGTCGGAGAAAGGTATGAAGAAAAGGAACACGCGCTAGCCCGGCGGACCGCATCCTTTTTGAAACGCGCATCACGAGTTTCGACAGCGTACGCCGGGCCCCTTGCTGTGCTGGCGATCATGCTCGCGTTCGTATTTTCGCTGCTGGGAATTCATGGACCCTCCGTCACCGCGGTGAAAGCTGCTGACTCGCCAGCGCCTGATTATGTTGCCCACGCCCAATCTGCTGTAGCTTCTAAGAGCGGAGGCGATCCTGCAACCCTGCCCCTGTTTAAACCACCTGCGCTTGAACCGCCGGCATCGGCGGTGCTCGAACCAAGCCACATGCGAGTAACGGACGCTGCATCCTCGTCCCTTGTGGCAGGCCTGAGCCAGTATGAGATCCAAACGGTGAGCCGCCAAGCGCGGTACGGAGATGACGTCGCGGCTCTCACCTTGGCGATGGCCTATGAGATTGGGCGCAACGTTCCACAAAGCTGCACGCAAGCGGCCCACTGGGTTGCTGTTGCCGCGGAAGAGGGTAATTCGGCAGCTCAGTACAACCTCGCTCTCCGCTATGTCTCCGGAGATGGAACTCCCACCAACCTTGACGAAGCCCGGAAGTGGTTAAAAGAAGCGGCAGGGCAGGGATATCAGAAAGCCCAGCTCACATTGGAAGCTTCAGGTTTGTAAACCCACCCAGAAAGCTCTGAATGCTGTCGTCCGCCATGAGGAAGCAGTCGGTTCGATCGCGACTTGGCCTACCCATCTAAACCCCAGTAAAATTGGGCTTTCCCGGCACCACGACCGCTAACACAATTATGAGGTAGAGCCTCCGTTTTTGGGGACACTGGGCCTTGTGGCGGTATATACTTCTGTTCAGTTTTCTTGTGCGAGATTGGGGCACCTGATTCTGGCCTCAGGGCGGGGCAACTCATGCAGAACCGGAATCTGCGGTCTGATCCTCAAGATCGGCCGAACTCCACAAACCAGCCCGGTGTAAGCGTTCCTGCGAAGGGCGACAGCTCCGGTTCGCACTTTCCGGTTGATCCCGACGCTACTTTAGTCGACTTTCCCCAAGCCACTTCCGATCCCGAGGCGACGTTCGTCGACTCCGATGCCACCCTGGTGGATGTTGACGCTACTGTGGTGGACGCCGGCTCGGTTCGCGGTTCGCCCGCCCCGTCTTCAGGCCCCAGAAATGCCCGCTTCCAGGCTGCTGCTCCCATGCTGCAAAGCGGCGACGTTCTTGGCGGCCGCTACGAGATACTTCAGATGCTCGGCGAGGGTGGAATGGGTGCCGTCTACAAAGCCCGCGACCGGGAACTTGACCGTTTCGTGGCCTTGAAGCTGATCCGTCCAGAGCTGGCTGCCAATCCCTCGATCCTGGCGCGATTCAAGCAGGAGCTTCTGCTCTCACGCGAGGTCACTCACAGAAACGTTATCCGTATCTATGATCTGGGCGATGCCGATGGTGTGAAGTTCATCACCATGGAGTTTGTCGAGGGTCAGGATCTGCGCTCGCTGATCCAGGAAAAGAAAAAGTTTCCTCCCGAAGAGGCGGTCGAACTGATGCAGCAGGTCTGCCGCGCTCTGGAAGCCGCGCACACCCTCGGCATCATCCATCGCGACCTGAAGCCGCAAAACATCATGCGCGATCAAACTGGCCGCATTCTGGTGATGGATTTTGGCCTGGCCCGCACGGTCGAAGGCGACGGCATGACCCAAACCGGAGCGCTGGTCGGGACCATGGAATACATGTCGCCGGAACAGGCGCTGGGCAAGGATCTGGATCAACGCTCCGACCTGTACAGCATGGGGTTGATCCTGTACGAGCTGTTGACCGGCAAAATGCCGTTCAAGGCCGAGAGTGCCGTGGCCAGTTTGATCAAGCGCAACCAGGAGCAGGCCACTCCGGTGTCCGATCACGACCAGACGATTCCACGCGCACTCAGCAACATTGTCGCCAAGTGCCTGGAGCGCGACCCAGCCTTGCGCTACCAGACCGCTGGGGAGTTCTTGCAGGATCTGGAAATTTGGCAGGGCAAAAGCGCGGCGGCCACACTACGTTTCCCGACCAGTGAAAAGCCCTGGGGACAAACCATTCCCTGGCACTGGATCGGCGGCACGGCGGCCGTCTTGGCGCTAGCGATCATAGGCTTCCTGCTGCGCGCGGAATTGTTTGCCCCGGGCAAGAAGGCGGCGGCGACCGCAACCGGGCCAGTGGTTTCGCTGGCCATTCTGCCTTTCCGCAACGCCTCCGGCGATCCCAGCGTCGATTGGCTGGGGCCGAGTCTCGCCGAGATGTTGAGCACCGACGTGGGTCAGTCGGCGCATTTGCACACGGTCAGCCCTACCAGCCTGCATCAGATATTCACCGACCTGCGCATTTCCTCCGCGACCGTGCTCGATCCGGCGACCATCCGGCGCGTGGCCGATTTTAGCAACGCCGACCGCGTCGTTTGGGGACAATATGCCAAGTTCGGCGACCAGATTCGGATTGATGCCACGCTTCAGGACATCAAGAACGATCGCACCATCCCGCTCAAAATCGATGTGCAAAGTGAAAAGGAGGTTCCCGGCGCGATTGATCGTCTGGCGGAGTCCATCCGTCAGAAACTTGCGCTCCCGGAAAATGTCCTGAAGGAGCTGAAGGCCACTTCCTTCCAACCCAGTTCAAAGTCGATTGCCGCATTGCGCGACTACAATGAAGGCATCGGGTCGCAACGTGACGGGAAGAATCTGGAGGCGCAAAAGCAGTTCGAAGCGGCCACCAAGGAAGACCCCACCTTCGCGCTGGCATTTTCCAAGCTGGCACAGTCCTATAGCAGTTTGGGCTATGACAGCGAAGCGGAGCAATCTGCCAGGAAAGCCGTCGACCTGAGCCAGGATCTCCCTGAGGCTGAAAAATATTTGATCTCTGCCGTTCGTTTCCAGGCTACCAAGAACTATCCGGAGGCAATCAAGGCCTACGAAACCCTAGCCCAGGCATCGCCGGATAACTTTGACGTGCAATCGGCGCTGGCCAGCCTCTATAAGGATTCCGGAAATCTAGCCAAAGCTCGGGAATACTATCAGAAGCTTTTAAGCGCGAATCCAAAGAACATCATGGCGACTCTCGAGATGGGGCGAATAGCCCTCAAAAGCGGCGACCCGCAAGGCAGCCTCGACCCCCTGAACCGCGCCTATACCTTGTCCATTCAAATGGACAACCAGGAGCAAAAGGCTGCCAGCTTGCACTTTATGGCGGTGGCTTATGTGATGTTGAGCAAGCCCGAGGAAAGCATGCGCAACGAAGAGGAAGCGCTTGCCATCTGGCGGCGCATCGGCCAAAAGCGCGGCCTCGCGCTCAGCCTGAATGAGATGGCCTCGGTGCAAGCGGTGCTCGGCAAACCCAAAGAGGCTCTGGCCAACTTCCAGGAGGCACTGCAGGTTCGGCGTCAAATCGGGGACAAGCGCGGCCTCGGCGATAGTCTGATCGATTTGGGCAATTTCTACGATGGCAGCAGCGACTATGACCAGGCGCTGAAAATGTACAAGGAAGCATTGCAATTGCAGCGCGATCTTGGCAATGAAAGTCTGCAGGCTATCTGTCTGAACAACATTGGGACGGCGTATTCGGAAAAGGGCCAGTATGAGGATGCGCTTACCTACTTCCAACAGGCGCTGCAGCTGCGCGAGAAATCGAAAGTGCCGCAAGACATCGTTGAGGCTGTCCACAACCTGGGCGGGACCTCGGCCGATATGGGCCAGTACGATCAGGCCATTTCCTATTACCTGCGGGCGCTGGATTTGCGCCGCAGCATGGACGACCCGCGCGGTGCGGCCATTGAATCTTACAGCCTGGGCACGCTGTTTGATTACCAAGGACGGTTCGGGGCAGCCATCAATTCCAAGCAGGAAGCCCTTAAGGCTTTCCGCAACATCAAAGACAAGACGTTCTGGATGGCCAAGATGCTAGGCGGTTCCGCCGAGGCACTTACCCTGGCGGGACGCGGAGACGAGGCAAAGAATGATTTGGACGAGGCACTCAGCCTCTCGCGCGAACTGAAGTCTGACGGCATGGTAGCGGAAACGTTGGGATTCCAGGGCGATACATACTTCTACCACGGGGATTACAAATCTGCGCACGCTTCGTATGCGCAAGCTCTGCAGGCCGCCGCGCACAGCAAGGAACCGGACACGATTCTGATTGCAAAGGCTAACCTGGCTAAGGTCGAAGTTCAGGAAAAACGTGCAGGGGAAGCCGTTTCCAGCCTGCGGCACTTGGTTCAGCAGGCCAACGACCTAGGGTTGAAGTACATCTCGGTCGAGTGTTCCGTATTCATGGCGTACGCCATGATGCAGAACCGCGACTTCTCCCATGCCCGGCAGGAACTGGAGCGCGCCTTGCTGCTCTCGGAAAAGCTCGGAATGCAGCCGCTGAGCGCGCGGGCGCAGTATCTGTTGGCCACAATTGAGCGAGATTCCGGCAATCGTAGCGATGCTCAGGATCACTATCGCGAAGCGCTGCGCCTGCTGGATGCGATGAAGAAGGATCCCGGGGCAGAGAAGCTGCTACAGCGCTCAGACTTTAAAGTCATCTACGACGAGTCCACCCGCGAGACGCAAGCGGCCAAGAGCTAGAACGCAAGAGCAGCCAAAACACAAAAAAACGGGTGCCGCTTTCGCGGCACCCGATGGTTATTGACTTCGAGTAGTTTCCTCGAGAAATCAGTTACGTATTCGCTTAGTTGACCTTATACGTAACCGCACCCAGGTTCTGGTTCCCGCCGGAGTCGACTCCCGTCACGCCAAAAATATACGTTCCCTTCTTGCTGGGAGTAACGAAGGTGCCGGTGCATGACCGCCCACCCAGGTTGCCCGGCCCGACGATCGGAGTAAACGAGCACGAGGTCTGAGTGCCCGTAGCTTGCGTGCAGCTTGCCGCCGTCAGGTAGGGACCCGTCGGGCTGCTAAGCGGTTGTGATGTGGAAGGATTGCTGCAGGTGTAGGTCGCCGCGACCGTTGTGTTCGGATTGTAAGTCGCTGAGGAACTCGGAGACGTGATCGTGATCCCTGGCCCGGCCTGAAGACCTGGCCCGACCTCGTCCGCCATGTCGTATGTGGCCACCCAGTAGGAAGCCCCGCCGCCGGAGCCGCCGACAGTTTTACCACCCGGATCTGCCACTACCGAGAAAGAGACAATCTGGTTGCTCATGCTGCCCTTCGCGGGTGGGCTGATCGGGCTCACAGGAGTGGGTAACGGCGGCAGCGGCCACTTAACCCAACCGGGCAGTGGGTTGACAATGAGGTCAAGCCCCGGGTAGACGAACAGCGGGTTGTCGGAATACAAGAACGAGAAGCCAGTACCAAGGGTCGCATCGAACGGGTTGAGGTTCGAGCCGCACGTTCCGCCGGAGGCTTCAGGGCACGTAACCGCGAATACGACGGACTCGTCAACGCCCATATTTTCAGCGTTCTGGTAGACAAAGCAACGGGCAGTCGGGAAGTTCACCTGCACCAGAGCGTCGCAAGCTCGTTGAGTCAGCAGTATCGGCTGGACCGTCACAGCTGGAGTCGCGTACGGGGCCGTCAGCTGTGCCGTATAGGAGTAGACGCTGGTGCCGGAAGCGTTCGGAAAGGAAACAATCGCTGGGGCGCTTTGCGAAACGACCACGGTCTGAGCCTGAGGCGTGAACGTCCAGCTCAGGATGTCCTGATTGTCATCAGACCCCCCGGTTGCCGCCGTGAACCCCACCCAGGCGGTGTTGCCGGGGCCTAGAGCCAGCAAGGTGCTCAGGTCAACTAGGACGCCGCCGGGAAACAAATCGGCGCCATCCAAAATCACGTCGATGCTGCTGCAGTCCCCGAGAATCCCGGGCTGCAAACCGCCGGGGGCCTGCGGCCCGCTCGGAACAGGATTACAGGTTGTCAGGGTAGATGGAGTATAGGTGATCGTCACCGAATGGACGCTTCCGTCGGCCAAAGTGATCGGCAATCCGGTAATCGGACTTATTAACCCGCTCCCCGTCCCGGTGAGAGGGTTTATTGCGATATTGCAGGGAGCGGGTTCGCCGAGCACACCGCCCACCAGGTTATCGGAGCTGTTGGCCGTAGCGCTACCGCAACTTTGAATCGCAACGTGGTTGTTGTTCGGATCATCGGCGTTCTGGTAGGGATCGAACTCTATCGCCATACTGTTTGGGATACCGCCAGTGGTAGGCGTACAGTCATCAGTAGCAAACGAATCACCGTATCCAATGCTGCAACCGTCCGTGTTGCCTCCAGCGTCTGGGTCAAGGGCGGTCACTGCCGAACTCTGAATTACAAAAGCAATTCCATCGGCGGTCGTGGACGTGTTGGAGTCACTCATCTGAAAAGTAAAAGTAGTGGAAAAAGAACCGGCAACCGGCTGCGGAGCAGTGAAAAACGCAGACCCCGTTGTAAAGGTCGCATTTTGCGTCAGACGCAGCACCTTCGACACGTTCGTGGGTACAGGTAGAGCCGGGTTAACCGACCCGCTAGGCGAAGCCGGCGGTGCAAAATTAGGGTACCCACCGTCATTGGGCTCCCCACCGCTGGTCAGCGTCAGGCAAAGTTGGTTCGAAGCGTTCGAGAAATCTGGAGTGTAGTTGGGAGAAGTAGTAGAGGCGGGACACTGTGCCGACGCAGCGGTGCTCCCCGCAATAACCAACAAGACCGCTGTCGCGGCCGCAATGAAGAATCTCATAACTCCTAGCTTCATAAATATCCCCTTTTCTTCACGCTGGTTCTTACCAGTCGTGCTTTCGGACTTTCGAATCTTCGGCCTCGTTGACGGCCGGTGGCAAACACTTGACCTGGGCGACTGCAGTTCATCACTTTGTGCTGTTCAATACGCAAGACAGGTGGGGGACCTGTCGCCGGCAATTTTCATGGACTCCTAGGGCCAATTCAGGCAGTGAGTTGGGGGACTCGCTGCTCTGAACTTTTTACCGCTGAATCGTTTACAGTCTGTTGTTAAGCCACTGCTTGCGAAGAGCTGCCAAACGACTCAATGGCGCTAGCCTCGTCTTTCTGAATATCGAAAACAGCAGACAGCCGGGTCATCTCCAGCAAGTCGTGAACTCGCTTGGTCAGGTTGGCGAGCTTCAATTGCCCACCCTGGTTGCGAATCGTTGTGTGAGCCTTGACCAGTTCGCCGACCCCGGAACTGTCGATGTAGTTGACCTCGCCCAGGTTGAGCACAATCGCCTTCTGTCCCTTTTCTGAGAGATCGCGAACAATCTCGCGCAACCTGATATTTCCATCGCCGAGCGTAATTCTGCCGCTGACATCGAGCACGGTCACTGCCCCCACTTGGCGGGTCGCGGCCTGCATCTTGATTGGAGCGGATCCTTGCATTCCGAGTCCGCGCCGGTCGAGAATTGTGCACGCTGCAGTCGCGAGTTCCTGCGATTCCGTGCGAACCACGATCAGCGAACGTCCCTCCTTGAGAACTTCGCGGAAGAACGTGATGTCCTCAGCGCAATCTTCTACCGCTGTCGGTTTCGGGGCGTCGGTGCCGTGCGTTCCCGAGCCGAGGGCAGAGCCCGCGCCTGCGCCTGCTCCGGCGCCGGTCAGCAGCGCCGCGGCGCCGATGCCCAGCGCAAATACCGTTCCGATGCCAGGAAGAAGCAACGACGCAGCTACCACGCCCGTGGTCACGCCGGCAGCCCCACCAAGAAAACCTCCTACAAATGTGCCGAGTTCCTTGGCTATCGTCTTGGCTTCGCTTTCCGACCGGGTCAGGAAAACAATGGACTCTTCAGGCACGCCTCGTTCCAGTAACTCTTTAACCGCTCCTTCAGCTTCGTCGCGCGAAGCGAATACTCCAATTGTCGTTTCCATATGCTCTCCGTTCCAACTCAATCGGTTCAACTTGCTTGCCGCCAGCGCGCTGAACCCAAGGCTGGACGCGCCTTCTCAGCCGGTTCCCAATTTCCGGCCTAGCATTTTGTTCCGAGCGTAACAATTTGTCAAGACAAGAATATGGGGTTTCCTGTGTGAAAAACGGCCTTTTCCAAGTTTAGACCGGAACCTGAGTTTACAGCGGAACCAGCCCAGTCGGCCCGGGAGACAACGTCCGACCGTGTCAGGATCCCGAGGGCTTGGCTACCGCGGCATCTCGCGCCATCCACGGGTTCCGCGAACCCCTCCTGTCAATCGGGGGTGTGCCCGAGGAAGTCTTCGTGTCCCTCGAACACCGAAGCCAGCTGGGTAATGCGAAAGAGCTCCCGCAAGCGTTGGTTCAGGTTGACGAGCTTCAGTGTGCAATTCTGCCTCTTGGCCGACAGGTAAAGGCCCACGATGGCGCCCAGGCCGGAGCTGTCCATATAGCTCACATCGGTCAAGTCCAACACAATGCTTTCGCTCCCTGGAATGAGACTGCGGACTGTCGTTTGGAACAAGGCCGAAGTACTCGAATTGATTCTGCCGACACAGCGGACGATGGTCTCATCGGGCGCCTTTACCGTTTCCAGACTTAATTCTGAGATTGGGATAGGATTAGCGGCCATGACAGGCCTCCTTAGTTGGGAATCTGCGGACGACGATCGGCGCTCTTGGGGATGGGATGCGCGGGTTCAGCGCACCCCAATGACCCGCACAACTGGGGCCGGACTGAACGCCACCACAATACTCCCGGCAAGGACGAAGTCAAGTTAAACCTGATTGGAAGTTGGGAACCTGCGCGATCCGGGCAGGTCGCCAGGCAAAGGTCGGGGTGTGAAATGAGGTGATTTTTTGCATTCCCAAGGGTGAGAAATTCACCTATAATCCGCAACCGGAGCGCCCACCATGGCTGCATCCCTTCAGCTGCCCGCGAATCAACCCGAATCAGAAAAGTACTCCGTCGCAATTGTCACCGCGAAGGGGACCTCTTTTCACGAGATTGGCAGATACCTTGCGCCCACCTTCCGGACCGTGCTGGCCAGCACGGAAGAGCAGATTCAGGCCGCAGTGCATGACCCGGGCATACAGGGGATTGTGTTCGATCTCGACTGCATCGGGGAGGGAGCGCCAGATGGCACTGAGGTACTGCAGGAAATCCGCAGGCTGCGCGAAGACGTGGTGCTGGTGGCGATCACGGAATCGAGCAACAGCGAGATACCGCTGAAGGCCAGCCAGGCGGGCGCGGACGAGTTCTTCCTCGATTCCATGGACTTCAGTCAACTGGCCGGCGTGCTGCTGGGAGCGATCGAGAAGCGCGCGCTGCAGTTTGAAGGGCGCTGGCTGCTCGACCAGGTGGAAAGCAAGTCGGCGTTTTGCGGACTGATCGGCGGCAGCGAGGGGATGCAGAAAGTTTACGGAGCAATCCAGGCCGTGGCCGACAGCAATGCCAGCGTGCTGCTGCGGGGAGAGAGCGGCGTGGGCAAGGAGCTCGTCGCCCATGCCATCGTGCAATCGGGAAACCGGCAGGGCAAGCCCTTCGTGTGCCTGAACTGCTCCGCCCTGCCCGAGAGCCTGATCGAGTCGGAATTGTTCGGCTACGAACGAGGAGCCTTCACCGGAGCGGAGGGCGCCAAGCCCGGGCTGATCGAGATGGCGCATGGCGGCACGTTATTTCTGGATGAGATTACGACGCTGAACCATCCGCTGCAGAGCAAGCTGCTGCGCATCTTGCAAGACCGCTCAGTGCAGCGTCTGGGAGGACGATCGTCCCGCAAGATTGATTTCCGCCTGATCACGGCGACCAACGATGATCTCGAAGACATGATGCAGAAAGGCCGCTTCCGCGAGGACCTTTACTACCGCATCAACGTCGTGCCGATCCTGATTCCGCCGCTACGGGAGCGGGATGGCGATGTGCCGTTGCTGGCGGAACACTTCCTGCGGATCTACTGTACAGCCAACAAAAAGCCGATCAAGCAGCTGCAGCCCGACGTGATGCAGATCATGGAGGACTATTCCTGGCCGGGCAACGTTCGCGAACTGGAGAACGTGGTGCAGCGCATGGTGGTGATGAACGACGTCCCGGTGATCACCGCCCAACACCTGCCGCACCAGCTTCTCCGCTCGAGCGCGGCTAGCCATGAGGCCATCCTGATCCCCGAAGAGGGAGTGGACTTTGACGCCGAGATGGAAAAAATCCAGATTGCCTACCTCAACGCCGCGCTTCGCCGGACGGAAGGCAGGAAATCCGCGGCCGCCACTCTTCTCAACATGGATCCACAGCGCATGAAATATCTATGCCGCAAGCTGAATCTTTAACCGCGGGGTGAATAGAAAGGTTAAAAATTAACCGGGCTGCGGTTAATTATTGACCGAAAGAGAATTACTCACCGTCTGGAATTGATTCCAAATTCATCCCCACAATCGCTAAGAAATTGTGATTGTTAGACTTAGCGACTTTCGAGACTAAGTCCTCGGGTTTGGCATGGCTCGTGCTAAAGGAAAAGCCGAGTGATGGAATTCAATCCAAAACAAATTTGAGGAGCGCCCCATGACCATCCAAAAGAAATCCTTGATCAGCACCCTGAACACCACCAAGAAAGCTATCGTCGCCAGCATGCCGCTGGAGGCGCCTACTTCGAAGGAGAGCGGCGTGAAGATGGGCCGGCTCGGTCGCATGGGAAAATTGGGCCGGCTTGGCAAGATGGGAAGACTTGGAAAATTGGGCAAATTGGCCAAATTGGGCAAGAAGTAGGCTCACAGGCCGAGTATTTGACCAACGCACAAAAAGGCTGCCCTGGGGGAGGGTAGCCTTTTTGTTTTGCTTACCACATCCTCCGGCCCAAGAAGTTCACAATTTCCTGCCAACCAAACGCGGCAAGACTTCGCCGCCGGCCATAGACCCGGGCGAGGCCCGTCATCCCTGGTTTCAGCCTGCCTTCAGGGCTGGAGACTGTCAGATCAACAGCGTAAAACTTTGGAGGATGCAGGCCTTTGTATTGGGAAGTTTCGATGAGGCCCGACGGTATGTCGGAAGATATGGGTTCAATGCTAGTGACTTGGCCATCCCATTTTCGGAAGATGCCGTTCACCACCAAGCGTGCATCTGATCCGACCCAGAATTTCGAAATGTCATGTTCCGATAAGTAGACGCGGGCCCGCATCGGGTTCACATCGGCAATCTCCAAGATTTCCGTTCCCGCCGGCACATAGGCTCCCAGCCAATCGCCCAATCTAGGAGTGAGGACTAGCCCTGACATGGGACTATTTATTTGGAGTTGGGCTGCATCCGAAGTGAGCAGGCGCAGTTGCTGTGCCAGCTGGGCGGACTCCTCGCGGGCTGGCCCGAGGTCGGCACCGTATCGCAGAGCAGCCGACGTCACGCGGTGCGTGGCCATCGAGTTGTTTGCCTCTGTGCGCGCAACTCTCGAATCCAGTGCCAGGTTACGGAGCCGCACGAGAGGTGCCCCGGCTGTGATCCAGTGCCCCTCCCCGGCGTATACGCCGGTCACCGTCCCCGCCACAGCCGTGCGGATGACGGCCCGGTGAAGGGGCTCGAGCGCGAAATATCCAGTCGAGGTTTCTCTTCGCAGAGGAAGCAAGGCCAGGACGATGGCAGCTGCGGCAAGTACGAGGGAACGCCTGGCTGTGAACCAGGCGAACAAACGATCTTTCTTGTCCAGGTATACGAATTTCATAAAGTTCCACAAGGTGCGGATTCTCGAACGAAAGATCAGACCTGCGGTTGCCAGTTCAGGAATGAAAGACCACTCAGGATTGAAGTTGCGGAAAACATTTCCAACAAACCGCGCTACAACATACAGGACGGTATAGCTGTAAAGGCCCGAAAGAAGGGCGTAAACGGCGTATCCCAGACGCCTGCGTTTGGGGACGTACGGCACGTCCACGGGAAGTCCCCAGATGTGACGCTTCACCCAACCTGAAACGAATGCCGTCGAAGACTCCTTGAGATCGACGATCCCCAGAATCTCGCTGAGCATGTGGTATCCGTCTAGCTTGATAAGCGGATTCCAATTGACCAGAGCGGCCGAAATCCCAGTAATGAGCATGAGAATGTATGCCGCATCGTGAACTGTAGTGTCCGGAGGCGTGCCCCACCAAATGGGAGTTGCTATGCAATAAACGAGTAGCTCCGCCCAAACACCCGCCAATGAGATGACCAGGCGCTGGTAGCGTGTCCCTTTGACATCCCCCTCGGTGGTGTCGGTATAGAAGGCCGGAGCCAGGTAGATGAGTGCGAAGCCCATGGAAGGTACGCGTCCGCCGTAGTGTTTGCAGGCGTGGCCATGGCCCAGCTCATGAATGCTCAACACTACGACTGCCAACAGATAGAACTGAGCAACGTCGCCCCAGGATTTGTCGGAAAAATTGTAAAACTCCAGGGTGTCGCGGCCGATCTCAGTCCAGTGCGTAATGGTGATACCGGCGACAAACGCAAAAGCACCCAGCGTCAGCAGAGTAAACCAGGACGTGTAGAAGAAGGATGTGTAGCGGTAGAGCCAGTTTAGAAACTTGTCCGGATTGACTCCGGGGAAAAGAATCAGCGACATGTCGCCGTACGCACTCTTTCTCTTCATGAGTTTGCGGCGCTCTTCCGCGCTCTTCTGCATGAGCACGATGTTCTTTTCCTGCGGGGTCTTGAACCAAAACTCCATGGCGTCGAGTTCAGCGGCAAAGTCCCGTACCTCTTCGGTGCTGTACCGGGTCCCAGTCTGGCGCGAGAACATCTCCGCAATTTCTTGGTAGCTGCGGCGTCCGTCGAAGAGCTGGATCAGGGCCCAGTTCTGCCGCGGGAATTTATACATCGACTCAACACTGGGAACGTACACACGGACCACCGGCTGGCCGTCCTCGATGTGTTCCTGCGCCACGACGTCAGGGGCGACGCGTGGATAATGCTCCGCGATCATTCGAGCCGGGATCTCCGGCAGGGCGGCATTCAGGGCTTCGGTGATGTTCATCGCAGATTTTCGAGGCTGACGCTCGCATCCATGCCAGGCCTGAGCGGGCCGGGCTTGCCTTCGAGTTCCACTGCCACTTCAATGGTGCTGCTGGCGGGATCGACCACGGGACTGACTTCCACAACCCTGACCGAATACTTCTGCCCGGGCAGATCGGCAGTCGTCATGGACAGAACTTGACCTCTTTGAATTCGCCCTATGAACTTTTCCGGCAAGGTGAAGCGCATGTCCAGGGGGCCCTCGGCGGTGACCCAGAACAGACGCTCGCCCTTGGAGACCTGCTGCCCCTCGCGTACGTAGCGGCGGGCCACGACGCCGGAAAACGGCGCACGGATCTGGGTCTTTTCCAGCTCGAGTTCAAGGGAACGCTGCGTCTCGGTAGCGTCAGTGAGCAATTCGCGAACTCGCCGGACATCCCAGGTTTCCGATTCCGCCTTGAACTTGGCGTGCTCGAGTTGTTCATTGCTGATGATGTGAGCATCCCACATTTTCTGGGCGCGTTCGTAGTCCGCCTCCATGACTTTGGCTTCGGCTTCCCAGTTCTTCAAGTCAGCTTCGATGCTGCGGGTCTTGGCTCGCGCGGCCTCAAGGTCGGCGCTGAGTTGCCGGTCATCGAATTGAGCCAGCAAATCTCCGGCGCGAACGTGGGCGCCCGCCTCCGAGCGCAGATCTGCAATCACGCCGTCGCGCTGCGCCAGCACGTCGAGCTGATGTTCGACGATCAACGGACCTGAAACAGTGAAGCTGCTGTCGGTCGCCGGGGCACTCGCCACCGGCGCTGGGGCTGGCACTGCCGAAGCCGAGGGCGCGGGAGCAGCGGCTGCTTCCATGCCCTTCTGCGAACAGGACAGGCAAGGCAACAGAGCCGCGCTCAGCAGGATTAAAACAAGACGGTTCGATTCCTGGTTTCGCATTTCTTTACTCCAAACCGGCCGCTCTACTAACCGGTCACACTCCAAACATTCATATTCCGAACCATGACCAGGCTCGTGAATAGATCCACAAGAACGGTTTGCGGAACAGCACGTAGCCGGCCGGATACCATCCCACGCGCACTTTGCCGCGTCCTTCCATGCCGGCGCGAATGGCGCCGTCGGCATTCGGGACTGCAACTCGCGCAAAGAACACGCGCGAATCACCCTGCAGCGTTCCTTTGGGGCTGACGACCATCACGTCGCCGCGAAAAATTCTCGTGGGGAAGCTGTTGAGCTTGACGGAGGCATGCTCGCCGGCGCGCAACTGAGCGGAATCGGTATCGTCGATGGCGACGTCTACGATCGCCCGCGAGGTATCGACGATTTCGGCGAAGCTGTCTCCGTATTGCAGGCGCTTTCCCACCATGTTTTCGATGTGGGGAGTGGCCACTAGGCCATCGATCGGCGAACGCAACTGCGTCTTGTCCAGCAGTTCCTGGTCCCTGGCCACTTCCGACTTCCAGAAGTCAGCCTGAACGCGCTGCACGCCCGCTTCGCTGCCGTCATTCGCTGCCAGTGAACGATTCATCTGCAGCAGGGCCATTTGGTATTTGGCCTGGGCCTGAGCCAGCACCGAGCGAGCGTCCCAATCCGCGAGGCTTGCGATGATCTGACCGCGGGTGACATGGTCGCCTTCGCGAACGTACACCTTGCTGACCACTCCCTCCACTTCCGGTTGGATCTGCGCGGAGTGCAAAGGAGCCACGACTGCATCGCCATCCACCCGCAACGGCAAGGGAACCGCTGCCAGGAAAGTCAGGACAGCGGCCGCTGCCACGATCGTCAAGGTGCGTCGGCGCTTCTCCATGGCCATAAATTTCCGCTTCTTTTCCAGCACGGGCTGGAGCACGGAAATGAATGGCACTTCCTTGTACATCTGCGCATTGCGCAGCGCCACGGTCGCTTGCCCGGCGAGCACTTGCAGGATTTCGATATGAGCGGGAGAAAGAAAATCTGGATCCGCGCTTTCAAGACCCAGGACGCCGACACGGCCAGTGTCGTCGGTCAGAGGGATGGCGTAGAAAGCCCGCATCCCCGAAGTCGCGAAGTAGCTTTGGAATTTGGCTCTGGTTTCTTCGCGCGCGGCGTCAATTTTGTCGCCGTGCTGCCGAACATGCACTACTTCTTCGGAGAGCATCGTCCAGCGCAACAGGTCGTTCAGGGGGGCGACGTCCGGTGCGCCAGCATCGACCTGCGTGACGCCGGTGATAGCGCTCAGCTTGTATTTTCCGCCGTGCTCGAGGGCGACGGCCGCGCGCTCGTAGGGGATGACTGCCTGTGGCGCGTTTACGATCGTCTGCAAAACCCGTTCCAGGTTCAGCGTAGAAGTAATCTCGTGGCTGACGGTCACCAGCATCTCGAGGATCTCCACCTTGCGCTCAGCCAACAGAAGGCTGGCGTTGCGGAGAGCGATGCTTGCGGTTTCGTTCAAACTGCTGAGCGCGAAGAGGTCGTCTTCATCAAAGGGCTCGCCATCCAGAGGGTTCACCGCTTCTACCACGCCGACCAGAGATTCTTTATCGAGCAGGGCAGCAACCGCGACGGACTCGACCCGTCCCTCTTCTATATTCAGGTTGCGGCGAACCAGCCGTTCGTCGCTTTGATCTGCAATCACAGGCTCGCCGTTGTCAGAGACGTCGCCGGCGATCCCCTCACCTCCTTTTTGTGTCATGCCTTGCCGGGTAGTCGGATCGTGGCCTGCTTGATGCATCAGTAGAAGGTTGCCATCGCTTTGCACCATCCACACGTTGACGGCCCAGCACTCGAGGGTCTCGCAGATCTTCGAGCCAATCAGGGGAACGAGTTGATCCATCTCGATCGTCGAACTGAAGACTTTCTCGATATCGTAGAAGTGGGTCAGGCGAGTAATCGATGTGAGCGAGTGGTGGCGCTCGAGTTCGTACTGCCGGGCGGCAGCCAGCGCGGGCCCGGCAACCTCGGCTACACCCTGCAGGATGTCGAGGTGCGCTTCCGCCAGCGGCTCATCGAAGCTGAGAATCTCAATGGCGCCGATCAAGGCGCCGTTGCCCATCAGCGGAAGATAGCCGAGAGAGTGCAGGGTTTTGCGGACGTTAAGATGAGCGTATTGCTCGCGGATGAGACTTTTGCCGGCGAACAGAAGAGGTTTGCGGCTGGCGGCTAGGATGCCGAGAGTTCCTGCATCGAGGGGAACGGTTTCATCCGGCGCGGCGTCGCCGGCCGTACCGCTCACGGTCCAGAGTGCTCCCTCGGCGGTCTCCGAAACCATGTAGACATTGACGGCCGAGCCGGAAAGCAGGGTGGCCAGGTCGCGCGCAACCGTGCGCGCCCTGGGGGCGACCTCTTGTGCCTCCAGAAGGCGCACCGATATCGCGGCAATGTCGAGAACCAGATTGGGGCTCTGAGTTGCCATCAAACTCGCTGCGGAATACCACGATACTCTTATTGAGCCCTGGGGGAGGCAGAAGTCCAAACTTGCAAATTCACGGAGCTTCTTCTAAGTTGAGCGTGCACTTTAACAGAGGGTCGGGAAGCTGTCAACGGATTCCACCCCCTCCACGTCCCCTGATCATTTGAGGTGAGACCACTTTGGAAATCGAACTTCGCAGTCTGGGCCAGGTCAAGCTGGTCAAGTTGCGCGGCAAGCTGAGTCTGGGCGACGCGGTCGATCGCTTCCGCGGAACTCTGGACGATCTGATGGGCAGCGGCGACACGCGCATCGTGCTCGACCTCAGCGAAGTTCCCTGGATCGATTCCAGCGGAATCGGGTTGCTGGTCAAGATCCTGACTAGCGCCAAACAGCGAGGCGGATCGATCAAACTGCTGAATCCTTCGAAATTTACGGTCCAGACGCTGAAGATGATCTGCTTGCTGGACCTGTTCGAGATTTTTCAAGACCAGCAGGAGGCCGTCGCTTCATTCGGTTAATTCGTCAGCACCAGCTAAGAACCGCTTTTGCTCCGGTGTGACGTCGATCACGCAGGGGTGTATCAG
>CAWEBA010000014.1:0-18798 GCA_963807145.1 uncultured Acidobacteriaceae bacterium | reverse complement strand
TGTGCGGTTCCCGTCCTAGGTAATCCCCTTTCTTTGCCATACGTTGTAATATGAGCGCATAACCCCCCATGAGCCCCGTTCCCCCACGTGCGGACTTGCCCGACGTTGCGCCTACGGTGCAGCAGGATGTGGCGCGTCTGGCGGCCTCGCCCGAGGTGCGCTCGGCTTATAACTGGCTGCGCACGCAGGAGCCACAACTGGCGCAGTGGCAGATGGAGATGGCGCGGATTCCTGCGCCTCCATTTGGGGAGTCGGCGCGCGCGGCGTGGCTGGCGGAGCGCTTTCGCGAAGTCGGGCTGGACGATGTCCGCATCGACGATGTGGGTAACGTGTTCGGCATCCATCCTGGATTTGGTCAGCGCTACGTCGCGTTGAGTGCGCACATTGATACGGTGTTTCCTGCGAATACTCCGCTGAACGTCCGGCAGCAGGGCAGCCGGATTTATGGGCCGGGAGTTTCCGACAATGGTGCGGGCGTGACGGCGATGCTGGGAATTGCCGCGCTGCTGCGTGCGGTGCGCCTGCGGCACGCGCTGCCGTTTGTGTTTATCGGCAACGTGGGGGAAGAGGGTGAGGGCGATCTGCGGGGCATGCGGCATATTTTTTCTACGCCGCGCTGGAAGGATTCGATTGCTTACAGCGTCGTGCTCGACGGCGCGGGCGCGGACACGATTGTGGCTGAGGCTTTGGGCAGCCGCCGCTTCGAAGTGATCGTGCGCGGTCCCGGCGGGCATTCGTGGAGCGATTTTGGTGCGCCTAATCCGATCGTGATTCTTTCGCGCGCGGTCGATGCGTTTACGGCGACGCCGGTGCCGACAACCCCTAAGACCACTTTCAACATCGGAGTTGTGCGCGGCGGGACTTCGGTGAATTCGATTCCTGAATCGGCAAGCATGAAGGTGGATATCCGCTCGACCTCGATGACGGAGATGGAGCGGCTGGAGCAGGCGCTGCGGCTGGCGCTGAATCGCGCGGTGGAAGACGAGACGCTGGCGGCGGAGATGCGGTCGGCGCAGCAGAAGCGGCCTTCGGGAGTGAGTTGCGAAGTGGTCGCGATCGGCAACCGTCCGGCGGGAGAACTGGCGATGGGGTCGCGGATTCTGCATGTGATTCGCGCGGTGGATACGCAGTTGAATAACGCGGCGCAGGTGCAGCGGGCGTCGACCGACGCGAACATTCCGCTGTCGCTGGGCCTCGAAGCGATTGCGATCGGTGGCGGCGGTTCCGGCGGTGGGGCGCACACCTTGCAGGAATGGTTTGATAGCAACGGACGCGAGCTGGGGCTGAAGCGGATTCTGCTGACCATGATGGCGCTGGCGGGAGCGGGGGTGGGCGAATGACCGGGAGATGCTGGACCTCGGGGGCTAAAGCCCTTTACCTAGGGAAGGGTCTTTTCGCAGCGCTGAAGCGCTGCGCCACCGTGAAGCTGCGAGCACCAGTGGAATCCTACCCTTCGGCAGGCTCAGGGCAGGCTCTTTCGCAAAGAACGCGAAAGATGGGGCACCCGGCTTTCCTGATGGTGTTTATCGCTTCACTTTGCATCGCGCAGGCGCCTGTGCCAGCTGCTGCACCAAATCCGAAGGCGAATGGTCAGTCTGAGAAGACAGAGGTCAAGCCCAGGGCCGATGCGATCTACTTCCACGCCAATATTTATACGGGTGTGCCCTCGAATTCGCCGTTCGGTTCTACGCTTCGCGAGGAGGCCATTGCGGTGCGCGGCGACCGCATTCAGGCAGTCGGCAAGAATCTGGATATCATGAAGCTGAAAGGGCCGGATACGGAGGTCGTTGATTTGGGCGGGCGTTTCGTTATGCCGGGCTTCAACGATGCGCATGTCCACCTGGCGTCTGCCGGATTGCAGAAATTGACGATCGACCTGACTGGGGTGAAGACGCTGGAAGAATTTCGCGAGCGCGTCAAGGCGAGGGTGGAGAAGTCCAAGCCGGATGAATGGATTGTTGGCGGGGGCTGGGATGAAACGCTGTGGCCGATTCCGGTTTTACCCAGCCGATGGGATCTGGATGAAGTGTCGGATGGGCATCCGATGATTCTGGACCGCGTGGACGGGCATCTTGCGGTGGCGAATACCCGGGCACTGCAACTGGCGAAGATCACTGTGGCCAGCCGCGATCCTGAGGGCGGGAAGATTGACCGCGATGCCAACGGTCAGCCTACGGGGATTCTGCGCGACACGGCGCAGCAGGCGGTGCGGGCTGTGATTCCGCAGCTGACGCACGATGAGCAGCGGCATGCAATTGAAGTTGCGCTCGCGGACCTGGCCGAGCATGGCGTGACCTCGGCGCAGGATTATTCGCCGGAATGGGAAAATTTCCTGATTTACCAGGAACTTGAAAAGGAAGGCAAGCTGACGGCGCGCATTTCCGAATGGCTGCCTTTTGACGATGTGGTCGACGAGTTGAAGGTGAAGCGTGCGTTCCAACCCCAGTCTGACTTGATGCTGCACACTGGGATGCTGAAGGGCTTCATGGATGGCTCGCTGGGCGGACATACGGCGGCGCTGATGGAGCCTTATACGGATGATCCGAAGAATTCCGGACTGCCGCGCTACGAGCAGCCGAAGCTGAATGAGATGGCCACGGAGCGTGTGCTGGCGGGCTTTCAGCTAGGGTTTCATGCGATCGGCGACAAGGGAGTGCAGATGGCGCTGGATGCTTTCGCCGAGGCCGAAAAGGCTGCGCGCGAGCAGAAAGTGAAGGCTCCGAACGGTGGCAGCGATTTCCGGCTGCGGATCGAGCATGCGCAGATCACCACGCCCGCACAGATCGCGCGCTTCAAGGAACTGAAGGTGATTGCCTCCGTGCAACCCAGCCAGTTGCTCACTGATATGCGGTGGGCGCAGGACCGGCTGGGGGCGAAGCGGGCGGCGAATTCCTACGCGTGGGCGTCACTCCTGAACAAGGGTGTGACATTGGCCTTTGGCACGGACTATCCGATAGAGCAGGTATCGCCGTTCCGCGGACTGTATGCGGCCGTTACGCGCAAGAGCGAGAACGGCAAGCAGGAATATTTTCCGGCACAGAAGCTGACCATGGATCAGGCCATTGCGGCTTACACTACCGGCTCGGCCTTCGCAGAATTCGAGGAGAAAGAGAAGGGTGAGCTGGCGGCCGGGATGCTGGCGGATTTTGTGGTGCTCGATCGCGACATCACTGCGGCTTCCGCGGAAAAAGAGTTGGCGACCAAGGTGCTGCTGACCGTTGTGGGTGGGAAGGCCGTGTATAAAGCCCCGGCAGTGGGCGATTAAGTTGGAGCCTTCACTCGAGGTTAGGGTACGGTGGTGGCGGCCAATCGCTTCACTGGTTCCCCGGTAGTTATTCCTTCCATCCCATAAAACAAAAGGGCGGATTCGTGCGTCTAACCTCGTGAGTTCGCGGGACCGTAGTCGTGTATTCGCACGGAGTTTCGGATGGCACTGTGGCTTTGGCAAACGGGTATAATTAGGAATTCATACAGTTCTCGGAGGAATTCAGGCATATGGATTCGCGGGCGATTTGGCTGCGTTTGAAGACGCATCGGTGGGTTTATTCGTTCAGCATTGTAGCTACGCTGGCTCTCGGTATTTTGATTGGCACGGTGGTTTCATCGGGAGTGAAGGGTAAGGAGCAGAAGTCCTCGGATGCGACTCCGCTCTCGGTTCCCGCGCCGCAGCAGCTTTCCAACACCTTCTCGCAAATCGCCAAGCAGTTGGGTCCGTGCGTGGTGAACATCAACACGGAATCGACCATCAAGTCGCCGCACCGGCGCCGGGGCGAGCAGAATCCCGATGACGACGATAACGGTGGCGGCGGTGGGATGGATGACTTCTTCAACCACTTCTTCGGCGGGCCGGGCGGGCAAGGCGGTGCAGGTGGCGACGACGGCTCAATTCGCGAGCGCTCGCTGGGTTCGGGAGTGATCGTAGATCAGAAAGGCTACATCGTTACCAACCGGCATGTGGTGGAGAAGGCGGACAGGATCCGGGTGCGGCTGCAAGACGATCCGCCGGGCGTTCAGCATGACGCCAGAGTGATTGGGGAAGACCAGGAAACTGATCTGGCAGTGATCAAGATTGACCTTGACCGTCAGGTGCCGTGGGCGAAAATGGGCAACTCTGATGGCATGCAAGTGGGCGACTGGGTGCTGGCGATTGGCAGCCCGTTTGGGCAAGTGGGTACGGTGACGGCCGGCATTGTGTCGGCCAAGGGCCGGGACATCGTGCCTGGCCGGCAGTTCCAGGTGTTCATTCAAACCGATGCGGCGATTAATCCCGGGAATTCCGGCGGACCGCTGGTCAACATGAATGGCGAAGTGATTGGCATCAACACTGCGATTCTCAGCGAGACTAACGCCTATGCCGGTGTCGGCTTCTCGCTTCCTTCGAACACGGTAGTTCAGGTTTACAACCAGTTGATTGGACCTGAGCATCGCGTGTCGCGGGGATCGATCGGAATTCAGTTTGATGCGGTGGAGAACCCCGCAATCAATCGCGTCTACGGCGCCGGCAGCGGTGTTACCGTGGCGCACGTGGTGCCCGGGAGCCCCGCAGATTCGGCTGGACTGAAAACCGGCGACACCATTACTACCGTCGACGGCAAGAAGGTCACGAAAGGAACGGAGTTGGTGGCGGAAATCGCCTCGCGCAAGCCGGGATCGAAAGTGATGCTCGGCTTCCTGCGCAACGGCAAGCCGCAGGAGACGACCGTAACCGTCGCTGATCGAGCGAAGTTGTTTGCCGCGCGCTTGAACGAAGATGACAGCGATAACGACGAAAGCACGCCCAAGCAGAGCAAGTTCGGCATGACGGTTCGCAAGCTGACGCCGGAGATGGCCGATCGGCTAGAGGTACCCGCCGGCAAAGGCGTAATCGTGCAGGACGTAAAGCCGGGGTCGTTTGCCGAGGATATTGGCGTGAGCCGCGGGGACGTGATCCTCGAGGTGAACAAGCAGCCGGTGAACAGTGAAGATGATTTCGCCAAAGTTGAGTCCGGCATGAAGAGCGGTCAGGACGTGGTATTCCTGGTGCGGCAGCGTGGGTCGTCGCCTCAGGACGGAACCATCTTCATGGCGGGGACACTTCCGTAACCTCAAACTGGCCCGACCGGAACTGGCATTGCCTCCTGCAATAGGGGATGATTAGAATGCCGGTTCCAGTTGGGTCTTTTTGTTTTTTGGGAGCGTTCGTTTCCTGGCCAGTGCGGCTGGGCGCGTTCTTAAGCTGAGAGGTTTGCGATTGAGAATGCAGAAACGTGGTGCGAGAATGCGGGGTTGGTTCGGTACAGGCTGCGCAGTGGCGCTGATCTGTGCCTGCGCATCGCCGCGCGCCGGGTTGGCGCAAGCGGCTGATTCCGGTGCTGCTCCTTCGAAGGCGAGCGGCGACGCGGTCCGCCCAAAGACAAAATCAAACACTGCTGCTGCGACTCACAAAAGCAACGCAAAGCGCTCAACCTCGCACAGGAGAGGCAAGAAAAAAGCGACGGCGCGGGGCCAGCAGAAGATCGATCCGCAGCGGGCGGAGGAGATTCAGGAAGCGCTGATTCGCGAACATTACCTAAGCGGCGACGCGGCCGGAACCTGGAACCAGGCCAGCGAAGACGCCATGCGCCGCTATCAAGCGGATCACGGCTGGCAATCGAAAACGGTGCCCGATGCGCGCGCGCTGATCAGCCTGGGACTGGGCCCGAGCCACGACCATCTGCTGAATCCGGAAAGCGCGATGACCACGGAGCCGGTCACGCATGCGTCGTCTTTGAGCCCGGTGTCACACAGCGCTGATCCGGGAACACGCACGAACGCCGCTCCTACGACTCCTCCGCCTGCGACGACTCCCGATCATGATGGGTCGAGCCCGCAGTAAATCCTCCTTATCAAACTCAAAACAGGATTGTCATCCCGAGCGAAGCGAGGGATCTTGGTTGCTGGACTGCGCCACCAGTGTGCTCGCGGCCCCGGCAACACCAAGGTCCCTCGCTGTGCTCGGGATGACAGGCTCTTGGGTGAGTTGTGGAATTACGGTTCGCAGACAGCGGCTTCTAGTTACCAGACGTTTTGCGATAGCTTCCCAGCACGGGGCGCGGGAAGTAAGGTAACGGCCGTGAATTTATGATGGCCGCCGGATTGGCCTCGACGAGGGCGTCTGCGACTTCCTGGCCGCAGATTTCGGTGGCAGCGTCGCGGGCAGTGGAGAGAATCGGGATTCGTTTCTCCGTATCGTGCGCATCCGTTGCCAGCACGTGCACGGCGTCATGCTCGAACAGCCATAGGGCGGCGCGGCGCACGCGTTCTCCCCAGAACCCTGTTAGTGCGGAGCCCGTGACCTGGATGACGCAACCCTGCTCGGCCCACTCCAGCACGCGCTGCGGGCTCTCGCGCAGAATCGGATTGCGTTCGGGATGGGTGATGACGGGGGTGATGCCAAGATCGCCGAGCTGCGTAAAGCAATCCGTGGTTTGCTGCGGCACGCTGTAATTGCTCAACTCGACCAGCATGTAGTGCGTACCGCCGATGGCGTAGCGGGCGGGATTGGCGAGCACATCCTGCATGTTGTCGTAGGAGAGATGGAAGTCGCAGCCCAGACTGATGGTGAGCGCATCGCCTACCTTTTGCTGCAGTTGGTCGACCAGGCCCTGAAGATAAGTTCGGTCGTAGTGGTAGCGGTCGTTGGCGTGAGGCGTGGCGACCTGGTGCGTAATGCCGTCGGCGGCGGCCATGCGGCACATCGCGACGGAGGTTTCCCAGGACTTGGATCCGTCGTCTACTTCCGGAAGAATGTGGGAGTGAATGTCGACCACGATTTATAGAAACCCATGCAAAGCGGTGCAGGTTGCGCCTGGATTTGATTTAAGCAGATTCGGGTGGAAAGAGAAAGTTAAAGGCCTGCGAAGCGGAGGTCGCCGGGATGACAGCCAGGGAAGAGAACCGGGTGCGGGGATCACCAGATGGTGGGAACGACACCCGACTTGCGGATTTCACGGTCCGCGGTGATCAAGGCTAGGCCTTCGGCCAAAGCGGTGGCAGCGATAATCCTATCGGCGGGATCTTTGAAATATGTCCGTGGCAGCGAGAACGCACGGGCGCAGATTCGCGCGTTCATGGGTAGGACCGAAAATCGGATCTCCACCTGGGCCAAAAAAGATTCCACGCTTACATCGAGAGGGATCCGTTTCTTGCTGGCCAGCATGGCCAACTCCAGCAGCGTCATGTCGGAAATGGCCAGACCCTGGCCGGTCCGTCGCGCTTCGTCGACTGTTTCTTTTGCCTTTCTTGACAGCCGATCCGCGTCAAAGGCTACCCAGAGGACGATATTCGTATCGACCAGGATCAATAGAGGTCTCCCCATTCTTCGGGCGTGAGCGCGGGAGAGACGGCGTCGCCCACGATTGATCCCTTGCCCTTCATAAAATTGAAAAAGTCGTCTGCTTCTTTCTCGACAGGGACAAGCTTGGCCACGGGCTTGCCTCGCTTGGTGATGACGACGGCCTGGCGTTTGGACTGGACTTCATCCATGATCGCGAGACAGCGGGCTTTGAAGGTGCCGGCGGGAATGGTTTTGGTTTTCATTTCTTGAACCTAAAGATCATGGTCATTATACCATGGTCATGATCGGAATCCCCTCTGTCTTTCTTAGTCGAATAGCTGCAGTTCGAGTTCGTTTCGCCCACAGCCACTCGGGCCGCCCCTAAAGAGCAGCTCGCCGAGCTTGGCTGTATTGGTGAGCTCAACTACCGAGTCTGTAGGATCGTAGGTGAACTCGCGTGCGCTACCGCCTTCAATGTGGAGCACGTACGTTCCGCTCGGGAGACCCTCGAAGAAAAAGTGCCCGTCCTGGTCGGACGTCGTCAGATAGACGGCGTGAGATATAGGGTCCCGAAGTGTGAGGCCGGCACCTGCGATCGGTACGTCGATCCTGTGCGTCAGGTTCCAAATTGGTGTGCCTCCCTTTCCTGGCTGCGAGGCCACTAGCCTGCCGGCAATTTTGCTGGTCGCTGGGCCTTCATCGCCCCAGGTATAGGTCAGTCTTATCTTGGCTTTTCTCGACGGCTTTGCGCTGACGTGGAAACACGTATAGACCACGCCTGTTCCGAGCAAATCCCCGTTCAGCCAATATAGTCCCGGTGCGAGCGTTTGGACATGGATGCTTCCCTGGTCGTCAGTGATTCCTGAGAACTGTTCGGCACCTTTTGCCACGATATGAAAGTTGACGCCAGCTAATGGCTTCTCATCGTGCGTCACAATTATCGTAAAGGTCGGACGCATCTCGTCTCCGTCGTTAAGGCATCCCGCCATGGAACACGCAGCCGACCAAGTGCGAAACGACAACAAGATGATCACAACAGCTAGGCAAGTGATCAGTCGGCTCAAGATCGGCCTCCAGAGCATTTCACGTCACCCATTCCCGTATCGTTCCCGGATGAAATCCGCAATCCCGGCATACGCTTTAGCCAGCGTATTTTCATCCGGCAGAAAGACGATGCGGAAGTGCTGCGTGCCGGGTTTCTGGCCGAAGCCGAAGCCGTGGACGACCATGACGTGCTTCTGACGGATCAGTTCCTTGACGAAGATCTCGTCGCTCTCCGGGATGTCGATGCGCGGGAAGGCGTAGAAGGCGCCGCGTGGTTCGACGCAGCTTACGCGCGGCGTGGACTCGCACCATTTCTGGGTTAGATCGCGGCGCGAGCGCAGTTTGCGGCGCACTTCGATCAGATGGTCTTGAGGTCCTTCGAGTGCGGGCTTGATGGCGTATTGTTCGGGGTGGTTGGCGCAGAGGCGGGCTCGCAGCAGACGGTGAATGCCTTCGGTATACGGCTTTAGCGCTGCGGCGTCGCCGGAGACGATGCCCCAGCCGATGCGCCATCCGGGGACGAGATAGTTTTTTGACATGCCCCCGAAGGTGATGCAGGGCACGTCGGGTGCAACGGCGGCGAAGGCGATGTGAGGAGTGATATCTCCGTTCGAATCGGGCAGTATCAGCTTGTCGTAGATTTCGTCGGCGAAGACTACGAGGTTGTGGCGGCGCGCTGTTTCGGCGATCTGCTCGAGCATTTGCCGCGAGCAAAGTGAACCCGTCGGATTGTTGGGATTAATCAGCACGATGGCGCGGGTGCGCGGCGTTAGTTTGCGTTCGATATCGGCTAGTTCGGGCTGCCAGGCGTCATCTTCGTTCAGATCGTAGGCGTTGAGCGCAATGCCCAGCTTGCACAGGACTGCCGAGTAGAGAGGGTAGTCGGGTTTCGGGGTGAGAATGTCTTCGCCGGGATTGACCAGCGCGCTGATGCAGAGGTCAACTGTTTCGCTCACGCCGGAGGTGACGAAGACATCCTGAACGGCGATGCCTTTGCGGGCGGCTTCGGCACGAATTGCTTCTAGCGCTTCGGGAATGCCGGGAGATGGAGCGTAGCCGTTTTTGCCGTCGCGCATGGCCTTGTAGGCGGCTTCGATGATGTGCGGAGGAGTCTGGAAATCGAAGTTGAGCGGGTCGCCGACGTTCAAGGGCAGAACTTTGTGTCCCTGCTGAATGACTTCGTCGGCCACGCAGGCCAAGTCGCGAATGGCGTAGCGGACATTCTCCAGACGCTTGGCGGCGGCGACTTGGTGGGCCTGGGTGACGGGCATCCGGACAGCTCGCGTTCGCTACAGATTGTACAGGAGTCCGCTGCAGGAAAATCAAAGGGAAGAGCGGCCCGCGAAGAAGGAACGACTTAGGCTCATCCTAGTAGTTGTCGGTGAAATTGAGGACGACTTCCTCCTCGGTTTGAGAAGGACCGGGAGCATATTTCCAGTTTTTCACGGCGTTAAGCGCGTTCTCGACGAGGATCGGGTTTCCGCCTCGGACGTTAATTTTCGCTACATTCCCGTTCGGAAGCACAATCACAGTCAGGCGGACGAGTCCTTCAATATGCAGGTTCTTCAGAGTCGCAGGGTACGCCGGTTTAACTTCTGAAATCACTTTGCGGGCGACCTTCGGGCTTTTCTGCGCCAATACAGTGGGAGCGAACCCAGCGATCAGGCAGAACGCCAGCGTCGTCGATGCGAGAATCCGCTTGATGCCTGCGGCAGGTCGAGAACTGAAGTGCAGCTTGAGCACGATGAACCCATCTTTAAAGCACGGACGGATTAAACCCCAAGCGTTGACGGTAGGTTATGGAAGGCACATGAACAAGATTACCGAGGTACCCGGCGAAAGCGGCCGCAAGTGGTCGGTGATCAGTGGCCAGTTCCAGGATGTCGAGCGATTTTTCTGCTACTGGTCACGGACCACTGGCACTGATTAATCCACTCTGTCGATCTGGGCTTTCTGCAGTTTGTCTGAGTAATCGACGTAGACGGATTTCCACTCGGTGTAGAAGTCGATGGCGCCGATGCCCCCTTCGCGGTGGCCGTTGCCGGTGGCTTTTGTGCCGCCGAAAGGCAGATGCACTTCCGCACCGATCGTGGGCGCGTTGATATAGGTGATGCCGGCGTAAAGATCGCGGATGGCGGCGAAGGCCTTGTTCACGTCTTTGGTATAGAGCGCGGAAGAGAGTCCGTACTCGATGCCGTTGGCGATCTCGATGGCGTCTTCGAGGTCGTTACAGGGGATGATGGAAACTACTGGGCCGAAGATTTCTTCCTGGGCGATGCGCATCTTAGGGTCGACGTCGCTGAAGACGGTGGGCTCCATGAACCAGCCGTATTGGTAATCGCCTTTATCGAGGCGATTGCCGCCGCAGAGCAGCTTTGCGCCTTCGTTCTTGCCGATCTCGACGTAGCTGAGATCGGTCTGAAGTTGTTTTTCGTTGATGGCTGGACCCATCTCTGTTTTCTCGTCGAGGCCGTTGCCGACTTTCAGTTTCCTGGCGCGGGCTACGTAGCGTTCCACGAACTCGCGGTAGACGCCTTTCTGCACGATGATGCGGCTGGTCGCAGTGCAACGCTGGCCGGTGGTGCCGAATCCACCCCAGAGGCCGCCTTCGATTGCGAGCTCGAGGTTGGCATCGTCGAGCACGATCATGGGATTCTTGCCGCCAAGTTCGAGCGAGCAGTGCTTGAAACTCTTGGCCGCGATGCCGCCGATGATGCGGCCGACGGCGGAGGATCCAGTTAGAGAAATGGCGCGCACGTCCGGGTGTTCGGCGATCGGCGTGCCTACGTCTGCACCGAAGCCGGCGACGACGTTGATCACTCCCTTGGGAAGGCCGGCGTCACTCAAGGCTCGAACCAGAGTTGAACGTGGAGAGCGGAGTGTCCTGCGCGGGCTTGATGACGCAGGTGTTGCCGCACACCACGGCGGGCAGCAGCTTCCACGAAGAGATCGCCATGGGGAAGTTCCATGGCGTGATCATGCCGCAGACCCCGATGGGCTGGCGCACGGCCATAGCGAACTTGTTCGGCATCTCGGAGGGGACGGTCGGGCCGAAGAGTCGGCGTCCTTCGCCGGCGTTGTAGTAGGCGGCGTCGATGGCTTCCTGCACATCGCCGCGGGTTTCGGCGAGCACCTTGCCCATTTCGCGAGTCATTTCGCGGGCGTACTCTTCTTTGCGCTCGATGAGAATTTCGGCGGCGCGGAAGACGATTTCGGCGCGGCGCGGGGCCGGGACCAGCCGCCACTTGGCGAAGGCGCGCTTAGCAGCATCGACCGCGGCATCGACGTCAGCCTTGGCCGACTTTTGGAAGATGCCGACTACGTCGCGGGTGTCGGCGGGATTGCGGTCTTCGAAGGTTTCTCCGGTCGAGGATTCGACCCATTCGCCGTCGATGAAGTTCTTGAATACTTTGCTTGGGTTGTAGCGCAGGATCGCGGGGGAAGTTAGGGTGTCGGTGGCCATGATTGCTCTTGCTCCTTATGAATGCCTGGATATTGATGCTACAGAAGTACCGTTGGGTGCGGCAAGGGAGGGGCCGGGTTCGGCTGCGGCGGGAATGACAAAAAGCTGGGAAGGACGACGGCGCTAGATGCCGATGTTCGAGCCGCGAAGGGCATCTTTGTAGGCCTCCTGGGCGGCAGTGTATTTCGTGTGGGCGTCCTCTTCCTGGAAGTGGGCGGCGTCCCATTTCTCCCAGGCGATCATGGAATGGTCGGAAGTGGCTAGCGCTTCCTCGGCGCGAATGGCATCCACCCATTCGTCGGTGGCCTTCTTGTAGGCAAGACGCAGGTGATCGAAGTCGGCTGGGCTCATGACCTCGGAGACTAATCCTGCTCGCTATCCCGGTCAATCGCGCAAACGCGCATTTAACAAAAAATTAACACAGCCGGCGAGGTGCGAGGCCCCGGCTGCCTGTCAGGTCCCTCGCCGATCAAACAATGCTTGCTCAGGATGACAAATCAAACTGCACACTACTCCGCAGCTTTCAAAACGATCGCAGGACACGAAGAAACTTTACAGCGGAGGCATAAACGAAGGTAACGTTCGCAGGGGATTACTCATTTTTTGCGGTTACAACCTTGTGATAACGTTGAAGGACCTCTTAATTCCATAGGCGTCATTAAGGTTTTTAGGTTCACGTGTCTTCGTCGACTCGCAAACCGGGCATCCACGTCGCGTGGAAAACGGTCACGTATCGCAGTGTGGCGCTGCTGATTCTGGCTGGCGCCGCAGTGTTTTTTGTCGCGGTGCGCTTCACTTTCCCGCAATTTACCGAGAGTGGTATCAGGGCGACCAGCAATTTTGCCAGCCGGGCTTTGGAGCGAGTGGCGGGCATGGCGCCGGCTGCGGGGAGCGGAGTTTCGGTGGCGCAGCAGGCGCATTTTACGGCGCTCGACGGCACGGTACGGGTGAAGAAGGGCAACGGCAATAGTTGGGTGGCGGCGGATTACAACATCCCTCTTGAAAAGGGCGATGTGGTGCAGACCGCTTCGGAAGGTATGGCGAAGGTGGTGTTCAACGACGGCACCAGCTATACCGTAAAACAGGATTCGTTGATTGTGATTGAAGAAAACTCGGCCAACGACCAGCAGCAGACCAACGTGGCCGTGGCCGTGAGCACGGGAACCGTCGATCTTTCGACCGCCACATATTCCCAGGGATCGAAGTCGCAGGTAATTGTGGACGGAGCGACGGCATCACTGGCTCCGGAATCGACGGCGCAGGTGCATAACGATCCCAAGCTTGATCAGCATGAAATTCTGATGAAAAAGGGTACCGGCGAAGTGTCCCGCAACGGCGAAACGGTGCAGTTGGCGAACTGGGAGAAAGTAAGCTTCCAGGCTGCCGAGACGCACATGGAAAAAGCGAAGGATGCGGGGCCTCCGACGCCGATTTCTCCAGCGAACATGGCTCCCATCTTCACGACTGGGGAGGAGACCAAGGACGTGGAGTTCTCCTGGACGGCGATGGCGAACGCGGTTGCTTACCGGCTGCGGATTTCGCGGAACCCTTACTTTTCCTCTACCCTGGTTGACAAGAAGGTAAACACCGCGGATGTTACGGTTACAAGCCTGGGCGAAGGAGCGTACTACTGGATGGTACAGTCGTACGAAGCGTCGGGGAAGGAATCAGTGGAGAGCGAGAAGAACCGCTTCACCATCATTCCCAAAGGCAAGCAGACGGAAGCCATTGACCTGGAACTGGATCCCTTCATTCAGCACGGGCACGTGATCGAAGTGACGGGGAAGACGCAGATCGGGGCTCGAGTGATGGTGAATGGGCGGGAGGTCCCGATGGTAACGACCGATGGGACGTTCCATTACTTCACGCCGCCGCTGGCGACCGGCGAAGCTGTTATTACGGTGACCGCGCAGACGGCCCAGGGCGGAGTGAACACGCAGCAGAAGAAGATCATTATTCAGTAGGCAGCGGTAGGGTTCCGGTCAGGAGTACGAGGAACCTTCGGTCCCGGCGGGGTTGCGGATACTCTCATAGACTAGAGGCTGATGACTAGAGACTCACAGACTAGAGAGAAGATGCGGCCGCGCCGGATGGCGTAAATCGGGTTCGCCCGGAAACAATGCGATCAATGTGGATCGCGAGAAGAGCTTCGTCAATGTCAAAGAACGGATTTCATTCGTCACATTCACACAACCTCAGGTCGCTGTTCAGCCTGTTCTCAAGCGACCTGGCCATCGATCTGGGCACGGCCAACACTCTGGTCTATGCCCGCGGCAAAGGCATCGTGGTCAACGAGCCCTCGATTGTCGCCATCAACAAGAACACGGGCGAAGTGGAGGCCGTCGGCAAAGAGGCGAAAGAGATGCTCGGCCGCACGCCGGGTAACATCGTAGCCATTAAGCCCATGAAGGATGGCGTGATCGCCGACTTCAAAGTCACCGAGAAGATGCTGAACTACTTTATTCAGAAGGCGCACAACCGGAAGATGCTGGTGCATCCGCGGATCGTGATCGGCGTGCCTTCGGAAATTACGCAGGTAGAAAAACGCGCGGTCATGGACTCGGCCTATCGCGCCAAGGCCAGTGAAGTGCACCTGGTGGAACAGGCCATGGTGGCCGCGATTGGAGCTGGGCTGCCGATTACGGAACCGAGCGGCAACATGGTGGTTGACATCGGTGGCGGCACGACCGACATCGCGGTGATCTCGCTGAGCGGCATCGTCTATTCGCGTTCGGTGCGGATGGCCGGCAACCAGATGGACGAAGCCATCATGAATTATCTGAAGCGGAAATATAATCTGCTGATCGGCGAGCGCACGGCCGAGCAGATCAAGATGGAGATCGGCTCGGCGCATCAGCTCGACAAGCCGATGACGATGGAGATTAAAGGCCGCAACCTGATTGAAGGCGTACCGAAAACTATTACAGTAGATGACGGCGAGATTCGTGAGGCGCTGAGCGAGTGTGTTTCGACCATCATGAATGCGATCCGCGTGGCTCTCGAGCGCACGCCGCCGGAGCTTTCGGCCGACATTAGCGACCGCGGCATTGTGCTGACCGGAGGCGGAGCGCTACTGAAGAATCTGGATAAGCGCATCCGCGAAGAAACCGGGCTGCCGGTCTCGATTGCCGACGATCCGCTGTGCAGCGTGGTGCTGGGCACGGGCAAAATGCTCAGCGACTTCAAGCTGCTGAGAAAAATTTCGATCGAGTAGAAAAGCAGGGGTCAGGGGCCAGGGGTCAGGGGCCAGAAAAAAGCTGCCTTGACCCTGACCCCTAGTCCCTGGCCCCTGGATTATGGAATCCGTACTTGGCCGCTACCGCAACCTGACCATCCTGGTGGGAGTGTTGTTTCTGCAGGTGCTGGGGCTGGCGGTGCAGGTGAAGCGCAGCGCCGACGCGGAGAATACGCGTCTGATCCGCGTCTGGGCGGTGGGCGCGATTACTCCCTTCGAACGCGGCCTGGTCTGGCTGCAGAACGGCGGCAACAATCTTCTGCACGATTACCTCCTGCTGCGCGGCGTGCGCGCCGAAAACCGCGAACTCAAAGGTCAGATCGAGAAGATGACGCTGGAGCAGGCGCGGCTGACTGAAGAGGCCACCCAGGCGGAACGGTTGCAATCCCTGCTGGCATTTAAGGAGCTGGTCAAAATCGACACCGTGGCCGCGCAGGTGATCGGCTCCAGTGGAAGCGATCTCTCCCGGTCCATCTATATCAACAAAGGCGAGAACGCCGGGCTGAAACCGGACATGGCGGTGATTACGGCGGGCGGCATCGTGGGCAAGGTGTGGCTGGTTTATCCTTCGACGTCGCTAGTATTGATGATCAACGATCAGAGCAGCGGGGTAGGGGTATTTCTGGAGAAGTCGCGCTTGCAGGGCGTGCTGCGGGGAACACCTAACGGCGAGTTGATTCTGGAACGGGTGATGAGTGATGAGCAGGTCGTTCCGGGAGAAGCCGTGCTGAGCAGTGGAGGCGACCAGATCTTTCCCAAGGGATTACCCGTGGGCACGGTGAGCAAGGTGGGTCCGGGCAGGGATTTGTTTCTGAACATCAACGTGAAGCCCGCAGCCGACCTGAGCCGCCTGGAGGAAGTGCTGGTCGTAACTCAGAAGGAAGAGCGCGAACCGGTGGCGCAAAGTGGCGCTGGCGTGCGCGCGGCGGATATTCTGGCGCGACGGTTGCCTTCGGTGCCGGATAAGCCGGCAAGTGTTCCGGGGGCCGTCTCGGCGGCGAACGCCGGCGCGAAGCCGCAGCCGAGCGTCGCAGGGAAGCCGGCGGCCGCTCCTGCGGCCAAGTTGGTCGCGAAGCCGGCCCCGGTATCGACTGCTGCCGGCAGCGCGCAGTCAACGAGTGGCGAGCCTCTGAAGAAAGTATTGCAGAAGCCCGCTTCCGGTGATTCGGCCGCGGGTAGTGAGCCCCGCAGCGCCGCCGTGAGCGGCACTGCTGATAACACTTCCAGCGTTAACTCGAACTCTGCGAATTCTCCACCGAAACCGGCTGCAGCGCGACCCAAGCCAGCGAGTCCGCAAACCGCTCCTCCACCGGCGGCCACCGAAGATAATCCCCACTAGCGTGCCCATCACTTACACATCTGAGGAGCAGATTGAGGTTTACCGGTTCAGCATTCCGGTGACTGTGGGTGTGCCGCTGCTGGCGCTTTTCTTGCAAGCCTTTCTACCGCACCGGTTTCCATTTCTTCGCATTTTCGACTTGCCCCTGCTGGTGACGATCTACTTCGGCATGGCGCGGCGGAACCCGATTTCCGGACTGCTGACCGGAGCGGCGATCGGACTGGTGCAGGACATGCTGGGGCCCTATCCGATCGGGATTTACGGCATCGCGAAGACCGTGGTTGGATATTTCGCGTCATCTCTGGGGGTCAAGCTTGACGTGGAGAACGCGGGCACGCGCCTGCTGGTGACGCTTGGCTTTTATCTGATCCACGCTGCGGTCTATTTTACCGTGGCGCGGGGCATGGTTAACCTGACGCTGAATTGGAGTTGGGGCCGGGGAATCCTGGCCGGACTGGCGAACGCGGTGGTGGGGGTGGTGTTGTACTTTGTGCTGGACAAGTTCAAGCAGAGGACGTGAGCAGTGGCCAGTTGTCAGTGGCCAGTGGCCAGTGAAATTCGTGCGGGCTGTGACTTCCGTTACCCATCCGGCAATCCTTCGGCTCCCGCACCGCAGTACAATCAAAATGTGAAAGCTCACATACATTCATTTCCGCGAGGTCGTGACTTGTTGCGGGCCCGGCAAACGCTCACGAGCGTAACTGGCAACTGGCAACTGGACACTGGCAACTGATGTTTAGTCGTGACGACAAAGTATCGCCCATCCGCTTGACGGCGGCGCAGTACATCATCCTGGGCATCTTCCTGGTGCTGGCTTACGGGCTATGGAAGCTGCAGGTGATGGAGAGCGGGTACTATGCGTCGGCGGCGGAAAAAAACCGTATCCGCAATGTGCCGATTCTTGCGCCGCGGGGCAAGATTCTGGACCGCGAAGGGCGCATCATTGTAGACAACTATCCATCATTTTCCGCGCTACTGCTGCGCGATTCTTCCCGCGACCTGAATGCGGATGCTGACCTGATTGCGCAGGGTCTGCACCTGGATCCGAATGAAGTGCGCGCGCGGATTCGCCACTTCGCCTCGATACCGCAGTACCAGCCGATCTTTCTGAAGGAAGACATCACTCCGGACGAACTGGCCTTCATCGATGCGCATCGCAACGAACTGCCGGAACTCGATACGATCGTGGCGCACCGGCGCCTGTATCCGCGCAACGGCTTCATGGCGCACCTGATTGGCTACGTTGGTGAAGTGACGGACGACATGCTGAACCAGCCGCAGTTCGAACTCTACAGCCCGGGCGATGTGGTGGGAGTCTCAGGCGTGGAGCGGCAATACAACAACGCTATTGATGGGGACGAACGGAGCGCGGCGGGCGCTGGTGAACAGCCATGGCCGCGAAGTGGGACTGCTGGGGGAAACGGATGCGATCCCGGGAAAACAGTTGAAGCTCACGGTCGACATTGATTTGCAAATCGCGGCGGAAGAAGCACTGGAAGGCAAGAACGGCGCGATCGTAGCCATGGACCCGCGCACCGGCGAAATCCTGGCGATGGTGAGCCGGCCGACCTTCGATCCCAACGATTTTGCGGTGCGGGTTTCGCGTGATCAATGGAGCAAGCTGGTCAATGATGAAGACCATCCCTTGCTGAACAAGGCGATTCAGGCGCAACTGGCCCCCGGTTCCACCTTCAAAGTCATCATGGCCACTGCGGGGTTGCAAGAAGGGATCGCGCAGGATCTGAAGGTCAACTGCACCGGCGGCGCGGAGTTTTACGGCCGCTACTTCAGATGCTGGATCTCGGATCACCATCGGACTCACGGAATTGTCGACATCACCAAGGGGATTTATCAATCCTGCGACGTGTTCTTCTACACGCTCGCGGAAAAGCTGGGGATTGAACGCATTGCGAAATACGCCACCATGCTGGGGCTCGGACAAAAAACCGGGATCGACCTGCCGCAGGAAGTGAGCGGCGTAATGCCGTCGGAGGAATGGAAGATCCGCAACTTCAAACAGAAATGGTTTGCGGGAGAAACTATTTCCGTGGGCATCGGACAGGGCGCGGTTGCGGTGACGCCGATTCAGTTGGCGCGGGCCATCAGCGGCATCGCGAGTGGAGGTATGCTGGTGCGGCCGCATGTGGCGTTCCCCGACGAACTGCCGCCGAATATGACGCAGGCATCCAATGCGCCTGACAAAGTGCAGATTCCGCTGGACCCGAAGAATTGGCAGATCATCACCGACGCGATGGCGGACGTCACTTCGCCGGTGGTGGTGGATGCCAACGGCGGCACCTGGTCCGGTACGGCTGGGGCGGCGCACCTGCAAGGTATCGATTTTGCCGGCAAGACGGGAACGGCCCAGACCATCAGCGGAGCGGCCAAGGCAAAGATCGCCAACGGAAAAGCCAGGTTCAAGA
>CAWEBA010000013.1:0-35975 GCA_963807145.1 uncultured Acidobacteriaceae bacterium | reverse complement strand
GTGCAAACGCTACATCAATCCGAAAAAAAACTGTGGCGACCAGGCGTTTAAGGCGAAGGACTTCTCTCTTGACGCTCTCACTCTTCGTTTCACCGTTTCACGATAGGGCGTGCGCATTGATGTACGGAAAGCGATTCAAAGCGAGTGAATGCGGAGTGCAGAACAGGTGATTGGGAAGGCGTTATTTGTGGTCGGACTGCAACTTCGCCATAATCCGGTCGATAATCGGGTCGGAAACACTTTGAGGCAATTCGAAGGAATTACTTTCGGTGACGATCTTGATCGCTTTCAGCGTGGAGTCGTACAAAACGTGACACTCCCGGCAATGATGCCGATGCTGCTCGAGTTCCATGCGGAGGTCCGGTGAGACCCGATTCTCAAGATAGTCCCCGAACTCGGTGAAGAATTCTTCGCACGTGATCATCGATCCATTCTCTCGGCATTCGTTGAGAAGTAGGGCGCCAGCAACTCTCGCAACATCAGGCGTCCTCTTAGCAGTCGAGTCTTCACGTTAGCGACGGTCAGCCCTAACTGCAGGGCTACTTCAAGCGTCGAAAGCTGCTCGACATCGCGGAGCATCACCACAACACGATACTTGGCGGAAAGCTGCAAAATTGCTTGCTCGACGATGCGCCGGATCTCCGCCTTAGAGTAATACTGTTCAGGGTCGTCCTGCCAGGCCCTTACCTGCCGAGGGCCGAAGTAGCCATCCTCGCTGAGTTCGACCGCATCCAGGCTTTCCGGATCCTTTGGACGTCGCAAGCGTTGAAGCGCCGCGTTTCTTGCAATACTGACCAGCCAGGTAGAAAATTTCGAGCGCCGTTGGAATCCGCCTATGTGCTTGAATGCGCTCAAGAATGTATCTTGCATCGCATCCTCGGCCCCTCCCCGATCGCCGAGAATGGCCACCAAAATACGATAAATCAACCGACTGTGACGGCGGACCAGTTCTTCGAATGCCTCCAAGTCGCCGTCTTGGGCTCTGGCGACAAAATCGGCATCCGGGTCTTCCACGAGCTGCAAGGAGTGGATGGTTTCGTATTCCCTTGCGCCTCCTACCCTAGTTTCCAGGTTGTCCATTGCTCATCTCCAAATCTTCTCCGACTTGGCCGGTTTTCATTTCGGCGAAGTCCACTACGGTGCGGGCTACGTGGTTCATGTAGTTCGTGAGGATGTTCAGCGCGACATTAGCGACGGTCTCGACAACTTCGCCATCCGTCAGACCGGAGGCGCGTGCATGTTCCAGGTCGGCGTCGCTGATTTCGCCGCGCTGCACGACGATATCTCGCGCCAGTTTCAGGATGGCTTCAGTCTTGGCGGTCGCCGCGACCGCGCGACCTGCGTCCGCGATTTCTTTTTCAGTCAAGCCGGATCTGACCGCAACGAACCTGTGCGCGTTCAAACAGTAACTGCACAAGTTGCTCTCGGCCACGGCAAGGGCGATTTGCTCGCGGATCTTGACATTGAAGCTCCCGTCGGCCAGGGCACGGTCGAGGTTGAGATAGCCCTCCAGTACCGCGGGGGCATTTCCGAGCACACGGAAAACGTTGGGCACCGCGCCCCACTTGGCTTGCACGTCGTCGAAGAGTTCTTTGGTCTTACCGGCCACGCCCGCCGGGTCGAGTTGAATGATGCGGTTCACGGTCCCTCTTTCATTGACTGCCTTGGCTTTTCCTGCGGCGATCTGGGGCATCGCTGGTACTTATAATCACGCTTCGTGCCAAGTGTTTTGGTCACGCTAAAGCATTGAACACTATGTGTTTAATGGCTGGTACGGAGTAGATTGCAGGGCTACGAACTTTCGTAAATTACGATTTCTCGTTTGGCTTTCTACGACAAAGCGTAGTAATTTTGAAGAATCCTCATGAAGCCTTTGCTGGCAAAAGACGAACCAGAGCGATTGCAGGCGCTGCGGCGATATCGCATCCTGGATACCCCGCCGGACGGCGCATTCGATCGCATCGCGGAGTTAGCCGCAGGCTTGTTCCGAGTGCCGATAGCGTTGGTTAGCTTGGTCGATCAAGACCGCATCTGGTTCAAATCTCATCACGGCGTTGAAAATCCGGAGGTCGGACGCGACGCGGGGCTGTGCGCGTCAGCGATTCTTTCGCCGGAGGTATATTACGTGCGCGATGCTACACAGGACGCGCGCACGCAAGACAACCCGCTAGTGGCGGGAGCTCCTGCTGTTCGGTTTTATGCGGCCGCGCCGCTGCGTACGCATGACGGTTTCAATCTGGGTACGCTCAGTGTTATCGATCGAGTGCCACGAGAGCTCGCGCCGGACGAGGCGGAGATGCTCAAGAAATTGGCGACGCTGGTCATGGATCAGATGGAATTACGATTGGCCGCCCGCAAGCTTGCTGAAGAGATCGAGCACCGCATGGGGGAGCAACTGCGTTACGCCGACGAAGCGCTCAGGCAGAGCGAGGAGCGCTTCCGTGATCTGTTCGACGAGGCCCCGATCGCCTACGTTCATGAAGGTCTGGATTCACGCTTTATCCAGGCTAACCAAACAGCGATGAAGATTCTCGGTCTTAAACCCGAAGAGGTCGCCGGGACCTTCGGAAGGTCTCTCGTGCCCGAGACATCCGACGCGCAGCACCGGCTGCGCGGTGCGCTCGAATCTATCGGACGCGGCACTGACACCAGCGGCGTAGTGCTCGAAATGCGTCGTAAAGACAACGGCAACCCAGTATGGGTGCAGTGGTGGTCGAAGCCCGCCGCCGGCGGCGATTACACCCGCACGATGTTCATTGACATCACGGACCGTGTGCTGATGGAGCAGGAACAGACCCGACTCCAGGACCAGAACGCCTACCTGTGGGAAGAAATCCGCAGCGAACACAACTTCGGTGACCTTGTCGGTGAGAGTGCCGGTCTTAGAAAGGTGAAGCAGCAAATTCAACTCGTCGCACCGACGGATGTCTCGGTGCTGGTCACTGGAGAAAGCGGCACAGGCAAGGAGCTCGTCGTCCGTGCGGTCCACGACCACAGCACCAGAAACAACCGCGCCCTCATTAAACTGAATTGCAGCGCTGTGCCCGAAGGCCTGTTCGAGAGCGAATTCTTCGGCCACGTGAAGGGTGCCTTCACAGGCGCGCTCAAAGACAAGCCAGGCCGCTTCGAATTGGCCGACGGTGGCACCCTGTTCCTTGACGAAATCGGCGAAGTGCCCCTCGCCATGCAGGCAAAACTGTTGCGCGTTTTGCAGGAGCAAGAATTGGAGCGCGTCGGCGACACACGCACCCGCAAGGTCAATGTTCGCATTATCGCCGCGACCAATCGCGACCTGAAGAAAGAGGTTGATGCCGGTCGATTCCGGCAGGATCTTTTCTATCGCTTAAGTGTTTTTCCGATTGAGGTCCCGCCCTTGCGCGAACGCCGCGACGACATTCCGCCGTTGGTGGGATACTTCCTGGCGCAAAGCAGCCGGCGTTTGAACCGTCCGGCACCCACAATCTCCCAGGCTGCGATGAGTCAGCTCACTGACCACGACTGGCCTGGTAACGTGCGCGAACTTCAAAACACCGTAGAACGCGCCATTATCCTTTCCCGAGGAGGCCATCTGCACTTCGACCTGGCAGGGCCAAATCCAACCGCTGCTCCTCCCGCGCCTACTCACGTGGTTTCGAAGCCCGCGCTGATGACGCGCAACGAAATGAAGCGCCAGGAACGCGACGGCATCGCGGCTGCCCTGAAGCAATCGGGCGGCAAAATCTTCGGACCGGGCGGAGCCGCGGCATTGCTTGGGATGAAGCCGACAACCTTGGCTTCGCGCATCGCGGTTCTAAAAATCGATCGAAAGACCGGGTCATGAGGATGTCGTTGCATCCTCCCTTACAGGCATCCCTAAGTTCCATGGGCCCGAGTACGTAGTTGATGTGCTCGGTTGAATATGGAATGAAGGCAGCGGCGGGCTCATGACCGGCGCGCCTCAGCGATTGCCAGCGTATCGATGTATTGGCGGAAGCGTGTGATCTTGCCGTCCTTCACCGTCCAGATATGCGCATAGCCGGCTTCGACCAGCTTACCGGTTGTCCCGTGCACCCCGGTGAAGCGGCCGAGGGATACCACGGTGTCACCGTCCACGATGAACTCGGCGGGGTCAAGCGCAAAACTTGACCATTCCGCCATCAGTGGCTTGAACAAGCCTTCAGCGACACGCTCCGGGCCACGGCCGTTCACCTTGTAATGCCACATCGCGATCCATTCGATGTCGTGGGCCATCAGGCCCAACGCACCGGGAGCATCTCCAGCCTTCAGCTTGTCGTAAAAGCTGCGAACAATTTCAGCGGGGTTTGTCATTCGTCGTCTCCATGTATGCGATGCTCGTGACCCCGGGCCTCATCTGGGATGTTTGGCCATGAACTGGAGGATCAGGTCTGCTATCTCATCAGTCCGTTCATCCAGTGCGAAGTGCCCAGCGTCGAGTAGGTGGATTTCCGCATTGGGAAGATCGCGCCTGAAGGCTTCCGCTCCCGGCGCGATGAAGGAGGGGTCGTGCTCGCCCCAGACCACGAGGGTCGGGGTTTGGTGGTCGCGGAGCCAGGCCTGCCATTTTGGGTAGGACGCAACATTGGTACGGTAGTCGTAGAGCAGGTCCCCTTGGATCTCGCGCTGACCGGGCCGCGACAGATCTGCATACTCGCTGATCCAGGTATCCGGATCGTAGCGATCCGGGTGGGACGTGCCGGCGACGTGCCGCTCCTTGGTGGCCTCGAACGAAAGAAAAGTGTTAAGCACCTCAGGATGGGCCTTTGGATCCACCCAGTATTCCGCGATCTTGGCCCATTTGGCTCCCAGGCCCGCCTTGTAGATGTTGCCGTTTTGAATAATGAGCGCATGCAGCTGATCAGGGTGCGCCAGAATGATGCGGAAGCCGATCGGTGCGCCGTAATCGTGGAGGTACAAGGTGTACCGCACGACCTTCAACTTCTCCAGAAAATCGCTCATCGTCTGGGCAAGATGATCGAACGTGTAAGGATAGGCGGTTGGCGAGGGCGCGTCGCTCAAACCGAATCCGGGATAATCCGGAGCGATCAGATGATATTTCGTCGCGAGCAAGGGAATGAGCGTGTCAAACTCACGCGAAGAAGACGGGAAGCCATGCAAGAGTACGATGGTTGGGGCGTTCTCAGGGCCGGCTTCCCGGTAAAAAATATCGACGCCGTCGACCTGCAAGCGATGATAGGTCGTCGTAGCGTTAGTCGAAGGGAGTGGCGCGGCTTGTACCGTCCCGGCAAAAAGGGTAGCCGCAAAAACGTATTTCGATAGACGGTTCACTGAATTTTTCCTTTTGAATCGAGAAGGTGGTGCTCCGCAAGGCCGTTCATGCCGCCGCCTTCACCTTCTTCGCGAAGAACGCGCTGGGCAGACCGACGAACAGAGCATGCCCGATGAGGCCGTTGAACAACGCCGCAGTCGCGATCGGACCGTGGGCGACCGCAGTGAGCGGCAACACCAACAGGTTCATGACGGTCCACACGGCAGCGCCATACAGCAGTCCCACGAGCACCCACTGTATACACAATGCAGCGACGCGTCGGCTCGCAAGGATGTAGATCGTTGCGACTACCAGTGCGATGGCGAAATGCAAGACGAGGCCAAGGACCGCACTTGCAAGCCCGTCAGAGAAGGACCGTGGGCCCAGCAGACTGCTCGCGATGTACTGCAGCACCTGGATCGGGTTCTGGCCGTGCAGACCGAGAAAGACGACGCCATCGGACGCATCGAGCACTCCAACCACCAGCGTGGCGTAGAGGATGGCGCGAGAGACGAGCAACGTGCGCGCTCCCGGCTGCGGCCCACTGCTAAGGGCCCGGTTGATGGCAGAGGTGGTCATTTGCCCGCCCCCGTCTTCTGCCCTTTCGCCAGGAAGCCGATGATCTTGCCTGCGACGAATTCGCTGTGCTCTTCCAGCAGAAAATGGCCACCATCGATCAGGTGCAGCTCCGCTTTGGGCAGGTCACGCAGGAACGCCTGTGCTCCCGGCACGATGAAGAAGGGATCGTTCTGCCCCCACACGATGAGCGTGCGCGGCTGGTGCATGCGGAAGTATTCGTGCCACGCGTCGTAGAGCGCTAGGTTCGAGGTGTAGTTGTGAAGGAGGTCGAGTTGAATAGCGTCATTGCCGGGTCGGTCCAGCAGCGCCTGGTCGAAGGTGTAGCTGTCCGGGCTCACCGCCGCCACGTTTTTGGCACCATGCGTGTACTCGAAGATCGTCGTCTGCCTGGTCAGCAGCGTGCGCGGCGCCTTCTCCGTCTCCGCGTTACGATTCGCCCAGAAAGGCTTCATCGGCTCGAAGGCAGCGCTGATGCCTTCCACGTAAGCATTGCCGTTCTGCACGACGATGCCTTCGATCGCTTCCGGATGACGCGAGGCAATGCGGAAACCGACAGGCGCGCCGTAATCCTGCACGTAGATGCTGAACTTCTTCAGGCCCAGTGTGTTGAAGAGTAGCTCCTCGATCTGCGCGGTGATGTTATCGAAGTTGTATTGAAAGTGGTTCGCCGCGGGAGCATCGCTGTAGCCGAAGCCGAGGTAGTCCGGTGCGACAACGTGGAAGTGGCTGGCGAGCTGCGGGATAAGCTCCCGGAACATATGCGACGACGACGGAAAGCCATGAAGCAGAACGATCGTCGGATTCGTGGTCGAGCCGGCCTCGCGGTAGAAGATCTTGTGACCCTCGATGGTGGCATGCTGGTACGTAGTCATGTGGTTCTCCTTATTGTCAATCTGATTGTTTGTACGCGAGAGCAGCGCACTGGCCGCTTCCAGAACGAACTCTACAACGGTCGCAGGCGACGAGATCTGAGGAGCATGATCTACATCGTACGAACGGACCTGTGCGCCCATGCGGTCGGCTACAAAACGTTGTGTTTTTGGGCTGAACATACGATCATCTTCAGCCAGCAGATACCACGAAGGCTTCGTCCTCCATGCTGGAGTCTGTATCGCTTCACCAAGACACTTCATGGCTATCGGGCGTTGTGCTGCTATCCTGATTTCGTTTTGCTCCGCCGTGGCCCGGTGGCCGACCGCTTTCTTCATTCCTTCCTCCGACATCCATAAGAGACCATGACCGTCGGGTTCAAGATGGGGAGCTTTTTCGTGTGGAGGCTCTCGAAAGAACACCTCCCCCACTGTTTCTCCCTCGGCCGGGGGCATGGCTGCGATATAGGCCAGGCCTCGGACCCGGTCGTCACTTTCGAGGGCGGTTATCACGCCGCCGGAGTAAGAGTGAGAGACTAGGAGGATTGGTCCCTCGCCCGCCCTTTCCAGAGCCACTTTCAAGGCAGCCACATCGTCAGACAGCGAAGTCATTGGAATCTGGGCAGCGATGACCTTAATGCCCGCCTTTAGTAGTGGGCCGATCACTGCAGACCACGAGGACGCGTCCGCCCACGCGGCATGCACCAGAACGATCGTTGCGTTAGAAGGAACTTTGTTCATAATTCACCTTTCGCCGAGTCAAAGACGCACGTGGTGAGCCAGTTGTCCGACAAGATTGGCACTTGAGCCCAGAATGTTGTGCGCGGACAGGGCAGTAGTCGCACTGGTCGGTATACGCGATCACAACCGCGATGCTCGCGCTGCTTACTATTCAGCTTGCCTTCGCACAGGGGAGCGCCAAGGCCGAGGTATGCCTTAAGCGCGACAGGCGAAGCAGCCAACTTCTGCGCCAGGTTCCTACCAGATCCAGCTTGTGCTGAAGACCAAGAGAAAGCTGCTTGTTCGGGGCCAGTGGCCTCACTCGGAGTGATACTGCGGAACGTGGACATCGGTTTTTTCTCCCGCAGTATGGGAGGGGTCGACACTCGTAAAGGTTTCAGACACAGGTGTTATTTCGGGGTAGATCGGAGACTCTGTATGGCAATTCCCTATGCAGCAGATAAGGAATGGCGTGGAAATAGCGAGGAGTCCCAAGCTGATCGCCCCTGGGGCGAGCGCAGAGTATGTTCGATCTCATGCGGACAAAACGGAACCGCGGCGCGGGAGAAGAACATATCTGAATCGCAGCTCTGTCAAGCGGAGCATCAAAAAGATGATTCTAATGCGGATCGCTCGCAGCAATCCTGCACTACTTGATCAGCCGACCCCAGGATAGCGCCACGAGCGGGACTTCGAAACTGCAACTGCTGATTCGGCAGTAGCCGCGTAGATAAACGAAAACTCGGGCGGTGTTGCATACAGGGTTGCTGCATCGAATCACCGCTTCGCTCGATCAGCGGCTGCCTGCCCGCTTGGCCCCGACTGCGTGATAAACGGGATTATCACGGACTGAAGAACGGGCAATCGCTTTTCGGAATTTTGACGCTAGTAATTTTGCAGCCTTAACACGTAGCGATCACATCTTGAGATGACTGAGCGACTCTGGTCAGCGTTGACCCACGCTGCCGGCTGACTGTCGGTAAGACGACATATCTGCCTTATCTCCATTTCGCCTCGGTGCTGCGGGTCGACGGTGTGTCAGATGGGCGAATCTAATAAGGCGCGTTCCGGTCTTCTCAATCGCTACATTTATCTAGCTGATCCTTTCTCTCCTGTACTTCAACAGGTGTCACACAACAAATGAGTCTAGGGCTGTTGGTCGGTACGTCCCAAGCTGCGATGAAGTCATTCAGCCCTGTACTGTTGCAAGGCTCGAGCCAGCAATACCTTCGTTTGGGAGTCACTCTAACTCGAACAATTCTCGTTCCATCGGTCGTACGCACTCGCTATAATGCGCTGTTCCCATGCCAATCACCCCCGAGGATCGGGCGCGCCAGAACATCGACAAGCTTCTGGACGCCGGCGGATGGACGCTTCAGGACCGCCGTGCCGTGAACATCACGGCCGGCCGGGGCGTCGCCGTCCGCGAGTTCCCGATGAAGAAGGGGCACGGCGAGGCCGACTACCTGCTGTTCGCTGATGGAGCGGCCAGCGGCGCAATCGAAGCCAAGCGTGAAGGCACGACCCTCACTGAGGTTGAGATTCAAACCGCCAAGTACAGCGAAGGTGTTCCCGACGGCGTTCCTGCTCCGCGTCGTCCGTTGCCATTCCTCTACCAGAGCACAGGCGTCGAAACCCGCTTCACGAGTCTGCTTGAGCCCGACGCTCGCAGCCGACCGGTCTTCGCTTTCCACCGCTCCGAGACGCTCGCCCAGTGGCTGGAAGACGAACTGAAACGCCCCGGCTCTGCGTTGCGGGCGAAGCTTCGTCACATGCCGCCCCTCATCGAGGAGGGACTGCGCCCTGCCCAGGTGCGGGCAATCCGGAACCTGGAAGCCTCGCTGGCCCGGCAACGCCCGCGCGCGCTCATCCAGATGGCCAGCGGCGGCGGCAAGACGTACACCGCGTGCAACGTCTCATACCGACTCATCAAGTACGCCGGCGCGCGGCGCATCCTCTTCCTGGTGGACCGCAGCAACCTCGGCCGCCAGACCTTGAAAGAGTTTCAGGCCTTCGTCACGCCCGAAGAGAACCGCCCGTTCACCGAGCTCTACAACGTCCAGCACATGCAATCCAACAAGCTGGACGATGTCAGCAAGGTCTGCATCACCACCATCCAGCGCCTCTACTCCATGCTGAAGGGCGAAGAGCAGCTCGACCCCGCGCTCGAGGAAGAATCTGCGTTTACCATGGCGGCGCTCCAGGCGCAGCCCGCGGCGGTCGAGTACAACCCCAGGCTGCCCATCGAGTCCTTCGACTTCATCATCACCGACGAGTGCCACCGCTCCATCTACAACCTTTGGCGGCAGGTGCTGGAGTACTTCGACGCCTTCCTCATCGGGCTGACGGCCACGCCCTCCAAGCAGACGCTGGGCTTCTTCAACCAGAACCTGGTGATGGAGTACAACCACGAGCAGGCCGTCGCCGACCGGGTGAACGTCGATTTCGACCTCTACCGCATCCGGACGCTCATCAGCGAGCACGGCTCGACCATCAATGCCGGCTTCCAGATCGACAAGCGCGATCGCCAGACGCGCAAAGTGCGCTGGGAGAAGCTCGACGATGACCTCATCTACGGCGCATCGCAGCTCGACCGTGACGTGGTCGCGCCCGACCAGCTTCGCACCATAATTCGCACCTTCAAGGAGCGGCTCTTCACCGAGATCTTCCCCGGCCGCACCGAAGTGCCCAAGACGCTGATATTCGCCAAGGACGACAGCCACGCCGACGACATCGTGCAGATCGTGCGCGAGGAGTTCGGCAAGGGTAACGACTTCGCCCAGAAGATCACCTACCGTACCGGCACGGCGCGCCGCGTCACCAAGGTCAAGGCCGCCGATGGCAGCGAGACCGAGCAGGTCGAGTGGGTCAACAGCGGCATCAAGGCGGAGGACCTGCTCTCGTCCTTCCGCAACAGTTACAACCCGCGCATCGCAGTTACGGTGGACATGATCGCCACCGGCACCGACATTCGTCCGCTGGAGATCGTCTTCTTCCTGCGGCAGGTGCGCAGCCGTCTGCTGTTTGAGCAGATGAAAGGCCGCGGTGCGCGCGTGGTCACGGAAACGGAACTCCAAGCCGTCACGCCCGACGCGAAAACCAAGACGCACTTCGTCATCGTAGATGCCATCGGCCTCTCGCAGGAGGAGATGACCGACACGCAACCCATGGAGCGGAAGAAGAGCGTCTCGCTGGAGAAGCTCCTGGAGACGGTCGCCTTCGGCAGCCGCGACCCGGAGGTCCTCAGCTCTATCGCCTCGCGCCTGGCGCGCCTCAATAACCAACTGACGCCTGAGGACAACAAGCTGCTGACCGAGGTGAACGCGGGCAAGCCGATCACTGACATCACGCGCGGCATCGTCGAGGCGCTCGACCCTGATGTTCAGATCGAAGCTGCGCGCAAGGCCGCCGGCAAATCCGAGCCGGATGAGCACGAGATCAAGGCAGCGGCGGACAAGCTGCTGGCCGAAGCCGCCAAGCCCATCGCCACCAACCCTGTGCTGCGGCAGAAGATCGTCGACATCAGAAAGTCCTACGAGCAGACGATCGATACCATCACCAAGGACGAACTGCTCTCGGCCGGAGTGGATGATGCGGCGAAGGAGAAGGCGAAGAGTATTGTCACCTCATTCGAGAAGTTCATCGCCGACAACAAGGACGAGATCACGGCCCTACAGGTGCTCTACAGCAGGCCGTACCGGCAACGGCTCACGTTCAAGGAGATCAAGGAACTGGCCGACGCGCTTAGCCGTCCCCATGACGGGCTGCGGGGCATGACGCCCGACGTTCTCTGGCACGCCTACGAGACACTCGACCGCTCGCGCGTCCACGGCTCCGGCGGGCGCATGCTGACCGACATCGTCTCGCTCGTGCGCTTCGCGTTGAAGGAGCAGTCCGACCTCCATCCGTTCCAGGATGACGTGAACGCCCGGTTCGTGCGCTGGATCGCCTCGCAGGAGAAAGGGGGCACGCTGTTCACGGCGGAGCAGATGCAGTGGCTGGAGGCCATCCGCGATCATGTCGCGTCAAGTCTGGCGATTGAGATGGACGATTTCGACCTCGCGCCCTTCGATCAGCGCGGCGGATTGGGAAAGGCGTATCAGGTGTTCGGGGATAAGTTGCAGCCATTGCTCCGCGAGTTAAATGAGGTGCTGGTGGCGTGAGCTTTACAGCGTCTTTAAATGACATCGTAGAAGCGAATGAAAATGGCCTCTTGGGGAAACACCCGAGTTGGCAGCGTATCCCTCTCGGCCAAGTCGCTACGGTCTTAAACGGATTTGCATTCTCATCTTCATTTTTCTCTAGGACGAACGGCGTGCCGCTACTCCGTATTCGTGATGTCACCTCGACAGCAACGGAAGCGCTCTATTCGGGAGAGTACGACGAAGAATATCTTGTTAACCCCGGCGAGTTGGTCGTAGGAATGGACGGCGACTTTAATGCTGCAATTTGGAACGGCCCAACGGCGCTACTGAATCAGAGAGTTTGTAAGCTTGCCCCGGATGCCAGGTTCTTTGACCGGCGATTCTTGTCATACTTGTTGCCCGGCTACTTGAAAGCCATAAACGACGAAACGTCCTCTGTCACTGTTAAGCACTTGTCGTCTCGGACTGTCCAAGATATTCCCCTGCCGTTGCCTCCAACAAATGAACAGAAGCAAATCGCCGACACTCTGGATACATTCTTCACTGACCTCGACTCTGCGGTGGCGGCGCTGAAGCGGGTCCAGGCGAACCTGAAGCGGTATCGGGCGTCGGTGCTGAAGGCGGCGTGCGAGGGACGGCTGGTTCCGACCGAAGCTGAACTGGCGCGCAAGGAAGGCCGAACCTACGAAACTGGCGAGCAACTTCTGGCGCGCATCCTCAAAGAGCGCCGCGCCAGGTGGGAAGCCGACCAACTCGCCAAGATGCTCGCCGCCAGGAAGCCTCCAAAGAATGACGACTGGAAGAAAAGGTATAAGGAGCCCGAACCGCCCGACACGAGCAACCTACCCGGGTGCCGGAGGGGTGGAAGTGCGCCGGTATCGATCAGATTACCGACGGTTCTCAAAATGCATTGAAGGCCGGACCGTTTGGTAGCGCATTGAAGAAGTCTTGCTACGTGCCCGACGGCTATAAGGTTTACGGACAGGAGCAGGTTATTAAAGGCGACCCCCATTACGGTGATTACTTCATAGACTCAGAGAAGTATGAGGAACTGAAAAGTTGTGCAGTGAAGGCAGGCGATCTTCTCGTCAGCCTGGTCGGGACAGCGGGGCGAGTGATGGTGCTACCAGAAAACGCACGCCCAGGAATTATCAATCCGCGCCTAATCAAAATTACTCTGCACTCGGCCGTTAACCCCAAATACTTGCAGCTATTACTCGGATCGCCGGCTGTCCGGGAAATGTTCAAGGCCGTCGCCCACGGCCAGACCATGGACGTTCTGAATCTCGGCATGCTTCGGCAACTGCCCATCCCTCTGCCGCCGCGTTCCGAGCAGGACCGCATCGTGTCTGTGGTTGAAGAAACGCACTCCACCATTGAACAACAAGAAAGAGGGATGTCTCTTGTGACTCGCCGTGCCGACCGCTTGCGCCAAGCTATCCTGAAGCGTGCGTTCGAAGGCAAGCTGGTGCCACAATATCCCAGCGACGAGCCCGCGTCAGTGTTACTGGAGCGCATCCGCGCGGAACGCAAGTTGGTGAAATCCAGCAGCAAACGCAGTGTGCTCGAAAAATCGAATCGCGCAACTGGAGTTTCGGCATGAACACGGCAGCAGCGTTGAAGGTCGAGGCCGACGACGCGAAACGAGTGCGCGAGGCCGTCGAGGCTGCAGTAGACGACGAGTTCCGCAAGGAGCGCCAAAAAATTAATGTTAATGGCCCGGCCCCTGTTTTCTCGCGCGAGCACTTCTGGTATGTGCTCGTAGGCTGTTTACTTACCACGCAGCAGCGCTCGACCCGCGGCAGTCCTGTAGATCGATTTCTCACCCTGGCTCCCTTTCCACTAAACCTATCAGCATGCGAGCAGTCCGTGGACATTGCCGCATTTACTGTAGAGGAAATCAGGAAATTCGGTGGCATTCGACGTGGACTGACTATTGCTCGCCAACTGCGAGATAATTTGCAGCGACTCAATGATGGCGCATGGAGCGATGCGGAAATGACGTTTGAACTGCTGTTCCGGCTGCGCAGTCGAGTGCCGATTGCTGAGCACAAGAACGCGGAGCGAATCGCCGCCAGATGGGCTGACGCTACTTTTAATGGCATCGGACCAAAACAGGCGCGCAATCTCTGGCAATGGTTGGGCCTCACTCGATACGAGACACCACTGGACAGCAGGGTGGTGGGTTGGATAAACAACAACCTATCCGTAGAACTGGAATCGTCCCAGCTGCTTGACAGCAGAGGTTACGAAGCAGTGATGGACTACGTTCAAGCGCTCTGCGACGCCGCTGGAGTGTTGCCGTGCATTTTCGACGCGGTGGCTTTCCTATATGACGACAATCAGCCCAAGAGGACCGCACAAAAGAAGGTGACCACCGTGCCCGGCTTTGTAAACGCGCATGGTCAAGTAGTGATTCGTAACACCGGCGCACCAGGGACTGATCACATGCAATACACTTACCAGCTCGCTTGCTCTCGCTGCGGGTACGTCTATGGCGCGAACGGTAGTGACATTCACGAACGCAGATGTCCGAAGTGCGACGGCAGTAAGCCAGGCCTGAGAATATGATCAGGAGAGAGACGAGATGAACTGCGTCGTCGAGGACAAACTTCAGGAACTAGAGCGCATTTGCCGCCGGTACGGTGTGCAGCAGATCGAGCTGTTTGGCTCGGCGACAGGGCCAGACTTTGATCCGGCGAAAAGCGACCTGGACTTTCTGGTCGCGTTCCAGGAGCTGGGCCCTGATCAATATGCGGATGCCTACTTCGGATTGTTGGAAGACTTGCAGGAACTATTTCAACGTCCGGTGGACCTGGTTGTGGCCTCGGCCATCACGAACCCCTATTTCCAGAAAGCTGTCGATTCCACTCGTACCCTCATCTATGCGGCTTGAATCGCAGAAGTACCTTTACGACATAGCGCGCGCATCCGCCGCGGCGATGGAGTTTGTCGCCAGCAAGAGTTTCTCCGATTACGCATCGGATCTTGCGCTTCGCTCGGCGGTCGAGCGGCAGTTGGAAATCGTGGGGGAAGCGCTGGCCCAGCTAGCCCGGATCGACCCCACGACGGCCTCCCGGATCAGTGAGCACCAGCGCATCATCGCCTTCCGAAACATCCTAATCCACGGATACGCGCAGATCGACCATCGCATTGTCTGGAATGTCATGCAACTTAAGCTGCCGATAGTTCGACGTGAGGCGGAGGCGCTGCTCGGTACGAATGAGCAAACCGGGGGCGCAGCCGAATGACCAGCAATGGCATCGTCCAGAAGCTGTGGAACTACTGTAACGTCCTGCGCGACGACGGGCTCTCGTACGGCGACTATGTCGAGCAGCTTACGTATCTGCTTTTCCTGAAGATGGCCGATGAGCAGACTCGCCCGCCGTTTAACCGCTCGGCCATCATCCCCAAGGACCTCGACTGGGCGAGCTTGCTACGCCTGGACGGCGACGAACTGGAGACGCAGTATCGTCACATCCTGACCGAGTTGGGAAAGAAGAAGGGCACGCTCGGCGTCATCTTCCGCAAGGCGCAGAACAAGGTTCAGGACCCAGCCAAGCTGCGACGGCTGATTGCCGACCTGATCGACAAGGAGCAGTGGATCTCGCTCGACGTTGATGTGAAAGGTGACGCCTACGAGGGCCTGCTGGAGAAGAACGCGTCGGACGTGAAGGGCGGCGCGGGACAGTACTTCACGCCGCGGCCTCTGATTAGCGCCATTGTGGAGGTGATGCGCCCTGCGCCGCGGCAGACGGTCCACGATCCGGCATGCGGCACAGGAGGATTCCTACTGGCGACCTATTCCTATGTCAGCCAGAACTATGCGCTCGACAAAGACCAGAAGAAGCACCTGAAGTTCGACGCGCTCAGCGGAATCGAGATCGTTGATGCGACCGCGCGACTGGCCGCAATGAACCTGTACCTGCACGGCATCGGTGGCGATGAATGCCCGATCACCGTCGCCAACAGCCTGAACCAGAAGCCCTCGGCGGCATACGAGATGATGCTGACGAATCCGCCGTTCGGGAAGAAATCCAGCATCACAGTAATCAATGAAGAAGGAGAAGAAGCGAAAGAAAGCCTGATTGTGGTGCGAGAGGATTTCTGGGCTTCGACGAGCAACAAACAGCTCAACTTCCTCCAGCATGTGAAGAGCTGCCTGAAGATCCACGGCCGTGCCGCGATTGTAGTGCCCGACAATGTGCTGTTCGAGGGCGGCGCCGGCGAGACCATCCGCCGCAAGCTGCTGCACGAGTGCGATGTCCATACCCTGCTGCGGCTGCCGACCGGCATCTTCTACGCGCAGGGCGTGAAGGCGAACGTGCTGTTCTTCGACCGCAAGCCCGCCAGCGAGAAGCCCTGGACGAAGAAGCTGTGGATCTACGACTTCCGCACGAACCAGCACTTTACGCTGAAGACGAATCCGCTGGAGCGACCCGACCTGAACGACTTCGTCGCCTCCTACAACGCGGAGAACCGCCACAACCGCAAAGAAACCGATCGCTTCCACGTTTTCGACTACGAAGATCTGATAAAGCGCGACAAAGTGAGTCTGGACATCTTTTGGCTGAAAGACGACAGCCTTGAGGACTCGGCCAATCTCCCCGACCCCGACGTGATCGCCGCGGAAATCGCCGAGGACTTGCAGGCGGCACTAGATCAGTTCGCCCAGATCGCAGGGACATTGAGGCGTTAACAATTAGGAGGCGAGAGTGGGAAAATCTGGCCGGTAACAGGTTGGATCGTCAGTCGCTTACGCCGATTGTGACGACCATACTGGAGGTACCTCCGGTCGGGCGGCGAAGCGTGCAGGTATAGCGAGATTGATCGAACACGGCGCGGCCACGAGACGCGCCGGCAGAAGGAAAGTATGGTGCAGATACTGCGGGCGATTGCTCGGCAAATCTGACTCCGACGTCTTGGAACACCTTCTACATTGCAAGCGCGTCCCGCAGAAAGTAGTGCTTTCGAACGCTTGAGCGGTGTTCCTGATCGATGACCCATCTGCGCCGTTTCCGAACCCATACCTTCTGTAACAGCGAAAAACGCGATTTTCGAGTCAGTGGAATCAAGCAGTTGAGGGGTGCCTCGCGGCACCCCTTTTGAAACCCTGATTTTGCTACTTTGATTCGGCCCACTTTGCGCATCTGATTTGGCCCACCCTGCATGGAGGAATCGACCTACCCTGTCCGCGTAGCGGGTGGGGAGGACGATGGACAGGAGACGCAAGGTGGAGCTGTTTGAACAGATCCGACGGGAGTACACCCACGGCGTGGGCACGATCCCAGGCACAGCCAGGAAGTTAGGAGTGCATCGACGCATGGTGCGCCAGGCGCTGGCCAGTGCGGTACCGCCCGAGCGCAAGCCGGCGGTGCGGCGGCGACCACAGTTGGAAGCGGTGAAGCCGTTCATCGACGCCATCCTGCAGGCGGACCGGCAAGCGCCGCGCAAGCAGCGGCACACAGCACAACGCATCTGGCAACGGATAGGCCGGGAGCGACCGGGAGCGACGGTGTCGGCCTCGACGGTACGGCGCTATGTGCGGCGACGACGGGCCGAGCTGGGGCAGGTGGCTCGCGAGACGTTTGTGCCACAGGTGTACGAGTGGGGCGATGAAGCGCAGGTCGATTGGTACGACGCCCAGGTCGAGGTGGCGGGCGAGCGCCGAGCCGTTCACATTTTCGCTATGCGCTCGATGGCCAGCGGCGGTGCGTTTCATGTGGCCTACTTTCACGCCACCCAGCAGGCGTTCTTAGAGGCGCATGAGCTGGGCTTTGGCTACTTTGGCGGGGTGTTTCGCGGCCTGCGCTACGACAACTTGAAGAGCGCGGTGAAGAAGATCCTGCGCGGCTACCAGCGGGAAGAGACCAATCGGCTCATTGCCTTTCGCTCGCACTGGGGTTTCACTACCGAGTTCTGCAATCCGGGACGCGGCAACGAGAAGGGCGGAGTGGAAGGCGAGGCGGGCTACTTCCGGCGCAACCACCTGGTGCCGATCCCAGGCGTGCAGGACCTGGCCGAGTTGAACGCACATCTGTTGCGCTGCTGCCGCGATGACGAACAGCGGCGGATCGCGGGCAAGCCGCTGCTGGTGGGCGAAGGCATGCGCATCGAGCGCGAACACCTGTTGCCGCTGGCGAGCGAGGGGTTCGATTTAGCCGAGACTAGCTTTCCTACCGTGGATGGTAAGGGCTGTGTCAAGGTGCGCACCAACTGCTACTCGACGCCGCTGAACCCGGGCACGCGCTGCCAAGCTCGCCTGCTACCTGCGTACGTGGAGATTTGGTACGAGCGGCAGTGCGTGGCGCGGCACGAACGCAACTACAGTCGGCAGCAACAGGTGCTGGATCTGGAGCACTATCTGGAAGTGCTGGACCGCAAACCCGGAGCGCTGGCCGGATCGCGGCCTTTGCAGCAGTGGCGAGAGCGTGGTCGCTGGCCGGAGAGCTTCGACCGGCTGTGGCGCAGCCTGGAGCAACGCCAGGGTCGAGCCGCTGGCACACGCTCGATGATCGAGTTGCTGAGCTGGGGCAGGCAGCAGGGCTGGGAACGGTTAAAGAACGCAATCGAACAGGCACTGGAGCTGGGTTGCAGCGATGCAGCGGCGGTGCGCCATTTGCTGAACTTCGGCGAGCTGGCGCGTGCGCCACGCCAAGAGTGCGAACTGCATGCGGGACTGGAGCAGTACGAGCGACCTTTGCCGGGGATGCGCGAGTATGACTTGCTGCTCAAGGACGCGGAGGTGGCGCGATGAAACCCACCACGGACAGCTTAGAGCATGCCAGTGTGCAGCAGTACTGTAAGTCACTACGGGTGCCGGTCATCGCCGCCAACTTCATTGCACTGGCAGAACAGGCGGTGAAGGAGAACCGCAACCACATCGGGTATTTGGAAGCCTTATTAGCGATGGAGAGCGAAGAGCGCGATCGGCACGCCGTGCAGAACCGGCTGCACGATGCCAGGTTGCCACGCCTGAAGACGCTGGAGGAGTTCGACTTCAACCAGGCACCGCACATTCCGGCAGCGAAGATTCGCGAGCTGGCCGAAGGCGGCTATATCGAACGCGCTGAACCGGTAGTATTGCTGGGCGATTGCGGAACGGGCAAGACGCACCTGGCGACCGGTCTGTGCGTAGCTGCCTGTCGGCAGAAACGGCGGGTGCGGTTCACCACAGCCGCCAACCTGGTCAACGAGTTGGTCGAAGCGCGGCAGCAGAATGCGGTGCGCCGAGTGCTGGCGCGATGGATGCGTTTCAACGTCATCGTTCTGGATGAGGTCGGGTATGTACCGCTGGCCGACATTGGAGCGGAGTTCTTGTTTCAGGTGATCGCCGAGCGAGCGGAGCGAGCGACGCTGATCATCACCACCAACCTGCCTTTCTCGGAGTGGACGCAGGTTTTTCCCAACCCGCGCTTGTGCAAGGCGTTGCTCGATCGCATCACCGACCGCGCTCACATCATCGAGACTGGAACGGATTCGTTTCGCTTCCGCCGCACGCTGGAGGCACGCAAGAAAAAGAAGGCTTCGTAATCACTGGGCCGGGGAGGGGCTCAGACGCCGCCCCTTCCCCGGCACCCCTTCCCGGCTACCGGAGCGGGATCGCTAACTTACGGCACTAAAGGGTGGGCCAAATGGAATGATCACAGGTGGGCCAAATCAAGTTGCCAAACGCAAACACTGCCGTTTATGTGGCCGGCCGCCGTTGCCGGCATGGATTGGTTCGCCTGACGAGGACGACATCAGGAGCGATGACGACATCGTCAGAGCCGACTACTACGATCTCGGCGTCAGGATCAACGACCACGACATCGGCGTCAGGATCAACGACCACGACATCGGCGTCAGGATCAACCACCACGACATCGGCGTCAGGATCAATCACCACGACATCGGCGTCAGGGTCAACCACCACGACCTCGGCGCCGACCACCACCAAGCCAGGATCTGCGCTGACCAAATCAACGCTGACCACGACTTCATCTCCGGCGACGAGACCACGGTGAGGTGGTGGCCCGCGATCATGCGGCCCATTCTTGCTCATAGGCGACCTCCTTCGATTGTTTGGCGCGGTGCTTTTCAGTTGCGCAAACGCTTTATGATTCGCCTTGCACCTGCATGAGCATGCCTTCGAGCAGGTCGTGTGCCAGCGCATCCCAGGACGGATGGAGGTCCTGCGGGATGTACCGCTTCAGGGTGTAGTCAACGCTCGCGAGCCCGTAGTGATAGCTGAGCAGGGCGGCTACTAGGCGCCGGCCGAGTTCGAGGTCGTCATCGGGGCCATCAGGCTGCGTTTGGCAACTTGATTTGGCCCACCTGTGATCATTCCATTTGGCCCACCCTTTAGTGCCGTAAGTTAGCGATCCCGCTCCGGTAGCCGGGAAGGGGTGCCGGGGAAGGGGCGGCGTCTGAGCCCCTTCCCCGGCCCAGTGATTACGAAGCCTTCTTTTTCTTGCGTGCCTCCAGCGTGCGGCGGAAGCGAAACGAATCCGTTCCAGTCTCGATGATGTGAGCGCGGTCGGTGATGCGATCGAGCAACGCCTTGCACAAGCGCGGGTTGGGAAAAACCTGCGTCCACTCCGAGAAAGGCAGGTTGGTGGTGATGATCAGCGTCGCTCGCTCCGCTCGCTCGGCGATCACCTGAAACAAGAACTCCGCCCCAATGTCGGCCAGCGGTACATACCCGACCTCATCCAGAACGATGACGTCGAAACGCATCCATCGCGCCAGCACTCGGCGCACCGCATTCTGCTGCCGCGCTTCGACCAACTCGTTGACCAGGTTGGCGGCTGTGGTGAACCGCACCCGCCGTTTCTGCCGACAGGCAGCTACGCACAGACCGGTCGCCAGGTGCGTCTTGCCCGTTCCGCAATCGCCCAGCAATACTACCGGTTCAGCGCGTTCGATATAGCCGCCTTCGGCCAGCTCGCGAATCTTCGCTGCCGGAATGTGCGGTGCCTGGTTGAAGTCGAACTCCTCCAGCGTCTTCAGGCGTGGCAACCTGGCATCGTGCAGCCGGTTCTGCACGGCGTGCCGATCGCGCTCTTCACTCTCCATCGCCAGCAAGGCTTCCAGATACCCGATGTGGTTGCGGTTCTCCTTCACCGCCTGTTCTGCCAGTGCAATGAAGTTGGCGGCGATGACCGGCACCCGTAGTGACTTACAGTACTGCTGCACGCTGGCATGCTCTAAGCTGTCCGTGGTGGGTTTCATCGCGCCACCTCCGCGTCCTTGAGCAGCAAGTCATACTCGCGCATCCCCGGCAAAGGTCGCTCGTACTGCTCCAGTCCCCGCATGCAGTTCGCACTCTTGGCGTGGCGCACGCGCCAGCTCGCCGAAGTTCAGCAAATGGCGCACCGCCGCTGCATCGCTGCAACCCAGCTCCAGTGCCTGTTCGATTGCGTTCTTTAACCGTTCCCAGCCCTGCTGCCTGCCCCAGCTCAGCAACTCGATCATCGAGCGTGTGCCAGCGGGTCGACCCTGGCGTTGCTCCAGGCTGCGCCACAGCCGGTCGAAGCTCTCCGGCCAGCGACCACGCTCTCGCCACTGCTGCAAAGGCCGCGATCCGGCCAGCGCTCCGGGCTTGCGGTCCAGCACTTCCAGATAGTGCTCCAGATCCAGCACCTGTTGCTGCCGACTGTAGTTGCGTTCGTGCCGCGCCACGCACTGTCGCTCGTACCAAATCTCCACGTACGCAGGTAGCAGGCGAGCTTGGCAGCGCGTGCCCGGGTTCAGCGGCGTCGAATAGCAGTTGGTGCGCACCTTGACACAGCCCTTACCATCCACGGTAGGAAAGCTAGTCTCGGCTAAATCGAACCCCTCGCTCGCCAGCGGTAACAGGTGTTCGCGCTCGATGCGCATGCCTTCGCCCACCAGCAGCGGCTTGCCCGCGATCCGCCGCTGTTCGTCATCGCGGCAGCAGCGCAGCAGATGTGCGTTCAACTCGGCCAGGTCCTGCACGCCTGGGATCGGCACCAGGTGGTTGCGCCGGAAGTAGCCCGCCTCGCCTTCCACTCCGCCCTTCTCGTTGCCGCGTCCCGGATTGCAGAACTCGGTAGTGAAACCCCAGTGCGAGCGAAAGGCAATGAGCCGATTGGTCTCTTCCCGCTGATAGCCGCGCAGGATCTTCTTCACCGCGCTCTTCAAGTTGTCGTAGCGCAGGCCGCGAAACACCCCGCCAAAGTAGCCAAAGCCCAGCTCATGCGCCTCTAAGAACGCCTGCTGGGTGGCGTGAAAGTAGGCCACATGAAACGCACCGCCACTGGCCATCGAGCGCATAGCGAAAATGTGAACGGCTCGGCGCTCGCCCGCCACCTCGACCTGGGCGTCGTACCAATCGACCTGCGCTTCATCGCCCCACTCGTACACCTGTGGCACAAACGTCTCGCGAGCCACCTGCCCCAGCTCGGCCCGTCGTCGCCGCACATAGCGCCGTACCGTCGAGGCCGACACCGTCGCTCCCGGTCGCTCCAGGCCTATCCGTTGCCAGATCCGTTGTGCTGTGTGCCGCTGCTTGCGCGGCGCTTGCCGGTCCGCCTGCAGGATGGCGTCGATGAACGGCTTCACCGCTTCCAACTGCGGTCGCCGCCGCACCGCCGGCTTGCGCTCGGGCGGCACCGCACTCGCCAGCGCCTGGCGCACCATGCGTCGATGCACTCCTAACTTCCTCGCTGTGCCTTGGATCGTGCCCACGCCGTGGGTGTACTCCCGTCGGATCTGTTCAAACAGCTCCACCTTGCGTCTCCTGTCCATCGCCCTCCCCACCCGCTACGCGGACAGGGTAGGTCGATTACTTCATGCAGGGTGGGCCAAATCAGATGCGCAAAGTGGGCCGAATCAAAGTAGCAAAATCACAGGCACATTCGGTGAATGCATAGGGCACCTCCTTGGCTTCTTTCAAGATGCGACTGACGCTGGCGCGCGAGACACGGAAGGTCTGCGCGATCTGGGTGAGGCTACGACCCTGGGCATGTTCCCGCAGCAGGGCGTTACGGTCCACGGTCAGGGGCTTGCGGCCGATGTGGCGGCCTTCGAGCCGGGCGCGGCGCATGCCGGCGCGAACCCGCTCAATGATCAAGTTGCGTTCCAACTCGGCGACGGCGCCAATGATGACGACGACCGCGCGGCCCAAAGGGCCGCCGGTGTCGAGTTGTTCGCGGAAGGAGACGAATTCGATGCCGAGGTGATTCAACTCATCCAGCACTTCCAGAAAGTGCCGGACCGAACGGGCCAGCCGGTCGCTGGCCCACACCAGCACGACATCAAACTGCCCACGCCGGGCATCCCTCAACAGCTCATCGAGTCCCGGGCGCTTGGCCTTGGTTCCGGTGATCTTATCGGTGTATTCGCCGACGATCTGGTAGCCGCGCTGCTGGGCCATCTGGCGTAAATCGAGGATCTGGGTTTCAGGGTGCTGATCGACGGTTGAGACCCGCGTGTAAATAGCACAACGCTTCATTACAGCGACTCCAGGCTGCCGATAGCGTCCTGGCAGGCGACCATGCGGTCGTGCAACTGACGCAGATGCAGGGGGTTACGATCCTCGCGGGCAGCTTCCAGGATCCATTCCGTCCGGAACAACTGAATGCGCTGGCGGAGATGGTCGATGTGTTGGCGGATCTGGCGGCGCGAGGGGCGGGGGCGAAGATGCTTACGACGTCTGGTTATTTTCATAAGTGGCTTCTCCTTAATAACTGAGATATATCTCAGCGTCAAGAAGAATCGTACCCCAACCCATACTCGCTGCCAAAGCTTGCCCGAAATGAAACTCTTTTCATGCCCATCCTCGGTCAAAACGTAGGCGGCGTCCTTCAGTCCGAAGTCACGCGCTCGTACAACTCCTTCTCCGGCTCCGATATCCGCTGCCAGATCGGCAACTACTCATTTGCCGAGGTCCAGGCCGTGTCTTACAGCATCACCCGCGAGAAGGCACCTATCTACACCATGGGATCCCCCGATCCCCGGGCGTTCTCCCGTAATAAGCGCGGCATCGCCGGCAGCCTGGTCTGGGTCAACTTCGATCGCCATGCCCTCTTGAACCTGGTCTACCAGCTCGGCGGCCAGTTCGTCGCCAACGTCGACGACCTCAAGCCTCAGTTCATGACCGACCAGAGCGCCTTCCTGTCCCAAACGGCGATCTACCAGTCGACGTTGATCCGTGACAGCGGCCAATCCGCCGGCGCCACCATTGACCAGTTCGACGGCCAGCCCGTCTCGGCGGTCAGCGGCTTCAAAGAAGTGGCTTCACCCTGGTATTCCGACCAGATCCTGCCCTTCGATATCACCCTGGCTGGCACCAACGAAGAAGGCGCGGCGAGCTGCATGAAGATCACCGGAAAACACCGAAAAATAATTAAGCATCGCCTAACTCACCATTCCAGACCCCAAAACCCGGTTTTTACCCAGTGCTTTCATCCGCGTGCGTGCTGCGATTTCGAAACTGCTGCCGTGTTTTTACTGCCGAAACGTGCTTGAAGCCGCTAATTGCAAGGGGCCTACTTCATTCGGCAGTTGATCGGCAATCGTCCTAGGTTGAGCTTGTGCTGGCCGTGTCCGAGGGCGGGCAGAAGGTCGCCGGAAGCTGGCAGCGCAGTGCGCAGCTCTGATGCTGGCAATGACGAGGGAAGACGCGATCTCTGCTGCTGAATACAGGGTTTGGTGATTCTTCGCCACCGTTTCAGGCAGGGCTGGTGTAAGGCCTTTGGTGGACATGGACGGTGCCGGGAGGAAAATTCCGATGACCGCCATTGCCTGGTTACAAACTGCTGCCGGATTCTTGGTGATTTTTGTAGGTGCCTGTTTGGAAGGAATGGTTTTTGGTTAGGCAGGTAAGGGTTGATTGGAAGGATCCTAATGCTCGTAAGTGGATTGAGTCTCTTTCTGCTCCCCGCCTCCCCGCTCCCTGCTGTGAACCGGGCTTTGTTAGTTGGGTTGGTTTTGTTCAGAGAAGCTGGCGGTGAGCTGTTCTTTCCCACCGGCCCGGCCCTCGCCGGGCGGCCGCGTCGTGTGACCGGAGTCCTTGACAACCGCGCAGATGGACGACAACTCTGGAGTCGCCCTTATGCGACCACGAAAAACACCAATCACTTTGAACCAGACGGAAAAGACGCTGATCAGGCCGGGATTGGACCTAATCGTCAAATCACAGGCGCTGGCCGTAGACAACCCTGAACTGTTACCTGCAAGGAAGAAGAAGGAGTACAACAAAACCTTCGCGAGAATGCTCCGGGTGTTACGCAAGAAGCTGGCGGGCAACCACTCAGGGGCGTTGCACCTCGATGCCGTGCAGCTTTCGGCATTGACCCTTGCATTCAGGCGAACTCGAAAACGGCTTCAGAAGAAGAGTCGGCAAACTGGAAAACAGAAGCCTAATCTTACACAGGCGATGGAGGAGCTCGAGGTCAAGCTGGAAAATAAGCGGAAGTGCGCGAAGCGGGAGGCCATCAAGCGGTCAGGGAAACGAGTCTATGACAAGCGACAGCGCAACTGGAGAACCTTTGAGAGTTGGCTGCGTGCAGCTCTTCATGTCGCCGATAAGGAAAGTCAGCGTCGACAAGGGCCTCAGCCACCGTCACAAGCGACAACGGAAGAAGCGGAGACCCCAACAATCAGCCCTAAACGGCTCAGGTGGCAACGCTGGCAGGACCTGATCCGAGAACTAATTGCTGAGCGCATGACGATACAGGTTTCGGAATCCAAACTGCCACACTTGGTCAGCCGGCTCCGCGAGCGCATGAGGCGCTCCGATGACGACATATCGCCTGATGATGTGGTCGAAAATCCCGAAAAGGCGAAGAACTATGCCTTTGAGTACCTCACGAAGCGTCGGGACTTTAAAGGCAAGGTCAAGCTTGGGTTTGCTTGGATGGACATTTCTATTGAGCAATCAGCGCGGTCCCCTAAATTTCGGGGTTCAACCGTCGTCGAGATCCCCGAGGACACTGCCGATGGAAATCAACAGTCAGCACGCGGTCGAGGCGAGGCTCCCGAAGGAAGCTCTCTCAGCACACCTCTCAACAACAGCGACTCTGGCGAGACGTATGACGACACCAGCGTTGACGGTCCGGTGAAAACTGGCGAAACTCAGGAAAGCGCTGAACGGCAGACGCCACCAATAATTGACGGAAAAGAGGTTGCTCAGACGATAGCAGACTGGCTCAAAGAATTCGTTCGATGGGGCGAGTGGCCGGAGTTTATCGTGGAGGCTCAGCACCGAGCCGGGCAAGCCATGTTGGAACCTTATCGTCCGCAGGCTCCGCTCAGCGATTTCGATCTTCGGGAACACCTCTGGTCACACACTCCTCGCAAAGGCTCGGAAACATGGGAAGAGCGTAAACGAGCCCGTGCCGAGAGTCTTGCTCGGGCGCTCGCGACCGGCTATAGAAGCCCGCACGATCTCAGGGGCGCACTAGATGATGGCTTGAAGTTGGTCCTGTCACAGGTGCAATTTCCATGCGACCGAACTCACCCTGACAACAACTGTCAGTAGTCAAGCCTCGATATATCGCAGTAATATGGTTTTTGTGGCGAGCAATGACCAGTTCAATTCTTGACCTCTACGTGCTTTCCTTGTTGGACCGCGGTCTCGGCACTCCGTATTCGTTGCAGCGCGACGGGGGATTATCCTTGGGTGCCAGCACCCCCGCTCTGCGCCGACTCAGCGAGGCTCGGCTGGTAAAGCGAAAGGTAGAAGAGGGCGCCACCAAGCGGCCCCGGCACGTGTACACCCTTACCGCGTCAGGCCAGGATATTGCGAGAAATGGCTGGAGAGATTACTTTAGCTCCGCCCGGCCCTTCTCGGACCTGGATGCCGTACTCAGGCTGGCTGACATGGCGGTCCACTATGGCGAGGAGCTTGAATCGGTGGCTCAGTTTCTCGGCTTGGCCTCCGGACACAGGTCGGCTTTGGCGCGCAGAGCGGCGGCTGGCCCTGTCGATGAAGGCGTATCCCTATACCTGCGCATGGATCGAAGTGCGACGCCCCTCGTCTGCAAGCAGAAGCCGTGGTGCTGAATCAGCTCGCTCAAGATCTAAAGGCCCGCACGAGGGGTGGTCGGCAACATCCGCCGCTGCCAGCTGGTCAAGCGAACAAGAAACGCCGCTAACTGCTGGCCGGCAAAGTCCGCGCTCACTCCATGATGGCTGACCATGGTCGCCGTGCCGTCTTGAGATTGTCCAACCCCCGTCGATTAACCCACCGCACGACATGTGTACGGCTATCAATGGCTCTTAAGGCACGGTCGGCTTTCTGAGCACCGGGGGTACGATGTACCGAAGTAATCTGGCGCGGACGAAATTGAGCGACTACACTCCATTGCGAGCTAAAATCCCATACTTTGACGCCGTATGCACGCTGAGCGGGTGGCTGGCACGGTATTAGATTGCCCGCGGCAGTGGCCCAAAAGGCTCCTCTAGGGTTTTGAGGGGCGGCGCCGGGGCCTAGCTTCTTCCGGCAGGTTCAAAGCGAGAAACAGCCTTCACGGACCAAAACGGGAACGACAATTTGTGTTCTCTTGTCAGCTTGGCTTTGGCAGAAGGGCGCTTTATGCGAGTCTGGAATGGCGCCAGTGTTTGAGGAATCGCGAGCAGCGGATCCAGCCCGGCACACGGGCCAGAACCGGCTGCCGCCAACGCGGCGTAAGAGCAGTACGTTTTCAAATCTAAACCGTGCAGTAGGAGTCCATGGAAGGACAAAACGCAATCGCAACCACAAATAACCCCGGACGGAAGCTCCGTTGCCGTTTCCAAGCTGGCAGGAGAGCCGAAGCCCCGTCCCATGTTCGCGACGAGCAGGACGAATCGTCCGTTCGCCAGACAACCAGCCCAGCACAAGAGCTATCACCGGAGCCGCCGACAGACGTAGCGGCTGCGACTGTTTCTCGCGCAAGACACGATCGGAGATGCCGGTCACCACGGTCACCGAAAGCAAGAAACTCGTTGGCTCGCAGAAGCAGCCCGCAAAAGCGTGACGCAGGTGCGCTGAGCCTGGTTCAGCGTCTCGAAGCAATTGACCGGGGGCTGCGGCCGATCGAGCTGGCAGCCTTGCTGGGCGTGGGCAAATCAACGCTGTACGACTGGGTTGAGGCAGGCACTATCCCTGCGTATCGTCACCGCGGTGTGATTTTCTTTGACCCCGCCCTGATCGCCGCTTGGTTACGCCGGCAGGCAACACAAGGGTCCTCAGCAGTATAGGGCGTCCCGTAACCCCTGGTTGGCTCATCATCCACTCGCGACCCCGTTGGCGATGACCACATCGGCGTATAGCCGACTTCTCGTCCCAGTGGGCTGACCCTTGAGCGACCACATACCCGTCGACGGATCCAGCCTCCGGTTCGCCCGCCATCGACCCGACTCGCTGCACAAGACCGTTTCGCGTACTGAAATTGAATTGAGTAGAACGGATACCCAAAAAAGCAGGCCGGCATCAGCCCTAGCATATAATCTCGTGCCTATGGCAGTTGTCGCGGGTACGAGATTCGGGCCGTACGAAATCGAAGGCCTGGTAGGCGCCGGCGGTATGGGTGAGGTTTACCGCGCCCGCGATACCCGGCTGCAGCGCACAGTAGCTATCAAGATTCTCGCGGCACATCTGTCGTCGAACCCAGTGCAGCACGCGCGATTCGTGCAGGAAGCAAAGTCGATTTCCGGGCTGCAACACCCCAACATCTGCGTACTGCACGATATCGGCACGGAAGCCGGCGTCGACTTCATGGTCATGGAGTACGTGGAGGGGCGTGCGCTCGACCGCGTCATCCCTGCGGACGGTCTGCCGGCCAATGTCGCCATGAACTACGCCGTTCAGATCGCTGACGCGCTGGCACGAGCCCACAGTGCAGGAATCGTGCACCGCGACCTGAAGCCGGGGAACATCATGGTAGATGACGGCGGGCTGGTGAAGGTGCTCGACTTTGGTCTGGCGAAAATGGCCGTCGCGTCGCGCCCAGGCGGTGATCAAGGAGCAACGATGGAGGCCAGCGCCGGCACCAGTCCCGGCATGATTGTCGGAACGCTGGCCTACATGTCGCCCGAGCAGGCCGAGGGCAAGATGGTCGACGCGCGCAGCGACGTCTTCTCGTTCGGCTCGGTGTTCTACGAGATGCTGACCGGGAAGCGCGCATTCGATGCGCCGTCGGGAACGGCTCTGCTTGCGGCGGTGATGCGGGACGATCCGACTCCGGTCAGCGAATTGAAGCGCGACGTGCCTCCGGAACTGCGGCGAATCGTCGCGCGCTGCCTGAAGAAGAATCCGGCCGACCGGTATCCGTCGGGGATCGAATTGGCGCAGGACCTTCGTCAATGCCGCGCCTTGCTGTTCCCGGAGTCTGGCGCGGCATTCACTCCGGCGCGCATCATTCGAGAAGCTCGGCGGCCGCGAGTGCTCGTGGCTCTGCTGCTCTTCGTGGTTGTGGTGTGCGCGGGAATCGGCTGGCTGGTGAAGCGCTCCCGCGACGCGCGCTGGGCGCGCGAAGTGGCACTGCCGCAAATCAGGCAGCTCTACGATCAGGGCAAGTACGGCGCCGCGGCTGCTCAAGGGGCGTTCGACACCGAGTTCAAACTCGCATCCAAAGCTGAGCAGGCGATTCCCGGCGATCCGGAGTTGGCCAAGCTTTGGCCGCTCATCTCCTATGACATGACCCTGGAGTCGGACCCTCCCGGCGCCAAAGTCTATCGCCGCGAATACGACGGCAGCGACAACTCCTGGGAATACGTCGGAACGACTCCGCTGAAGAACGTCCGCCAGCCACGCGGCATCTTCATTTGGAAGTTTGAGAAGCCGGGCTACGGCACGGTTCTGCGGCTAACGCCGGCCCTGATACCCAAGTATTACCCTCCTCCCGGCGAACCTGTTCAAGGGAAGGTCACTTTGGACGAGACGGCGAAAATTCCCGCCGGCATGGTCCGCGTCACGCCGCAAAACTATTTCAAGTCGTTATTCATTCCCGGCTACGACGGCATGCCGCAGTTGCCGCTGAACGACTATTGGATCGATCAGTACGAGGTCAGGAACCGGCAGTTCAAAGACTTTGTCGATCAGGGCGGCTACCAGAAACGCGAGTATTGGAAGTACGACTTCGTTCGCGATGGCAAGCGCCTCACCTGGGACCAGGCGATGGCGCTCTTCCGCGACGCGACCGGACGGCCCGGACCGAAGGATTGGGTCGCCGGCGAATATCCCAAAGGTCACGACGAGTATCCCGTAACCGGCATCAGTTGGTACGAAGCCGCCGCCTATGCGGAATTCGCAGGCAAGAGCCTTCCCACCATCTATCACTGGAACCGCGCTGCCGGCCCGTTCCTCGCCTCGGTGATTGTGCCGGCAAGCAATTTTGGCAGTACGGGAATCCTGCCCGTCGGCAGCAAACCGGACGTTGGTCCCTGGGGCACATACGACATGGCAGGCAATGTGAAGGAGTGGATCTGGACCGAGGCGGAAGACGGCAAGCGTTACGTATTGGGCGGCGCATGGGACGAGCCTAACTACATGTTTATCGATCCCGATGCGCAATCGCCGTTTCTGCGTGCCGCAGACATTGGATTTCGCTGTGTCAAGTACGTCGACCCGAATGCAATTAACAAACAGGCGTTCGCGGCCATGCCCACACCGCGGCGCGATCTGACAAAAGAAAAGCCGGTTTCGAACCAGATCTTCGAGGCCTACAAGGGCCTTTATTCGTATGACAAGACGCCGCTGGATGCAAGAGTAGAGCCGATAGACAGCAAGGACGAGGACTGGACGATTCAGAAGATTACCTACTCGGCGCCGTACGGTCATGAGCAGGCGATCTCGTATCTGTTGCTGCCCAAGAAGGGCAAGCCGCCATATCAGGTCGTGCTGTTCTTCCCTGGGTCCGGCGCTCTGAGCCTGCGCCACTTTGCTGTGCAAACTTCCGCATCTCTCGATGCCATTGTTCGCAGTGGACGTGCCGTTCTCTACCCGGTCTACAAGAGCACGTACGAGCGTGGCGATGGAATGGAGTCGGATACTGCCGACACTAGCAGTAACTGGCGAGATCACGTTGTCATGTGGGTCAAGGATGCGTCGCGCGCGATTGATTACGCGCAAACGCGCCCCGACTTGGACCACAACAAAATTGCTTATTACGGCTACAGCTGGGGCGCGGTGATGGGAGCGATCATTCCCGCCGTTGACCAGCGGATTAAGGCCGTCATCATTGCCCTCGGTGGCCTGGATTACCTGAAATCTCTTCCTGAAGTCGAGATCATCAACTTTCTTCCCCATGTGAAGCAGCCGGTGCTGATGCTCAACGGGCACTACGATTTCTTCTTTCCCGAGCAGTCGACACAAGTGCCGTTTTACAACTTGCTGGGATCCCCGAAAGACCAGAAGAAACGGATGGTGTACGACACCGGTCACGCCGTCCCTCGCAACGAGCTCATCAAAGAAACGCTGGATTGGCTGGACATCTACTTAGGTCCGATAAATTGAACTGAGCAGACGAACGCCTGCGACACAGAAAATCGCAAAAACAGCCTTGTGGAAATACTCCCGACAATCGGCGGGGGTTGACGAGTGCGTTCCTTTCATCTGGCTGTACAACTGCCGATGCGCCCGGTGAGCGGGACTAGTCTCTTGGCCAGCCGCGATGGAGGCGGCTGGAATGAGCAGACACGGCAGGGGCAAATACCCAAAACCAAAGCGGCCCAAGACAAGGCTCGGTCTTCCGGACCTTGATCACAGCAAATCGGCTGTCCTGGACAGCCTTCGTTCACCCGAGTCAAAGCGTGGCTATCGACACGCCATCGATGAATTCATTCAGTGGTACTGCTCCGAGCCGCGACTGTCGTTCAACAGAACGGTGGTGACCCGCTACCGGATTTCACTCGAGAACTGGCAACTCGCGGCCGGAACGATCAACGGACGACTTGCTGCAGTACGGCGGCTCGCGTATGAGGCCGCAGACGCTGGACTGCTCAGTCCGGAATTGGCCGCTGGGATACGACGTGTGAAAGGTGCAAAAAAGCTGGGCGTGAGGCTTGGGAACTGGCTCACGGCCGATGAAGCACGTCGCTTTTGGCAGTCGCCTACGCCGGACACGCTCAAAGGAACGCGGGATCGTGCGATCCTCGCCGTACTGCTGGGCTGCGGACTCCGCCGCCGCGAACTGGCTGATCTGGAATTCGCGCACTTGCCGCAGCGCGAAGAACACTGGGCCATAGTTGATCTGGTTGGCAAAGGCGGCCACATTCGAACCGTGCCTGTGCCCGAGTGGGTCAAAGCCACCATCGACTTGTGGACGACTGAAGCCGGAATTACGGCCGGCCGACTGTTCCGATGTGTCTGTCGCGCGGGCAAACCCTGGGGTGTCGGCGTAACGGAACGAGTCGTCTGGCACGTTGTAAAACAGTACGCAAGAAAACTCGGGCTCCCCCATGTAGCACCGCATGATCTGAGGCGTTCGTGCGCGAAGCTGTGCCATCGATCGGGTGGAGAGCTGGAACAGATTCAATTCCTTCTCGGTCACGTTTCGGTGCAGACAACTGAACGCTATCTCGGCTGCAAGCAGCGGATTCACGGAGCCGTGAACGACTGCATCGGTATCGAACCTTAGCCACAGCGCCCGCTCCATAGGAGCGGTTTGCCGACTTTTCGCTCATGTGGATTGGTTTCCGGCTCACAGACGAGCACCAAGTGACCTGCCGATTCTGGGGTTGTGAGCGATATGGGGAGTCTGGCCAACATCAAACTCCAGCACCATCAATCGCCCGGTCTTCATTGACTTGCCCTTTTTCTGCGACGTAAGATTCGCGCCAGTGATCGGCCAGACCATCTCGCACTACCGCATCGTGGAGAAGCTGGGCGGAGGCGGTATGGGCATTGTCTACAAGGCTGAAGACATAACCCTGCACCGCTTTGTTGCCCTCAAGTTTCTACCCGATGCAGTAGTTAATGACCCGCCAGCGCTGGCTCGCTTTCAACGCGAAGCACAAGCAGCCTCAGCCATGAACCATCCCAATATCTGCACGATATATGAGGTCGCCGAGCAACAGGGGCAGCCATTCATCGTGATGGAATTCATGTCCGGGGCTACCCTGAAGCACCGTATCGCGGGCCGTCCGATGGAGACGGAGGATATCCTGTCGCTGGGCATCGAGCTGGCCGACGCGCTCGAGGCGGCTCACGCGAAGGCCATCGTTCATCGCGATATTAAGCCGGCAAACATCTTTGTTACAGAACGCGGGCACGCGAAGGTCCTCGACTTCGGCCTCGCAAAGATGAGCCGATTCGATCCTACAGCAGAGACCGCTGCGGCCTTAGCGGACGAAGGCCGGTTGACCTCGCCAGGGGCGCCGATCGGTACGATCGGGTACATGTCTCCGGAGCAGGTCCGCGGCAAGGAACTGGACGCACGGACCGACCTGTTCTCCTTCGGTGCTGTCCTGTACGAAATGTGTACAGGTATGCCGGCGTTTCGCGGCGAGACCACTTCCGTCATTATTGACGCCATCTTGAATCGTCAGCCGGTCTCGGCGTTACGCCTGAATCCCAATCTCCCCCCGGAATTAGAAACAGTTGTTAGCAAGGCGCTGGAGAAGGATCGCAAGCTCCGCTATCAGAGCGCGGCAGAGATACGGGCTGACTTACAAAGATTGCAGCGCGGATTCGAAACCGATGGAAGCGGAACCAGGCCACGCGTCGAGTCGTCATTTGCGGTCGCTCGAGCCAGGAAGAGCAAGCTGCTGGGCTTGTCGGTAATTCTCCTGATACTGGCTGGACTGGGAGGATACTTCTGGCGAGGCCGAGCCAGGCTACATCCTGACGAAGTTAATACCGCCTCCATTGCGGTGCTGCCCTTTGCCGACATGAGTCCAGGAAAAGATCAGGAGTATTTTTCCGATGGGCTGGCCGAAGAACTGACCAATGAGCTCGCCAAAGTGCCTGGGTTGAAGGTTACAGGTCGCTCTTCAGCCTTTCAGTTCAAAGGCAAGAATGAAGACTTACGAGCTGTGGGACAGAAGCTGAACGTTGCCAACATCCTGGAAGGAAGCGTGCGGCAGGAAGGTAGTCACGTCCGGATTACCGCCGAGCTCACGAAAGTGAATGATGGCTTTCAGCTTTGGTCGGAAGAATACAACACGGAGCTCAAAGACATCTTTGCGGTGCAGGATCAAATCGCCCGTGCGGTCACTCAGGCACTGCAAATAAAACTGCTAGGGGCCAGCGCCGCCCCTGCCCCAGCGGAGTCGCACGTCGCCAATCCCGACGCCTACCAGGCTTACTTGCAAGGTCAATATTTCTTGAATCGAGGATCGGACAAGGCCAACTACGACAAGGCCCTGGCTTACGCCGACCAGGCGATCAAGCTGGACCCGAATTACGCGCCCGCATGGGCGCTACGGTCAAGCGTATTTTCCGGCATGGCCGAAGACAGCTTCATGGACACGGCGTCAGGATTTCGCCGGGCACGCGAAGACGCCGAGCAGGCCATCGCTGTGGATCCGCGTTCGGCTGCGGGGTACCTTGCGCTGGCAGACGTCCGTCTGATTTATGACTTCGATTGGGAAGGCGCCGAAGATGCCCTGAGTAAAGCGGCCGCGCTGGAACCAGGAAGTGTAGACGTGCTCTCCTCTCGCGCCGACTTGCAGGAAGTGTGGGGGCGTCTGGACGAAGCCATCGAGTTACGGAAACGCACAGTCGCGTTAGATCCGCTCTGTGCTTGGTGTTATTTTTTCCTGGGAAACGATCTTTACGTAAACGGACAGTACGACGAAGCTAACGCGGTACTGCAGAAGGCTCTGGATTTAGACCCTCAACAGGGATACGTTCACTTCGTACGAGGCCAGATCTTGCTGGCGCGAGGGCGTCCGCAAGAAGCCTTAGTGGAAATGCAGCAGGAACCCATGGAAGGGTTGAAGTTGGCTGGGGAGGCATTCGCTTATCGCTCCCTAGGCCGTCAACAGGCGTCGGAAGCCGCATTGAAAGAACTCATCGCCAGCCATGGCAACGATGGGGCATATCAGATCGCGCAAGTCTATGCATATCGAGGGGAAATGGACAAAACACTCGAGTGGCTGGAGCGGGGTTACCAACAGCACGACGCCGGCCTGACGTACCTCAAATCCGATGGGTTGTTCAAGAGCTTGCACCAGAACCCGCGCTACATTGAACTTCTGAAGAAGATGGCTTTACCGCAGTAATCCCGCTGCTACCTCCGACTGATACTATTCAGCACAGGCGTGCCTGTCAGCTCGGGCCTGTGGCCTGCGAAACCCGCATGAAAAACCTTTAGAGCCGAGCACAGTCTGCGATAGCTCGGGATGAACTTTCGACCCTGTTGTAGCAAAAGACTTCTTCAACTCCTCAACAGCCACAGTCGATGGCACTGCCGACCATAATGGACCAGTCCCAATTCTGGCCGAGTCACGGGCAATCCAGAATTCTGGATGTTTGGCGTCAAGTTGACGAGAAACGGCCAAACCGCTGAAGTGCATCCCGAGGATTCCGTCCGGTTGGTCGGCAAATCGGAGGTAATCGCCGTCGGCCTGGACTAGAGAGCGGCGCTGTTTGTGGCTACGTGACGATGGCTGCGAACGCAGCGTTCACTTTTTCTCTCACGATCGGCTTGCGGGCGGAAGCCGCCTTCAGGTATCGCAGCGTTGATTCCATATCGGAGTGACCCAGCCAGGTCTGCACGGTGCTGATGTCGATATCGTTCTGCAGCCAAGTCGTCGCGGCTGTCGCGCGAAATTTGTGCAGATACCAGCGGGAGCAAACGGGGTGCTTCTTGCACGACAGACCCTTGCGGTTGGTGCAGTGCCCGCAGTTCAGCTTCGCCTCAAATGCAACCTGCTTCAGCATGCGCAGCATGTGGCCTTCGGGATCCTCTTCTTGTCCGTGCGGAAATACCAGATATCCCCGACCATGCTTCTTGCGCCACAGCTTCAGGTCTTCAATAAGCCAGTCGGGAAGGGGGACCGTCCGTTCCTCGTAATCTTTGGGTTTGAAACCAAGCTCCGGCTTAGCTCGCATGTGCCAGAGCCCGTTCTTCAAATCGAGATTGGTCCAGGCAGTGAACGCCACTTCCCGTTCCCGCCCCGCCGAACCCAGGAAAAACCGAAACAGCACCCGTTGCTCCAGATTGCAATGCGAAAACAGCTTCGTCAGCTCGTCCGCTTCGTAGATGTCGACTTCCTGCTCGGTATACCTTGGCCAGTCCTTCGCGCTTACCAGCCGGGGAAAGTTGTTGGCCTTTAGAAACGTCATCAGCAGTTCAAACTTGTTGTAGACCGTGCGGTCGCTGAGCCCATCCGCCTTCAGGTCCGCAGTGAAGTTCATCAGATCCTTGCGCTCCAACTCGTCCAGGTAAGTCTTCGGGCAGGATTCAGAGAAGCCGGCCAGCATCGAGCGGTACGCCGCGTATGTTTTCTTCGCGCGGT
>CAWEBA010000012.1:0-126131 GCA_963807145.1 uncultured Acidobacteriaceae bacterium | reverse complement strand
CAACTGAAACTGGCGTGGCGCGCAGCCTGTATGCCCGGTACGTGGGGAGTTGAATAGCGCGGCAGCTCTTCGCCTCTTGTTGTGCATCAGGCCTTAGGTTCCTTCCGGATCAACAGGGCAAGCCGCGGGAACAGAAAATGCCCGCCAGCGTCGTCGATCACGTTCACCTGACAGGTATAAAAACCAGGCTTGAGCGACGTCAGGGGGACGTCCAGTTGGAAAACGGCGGCCTTGCGCTCGCGTGCGTTTAATTCGGTCAACTCGACCAACGAACTCTCATAGGCCTTGGCTTTGCCCTGAAAAAAAGCCACGTTCGTCAAAAGTCGTATGCCGGGCTTCTGCGCTCCTTCTCCCGCAGAAGCCACGGCCGTGTGCTGCGCCGGGTCGTATACCTCGTAATAAACAAAAAGGTGCAGCGAGGCTGAGAAGACATGTGTGATGCTCGGGATGATTTCGGAACCGTCGTGAACCAACGGGTTCGGGTTCGTACTCTTCTTGGCCGGTTGAATCTGGCTGGCCAGCACGACCGAACTCATCTTCAGCGGCTGCGCTTTCAAGTCCGGGACCTCGATGTCGGTCTCGAATGATCCCATGAGACCGGTCTGATTCTCGCGCACCACGAATTTCAAATGATATTTGCCGCTCAGCAGGCTCATCCCGGTGTCGTACTGCACATTCTTCTTGTGAACGTCTTTTGTAGTGTTGACGGCAAGCTTCACGGTATCGCGGAACCTGTTCAGCGGATGGTGTTCGTTGTCGAGCACCATCCCGATCACATCCAAGGTCGCTTTGTCGAGGTCGCTGGAGCGCACGAATGGAATCTGCGATCCCGGCACCACCAGCGACATAGGAACGAAGAACTTGTTGCCATCTATTCGGAAATAGGCGACGCCCAGATACAGCGGCAAATCTGTGGCCGGCAGTTCGGAAGCCAGCTCCTCTTCAAGCTGGCGCTCTTTGTCGTCTTGGGTGGCGTGCTTGAAATCCGCAGGCGCGTAGTAACCGCGGCGATAATCGATCTTCACTCCGGGAACATTGCTCTTCACGACGATGCGGCGGTAATGTCCGTCCCGCGCGGGGTTCGTGCTGTGATAGCCGAGCAGGTAATAGGTCGAGGTGTCCTGCTGCACGCCCTTGAAGATCTTGGTGAAGTCGTTGTCATCGAGAAAGGCGCGGCCGCCGGTATCGCTGGCGAGGGTGACGAGCGTTTCCTGCGTCGTAAAGTTGGAATTGAGCGCGTTGAGCGTCGACTGTCCGGAGTAGGCAGAAACCCCGCGCAGGCTGGCGCTCTGCGCCTCCCCGCCCGCCACCAGCGCCTGCAGGCCACGCATATCCATGGTGTAAATCGCCAGGTTCGAACGCACGGCTTCATTCACGGCCGCCCGCAATTCCGATTGATTCTCGATGCCGGTGCGGTCCATGCCGCTGGAGAAATAGATCAGTGATTTCTTCTGCTGAATGTGGGAAAGCTTTGCCGCTACTGATCGCAGTGCTTCTAGCCGACGGTCGGTGTTGAAGATGTTGTATTCGGTATCATCGGCGGTAAAGGGCTGACCGGTGTCGGGCGTGCCTTCGGTCGTACCTGTGGTGCCTTCTTCGAAGCCCTGGCCACTGCCTGAACTGAATGCGTCCAGCTGTTTTTTCAGAAGTGTGCGGTCAGTCGTGAAGTCCTGATTTACCAGCAGCGAGCTTCCCAGAGAAACAATCGAGACCAAGTCCGCAGGCGCCATTTGCGTATCGACGTAGTGTTCGGCTGAGGTAACCGCGTGGTCGATTTCGTCTGGTTCCATGGCAGAGAGATCGAAGAACAGGACGATCAGCCGCCGATCTTTAAACTGGGCTGCCGAATTCGGCAAGGAAACTGCCGGACTAGGCTGCCCCGGTGCGGTTCCCGACAGCGGTTTCACCTGGGCCACATCCTGTGCAGGGACGGCATCCACGTTTTCTACGTCGAAGGAAACAATTTTCTGCGGCTTGTTATCTTCGAGAACCGTGAAGTTTTCCGGTTTTAATCCAGGCACAAAGTTGCCGTTCTTGTCGCGGACCGTGACATTCACGAGTACGAGTTCCGATTCCACGTGAAGCACGTACCCTGACTCCTGCTGCGAAGGCGAGGCAGCACACAGGAGTATGAGCGTCAGCAGCGGCGCAACTGCCCTGTCAGCGAATCGGATTGGAATGGATGTCATGACAATCCTTAGAATCGAAACCGCGCCGTCATCGTGAACTGTCGCATGCCCCCGACTGCCGTTACTCGACCAAAGGTGGGCGAGTTGAGGCTCGTATCAATCGAGGAATAGTTAACCATGTTGAAAATGTTGGTGGCCTGCGCCCGAAATTCCAGCATCCGCGATTCCTTCAGCGGAAAGATTTTTGTGAATGCCATGTCGAACACTTTGCTGCCAGGCCCTATGATGCTGTTGCGCCGCGCGTTGCCATAGCTGCACGCGGTGGGCGCAACGAATGCCGCGGTGTTGAACCACTCCGCGATCGACGGGTTGGGGGAGCTTATCGATTGTCCGGGAACCAGGTTCGGGCGCAGCGTGCCGGCGGTACCGCCATTCACCTCACAGGAAGTGTTCAGCAACCGCGGCGTAAACGGCAGCCCTGAAGCAATCGTCCAATCCCCGCTCCACTGCCAGTCGCCGAAGATCGCTCGCATCGCAGTATTCCCTGTGAGCCAGCGCTTGTCATGGCCGAATGGCAGCTCCACCAAATAATCCGCCGTAAATTTCTGCGTCTGATTAAAGCTCGAAAGCCCGCGCTCCGCCGAAATGTTAAACGGATTCTGCGCTACGCTATTCGCCCCGCTCCCCGCCGATGCTGTCGCGCCGCCTCCCGCTGCCCGGGTTCCGCCAGCGCCCAATCCCGGAGCGCTCGCCGTCGTCGTTGCACCTGCTCCAATGGAAGATGCGTCGTCGAGCGACTTCGAAAACGTATATATGCCGCCGATTGAAAATCCATGTGCCAGCCGCTTCCGTAGCCGCACTGATCCCGCGTTCGCCTCCGAATCGCCGATCGAATTCTCAAACGTGAAGGCCTGCACTTCCGCAATCCGCGTCGAAATTCCTGTCGTCGGCGAAATCGTTCGATTGGGTGCTTCCAGAATGTCCAGATTCGTTCCTTTCGTTCCCGTGTAGTCGATATTCAGCAACAGCGTCGGACGAATCTGCTGTTGAATATCTAGATTGCGAATCTGTACATACCCGAACCGGTAGTTTGGATTTACTGCATAACTGTTGGTGATGATTCCCGCTGCCGGTGCCGGGAAACCATTCTGCAGCGTGAGTTCGCCGGGGCTGGTCTGGATGTTCGTCTCCGCCGTCGAGAACGGCGGCTGAAACGCCAGTTGCTGCGCAATCGTTTGATACGCACCCGTGTTGTAGTTGATTCCATATCCGCCGCGCACCACAGTTTTCGAAAACGGTTTCCAGGCGATTCCCACGCGGGGCGCGAAGCCTTTGCGATCCGGCCTTACCAGGCTGGCGGGAAGGCTGCCGCTGTAGGGTCCGGGCTGGCCCGGTACAACCACAGCCGCCGCAGCCGACGGCAGCAACGGGCCCGCAACAAAGACCTGGGGCGAAAGATCCAGATTCGCAATCAGATTATTTTCTTCCGTGAGTGGCGAAACATACTCATAGCGCACACCCAGATTAAGCGTGAGATTCCCCCGTATCTTCCACTCGTCCTGCACATACATATCCCAGTAGTTGCCGTGGAAGTGATAGTTGTCTTCTCCGAATTCAACCGCAGTCGACTGCGGCAATCCCAGCAGAAAGTCGGCAAAGTCATACCCTGTGCCCATAACCTGACTGCCGTTCACGATGTCGGAAGTATTGACGCCAGAGAATGTAAACGCCCCGCGCGCGTTACTGCTGGCTTCGGTATTGAGCTGCACTCGCCGGAAATCTCCGCCCCACCGCCAGGTGTGCTTGCCGTGCGACCACACCACGTAATCCGAGAACGTATAGGTCTGGTTTCGCACCAGTTGCGGATTCGTATCCGACAAACTGGTCAGATCACCAAAAGAAAGATTCGGCAATCCCCAGTCGAATGGATTCGTCGAAACTCCCGTAATTCCCAGCCCACTGGCGATGTCATCTGTGAACGCGTAGAGGTTCTGGGCCTTGGTGCGGCTGCGATTAAAATCGAAGCGCAAACTGTTCGTCAGCTTCCCGATGCTTCGCACCCACGCAATCGGCACGTCGAAGCTGCGTACGCCCGTGGTGCCGCCGACGCTCGGGAACGGATTCGTAATGTTCGCGCTCGAGCCGTGATAGTGAAAACCAAACGTCAGGCTGTTACCTGGCCGGCGTCCTCCCCCACCGCGCCGGCCGCCGCCTGTTGGCGCGGCACCGATCGTATGATTCACGCGTACGTTCAGGTCGTCGCTGTCACTCGTCGTTGAAGTTACATAGTGAAAATTCTGGGTAACTCCTGGCAGATTCGGGCAAGGGATGTATTGGAGCAACCCCTCCGCGACGTTCGCCCGCCCAGATGCGGCAGTCCACGGGCAGGTTTGCGAGGCAAATCCTGGAATCACGTTCCCCGCATATGGCGTGCTCCCGGTAACCGGATTCACGGAATAAATCTGGTCGATCGTCTGGCCGCTGCTGTTCACGTCATTGCACACCCCTGCGCTATTGAATCCAGTCAGGCACAGAGCCGAAAAATTCCCCTGCCGCTCGGCCGGCGAGGGCACCGTCGAGAACTGGTCAAACGGATTCTCTCCGCGCCTGCCGTTGTAATTTGCGAAGAAAAATGTCTTCGTGCCCCCGTGATAGATCTTCGGAATATTCAGCGGCCCACCCACCGATCCCCCGAAACTGTTCTGCTCATACGACGGATTCGTGACCTGGCCGTTCAGGGCATAGGGCGCGGCATTCAGCGCCGAATCGCCGATCCCGTAGTAGATCGATCCATGCGGGCGATTGATGTCAAAACCCCGCCGGCCAAAACCTCCGCCACCAAAACCACCACCGCCAAAGCCTCCGCCGCCGGGGCCACCAAATCCGCCGCCGAATCCTCCTCCCTGTTGACGGGCGTCATTGAAGCGCTGCTGCATTTCATCGGCGCTCATTGCGTTGAACGAATTTGAAGTGTTGCCAGAAACCGCCACGGATTCCGTAGCGCTGTCAGGCGCGATCCCCGGAACCGGCATGCCCGAAGGAACGACGTCACTCATTGAGCCGCCAGCCGTGTCTTGCCCCACTCCACTCTGAAAAACGGAAAGGCTCTGGAAACCTCGTCCGCCGCCGGCATTCGCCTGTCGCTGCTCCGGCTTACTGGCGGCTTCGTGCGCTCGTGACAGCAGAATCAACTCGAAGTTCGCCTGCACGTCGGGATGAGTCTCGTCCAGCACGATTTCCTGCGTGCTCGCGGCAAACGCCGCCATCTGCACTCGCACGGTATAGCGGCCGTTGGCGGGAATTCGCAGTGAATAACTTCCGTCGACATCCGTCCATGTGTTGACTTGTTCCTTGGTAGCGGCATTCTCTGCGGAAACTCCAGCGCCGGGGATCGGCATATTTCCCGATTTCACCACGCCGTGGACGGCTCGCGCTCCGGTCGCTGGCGCGGCGGCTTGGGCAGCGGCCTGTGCCCGCAAGAAATGCGCGTGAAACACGATAATGTGCAGCAGGAAGAGGAACTGAAAGACAAACTCCGGACGCAGCTTTTCCTTGAATCCTGCAAAAGTTAAAAGGTCGAGGCGAGAGCTCCTCATAGTATGGTGCAGACGTTCGGCGGCGTCTTGTCCGGATCATACCGCTCTGCACGAACTGGCGCTGTAAAGTTTTGTGCGCTTTTACCGGGAAGCCAGTCTCTACGAATTCAGTCGCCATTTGGGCGAGGATCAGCGGGTCACTTGAGTTCATTCTTGAAGACGCTACCGGACTTCATCACGAATTTGACGCGCTCGAGTTCGGTGATGTCCTTTAAGGGGTCGCCGGAAACGGCTACCAAATCGGCCCACTTTCCGGCTTCGACGGTTCCCATCTTGTCGGACCAGCCGAGGAGTTCAGCGGCAGTGGTGGTTGCGGTTCGAATCGCCTGCTGCGGCGTCATGCCGTAGTCGACATAGTATTCGAATTCCTTTGCTTCGTTCAAATCTCTCCAATCGAAACCGCCGGCGTCGGTACCGAGCACAATCTTGACTCCCTTTTTCAGAGCCAATTGAAACGCCGCCTTTTCGGTCTCGACCATCTTCGGCCAGTTACCCTGGCGCCCGGAAGCGACATACGCGCCCACCGCGATGGTGGGAACCCAGTAGATGCCACGCCGAGCCATTTCTTCCATCTGGGGTGCGCTGAGCCCGTCGCCATGCTCGATAGTATCGACGCCAGCCCTTAATGCGGCGGCGATGCCGTCGTTGCCGATGGCGTGCGCGGCGACTTTCTTTCCGATGCGATGCGCTTCGTCGACGATCGCCTTGGCCTCGGCGTCGGTAAAATTGACGTGGCTATGCAGCACGCCATCTGGACCGTAGAAGTAACCGTGGTCGGAGTAATACTTGATCCAATCCGCGCCGAACATCGCCTGTTCGCGCACAGCTTTAACGGCTTCTTCCGCGCCATCAACATACTGCACTCCCGTAGGCACATGGAGCTCCCAGGAATAGCCCAGCAGCGGGTACATGCCTGTCGGAGCCATAGCTCGGGTGGCCACTTGCATGTGCGGGCCTACGATTTCTCCGTTGGCGATGGCCTGCTTGAGATCGACATCGGCGTACATTGCGCCTTCGGTTTCGAGGTCGCGCAGCACGGTAAAGCCATGGGAGAGCGCGATCTGCGCATTGCGGGCCGCCAGGATGGCGCGATACGGGATCGACTGCTTGAGGAGTTGCTTATCGTAGTCTTCCGCAGTTATGTCCCCTTGCAGCAAAACGTGGGTGTGGGCATCGACAAAGCCGGGAAGCACTGTGGCTTTCGAGAGATCGATCAGTTCGACGCCCGGGGGCGCGGAACCACCAGGAGTGACGCTGAGAATCTTGTCGCCTTCGATCAGGATAAGAGCATTCGAGATGGGTGTATCACTTTTGCAATCGATGAGGCGCCCGGCGCGAATGGCGACACGCTTCGGGGCTGGCGCGGAGGATTGCTGGGCAGAAACGAACCCGCTTGGAATCGAAAGAAAAAGGATAACAGCAAGCAGTCTCGGGCCGTAGAGTCTCATCACATTGCCTCCCGTAAAACGGCGAACAGCCTAACAGAGGAGCGGTGAGAAAAAAAGGCGGGTCACGACCTGCGGCCACTCCTACAAGGTCCGACTAACACAAAATTTCACGGTCACATCAAAACAAGGCTCTTCCGTGGCATACTCGTTGGTCGTAAATCTCAGGAGGCCCAATGCAGCGCTCAATCCTCGCAGTCGTCATCGTCGGCTTGTTTCTGAGCCTGTTTCTGAGCTTATTCTTGCACCCAGCTCTGGCAGATTCTCCAGAAGCGAATCAAGACGCCACGCTCGATGGATTTTCAAAGCAAAACGCGCGTACTGAGCGAGAGTGGGAAAGCAAATTCCGCGCTCTTCCCAACGCCCAAAAGGAACGCGACTATATGCAATTGCTGAGCGCCCGCCCGCACCATGTGGGGTCCGCCTACGACAAGCAAAACGCCGAGTGGATCCTCTCGAAGTTCAAAGAGTGGGGTCTCGATGCTCACATCGAAAGCTTCAAAGTACTTTTCCCCACGCCCAAGCGCCGCTTGGTGGAGTTGGTTGCGCCCACGCGCTATGTTGCTAAATTGCAGGAACCTGCATTAGCCGAAGATCCGACTTCCAGCCAGCAGGACGAACAGCTTCCGACTTACAACGCCTACTCCCACGATGGGGATGTGACCGCGCCTCTTGTGTACGTAAATTATGGCTTGCCCGAAGACTACGACCGCCTGCAGCGGCTCGGCGTTTCGGTCGAGGGTGCCATCGTAATCGCGCGCTACGGCGAGTCGTGGCGCGGCATCAAGCCCAAGGTTGCCGCCGAGCATGGCGCCATCGGCTGCCTGATCTACTCTGATCCCAAAGACGACGGTTATTTTGATGGCGACGTTTTTCCTAAAGGCCCGATGCGCCCCGATCAAGGTGTGCAGCGCGGCAGTGTGATGGACTTTGCGTCTTCCTATCCGGGTGATCCGCTCACTCCGGATCGAGGCGATCCCAACGCTCCCCGCATGACTGCCAGTAACGCTCCCAGCATCACTAAAATTCCAACTCTACCTATCTCTTACGGAGACGCTCAGCCACTGCTCGCCGCTCTCACCGGCCCGCTTGCGCCGGAAGAATGGCGCGGGGCTCTGCCGATTCCTTATCACGTTGGTCCCGGCGCGGCAAAGGTCCATTTGGTGGTCGAAGCGAACTGGGATGTAAAAGATGTGAACGATGTCATCGCCCGCATCCCCGGCTCGACGGAAGGCGATGAATGGGTGGTGCGCGGCAATCATCACGATGGTTGGGTGAACGGCGCCGAGGACCCCATCTCAGCCCAGATCGCTTTGCTCGAAGAAGCCCGCTCGTTTGGCGAGTTGCTAAAGCAAGGGTGGAAGCCGAAGCGCACCATCATCTACTGTGCCTGGGACGGCGAAGAGCCGATGCTGCTGGGTTCGACCGCCTGGGCCGAAACCCACGGGCGCGAATTGCAGGAGCACGCCGCTGTCTACATCAACTCCGACAGCAACGACCGCGGATATCTATTGATGGAGGGCTCACATTCGCTGGAGCACTTCATGAATAATGTGGCTCGCGATATCGAGGATCCCGAGAGCAAGCTTTCGGTTTTCGAACGCAACCGACTGGTTGACATTACCCAGGCCAAGTCTGACGAGGAACGCAAAGAGTTGCGCCAGCGGGCTGATTTGCGCATGAACGCTCTCGGCTCCGGTACCGACTACACAGCGTTTGTCGACCACCTTGGCGTCGCCTCTCTCAACCTTGGGTATGGAGGTGAAGACGACGCCGGGATCTACCACTCCATCTACGATGACTTCTACTGGTACACACATTTCTCCGATACTAACTTTGCTTACGGAGTCGCCCTCTCGCAAACCATCGGCACCGCGGTGATGCGAATGGCCGACGCCGACGTTCTGCCTTATGAGTTCACCGATCTCGCCGACACCATGCAGACTTACAACAAAGACCTGCAAAAGCTCTTGCAAAATAAGCAAGAGGAAGCTCGCGAACGCGACCTGGAGTTAAAGGAGGGCGCGTTTCGCGCCGCGCTCGATCCTCAGAAGCCGACCGTCGCGCCGCTGCCGGAGGACATGCCACCGCACTTGAACTTTGCGCCGCTGGAGAATGCTCTGGAAGCACTTACAAAGAGTGCCGATCGCTACAAGATTGCTTTTGGCAGAGCCGAAGCGTCAGGATTTCCGGGGAGCGACAAGCGGTTAGCAGCGCTTAACCAAACGCTGCTGCAAAGCGAACGCCGACTCACCGATCCCGCAGGGCTTCCCCGCCGGCCCTGGTATCGGCACATGATTTATGCTCCCGGCGTTTATACCGGATACGGGCCGAAAACCATGCCGGGCATTCGCGAGGCCATTGAGCAACGCCGCTGGCAGGAGGCCGATACTGAGATCGCGCGTGTGGCGAAGGTGCTCGAAAACGAAGCTGCGCTTATTGATTCGGCTGCTGCGGATTTGGATGGGCTCGCTAAGTAAGCTTGTCGGGGGGAAACAACAGAGAGTCGCTCGAAAGCGCCTGGCTGCCCCCCAGGGATTCGAACCCCGATAACCTGCTCCAGAGGCACAAAACTGTACCTTCTGACGGTCGCCAATAGAATCAACTGACTACGCGAGTTTCCTTCAGGCGCGGAATCTTAACCCAAGGGGTCAATCAGCGCAACTCTTTTTTTGGATCATATAAGCGGGTTTCTGCATTATCCGTTTGACAAGCTCGCCCTAAGCGGGTTAAGCTAATTCCAGCATGATGAACTTTACCAACGCGGATAGGCAAGCAGGACGGAGAGCGATGGAGCAATCTCTAACCCCGATGCAGAAGGCGTACCGGCAGTTTCTATCGGGCAGACCACCCGCAACGCCCAAGAATACACCGCTGGGTGCTGTGGCACTGGCAACAGAGCAACGGCAGCGGCTCACTGACATCCTCGCGGAGCAGCGATTGAAGGACGCACGGATTACCAGCATGGCAGTGGTCATCCGTTTTGTACCATCCGTGCCTGAAACTCCCGCCGATGCCATCCCGGTCGAAGCGGGAAAAGAGGGACAGGCTATCTCGCTCCTGGAGGAATACGGGAAGAAGTTCAAACGATCATTTGTAATCGCCGGGCTTCAATTCGCGGTGCAGGACAGGAAGGAAAAGCGATTCTTCGCCTACCCGATTGAACGTACCCCGGAGGGTGAAGCCGCTCTGCTGTGGAGTTGCAACCGGCAACAGGGACCGCGGAAGGGGATGAACTAACGCAGTAGAAAGACAAAGGCCATGATGGGCGGCAACCCAACATGGCCGGGTAGCTGAATCGGTCACGCGCTAACGCAACACGGTCGAGCCATTTTTATTGTAGCAAAGGACGAAACGGAATGACTGCTGAAATCTTGATTGGCAAGTTGTGGCGTATGTGCCTGATGTCCGCACGGGAAGCCGGACACGCGCCCGCCGAAGGCGTGCAACGGCTTATCAAGCAGACACGGGAGATTCTGGCACATTACGGCTGCACGAAACAGCTTGCCGATTCCCTGTTGTTTGATCTTGTACACGGCGATTCATTGGGACAGGACCAACCCACGGACCGGATTTTTGAGGCACTGCTCGAAATTGAACTATCTGAATTTTTCGCTGAAAGAGGTTTAACCGCATGACCCCAACTTTTCGTTCCACACTCTTTGCCATCCTGCCGTCTTACGTGCCCGCGCTACTCGCCGGGCCGGAAGCCCGCGCCGCCGCACGGCCACAAACACAGCACGGCTTCGGTTGCGTTTCAGTTTACGGCGTTCTTGGACAGGATGACCCTTCGGCCGATACGGACTATCAGGACATCCGGCAGAGCGTGAAGCGGCAGCTTGCTGACCCTTCCATCCGACAGATTGACATGATTATCAACTCGCCTGGAGGTTCCGTTCTCGGATTGCCGGAGACGGCAGATGCCATCCACGCCGCCAACAAGATTAAGCCGGTCCGGGCCATCGTGACCGGCATTGCGGCATCCGCGGCCTATTGGCTGGCATCACAGGCATCCACAATCACGCTAACGCCGTCCGGGGAGGTTGGATCTGTGGGCGTCCTGGATCTTCACGCCGACATCACCCGCGCCCTGGATAACAGCGGGGTCAAGATCACGGCGGTTGTGTCTGACCCTAAGAAAGTCGAACGTGCGCCGTTCACCGCGCTAAGTGATGACGCACGGGCGCACATGCAAATCGGGGTGGATGCGTGGTACGGCGATTTTCTCTCAGCAATCAAGCGCGGGCGCGGTGCGCGAGCCTTCGCCGGTGGTAATTACGGCGGAGGAAGAATGCTGGATTCGCGGACCGCGTGGCAGCTCGGCATGGTCGATTTTATTGGAGGTGTCCAGTGACGTTACTCGAAATTTCTTTCCAACGTAGTAAGGCGAAGCGCGAAGCCGCCCGGTTGCTTGATACCGCCGTGGCTGAATCCCGCTCGCTCACGATTGCCGAGCAAGTCCGCTTTGACTCGCTCACCGCAAGAATTGAAGAGCTGGACGCGGAATTTGTCCAACGCGAATCTCTCAGGAAGGCAGTGACCACCTAACAATGTCGCTTATTCAACTCAATCTCCCCAATCCACCAACCGGAAAGCTCGCATACATCCCCGGACAGTCATTCAACTTAGGTTCGCTGTCCATGATGCAATCCGCGCTTAGCAACAGCGGGCAGTTTGTCTCGCTGGAGCGGGCGATGCGTAGCGCAGCCGTGCTCGCCTGCATCCGCATTCTGTGTGAGGATCTTTCGGCAATGCCGTTGAACCTCTACAGGCGCACGCCGACAGGGGCACAGCTCGCAACCGATCACCCGCTATTCCACTTGCTGCACAACGCGCCTAATTCCTGGCAGACATCCACGGAAGTCAGAGAGCCATGATCTTGGACGTTCTGTGCTTCGGGCAGAGCTTTATCGAAAAAGAATTCAACCGGGACGGCATCAGTGCGTTGTACCCGCTCAGCGCGGGCCGCATGGTCTTTATGAACCCGCTCGATATGTTTATCCCGCCGCCCGTGCCGCTTTTCTTCCGCTATGCAGATCCCCGCGTAGGACAGCGCATCCTCATGTCGGACGATCTGTGGATCACAAGAATGCTTGGTCCCGCGGGCACCGTGGAAGGTCAATCCCTCATCCTGCTTGCGCGTGAAGCCATTGGGTTGGCACTCGCAGCGGAGGAGCAAGGTGCGCGGCTGTTTTCTCAGGGCATCCAGTCCGACATGCAACTCACGATTGACGGCGAGATGGACGAAGATGGCAAGAACCAACTCCGTGAGGCGTTCATGCGCCGCCATTCCGGGTCAAACAAGGCGTGGATGCCCTTATTGCTGGAGGGCGGTCTAAAGGCAAGCCGCATCGGGTTGACCGCGCAAGAATCGCAATACCTGGAAGCCCGACAGTTTCAGCTCGCAGACATTGCCCGCATCTTCCGCATTCCCGATGTACTGCTCCGGAATCTCACAGGGCAAGTCATCCACCTATGCGAGTGCGGAGCAGTTTTTCCTAAGCTACGTCAAATACACGCTGTCCCCGTGGTGCCGAAGAATCGAGCAATCAATCCATCGTGACCTTCTGGCACCGTCTGAGCTGCCGGATTACTTCGTCAAGCTCGATACAGACAGTCTCACTCGCGCCGACCTTCAGACACGGTATTCGGCTCACGCTGCCGGAATCAATGCAGGCTTCCTCACGCGAAACGAAGCGCGGCGCATGGAAAACCTGCCAACGCTGCCCGGCCTTGATACGCCGTTGTCACCTTTGAACATGGCACCTGGAGACGGTGCATTGCCTCCGGCATCCGGCGCGGGAGCAGCGGCTTGCCCTTCAGCTCGCCAAGAACTGTGCGGCCCATGAAGCCAAGCTGCTTGCGGACGGTAAATCTCCCGTGGATGTTTTCGGGAAGCTGCTTCCCGGCTATCTGCGGGACAAAACGGGCATGTCCATTGAGAAGTGCGCGGAGTATTGCGCGGCCCGCTTAACCGGGGAGACGGATGACCCGGTGGAACTGCTCACACGATTTTTGATTGCGGGGTGACCCCGTGGCTCTGCCTATCAACCGGCTGGACCGGCTAACGGCGGGAACAAACGGTGCCCTGCACCTTAAACGGAGTTGTAACCATGAATCTCCAAGAGATTCGCACGATGCGGCAGACATGCCGGGCCAAGCTGGAGGATCTGATTGGCCGCACGTCCAGCCGTGAAATGTCCACGGAAGAAAACCAGATGTTCAATGACCTGAAGGCTGAAGGCGAACGCCTTGGAAGCCTGGAGTCACGCTACGCCGTTCTTGAAGGATTCGACAAGGGCGTAACGTCACCAATCAACCGTCAACCTCTGCCCTTGACCGGCGCAGACCGCACCGCGGCTTACATCAAAGCCCTGGACGGCCTGTTGCGTACCGGCAAGGTCGCAACCGATACGCCTTTGCAGATTCAGGAATCGCCTATCAGTGGCGCGGCGGCTGCCGTTCCTACGGATGTCGTTCCGACCATCGTGCAAGGCATCATGGACTTTGACATTCCTGGCCGCTTAGGAGTCACGGATTACAACCGTGACAGCGCAGTTCCCTTGGTGGTCACAATCCAAACCAGCGCACCGGCATCCACGGTGTTTGTTGAAGGCCAAGCTCCGAGCAATTCAACGCCTCCGACCTACAAAACCGTGACGTTGCAGGGCAGCCGCTACGCCAACCTGACCAAGTATTCGCTCGAATCGCGGATGAATCTGGGCATTCCAATTGTGTCCAGTGTCCTCCGTGCTCTGGCGTTGGGACAGATCCAGGCGCAAAACTCGGCTTTCATGTCCGCGTTCCTCACGGCCATGCAATCCGCTTCCGCCGCTACGTTCATCCAGTCTGGCAGCTGACTCCAGCGAGTCACCGGCTGACAACTACAGCGCGATGACCGCCCTTAAGTATGGCTTGCCGTACTTCTGGCAGAATTCGCCCAACCTGAAGTTCCTGCTTTCTCCCACGGATCTGGAGAAGGTCAAGAACACGCGGTCCACTCAGAACGTGCCCCTGTTCAACGATGCAGACGACACAATTCTGGGCAAGCCGTATGTGGTTCACCCGGATGCTAACCGCGTGTTCTATGGCAACTTCGCGGTGGGCTGCTATCGCTCGCGCACTCCGCTGTTCATCCAGACATTCCTGGAGCTGTATGCACAGGAAGGCTTGATTGGAGTGTCCAGCTATCAGTGGGCAGACTGGCAGTTCTACTGCGGAGATTCCAGCGTCACGGATTATCCGCCAGTTGTGTACACGAACCTGGAAGGCTCAGGCGCGTAAACCAAAAGATTGTGGGGATAAATCATCCGCCGCCGGTCGGCTGTTCACGGTCCCACAAGCCCTTGATTGGGTAACTCAAGCCGTGGGCAGGGCACCGGCACAATCGGAGGGCCGCTTCGCTTCGGGGAGGAGCGGGGCGGCCTTCTAATTCATCTTAGGAGGGCAGGCGTGAAGTTATGCGGTAGAGGTTGCGCTCGCGCTATCCCGGACGATGCTAAATGCTGCGACCAATGCAAAGCAGAGCGCGGCATTCCGCCCGATACGGTCAAGCAGCACACAACCGGCTATGACGCCAAGCTGGACAAGCTGCGGAAAAGCCCGCTCTGGGCAGAGAATCCGCATCGTAATCCTCCGGCGTGACCCAATGTGTGTGCGATGTTTCGTGAAGCCAACTGCCGAAATTGACCATCGTGTCCCCGCTGCAGTGGCGGTAGCACAGGCAAGAGCGAGCGGCCTTTATACCAATCCGAACGCCGGGTACTTCTTCAAAAGCAATTTGCAGGGATTATGCCGGAGCTGTCACTGGAAGAAAACCAACGAAGACAAAATACACACGGGCGAGTGGCCCGATGTAGTAGCGAAAGAGCAGGCACAGCCTAAAAAGAAATGGAGCTTTTAACATGCCGGACGCAATTGATGAGCTGGTAGCACGTTCACAGAATCACCGGGAGTTGCGGGCTTTCCACCAATTTCACAAAGCCCACCCGGAAGTGCTCGATTTTCTTGTGCAGGAGATTCGGCTCCGATTGGACCGCTTTGACGCCTTCTCTTATCACAGCCTTTGGCAGTACGCGAGATGGAAGCTGGAATTGGAAAAAGGGCCGGGCGATACCTTCCTGATGAACGATCACGCCGCGCCGTTCTATGCCCGCGCAATTACTGTCCTGCATCCTGAATTCAATGGGCGGGCTGAATTCCGTAAGTCAAAAGCGGACGCTATTTTTGGGCTGCGAATCGAGCCGGTGCCGGAAAAGCGGCCCAAGAACTATGCCCGCCGTTTGCAGTGGGCAGATGGCACCGCGATTGAGAACGGCTGGCGGCCCACAACTCCGCACGAAGTCAACCATCCCGCAAACCGAAAGACGGATCTTCACTGATATGACCATCACGGAGCTGCAAGCACAACGCCGGTGGGTGCTGTGGCGTTATGTGAAAGCCGGGGACCGGGACACGAAAGAACCATTCCAAGCTACTGGCCGCCACGCGAGCAGCACTGACCCCGGCACCTGGACCACGTGGCTTGAACTTCAACCCTTTGTGTCTCAGTACAGCGGCGTGGGAATCATGTTGGGGAATCCGCTCGGCGGCGCGGACTTGGACCATTGTGTCAAGGAAGGAAAGATTCTGCCGTGGGCACAGGCTGTCATCACGCGGTTAAACAGCTACACGGAAATTAGTCCGAGCGGACCGGCATCCGCATTCTTGTTACCGGAACGCATGGGCATGACAAAGAGCGCAAGCTGAAGTGGAGGGAAACGGAGGAAGCCGCGGAGGTTTATGACAATGTGCGCTTTCTCACCTTCACGGGCAACCACGTTGCCGGAACGCCGGAAGATCTTCAGCCGCGAAGCACAGAGTTAGCATGGTTGTGGTCACAGATTGACGGCAAGAAATGTCCGCCGAGTCCTGGAGATGCCCTTCAAGTAAAAGTAAGCCGGGCGGACTTCGACAAATTGAGCGCCGGGGACTGGAGTGCCTACGGCTCGCAAAGTGACGCCGTTCCTGCCTTCGTTTATCTGCTGTGCAAACGATATGACGATGATGAGGACGTGGACCGCGCCTTCCGTGAAAGCGGAATGTTTTCGGAGAAGTGGGCGGATGGGAAATGGGACCGGCTCGGCGCATTGGAGATTAAGCGGGCGCGTGGCTTTATTCAGCAGGCCGCCCCGCTGCCCCGAATGACTCACGGCAGTCTTGCAGAGGCGTTCCTACGAGACTACCGAGATTTCCTGTACGTCTACGACACAGGACAGATTGCACAGTGGGTCAAAACAAGATGGGACTTGGGTGACCGCAACGAAGACCGTCTGCTATTCCAGGCCGTTGGAAAATATCTCGGCTCGCTGTGGACTCGCTATTCCGAACCTGAAGAGGGACGGCCTGATCCGCGGCGCAAGTTGGAAGATGCCAACATGGTCCAGGGCGTTGTCCGCATGGCGAAAGTGAACCTTCCCACAATCCTTAGCGAGAAATTTGATTCTGACCCGCTCTTGCTTGGGCTGCCCGATGGTCAACGCATGGACTTGCGGAACTGTGCACTGCGGGACATGCGGCGTGAGGACTTCATAACGCAGCGGGTTTATACGGCTCCGCAAGTGAATCTGTCCACGCCCGTGTGGGACAAATTCCTGGAGGACGTTACGCTCGGAGATGCGGCACTCGCAGCGTTCTTGGTGCGCCTTGGTGCCCTGTGTCTAACGGGACTGCCGTGGCAGAACTTATTTTTCCTCTACGGCTCGGGCAGAAATGGCAAAGGCGTTTATTTGCGCTTGCTGGCAAAAATTCTCGGCCGCATGGCGTGGTCATTGCGACCGGCGCAGCTCACAGCGAGCAAATTCAGCTTTGATGACAGCAAGCGGATGCTGGTTAACTTCAAAGGAAAACGCCTCATTACCTGCAATGAAAGCATCGGCGGGAATCTGAATCTGCCGTTGCTGAAAATGATTAGCGGTGGGGATGAGCTGACCGGCGCGAAGATGCGGCAGGATGAGATCCAGTTTAAGCCGACACACAAGGTACTTTTGCCAACGAACGAGAAGCCACAGCTTCCGGCTGATGATGCCTTTGTGGGACGCACGCGCATGGTCCCATTCCTTGCCAGCTTTGTAGGCCGCGAAGACCGCACCTTGGAAGACCGGCTCCAACCTGAGCTGCCCGGCATTCTCCACAAATTTCTGATGGCGTGCCCGGACGTTATCGCAAACGGATTACGTGAACCTGCCAGCGTCCTTGAGCACACGGCAACTTACTTTCAAGAACGCGATTTAGCCAAGCAGTTTGCGGAGGATTGTCTCAACGCGGACAGGCAAGGTAGAGCACTTGCAACCAAAGTGGATGAGCGGATTGGGAAATGGGTGTCCGAGCAACGCAGCTCCGGTGTTCTCGGCTCAATGGAAAGTCACGATGAGCAGTTTGAGTCCATCCGGCGAGCCTTGGCTGTGCGCTTCCCAAAGGTTCGGGCGCGGGATGAATCCTCCGGCAAGGACGCAGCTAAAGGCAATGCCCGTGTGTGGTTTTACACCGGATGCGGTCTGAAAGACGACATTTAAATCAAAAGCGAACATCAAGCGAATACAACGCATGGAAAGTATTTATTTTCAATAGTTCCTAAAATCGAAAAAATCCTTGTTCGTGTAGAGTTTTGGGATGCCGAGGGCTACGACCTTACCATCCCAGACATTTAACCCGCCCTCCCCCTCGCCTGGAGTGCCAGTGTCCACCTGACCAGCGGTGGCCAGTGCTTTTTCTACTATGACGGCGTATAACATGCACATAATAAAAGAGTAAAAATTTTACAGCCGATAGTATGAAAGAGCTGGACAACTGGCCACCGTGCGGTTACCACCGGGCCATTGTGCCGCCCGGCTTCACCCGATAGCATGGTCGCAAATGAAGTGGTTTGGGCTTTGGTTGCCGCATACAGCCAAAGCCCATTTTGTTTGGCTCATCCTTTCAAGAAATCCCAGAATGCGCGGGAAACCCCATCCCGGAGGGCAAAAATTGGGGCGGCGTCCCGGAACATTTGTGTTGAATTTAGCCCAAGGCTGCTCAACAATGTTTCCATGAATCTGTCCCAATGGTACTGCCGATTGAAGCCACCAAGTGAGGCGGCTAAGCAGCATTGGCAGAAAACGAAGGTCAGAGGCAAAAAGAGCTTCGCCTTGCGCGTAGGAGTCTTGCAGTGGGGCGGATTCATGTTCCTCGTAATCACCGCACAAGATCTGATGCGAAAGCCACGATTCTCGCACCGCCCGATTTATTACGTTGCTGACATCGCGGTAAATCTCATTATTTGGCCCATCGCGGGGTACTTCTTCGGCGTTCGAATGTGGAACTTCTACGAGATGTATTTTGGCAAACACAATGAGCAACGCCCCGCTAACTCTGGCCCGCGAGAAAGCTAACGCGCTCATGCACCGCCTGTAAATCCTCCGTCATCAGGTTCGCATACCGGCGTGTCATTTCCAGCGTGGAATGGCCGAGCACCTTCTGCAAATGAAACACGGAACCGCCTTTCCGCAAATAGTTAATGGCAAAGGTGTGCCGGAAGGCGTGGAGGGTTCGTGCTGGAGGATCAAACCCAAGACTCTTGCAAAGCAGCTTCACATCACGGAGTACATTGTGCCGCGCAAGCTGTGTTTCCGTTCGATTGGCAAAAAGCAATGAGTCCGGCTTCCGGCTACGCTCTGTGACGTGGCGAAACATTGCTTTCCTCAGCTCAAAGCTGAATGGGACCACGCGCTGCTTGCGCCCTTTACCATCCAAGGTTACAAGCAAGTTGTCGAAGTCGATGTCCCGAACGCGCAACCCAAGAGCTTCGGAAATCCGGCAGCCGGTGTCCAACAAAAAGAGAACGATCAAATGCAGCCGCCGCTGAGGTTTGCTTTTTGGCTTCCCTGCCAGTAGCCGCAATACTTGCTGAGAGGTGAAAGTGGGCAGCACAAGCTGAGGTTCCTTGAGCTGTGTGATTTTGAGCGGCGAGCCGGACCACTTGAGATAGGCGTTGATAGACCGGATGACAGAATTACAGCCGGTTGCCTTCAAACCCTTTTCGCGCATTCGCAAAACGATGTTTTTCAATTCATCTTCTGTGGGTGATTCCGTGGCAAGGTATTTGAAGCTGTGCTTGTACCACTCCACGGTTGCGGGTGTGACGTTGGTGAGGTAAAGACGTTCGCGGATGAACTGCTCAAAACGTGGCAGCATGGTCCCCTCCAAGGCAGGTATTCAGAATTTGGAGGAAACTGCGTAAGAGGTTGACTTGGCTGCCCCCCAGGGATTCGAACCCCGATAACCTGCTCCAGAGGCAGGTGTCCTAGCCGTTGAACGAGGGGGCAGTCACCTCATTATCCAACGTGTCGGGAACGCGGTCAACCACCCGTGTCCAGTCCCTCGGTTCGCGCTAAACTCTGTTTGTCCGCTGCACTCTGTACGCTGCTTCCCAAGGAGCGTTTATGGTCACTATCTCCGAGAATGTTTCTGCAATCTCCACCGAATACACCGAAATTGCGCGCCGCAACCTGGAGTCGGATCAGTGCGCCCTCATCCTCGTGGATATTCAGGAAAAACTTCTCCCGCCCATTTTCCAGAAGGAACGACTGCTGCGTAATTCGAAGTTGCTGGTGCGCGCCGCACGGGTGCTCAAGATTCCGGCGATTGTGAGCACACAATATGCGAAGGGGCTAGGCGAGACTGTGCCGGAGATTGCTTCCCTACTGCCAGAAACTGAGGCCATCGACAAAGACAGATTCTCCTGTTTTGGCAGCGACGTTTTCTGCACCCTGCTCAAGCGGCTGCCGGGGAACCGGAATACCCTGCTGCTATGCGGCATGGAAAGCCACATCTGCGTGATGCAGACTGCGCTGGCGGCTCTGCGCGAAGGCTATCTTGTGCATGTTGCATCGGATGCAGTCAGCTCGCGAACGGAATGGAATTGGAAGATCGGTTTGGAGCGAATGCGCGCTGCAGGCACTGTGATTTCCTCGACCGAGATGATGATCTACGAACTGATGCGGTCCTCGTCATCGCCGGCATTCAAGGAAATCCTGCCGTATCTGAAGGAATGAACGTCCGGTCAGATTACGCCACCACAGAGATTGTCATCCCTGAAAAGTGGGCTAGCCTTCGGAATCCTTCTTCTTTACCCGGACGACAATGATCTTCGCGAAGCCCTCCTCGAACGCCGGAGGCTTTAGCTTGGCGGCCATGCGGCGCATTACATCTTCCGGAACGACACGGTCGCGGCGCTGATGGCGCTCGAGACAGACTTCGAGCGGCACGTCGAAAAAGACCGCGTGCACTTCGTATTGGTAATCCTTGGCCAGCTTGATCCAGTGCTGCCGTTCCTGCGGCGTGAGGTTCGTGGCATCCACATAATTCATTGGACGCTTGGCGATGAGCCTCGCCTTGAGCATGGAGCGGAGGTTGGAAAACACCAGATCCTGAAAACGCTGCTCGCGCACATCATCGAAGAGAAGCGAGCGCACCATGTCGCTGGACAGTGGGACCACGTTGTGGCGTTTGAACCACGAACTCTTACCCGAACCGGGCAGCCCGATCGCCAGAACGACCACGCCTTTCGGCGGACGTTGCGGCGTGGCAGGAGTCGATGGGCTCCTCGGGGCGGCCGCGACGGAAGGAGTCACCGTTGGCTCTTCTGCGTGCCCGGCGTCCGCAAACTCTTCCTCCGCCGGCTCGGCGGGCACCGCGGGCACGGCCCCCTTTACCGCCGCGGGGGCAAAAGCTTGGGCGACGGCCTGCTCGCGTCCGCGGCCACCTCGACCGCGTCCGCCACGGCGACGGCGGCCGCGGCCAGTGTTTGGAGTTCGTACTGCTCCAGACTCCTGCGCTGGAGGCGGTTCTAACGTGGGTTCTTCGGAAGATTGTTCCGCTGAAGCTGAAGGCGACCTGCGCGCCGGTCGAACATTCAGCGCAGGCAGCGGATCAGCCGAAACCTCCACCTGCATGTCGACGTCGGGAGGCGCACTGGCCGCTTGTTCCGCATCAAAATAGGCGGGCTGTAAGGGTGGGGGCGCAGGCTGGTCGGCGGGCTCTACCGGCGTCTTTTTGCGGCGCTGCAGGCGCTCGCGCATCCATTTACGCATGCAAGGCTTTTAACACAGAAGAGAGGGCGGGATCAATTGGCCAAGCCTTGGGTGAACCACGCGCGACAGCCGCGTAACTGGGCCGCGTTCCGCAAAACGAAATCGGGATTACTGAATCTTCCCGCGCAGGATCGCTTGGGGAACAACCTCCCATCGAATGTCGTCCGCGCCCTTAAGGGGATAGTGCTCAATTAAACAATAGACAACGTTCGACACGTTGTCTTTGTACCATCTCTCAGTTCCGTCATTTGACCGAGGCACTTCAGCGGGGACGGGCAGCTCTTCGGCCAATCCACGCCCAGCAAGCGCTTCGAGGCGCATCTTCACGATGTGAGCCGTCGTGACGCCCATCTGACCAACCTTGAAAACGCTCAGGGGAGGCGGATCGGAAGCCTCCAGGTGCTTCAGTACATCCACCCTTCCCCACTTCGGCATGCCGGGTGGGTCGGGAGGAACATAGAAATAGACTTCGCTAGTCTCAGGATCGAGAAACCACTCCTCACTGCTGCCACCCCAGACGGGGTTAAGAACGGGGACCTTTCTTATGCGTCCCGACTCGAGAACACGGTTCAACCTTTCAGCAAAAATCATCCACTCCGGGTACTCGGTGATCGTGAGCCCTTCCGTCAATGACTCTAGAATGCCTGACATGCTGCCCTCAAGACGCTCGCATAGAAGCTTTACAATAAATGCTATGTCCAAAACAATCCCCTCAGCTCTCCGAGGCCAAAAATACATGTCTCTCGCCACGTTCCGGAAGAACGGAGCCAAGGTGGCAACCCCGGTTTGGTTCGGCGAAGATGGCGACAAGCTTTACGTGATGACCCTTAGCAAGATGGGCAAGACAAAGCGCATTCGCAACAATCCGCAGGTAACGGTAGCTCCCTGCACCATGCGGGGAAAATTGACTGGCCCTGAAATCGCGGCCACCGCACGCATTCTGCCGCCAGAAGAGCAAGCCCACGCGCGCCAGACCATCAACCGAAAGTACTTGTTGGCCCGGCTGACGTCGCCCTTCAGCAGGGCGGATGCGTTCCTGGAATTAAGCTTCGCGTAAACCGCCTGTCAAGGACCGGAAGCACAGGCTTGTGTAACGGGAATCGGTGGCTCCCAGTCGGCGGCCAGATCATTTACGCCGGTTCGCTGTCCTGCTAACATCATTTGTCTGTCCACCGGCTCGGGAAGGTTTCTGATGTCGCATTCATAGGAACGTTAAACATTAAGAACGGAGAAATTATGGCAATCAAAGTTGGCATCAACGGATTCGGACGCATTGGCCGCAACGTTTTGCGGACCTCTCTCAACGACCCCAACCTCGAGTTCGTGGCGGTAAACGATCTCACCGATCCCAAGACGCTGGCGCACCTGCTGAAATACGATTCCATTCTTGGAAACCTGCCCAATAAGATTTCTGCGACTGCAGACAGCATCACCATCGATAACAAAACCATCCGGGTGTTCAAGGAGAGAGATCCCGGAGCACTGCCTTGGGATTCGGTAGGCGCTCAGGTGGTGATCGAGTCGACCGGGCACTTCACCGACGCGAATGACGCCAAGAAGCACCTGCGGGGATCGGTGAAGAAGGTCATCATCTCGGCTCCCGCGAAGAACGAAGACGTCACCCTGGTGCTCGGAGTGAATCAGGAGAAGTACGATCCCGCGAAGCACAACATCATTTCAAACGCCTCCTGTACTACGAACTGTTTGGCCCCGATCGCCAAAGTGATCAATGACACGTTCAAGATTGTCAGCGGGACCATGACCACCATTCACTCTTATACAAACGATCAGGTCATTCTCGACTTCCCACATAAAGATCTGCGCCGGGCGCGAGCAGCGGCGATCAACATGATCCCTACCTCAACGGGAGCAGCGAAGGCCTTAAAGCTCGTCCTTCCCGAGCTGGCTGGAAAACTGGATGGTTTCTCCATGCGCGTGCCTACGCCGAATGTTTCGGTGGTCGATCTGGTGGCATGGGTGGAAAAGAAGACGACCAAGGAAGAAGTGAATGCGGCACTGAAGAAAGCATCAGAAAGCGGGCCGCTGAAGGGTTACCTGGGCTACGAAGAGAACGAGCTCGTTTCGTCGGATTTCAAGGGCGATCCACGTTCTTCCATCGTTGATGCGCCTATGACCCTGGTGGTCGGCGGCAATTGCGTCAAGGTGATCTCGTGGTACGACAACGAATGGGGATACTCCTGCCGCGTGCGGGATCTGATTCACTACATCGCCGGCAAAGGGTTGTAGCGGTTCTGCAGCGCCGGCTTCGCGAGCGTGCCGGCGCTACTCTAGATGCGGTTCCTGACTAAGGACGAACCAGCCAATGTCCAAGCTTTCTATCCGTGACCTCCCGCTGAACGGCAACCGTATATTCATGCGGGTCGACTTCAATGTTCCTCTTGAAGACGGGCGCGTGATGGACGACACGCGCATCCGCGAAACCCTGCCCTCCATCGAGTACGCCCTACGCCATGGGGCTAGATTGATTCTGGCCTCGCATCTTGGGCGGCCTAAAGGCAAAGTCAATCTGAAAATGAGCCTGAAGCCGGTGGCCGAGCGGCTGCGCATGGTGCTCGACAAAGAACTGGCGCGTGGCGAAAACGTAGGCTTCTGCCCTGAGTGCGTGGGCCCAGAAGCGGAGGAAGTGGCCACGCAACTGGAAAAGGGCCAGACCCTGCTGCTGGAGAATCTCCGTTTTCATGCCGAAGAGGAAGCCAACGATGAAAAGTTCGCCAAGCAACTGGGAACTCTGGCGGATTTCTATGTAAACGACGCTTTCGGCACGGCGCATCGTGCGCATGCTTCCACAGTGGGCATTACCAAGTTCGTTTCAAAATCGGCCGCTGGCCTGCTCATGGAGAAAGAGTTGAAGTACATGGGCAAAGCCCTGGAGCATCCGGAGCCGCCGTTTGTGGCAATCCTGGGCGGCGCCAAAGTGAGCGATAAGATCGGCGTGATTCGGAACCTGATGGATAAGGTTGATTCGCTCATCATTGGCGGCGGAATGGCCTATACCTTCCTGAAGGCGAAAGGACAGGAAATCGGTAAGTCGCTGCTGGAAGCCGACAAGGTTGACCTGGCGCGGCAGTTGATGGAAGAAGCGAAGAATCGGAATGTGAAGATGCTGCTGCCGATCGATCACGTGGTTGCGATTAAGCCCGAAACCAACGTCGTGGTGCAGCAAATCGGTGAGGGCCAGCCCATTCCAGCCGATCGCATGGCGCTCGACATTGGGCCGAAGACGATCGAGCTGTTCTCGGAAGAGATTTCGCGGGCGCGCACCATTGTGTGGAACGGACCCATGGGTGTGTTTGAGGTTCCAGGATTTTCGCGGGGAACCTTCAAAATCGCCCACGCGGTAGCCGAGAACGTAGGCGCGATCTCCATTGTGGGCGGCGGCGATACGGTCTCGGCGGTGCATGGCGCGGAAGTGGCGGATAAGATCACGCATATTTCCACCGGAGGTGGCGCATCACTGGAATTTCTGGAAGGCAAGAAACTGCCTGGAGTCGAAGCGCTCACAGACAAGAAGTGATCCATTTTCTTCAAGTTCTCGAAAAACTCAACCATCCTGCATTCGTTTCTCCATTCCGAATCGAGAAGGCTTCCTCATGAGAATCAAGCTAATGGCCGCCAACTGGAAGATGAACAAGACCCCGGATGAAACTCGCGTATACTTCCGCGAATTTCTCCCCCTGGTCCAAAGTCACGCTCGCGATGAGATTGTGGTCTGTCCGCCCTACACGGATGTGGACGCGGCAATCGCGTCGGCGCGGGGCTCGAATGTGGCGATCGGAGTGCAAAACGTCCACTGGAAAGCAGAAGGCGCTTATACCGGGGAAATTTCGGCACCGATGTTGGTGAGCCTGGGTGTGACCCATGTGATCGTAGGACACTCGGAGCGGCGGCAGTATTTTGGCGAGACCGATGATACGGTGAACCTGCGGCTGAAGGCCGCTTTGGAGGCTGGTCTGACGCCGATCTGTTGCGTGGGCGAAGTGCTCGAGGAACGCGAAGCCGGTCTCACCGATGATGTGTTGCGAAGGCAGTGCGTGAGAGCCTTTCATGCCATCTCTGCCAAGAAAGCCGCTAAGCTGGTCGTAGCCTATGAACCGGTGTGGGCGATTGGCACCGGCAAGACAGCGACGCCGGACCTGGCCGCGGAAGCGCATGCGGTGATCCGGCGGGAAGCTGCGGAGGCCTTCGGCGCGGATTTCGCATCGCAGATGCGTATTCTCTACGGAGGGTCGGTTAAGCCGGATAACGCCGCGATTCTGATGGCACAAGAGGAAATCGACGGAGCGCTGGTGGGCGGGGCTTCGCTTGATCCAAAATCGTTTGCCGCGATTGTGAACTACTGAGCTGAACGATTCGCTAGTCCAAGACTTGGAGGGATCTAGGCGTTCCTGGGCTCGGCGCAAGCGGCAAACTACCAATTTGCGGAGGTTGCGACTCTTCGCTCTAACGCGGGTTTGAAGTCTGAAGTGAGCCGAGTGCATCCAAGCCTGCGAATGCAAAGGTTTTCCGGCGTAGCTTAGGACGGAGATTGGGCTAATACAACTATCCGAAGATTGGTAGAAATACTCTGATATTCTGGAAGTGCGAGGGTACTTCGGTTACGACAAAACCCGCGCAAACGATACAACACAAACTACTTATGCCGCATCCCAGTGTTTGCGGCCCGGAACAGACTACTTGACCGAGCCACGACAGCAACCGGAGACCGAACCTAGCGAGGCCCAGTTGATCGAACGGGCCAAGCGGGGGGACGCAGAAGCGTTCCAGTCGCTCTATGACAAGCACAAGCGGCGGGTATATTCGCTGTGTCTGCGCATGACGGCAAACACGGCGGAAGCCGAGGATCTGGCGCAGGAGGCGTTCCTGCAACTCTTCCGCAAGATCGCGACGTTTCGCGGCGAGTCGGCGTTTTCGACATGGTTACACCGGCTCTCGGTAAACGTCGTGCTGATGCACCTGAGGAAGAAGAGTCTTCCCGTGGTCTCACTGGAAGAGACCACGCAGGGGACTGAAGAGGATTCTCCCAAGCGGGATTTCGGGGCAGACGATATTGCGTTGGCTGGGTCCATTGACCGCTTGCAGCTGCAGAGGGCAGTGGATAATCTCCCTCCCGGCTACCGGACGATTTTCGTGCTGCATGATATAGAGGGTTACGAGCATAATGAAATCGCCAGAATCGCTGGATGCTCGATTGGAAACAGCAAGTCGCAGTTACACAAGGCGCGCATGAAGTTGCGCGATCTGCTCAAGATGAATAGAGCCGAAAAGGCCGCAAAATCTCGAGTAGGTTAGGCAGGCACTCGACCACTGATCGACGAACACTGATCGACATTAACCTGAGCAGGGGCGCAAGCGTTGCGGTCGCACTTTGAGCCGCAGCCGACTTGGGGAGAAGGTTATGAATTGCGTTGAGCTGCAGCAAAGCTTGGCGGAGTTGGAAGATAGCAGCAGTGCGGAACAGATAGCCCACGTTAGGGGATGCCCGGCGTGCTCAGCGCTGGTAAGAGACCTGAATCAGATCGCCGCGGCGGCGAGCCGGCTGCAAGAGGCGAACGAACCCAGTCCTCGAGTTTGGAATTCCATTGAAGCTGCGTTGAGGCAAGAGGGGCTGATCCGTCCACAGAGAGCGTCCCGTCGGCTGATGCCTTCCTTCGGCACTCGCTGGGGTGCGGCAGGATGGCTAGTTCCGGCGGCGGCGATGTTGCTGCTGGCTCTGGGAATCTCTCTGCAGCATGAGTCGCAGCCGCATCAGTTGGCTCAACAGGCATCGGTGGCCGTCCCGCCCGTGAATCCCTTGGATCTGAATGACGACGACCTGAGGCAGGAAATCGCCGACACCGCTCCGGAAGTAAGAACGCAATACGAAGAGAATCTCCGGCAGGTGAACGACTCTATTCGCGATGCCCAGGGCGTTGTGAATGAGACTCCGAATGACGAGGATGCCCGGCGGTCCTTGATGGATGCGTACCAGCAGAAAGCCATGCTTTTTGAGCTGGCCATGGACCACTCTGCGGAATAGTTTTGGAAGTTGCGAGTAGGATTGACGGCGGTGGCGGATCAGTGGACTTGGGGGAGTTGCACATGGTAAACAAACGCACGGCAAAACTGGTTGCGATCGGCATCGTCGTGGCGGGCACGCTGGTGGCCGAGAGCAAGAAGGAATATCACTTCTCGGTGGGGCCGAAAGCCGGCGTGTCGGTAATGAATCCCTACGGCTCAATTTCAGTGAAGCCCTCGTTGAACAATACTGTCGTGGTCAACGCGATTTTGCACTCCGACAAGGTTGAGGTCGACAACAGTCAGACCGGAAACCGCGTGGATATTCAATCGCATCTGCTGGCTGGCGCTGACGCCGATTCAGGACGAGTGGATTATGAAGTCCTGGTTCCAGCCGATGCCAGCGTGACCCTGCATTCCAGCACCGGTTCCCTGCGCGCCGAGAGACTGCACGGCGACATGAATTTGGAAGGCGCGGGAGCGGCTGTAGATGTTCGCGACGTCTCCGACGCTCACGTCCATGTCAAGACCATGAATGGGGCCGTGAATCTGGATAACATTCAAAACGGAAATGTCGAGGTCGATTCCCTGAGCGGAGACGTTACGTTGAGAAGCGTGACCGGCCCTCTGGTCCAGGTGGTTTCGACCAGCGGCAGGATCAACTACTTTGGCGACTTCGGCAACAGCGGCGAATACCGCCTGACCAGCCACAGCGGCGATATCGAAGCCACCATCCCGGAATGGACCTCCGCCGACGTGAGCGCCCGTTCGGTGCGCGGAGAAGTACACGACGATATTCCTCTTCAGCCGAAGAATCACACCTGGTTTCCTATCAGCAAGGGACGTGCCTTCGCAGGTACTATGGGTCGAGTTGCAGTGTCCTCGACCGTAGTATTGCGCACCTTCAGTGGTAAAATTCACCTCAGAAAACGCTCCGAAAAACAATAAAGAAAACGAAGCGAAAACCGGTTCGGCGGAAACGGTCTGCTCAAGGCCCAAAGAAAACGTCGGGCTTTACTGCGCTTGGCCGTAAAGTCCTTGGCCGTAAAGTCAAGGAGCCACGCCGCCAGCCGGGGACGCGGGGTGTGATTCTTGTCGGCTTCATGGGCGCTGGCAAGAGCAGTGTGGGCCGGGCCCTCGCCGAACAACTGGGATGGACCTTTGAAGACCTCGATGACCGAATTGAACAGCGGGAGGGGCGCAAGGTTCCTGAGATCTTCCGCGATTCCGGCGAAGCGGGTTTTCGTCGGGCCGAGTTTACGGCTTTAAAGGAACTGATGCGAGAATTGCAAGCTACGCCTGAGAGAATCGTCGCCCTCGGCGGTGGGGCTTTCGTGCAGAAGGAGAATGCCAGGTTGATCGAAGCTGGAGCCGTTTCGACCGTATTTCTGGACGCAGGAGTGGACGAGTTGTGGCGGCGTTGCCGGCAGCAGGCCGAGCCGGAAGGATTAGAGCGCCCGTTACGAGGCAGCCTGGAACGCTTCGGCGAGCTTTACGAGGCGCGGCGAAGGCATTACCTGAAGGCTTCTTTCAGGCAGGAAACCGGAGGAAAGACCATCCTTGAAATCGCAACCGAGGTGATTCAAGCTTTGGGTCTGGAGCGAAGACGAGAAAAACAACGAGGAGAAAAGTAGTGACTCTGATGGCGCGGATGCGGTGGGGAGCAGTTGGGGTTCTAGTGTGTGCGGCAGTTTTATACGCCCGCGACAAGAAAGACAAGCCGAAACCCGCCAGCCCAGAGATCGATTCGGGCTCATTCGGGGTATTCGTCAAAGGCCAGCGTGTGGTCACCGAGACTTTCAGCGTGAAGCAGGAGAACGACATCAGCACAGTAAAATCCCAGTTGAAGCAAGTCGGCGGTTCCGCCTCCTCCGGCCAAAAATCGGAATTGGAGATGACTGGCTCCGCAGAGTTGCTTCGGTACGAATGGAGCGATGGCAACAGCTCACTCGTAGTCACGCCCAACAATGATTTCCTGCTCGAAAAGATCACGCCCTCGGCAGGCGCAAAGCCGGCCGAGCAGCCATTTCTCATGCCCAGCACATCGGCGATCCTGGACAACAATTTTTTTGTTCACCGTGAGGTTCTGGCGTGGCGCTACTTGAAGACGAATTGCAGCACTGAAGGCGGAGAGTTGCGGTGCCGCAAGGATCCTGGGGAATACGGCGTCCTGGTGCCGCAAGACCGGACGTCGATGCGGGTGCGCCTGGAACTGGTGGGTAGAGAAAAGGTCAACATTCGAGGAACCGAGCGCGAACTGTTACGCTTAGACTTGAAGGGCGAGGAGTTTACCTGGATCCTCTGGGTAGACGACAAAGATCAGTTCAAGCTAATGCGAGTGCTGATTCCAGACGATAATACCGAAGTAGTGCGGGATTAGCCGAAACGCTGCACGGGATTCGATTAGGAAATGAGTGGGCACCATGCCGGTAACGGATGGACGTACGGCGCGGGTTCTGATCACGGTGCTGTTGTTTGCGCTGGGGCTGGGGTTTCTCTATGCCGCGCGGCAGACGCTGATTGCCTTCCTGTTTGCCATTTTCTTTGCCTATCTGATGAGCCCCCTGGTGTCGAGCCTGGAAAAACTGCTGCATGGGCGGGTGCGCGCGATCGCAGTAATTTACCTCTTGCTGCTCGGGTTGGTGGTGCTGTTTTTCATTTCCATGGGACCGCGGATCGGCCACGAAGGGGCACGGCTGGGCCAGTCCCTGCCAGCTTTGGCAAAGCTGAGTTCGGGACAGATCGCGGAACAACTGGGAGAACAGCATGGCTGGAACTCCCGAATAGTCGAACTGCTTCACGATTACATCGCCGGCCACAGTGATGAAATTGAACAATTAGCGCAAAAGGTAGGGCTGCGCGTAGCCGAAGCGGCAAAGCAGGCATGGCTACTGGTCATTGTTCCGTTGTTGTCGATTTTCTTTCTGAAAGATGGCCGTGCCTTCAGCGAAGTTCTGCTGGCTCTGGTGCAGTCGCGACCTCAGCGAGAACTACTGCAAGGCGTGCTTAGCGATTTAAACCAGATGCTGGCCCATTTCATTCGGGCGCAACTCACCCTGGCAGCGTTGACGTTCGTCATGTATTCGGCGGTTCTTGCCATGATGCGGATGCCTTACGCTCTGGTGCTGGGGACAGTGGGCGGTCTGCTGGAATTTATTCCGGTGCTCGGGCCGCTGACCGCCGCAGTGGCAATCATAGGCGTGGCCTTGCTGATGGGCTACCAGCACTGGGTAGCGCTGGTCGTTTTTCTAGGCGTCTGGCGGCTGATCCAGGACTACGTATCATCGCCGCGCATCATGGGGCACAGTATGGAACTTCATCCTCTGGCAGCGATTTTTGGTGTGATGGCCGGTGCAGAAGTAGCGGGCATCCTGGGCATTTTTCTTTCCATTCCGGTGATGGCAAGTTTGCGAATCGTCTTCCGGCGCTGGCACCTGTACGCCGAGAAGAGAAAGTTCGGCCCCCTCAGTGAGTATGTGCTGGATAATCAGATTGGGCGGTCGAAGTAGAGCAGTTCTCAGTTCTCAGCCTTCAGTTCTTCGACGTTTCCCTTCTTACGTCTGCTGCAGTTTCGGCTCGTCTCGATTTAGCTGGCCGGGGCGCCTGCTCCCGCGGGTTTTCCCGCGCTGATGTTGCGCAGGAATTCTGCGGCCGCTTCCGGCAGGACCGTGTTGATGAACATACCCGAACCTAGTTCAAAGCCGGCGACACGGGTGAGGCGGGGAATCACGCTTACATACCAGTGAAAGTGCCGGGCGCTGGCGTAATCGGAAGGGCCGCTGCGGATGGTGAAATTAAGATCGGGGTTCTCAAGTCCCACATAGATCTTCGCCAGCAGGCTGCGCAAAACGCAGGCAAGGTCCGCGATCTCCGTCGTTGAAATATCTCCGAAGGTGGCCATGTGGCGAAGAGGAAAGATGTGCGTGGCAAAGGGCGTGGCCGAAGCGAACACTTCCATGGCCACAAAATGCTCACTCTTCACGACGATACGACTCTGGTCCTCCACTTCGCGATCGATCATGTGGCAGAACATGCATTCTCCGGAGTCGTCGTAATGGCGCAGAGCCTCGTGCAGGCGGTGCCGGACCTGGCTCGGGATCACCGGGGTGGCAACGATCTGCGAGTGCGGATGTTGCAGGCTGGCGCCGGCATCGAGGCCGTGGTTCTTGAAGATGGTGACGTGGTTGACGCGGCGGTCCATGCTGAGCAAGGTGTAGCGCTCCTTGTAAACGCGCAGAATGCTGGCCACCTGTTCATCCGGCAACAGGGCCATGCAGCAGGAGTGGTCCGGACTATCGATGACGACTTCATGAAAACCGAAACCCTCGATGCGGCGCCAAACGTCCTGCTGGCTGCGGGTAGGCTGGGCGTCTTTTGAAAGCGCCGCGAACTTGTTGGGGATGACTCGCACTGCCCAGGGCTCGTTGGCCTTGACGGGGAAGCGCATGACCTCTGGCGGAGTCTTGCTCTCGTTGCCGGGGCAGAATGGACAGGCCTCGACGAAAGATGGCACCGTTTGCGCCGGCCGATGCGTGGCCAGCTCTTCGGGACGTTTGGCGCGTTCGGTGGCGATGATGACCCATTCCTTGGTAAAGAAATTCTGGCGCAGCTCCGGCATGGTAGCCCTCCCAGAATCTTCTATCGGCAGAAGGGGAGCAATACTCGAGTGGAGAAGACACCCTCTCTGTGATGTGAGGAAGTGACTGCGATTTCAGGATTTGCGGGCTTAGCAACTGCATCTTCCCGCCGCCGAAGAGAATCTGATATCGGTGAAGGCCCGAGGAACGTGGCGATGTTATTGACTCTGGCTGTTGTGGGTGTTTTGGGTGTTGTGGCTTTTGGGATATCCCTCGTCGTTCGCGTGAAACGGCGAAGCTCCCAACGTGAGATGGAGCAACACAGCATCACGGCGGACGAACTCCACGCATTGTTGGCCTCGGATCCAGAGGTGCTCCTGTTTGATGTTCGCCAGCCGCTGGACTTGTTAGCCTATCCGGAGGTGATTCCTGAGGCTCAGCGGATCGCTCCAAGTGAAGTGCTAGCAAACCCCACGCTGATCCCAAACGACAAAGAGTCGGTTGTTTACTGTACCTGTCCCAGCGACAAAACCAGCCGAATGGTATTGCGTCGCGCCTTGTCGCTAGGATTCTCACGGATTAGGTTCCTCCAAGGTGGGTTGGCGGCCTGGAAGGCGAAAGGCTACCCGGTGGTTCCGTACAAGGGGGTCTTCCAGCTCAACCCGAGTTTGGTCCCGCGCTCCCAGTGACGGGTTTATTACAATCCTTAGAATCTGAAATCCGTACCCTATAGACGGAGTGCTACCATTACACCTGTGAGCAACAAACTTCCTATCGGGATTCTGGGCGCTACTGGCGTGGTTGGGCAGAGGTTTATCCAGATGCTGGAGCGCCATCCGTGGTTCGAGGTCACCTGGCTGGCCGCGTCTGACCGTTCTGAAGGCAAGATCTACTCGGACGCCACCCGCTGGCGACTGAAGACGCCGTTGCCTGCCAACGTGGCTGCGATGAGAGTCTCCCCTGCAACGCCGGAGGGCGCGCCGAAGATTATTTTCGCCGCACTCGATGCTTCGATTGCCGCCGAAATGGAGCCCCGGTTTGCTGAAGCAGGCTGTGCCGTGGTTTCGAATTCGAGTGCGCTCCGCATGCAGTCGGATGTGCCGCTGGTAATCCCCGAGGTGAATGCCGGGCACGTCAAGCTGATTGACGGGCAGGCCTGGCGGAAGAAATCCGGCGGATACGTCGTGACCAATCCCAACTGCTCCGCCATCGGACTTGTGCTGGCTCTTGTGCCCTTGCAAAAGCGTTTTGGCTTGGAAACGGTGATGGCAGTAACTATGCAGGCGGTCAGCGGGGCGGGCTACCCGGGCGTAGCTTCGCTCGACATCCTGGGCAATGTGATTCCTTACATCCGCAATGAAGAAGAGAAGATGGAAGAGGAAACGCTCAAACTTCTCGGCCAGATGAACGGAACAAAGATTATTCCCGCAGCTTTTGCCATGAGCGCCCAATGCAACCGGGTCGCCGTCGAGGATGGGCACACGGAATCAGTTTCCGTCCGGCTGAAGACCAAGGCCAAGCCGGAGGAGATCATCGCCGCGTGGAACGAATATCGCGGCGAGCCGCAAGAATTGAAGCTGCCCAGTGCTCCGGAGCGTCCTGTAGTTTATCTTGAGGCGAATGATCGTCCGCAACCGCGTTTTGACGTTGACCTGGGAGCAGGCATGACCACTGCGGTGGGACGCTTGCGGCCGTGCGGCGTGCTGGATTGGAAGTTTACCGTGCTCTCGCACAACACCATTCGCGGAGCCGCTGGAGCGGCCGTGTTGAATGCCGAACTGCTCAAGGCCAAGGGCTACTTCGCAAGTCCTTAGCCGCAAGTTCTTAGCTGCAAGTTCTTAGGATGAAACCCGAACCGTGTTCTTATAATCGGCGTCCCCGCACTTCTGCAAGGAAGCGACGCCGATGATCGTGATGAAATTCGGCGGCACCTCGGTGGAAGACGCCCGAGCCATCGAACGCGTGGCCGCAATCGTCAACGACAGGCTGCCGCAAAAACCCGTGGTGGTAGTCAGCGCCATGGCCAAAGTTACTGACACTCTGCTCACCATGGCCCGCGCGGCGGGAGCCGGAGAACGAAAAACGGCGCTCAAACTCTGCCGGTCCCTTCAAGAGAGACATTACAACACTGCCAGCGAACTGCTTGGTACAGCGCTGTTCACTGATTTCCACTCAGAACTGGGGAGCGACTTCGAGGGACTCGATGAACTGCTGCGAGGTATTTCGGCGGTCGGTGAGATAACTCCGCGAACCACCGATCATGTTGCCGCTTTCGGCGAAATGCTTTCCAGCAAAATTGTCGCAGCGGCTTTTTCGGCCCACGGCCTGAACGGCGCGCACGTTGATTCGCGGGAAGTTCTGGTCACCGACAGCAGCTACATGGAAGCCGTGCCGCAGACCGAAGAAACCACCGAGCGGCTGCGGAGCAAGGTGCAACCGTTGTTGGATGCCGGCCGGGTTCCAGTGATGGGCGGGTTCATTGGAGCGACCCGCGCCGGAGTGACCACCACCATTGGCCGAGGCGGCTCCGATTTTTCCGCGGCGATTGTAGGCGCAGGGTTGGGGGCCGAGCGCATCGAGATCTGGACCGATGTGGATGGAATTCTGACTACGGACCCACGCATTTGCCCGGACGCGCGGCGGATCAAAGTGATCAGTTTCGACGAAGCCGCCGAACTGGCATACTTCGGCGCGAAAGTGCTGCATCCGGCGACAGTGCTGCCCGCCATCCAGAAAAATATCCCGGTGTATGTGCTGAATTCGCGAAATCCGTCCTGCGAAGGAACGAAGATCACCACCCGCGCTCCCCAGGGGAAAAACATTTTCAAAGCGATCGCGGTGAAGAAACGAATTACGATCGTAGACGTCGCTGCGCCCCGCATGCTGCTGGCTCATGGCTTTCTGCGCGCGATTTTCGAGGCCTTTGACCGTCACAAGGTCGCAGTCGACGTGGTCTCGACCAGCGAGGTAAGCGTTTCGCTCACGGTCGATTCGAATAATGCCATCCCCGCGCTGGCTGCCGACCTGGCCAAGATGGCCGATGTCAAGTATGAAGGTCGCAAAGCCATCGTTTGTCTTGTGGGTGAGAGCCTGCGCGACAAACCGGGCGTCGCTGCGCTCGTGTTCAGCGAGTTGGCCGACAAAAAGATTCGTATGATCTCGCAAGGCGCGTCCGAGATTAATCTGACTTTTGTAATTGAAGAGGATGAAGTGCCGGACGTGATCCAGAGGCTGCATCGGACGTTTTTTGCGGACTTGGATCCGGAGGTATACGCGTAAGATTAGAGGTCTGCAGTCATGAATGTCCTTCTGCTAGGCCGTGGAAAAACCGGATCGCTGGTCGAGCAAGTAGCGCGCCAGCGAGGACATAATGTTCGCGTCGTGGGTGCGGCCGAGAATGTCTGTGGAGCGGCTCTCGTCCCGGAGAAGTTGGCCGGGATTGATGTGGTGATCGATTTCACCACTCCTTCCTGCGTCGCAGCCAATATCGAGGCCTGTGTTGCAGCGGGCAAGAGCATGGTGGTCGGCACGACCGGCTGGCACCAGGAACTAGATCGTGTTCGGCAGTTGGTTGAGAGCCACGGCACGGGATTCGTCTACGGGGCAAATTTTTCAGTCGGAGTGAATCTGTTCTTCGACGTCGCGCGCGCGGCAGCTGCAGCCTTGCGGCACGAATACTCCGGACAAATCTTCGAGCGGCACCAAGCTCAGAAAAAAGATGCGCCCTCGGGAACGGCGCTCGCGATCCAGCGGGTAATCAGTGAAGCCAGCGGCAAAGACGAGGGCAAGGCCTTGGAAATTACATCGTTTCGCGAAGGCGATGTCGTGGGCATGCACGAAGTTGTTTTCGACTCTACCGCCGACCGGATCTATCTTTGCCACGACGCGAAGTCTCGCCAGGGCTTCGCCGACGGCGCGGTGCGCGCGGCGGAGTGGGTTGCCGGCAAGAAGGGCTTCTACGATTTCAAAGATGTGTGGAGAGAGTTGTAGGCGCAGCGGAATGCATGGTCAAAAGAAAAGACGCAAGCGCTCGCTGGAAGGCATGATCGAAGTGGACGGAGTTCGCCTCTCGTGGCAACTGCTGAGTGAGCCGCAGCGGACTAGTGTGCATGGGTACAAGGGTCTCAGTATCTCAGTTCGCACCGAAGACGGCGCCCATCGAGAACTTATCTTGGAGTATCCAATGCCGGACAAACGCACCGGAAACGGCGCCCTTCAACTACCACAACGCCCAAACTTTTCTGAGAGGACGATCGACTACGGAATTCGTCAAGCAGTGCTGGCAGGTTGGGAACCGGAGTCGCGTGGAAAGACTTTCGTTCATAAAGTCGTGAGCTAGTACCCGTTTCCCAGCAAAGCCGGTTCGCGTTATCTTAGTAGCATGCAACTCCGTGGCTGCGGTACCGCGCTGGTCACCCCTTTTCATCAGGATGGTTCTGTTGATGACGCTGCTCTGCGCAGTCTGGTGGCATGGCAGGTCGAGTCTGGCATAGATTTTCTGGTTCCCTGCGGAACAACTGGCGAGACGCCGACTCTCACCCACGATGAGTGGCTGCACGTGATCGACACAACCATCGAGGTAGCGGCTGGGCGCGTGCCGATCGTGGCGGGTGCAACTTCGAACTCGACTCAAGACGCGGTGGAAAAAGCGAAAGAGGTTGCAGCGCGGCCCGGGGTCGATGCCATTCTTACTGCCTCCCCTTATTACAACAAGCCGACGCAAGAAGGCCAGTACCGGCACTTCAAAGCCATCGCGGAAGCCGTCGGCGACAAGCCGGTCATTCTTTACAACGTGCCCGGTCGAACTGGAACGAACCTCGAACCTCAAACTCTGGCGCGGCTGGCCGAGATTCCCAACATTGTGGGCGTGAAGGAAGCCAGCGGCAACATGACGCAAGTCGCCGAAGCTATCAACGTTGTGCCGGAAACGTTTCTGGTTTTTTCCGGGGACGATTCAGTCACCCTGCCCGTGATTGCTCTGGGCGGCGTGGGACTTATTTCGGTGGCATCGAACGAGATTCCCCACGAGATGGCAACCATGACACGGGCTGCGCTCGACAATGACTGGAGCACGGCGCGCAGCATCCATCGCAAATATCTGCCGCTGATGGTAGCGAACTTCATCGAATCAAGTCCGCTTCCCGTGAAAGCGGTGCTCGCGATGATGGGCAGAATCGAAGAAAACTATCGCTTACCGCTCCTGCCCATGCGGCGCGACACACGATCGAAGCTGCAGAAGGTTGTGACGGAGGTTGGACTGATCACGAAGCCGGCCGCGCCTGTGCCCGAGGCAGCCCAATTCTACATCTATGAAAACTGGGCCGCTGGGCCGCATAAGATCGTGCTGCACCGCGGCTCGTGCGGGCAATGCAACCAAGGCAAGGGCCGTCCCGCGGGGCATGACGCCAACCACGCGCGCTGGCACGGACCGTATGCGACTCTGGCCCAGGGGCGCGAGGCCGCACATGGCATGACCGGCATACTCATTCGCAGCGAGTGCAAGTGCGTGTGAGGGCCTGACTGGAATCACAGCATGAAAAGCTTCGCGTTATTCGTCCTCTCTATTGCACTCTTCTCCAGTGCTTTCGCCGGAGTCGAGACGGTCGAAATCGGCAAGATTCAGATTGCAAGGGCGCTAACCGGGACGATCGTCGACCCCAGTGACTCGGCGTTGCCGGGAGTTCAGGTCCTCGAAGTGTCCTCGGACTGGAAAACCGTGCTCCGCACTACAACGACCGATAGCAATGGAAACTGGCTTCTAGCACCAGTGCCCAAGCAGCAAATCTATTACCTTCGCTTCATCGCTAATGGCTTCGACCCATTGCAGGTCCGCGTTGAGCTGAACCATAGAAAAGGCAAGGACCTGAGATTTAAATTGCCCATCGCGACATAGCCCGGGCGATCGTTCGCTGAGACCCGCCCAACATGAGAGCCAATCTTGTCCAAGCACAACGTAGAATCCCGTATACTTTCCCCGCATGCAGTCCCTGAAATCCTCCATCGAGCGTCTCGCCGCGCTGGGCGAAGTCGAGCGCAATCCCGAGGCGCGGCCCGCGTTTCTCGAGTTCCGGGACGCGCTCACCCAAGGAAAGGTCCGCGCCGCTGAAAAGATCGACGGCCACTGGATTGTCAACGCTTGGGTCAAGCATGGCATTCTGCTTGGCTTTCGCCTGGGCGAGCTGGTTGAGACGAGCTGTGCTGCGCTCACCTTTGTGGATAAGGACACCTTCCCCGCCCGCCAATTTTCTATCACCGACCGCGTACGCATCGTTCCGGGTGGCTCGTCAGTACGGGTGGGAGCTTACGTCGCGCCGTCGGTGATTTGCATGCCGCCGATGTTTATCAACGTGGGCGCGTACGTGGATGAGGGAACGATGATCGATTCCCACGCGCTGGTAGGGTCATGCGCGCAGATCGGCAAGCGCGTGCATCTGAGCGCTGCGGCGCAGATCGGCGGCGTACTCGAACCGGTCAATGCCGCGCCCGTGATCATTGAAGACGATGTGCTGGTCGGCGGTAACTGCGGAGTGTATGAAGGCACGCTGGTACGCACCCGCGCCGTGCTGGGCGCCGGAACGATTTTGACCCGCTCAACGCCGCTCTACGACCTGGTCCACAACGAAGTTTACCGAGCGACGCCCGAATCGCCGCTTGAAGTTCCCGAAGGCGCAGTGGTTGTGCCGGGATCGCGCGCGGTAATGAAAGGCGCGGCGGCAGAATTAGGAATCTCTTTGTATACCCCGGTGATCGTGAAATATCGTGACGACAAGACCGATCGTGGGATTGAGCTGGAAGATTGGCTGCGCTGACACTCGCTTTGCATTATTCGATGTTCACTGCGAGCACCCGGGTACCATCGGGAACCACGCGAATCTGATCGAGGCTCTGAACCACCGCATCGGCCTCGCTCAGCGCAGAAGCTGGATAGGTGCTGGTCAACGCAATCACTTTCATCCCCGCAGCGTGCGCCGACTGGATGCCGGCAGGCGCGTCTTCGATCACCAGGCATTCTGCCGGATTCATTCCCAATAGTTCTGCACCCTTCAAATATGGCTCGGGATGCGGCTTTCCTCGCTCCACGTCATCCGCAGCGATCATGATATTCGGAGGGGGTACGCCCGCCAGCCGAAGCCGCGCAACCGCCAGATGCCGGGTTCCGGAAGTGACCACGCCCCAGCGGCCGTGGGGAATCGAGCGCACGAGATCGACCGCCCCCGGCATGACGGCAACGCCGTCGTAGTCTGCTGCCTCGCGGCTCTCTAGCCTGCGCAATTCTTTTTCCGCGTCCAGATGAGGGGCGACCTTGCGAATCACTTCGATGGCCCGCACGCCATGGGCAACCGCCACCGCTTTCTCTTCGTCAAGCCCCTGCTCGCGCGACCAGATGCGCCATTGCCGCTCCACTGAGCGGGTGGAGTCGACAAGCACTCCGTCGAGATCGAAGAGGATTGCAGCGCACCTGAACTTGGTCATTCTTTTTTTTATCACAAAGACGGCTGCCTAGCGCGCCGGCGCTGGCAGAGTCCGCGGCGACTGAGTCGACAAGGCTGTCTGCTGGGCATGCTGCCGCAGTTGCAGATGGCGCTGGCGGAAGTGCGCCTTGGCGCGCTCGCCCCAGGCGCGCACGAACCAGTAGTTCAGGCCGGCGCCGAGGGCGGAACTGACAAGTGGAATCATGCGTCCCGCCCATTTCTCCACCACTTCGGCACTCGCCCGCGCGGCGATCCGCTGAATCACACGCGGAACAAACTTGTTGACCACTTCCTTCTCCAGCAACTCACGGCTGATGTCGACCCCGGCCGCGCTGGCAGCGGCGATCCAGAGTTCGGCGATTTCATTGTCGGTGTTGAATTGAAATCCATAGACCAGACTCAGCTTCTGGATTGTGCGCATGGTAATGGCCGATAGGATGCCGAGATCGGGAACGATGGTGATCAATCCGCCGAGGCCAAAACCGGCGCCCTCGAGTGCGGCAAGTTTCATGCCGCTCCGAATGAGTTCGTCGGCTACAGTATCGAGTTCGCCCATTTCGAGGGAATACACTCCGTGATAGCCGCTGATGGGCAGCCTGTAAGCGGAGCGCAGTTGCACCAGAAACCTCGCGGGATCAACCTGGACGGTGGAGTAGGCGCGCGTCAACCCTTTGACCAGTGCCTTCTCAACGCGCCGGCGAAGCCAGGATTTCGATTCAGCGTCAGCCATTGCTTCAACCTTAGCTCAGCCTGACGCCAAAGGCCAGCGCGAAGAGCGGTTCTCAACCCCTCGCCGTTAGCTACTGGCCACTGTCGCGTGTGCTAGCATCATCAATATCTAATGCCAACTGGAAAATTGCAGGTTGTTCCCCTCGGAGGGCTCGGCGAGTTCGGTATGAACTGCATGGCCGTACGCTGGGGCGATGACATTATTGTGATCGATGCGGGGCTCATGTTTCCCGAGTCTGAATTGCTCGGAGTCGACATTGTAGTTCCGGATATTTCCTACCTGATCGAGAACCGGCAGCGGGTTCGCGGAATCATTCTCACCCACGGCCACGAAGATCACATCGGCGCGCTGCCCTGGATTCTATCCGAGCTCAACGTGCCCGTCTGGGGCACAGAGTTCACGCTAGCCTACGTGGAAGACAAACTCGACGAGCACGGACTGCTCGACGACTCCGACCTGCGCGAGATCCGTGCCGGCGAAAGATTCAAAGTCGGGGCGTTCACCATTCATCCCATTCGGGTGACGCACAGCCTGGTAGATTGCGTCGCGCTCGCAATTCACACTCCGCTGGGCGTGATCATTCATACCGGCGACTTTAAAGTCGACCCCACGCCCACAGACAATCATCTGTTCGATCTGCACGCCTTCGCCGAATACGGCCAGCAAGGCGTGCTGGCGCTGTTTCAGGATTCGACCAACGTTGAGCGCAAGGGTTACACGCCGAGCGAGCGCGCAGTGCGGCGCAAGTTTGACGAGGTTTTTGCGCATACCCAACGTCGGCTTTTTATTTCGTGCTTCTCTTCTTCCATTCACCGCATCCGGCTGGCCGTGGAACTGGCTCATCAGCACGGGCGCAAGGTGGCGTTCATAGGCCGCTCCATGAACAACTCCGCCGAAATCGCCGAGGATCTCGGCTATCTGGAGATTCCTGAAGGTCTGGTAATCAATCCCGGCGAGATGAAAAACTTCCCGCCGGAAAAAGTCTGCGTGATGATCAGCGGAACCCAGGGCGAGCCCATGTCGGCGCTGTCGCGCGCGGCTGTGGATAATCACAAACACGCCAAGATCGAGAAGGGCGACACGGTCGTGCTCTCGTCGCGAATCATTCCCGGCAACGAGAAGACAATTTATCGCATGATCGATCACCTGTTCCGCCGCGAAGCGTACGTCATTTACGAAGACGGAACTTCACCTCCGATTCACGTCAGCGGACACGCCAGCCAGGAAGAGCTGAAGCTGATCATCAACTTGGTGAAGCCGAAATACTTCATTCCCATCCATGGCGAGTACCGGCAACTGAAGCTGCACGCCGAAATGGCTGGAGCCATGCATAGCTCGGTGGGCAAGGTAATCCTGATTGAGAGCGGCGACATCCTCGAGTTCGACGAGCACAACGCCCGCAAGGCCGGTCGCGTCAACGTCGGTCGAGTGTGCATCGATTCGGGGTCGCGCACGGACGTGGTAGAGGATTTGATCATCAAAGACCGGCGGCATTTGAGTGAAGACGGCATCGTGCTGCCCATCATCGCCATTAACAAGCTCTCAGGCCGTGTGGAGACCGCGCCGGAGATCGTGACGCGCGGCTTCAATCCCGGCGAAGACGGCCTGCTGGATGGAGCCAAGCGCATCGTCGAAGATACCTTGGCACACTCCAGCGAAGAAGAGAAAGCCGATTACGGCGTGATCAAAGAAAAGATTCGCGCTGACTTGAAGCGCTACATTTCCAAACAGACCCAGAAACGGCCGCTGATCATGCCGGTGATCTTGGAGATCTGAAGCAAGCCGCTGATGGTAACTCTCGAAGACATCCGCTCCGCCCGGGCCCGTCTCAACGGCATCACCGTTCACACACCCTTGATCGAATTCAATCATCGCGGATCCGACGAGCGTCACCTCTTCCTAAAGCCCGAAAATCAGCAACCCATCGGCGCTTTCAAACTCCGCGGAGCCTATAACAAGATTGCCTCACTTTCTGAAGATGACCGCAAGCGCGGAGTGATCACCTACTCGAGCGGCAACCATGCGCAGGGCGTGGCCTATGCGGCGCGGGCTCTCGGAGTGAAGGCCGTCATCGTCATGCCGAACAACGCTCCCTCGATCAAACGCGAAGCCACTGCGGCGCTGGGAGCGGAGATCGTCTTCGTGGGCTCGGCCAGCTCCGAACGCCAGCTCAAGGCTGAAGAACTGGCCGCAGAGCATGGCTACGTGATCGTGCCTCCTTACAACGATGAGCAGATCATCGCCGGTCAAGGCACGATGGGACTGGAGATTCTCGAAGACCTGCCCGAGGTTGAAACGGTTCTTGCTCCCGTCGGCGGCGGTGGAATGCTCAGCGGCGTGGCCACGGCAATTAAATTAAACAAGCCCTCGACTAACATAATCGGCGTAGAGCCAGAGCTGGCGGGCGACGCGCGGGCCAGCTTTCGCGCTGGAAAAATCGTTCAGTTCCCTGCTGAACAGGTCTCATCCACCATCGCCGACGGATTGCGCACGCAGAGCATTGGCCTCATCAATTTCGAGCACATCCGCCGCTACGTTGACGACATCGTCGCCGTAAGCGAAGAAGAAATTATTGAGGCAGTCCGTCTGCTGGCGGCGAATCCTAACACTCTGGCCGAACCCAGCGGAGCGGTGGCCGTGGCCGCGTTCCTGTTCCGCCGCGATGACCTTCCGGCTACGAAGCTGAACGTCGCCATTATCAGCGGCGGCAACATCGACCCTAAGATGCTGGAGGATTTCCGTCGCGGTTAAGACGCCGGAAGGCCTGCCAGATTACTTTGCGCGCCCAGCTACCGCCCAGCGCCGAATCGCGACCACCGACCAAACCGCCTCAACCAACCCGAAGGGCCAAGCTCCGTGCAGAAATCCGTAGACCGAGCCGAGCACACACGCTCCCGCAAAAGCCAGGATGAACCACCGGTTGCGCTCTTCCAGCGCATAGCATACGAGCATCGCCGTCACTGCAAACAGGCCGAATATCGATAGAGGTGTCATCAGAGCATCCCGCGGTCAGCCAGCCATCGTACCAACTTTTCTCGCGCCCGAATCGGCGGAGGGTAACGCATCGATTATTGGCATGCGGAAACTTCAGCGACGGCGTGACCCCGAAAGCAAAAAGGGGCTAACATATTCGCAGCTTCCATAATTTTATGAAACCGCGATTTACGATTGTGATATTCAAGATAGCCGCAGTTCTTGCCGTCTGCGCCTCCTTCGCCTGGGCGGACGCCCTGCGGGGAACGCTGGTAAGCGAAGAAACCATCCGCGTCGCACCCGACAGCGGCGCCGCCAAGCTGGCGGAGGTAGGGCCTGGGCGCGAGTTGGTCATCATCGACACCAGCCGCGACTGGGTTCATGTGGAAGCGATCCTGCGCCAGCCGAGCCATGACGAGGGCGCGACTGAAGATGAAGAGGAGGGCAAGGCGATTACCGGCTGGGTTCCGGCAAGGGCGGTGATAACCAGCACAACCCAGGATGGTGACCGCATCATCTTTGGCGAAGCCGCGGACTCCGAAGATGCGGCCAGCAGCCGCCGCGGCCATCGCGATGCCGCGCAAGACGCGATGCAGCTTTACTACCGTGTTTATGATTTGATGCCGACTTCGCCCCTGGCCGCGGAGGCGCTTTATCGCGCGGCCGATATTCGCTGGCAAGTCGAGCGGGCGGACATCATGACTCGCCCTTCCGCTCGCGAGCGGCAAGCCTACATGCGTGGTCAGATGAATGAAGAGTGGATGAAGCTGGTGATCAAGAAATACCCAGGCACGAAGTGGGCTGACCTTGCCGCCTTTCGCTTAATAGAGAATAAGCTGTGCGGCGAGTGGGAAGGCTTGGCGAAGTGTCCGGATAAAGAGGCCGACCTTTACGAAAACTATGCCAAGGAACATCCGCAGTCTCCGGCCGCGCCAGAGGCCTTGTATGACGCTGCCTGGCGCCGTTCCGCGCTGATAGAGATCTACAAGACGGAGCCCAACCTGAAAAAGTCTGCTGAATCCAAAGATCGTGCGATTGCACTGGCACAGAAAGTCATCAGCCAGTATGGGCAAAGCGATTGGGCCTTGCGTACCGAGCGGCTGATCTTCTACATTCAGCAAGGCATTCCAACCTACGGAAATACGGCGGACTGAATTTGCCCATTTATCAAGCTGTGGTTCTCGCCATTATTCAAGGACTGGCCGAATTCATTCCCGTTTCCAGCTCCGCACATCTCATTATTGTGCGGCGTCTGCTCGGCTGGAACGAGCTCTCGCCGGCTCATGAACTCACCTTCGACGTCGCGTTGCACTTCGGCACCTTGCTTTCCGTACTCTTCTATTTCCGCCGCACGTGGTTTCAGATTGTCCGCGCAGCGCTGGGAGGCAAGATCGTCCGTTTCTCCGAAGCTGGCGGCTCGGACGAAAATCTGACCCTGCAGGAGCGTAAGGATGAACGCATGCTTCTGTGGTTTCTCGCTCTAGCGACAATTCCGGGAGCAATTGCGGGCAAGCTGCTCGAGCATTCCGCGGAAGATTATTTCCGCGAACACATCGTCCTGATTGCGGCGGCACTGATCGTGGTTGCGCTTCTGATGTGGCTGGGAGAAAAAGTTGGCACACGGGAAAAACCGCTCACACGCATCTCGTTCGCCGATTCGCTGATCGTCGGAGTAGCACAAGCCTTTGCCCTGCTTCCGGGCGTTTCGCGATCGGGCTCGACCATCACTGCGGGATTGTTCCGCAACATGACTCGCGAAGCCGCAGTTCGTTTCAGCTTTCTGCTCTCTACTCCGCTCATCGCCGGCGCCGCCTTGCTGAAGGCGTACGAGGTTCACAAGGAGGGCCTGCCTGCCGGAATGCAGGCGCCTTTTATCGTCGGCATTGTCGTTTCCGCGATCGTGGGTTACGCCACTATCGCCTGGCTCATTCGTTACCTGCAGTCGAACACTCTGCGGGTGTTTATCGTTTACCGGATCGTGGTTGGCATCGTCGTGATCGCCCTCGCGTACGTGTGGCATCTTCAGTAGGCACGTTGGCACAGACGCATTGGTCTTGATCGGGGAATCGGGAAAAGAGCTGAGGCAACACCTTCACTCCCATGACTGGCTCGGGCAAAGCGGAAGGCATGTTCTTGGCGCCGGCCTCTGGTAACGCCATATTTCAAGCCTTTTGCCGGTGGTTCTTTTTTTGCTATTGCCGGCTGACAGTCGAAGGGCGCGAGCACCTTCCTGCATCTCCATTTATCATCTGCAGCAATCATACGAGCCATATCGACAGCGCGGTTCTGATGACAGCTTCAGGGCGGTCTTTCTCAGCATTCGCACTGCTCGGCGCAAGTGATTATTTTTTTGACTCCCGCAGGGTGAGGTTCGTAGTCTCTCGATTCATGAACGTCATCCCCATCGATCGCCAGGCCCAGGCCAAATCACTGCAGCGGAGTCTCGCGATGTGTGACGATTTTTTGCAGCGAACCCACGGCAATTTAATCCTCTATCCTGAGGGCACGCGCTCGAGTAGCGGCGAAATTCAGGCATTTAAGAAGGGCGCAGGCCTGTTTGCTGTGGCGCTTGGCGTACCCGTCGTGCCCGCCTATATCGACGGTGCTCACAAGATTCTCGCAAAGGGAAAAAATGTGCCACGAGTCGGAACCGTCACCGTGCGCTTCGGAGAGCCGATCAGGTTCGCATCGAATTCGTCCGATGCTCTGCATGGGCGCGGGGTTCGAAACGCTGCGGTCGAATTGCTGGAACATCGTATCCGCGGGCTGAGCCGGAAGCCGCGGGCCGGAGGCTTCGCCGGAGTCCCGGTTAAGGAGGAGCAGCCGACGATTTCCGCCTCGGTCGTTGCGCAGGAGGTCCAGAATACAAAGAGTCAAGGACTGAATAGCTGGTAAGGTAAACACGATATGTACGCAGCCAGGCACATGAAATGGTGGGGATGGGGAGATGAAGACGTCGCCTTCGATTCTCGTGCGCATCCTGGGTTGTGGCCCTATGCCAAGGCGGTGCTGGATGTGGAAAGTGACGACATGGATGTTCCGCATGTGCCGCTCGATGCGGTGCGCTTGCGCGATGCGATTCAGCATGGCGGGTTCCTGACTGAACTGCGGCGATCGATGCGCGCCGATCAGATCTGTGACAGCCGCCGTGAACGCGTGATCCACGCCTATGGCAAGGGTTTTCGTGACTTGTTTCGCATGCGGCGCGGATTGGCCGAGGGTGCTCCTGACCTGGTGCTTTATCCCGAGAATGAGTCCGACGTATTGAGGACTTTGCGGGCTGCGGCGCGTCACGACGTTGTCGTGATTCCCTTTGGCGGCGGCTCGAACATCGCCGGCTGCCTGGAGCGAAGCGAGAACCGGCGCATGGTGGTGTCGCTTGATATGAGACGCATGCGGCGCGTACTCGAAGTGGATACGGAGTCGTTTACGGCGCGCATCGAAGCTGGTGCGTTTGGTCCTGATCTCGAGGAGCAGTTGAACGCCCATGGCCTGACCCTTGGCCACTTCCCTGATTCCTTCTTGCACTCCACGCTCGGCGGCTGGATCGCAACACGCTCGGCGGGAATGCAGAGCGACAAGTACGGCAAAATCGAGGATATGGTGATTTCGCTACGCATGGTTACGCCGGTTGGTGTGCTGGCCACGCGAACTGTACCCAAGTCTTCAAACGGCATCGATGTCAATCATCTGTGCATTGGCAGCGAAGGAACGCTGGGAGTGATTACGGAAGCCACCATGCGAGTTCATCCTCGCCCCGAGTTGCGTCGCACTCACGGCTATTTGTTTCCTGAATTCGAGGCTGGCATCGAAGCTATGCACGAATGCGTGCGAAAAGAGTGCGTACCTTCGATGTTGCGCCTCAGCGACCCAGACAAGACAGCGCTGTCGCTGGCGTTCAAACCGCCATCGTCGCGACTCTCGCAGGCCGTGACGAAAATCATGAAAAGTTACCTGAAGGCAAAAGGGTTCGATTCGCGTGCTTGTCTCATGCTCACAACTTTCGAAGGCAGCAAAGCCGGAGCTGTCCGCCAACATAGTCAAGTGAACGCTATCTACAGGCGCTTCGGTGCGGTGGACCTTGGCTCCGGATCTGGCAAGTCTTTTGAATCGACCAAGTACGATTTCCCCCACATCCGCGACTTTCTGCTGGATCGCGGTATTACTTCCGATGTGAGCGAGACCTCAACCGTCTGGAGCAATATCATTCATCTGTATCAGGCGACAACCGCGGGGCTGCGCGCCGCGATCCAGGAAAGTGGAGTAAGGCCCTGGGTCGGATGCCACATCAGCCACACTTATCAGAGCGGCGCGAGCCTCTATTTGACCTTTGCCTGCAAGCAGCAAGACGGGCGCGAAATGCAGCAGTATCTGCACGCTAAACGAGTTGTGCAGCAGTCGTTCATCGACCATGGGGCCACGCTGTCCCACCATCACGCCGTCGGCACGGAACACCTGCCGTGGCTGACTGAAGACATCTCGCCTGTGGGTGTGATGGCAGTCGGCGCGATCAAGGGTGGACTCGACCCCGACAACATCATGAACCCCGGGCGATTGCGGCCATCTGCGACGCCCTTTGACGAGTGGTCACGAACTGGCAGCGATGCTGCCGTAACCGCCAAGCTTTGACGCGTCCTCGTTCTGCCCGGCGAGAATGTCAGTTTATAGTTTGATAACTGTTTACCTTCTTATTACAGGGTACCCCCTCCCCCCAAGGCCCTACTGGAATCATCGAGTTAGCACGAATTTGCCCGCAAAATCCGCATGACAAAGGACTTAGAGGTCAAAATCTAGAGAGCAAAGGAGTTACTGGCCGGTTCTTAGCCCGAAGCAGCTTTGTTGCTGTCGCTGAATCTATTGCCTTTGCTTGGGCAATTATGAGTGAAGTTTTGGCACGGCGCAAGGTTGGATGTCACAGAGATGGGCTGTGAATATTCTGAGTAGCGCGTGGGGCGCTCACGGCAAAATCTTTTTGCCCAGGCACCATCGCTGCTTAGCATTCCAAAACCGGGAAGGCTGGAGCATCCTCAGTTGTGACGGTCGCAACAAAAACGTGATTCAGCCCCCGGATGATATCGCGATATTACGTCAGCCACGCTGGGGCTGCTACCATTGCCGCATGTTCAATTTTGGGAAACCGAAAACAGTTGGCGACTGGATAGTTCACATCGCGGGTGCCATCGTGGCGATATTCCTGGTGTGGTGGATGCTTCGGACGTACGTGCTGTGAATGCACTCAAAACCATCCGGCTCGGTCTAATGAGCACCATCGGGATGTTACGTAAGTGGACCCTAACGGTTCGCAACTGACGTTGGTGCAACATTGTTCATGCGAAGCTGCTCTGCTCGCTTCGCGAGCGCATCTTCAAGGAGGGCGGTTATGAGCACACTACGGCTCGTTATTTGCCTCTTCGGCCTGGCCGGGGCCGGCGCTGCCATTCTGTCGTGCGGGTCGAGTTCGAGTTCACAGCACCAACTCCAGTCGATCACCCTATCCCCCGCGAGCGCGGACGCACAGCGGTATCCCGACGGGCAGGTGCAGTTCGCTGTCACCGGCTACTACAACATTGCACTTTTGACGGTTGCGCCACTCCCGGCAAAGTGGGGTGCTTGCTTTCAATCCTCACCTACAACTGAAATATCCATCAACAGCACGGGAGGGGCTCAGTGCGGCGTCGGAGCGGCTGGCACACACGTGATCTGGGCCAATGATCCGCTACCCGACACTGGGACGTATAGCTGTCCGTCGACCAAAGCCTGCGGTCAGGGCTGTGTTTTCTCCGCCACTGCACAACTCACTTGCCCCTAGGTCGTGAACGTCCGGCACCGCTCGGGACTGTCAATACAAGAGAGAGACCGCGGCGACCCGTCCTTCGAATGGAATGATGGTCTAGTCGATCTGGACCTTGCGGGTCTCGGCCGTTATTTTGCCTTCCACGCTTTCCTGTATGACGGATCGCAGGCTGTAAGATCCGGGGGGCGCTTCCAACGATAGCGCTGCGTTTATTCCGGAATTGCTGAGCTGTTCGTAACTTCCGGGCCTCAACGCCAGATCCATCTCCGCCTCTTTGCCCGTGATAAAGGTCCCTTGCAGGTCATACAGCGCGGCGACAAATGTCAGCCTTTCGACGTGAACGTCCTTTTGATGCTGGAATGGGAGACTCCGCGCGTCTACGTGAATGTTGAGTGACAATCGACGTCCATTCGCGGCAGTCTTTGCCAGTCGCAGTGTCACCGCGGCAGGAACCGCATGTGACTGCTCGTTATCCGCCATCGCGCGGTCCATCACGCCAGTCTGGTCCGGCTGCGACGCAGCTGCTCCGTTGGGAGCAAAGTAGCCGGGTCGCGCCTGAACAAAGTCCGCGCCTTTGTTCTTCAGTTCTATCTTGAGTTTGTGATAGTTGCCGTCATCGGCAGGCGGGAATCCCACCAGATAGGCGACTTCAGGAATGACGCCGAGTCGATAGAACCCGAGATTGAGATCATTGTTATTGCGGAAGAAGAGCCCTCCGGTGCTCTCGGTGAAGCGAGCCACAGCGGCATCCTGGCTTTCCAGGCGTTCACCCAGCGAGCTGGCCTCATAGAACATGCTTAAAGGAGAAAGCTTTGTGGCTTCTGAAGGCTCGTTCAGTGGTCGACCTGGCGTCTCGGCATAAAGTCCCTTCGCATCGATTGCATTAATGACCACGGCGGCTCGCAGTGCCTCCTGAACGATGGCGTCCTCCTGTGGGTCCGACTCGCTTGAGATGAAGCCTGACGAGGTAATGAGAAGCATGCGCTTGCCGGGCATCGTACTGACGGATCGCAAGCAGGCCCGGATCGCAGTAAAAGTGCTTTCGGAAATTAGCTTGGTTTGGAGCCAAGTTGCAGAAGCTTGGGTTTTGACCTCAGAGACTATGCTGCTAGGATCCTGAGCGTAGCCCCCCATATTGTTACCAGAGCTTACGCCGCCCCCTCCCGACATGGAACTTCCCAGTTGGTAGGCAGGCATACTATCGATTCCTAGGCATTGGGTGGGGTCGTGCCCGGGACAGTTGCAATCTTCCAAGACGGCGGCCTGTAGCGCGCTGGGATCCCCATTTGAAATGCGATAGGCCTGGTACGGCGGGATCCTCGGACAGGACCCAATCCCTCCTGCTGATGAACGAGGATGACTCTGTAACTCACGGACGGAAGCGATCAGCAAGTTCACGTCGCTGGTAAATCGTGCAACCTCTCCGGCAGAAGAGTCGAAGATTGCGACAGCGTCGCCTGGGGAAAGTTCTTCTCTTAAGAAACGCGACGCCGCGATCTTGGCGCGAGCAAGATCACCTACGGGAGTATTCACGTCGTCAAAGAACAGGGCAATCGACCGTCCCTCTGCGGTACGCTGCGGTGGTCCAGAGAGGGGCGGCACAGAAACAGATCCAGAGGGCTGCGTTTCGGTTCTTTTTCCGGTCTCCGCATCCGCCGTTGTTGTGGTCTCAACCGAAAATGCAACCGTCTCACGTTTCTTTCCAGCGTCCAGAACTTGGAAGTCGTCCTTAGTGAGACCCTGGAGGGGCTTGCCACGAGAATCGCGGACCACGATCTCGACTTCTACCAATCGTGCTTGGGAATGAATTGTGGCTAACTGAGGAGAATACGGGTGGCTGGTGATGCGTACCTCACCTGGGGAGAGTTGTAACGAGTGGTCCTGCGCGATGAGAACAGCAACCAAAACCACGCCGATCAGCCCGAGGGCTACAAAGGGCTTCCGCAGCATTTACAGCCCACTATAGCACCATTGGAATCCATGGCTGTTGAAATCAGGCGATAGCACTCATTGACCTGGTTGCGGCGATAGCCCCGGAAGCCAACTCAATACCCCTGTCCGATTACGGCATTGCCGGAGTGTCCGCTTCTTGGCATAATAATGAGGCTCTGGCCGATTTGCGCCACGGGACGGCGGGTTTGCGTCCGGTGAAGAAACGGCCCACATGCATTTTCTGGCAAGCATATTTGTGCCCACGGGCAACCGGCGGCTGAATGAGCTGATCGGTTTTCTGCTGTGCGTCTCTGCGCTCCTTCTCTTCCTCGCGCTGGCTTCGTACTCGCCGCTTGATCCTTCGCTGAATAGCGCTTCTGTGCTGACCGGAACCCACGTTGCCCGCAACTGGATTGGCGTTGTTGGGGCGCTCATCTCGGACCTTGCCCTGCAGTTCTTTGGGATCGGAGCGTTTCTGCTGCCGATTTTCCCGGCAATGCTTGGACTCCGCTGGTTTGCGTCGCGCAAGATTCAATCACCCATCGCGAAAAGTCTGGGCGGAATCTGGCTGGTAATCTTTGTCCCGGCGCTGCTGGCGCTGCTGCCGTGGCATTTGCGCTGGCTGCATGTGATTCCAGTCGAAGGTCTTCTGGGGCGGGTGGTGGGCGATGTCCTGATCCACTACTTGAACCTGACCGGCGCCTATATTGTTTGCGCTAGCGTGCTGGCGGTTGCGCTTTATCTTTCGACGGCATTCTCATTTTCGTCGATTCGACTGTGGGCTCCGACGCGGTTTGCGTTTATTACCGCGCTGTGGAACCGGTACCAGGATTGGCAGGCGGAACGGGCCAAGCGGCGTCAGCAAAAGGAACTGGACAAACGCCGGATTTCGAAGCCGGTGGTCAAGACGCAGTTGATGCCATCGCGGCAAACTGGTGAGTCAATCGAACCCTCGCGAACTTCTGCCGAGCCTCGGCGTACTGGGATTGAACGCATGCTGGAGCGTGAAGTCACCGAGCCGGCCCCCTCGGGGATGGGTGGAATTCTGGCCGAATCTTTAGCGGAAGTTGAAACTACGGCCGACCCGGAAGTGACGCAGCGTGGCGACAGCGATCACAAGGCAAAGACAACGATGCCGCGGATTGCGGGCGGCTACAAACTGCCCTCGAGCAGCTTGCTGCAGCGTCCTGACGAACGGCAGGCCGTGGATGCGGAAGAACTGAAGCTGCTGGCCCAGGTGCTCACGGAAAAGTATGCGGAGTTTGATGTCCACGGGCAGATCACGCAAATCAATCCCGGCCCGGTGGTCACCACGTTCGAGTTCAAGCCTGATGCCGGAATCAAGTACAGCCGCATCACCAACCTCACTGATGATCTTTGTTTGGCGTTGAAGGCCGAAAGTATTTTGATCGAGCGCATGGCTGGGAAATCGACCGTTGGCATTCAGGTGCCGAACCGCGAGCGGGAAATTATCTGGCTGCGCGAGAACATCGAGTCGCAGGAATTCATGGGATCGAAGTCGAAGCTGACCATGGCTTTGGGCAAAGACATCAACGGACGCATCGTCACCGCCGATCTGAATGGAATGCCGCACCTGCTGATCGCCGGTTCGACGGGTTCTGGCAAGAGCGTTGCGATCAACGCCTTCATCATGTCGATCCTGTACAAGGCGACGCCGGATCAGGTGCGCCTGATTCTGGTGGATCCGAAGCGGCTGGAACTGGGCAACTACGAAGGTGTGCCGCACCTGTATACGCCGATCATCACTGAACCGAAGCTGGCGGCAAACGCGCTGCGCAACGCCGTGCGCGAAATGGAACGGCGGCTGAAGCTGCTGGCTGCCAAGGGCGTGCGCAATATCGACCAGTACAACCGGCTGTTCGACCAGGGAACTCCCAGTCTGTTTGAGGAGGATTCCGACGACAAGCCGATTCCCTACATCGTGATCATCATCGATGAATTGGCCGACCTGATGATGCTCGATTCCTCGAACGTCGAGGAGTCGATCACGCGGCTGGCGCAGATGGCGCGGGCGGTGGGCATTCACCTGGTACTGGCGACGCAGCGTCCGTCGGTCGATGTGATTACGGGATTGATCAAGGCGAACTTCCCGGCGCGAATTTCGTTCCGGGTTGCGACCAAGGTGGATTCGCGAACCATTCTCGACGCTAACGGCGCGGAGGCTCTGCTCGGCAAAGGCGACATGCTCTATCTGCCTTCGGGATCGGCGCGGGTGCACCGGCTGCACGCTCCGCTGGTGACGGAAAAAGAGATCGCGGCGGTGGTCGAATTCTGGAAGCAGCAAGGCTCGGCGGAGTATCAGCAGCAATTCCTCGAAGCTCCCAAGGACGAGCGCGAGGCCGGCAGCGTTAGCGGCGATGGGATTGAAGGATCTGAGAGCGGGGGCGAAGACGATCCTCTGTATCAGGATGCGGTGAAACTGGTGGTGGAGTTTGGGAAAGCGTCCACTTCCCTGCTGCAACGGCGGCTGCGTGTCGGCTACGGCCGCGCTGCGCACTTGATCGATCTGATGGAGCAGGACGGAATCGTGGGCGCAGCCGATGGCCCCAAGCCGCGGGAGGTGTTGAAGCGTCCTAACTGGATTTCTGAGACTGAAGAGACCATGCGGTAGGACTGTTGTCGTGAACGTTCCTTCTTGATCTGATTTTAAAATCCCACGCTTGGCGAAAACCCCGCGATTGCGTAATATCGGCAGCTGAGTCTGCATCATCACAGTAAACCAGGTCGGATAAACAGGATTGGACAACTATGGCGGACGAACTTCAGGAATTACGAGAACACGCGGAAAAGGCTCGAGAGGATCGGTCGCTCGCCGCAGTGTCGCTGACCATGGCAGTTCTGGCAGTATGCGTCGCGGTGGTGTCGCTGCTGGGGCACCGCGCACACACTGAGGAAGTGGTGCTGCAGGCGAAATCGTCCGATCAGTGGGCTTATTATCAGGCTAAGAATATTCGCGAGCACGAAGACGAGCTGTTCGGTGATCTGGCCGCGGTTGCGACCAGTAACGACGCTGCGGCGATGGGCAAGTTCCGCGAAAAGGCTGCGCAGGAAGCGGACCGCTACAAGCACGATAAGGACGAGATTCAAGCGGATGCGCGCAAGCTGGAGCAGGAGGTCGCGACTGAGAGAAATCGCGCTGATCTCTTCGACCTGGCGGAAGTGTTCCTGGAAATTGGCCTGGTGGTAACCTCGATCACTTTGCTCTCAGGCCGACGAATCTTCTGGCATGTAGGGATTGTGCTGGGCGTGGTGGGAGTGGTGGTGGCAGTAATGGGGGCGATGGTCCACTGATGTTCGGTGGTTCATCGGCGACGAAAGCTCGTCACCGTGCCGATGAGTCGGCACTGAGTGGTCGGACACGGGGCCGAACACTCTGTCGAATCCTAGCAATCGACCCGATTCGCCTTTCAAGACAGTCTGGCATCTAAGCTGCAGGGGACTCTGAATCTGGCTGCTGGTGAAAGTCTCAGAGAGCGAGTCCGAACTGGGTCCGAAGTGAGTCCGAACCCCGAAAATCTGAGCTGAAGAGCAGTCGGCGGAGGGCGCGATGCTCAGCCACTGTGCTAATTCGACGTGCTCAAGACCGTTTCTTCGACTACGCCAAGGCAAACTGTTTCTGGTGGAGACGGAATTTGTGGGCAGGTCCGGAGAGATGAGGGCTCCTCCCGCTTCTCATATGCGGCAGCAAGCCCGGCGCGTAGAGCGGTACTGGCTGTGTGACCAGTGCGCAGAGATGTGGACGCTGGTGCACGACCGAAGGCAGGGAATTGTACTGGTAGCATTGCCGCGCCAACGGTTCAGTGCGAGCCGGGTAACGGCGGAGGAATATAGGGAATCCGCATAGAGGTGACGGCCGGATTCCCAGAAACGGGCTAGGCGCCACTGGCGCGGCGCGGCGGCACTCTATATCCCATGCCCATGGAGATGTGCCGGGCCGCGTCTTTGAGAGCTTCGAGAATGCGTGGCATGGTCTGTGGACTGACCTGCTGCGTAGTGCCGCTCAACCCCAGGCTGGCTTCGATGGAGCCGCGCTCATCGAAAATCGGGGCACCGAGGCAGCGTGCGCCGAGATTGTTCTCTTCATCGTCAACGGCGTAGCCCTGTGCGCGCACCTTCTCCAGTTCCCTGAACAGACGCGGCTGGGTAGTGATCGTTTTAGGAGTGCGCTTTTCCATTCCGCTCTTACGCAGAATCTCTTCCAGTTGCGCTGGAGGAATATAGGCAACAATCGCCTTGCCGACACTGGTCGCGTGTACACGCATGCGGCGTCCCACCCATGTATCCATTCGGATGAAACCCTCCGGCTCAACCTTCTCGATGTAGACCGCTTCGGCTCCATCGAGAACCGCCAGGTGGCAAGTCAGGCCGGTCTGGTGCGTCAGGTGACGCATGATGGGCAAAGCCACGCCGCGAACATCTCGCCCTCCGAGCGCTCCCCGGCTTAGGCTTAGGATCTTCAGGCCTACGCGGTACTTTCCCGACTCCGCGTCGCGAGTGAGGTAGCCCTGATTTTCGAGGGTGCGGAGGATATAGCTGGCGGAACTCTTTGGAATGTTGAGTTTGCGGCTGATTTCCGCATTACTTAGGCCCTCGGACGCCTGGGCAACGGCTTCCAGCATGGCCAAAGCTCGTTCTACGGCGGCGGATGGGGAGTCGGCTGAAACCGGCATATTCGCATCATGTTACCAGAAGCCGCCAATTAATTGAATAGGCGTTCAGCATATGGAACGACAGGCTTGACCGACCTCCTGCTCTGACCTACTCTTCGCCAGTATCGTGAATGCATGTTCAATATATTGAACACACAAAATCGGCCCAGGAGAACCCGAATGTCTGCCCAGGAAAACGGAACGAAGAACTCGACCCGACAGCAATCCCCCTCATCTTTAATGAACGATGAAGAGAAGACTGCGCAATACGCGCTCGCACAGGATTGCCTGAATTACGAGTGGGCGAACAATCCTCGCTGGAGAGGAATCGAGCGTCCGTACACGCCGGAAGATGTGCTCCGTCTGCGGGGCTCGGTTCACATCGAGCACACGCTGGCTCGCCTCGGGGCGGAGCGGTTGTGGGAGATGCTGCTTACCGAGTCTTACGTCAATGCGCTGGGCGCCGTCACCGGCAACCAGGCGGTGCAACAGGTTCAGGCGGGACTGAAGGCGATCTATGTGAGCGGATGGCAGGTGGCGGCGGACGCCAACAATGCTGGACAGATGTATCCCGACCAGAGCCTGTATCCGGCGGATAGTGTTCCGAATCTTTGCCGGCGGATCAACAGCGCGCTGCAGCGCGCCGATCAGGTTCATCATGCCGAAGGCAAGGTTGCACCAGCACAAACCTGGTTTGCACCGCTCGTAGCCGATGCGGAAGCCGGGTTTGGCGGAACGCTGAACGCGTTCGAGCTGATGAAAGCGATGATTGAGGCGGGCGCGGCTTGCGTGCACTTTGAGGATCAGCTCTCGTCGGCAAAGAAGTGTGGACACCTCGGCGGCAAGGTGCTGGTTCCGACCAACGAGGCGGTACAAAAGCTGGTGGCAGCACGACTGGCCGCCGATGTGATGGGCGTGCCGACCCTGGTGATGGCACGGACCGACGCCGACAGCGCGCATCTGCTGACCAGCGACATCGATCCGCGCGACCGGGCTTTTTGTACGGGAGAACGGACAGCGGAGGGTTTTTTCCGCATTCGTGGCGGCATCGAGTCGGCCATCGCGCGCGGTCTGGCTTATGCTCCCTACGCCGACCTGCTCTGGTGCGAGACTTCACATCCCGATCTAGAAGAAGCACGGCAATTCGCCGAAGCGATTCATGCCAAATATCCCGAAAAGATGCTGGCCTACAACTGTTCGCCCAGTTTCAATTGGCGGAAGAAGCTTGATGAAGAAACCATCGCGCGCTTCCAGCCAGAACTGGCTCGCTTGGGATACAAATTTCAATTCGTCACGCTGGCCGGCTTCCACGCGCTGAATCTGAGCATGTTCGAACTGGCACGCGGGTACAAACTGGCAGGCATGACCGCTTACTCGCGGCTGCAGGAGAAAGAGTTCAGCCGTGAAACGCAATTCGGGTATAAAGCGGTAAAGCACCAGCGATTTGTCGGCACCGGCTACTTTGATCAGGTGCAGCAGGTCATCAGCGGCGGCCTGGCTTCGACAATGGCGCTGACGGGGTCAACTGAAGCGGAGCAGTTTGGCGGAACGAAACCTCTGCTCCGGCCGGATCACGGTGTCGACGCCCTCTCCCAGCCCATCCCAATAATCGAACTTGAACCCGAAGAGATGCTGTTGCCATCGGGAGACTAGGAAGCGATGACGCTCTGCGACGCTTCGGCTGTGGAGGGGGTGAACAGATCCCTGCCGGTTTCTAGCCAAGCCACTGGGGATTGGCGACGGTGCCGTCAAACTGGTGAGTCGTCTTATATAGTTCGAACTGGCCCGCCTCCGCCGCCTTTGCAGTCTTTGCGAGAAGAGCGGCTAGCTGGGAAGAGTCCATCGGCTGAAAAGTGCGGGCGGCATCGAGAGCTTGTTGAAGTATCCTGAGCGAATCGCAGCCCGTGATGACGACGCTTGTGGGCAGATTCATCGAGTAGTGCAGACACTCAACTGCTGTAACGGTCTTGCTCCCAAGAATGAAGTGATCACCCATGGGTTTCATGCCGAGAACTCCAATGCCGTCCTTGGTCAAGGCTGGCAACACTTTCTTTTCGAAACTGTTGAAGTGGGCATCCATTACGTTAAGGGGCATCTGGACGGCATCGAAGGTGAAGCCATGCTGCGCGGCGGTGGCCAGCATCTTTAAATGAATGTCGGGACTCTTGTGGCCTGTGAAGCCGATGAAGCGGACCTTGCCCGCTTTCTTGGCTTCCAGGGCGACCTCCATCGCTCCGCCTTCGGCGAAAATGCGGTCGGGATCGGAATCGCGAATCACTTCATGGAACTGCAGCAAGTCAATTCGGTCCGTCTGCAACCGCCGCAGGGATTCATCGAGTTGGGCGGCTGCCGCAGTCTTATTTCGGCCATCGATCTTGGTCATCAAGAAGGCCTTCTGGCGATAACCATCGCGCAGGGCCTTGCCCATGCGAATTTCGCTCTCTCCGTCGTTGTAGTCCCAACAGTTGTCGAGAAAATTGATTCCTTCGTCGATTCCAGTGCGAATGATGCGAATGCTTTCCTCGGGATCGCTCTGGTTGCCCAAATGATAACCGCCGAGTCCGATGAGCGAAACCTTTTCGCCGGTGCGACCGAGAGTTCGATGGGGAATTCCGTTCTTGCTTTCCGGCTTTGCGGCAGCGCCCAGTCCTCCGGCTACGAATAAGGACGCAGCCGTCATGCCGAGAAACTCTCGCCGGCTCACACCGACGTCCTGGTTTGGAAACATTCCGTCGGTCGCCGGCGACTGCTGGGAAGAATCGATGCGTGATTGATTCGAGTCGCTATCGTTCGGAGTCATCGCAAGTCCTCCTGTGGGTAGACATGAAGCGGACGTTGCTCAGGAAGCGGGCTCAAGACGCCAGCTCCGTAATCCCGGTCAGTTCCAAGCTTTCCTTCTCAGACAGCTGTAAAGATGCTGCCTGCACATTTTCCTCTAGATGCGCAACTGAGGAAGTACCGGGGATGGGCAGCATAATCGGGGAACGTTTCAGCAACCACGCCAGTGCAATCTGGATAGGCTTTAGTCTGTGAGCCTTCGCAATCCGTTCCAGCAGCTTGCCAGCCACGCGCCCCGCTCCAAGCGGAAACCACGGGATGAATGCGATCCCATTGCGCTCGCAATAATCCACAACGTTGTCCCATTCGCGATCGGCAAAACTGTAGCGGTTCTGGACAGATGCGATCGGCACGATCTTTCGCGCGCGGTCGATGTGCTCGATGGTGACGTTGGAAAGCCCAACCAATCGGATCTTCCCCTCTGATCGCATGTTTGCCAGGGTCTCAATCGAGCCGTCGAGAGGTACAAGAGGATCGGGAACGTGGAGCTGGTAGACGTCGATTCGGTGGAGGCGAAGTCTCTTCAAGCTACCCTCCACCGCCTCGCGCAAGTGCGCTGGGCTGGCATCGTGGGTCCACTGGTTCGGCCCGGGGCGATTCCATCCACCCTTGGTCGCGATGACAAGGTCGTTGGGGTAAGGCGCGAGCGCTTCGGCGATCAACTCTTCGCTGACATTGGGACCGTAGGAATCAGCAGTATCGATAAAGTTGACTCCCAACTCGACGGCTCGGCGGAGAACGGTTAGCGCTGAGGCGCGATCCTTCGGTGGACCCCAGATTCCTTCACCTGTCAGGCGCATCGCTCCGAAGCCAAGGCGGTTGACGGAGAGTTCACTGCCGAGTGAGATTGTTCCGGCGGCAGCGACAGACAGACTCGTTGCTTTCTTGGTATTTTCTTTCATGTTCGCTCTCAAAATGCCTTCGTTTTTTTAGATGCGAAAGTTCTTATTCCGCCACAATTTTCTGTGTCGCGCCATACAGTAGTCGGCAGGGCGCAGCTTAAACCGACAATTGCGGGGAGCACGCCGGGACTCTTGACGTGGCGGTGGATGTCGCTTCAACATGATTGCGGTACCCTGAGTGAATACCGGAGTATTGCTGATCAAAGCTCTTGGGGACGCGGTTGTGAGGGCGATTCAATGAGCACCAACCGAATGAAAGCGTTGCGGTTTGCCGAGTTTGGGCCGCCGTCAGTCTTGCGTATCGAAGAAGTTCCAATTCCAGAGCCGGGCGAGGGCGAAGCGCTGGTTCGCGTGAAGGCGGCCGCGATCAACCCTAGCGATATCGGCAACGTTTCAGGGCACTTCGAGAAAACAACTCTGCCGCGCACCCCCGGCCGCGACTTCGCAGGGTTCGTTGCGAAGGGTAGTCATCACGAAGGTGAGGAAGTTTGGGGCAGTTCTCCGACGCTCGGAATCGTCCGTGACGGCTCTCACGCCGAATATGTCGTTGTCCCAGAAGAGACGCTATCGCTCAAACCAACGTCGCTGAGCATGGCGCAAGCGGCCGCGATCGGTGTTCCCTACATTACGGCGTGGGCATCTGTAGTGAATGCAGCTCAAATCAAAGCGGGCGAAATCATTCTAATTGTTGGCGCCGCGGGCGCGGTCGGACAAGCGGCCACTCAGATTGCGAACTGGAAGAAGGCTCGCGTGATCGGGGCGGACATCAAATCCGATCCGATTCCCGGTACCGAGGCGGTCATCAATACCAAGAGCGAGGACCTTCATGCGAGAGTCCTGGAACTGACCGCGGGAAAAGGCGTCAATGCAGTCTTTAATACGGTGGGGGGTTCGCTATTCGAGCCGGCGTTGCAATCGCTCGCGTTCGGCGGGCGCCAGGTCGTGATCGCAAGCCCGGGAAATCCGCGCGTGAGTTTCAACCTCGTCGACTTCTACCACAACTTCTCCCAGTTGCTTGGAGTAGACAGTTATGGACTGACGACGCGGCAAATAGCAGAAATCACGAACGAGCTTCGCCCTGGTTTTGAAACGGGAGCTTTGACACCGCCGCAGATCGAAGTGGTTCCGTTGGAGAAAGCGGTGGACGCCTACAGCCGCATGGCTGCCGGACAGGCGAAGGTGAAGCAGGTACTCAGCTTCGAATGATGGAACGGAAAGAGCGGTTTCTGAGGCCACAGAGTCCAAGTTTTGAGATGCGTTCGCCGAGATGTGCAGAGAAAAGCGCATGTCGAGAGTTTTCCCGTGGCGCAGTATCTGATAAGATGCAAGCTAATTTCTCGGTTATTCCTTTCCAGCGCGGAAGTGGTGGAACTGGCAGACACACCATCTTGAGGGGGTGGCGCCGAAAGGCGTGGGGGTTCAAATCCCCCCTTCCGCACCAATCTTGAAAGCTCCCGATCGAGTACGCGACAGCTCCCTGGTTTCGTACAAGATCGCACCACGCATCCGGCCACGCAAAAATCCTTTGCATAGTTGCCTCAGAAGTGCATAATGAATCGTTTTAATTGAGGCCGGTCCACCTTTCGCCAGCCTCACAGCGGGGAACAACGGCTTTTGCATCGCGGGAGTTCCTCGACGGAATCTGACGGCAATCAGAGGCACCGGCCTCGTTTATTCATCCGGGCCAAGGGGGCAACGTGAGTCTATCCGCTCTAACGATTCGGGAAAACTGCCAGCACGCACTGCGAACTCTAACCATCGCCGTCATCGTCCTGCTGCCGGCAGCACTTTTCGGCCAAGGCTACTTCGGGACCGTGAGCGGCATCCTGACCGACACATCGGCGGCCGCCATCCAGGGTGCAAAGGTCACGCTGCTCGATGAGCAGAAGGGATACAAGTTCACGACCACGTCAGATAACGAGGGGCGGTACTTGTTTGTTTCGATTCCTCCCGGATTGTATTCGGTAACGGCGGAGATGCAAGGGTTTGAGAAAACCGTGCGCACCCACATCAGATTGAACGTCAGTGAGAACCCGACTGCGAATCTGACTCTGAGAGTTGCCAGTGCGGCGCAAAAAATTGAGGTCACGGCCCAAACCCAGAGCGTCGACACTGAAGATGCGGTGACCGGTCAGGTGGTTGACCGCAGGTTCATCAATGACCTGCCGCTCATCGATCGCTACGTGATGGACCTGACTTATCTCGCCCCCGGCGTTACCGACGTGGATGATCAGTGCCCCAACTGTGGCGGCACGAATTTTGTGTCAAACGGCAGCCGTGGGGCTAGCGCCGATATATTGTCGGATGGCGCCTCTATCACCAATTTCGAGCCCAACGGCGGCGTTACCCAAGCAGTGTATGTTCCCTCGCCGGAAGCGGTGGAAGAGTTCAAAGTACAGCAGTCCAACTTCAGCGCGGAGTACGGCTTTTCCGGCGCTTCGATCATCAACATGATCACACGCTCGGGCACCAACACCTTCCATGGAAGCGTCTACGACTTCGTAAGGAATACGATTACCGACGCGAATGACTGGTTCAACAACCGCTATGGCATCCCAATTCCTCCCGTGCACCGGCACGAATTCGGAGGCACGATCGGCGGCCCGATCCTCAAAAACAGAACCTTCTTCTTCTTCGACTGGGATGGAACACTTGCAAGTTCGATGGGTACCTACCAGGCAGGCGTGCCCAGCGCGGCCATGCGCACTGGCGATTTTGGCGAAGTGTGTACGTCACAGGGAGGGTCGTTTGATTCCTCGGGCATGTGTACGCAAGGCGGAAGCCCGTTGATCGCCGGGCAGCTTTATGATCCCTACTCAGGTGTCTATAACTCCGGTGACGGTGGTCCGGTTCGTAGTACTTTCATCCCCAACAACCGAGTTGACCTTTATAACAGTCCGGGCAGTCCGAATCTTCCGGCGAACCTTGAACCTGCCCCTGGTCCCGGCAACCTGATCGACCCTGTGGCTCAGAATGTGCTGAACCTGTTCCCTCAGCCGAACATACCGAATGGTTCGCTCTACGATAACTGGATCGCCTCGGGAGCGACACCCAGCAATAACGAGCAGTTCGATGTGAGAATTGATCATCGTTTCAACCAGAAAAACTTGTTAAGTGGCAAGTACTCTCAAGAGTGGAACGACAATACTCCGTTCAACTGCTTCAAGACCTTCATTGATCCTTGCGCCGGAGGAGCGAACCGAAGCACCGCCCACGTATTCGCGATTAACGATACGTACACCTTTACTCCTACCCTGCTGCTGACCACCACTTTCGGCATCACGCGCGGCGCCATGCGTATCTATGCCTACAATTCGAGTCTGAACGCCAATCCGCTAAGTACGCTAGGCTTTCCATCCTATTTGGAATCGAATGGCTTCAATGGTGTTCCGGCCATGTTCATCAACGATTATTTTGCGGCGGGCTTCCCCAATGCAGGAAACGATCCGTATGGCAATTACAAGCAGGGCCAGACCACTGGTCAGCTGAGTGGGATTCTGAGCAAGATCCATGGTTCTCATGAGCTGAAATTCGGCGGTGAGGCCCGGCTGCACCAGCAGAATTACATCCAGACCAATGCGCCGCTGGGATATTTCCAGTTCTTTAACACGGGCAGTTCGTTGTGTCCTTTTGTAGACGATTTTACGGATTGCGGTGGCGATTCCATGGCCAGTTTTCTCATGGGCCAGATAGCCGGGGCTGGGAATAGCTTCTACGAAATCCAGTTCCAGCCCGCGACTGAGAATTATCAATACGCCACCTTCGCTCAGGACAACTGGAAGATAACTCCCAAACTCACCTTGAACCTCGGGCTGCGCTACGACGTGTCACTGCCGCGCACGGACCGCTTCAATCACCAGAACTGGTTCAATCCCAATGCGGTAAACCCATTGAACGGCGGCTCGATCAGCTACACCGATCCCCTTACGGGCAACCCTGTGACTCGCCCGCTGCTGGGCGGCGAGGTTTTCGCTAGCTCGCACCAGCGCACCACCTATGTGACCGACTGGAAGGACTTCCAGCCGCGCTTCGGCTTCGCCTACCAGTTCGCTCCGAAAATGGTGGTCCGGGGTGGCTATGGGATTTACTACGGCCAGTCAAGGTCCGGCGCGAGCGGAGTTGTGCCCTACGGCGGCCAAGGTTTCAACGAATACACCAACGTGATTTCGACCTACAACAACGACGGCGCCACTCCCTACCTGCACCTGAGCAACCCGTTTCCTAACGGATTAAACCAGCCTGCGGGGAGCTCTCTGGGCTTGTTGAACGACGTCGGCTATGGAGCCAACGGTCCGCTCCGCATCGGCGTCGCTAACCTCACCCCCTACGAACAAAGCTGGACCCTCGGGGTCGAGCGGCAAATGCCCTGGAACGTGGTTCTGGATGCCGAGTATATCGGAAAGAAAGGAACCCACCTGCCTTTCAGCGGCGCCAATTCTCTCGACATCCTCGGGCCGCAAGTCGAGGGTTACAGCGCGAATCAGATCAACACTCTCAACAGCTACGTGACCAATCCTTTCTCCTCGCTAAACGGTGGACCGATCAGCGACCCGAACAGCACCATGTCTAGCGCGCAGATTCAGGCTGTTCAACTGGAGCTTCCCTACCCTGAATTCACCAGCGTTAGCACCGATGTCCAGATGATTGCCAATTCGACCTACCATGGCTTGCAGATCAGCGCAAATAAGCGCTTCAGCAATGGTCTGGAGTTCGTCATCAATTACACCTGGTCGAAGTCGATCGACGACGCTTCGGTAGGCGATGACAACGTGACCTGGTTGGGGAGCTTCACAAGCATCCAGGATCCCAACAAGCCGTTTTTGGAGCGAAGCCTTTCCACCTTCGACATACCCTCCGTGCTGAAATTCAGCTACAGCTATGATCTCCCGTTCGGCCGGGGCAGGGCCCTGCTCGGCAATATGCCCCGAGTGGTGAACGCCATCGTGGGCGGCTGGAAGACCAACGGGATCTGGCAAATTGCCGACGGCCGGCCGCTGCCCATCACAGTCTCCAACGGCGGGACGCCGCTGCCCACCTACGGCAGCCAGCGTCCCAATCTCGTGGGCATACCGCGGCGCAACTATGGTCACGACTGGGTCGACAACTTTTTCTCGAATCCTCAGGTGTTTCAAATGCCTCAGCCATTTACGCTGGGGAATATGCCACGCACAATCTCTTACGTTCGGTCGCCGCTAACGTTTACGACTGATCTGTCGGTCGCGAAACAGTTCCTGCTGTCGAACATGCACGAAGGCATAAATATGGAGTTGCGCCTCGAGGCCCATAACGCATTCAATCATCCTCTGTTCAGCATGGGCACGCCCGGACCTTACGGCAGCAGCACTCTTAATGTCGGCGATCCCAGCTTCGGGGTGCTCTCCAGCATGACGCCAATCGGACCTCGGCAGGTTCAATTGGCCGTGAAGATCAATTTCTAGAATGATGGAGGTGTGGTGACCCGAGTTTCTTCACGGGCTGCTCACTTCGCGGCATTCCCTGGACCACCCACCGGATAAATTCGGGGAAGGCGCATTTCGACCGGAGGTAGAGCGGGAAAGGCGGCATGCGGCTCTTTCTGGTACCAATACGCGACAGAAGAAAAGTTGTCGGAGCGATGATTGGCATGGCCGTGCTCGATCGTCGCTTCGAGAGACTTGGTAAAAGGGATCGGGGAATCCAGATGAAAACGATACACGGAAGAGCGGCTACCCGCGACTTCGGCGCCCTTTACCGGTGCTCCGTATAGTGCATAAGAGAACGGATGATCGCCAAAGTCCCAGGCTCCGAGAAAGTAGTCTTCCGACCCGGTACCATTGATGGAGGGACGTTTCTCTCCGTCGACAAAAAACATGTCGTCGCCTTCACCCCACCAGCCGTCCTGATTCTGAAGCACTGACATGGTCACGCCGACGAAGTGCCCTTGGCCGGTGGCTTCCATCCACACGTAATTGTTTTCTCCATCAAGATTTTTCTTCGCGGTTACGGCTGGCGCGTCGTTTGATTCCCACTGGTTCGTCCACCCCCTGGCTGGCGTTGCTTGGCGGTACTGCGCGTGGAAATACATGGTGTCGGCGGCGAGATCTTTGTGCCAAGCCTGATAGTCGATGTTGAAATAAAACGAATCGACCGCTTCCCTTCCTTCATTGGTGACCGTGATTCGGGCTCGTTTCCGAAAAGGCATGGGGAAAAACGAGTTCAAAGCCTTATCCGGGGCCACAGAAAGCGGGATGGATTCAAACTGGAAGTAGTCGCCGAGGCCGAGGCCGAAGAAGTCGCCGATCGGGGATTCCACGCTGGGCGAGGCTTCGCCGTCCCAATACATGCGTAGGACCAGTTTTTTTAAGTGGTACTGCTCCGGCGACGCGATGGTAATCCAAATGTGGGTAATGATTCCGGGGCCAGCGTCATCGAGTAATGTGATCGTGTCTCCAGCGGCAATTTTATAGAAATCGTCGTTGCCGCCGGTTCGATCGTAGCTGGAAGCCCGCTTCTGAACATAATCATGAGGTGAGACAAGGCCGGAGAGCATCGTGCTGTGACCGCTATCCGACTGAGCCCAGAGAGTGGCGCCGGCCAGCATGACGGCGATAAGGATTATCTGCAGCCACAAAATATTTCGCAGGTTTGTGCGTCTTGTGGGGATGTGCTTCATCGGGAAATTTGTGCGATGTACACGGCGAACGGCTTCAGGGCGATCTGATCCAACCGACCACTGGCCGCGGACGCTGAGGTCGTGAGTAGAGTCTTCGCCTTAGCGGATGAAAAACCTTCTGCGGAAAGATTAAAACTAACTCGCTGCGCTGTGCCTGACATATTCAGAACGACCAGCACGGTGTCGTTCTTGTATCGCCGCAGGTATGCGAGCACGTTCGGATCGTCTTGGTTCAGCGCGACATAATCTCCGTCCAGAAGGGCGTGATTCTGATGATGTAATACCAGCAGCTGCCGGTAGAACTGCAGGATGGAGTTCGGGTCGTTCAATTCGGTTGCAACATTGTGCGTCTTGGCACTCGATGGAACCGGCAGCCAGGGTGTTCCCTGCGTGAATCCCGCGTTGGCCGAGGCGTCCCATTGCATGGGAGTGCGCTCTCCGTCTCGGCCCTTGTATCCCGGCCACCCCGTGATTCCCATCGGATCCTTCACATCTTCCTTGCGCGTGGGATCGTTGTTCTGCATGCCGATCTCTTCGCCGTAATACATGATCGGCGTGCCTCGCAGCGTCAGATAAAGCCCTGCCATCAGCTTGGCGATCTGGTCGTCGTGCTTGCCGTCGCCATAGCGCACGAAGGATCGCGGCATGTCGTGATTGCCGATAACATAGGTTGGCCAGCCGCCGGTGGATTCGGCGAGTGCTATTTGTTTGCGGAATCCAGCGGCGGAAAGCTTGTCGAGAGTGCAGAACATGAAATCCATGGGCAACTGGATTTCATCGTTGTGAGCTCCGTAATATTCCTTTAGCTCGGCGGCATTGTCGGTGTAGGTTTCACCCACTAGGACGGCGTCGCTCTGGTCGGCGACGCTCCTTAGGCGGCGAAGCACCTCATGATTCTCAGGGAGTTTGTCATTGTATTTGTTTTGCATGTTCGGGTCGCCGAGTTCGTCCTTTCCCGGCAAAACCGGGTTGTCGCGCAACTCCGGATCCTCAAACAAAAGATCAACTGCATCCAGACGAAAGCCGGAGACGCCATGCTTGTACCAGAATCGAGTGGCATCGAACATGGCCTTTTCCACGGCTGGATTGCGCCAGTTCAGGTCGGGCTGCGCGGTGGCGAAGTAGTGGTAATAATACTGACCGGTTGCGGGATCGAACTTCCAGGCTGAACCTCCAAAACCCGATATCCAATTGCTGGGAGGCTGGCCGTCGGCTTTGCCGTCGCGCCAGATGTACCAGTCGCGGTGAGCGGACGTGCGCGAGGACTTTGAATCCAGGAACCACGGGTGCTGCTCTGAAGTGTGATTGATGACGAAATCCATGATGATGCGGATGTGCTTTCTCTTGGCGGCTTCCGCCAGATGGTCGAAATCGGCCAAGGTTCCATACATCGGATCGATGTTTTCGTAATCGGAAACGTCATAGCCGAAGTCGACCTGCGGCGAGGGATAACAAGGAGTGATCCAGATGGCATCCACGCCCAGCTGCTGCAGGTAGTCCAGCTTGGACTCGATCCCCTTGAGATCGCCGATGCCATCGCCGTTGCTGTCGGCGAAACTACGCGGATAGACTTCATAAAAAACAGCATGCTGCCACCATGCGTGGCCTTCGGCATCAACCGGCCGCGCCTGCGCTTGAGAGAAAGAAAGTGGAAGGCACACTCCTACCAGCAAAGCTATGAACCTGACATTTTCAGACATTTCGAATCGCTCTCCATAATTTTAAAACGACCGCAACCTAAAGCACCGCAGCCTCACCTCGCGGGAAAATGAAAAATAACAGTGGCCTGCGGATCGGTTCCTGGCGCGCTCGGCGGAATTTGTACGCGGACTTTCGCTTCTGCCCCAGCTTTCTTCTCAAGCGCAGCCCCTTCGATGGAAGAAATCTGGTCCGGATTCCATGCCGAGAGTTCATAACTTTCTCCTGCCATGCCCGAGAGTAGCAGGGTTAGAGCGTCTCGCCTCGGCGACCAGGACTGGGAAAGCACACGCAAACCGCGGCTGCTACCGCCCAATTCTGGAAGAGTCGACGTTGCGCCCAGCTCGAAGTTGTTCTTCATCTGGATTTCAATTGTGCCTTGGCCGCTTGTTACCGGAATATTCACGGTTGCGTGCTGATCCGATGAATTGGCTTCAATTTGAAACGGCAGCACGCGTCCATTGAGTCGAGCCCCTGTAATCTTGGCGCGCAAACTCACCGCTGGCGAGAACTTCATAGAACAGTGTCCCGTACCCGTAGGTTGGACTTCTAATCGAATACTATCGGGTGTGCGCTGATAATTTAAATTCAGAGCCATTGCGCCAAGGTGCACATTGTTCACGGAGAACGAACTCCAGTCCGCTGGAACGTGCGGAGCGAAATTCAACTGACAACCTCCAGCATCCACGTGCAAGCCGAGCAATCCGGTCAGCAGAGGATTGACCACCATAGCAGCCGACCAAATCTGATGAGGTGTTCCTGTCGCTAGCGTCTGAAAGTAATCGCCGGAAAGAACTTCAGCCACGTGACCCAGCGACCCATTCAACGCAAGTAAAGCGTTGGCTCGCAGGTTCGTATACGCGGGCAGCGGGCGATGGTAGCGGTACTCCCCAATCGATGCCCATCCGGTGAATAGCGGCCAAACGGTTCCATAATGATATCCGCCGGGATTGTATTTCGGATCCTGCGAAGAGAGAATCCGCATGCCCCAATCGGTTTGATGATCGGGGCGGGCGAGTTCCTCAATCATGCTCCCAGCCTGATCGTCATTTAATTGCCTAAACCACAATGCCACCGTGGCCAGCACGCTGGCAACGTCAGCACGGTTGCCATTTGTATCGAGAGCGTAAGCGTAGATTTTCTTTTCCGCGGACCAGAACGCCTTCTCCAGAAGCGGCTTTTGTCGTTCGAAAGTTTGCTTAAGCTCTTTGCTGAGATCTTCTTTGCCCAGGAGATGAGCGAGGTGAGAAAGCGCGCGTGTAGCTTCGAGGCCCAGCGATGCCTGGTAAAGCTCAGTCCGCACCGGATAGAGCGGGCCGCCCTCGATCCAGCCTGTGCCCACGCCGAAGTTCTGTGCCAGCCCCTGCGCATCATTCGTCGACCGGAGAAATTCGTAAGCTTTCGAGAGGTTGTCCCATTTCTGCTGAGCGAATCCGACGTCCCCGCTGTGCGTCGCATAATCATCCACGGCAATGATGAACAGCGGTGTAGCGTCCGCGGAGGCAAACGCGTACGGTGTGCTCTTGAACCAATCCGTGAAACTGGCACTCTGAGCAATTTCATGAGGGATCTTGCCGTCCGCCCGCTGATATTTGCTTAGAAACTCCAGGGCGTTACGCGCAGTTGGAAAGTCGCCCTCCGCGTCCAGCGCCAACGAAGTCCACTCCGCGTCGCGGCCAAAAAACCAGGCGAAACCGGGCCGATGGTCGTTGCCCGATGTGTTGAAGCCGGCAACCAGACCTTCTCCCAGAAAAGGGTTTTGGACGACGCCCTGGAGCATGCTCACTCGCGCCCAGTCGTAGGCTGTTTCGAGTTGTGCGTCGGGAAGCTTCAGGCTAACGGTGCGATCCAGATATTCCCGGTAGTAGGCCGCGGAACTCTGCAGCAATTCCGGATAATCCTTTGCCAGATGATCGTAGACCTTCGCCAGCGGCACCGGTCCCTCGAACCCTGCCGCGATGACGATAAGTTTGGTGTCGCTTCCCTTTTTCGTCACACCCAGAAGAATCGAATCTTGCGGAGAGGAAAAATAATTGGTGGAATATTCTTCAGAGCCTTTCGCCGCTGTGGGAGAACCGACCAGGGCCTGCAACTTTCCGGACTCTTCTCCAAAACGGAAAGCGCGCAGCGCCGGATCCCAATCTTCACCGACTCCGGCAAGAGCTGCGGGCCACTCCAGCTGAAAATCAGGTTCGAAAACGGCCTCGATCTCCAGAGGCTCGGCAGTTTCGACTTCAAGAGTGATGATGGCGCCCGGTTCATGCACCGGCACGAACAAAGTCTCGCGGACGGAAAAAACGTCGCCGGTGTAGACGATGGTGCTCGACTCGGGATGCACAACGAGAGTTCGGGCAAGAGCTTCGGCTGGCAGCGTGGCGCCAGCGATGTGGAAGAGCAAATGAAAATTACGAACGATTTTCAGTGGGTAGACCCAGGCTTCCAGGGTTCCTTGTTCCTTCCCGAATAATGCGGCACGCTTGCCCACGGCCGAAACAAACTCCCATGATCGAACAGGCCGTGAGAGTTCCAGCGTTTGCCCGGGTTGCTCAGCAAATGCAACCGAGCAGAGCACGAGCAGACTGCAACTCACCATGAGCCTCGCCAGCGACAGGCAGTTTGACCCAAAGGGGTTCCGGGAGTGATGCATGATTAAAAGGCGTTCGCGGGACGAACGGAGTATATACTCTTCCCGCATTTCAAAAGTTTGGAAAGTTGATCGTCTTTCCGAAAAACCCAGAAACGGGATGCGCAGCCCACCGGCGGCACTCGCCTATCGGGAGTCAGGAACGGAAATGATCAGGCGCCGGGAATTCATCCGCAACAGCGCATTAGGCGCAGTAGCAGTCTTGCTGGCGAGACCTGCGAGGTTGGCTAGCACGGTCGGATCGAACGCATCCGACTCTCGCATTGAGGTCTTGCCGGATGAAGTTTTAGGGACAATCTCTCCAAATATTTACGGACACTTCATTGAGCACATTGGTGGGGTGATCTATGACGGCGTTTGGGTGGGGGAGAATTCGAAGGTCCGGAATGTCGGCGGCATTCGTAAAGAACTGATCGACGAAATGCGCAAGATCAAAGCTCCCGTGGTTCGCTATCCGGGCGGCTGCTTTGCCGACAGTTACGACTGGCGCGACGGAGTTGGTCCGGCGGATAAACGTCCCCGAAGAACAAATTTCTGGATTGAAGCCGAGCCCAGCTCGGAGCCCGCGAATCACCGCTATGAGTCCAACCGGTTCGGCACCGATGAGTTCATGCGTTTCTGCAAACTGATTGGCTGCCAACCTTATCTTGCAGCCAATGTTCGCAGCTTGCCGGCTGAGGCGTTCTATCGCTGGGTGGAATATTGCAATTCCCCCGCAGGCAGCACTACGTTGGCGGACCAGCGCGCCGCTTCCGGTTCCGCCGAGCCCTACAATGTCCGCTACTGGGGCGTGGGAAATGAATCGTGGGGATGTGGCGGCAATTTTACTGCCGAGGAATATGCCGCCGAGTTTCGCAGGTACACCAGTTGGTTGCCGCCGTACGGGCAGCCGTTGTCATTGGTTGCCTCCGGCCCGAACGAGGACAACTGGCAATGGACGCGGGGATTCTTCGAACAGATTGTCCGCAAAGACAAAGAGCTGTTCAGCTCAATCTTCGGTTGGGCACTCCATTATTATTCCTGGAACCTGAGCCGGGGACGCACCAAGGACTGGGACGCGGGCAAGGGCGATGCGGTCAAGTTTGACGTCCAGGACTGGTACGAAGTATTGCACGAAGGCGGCCGGTTGGAATCCCTCATCGAGGGCCACTGGCAAACCATGGGTGAGTTCGATCTTGGACATCTGGTAAAGCTGGTGGTTGATGAATGGGGTGCGTGGTATCGTCCGGGCGGTGAGCTCACGGTTGATAACTTCCTCGAGCAAACCCCCACGCTCAGAGACGCCGTGTTCAGCGCGATGACCCTTGATATTCTTAACCGGCATCCGGAAAAGGTTACTCTCGCAAGTCCCGCGCAGTTGATTAATTGTCTGAACAGCCTTTACGTTGCCCACGAAGATAAGTTCTGTGTAACGCCGGTGGGCCATGTTTTCGGAATGTACGCCGCCCACCAGGGAGGTCAGGCAGTGCGCATCATGATTTCGGCGCCAAACGTCGTGTACGCACGGGATGGCAAGCCGACGCCATTCTGGGGATTGCAGGGTTCCGCATCTCTGCGCGGCAAGAATTTGATACTTACCGTGGTGAACCCAAGCGTGAGTGAAACCCGAGAGACGGAAATCGCAGTTCGCGGCGCATCGATAAAGTCAGGGACGACAACCGTGCTGACTAATTCCGATCTTCACGCTCATAATACTTTCGATCAGAAAAATGTAGTGACTCCGCAGGTAAAAGACCTGCAATCGATGGGAAGCGTCATCACTGTCCAAATCGCGGCGGCGTCCGTCACCAAGCTGGAGCTGAGTCTTGTGTAATCGCGAGTGTTCATTAACGTGAAGCCTAATCCCAATGCATAAGAAAACAGAAAACTCCCGAATCGTTCTGATGCTCGCTCTGTTCGCGATAACCGCGAGCGGTGTCTTGCTGGCGCAGGCTCCGGCCTCGGTGGTTGTGCACTGGGAAAAGAAGACACCCAACCGCACCGTTCCAACGCTGCAAGCCGTGGTTAATCCGATGCTGCGCCGTGGATCGCCCATTCACGATGCCTCCCTCGAGGCCCTCCACAAGCTGGGGCCTGATTATGTCCGTTATGCCTTCTGGTATCCATATCCCAAGCTGGCGGTTGCAGAGTTGCGCCCGCCTGACGCCAGCCAGACCTTCTGGGATTTTCAATACATGGATCCACTCGTGGAGGACTTCGTGCATGCATCGGAGGGTCACAACCCCGTCTTCAGCTTCAGCACAATCCCGGAGTGGATGTTCGCGACCCCCAAGCCAGTCGTTTATCCCGACGATCCGAACCAAGTTTTCTGGGATTATTCGCAAGGCACCGAACTCAACGATCTCGGGGCGATGGCCGACTACTATGCACGACTGGCGAGCTGGTACACACAGCGTGGCTTCACCGACGAGTTGGGACAATTCCACGCCTCCGGCCATCATTACGACATCCGCTACTGGGAAGTCTTCAACGAGGTCGACGGGGAACACGACACTACGCCGCAGAAATACGTCGAACGATATGACGCCATAACCCAGGCGGTGCTAAAGGTCGCGCCGAACATGAAATTTGTGGCTCTTGCTCTGTCAGCCCCGTCCGATGCCCCGCGTACCTTCGCATATTTTCTGGACCCGAAGAATCACAAGCCGGGCGTGCCGTTGGACTATATTTCATTCCATGTCTATGCCACGCCATCGGCCGATCAAACATTGGAGGATTGGCAGTACACTTTTTTCAGCCAGGCAAGCGAGTTTATCTCGGTGACCCGTTACATACTTCAGATTCGGGATCGGCTGTCGCCGTCGACTAAAGTCATGGTCAACGAAGCCGGCTCAATTCTTAACGGCGACATGACTCAGGGCGAGCCCAATCACGTTGAGAAACAAATCCCCGCCGCCTACTGGAATCTGAGCGGCGCGTTTTACGCCTATCTGTATGCGGAGCTGGCAAAACTTGGGGTTGACGTTGTCGGCGAATCGCAACTGGTCGGCTACCCTTCGCAGTTTCCGAGCGTCAGCATGGTCGATTGGACGAACGGCAAACCTAACGCGCGCTTCACCGTTCTGGAGTTGCTCAAGAACAATTTCGGTCCGGGAGACGAGCTTTCTGACACCGAAGTACGAAGCAGCGGTTCGCTGGCGGAGTCTGACGCCATCGAGGCCCAGGCGTTTACGCGAGATGGCCACCGAAAGTTGCTGCTGATCAACCAGCGAAATCGTGACGTCACGGTGGAACTGCCGAAAGAGTGTCTAGGGGCTGCAATCCAGAGCGTCGGAGGAACCTCACCCGACACAAAGATGCAAAATGTTGCAGATGTGAAAGTCCGCCTGCTGCCCTTCTCGGTGTCCGTGGTTGCTTTAAAGGATTAACCAATTCTCATCGGCACCACCGAAGAAGGCGTCTGGCGTGGCTTTTGTGTGACTTCGAGTCGAGGATGATCGATAAATTCAGGTCGCGGCCCGCTGGATCGGTAGTAGAATGCTCGGGTTCGGTAGGTTGGGGCGCCAGGTCCGGGTGACTCCGGCCATGCCCCAAGAGAGTTTCTCCCAGAGGACAAGTCAATGAGATTTCTTTCGCTGTTCCGGGTTTGCTTGCTGCTGTCGGCTGTTATGGCCGGCATGATTCTCTCTCAACCGACCTATGCGCAGGATTCCACGACCGCGCAACAGCTCCCTAAACGAGTGGTGGGCGACTACGGTTATTGGAGCAGAACTCAGACCCCGCCTTACAGCTCGGCGCAGATTCCATTTGAGAAGTTGACCCACATCAACCATGACGGGGTATCTTTTAACGCCGATGGTTCATTGTCCATTCCCAGCGGCTTCCTGGAGCCCGAGCTCCTCACCAAGGCGCACGCGAAAGGGGTTAAGGTTCTTCTGCTTATCGGCGGCGACTTTCCCGGGGTTGAGGCTAACGGCACCCTGCTGACCCTGATCGAGAAACTCACGGACTTCGCCACGAAACATAACTACGATGGCTTCGACATCGACTGGGAATATCCCGCTACCACGCAGGATCGTGACTTCCTGGTGGAACTCATGGCGGGACTCCGCGCTACGAACTCCGACTACGTTCTCTCCATCGACGCGGCTCCCTGGGGCGGATACGGCTACGATCTCGATCAATTGAAACACTCGATCAACTATTTCAATATCATGATGTACGACTGCGCCGGGCCCTGGACCGATGACGGCCAGCTCAACGCGCCGATTTTTTGGGATCCGAACGATCCCCAACCCTGGGAGTGCGAACCGGGAGGCAGCGACCATGATGCCGCCGAAATATTTCTCGCGAATGTCCCTCCAAAGCAACTGAACATGGGAACGCCCTTCTATGGCTATTTCTACAGGAACGTCAGCGCGCTCTTTGGAGTCTGCCCGAACTCGTTGAAGACGTCGGATGGAAACTGCGATAACTCTGTCCTGACAGAGAATTACGCGCCTTTCATCAAGGATCGTGTCAACCAACATGGATGGGAGACATTCTACGACCCGATTGCACTTGTTCCGTACATGCTTCGAACCGACGGTAAGCCTGGCTACATTACATATGATGATCCAGTCTCGACCTACCTCCGGGTCTCCTACTGCGATTGGATGCTTAATCTGGGCGGTACTTTCATGTGGTCGCTCGATGCCGACTACGACGGCCAGTCCCAGGACTTGCTGGACGCGATGTATCAGGCGACGGTGAACCGAGGGCAGTAGCACGATTGCGAGACCCAATGGTTCTGGCGTCCGCTCGCGGCCGCTTGACCGATGCGAGGGGTGGATGTCAAACTGTTATTGGGAAGGAATGACGACTTCGGTGCACGATTCTTTCCGCGGTACGTGTCCGGTTCCGCAGCAATGCACTCATTCTGAGCCATTCAGGATCTAATGATTTCATGATCATTCTTGTCACCATTATTCACGTGATCGTTTGTCTGTTTCTGATTGTGGTCGTTCTTCTGCAGAGCGGCAAGGCGGGAGACATTTCGGCGGCTTTCGGCGGACAAGGCAGTCAGGCCGCGTTCGGCCCGCGGGGTGCGGCCACGGCGCTCTCAAAAGCGACGACCATTTCCGCGGTTATTTTCATGTTGACCTCAGTGACGCTCTCCATCAATGCCATCAAGCAGGGCGGCCCCAAGTCCGTGTTGCAGGGCGTAAAATCCGCGCCCGTCAAGACCCAGCCGGCCACTCCCGCGCCAGCGCCCGCAAGTCCTGCTCCGCAGAAGTAAGCTGAATTCCTAGAAATCGATGATCGAGGTTGAAGTATCCCCGGCGCCGCTGTGCGGGTTTTGCTGTAATTGTATTTCCCTCATGCGGGTGCTACCATCCGATTATCGGCACTTATAAGCCGGGAGGTATCTGCTATGTCAGATCGCGAAAGCAACAGTTTTGTGTGGTTCCTGGCCGGGCTGGGTTTGGGCGGGTTGGTGGGAGTTCTATACGCGCCGCGGTCGGGCAGCGAGACCAGGGACGTGCTCCGCTCTCGAGCCGAAGAGGGGCGCGATTACATGCGCAGCCGGGCGCGCGACGCCCGTAGCCAGGCTTCGGAATGGGTCGATCGGGGACGCGACGTCGTGAATCAGCAAAAAGAGCAATTCCGCGCCGCCTATGAAGCCGGTCGGCAGGCCTATCAAGAGGCTACGACAGAGACCGGAGCACCGAAGAGTCTGTAAGTCTCTTCGAGCCGGCGGTCGGGCTCGGGAGAGTACATTATGGAAAACCTTACTGTATTCGTCGCCCTGACCGGAGCCGCAGTGGCTCTGCAGGCAGGCGTTCTCGTGGCCATGTATGTAACCATGCGCAAGAGCAGCGCCCGCATGGAAGCTTTGGCAATCGAGGTCAAGACCAAGGCTCTACCCACGCTTGAGACCGCGCAAGCCATGCTGGCGGAACTCCGCCCGCAGCTGACGCTAATCGCCGACAATCTCACCGAGACCACGCACTCAGTACGTTCGCAGGTGGAACGCATGGATGCGACGGTGAGTGACGTTGTGGATCGAGCGCGTCTGCAAATCATCCGCGCCGATGAACTGCTTAGCCGCACGCTTGACCGCGTGGAAGAAACTTCTGACATGGTGCACAACACTGTAGTCTCACCTGTACGGCAATTCGCCGGTCTGATTCAGGGGGTAACGGCGGGAATCGAGTTCCTGTTCGGCAACCGTGGCCGCAAGAACGGAAGCGGCCGCGAAGCGCGGCGGCCCGTGCCGCAGGACGAGATGTTCATCTGACATTGCTGATTGTTGATTTCTGATTATTGATTTAGGAGCCGATTCGTCTCCCACCCCGTGTTGCCGTTCAATCAACAATCAAGAATCATCAATCAAGAATTTGTTTTATGCGTTACTTGGTTCGAGCCCGCGTTAAACCCGGCCGTGAAGGCGATCTGCTGCAAGCCATTGAGAACGAAACCCTCGGGCAAGGCTCGGTTGCCGAAGGCGAATATCTACGCAACATGAGCGAAGCGCGGGTCTGCGCAGACCAGACCGTGCGCTGGGTAGAAGTCTGCTACTGCCCCACGCCTCTACAGGAAGAACGGCCTTATTGGGAAAAATACTTCGACCTGGCGCGGGTGCAAGACGCGCACGACCGACGTAAGTGCCGCGACGAAAACGGCAGCGGACCATGGGCGTGCGGCGATTGCGATTGCACGAAACGGTTGGAGCAGACGTTGAAGGCTTCAGGCGTGCCTTTTCGCAGCTCACTGGGCGTAAAGAAAAGACAAGGTGTCTGATAGATCAAAGAGCATCGCGGAAATACTATGCGGTAATGAGTGACTCGGGAACGTCCCCTCCGTTTTATTTTGGCTTGTCCGAAGGCCCTATCTGAACCTGTATTGCGTGAACATTGTCAGATTTTGTAGTGTCGACCGACACTACTTCAAAACTGCCATTCGCGTCCCGCATTTGAATAGTTTGCGTGGCCTGCGCGCCGGAGGCACCCGGTCGCACGGAGTCGGTGGTGACTACTGTCACTCTCAGTCCCCCGCCCGGATCGCCGGGGTCAGGCTGTTCCACTTGGCGTCCGGCGTCTTGCTGACCGGTTGCGCTCGTTCTTTGGGTGGTGGTTGAGCGTTCAACCAGATGCAAGCTTCCGTCCCGGGCCGCCCCTGGAACATCAACGGAATACCTTTCCACCGTACCGCTCTTTTCCCCTGTACCCTCGGATTCCTTGCTCACGGTGCGAGAGACTTGGCTCAGCTTGCCATCGGCATCCGGACGGGAGACGCGCTCCTCTGTGCTCCGGTTCTTTCCGTCTTGGGTCGTGGTAGCTTGCTTGACTTCGCTGACCTGCCAGTTGCCGTTGAGATCCGGTAGCAGCGTGGTCTTTTGCGATGCAACCGTGTCATTCGCTCCCTGCTGACGGCGTTCCTGCACAATCATCGCTGGAGCCAAAGCACCGTCGGGGCCCGGCAGCATCACCGTGGTCTTTGTCTCCTCCACATCTTTACCAGTCTTTTTCGTCTCCTCGACCTCGCGCTGAACCACTCGAAGGTTGCCGTCAGCATCCGGATTCGAGGTCGAACGGACGACGGAAGAGTCACCACCGGCTCGCGTGTGCCTTTCTTCTTCCGTTACCTGCACCAGCGTTTTTGCGCCATCGGCATCGCGACCAAAGGTGCGCGTCGTGGTTCGCACCGTGGTCGAATCCACCTGTACAGTAGTTTTGTCGACATCCTGGTACGGTTCGAAATCTCCATCAGCGCCACGGCGTTGGATTGACTCACTGTCTACCGCGCGATTGCCGCTCTGGATGTGGCGTTCGACAGTGCGAGTCGGATTCGCGCTCCCACTTTGCGAATCGGCCGTGCTCGTCCAGGACCTGCTCGCGACGTCTGCTTGAGAATCAGACGTTTGCGCCCCAATTGCGACACCCGAAGACAAATATGCTCCGACTGCCAGCAGCATGATTCGAGCCAGGCAAGCAAGCGCTGACTCGCCAGTGTAGCCGTCTCTAAATTTACGACTACCCCGCGCCGACAGCCGAGGTCCATACCGTTCGCAAATGCCCACTCTCGGCATATCCACAATTCTCCTCCCGTGGACATGCGATGTCCAGTCAAACGACCGCCAGTCAGGTCTTGACCGGAGCACTTGTGAAAGTGTGGTGGCGCGGAGTTCGGGTCCATTCTAAACTCGGGTAATCACTTCGACCATGACGCGCACTTACAAGCTGACGCGAGACACTTTTCTGGATGCAGTGCGGACCACGACAGCGGCAGTCGTGTCTATGCTGCTGGCTCGCGTGCTGAAGCTTCCCGAGTATTACTGGGCCCCAATCTCCGCTATCGTCATTATCGAGTCGACCATCGATCCGAGAACCGTGTCGTGGCAGCGGTTTGCAGGGACTGCCTTGGGCGCGGCACTAGGAGCGGTGATCGCCACATTCTTTCCCGCGAACGCACTGGTTTACGCAGTCGCAATTCTCTTGTGCGGACTGCTCTGCGCCCTTCTCCGATTCCGCGGCGCTTACCGTTTTGCGGCGATTACTTTGAGCATCATTCTTCTAATCGCACACCAGCGTCCGGCTTGGATCGTGTCCTGGCATCGCTTTGTGGAGGTGTCGTTGGGTATCGCGGTGGCGCTCACCCTAGCGGAGGTGTGGCCCAGTCGTGCGTGATCGGCTACGCGATCCAGGCGCCGCCGACGACAATCTCGCCGTCGTAGAATACCGCCGCCTGGCCGGGAGTGATGGCTCGCTGCGGCTGATCGAAGGTGACGAGAACCTCGTCACTGCCGACCTTCTCGAGCATGGCTGCAGCGGGCTCGTGGCGATGTCGAATCTTCACAGACACTGGCGTCGGCTTTTGCAGGTCATCGACCGAGATGAGGTTCACGCGGCGGGCGCGCAGCGTCCTCGAATAGAGGCGCTCATCGCCACCAACCACGACCTGTTTGTCGGCTCCGTTAATCTGGATCACATAGAGCGCCGATCCGGTCGCCACCCCCAAACCCTTGCGCTGTCCGACGGTGAAGTTGTGAATGCCGCTGTGCTCGCCGATCACTTCCCCGCTCGCGGTCACCAACTCACCCGCGGTGTCAGGCAGAGCCTCGCCACTTTCTGCGAGATAGGCGTCGATGAAACGCTTATAATCGCCGCCGGGCACAAAACAGATTTCCTGTGAGTCCGGCTTCTCGGCCAGGGCTAGCCCTTGCCTGCGCGCCAGCTCGCGAACTTCGGGCTTGGTCATGCCGCCCAGCGGAAAGAGCGTGCGGCTGAGCTGCTCCTGAGTGAGTCCGAAAAGGAAGTAAGTCTGGTCCTTGCTGCGGTCGGCGGGACGCTTAAGCAGCCAGCGTTCTCTTGCGTCGTCGTACTCCACGCGGGCATAGTGTCCGGTGGCAACGCAGTCGGCGCCAATCTGCTGCGCGACGACCAGCAGCTGATCGAACTTCAGGTGATTGTTGCAGAGGCTGCAGGGGATGGGCGTGCGTCCCGAAAGATATTCGGCAACGAAGGGACGCACGACATCACGCTCGAAACGCTCTTCGTGATTCACCACGTAATAGGGAATGCCGATGTGCTCAGCCACGCGGCGGGCGTCGTAAACATCGTCGAGCGAGCAGCAGCGTCCGGTTACCTGCTCGGGCATGCCCTCGTGTCCGGCCAGCCGGCGCTGGTTCCAGAGCTGCATGGTCAGCCCGATGACGTTGTGTCCTTCGGCACGCAGCATCGCCGCGACAGCGGAGGAATCGACTCCGCCCGACATGGCTACGGCAATGGTCTTCGGATTCGTCATTCTAAGAGTGAACCGCCTGCTTTAGATACGATGGCGATAGCTCCCGCAATCGCGCAACTGTTTCCGGCACAAGCGCCAACGCGATGTCGATGTGCTCCGCCGTGTTCTGCTTGCCCAAACTGAAGCGGATGCTGCCCCGTGCTCGATCGGTCCGCAGCCCCATTGCCATGAGCACGTGGGATGGCTCGATTGCACCGGAAGAGCACGCAGCGCCTGTCGAAACCGCCAGACCCTTGAGGTCGAGCGAGATGACCATCGACTCACCCTCGATATAATCAAAGTAAATGCTCGTCGTGTTCGGGACGCGAGCGGCGCCGTTGCCGTTGACCCCAGCATCTTCCACCTGAGCAAGAATTCCCCGCTGCAGTCGGTCGCGCAATGCGAACATCTTCTTATCGTCACCGCGCTCGAAGCCTTGCAGCGCCAACTCCGCAGCCTTTCCCAGCGCAACGATTCCAGGAACATTTTCGGTTCCGGCGCGACGCGAACGTTCGTGCCGGCCGCCGTAAAATAACGGCTGAAGGCGTGTCCCCTTGCGCACATACACCGCGCCCACGCCCTGCGGCGCGTGCATCTTGTGGCCGGAAATCGAAAGCACATCACAGCCGATCCCCTCCACATCGATCTGAACCTTGCCCGCAGCCTGCACCGCATCAGTATGGAAATAAACATCGGCCTCAGCGGCAATCTTTCCGATCTCCTCAATCGGCTGCAAGACTCCGGTTTCGTTGTTTGCCATCATGATCGAAATCAACTTGGTGTTAGGCCGCAACGCATTCCGCACATCATCGGGATCGACCACGCCGCAGTCATCCACGGGCACATACGTCACCTCACAGCCCGTATCTTCAAGATGCTTGCAGGCATGCAGCACAGCATGGTGTTCGATGCTGGAGGTAACAATGTGGTCGCCCGGGCCCGTCAATCCGGCAATCGCCAGATTGTCGCCCTCAGTGCCCCCGCTGGTGAAGACAACCTCCGACGCCCGGCAGCCAAGAAGTGCCGCCACGGAATCCCGCGCCCGCTCGACAGCGGCTCGCGTCTCCTGACCATGATGGTGGATCGACGATGCATTGCCGAAATGCTCGCCAAAATACGGACGCATGGCTTCGAACACTTCCGGTAGAACCGGCGTGGTGGCGTTATTGTCGAGACAGATCCGGGGCATCGCGCTCACTCCTCCATTCTAGCTGAGGAGTGCGTGGTTGGGCACTTTGGACGGCCGCTAACGTTTTTCCATCGCTACATAGTGGTTGGGATAGTCCGGCCCGAGATATTCAGCACGCGGCCGAATCAGGCGGTTGTCGTCCAGTTGCTCGATGACGTGCGCAGCCCAGCCGCTGATGCGGGAAACAGCGAATACCGGAGTGAACATGTCTTCGTCGATCCCTAGGACGTGATAGGTTGAGGCGGAATAGAAATCCACGTTGGCGTTCAGTTTCTTCTCCGCCTTTACGAACTTCTCGATCTTTTCCGACATCTCATACCACTGGGGCTGCCGGCTGGAACGGCCGAGATCCCGGGACATCGCACGCAGGTGCGTAGCTCGTGGATCTTCCGTGTGATATACGCGATGCCCGAAGCCGGGAACTTTCTTTTTTTCGGCCAGAATGTTGCGCACATAATCGACCGGGTCGATTTTCTTGCTATCGATCGATTCAAGGATGCGAAAAACCGCTTCATTGGCTCCGCCATGCAGAGGGCCCTTCAGCGTGCCAATTGCCGATGTGACCGCCGAGTGCATATCTGACAAGGTCGCAGCTGTAATCCGAGCCGCAAAGGTAGAGGCATTCAGTTCGTGGTCGGCGTGCAGGATCAGAGCGATATCGAGCGCCCGCTCTGCTGTGGCAGAGGGCTTGGCTCCATTTAACTGCAGCAGGAAATTGGCAGCGTGCGACAGCGAACGATCGGCCTCAACGTAAGGCTTGCCTTTGCGAATCCGGTCATAGACGGCAACAATCATGGCGATCTGCGAAGTCAGCCGGATAGCTTTGCGAACGTTGGCATCGTGATCGTTGTTCTTTTCATCGGCGTCGTAAAAAGCCAGCGCCGAAACCGCAGTGCGGAGCACATCCATGGGCAGAGCGGACTTCGGCGCGGTCCGCAGAAACTGGATGATCGCCGGGTCCAGGTGGCGCTCTTCTGCCAGACGCTCCTGCAACCCCTTTAACTCGCTGCGATTCGGCAAATGTCCAAACCAAAGCAGGTAGCAGGTTTCTTCAAACGTGGAGTGGTCAGCCAATTCATGAATGTCAATGCCGCGATAGGCAAGAACACCGCGGTCGCCATCGATGTAACAAATGCTGGAGTTTGTGGCAACGATGCCTTCCAAGCCTTTCGGGGCGGGAGCGCTGGTCACGCTGGACATATTCTCTCGCTTAGTTGGATTGATTACCGTTGCCGAACCGCGCCAGGGCTGCGCGAGGATGCAACTTTCTGTTATACGCCAAAGGAGGGCTTTGATTCCACACGCGGCCGTGATTTTGGCGAGTGCAGGTTTCTAACAAATGCGGGTGCCGCTGAATTTAAAGACCTCGCTGAATTCAAGTGGGCCAAATACCCAGCGCCGTCTTGCTCAGGATTTGCGATTGTAGGTCTTCAGTCAACGGCAGAGTGCGGAATTCATCAAGATTCTTCCTAATGTCCGGCACCCCCGGACCGGGCCAGTCCGTACCGAACAGAGTCTTGTGGGCGATTTCCTCGAGGCGCGGGAAGTACTGGAGCAAAGCCTTTGGCGGGATGCCGCTGATGTCGAGATAGACGTTTGCATGGCGGCGGATAAGAAAGAACGCGGTCTGCATCCAGAGCGGACGGCCACCGTGCGCCAGCAGGATTTTAAGTCGAGGAAAATCGACCGCGACGTCGTCCACATAAATGGGATCGCCATATTTGTTGCGCGCTCCGGGAAAGATTGACGTTCCCGTGTGAAACATAACTGGCAAACCGTTGGCTTCGGCAGCGCGGTAAATAATCTCCAGTTCCTTTACGCCGTTGAGGTAGTCGTTGGGAAACAAAAGCTGGTGCGGAGGATGAATCTTGATCATGCGGATTCCCAATCGCAGAATCCGCTCCATGTCGGCCAAAACATTCGCAGTATGGCGCGGATGCAGGCTGCCGCATGAGAGCAACCGCTCGGGATCCTCTTTCACGTAATCGGCAATGAACTGATTCACGCCGTTGGTGAAGCCGATTACCTCCGGCGCAACATAGTTGATCAGGACCGCGCGATCGATGCCGCAAACGTCGAGATATTTCAGGAATGCCTTGGGCGAGCGGCAGAACTCGGCAATCTGCTCGAAGTTCGGCCGCTTCTTTTTCATGAGTTCCAGCGCCTGGGGTTTGAACATTTCCAGCGGCGAGATGTGAATATGACAATCTGTGATCATTCGATCGGATTCACTCGTGTGTCACTCAGTTGCTCGCATCCGCCAGCCCACCGCGCTTCGCAAATTCCCGAATCATCACTTCAGTACAGGGGTAGAGTCCCGTCGACACGCCGCGACCAGGCATCGATGCCACCCCGCATGGACTGCGCCTTCTCGAATCCCTGTTGCCGCAGCCACGCGGTTACGTTCATCGAGCGCACGCCGTGATGGCAGACCACCACGATGTGATCCTCCGGATCCAATTCCTGATGCGCGCGGGACGGGATGTCTCCCATCGGCACCAGCTTCGCGCCAGCCATGTGCACCGTTTCGAACTCCCAGGGCTCGCGCACATCGAGCAAGGTGAACTCCTCGCCCTGATCGAGCTTCATTTTCACTTCTTCGGGAGTGATCTCGTATTCCATGCTCTCGTTGCGGGCTCTACTTGCCCGTCCACTTTGGCGCACGCTTCTCCGTAAAAGCGCGTATGCCTTCCTGTGCATCAGCCGTCTTCATCAACTCCTCAAGATAAATCTTCTCAGCCCGCGCCAGGCCTTTGTCGAAATGCACCGAATCCCACGTGTAGATCGCTTTCTTCGTGACCGCCAACGTCGCAGGACTCAGCCCGAGGAGTTCCTGCACGGTTCGATCAACTGTGGAATCCAACTCATGGTCAGGGACGGCACGATTCGCCAGTCCAACCTCCGCCGCTTCGCTGCCGCTCATTGTCCGTCCGGTCAGAATCAACTCAGAGGCCCGCTTCTGTCCAACCAACGCGGCCAGCGCGGTGCACGCCACCGGCGGATAACAGCCCAGCTTGATCTCCGGAAATCCCCATTGCGCTGAAGCGGCAGTGTATACAACGTCACAAACCATCGCCATCTCCACGCCACCACCCAGGCAGTGCCCACGCACGGCGGCAATGGTTACTTTCCTGCTGGCAACCAGGGCCCGAATCACCGCGTGAAACTTGAGCAGCATCGTCTCGACTTTGTCAAGAGCGTGCGCTGCCACATCGACGCCCGCCGAAAAGGCGCTGCCCTCGCCGCTCAGCACGATGACCGAGACATCGGATCGCGCTTCGATCTCTGCCAACGCGTGTGTCAACTCCTCCATCATCACGACGTCGATGACATTCAGCGGAGCATGACGCAATAAAATACGCGCCGCTCGAGAACTGATATCGAACGTTAGCCGGACGAACTTCGATTCCACGGCTGTCGTCATCGGAATTCCCTTCGCGCTTACGTGATGAGAGCGATCTCGCGCTACAGATTAATCGCGGACTTCCTGACCTCGCCAATGCTCGCCAGGGGATCCCGTGCACCGGTCTTCTCCGCAATCCACTTCTTCTCGGTGCCGATGATCTCCAGCAGCAACTTCTTGTCTTCCGCGGACGGCATGTAGTCCTTCAGGTGTTCTGCGTAAGCCCGATCGTCAAGCAGTTCGCCCGTCTGGGCGTGGAACTTCTGCCCCGCCCAGCGACCGATCTCGCGATTGAATTTGATGTGCGGCGCATACAGTTTCGGCTGCCCCGGCTTCAAAGCGATATTGAAGCGCTCAATCAGGCCCGCGACTTCGTCACGATAGAGAATCCGGTTGTAATCGTTCAAATCGTCGAGGTCGGGCGCGTGCTCGTTCTTGGGCTCGTCATATCTTCCCTTGACGCCCCACACGTAAGCCCAGTGCGCCGACGAGGAATGGTCTGTGCCAAAAAGATCGTAGGAACTCGAAATCCACTTGTTGAGATACTTCTGGATCAGCCAGCCCGGAATCACACCCGCTTCCACAATCCGCCGCAGGCCGTCGTTGCCCGTGCCCATGTGGAATGCCTCTTCGCGCAGCATGTACGACATCGAACGTCCCAGCGGCGCGAAAGCCGAGTACTTCAGCATCTGCAACTGAAACTTTCCGTCACGATCAACGAAGTCGGTGTAGGTGAAGAAGTCCATCCAATTGTCGACATCGACATTGAAAGCGCCCAGCAACCGCTTGTTCTCGAAAGCACGGCGCTCTAGCATTTTCTGTGCTTCGACCTTCCCGGAATATCCGAAATGATCCACCAGCAGCGCACACATCTGCCAGCCGTGACGCATCTCTTCAATCATGACGCGCGTGATGGCGCGGCGATCCCAGTCAGTGGGAGCATTCTCCAGAAGATTGCGCTGCTGCTCGACGCTGGCGAACTCAGTATCGCCCTGATAGACGATCATATTCATCAGCGCGTCGCGCATTTGCTGTGTCGGCATCTGGCGCAGATTCTCCCACTTGCGCCGTCCCTTGTACGATCCGAATTCGATTTCTTCGGTATCGATCGCGCCATAGAGCGTGTCGAAGTGAAAGGCCTCGATGTCCGCCGTGTTGACGCCAATGTCCTTGCGCCAATCGTTGAACATCCCCTCCCAATCACTGAAGGTTCCGATCTTCGCTACTTTGCCTGGCATAGCAACCTCGATCTGATAACAACGGTTCGACTACTTCGCTTTGAAAATCGCGGGCCGCTTCTCTACGTAAGCAGCCAAACCTTCCTTGGCATCTTCGCTCTGGAACAGGATCTGCTGGTTCTCGCGCTCGACTGCCAGCGCCGATTCCATGGGAATTTCCCATCCGGTCTGCACCGCCCGCTTGATCCGTCCGACGGCCTTGGCAGCCTTATTCGGAGGACAGAACTGTTTGGCATACTCCATCATGTTTTCCATGAAGCCATCGCGCTCGTAGATGTCGTTAATGATGCCGATCTCTTGCGCCTCTTCGAACGAGAAGGTGTTGCCTGTGACCATCAGCTCTATCGCCTTGCTCTTGCCCACCAGCCGCGAAAGCCGCTGCGTACCGCCCGTGCCAGGAAGCACACCCAGATTCACTTCCGGCAGACCGATTTTACCCGCGTCTTTGCGCGCGATCCGAATGTCGGCAGCCATCGCAATCTCAAGTCCCCCGCCCACGCAGTGTCCATTGATCGCCGCAATCACCAGCTTGGGCGTGTGCTCGAGCCGTAACAGCATTTCGTTGGCGTGCAAACAGAAGTAATACTTAAAAGTCGGGTCCACGCTTGACAGCATCTTGATGTTCGCGCCCGCGGAAAAAAACTTGTCACCCGCCCCGGTCAGCAAAATGACGTAGACATCATTCTCCATGCGCGCGCGTAGGACCGCCTCATCGAGCTGCCGGTTCATTTCGTACGTGTAGGTGTTGGCCGGCGGATCGCACATCTCGATCACTGCTACCCCGCCGTCCTTGCGATAGTTGACGAGCTGTTTGGTAGTTTCGCCGGCAACCGGCTGAGTTGTAGTAGCCATATCTGTAACTCCTTATTTTCTTCTAGATCTCAGTTTACTTGGCACATCTATTATCTCTCTGTCATTCCCAAATTCCTTTGGCATTCCGAGTGAAGCGAGGAATCTCCTTCCACCGGCGCCCATTACGAACCCGGCATCAGCGCACATCCTTGCGCGCCTTAGCACCGTTGGTCACACCGCGCAGAAAGATCTCGCTCATCTCGCTTGCAAGTTGTTCGGCATCGGCATCAATCCGCGAGTTGTGCCAGGTATAGATCCAGTTCATCATGCCGAACAGACTCAGCACCGCGATACGCGTCGAAACTCGCAATCCGCGAACGCGTTTCAATTCGTCCAGCAGCCCCACACAGATTCGATAGTACTCGCGCTTGACGGCCGCAACCTCCGAGGCGAACCCATTCTTCAGCGCTTCCGCCTCGTGCGTCAGCACCTTCATGCTAGCCGGATTGGCCAGGAAATACTCCAGGTGATTGAGAATGAAGATGCGGATTTGCTGCTCCGGATCGCGCACCTCTTCGAGTCGCGATTTCAGCCGCCGCACAACGGTTGTGAACGTGTGCTTCTGAATCAGAAAGAGCAGCCGCTCTTTGGACTCGAAGTAGTAATAGAGCCCAGCCAGCGACATGCCGCTGGCGCGCGAAAGATCGCGCATCGAAGCGCCCTCATATCCCTTCTCGCAGAAGACGTCAGTAGCATGGCTAAGAATTTGCGCCAGCCGCCTGTCGAAGCGTGTAGCCGTTGGGGCTGCGGAGCGATGCCGCCGCAAAGAAACTCGCGCCACTGGTGATGGGATTGCCATGAGTTCCACAATTCGAACGTTCGTTCGAATTATATTATATGACAACCCACACTCTGATCACAAGTTCCCGGGCTTGTCCGCTTAGTTCCTAACGTCAGCCAATAGTCGCTCGATTTCGACCTTTGCTTCGCCCGTGAGCGGCAATAGCGGCAGCCGCGCCGGGCCGCCAAAATAGCCGTTGAAATCCATGCCGTACTTCACGCCCGGAATGCCAATGTCGCCAACCACCCGCTGTGCTGCCAAAGCGATGCGCTCCTGCTTCTGCCGCGCCAGCTCGGCGTCACCTTCTTTCCACGCCGCGTAAATCTCATAGCACGAGGTCGGTGCAACACAGGCAAAGGCTAAAATCGCGCCCACCGCCCCGGCATCGAGCGATGGATGCAGCTTATGCGCCGCCCCCACCAGCACCTGGAATCCCGCTTCCTTCTGCCGAGTCTTCATCGTGCCCACGATCGAGACCGCCGCGGAAGAAGGCTTCGCCAAGGATGATGACGAAGACGCGCCCGCCAAAACTCCGACCTGCACCAGTTCCCCACCGTTCCCCGCCGAGCCGGCAGTCGCAGTCGCGAGCATCCGTGGCGTCACCGCTTCAAAGGTCTCAGTCACCATGACGCTGCGCTGGATGTGCCGCGTCCCTTCCACCATCTTGCGAACCTTCTCTACGTCACCGCTCGATTCCTTGATCCCGATCAGGTTCGGATGCTCCGCCAGCTCAATCACGAGTTCGGCAGGGATGTCGTAGCCAGTAGCCTGCGGAAAGTTGTAAATGATGACCGGCAGCGGCGAGCGGTCGGCCACGGTCCGGTAAAACCCCAGAATACTGGACGCCGTCATCTGCTTCTTGTAGTAATGCGGCGTACGCACCATGGCGATGTCGTAACCCAACTCGGCCGCGTACTCGGTGAGCCGCAAAGTCTCGACGGCCGACTCTACCCCCGTGCCAGCAATCAGCACTTTGTTAGGCGCAGCCGCGTCGCGCGCGGCTTTCAGCACATCGCTCCGCTCCTGGTCAGAAAGCAGAATCGCCTCTCCAGTTGAGCCCAGCACGACAATGCCGGCGCAAGGCGTGCGCGAATAGCGCTCAACGTTGCTTTCCAGTTTCTTGAAGTACACATTGCCGTCCGGATAAAACGGCGTCGTTATGGGAGGAAGAATACCGTGAAGTAGCACAGCGACCCTCGCGCATCCATTATTACACGCAAGCGCAGCGATATAGGCTCTACCGGCTCTTCACCACCCGGTCGGCGTGCAGCTGCTGTAGCGCCCGGATATTGAGTTCGCCGCGCTGCAAGGCAGCAATTCCTTCAGCGGCGGCCCGCGCCGCCGAAAGCGTGGTAATGGTGGGAATGCGCGCCATCACCGCTGCGCGCCGGATGGCCTTCTCGTCGAACCATGGCTCCAGCCCCGTAGGCGTGTTGACGATGAGATGAATGCGCTGGCCCTTGATCAAATCCACGACGTTCGGACGCCCCTCTTTTACCTTGTACACTCGCTCCACCTTCATCCCGGCGGCTTCAATCACGTCGGCCGTGCCCGAAGTAGCGACTAACTTGAAGCCCATATCCACAAACTTGCGAGCGAGGTCGGCAACGTTGCGCTTGTCATGCTCCGTAACACTGAGGAACACTGTCCCCTGCGTCGGCAACTTTTGTCCCGCCGCCAACTGCGCCTTTGCGAAAGCTTCTCCGAAACTGTCGCCTACGCCCATCACTTCGCCAGTCGATTTCATCTCCGGCCCCAGCACTGTGTCCACGCCAGGAAACTTGCTCCAAGGGAACACCGGCGACTTCACGTAGTGACAGCTGCCCGTGTCCAGATCGGTGCGCCTGTCTATATTCTCCGGCAGGAATTCTCGCAGCTTTCGCCCTGTCATCAGCCGCGCCGCAATCTTCGCCATGGGCACACCCGTGGCCTTCGAAACGTACGGAACCGTGCGCGAAGCTCGGGGGTTCACTTCCAGCACGTAGACTTTCCCGCCCTCCGCGCCGGTGCCAGACCCGCCGCTGCCGCGTGGGATGGCGAATTGAATATTCATCAGCCCAATCACTTTCAGCGCCCGCGCCAGCTTGAAGGTGTAGTCGCGCATGCAATCCATCTGCGCCTCCGGAATATCCACCGCCGGCAACACACAGGAAGAATCGCCGGAGTGAATCCCGGCCTCTTCGATGTGCTGCATGATTCCACCAATCACGACGTCTTCGCCGTCTGAGAGCGCATCCACGTCCACTTCAACCGCATCTTCGAGAAAGTGATCAATCAGCACCGGACGATCGTGCGAGTACTCGACCGCCTCTTTCATATAACGCACGACCGATTCTTCGTCGTAGGCGATCACCATGGCACGTCCGCCGAGCACATACGAAGGCCGCACCACCACGGGATATCCAACCCGCTTCGCTCCCTCAATAGCTTCTTCCAGCGAGGTGGCCATCACTCCGGCAGCCTGCGGAATGTTCAATTCTTCCAGTAGCTTGTTGAAGTGCTTGCGGTCTTCAGCCAGATCAATCGACTCCGGCGACGTGCCAATCACGTTCACACCCGCAGCCTTCAACGGTAGAGCCAGGTTCAGCGGAGTCTGCCCACCGAACTGAACAATCACGCCACACGCCGCGCCCTTCGAAGTCTCGTGCTGGTAAATCGCCCACACATCCTCAAACGTCAACGGCTCAAAGTAGAGCCGGTCGCTGGTGTCGTAATCGGTCGAGACCGTCTCGGGATTGCAATTGATCATGATCGTCTCGTAGCCGTCTTCATGGAGAGCAAACGAAGCGTGACAGCAGCAGTAATCAAACTCGATTCCCTGCCCTATGCGGTTCGGGCCGCTGCCCAGAATGATGATCTTCTTCTTTCCGGTGGGTGCGGCCTCGTCTTCATCTTCGTAGGTCGAATAAAGATAGGGCGTGAAGCTCTCGAATTCGGCCGCGCAAGTGTCCACGCGCTTGTACACGGGCATCACACCGTGCTTCTTGCGCAGGTGCCGCACTTTCTCTTGCCCTTCCAGCCGCCAAACACTGGCCAGGCGTCCATCGGAGAATCCCATGCGCTTGGCTTCGCGCAGCACTTCGGTCGGAATCGACTCGATCGGATGCTTTTCCAGCTCGAGCTGCATGTCGTTGATCTCTTTGAGCTGATAAAGAAACCACGGATCCATCGAAGTCATCTTCGCAATCTGCTTCACCGTATGTCCCTGCCGCAAAGCGTACTGCACATAAGCCAGCCGCTCGGGATGCGGCGTAACCAGCCGTTGCGTCAGGATCTTGGGCTCGATCTTCGCCCCGCCTACCCGCTTTCCCGTATCGAGCGAACGGACACCCTTCATCAGCGCTTCTTTGAAGGTGCGGCCGATCGCCATCACTTCGCCGACCGATTTCATCTGCACCCCAAGGCTTTCGTCGGCTCCGGGAAACTTTTCAAACTGCCACTTCGGAATCTTCACCACCACGTAGTCGAGCGTCGGCTCAAAACATGCCGGCGTCTTGCGCGTGATGTCGTTTGGAATTTCGTCCAGCGTGTAGCCCACGGCGAGTTTCGCTGCGATCTTCGCAATCGGAAACCCGGTAGCCTTCGATGCCAGCGCCGAAGACCGCGAGACGCGAGGGTTCATCTCGATCACCACCATGCGCCCCGTCTCAGGATTCACCGCGAACTGAATATTCGATCCGCCCGTATCCACGCCGATTTCGCGAATCACCGCAATCGAAGCATCGCGCATCGCCTGATACTCGCGGTCAGTGAGCGTCTGCGCTGGCGCCACGGTTATCGAATCACCGGTGTGCACGCCCATGGGATCGAAGTTCTCGATCGAGCAAATGATGATGACGTTGTCCTTGGTGTCGCGCATTACCTCGAGTTCAAATTCCTTCCATCCGAGCACCGATTCTTCAATCAGCGCCTCGCGCACAGGAGACATATCCAAACCGCGACTGAGCACCTCAACCAACTCTTCGCGGTTGAAGGCAATGCCTCCCCCCGTGCCGCCCAGCGTAAACGAAGGCCGCACGATGACAGGAAACCCAATCTTGCCCGCGAATTCCAGACCGTCCTTTGTGCTGTTGACCAGCGCCGACTTGGGCACGTCGAGCCCGATCCGCTGCATTGCGTCCTTGAAGAAGAGCCGGTCTTCGGCCTTCTTGATGGCCTCGACCTTCGCTCCAATCAGGATCACGTTGTACTTTTCCAGCACGCCGCCATCGGAAAGCTCAATCGCGAGATTAAGGGCAGTTTGCCCGCCCACCGTAGGCAGCACGGCGAAACCCGCGCCCGGCGACATTTCCCGCTCGATCCGGATAATCTCTTCCAGATACTCGACCGTGAGCGGCTCAATATAAGTGCGGTCGGCAATCTCCGGATCAGTCATGATGGTCGCCGGATTCGAGTTCGCCAGCACCACCTGATAGCCCTCCGACTTGAGCGCCTTGCAAGCTTGCGTGCCGGAATAATCGAACTCCGCCGACTGCCCAATGACGATGGGCCCGGAGCCGAGAATCAAGATTTTCGAGATGTCAGTGCGTTTGGGCATTTACGATGCTAATCTCCTCACCCTTTCCACTCCTCCATCATCGTCACGAAATTCTTAAACAGATAATGCGAGTCATGCGGCCCCGGCGCGGCCTCGGGGTGATACTGCACGCTAAACAGCGGCAGGTTCCGGTGCCGAAGGCCTTCCAAAGTCGAGTCGTTCAGATCGATGTGAGTCAACTCAACTTCACTCTCCGGCAGCGAATCCGGATCTACCGCGAAGTTATGGTTATGCGCCGTAATCTCGATCTTGCCGCTCTTCAACTGCTTCACCGGATGATTCCCGCCATGATGTCCAAACTTGAGCTTGAAAGTTTTCCCGCCAAGCGCGATGCCAACAAGTTGATGTCCCAGACAAATACCAAAGATCGGCATTCTTCCCATCAGTCGCCGAATGCTGTCCACAGCATACGTACAAGGCTCAGGATCGCCTGGACCATTCGACAGAAAAACTCCATCCGGTTTCAACGCCATCACATCTTCGGCGAGCGTCTGCGCCGGAACCACGGTCACCCGGCAACCTTCACCGCGCAGCTTTCGCAGAATATTTTGCTTAATGCCGAAATCGTATGCCACCACGTGAAACCGCGCGGGCTCGTCCTTAACGCCCACCTGGGCCACCGGTTCGTGCGAACGCTCGCCCACTTCCCACACGTACGGTCCCTTGGTGCTCACCACTTTCGCCAAATCTGTCCCGTCCATCTTCGGAATGGAATTCGCTTTGGCCACCAGCTTTTCCGCATCGCTCTCAAGCGTCGACACCACGCCGCGCATCACGCCGTGATCGCGCAGATGCCGCACCAGCGCCCGCGTGTCAATATCCGAGAGCACCGGCACCTTGAACTGCTCGAGATATTCTTCCGCCACCTGCTGCGAGCGCCAGTTCGAACTCACTTTCGAGAACTCGCGCACGATCAGCCCTTCGATCCACGGTCGCGTGGCTTCGTTGTCTTCCTGGTTGGTGCCGTAGTTGCCGATCTGAGGATTGGTCAGGACAACAATCTGTCCTGAATACGATGGGTCGGTGAAAATTTCCTGGTAGCCGGTGATGGAAGTATTAAAAACGACTTCGCCGTAGCATTCGCCTTTGGCGCCGTAGCCTTTGCCTCGGAAGACTCGCCCGTCTTCCAGCGCAAGGATAGCTTGCATTCTCGCTCCGGGGTGTGGATTTTAGAGATTTTATCAGGGAAACGCGTCAGGGCCAAGTAAGGAAAGACGGTAATGCAGGAATTTTGTGTGGAAAAAATGAATTCATCAAAACACGAATGGCACGAACCGCTTGGTTCGCCGCATATACTCCTGATATCGCCCTCCGAGATTCGCTTGCAAAGCCTTCTCCTCGACATGCACGCGATAGATGTAGCCGGCAGCTCCGGAAACCGTCATGATTACGGCACTCAGCCAGTTCGTCAAGGCGAGACCAGTTCCGAAATACATGAGCATGCCGCCGGTATAGGAGGGATGGCGCACCCAACGATAAGCGCCCTTATCGATGACCGGTTGATCCGCGGAGACCTTCACGTCCCCCGTGAAGTGCTGGCCAAGCATCTTCCAGCAGTGTTTTCTCAGGAGCCGGCCAAGCCATAGTATGGCGAGACCAATCGCAAACCATATCTTTCGATTTTGTGTAATTGCAAACCGAGTGTTCGGAGCCACGGCAAAAGCTCCGATCGATCCGATCCATCCGGCGAGCATAATTAAACCCATCGAACCGCTATCTGTCAGCTCGCCTTGCGCCGGACGAGAATGCCTGACCAAGGCGTATTCTGGGCCATAGCAATAAAGGAAGATGGCCCAGAACAGCCAGCAGTAAGGCGAAGTGTAAGCGAGAGGCTTCATAGGCGTTTCCGGGGAAATCAGAGAAGGGTAGAGCGTAGCCGGAGCGCGAAATACCGGAAACGGATAAAAGACACCGCGAAGTTAGGCTAGTAGATTCTCACCGCACCCGCCCCAGCTTATCCATCGGCCAGTAGCCAAATACGGCCTTGCCGTAGATATAACTCTGGTTCACCGGACCGAAATCCCGGCTGTCGTTGGACATCGACCGGTGATCTCCCAGCACGAAATAGCTATCGGGGGGCACAACCGTCTCAGGATACGACCGCGAGTCGGCATAGGCGGGCGGAACGTAGTCTTCATCCAGCGCCTCGCCGTTCACATAGACCTGCCCACCGTCGATCCGGATGCGGTCGCCGGCCGCCCCGATAACGCGCTTGATATAGCTTTTCGAGGGATCGCGCGGATAACGAAACACCACAATATCCCCCCGCGAAATCGGCTCCAGCCGGTAGACAAACTTGTTGACGAAGATTCGCTCCTGGTCTTCGAGCGACGGCATCATGCTGGTACCTTCGACCTTCACGGGCTGGTAAATAAACACGATGATGAAAGCCGAAATCGCCAGCGAGAGCAACAGGTCGCGCAGCCAGACTCCGAAAGCCGGCCGCAGACGCACTCCGGAGTTCTGCACTCCAAAGTTCGGCTCGGCTGGCTCCGTCCGGGGAAGCGACGGCGCTTGCCTGTCCCCTGTTTCGGTGATTGGCCTGTCGGGCATCGAAACTCTATTGTATACAGATTGGCTCCGCCGGCGGCGAGTTGTACCAAGCGGCCCACCCTTACTACTCAGGTCGAAAGCAGGTTAAAATACCTCCTCGAGGAGACGTGCATGACGCCAAGCCGCCTATTCCAAAACAAATATGCTCACCGCGCTCTGACCCTGATTTTTCTATTAACGGTCACCCTCACCGTGTCAGCGCAATGGCCCGCTCAGGAAGATGGGGGCGGCATCCCAGCCTATAACGCCGGCCCGCCTCCCAAAGGCACCAAACTCCCTGCCATCCTCACCAAGGCCGACCTCTGGGGAGCGGACGCGCAGTATCCCTACCAGACGCATGCCTATGAATTAGCGGCGAAGATTCCGGCCGTGCTCCACCAGCAGCCCTGCTACTGCTATTGCGACCGCATGGGCCACAACAGCCTGCACAGCTGTTATGAGAACACCCACGGAGCCCGGTGCTCGACCTGCCTGAAAGAGCTGTACTACTCTTATCAGCAGCACAAGAAAGGCAAGACCGCGACGCAGATTCGTGCCGGAATCATCAAGGGCGAGTGGAAGTCGATCGACCTGGAATCGGCTGCTGCGATTAACTAGCAACGAGTCGGGATCTTTCGCGTAACCCGGTAGGATCTGTTTGCTGAAAAAGAAGGGCCGGCCGATGCACTCGGCCGGGCCTTTCATTGCGCCTTCGGCTTACTTACTATTGAGCCTTCGGTTTTGCCTTTTTCCTCACCGGGGCGGTGGTCTTCTTCGTTTGTTCTTCCTGGAGCAGTGTCAGTGAATCCGCGGCATTGAAGGGGTATTCGCGGACGGACTGTTGCGCCGCCTGGCCAGCGTTACTGAGAGTGATGTCGACTCGGCGGTTGCTGGCCAGGATGATCATCCTCATATTACTGAGTACTCGCTGCCGGTCTTCCGGGCTCAACTCGGGATTCCGTTCCACAGCATCTCTTACCTGCCGTTCGGTGAGGTTTTCTTGCTCGCCGAATGCCTTGGTCTGGATGTTAGCGCCAGGCACGCCCCGTTCGACCAGGAAGCGCTTGACGCGGTCAACCCGCCGCTCTGAGAGTCCCTGGTTGTATTCCACAGAACCGCGCCGATCAGCGTGGCCTTCGAGTGTCAGGTGGGCATCGGGCTTCGCTTGGAGATAGGTCCGGAAATCACGAGCGAGCGCAGTCAGGGTTTTTTCCTGGCTTGGGAGCAGGCCGGCGTCGGGATTCTCGATCGTGGGTTTCGCAGTCGCAAAATAAACACTGTGCAGAGCCAGCCTCTTCTCGATGGCAACAAAATCGGGCAACGTGGGCGGGGGTGGCGGAGCTTGCAAGTACACCGTGGTGGAAGCAGATGCTGTGAGGGGTTGACTGCGATCATCGCTTACGCTGCAGGTCACGGTAATAGTGCCGGGCTCTGCCCCTGCGGTGTTGAGCATAGCGGTGGAAGTGTTGCCAGCAATATTTCCAGCGCTGGCGGCATAGTTGTAACTCAATAGGCGGCCATCGGGGCTGCTGGCGGTCGAAGTAATTGTCGAGGTTCCGCCGATCGGTACGCTAGCCGGATCGGACGAGCATGAAATCACCGGCGGATGCGGCATTTTCACGATGAACCTGGCACTGCAGGAGGCGACACCGTTCAGGCTGCCATCGCTCAAACGCGCAGTGATCTCGTAAGCACCTGCCTGCAGCCCGGTAGTGTCGATCCGGGTTGACGCATGGGTTTCGCCAGGCCTCACCCCGGAGCCGTTCCAGCTATATGCGACCGTGTGCCTGGGATTGAAATTAGATCCATCGGCGGTCGCGGTGACAATTTCGCCAGCAAACACCTCGCTCGGCTGCAGGGTGCACACGGCGGTCGGCGGCGTTGTGACGCGCTTGCCACCCCACATAAACATCAGGCCACTTTCCAGTCTTGCCCCTCTAATATCGGTGGCGGGAACCACCGTCGACGAACCATACCGATGATTCGAGTACACGTAATCGGCTCGGATCAGACGCAGCGCGATGTGGCGGTTCAACTTCAGATCGAGACCGCCGCCAGCCATGAAGCCGACTTCGTAGTCGCTTCGAAAAAGTTCTGAGGCGAACCGGTGCTCGCCCACCAGCGCTTCGAGAAATGGAGCAAAGCGCCGCCTGCGAAAAGTGAGCTTCGGTCCGGCGGAGAAGTTGAAGAATTCGGCGTCATCGATTCGCATTTCTACCCCACGCTCGCCGCTGCTCAAGTCGCCACTGACGTCGCCGGTCAATCCCAACCAGCGGTTAAAGTTGTAAGTGATGCTGGCTCCTGCACCCCGCGGATTCGATTCGACCAGGCTGTTTATCGGGATGATCCCGCCCGGAAGCAGGCCGTGCACATCTGCGCCGAAATAAACGAAGGAGTATCCCCCGAAAAGCTCCCACTTCGGAGTGGGCGAATCCTGCGCCGCCGCGAGTGTGGCAACGCCACACAGGATGGCAACCACTGCCAGCCGCATCACTGCAACCCGGCCGCAAGAATTATGAGAATGAAACGACATGTGCCGATTCCTCCGAACTTTCATCTGCTCTCCGATCCGAAACTTCGATAACCTAAAATCTCGCTGCCAGAACGGCCCGCCAGTGGACCGGCTTCACGCAAACCTAGGCCCAGAACGGCCTTTCCTTACGGACAAGCAGGTACATTCACCGGATTGCTTAGCAATGTGACCGCACCCGTCAGGGCCAGCGCTCTGCCATTCAGGGTTGCGCCGGTGTCAAGCGAGACGCTTGCCTCCGCCATAATGGTTCCTGCAAAGGTTGTGGTAGTTCCGAGCGTCGCTGAACTGCCAACCTGCCAGAACACGTTGTCGGCCGTGGCGCCGCCGCTGAGAATGACATCGCTGTTGTTCGCCGCCGTGGTCAGGGTGGAGACGATCTGGAAGATGTAGACACCATTGCCGCTCAGGGTAAGGTTCCCGGTGATTCCCAGCGAAGGCTGGCCGCTGGTCGTCTTGTAAACTCCCGGAACGAGCGTTTGCCCGCCGATGTCCGCAGTGAGGATGGCTCCGCCTGGCGCAGCCGCGGCGAAGTTATACGCCGTGGTCAAATCTGCCTGCGCGGTCTGGGCAGTCGCGTCGCCAGCGTATTCCGTGCCGGTCAGCGTTCCCGGCGGGAAGCCGGTGATCGCAGATGCAGGCCATATTCCCACATCTCCGGTAACGTCAGTGGGACCACTATTCGCGACGGCCGGGGTAGCGGCCAGAATTCCAAACATGCAGGCCGTTCCCAACGGCACGGCCGTCGCGCATGTGGTGGGGGATGTGGTGAAGGTCCATACGTAGTTGCTTGCCAGTGGATCGCCGGCCAGATCCTGAGCCCCAGTCGTGATCGTTGCCGTGTACAAGGTGTTCAATGCGAGAGGACTGGTCGGACTAAAGGTCGCGACATCGCTTGACCCAACGTATGTAACTGTTCCCGGCACGGACGTAGTTCCGAGCCCCGTCAACGCAAACGTTGTGCTGTTGATGGTGGAAGACTGCATCGCTTCGCTGAAAGTCGCGGTCAATAAAGTATTGGGACAGATGGCAGTTGCGCCATTCGCAGGAGCTACCGAAACCACAGTGGGCGCGGCGCATGCCGTGGTGCTGGTGGTGAAACTCCATACGAAGTTAGCGGCTAACGCGGTCCCTGATGGATCTTGGGCCCCGGTCGTAATCGTCGCCGTATAGACCGTGTTCAGGGTGAGAGCGCTTGATGGCGTGAAGGTCGCGGTTGATCCAGCGTAGGAAACTGCGCCTGCCACGGCAGTCGTGCCTGGCCCGGTCAACGTAAAGGTTGTGGCACTGATGGTCGCCGGATTCATCGCTTCGCTGAAGGTCGCGCTCACGACCGTCGCGGGACAGACACCGGTCGCAGCGTTAGCAGGGATCTCGGAAGCCACAGTGGGCGCCGCGCAGGGGCTGGTACCGGTGGTGAAGGCCCACACGAAGTTACTTGCCAGGGCGATGCCGTATGCGTCTGTTGCGCCAGTCGTGATCGTGGCTGTATAGATTGTGCCGAGCGCGAGGGTGCTTGTCGGCGTAAAGGTCGCGGTGTTGCTGGACGCACTGTAGCTGACCACTCCGGCAACGGCAGTAGTACCGGGCCCTGTCAAGGTAAAGGTCGCGCTATCGATGCTGGCGGGATTCATCGCCGCGCTGAACGCGGCGGTAACGATTGTGCTGGAACACGCGCCGCTGGCAGCATCCAGAGGAGCCACCGAACTCACCGTTGGCGCCGTCACGCTTGGGTTTTGGCCCGGCTTGTCGTAGTCGTTGCACCCAGTGGCGAACACGAGCAGTAGGAATGTTGCGAAACCGATCGTGCAATTGCTGTATCTACGCATGACTTTCATCCTTCTTCTCCGGCTACAGAGCGGCCGCGATTGCTTGCCTCTATTTCGCAAGCTAACTGTCGCGCGGCATGAGCACAAGGATTTCAGTCACACCAGATGGGCCTATTCACGCGATGGCTTCCCGTTTTGGAATGTTGATGGAGTCTTTCTGAAGCCGCATTGCTGCAATTCCTGGAGGCGAGATGCGAGCCCGAGGAGGTTCGCCGGCCTAGATCCTTGGGCCCATGCATCGCGATTTTGCTCGGGACTCGCAACTCGCTACTTGGCACTGGACTCTGCCGAATTGCCCAATACCCGCTCTTTGAGTGATACTTGTGTGTCGGCTCTTCGAGTTTCAGGAGCTAAGGAGTCCTTATTACGACGAGCACAGGAAAAATTCTCCATATGGCTCAAAAGGCTAATCCAAAAAAGTCATCCATTGCGGACGACCCGCGCGTCACTCAGGCCCTGCAGAATTACGAGGCCGGGCTGCGGGCTTTGCAGGAACACAAGTTCGAGAAGGCGAAGCCGCTGTTCCAGAAGGTGCTCGCCGGACCCAGCAAGGAGCTGACCGACAGGGCTACGATCCATCTCAGCATCTGCAACCAGCACCTCGAGCGGTCGACCTCCCAGCAGTTCAAGAGTGTGGAGGAGCACTACGACTACGCCGTTTCTCTCATGAACGTCGGCGACTACGTCACCGCCCGCGAGCACATCGAGAAGCTGTTGAAGCAGTCGCCCAAGACTGATTTCGTTATCTATGGCTTAGCTGCGCTGGATTGTCTTACCGGCCACGTGGAGGATTCTCTCAAGCATCTGGACGAGGCTCTGCGCCTGAATTCCGGCCTGCGTTACCAGGCGCGTAACGACTCCGATTTCCACAACCTGGCCGAAGACCCCCGCTTTACCGAACTGTTGTATCCGGATCCAGCTGCCGACTCTTCGCCGGAAAGCTCTTTCCGGGAAGACGAATCGTTCTGATCGGCACAGACTGATCAACGCAGACTGATCGACGGAAACTGATCGACGCAAAATTAGATCGGCGCACCCGATCCTCAGATGGAAACCAGAATCGCTGATCTCTTGACCCTGGAGAAGGCCGCGCGCGAGCGTGGTCTCCGCGTGGTTGCCATCGGCGGCGGCACCGGTCTCTCCACTCTGCTCAAAGGACTGAAACGTTTCGCTCTCACCCCGGCGGAGTTGGCCGCAGCCTCGCCCGGTATGCCCGTAATTCGAAACCTTTGTGCTGTAGTCACCGTCAGCGACGACGGCGGATCGAGCGGCCGCCTGCGCAAAGAACTCAACATGCTTCCTCCCGGCGACATCCGCAACTGTATCGTCGCCCTCAGCGAAGACGAAGCTCTGCTTTCCCAGCTCTTCCGCCACCGCTTCGACAAAGGATCCGGCCTCGAAGGTCACAGCTTTGGCAATCTTTTTCTGGCCGCGCTGACCTCCATCACCCACGACTTCTCTGAAGCAGTGCGCCTGTCTTCGGAGATTCTAGTCACGCGTGGCCACATTTATCCTGCCACCACTTCCAACATCGAACTCGAAGCGCTGATGGAGGACGGTGCCCGCGTGCGCGGAGAAACAAAGATTACCGCCAGCAAAGGACGCATCCAGGAATTGTTCCTGGTTCCGCCAAATGTCGATCCTATGCCGCAGACACTCGACGCCATCGCCCGCGCCGATATCATCAGCATCGGTCCCGGCTCTCTGTTCACCAGCCTCATACCGAACCTGCTGGTGCACGGCATCGCTGAGGCCATCGTCACCTCGCCGGCCACCAAGGTTTACATCTGCAATCTGATGACTCAGGCCAACGAGAGCCTGGGCCTTACCGCGGCCGACCATATTCGCGCTCTCAATAGCCACGCTCGCCAGCAGATCTTCGACTATGCGCTGATCAATCGAACGCCAGTTTCCAGCGAACTCGCAGCCAAATACGCGCTAGAGGGTGCATGCCAGATCGTTGCCGATCTCGATGCCATCGAGGCTCTGGGCGTGATCCCTGTTCTGGGAGACTACCTGGAAGAGGCCGGCGTGGCACGCCACAACACTGCCCGGGTCGCCAGCGACTTGGTGCAACTTCCAACCCAGACCGGGAAAGCCCGGACCAGGAGAGCAGAGCGCGAAAGCCGGTCCGATGGAGAAGTTTAAGCCGGCTTACGCTGCACTTCATGCTTTCCCGCACCAGCCACACTCGTTAGAATGTCGAGATATGAAATCGGTAAGGATGAGAACGATAAAGATAACGATTTGGATGCTGGCCGGCCTGCTATCGGCTTCCGCGTTTCTCGGCACGGCTGTCGCGCAGAGGGACGAGGTCGATGAACCGACCGCGATCCTGAATTTTCTCGTTATTAAAGACGACAATGGCAAACCGATTCGCAGCGCCGCCGTCATCATGCACCCGGTCAACTCTCACGGAAAACAGAGCCGGGGCGGACTCGAGCTCAAGACCGACGCCGAAGGCAAGACCAGTTTTGAGGGCGTTCCCTATGGTGCGCTCCGCGTGCAGGTGCTGGCTTCCGGATTCCAGACTTTCGGCGAAGATTACGAGATCGATAAGCCTAAGGTAGACTTCACCATCAAGTTGAAACGTCCGCAAGGCCAGTATTCCATTTATCAGGCTCACCCAGACGAGAAGAAAGACGACAAGACGCCCCCTCCCGATCCTAACGCCAAGCCTCAGTAGCCAGGTTAAGGTTCCGCTCAATGACAGCGTCCGCGCAGATCGAACAAATTTTCTGGCAGCGCCGTTGAAGGAAATGTTAGTGTCGTCTCCAGCTTTTCCTGAGGTGACCATGCCCATCCGTCGCAACCTGTTCTTGCTTACGCTTTGCGCAATTCTTTCGACCGCTGTTTCTTCTGCCGCAAATCCGGAATCCACTCCAACCATCCACGATCGCATCGCTGGCATGAAGGCGGCGGACGGCCTGTTCCCAACCGCATGGGACGCAAAGACGGGAAAACTTTTTCTGCGGATCAACAAGTTCGACCAGGATTTCCTGCTAGTGGTTTCCCTGCCTTACGGGCTGGGGTCGAATGACATCGGACTCGACCGCGGCCGGTTGGGCGAGGAACGGATCGTACACTTCACCCGCGTCGGTCCCCGCGTCTTGCTGATCGCTCCGAATCTGCAATACCGTTCGTCCTCCGCCAATCCCATGGAAAATCTGGCCGTGAAGCAGTCTTTTGCCGAGTCGGTTCTGGCCGGTTTCAAGGTTGAAGCCGAGGAGGATGGCGCAGTGTTGATCGACGCGACCGACTTTCTTCTGGGAGATTCGTTTGGCGTCGCCGAACAACTTGCGGATACGAAGCAGGGAGCCTACAAGTTGGACAAAGAGCGCAGCGCGTTTGCGCTGGAAGACACAAAGAACTTTCCCCTCAACACAGAATTCGAATCGATTCTGACTTTCACCACCGAACATCCGGCCGAACACTCGCTGGTAGCCACCGTAACTCCGGATCCGCATGCGGTGACATTGCGCGAACATTACTCATTCGTGCAATTGCCCGATGATGGTTACCAGCCGCGGGCTTTCGATCCGCGCTCCGGCTTTTTCGATCTCAGCCATCGGGACTATTCCGCGCCACTTGGCTCCGCGCTGGATGTGCGCCTCATTGAGCGCCATCGCCTGATCAAGAAAGACCCAAACGCGACCATGAGCGAGCCGGTTAAGCCCATCGTCTATTACGTTGACCCGGGCGCCCCTGAACCGATTCGCAGCGCGCTAGTCGAAGGCGCAAACTGGTGGGACCAGGCTTTCGAAGCGGCCGGCTTCAAGAACGCTTTTCGCGTCGAAGTGCTGCCGCCGGGCGCCGATCCCATGGACGTCCGCTACAACGTGATCCAGTGGGTGCATCGCTCAACCCGCGGCTGGTCGATGGGAACCACCGTCTCCGATCCTCGCACCGGCGAAATTATTCAAGGCCGTGTCACTCTCGGCTCCCTGCGCAGTCGCCAGGACTACATGATCGCCGAAGCGCTGCTCGCGCCCTACAAAAAAGGCGAGCCCGTCTCACCCGAAATGCGCGAGATGGTGCTGGCCCGGCTGCGGCAACTCGCCGCCCACGAAGTCGGCCACACCTTAGGCCTGGCCCACAACTTCGCCGCCAGTTCCATCGCTCCCGGCACCTCGGTCATGGACTATCCCCATCCCTGGATCACACTCGATGCCAGCGGCAAGCCCGATCTGTCGCACGCTTACGCCAGAGGGATCGGCTCTTGGGATAAAATATCGATCGAATACGGCTATTCGCAGTTCGCTGCGGGAACTGACGAGCGCGCGGCCCTCGACAACATCCTCAACACGGCCCAGGCCAGCGGCCTCTATTTCATCACCGACCAGGATGCTCGGCCCCTCGGCAGCGCTCATCCTCACGCCCACCTCTGGGACAACGGCCCGGACCCTGCAGCGGAACTCAATCGCATTCTCAAGGTTCGAGCCGCGGCCCTGGCGCGTTTCGGCGAAGATGCGATTCAGCCCGATCGGCCCATGTCCGAACTCGAAGACACTCTGGTTCCTCTCTATCTGCTGCATCGCTATCAGACCGAAGCTGCCGCCAAAGAAATCGGAGGTCTCGACTATCGCTACGCGCTTCGCGGCGACGGCGAACTCGTAACCAAAATCGTCGATCCGGCAAACCAGCAAAAGGCGCTCGACGCTGTGCTAAAAACGCTCTCCCCCGAAACTCTGACCCTGCCTGAGTCGCTGCTGCGAATGCTACCCCCGCGCGCTTTCGGCTATCCCAGAACCGTCGAATCGTTCGCCGGACACACCGGCCTGACGTTTGATCCGGCCGGAGCGGCGGAATCTGCCGCTGGTCTTACCCTCACGCTCCTCTTTGACCCCCAGCGCGCTTCGCGGCTGGTCGAGTATCGCGCCCGCAACGCCGCGAATCCCAGTCTCGATCAAGTAATCGAAGCGGTGTTCCAGGCTACCTGGAAAGCGCCGCGCGCCACCGGTCTGGGGGCTGAAACGCAGCGCATCACCGAAGCTTCAACCGTGGAACACCTGCTCGCGTTGGCGGCAAACAATAGCGCTTCGCCGGACGCTCGCGCCCAGGCCCGCGCCGAGGCATTATCTCTTCGGTCGTGGATATCCACTCAGGCGACCAAAGCGCCGGAATCTCCCGAAGAAAAGGCCGTGCGGACCGCAGCCATTGCACGCATCGAAGCCTTCGAGAAAGATCCGGAGAAGTTTGTGCCGGCAACCGATGTTGCCGCCCCGCCCGGGCAGCCTATCGGAGACGATGAGCAGGAATAGCCTAGCCCGAGTAAAATCTTGCCCATGAACTACCTTCTTAAGACCGAACCGTCGGTATATTCCTTCGCCGATCTCGAGCGCGAAAACACGACCATCTGGGACGGAGTCACCAATCCCGTTGCCGTCAAGAACCTGCGCGGAATGAAGCCAGACGACAACTTGATCATTTATCACACCGGAGATGAGAAGAGCGCAGTGGGCACCGCCACCGTCGTGTCAGTCGACGACAGCGACCCCAGGAACCCTCAGGTAAAAATTAAAGTAGGCAAGCCGATCGCGAAGCCGGTGACACTGGCGGAAGTGAAGGCAAATAAACTCTTCGCCGATTCCCCGCTGGTGCGCCAAGGAAGGCTCAGCGTCGTTCCCCTGACCGACCCTCAGCACAAGTTTCTAACTGGTCGTTAAATATGCTTGCCCACCGGACGCTTTAGTGGGCTCTCGCGTCCCGCCGGATCAGCGCGTGATCCACAAAGAAGCCGATTCCTACCGCAAGCGGAATCACGCCGAACGTGGCCGCGATCATAGCGTCAGGCTCGACGCGTCCGACGAGAACGAAGGTCGCGATATAGCCAAGCGCCCCGGCCACCAGCAGAATCCCCGACCGCCGCGACCGCGCCGCTTCCGACAGTTCCGCCTGCATCGGCACTTCCATGCCGCGTGCAATCGCCGCCAACCGCTCTTCGCTACGCAGTTTGCGCACCCGGAAAAACGTGTACATCGCAGCCATCGGGATGCCAAAGATCATTACCACCGCCGCCAGTCCCACAATGTTTCCATCCATAAAACCTCCTGAGTTTCCATCAGCGCCATTTACACTGCAGCGCATCGTCATCCCTACTTACGCGGTCCTAAGGAAAAAGTTCCGTTCTTCCGACTCATCCGCTTACAAAACTTTGCAAATCTCCCGCCATCCGCTTAGCAACCTCGGCTTAAACTACTGGTTCTTAGCGATTGGCGGACCAGCCCGGCTGAGAACATGAAGCTTGGAAAGGGTTACTCGCAAGATGAGGCTTGAAAGAACGAGAACCAAAATGCACCCGTGGTTCTTCCCGCGCCAGATATGCTTCACCGTGTGCCTCTTCGCCCTAATGTTCGCGCCGTATTCGTGGGCACAGGACGTGCAAGAGAAGGTCGAGGTCGACAACCTTTCCCGCAATTTCGTAGTGCATCTGCCGAGAGGCTACGACTCAAAGCAGCACTATCCAGTGGTCGTTCTGCTGCCCGGCCAAAACCAGGAACCCGACGACATGCAGCGGCTCACGCACTTTGACCAGCTCGTCGCTGATAAGGACGGCATTATTACGGTCTACCCCAACGCCACTCGCGGCCGGTGGAATATTGGAGTGCACCCGGAGCAGCAGGCGGTGATGCCGCGCCGGGGTTACGGACGCCGTGGAGGTTACGGCGGAGGAGGCTATCCCGGTGGTGGCGGCGGATACCCCGGCGGCGGTGGTGGCGGCTATCCCGGAGGCGGCCAGACCGGAGGACAGAATCCCGATCAGAACAGGAACCGACCCGAGCCCGCAGACGACATAGCCTTTCTTAACCAGATGCTCGACCAGCTGGCCCTCAAATACTCCGTAGACACGCACCGCATTTACGCGACCGGTCTGGGCGACGGCGGATTCATGGCGCTGCGCATGGGCTGCGAAATGGCCGATCGCGTCGCGGCAATCGCCGCGGTAGGCGCGGCGCTGCCTAAGACGATGATCTGTCTGCCCGCGCGACCAGTCTCTGCGCTGTTCTTGAACGGCACCGATGACCCCATCGTTCCCTACGGCGGCGGCACCTACAAGCCGGGTCAGTTCCATGTGCTCTCCGCAGAAGACAGCGCCAAGGCCTGGGCCAAGTTCGACCGCTGCGATGAAAAGCCGGCTCAAGAGAAAATCCAGCCATTGCAAAAAGGAGAAAAGGAAACCAAAACCCTTACCTTCAGCGGCTGCCAGGGCAATGCTCAAGTAGTGCTCTATGCCGTTAAGGATGGCGGCAATACCTGGCCCGGGGGCGAACAGTACATGAGCGAAAAAGAGGTCGGCAAAACCAGCAACGCCCTTAACGCCAACGAAACGATCTGGACCTTCCTGTCTACCAAGAAAATCGCGGACGAAAGCGGCGCCGGAAAATAGCCAAGAACGCTTCGCAGCTCATTCCCGACTCGCCTAACGAATCAGCTCGCGTAGCTCGCGCCGCAGAATCTTCCCCGAGGCCGTCTTGGGGACAGCCTCCACAAAATGCACTTCCCGCGGCTGTTTGTAATTGGTCAGCCGGTCGGCGACAAATGCGCACAACTCCTCTTCCATCTTCCGGCAGTCCGCAAATCCGTCTCGCAAAGCAACGAACGCCACCGGAATCTCACCCGCCTCCGCATCGGGTCGGCCCACCACGCCGCATTCCCGCACCGCCGGATGCTCCAGCAGCACCGCTTCCACCTCCGCCGGAGCCACAGGGAAACCCTTGTACTTGATCATCTCCTTACGCCGGTCAACCACCCGGTAAAAGCCCTCGGCGTCGCGCGTGACCACATCCCCCGACCAATACCATTCATCGCGCAACACGGCAGCGGTCGCCTCCGGCTCTTTCCAGTAGCCCAGCATGATTTGCGGTCCGCGCATCACCAACTCGCCGGGCTCGCCCGTAGGAACTTCCTCGGGACTCGCCGCCGAAGACGTCAGATTCTCCGTCCCAATCACCCGGCACTCCGTCAGCGCCAGCGGATGCCCGACCGAATCCGGCCGGTACAGTTCGGGCTCCAGAAAACTGGAATGCGTCACCGGCGACGCCTCCGTCATGCCATATCCCTGACACACCAGAATGCCCGTGAGCGCCGTAAATCTTCGCGGCAGTTCCGGAGCCAGCGGCGCTGCCCCCGACTTCACCCAGGTCAGTTTGTGGTCCTTCGGAAACTGTCCCGCCTCCGCGGCCAGGCAAAGAGCATTCATCGCCGGAGGGACCAGCGGCATCATCGTGATCGCCTCGTCGGCGAGCAACTGAGTGACTTGGGGCACCCCGAAGCGCGGCATCAGCACCAGCGTCGCCCCCAGAATCAGCGAAGGGTTGAGCATCACATTCAACCCGTAAATGTGATAAAGCGGCAGAAAGCAAAGAATATTGTCATCGGATTTCAGCGGACTCCCACGCGGCCCCAGAAACTGGTAAACGTTCGAGACCAGGTTGTAGTGCGAAAGCATCACACCCTTCGGCAGCCCCGTCGTGCCACTGGAATAAGGCAGCGCGCCCAGAGTTTCTTCTGACCCTTGATCAGGCTCGGGGACCGTGGCACTAACCGGCTTTAACAGATCAGAGAAAGGCTCTGCTCCGCTTCCCTGCTCTCGCGTGCAAAACACCCGCCGCAAATTGGGCAGCCCCGCAAGGTTGACGCCAGCAATATTCGGCCCATCCGTAATCAGGAAAGCAGCCCCCGAATTCCCCAGCTGATGCCGCACTTCCCTTTCGCGATAAGAAGGATTCAGCAGCGTCGGAATTCCACCAGCCAAAGTAGCCGCATGGTAAACCGTACAGAATTCCCACGAATTGCACAGGAAGATAGCAACCACGTCCCCGGGCTTCAATCCGGCCGCAACCAGCCCGCACACCAGCCGTTCCACGGTCTCTCCGTACTCCGCAAAGCTGAGCCGCCGCCCACAGGAAGTATCCACCAGCGCAGTCTTCTCCGAATGCTTGCGGCACGAAGCCAGCACCGCATCATGCATAAACACGTTCTTGGGATCAGCGTAGAGTTGCGTGCGCAACATGGCGGGGATGATTGTAGCGGAAAGCGCCGGAAGTCAGCTCTGGAAAGGGCTTGAGCCGGATCACGTCTGACTCGGAAGAAAGTTACAGATTATCGGTCCCAAAGGCTCGCTGGATCGGAAGACTGCCTCTTGTATCGGCACCTTGATCGCCTCGCGTTTCTTTTGCTTTTCCCATTTCCTGTACGCCTCGAAATAAGAATCTGGCAAATCAACGTTGTCCTTGATCAGATTGGTCGCGCCCTGTCTCATCATTTTCTCCGCCAGGGCCATGTGCTCGATCGTTCGCGTCAAATGAAACCCACCGCAGTTCTGAACCGAAACATCATCGATTCTGACATGAACTACCCTGCCGACCTTCGGAAGTTCATCGACCTTGAGAATGGTGACGATAGGGCCGAACCCGGTTTCCCAGACCTGCCCGGGCTTGTATTCGATCGTTTTGGGGTTGGAGCCACCCGGCGGACTCGCATCCCGCTGGGACCACGCTGTCGGAACGATTGATAGGAACAAGCCAAAGACAACCAGGCACAGGTTTCTCATCGGGTTAGTCATATCGTCGCCCCAAAGCAGGCCCCGCCTCAATCATGCCGACAAGCGAATGATGATTCTAGTTGGCCAGCTTCCTCAGAAATTCCCGCTCGTCCATGCGGTACTTGAAGGCCTTGCGCCCATCGATGAACACCACGGGAACTTCATCATTGAATTGCCGCCGCAGTTCGCTGTCGCTATCCACATCGACTTCCTGCCAGGTGAAGCCGCCACGACGGGAGAGTTTCGTAAGGCTCTCCTTCACCAGCTCGCAAAGATGACAACCCTTCCGCGAGTAAATCACGACTTGGCGTGACTCTGGCACGGCTGGATTGTAGCCTTCTCAAGGGCCCGATTCCACTGGGAAATTGTCTAGAAATGAAAAGAGGTAGAATTCCGGCATGCACACCGATCGCAACGATAACGATCCCGACAAGCCGCTGCGCGGCAAGACGTGCCTCATCACCGGCGCCGCCATCCGCCTGGGACGCGCCTCCGCCCTCGCCCTCGCCGAGGCCGGCGCCGATGTAGCCATCACGTTTCGCACTTCCGCCCGCGAGGCGCAGCGCACGGTCGTCGACCTTACCAGCCTCGGCGTCCGCGCCTTCGCCCTGCACTGCGACGTCACCGACGAAGCCAGCGTCAAGTCCATGATGAAAGAGGCCGGACGCGAACTCGGCCGCATCGACATCCTGGTCAACAACGCCGCCAACTACGCCACCGCCGACTTCGAGCGCCTCACCGTGCGCCAATGGGATGCCATATTCGCTTCCAACACCCGCGGACCGTTCCTGGTCTCGCGCGAAGCCCTGAAGTGGATGCGCCGAAAACGAACTGGATCAAAACGAACTCGATTGAAGCGATCAGAACCAATCGAAGCCAAAATTATCAATATGGGATCGCTCGGCGGCCTGCGCCCCTGGCCCACGCACGCTCATTACTGCTCTTCCAAGGCAGCCCTGCACATGCTCACCAAGGTCATGGCAAAAGCTTTAGCGCCTGAAATCGCCGTCAACGCGGTCGCGCCCGGCATGATCGATCTAGGCGAGAAATCGGCCGCAGCCTTCATGCGCCGCATGGCCAAGCAAACTCCCATGCTGCGCAACGGCCGGGGCGACGAGATCGCCGCCGCAGTCCTGTTCTTCGCCACCGCCCCGCAATTCATCACCGGACAAATTCTCGCGGTAGACGGCGGACTTGGCCTTTAGGATGCGAGCCCCGGAGATTCCTCCCCAACGGGCTCGTGAGGGTCGGCTCGGGAAGCACACAGCTCGGGAGAGGCAGGGACCGGGAAGGGCACGACTTCAGTCGTGCCGTTAAGTCGCCGAAACTATGAAGCGCTTTAGCGCCTGAGGGTTCGCTTCGCGATTGCGGCTGTCCAGCGACCTCAACCCTCCGCCGAAGTCGGATCAATAATCCGCTTCACTTCCGAAACCCGATTCGCCGGAAACCCGCCCTGCTTCGCATGTTCCCGCACCATCGCTTCATTGGGAGCGATGTATACGCAATAAATCTTGTCCGCGGTGACATAGCTCTCCAGCCACTGAATCTGCGGTCCCAGGTTTTTCAGAACGCTGCAGGACTTCTGTGAAATCGCCAGAAACTGATCTGGCGGTAAACTCCCCACGCCCGGGATCTCGCGCTCAATCACATATTTCGGCATTCTTCCTCCGTTGGATCGACGTCTGGCTCCGACCGCGGAGAACGTCGCCCGAGAATCTTAATCCGCCCCGCGCGAAATAGCTACTTAACCTCCGAACCCGCCACCCCCCTTCTGTACTCTTTCGGCTCAAGGTATATTGGGGCGAATGAAGAAATCGAAGAGCGCACCTTCTCCCAAAACTACTACCGTCTCCGCCCCACGCATCGCGATCGCAATCATGGCTGCAGGCAAAGGCACGCGGCTCAAGTCGCAGCTGGCCAAAGTTCTGCATGAAGTCGGCGGCAAGCCGCTCCTGACCAGGGTTATCGCCGCCGCCACGCAAGTCGTACCGCCTGCGGATATCTTCGTCATCATCGGCCACGAAGCCGATCGCGTCCGCTCCGTCGTCGCGCATACCGGCGTCAATTTCGTCCTGCAGACCGACCAGCGCGGTACCGGCCACGCTCTCATGGTCGCGCAGCCCGCACTCTCTGCCTACGACCACGTCATTGTTCTCTCCGGCGACGCCCCCCAGATCACGCCTCAAACCATCGCCCGCCTGCTCAATTTCCACCTCGACCAACAGGCCGCCCTCACCTTGCTCAGCGCCGACCTCGACCACCCCACCGGCTACGGTCGCGTGATTCGAAAGAGATCTGGCAAGAACTCGCGCAGCGACGAAGTCGAAGCCATCGTCGAAGAAAAATCCGCCAGCCCCGCACAGAAGGCAATTCACGAAATCAACGCCGGCTTCTACGTCTTCGCTCTTCCCCAGTTGCTCTCGAACATCGAGAAACTTTCCACCGCCAATCCCCACGGCGAGTACTACCTCACCGATATGGCCAGCGTCCTGCGCCGCTCCAAACAGCGCGTCGCAGTCTGGAAAACGGAAAACCCCGACGAAGTTCTCGGCGCCAACACGCTCGCCGAACTCGCGACCATCGACCACCAGATCCGCATGCAAAAGTGCCAGCAGCTGATGTCCAAAGGCGTCACCATCTTCTATCCCGCGACGTGCGTAATCGATGACGAGGTCGAAGTCGCTCCCGACACCGTGATCGAACCCTCCGTACAAATTCTCGGCCGATCGCGCATCGGCACCGCCTGCCACATCAGCTCATTCTCCGTGATTCGCAATTCCGAGGTCGAAGCCGGCGTTCTCATTCGTCCCGGCTGCATTCTCGATGAAGCCCACATTGGTCCCAGCGCAGTCCTCGGCCCCTATTCCCATCTGCGTCCGGGCAGCGAAATCGGGGAAGGCGCACACGTCGGCAACTTCGTCGAAACCAAGAAGATCAAGCTGGGCAAGGGATCGAAGGCCAACCACCTCACTTACCTCGGTGACGCCGAAATTGGCGCTGGCGTGAACATCGGCGCCGGAACCATCACCTGCAACTATGACGGAGTCCAGAAGCACACGACCATTATCGGCGACAGAGCCTTCATCGGGAGCGATAGCACTCTGGTCGCGCCCGTGCACGTAGGCAAAGGCGCCTACGTGGGCGCGGCGTCGTGCATCACCAGCAACGTCCCCGACGACGCCCTGGCCGTCGGTCGCGCCCGACAGGTCGTAAAAGAAGGCTGGGCCCGCGAAAAGCGCGCCGCAAGAAAACCCAGGTAGTCTGCGAGATGAGAAGATCTCTGGAGCGTCCTGGACAAAAGCGCGCTAGACAAACGCGCGTCGGATAAACGCGCGTTGAATGAAACGGATCATTGGATCAAACGGATCGGGAAGGGCACGAGTTCACTCGTGCTGCCCAGAACCCCGAAAACGCGGGCTTTAGTCCCTGAGGGACTTGCTCCTAGTGCGAAATTGCCGCAAACAACGGCGAATGCATCAGCGACTGAAACTGCGCATCGCTATCCTTGAAATGCACCATAAACTTCGTTCCATCGGAATCAGCCGTCGCCAGGTCCATCGCCGCTTTTTCAACCGGCGATGCGCTGCTCTTCTTGTACAAGATGACGGCCTTCATCATCATGGCTAGAGTCCCCGCCGTGATCGAGTCCGAGGTGACAACCGTCAGATCGAAGTTCACTCCGCTGGTAAAATCCATCGTGTAATACGAGCCCAGCACCCGCTTCTTCACCGTCTCGTAATCGGCAATCTGCGCCGCTTGGCCCAGCGCCGATCGCATCATATTCTGTGAGCCCTGCCGGTCCAGGATGCTCCAGAAAGCGGCTGCATCCACATCCGACATCATTTCGGCCATGGTGGTGTTCGTGTCGATGTTCAAGATCTCCCCGTCGCGCGTGTCCAGACCCAGCTTCACCGCCGAAGGTTCCCCGAACAGAAGAGTGCTGTCATCAAGAAATGTCATCACAAACCCGCCGTCCATGGGATAAAGAATCGAGGTGTGGTACTTTGTGCCCTTGATCTTCAGCACGGTCAACTTCTTGACCACAGCCTTCTGGTTGAACGGCCCACTGGCGATAAAGATGATCCTCACCCCTTGCTTGGGAGTGCGGAACGAGGGCAGCGCCAGGGTGTCGATATCTTTATCTGGGTTGATGCCCACACCTCTAAGCGCGGCCTCGGCCTGCTTCACACTTTCCTGTGAATCCATAATTTGTACTTTCAGCGCCGTCGCCGACGGCGAGTCTCTCAGCGCCCGGTAATCCACCGAAATCAACTGCTGCAGATCAGCGGGCACCACCGCCCGCGCCGACGAATTCAACGGCATTGCATTCGCCACGCCTACAAAAGCAATGGCCAGCACCACACATGGCGTGAGACAAGCCTTCAAAGTTTTCATAAAGATCTTGGTCCTCATAAAGATTTTCTCAAGCAAAGGTCTTCCTGACCGCTGTTTTCCCTGACGACGGAACGGAATTCTGCCTCTATCTTGCGCGTTAGATGCATACTAAGACACTCCCGTTAGCCGGTGCCACTATTCTAAGTCATCGAGCCACTTCCCTGTTTGGCCAAAAGTACTAGACCCGTGATCAATTTGGGACAGTTTCCGCCACGGCAAAGAAATACTTTATTTATCGGAAGCAGATCGAAGTAAGATCATCACAGATCCGCTACTAATCACCGCTCCCACACAGCTCGATTCTGGGCGCCGAGAAATCAGGGAAATATTGAAAATCCTCTTGTACAACCCCGACAACGGGGTGACGCGGAATTTTATGCCCCACCTCTGGATGTTCCTGCTACAGTCTCTAACCCCGCCCGGCCACGAAGTTGTACTCATCGACGGCAACGCACAACCAATGGACGAAGCCGGAATCGCCAGCTACGTCATCCAACAGAAAATTGATCTGGTCGGTATCGGCGCCATGACCCGTATGATCGCCAAGGCCTACCGCATGGCCGACGCCGTGCGCGCCGCAGGCGTGCCCGTGGTCATGGGCGGCCCTCACGTCACCGAAATGGCCGACGAGGCTCTGGGCCGCGATGGCGGACCCCGCCACGTCGACGCCGTCGCCCTCGGCGAAGCCGACAACACCTGGCCGCGCATTGTCGAAGACGCCGCGCGGGGCGAATTAAAAGATGTCTACGCCCCGGTGGATGCCGCTGGCAGAGAACTCAAGCCCTCACTCAAGCCGTATCCAGTGATCCCATGGGACACCATCGATCTCCATCAATTCAATCTTGTTCCTGCGTGGGCGAAGAAATTGCTGCAAAAGCACGGCACCGGCTGGGGAACATTTCGCATCGTTCCCGTCGAATCCGGGCGCGGCTGCCCCTACGGCTGCGAGTTCTGCACCGTGACCGGATTCTTCGGCGACTCCATCCGCTTCCGTTCCAACGAAAGCGTAGTCAACGAACTCCTTCTACTCAAGGCGCGCGCCAGAAAAGAACGCGGGCAGATCGCCGTCTTTTTCATCGACGACAATTTCGCCATCAATCTCAAGCGCACCAAGTCCCTGCTCCGCGATATCATCGCCGCCGGCGCACAACTCAATTGGGTGGCTCAGATCAGCGCCAACCTCCTGCGCGATCAGGAACTGGTCGACCTCATCTCCGCCTCCGGCGGCAAGTGGGTCTTCATCGGCATGGAGTCGATTGATCCCACGAACCTGAAGGACGTCAACAAAGGCTTCAACAAGCCGGAAGAGTATGCCGCCGTGCTCGAGCGCCTCGCGCAGCGCAACGTCTATGCCATCACTTCGTTCATCCTCGGCATGGATAACGACACCGTAGGCGCAGCCGAGCGCACTCTCGAGCAGGTCCGCACCTGGCCGCCGGGCTTGCCGATTTTCGGCCTGCTTACCCCGCTACCGGGAACTCCCCTTTACAAGCGTCTCGACGTCGCCGGCCGATTAACCCGGCCAAAGCACTGGCAGGACTTCATCCCCTTCACCATGGCTCACACGCCACTGAAAATGACCATCAACGAAGCCCACGCCGAAGTGAACTACGGATGGACCCACGCCTACGGCCCCCAAGCCATCGCTCAAGCCGTGGACTCGCTCGACGACCAGCCGTTCGGCTGTCGCGTCAACATCTTGATCGCGCGGCTCTGCTTCCGCGGAATCTACTTTCCCATGCTCGGCCGCTTTGCTTGGTGGAAGGTGATTTCAGAAAACCGCAACACCATCTTCAAACTCGCTAGACAAGGCTTCGAGGCCTGGTGGGAATCTAGAACCAGACCCGAGCCAGCCCCAGCCACCAGCGCAGGAGACTAGGCAATATCAAACAGAGGCTCTTCATCTGAGAGGAGCCGCCCACGTCAAGGCTCGGGAAGGGCACGACTTATAGTCGTGTCACAAGGCTGCCCCACGCTGCGCGGCTTTAGCTGCTGAGGTCGGCACCTTTAGTCATCATCTGGATCGGTAGCCGGGCCCGGATCGGCCTGGCAGCTGGCCGTATCGGACGGCGGCGTGATGGTTTGGAACGCAATCGGGGTCTGGCTGAAATTGAAAATGTCAGAGAGATCGTCTGCCGGCGCGTCCGCGTAACCTAGCGACGGCAGACTAAAGCTAGTCTCAATAAACTTCAAAATGCTTCCAAAGTCGTGTGTGACGTGGGAGATGTAAGCCGGCTTGGCGTAAGGCGACATCACAACCATCGGCACACGGAATCCATACACGTAGCCGGATCCCCAACTGCTTCCGTTGCCGATGACCGCCGGTGGCACATGGTCGTACCAACCTCCCCAGTCATCCCACGTAAGGATGATAACGGTGTTCGACCAATACTGGCTGTTGCCGATCGCGTTGACAATCGAAGTTACCCACGACGGCCCGCAGCCGTTGTTGCTGAGCGCATGGTCGGAATCCTGGCCAGTGGGAATTACCCAGCTCACTTGCTGGAGTTGATTGCTTTGAATGTCGGTGAGGATCTGGGCGTTGCTCTGCGTTTGGCCGATGACAACTTTGGGCGATGTACCGGTCCAATCCGGTCCCACACAGTCTCCCCCCGTCGGGGCATTCGGTTGGCACATATGCTCGATGGCGTCGGGAGCGGTCCAGATCGAGCCCGCCGACGGCGCGTAATAACGCCAGCTGATATTGGCAGTGTCGAGCGAATCAGTGAGCGTCGGATGCTCAAAGCAGGGGTAAATCGGCGGGTTGCTGGTCTCACTGCCTGCGGCATCGATCACCTTAACTGTCTGGTTGGCAGGAGCGATACAGCCCGCGGCTTCGCCGGACTTCGCAGGGTTCTCGGACACAAACAGAGTGCTCGTCGCCGTAGGCGCTGAAGTCCCCGAAATGATGAACTGATGCGCCGGAAAACTTGGCCCTTCGTTAGTCTGGAACATGTGATCGGCGAACGCGTACGTCTGGGCCATGGTCAGGTATGGCGCAACGTCATTCGGATACACATACTTAAATTGTGGATCGGGAGGCGGTGGGCAGTTGACGGTCGGCGGCGTGGTCGGCGTGCATGTAGCTGGGATCAGGTCAGCGCCATCCATTGCACATGTTCCCGTGGCCGGGTTCAGTTGACACATGTCCACGAAAGCGCTGTGGGCGTGGCTCAGATCGTAGTTGTCCGGGTTACCGTTAGTACTGGCCGTGCCCAGATCGATCGGATTGAGCGTGATGGTTGCACCTGTCGAATCCACTCCGCTGCTGGCAATATCGTACTGCGATGCGCTCGGGTTTGTACTGCATGCGCTGCTCGACCCGTAAGGCGGAATGCACAGTCCCTGAAACAGATTATCGGGTGTGCGGTTCTCCTGGAAAATGATCACCACGTGTTGAATTTTTGAGGCAGGCGGCGGGACCGTAGTGCTCGTACCACTTCCGCTACAGCCGTTCATACTCAAGAGAAGTCCAGCTACACAAAAGAGCAATATCGCAGTCGATAAAAGCGCCAAGCGCCGCATCGCAGGGTCCCCCGGCAACGGTAACGTGTTCAGTCCTTCCGCCAATAACCCCGCAACCAAGCTTTCCACTCGCTCAAATCAGAGTTATTTCGAGCATTGCCGGATAGAACCCGCCCTGATCGGGGAACGGTTACCGTCCTGTTCGACTCACCACTGTTCCCGCTCTTCGATTTCAGTCGTCATCCGGGTCTGTCGGCGGGCGTTTATCGTTCATGAAGTAATCCGCCGGCAGCGGCGCAGAAATCGTCTGGAACGCGATCGGAGTCTGGGCGTAGTTGAAACAGTCAGAGAGATTGTCGGCGGGCGCGTCCGCGTAGCCTAGCGACGGCAGACCGAAATTGGTCTCAATAAACTTCAAAATGCTTCCAAAATCATGCGTGACGTGGGAGATATATGCCGGCTTCGCGTAGGGCGAAATCACGATCATCGGCACCCGGAATCCGTACACGTATCCGCATCCCCATTGCGTACAGTCCGGCCCTCCCAGCACTTTCGGCGCAACGTGATCGTACCAGCCGCCCCAGTCGTCCCAGGCAAGAAAGATCGCAGTATTCGACCAGTAGGAACTGTTGCCGATCGCGTTAACGATCGAGGCCACATAAGAGGGCCCTGACCCGTCGTTCTGCGCAGGATGGTCCGATTCCAGGCCGTTGGGAATCACCCAGCTCACGGTCGTGAGATTGCCCTTGGCAATATCTGTCAAAACCGGCACTGGGTTCCCCGAACTGGCCAGCACCACGTTATTGACCCAATCAGATCCCGTGCACGCTGTGGCATTCGGCGGGGGCACGTTCGGCCCACACATGTGCTTGATCGCGTTGGGAGCTGTCCAGATAATTCCCGCAGTCGGCGCGTAGTAGCGCCAGCTAATGTTGGCGGTGTTTAGCAGGTCGGTAAGAGTTTGATGCTCGAAGCACGGGTAGATGGGGGTTTCCACTTCCGCAGGGTTGATCTCTTCGACATATTCCGCCGGAGGAGCGATGCAGCCAGTGTTCTCTGGAGCGTTCTTCACTCCAGCCGGAGTCTCCGCCACAAACAAATTGCTGCCCGGCGACGGCGCCGACGTCCCCGAAATAATAAATTGATGCGCCGGGAAGCTTGGCCCCTGGTTGGTCTGGAACATATGATCGGCGAACGTGTACGTCTGGGCCATGGTCAGGTAGGGCGCCACGTCATTGGGATATACATACGTAAATTGTGGACTTGCTGGCGGGCAATTCGTGGCCCCCTCCGCACACGCAATTGGAATCAGATTCGCGCCATTCATCCGACATGCCCCGGATGCATTCAGGTCGCACATGTCCACGAAGGCGCTGTGGGCATGGCTCAGATCGTAGTTGTCCGGGTTCCCGTTGCTGCCGACCGTGCCCAGGTCGATAGGGTTCAGCGTAATGGTCGCACCTGTCGAATCTAGCCCCCTGCCGGCGATGTCGTACTGGGAGGCGGTCGGGGTCGTGCTGCAGGCGCTGGCGGAGCCGTAGGGCGGAATGCACAATCCCTGAAACAAATTATCCGGGGTGCGATTCTCCTGGAAGATGATCACCACATGCTGAATTTTCAAGCCCGGGAAGGTGGCGTAGCCCTTGGCATTGCCGACTCCGCCGCAGCCGTTCAGGCTCAGAAGAAATCCTGCGGCGCCAAGCAGCGCAATTGACATTGACACTAATGCCAGACGATTCATTGGGGGAGACTTCCTCTTGCGGAAAACAACTCGATCCTACAGACCAGTACCAACCCCGCCCCGAACCTTTCCACTCGGCCAATGATGAGTATATTTTTTAGAGTTGGGGATACTAGTCCGCAGGCCCTGAAGACCGCAACCCCCTATGTTCTTAGTTGCGGTCGGAGAGCGAAGCGTTGCCGCCACGTCCCTGCCCATGACATCAGATCTTGATGCTGACCGATCTCTTCCTCACTTCCGCTGCAAACCCCTGATCCTTGATCGACGCCAAATTGATCTCCACATTAGCCAGCGCCCCAGTAATCGCCGCCCCGGCCAAAGCCTGCGCAGTAGTCAAGTCCGACTTCATATTAGGATTGCTGACGGCGAACAGGCTCTGCGTAATCTCCGCCACTTCATGCGCCTTCTCCGCCACGCTGAGCGGAACCCCGGTGGCCAGCTTCAGACTCGCTTCGATCAGCGCATCGCCGTTGCCCGGGTCGGCCTTGGCCTGCTTGTAAGCCTTCATCACCGCATCGTAAGCCTCAGCATCGCCGTCGATCGCGGCCTTCAACTCCTCGCGCAAGGGTCCCAGCCGCCCAATCGCCGCGCTCAGTTGCGACTCATACTGCAGGTACGCTTTTTTGCCCCGCGACATCGAGGCCACCATCGTCGCCAGACCTGCCGCCATCGCTCCCGCCGCCGCCGCCGCGCTTCCGCCGCCGGGTGTCGCGGTCGGCGCCGCCAGCTGCTCGACAAAAGGCTCCATTCCCGCCCGCAATCCGCCCACCGCAGTCTTCCCACTCATCACCGCCGCCAACCGGTTCTCCAGGATTAAGGACGAATCAAAATTCTCCACCTGCAAAAACCACTCCGCCACCGCTTCCAGCGCCTTCTTCGGAATCAATCCCACGATCTCGCTCGACACCGGAGTCACGCCATACCGCGCCGCCTCCCGCTTCACCATTTCAAACACGCGATGCACCGGCGTCTGCTCAAAATCCGTCAGATTCATCGAGACCTGCGCCAGCCCCCGCACCAGAAATCCCGCGCCTTTCACGAACCGCATCCCGCCGCTCGAAAACCTCACAGCCTTCGCGATTTTCTTCGCGATCTCAACATCCGGCGTGTTCAAGAAAACGTTATAAGCAATCAGAAACTTCCGCGCCCCCACCACCGTCGCGCCCGCCGTCGGATGCACCCGCGCCTCACCGAAATCCGGCTTCCGCGCCACATTGGTCGCAATTTCCGCCCGTATCCCTTCAAACTGCCCGCGCCGGATGTTTTCCAGATTCTGCCGCTCCGGCGTCGCCGCTGCCGCCTCATACAAATAAACCGGAATCTGATACCGCTTCCAGATCTCCGCGCCCACATGCCGCGCCATCGCGACGCAATCTTCAATGGTCACGCCATCAATCGGAATAAACGGCACCACATCCGCCGCGCCCATCCGCGGATGCGCCCCCTTATGCGCATTCAGATCAATTAATTCCGCGGCCTTGCCCACGCCGCGAATCGCCGCCTCCTGAATCGCCTCCCGCCCGCCCACCAGCGTAATCACGCACCGGTTATGGTCCGCGTCCATCTCGCGGTCCAGCAGGTAGACTCCATCCATCTTCATCGCGTCAACAATAGCGTCGACCTTGGATTTGTCCCGACCTTCGGAAAAATTAGGAACACATTCAACCAGCGTAGACATAAGTCAGAAGAATATCCGGGCAGGACTGAATCAAGCAAGGCTACCTAAACTAACCTGTCATCCCGAGCGGAGACGCGCGGTACCTACTCACGAGGCTGGCGTCATCCCGAAGCCCCGCGCTTTCACCAGCGGGGCGAGGGATCTCCGTCGCAACCGCTGCTGGGGGACGTACACTACCGCCCCTCCAAACTGCACCCCCACCGCGTGGTCGGCAGGGGGCATTCTGATTCCACGGATCGTCATTTCGGTCCGTGATGCCTCTGATGGCATTTAGGATGGTCGCCCTGCGGCTGCCTTTTCTTCCGGGCCATCCAACGCTCTACCCAACTGGTTGGTGGGAGAAACGCCAGCAAGCCGAGGAATATCCCCGCAGCGACAGTGCCAGCAGAGTAGTTCGTTCCGCGAAACCACGCATTCTGATAAGCGAAGACGCCACGATGCATCAGCAGGAGTCCGTACACGACGGTGACTGCGCCAGCCGCCAGAATCGAGAGACGGATTGCGATCCCTTTCATGGTGTACGCCCCCGCCAGAACCGCCCCACCCCCACCCGAACCTGCACCGTATTCAACCCCGGATTCGGATTCGCCAGCCCCGCATTCGAAATATGCAAATACCGCAGCTCGACGCTCCAGTTGTATTTCGCACCGAGCAGGTGCGTCCCCAGCGCCGCCGCCGAAGTGAAGTTCACAGTGTTCGTATAAGTCGGCACATTGTGATCGCTGAACAGCGTCCCTCCACTCAGTTCCAGGTAAGGCGAGAGCCGCCCTCGCCGCTCGAAATTCCACTTCAGCCCAAACGGATTGAATCCCACTCCATAAGCCGTATTCGCAGGCTGAAAAATCAGATACGCCGGCTCCGCATCCACCGCATACTCAAATCGTCCCCGCAAAAATCCCGGCAGATGTGGCCCCGTAATCACCCACCCATAGCGCAACCCGACATCAAAAATTCCGGTGTTCGAAGTTCCGCCCGGCACCGAGTGCCCACCCCCAGCCCACACCTGCACCTCGTGCCCACCTTCTTCGGGACCCGGATCGCCCTGCCCGAAAGCCAGCCCCGGTGCAATAATCGCAAACGCAAAAACAAAGCAACAAGAAATCAGCAAAGCCCCGCCAGTTCGATAAGCTCGTTCCATGGTCTAGGAGGTTGCCCCAGCCCCGCCCTTTTTGCAACCCCTCGGCGGCGGTGACGGTCAGGGACGCAAATCGGCACAAACTTTTGTCGCATCCGGAACCAGAAAATCGGAATCTCAGTCTGCGGAGGTACAGATTCTATGTCGCGAAAAGTCGCAGACTTGTTGTGGGAGATGCTTGCAAACGCCGGAGTCAAACGCTGCTACGGCATCGTTGGAGATGCTCTCAATCCCGTCGTCGACGGCCTGCGCCGCAACGGGAAGATCGAGCTGATTCAAGTCCACCACGAAGAGTACGGCGTTTTCGCCGCCGTTGCCGAAGCCTACTTAACCGGCAACCCGGTCGCCGTGTGTGGAACAGCTGGTCCCGGTGTCACCCATCTAATCAACGGACTCATCGACGCGCGCAAGGAGGGCGCTTCCGTCATCGCCATTGCAGGCGACGTCGAGACGAGCCTGATCGACACCGAAGCGCTCGAGGAACTCAATCCTTACAAGTTCTTCGAGACCGCATCCCTCTACACCGGGCGGCTTGTCAACCCGGAGCAGGCGCGGCCCATCATTAATACCGCGATTCTTACCGCCGTCTTGGAAAAAGGCCCCACGGTAATTTCGATTCCAGGCGACGTCGCCTCGGCCGATGTCGCCGACTACTCCGCCGAGATCACGATCCCTAACCCGCCGCTCCTTCGCCCGTCGGACCCCGACCTCAATCAACTTGTGCAGATGATCGACGACGCGAAAACAGTGGCGATCTTCGGCGGCGATGGCTGCAGGGACGCCCACGATGAGGTCGTCCAACTGGCAGACAGACTGAAAGCACCCGTCGGCTATTCTTTCCGCGGGAAGCAATGGTTGGAGCACGGCAATCCGAATGCCGTCGGCATGACCGGCCTGCTCGGTTACGGCGGAGCCTACGGCGCCATTCATGAAGCCGAACTCATGTTGATGCTCGGCACCGATTTCCCCTTCACAGAATTTCTCCCCGGCCATCGTGTGAAGAAAGTCCAGATCGACAAAAACCCCAAGCACATTGGCCGCCGCACCGCCGTTGATCTTGGGCTTGTCGGCGATATCAAGCCGACCGTCACCGCCCTCCTGAAGACTGTGAAAGAGAAGACGAACGACAGCTTTCTTAGAAAACAAGTCGCGGACACAAACTCTTTCCACGATCTGCTGCGGCACTACGTCGATAAAGGACCGGAGATTAAGCCCATACGTCCCGAATTCCTGGCAGCTACCCTGAACAATGTCGCTTCCGACGATGCGATGTTTTTCGCCGACACCGGCACAGCGTGCATATGGATGGCAAGGTATATCAACGGCAGCAGAAATCGCAGAATCTTCGGTTCATTCACCTGGGCGTCTATGGCCAATGCCGCGCCCAATGCCTTCGGAGCGCAGTTGGCCTACCCAGGCCGGCAAACCATCGCCCTCGCGGGCGACGGAGGTTTTACCATGCTCGGGCTGGGCGACCTGTTAACCCAAGTGGAGCGCAAGCTCCCCGTGGTGCAGATCATCCTCAACAACGACTCTTTCGAGTTCGTGCATATCGAGCAGCATGAGGCCGGCATAGTTCCTTTTGGTGTCGAGTTCAAGAATCCCAATTTCGCCAAAGTCGCTGAAGCGATGGGCGCGAAAGGAATCCGCCTCGAAGATCCCGGCGACGTTCGGGAAGGACTCGCCGAAGCCCTCGCTCACAAAGATGGCCCGGTTGTCGTAGACGCAGTAGTCGATCCTTTCGCCCTGTCGCTACCGTCGCATGTTCCTTTCCACACGGTCAAAGGCTTCACCCTGAGCATGGCCAAACAAGTATGGAACGGCAAGATGGACGACGTGATCAAGACGATCGAACGCAACGTCCGGCTAGTCTGAGCCGCCGGGAGGACTCGCCGGGAAGATTGAAATCGTGGGAGAACGCACAGAGAGCCGCGCCCCACTCGGAGCCCCGGAGGGGCGGCATACAATAGCCTAGGCCGTAAGCCCTGGGTAGGCCCAAAAGATGGAACTGAGTCCCGTAGGGATGGTACGAGCGGTCTGATTTTCTACCGCCACCGCGAGCAAGGAGCGAGTTCGGGAAGGGCACGATTTCAGCTTTGAGCCTGCCCTGAGCGAAGCCGAAGGGTGCCGTAAATCGGACAAAAGGAATACGGGCTTCAGCCCCTGAGGTTGCCTCGAGACCCTGTGGGCCGATGTTCCCGTCCATCGTCCTTGGGGCCGCTCATGCGGTTCTCCCGCACTATTTCCCTCCTCCGTCCGGGTCGAGCTCAACCGCCGCGCTCTCGCCCTCCCGCCCTTCAGGCCGTCCTGTCGCCTCAACCGCAACACCTGACGGATTTTTCCCGCCCCGGGTGCGTATTTTCTCTTCAACTTCCTTCAGCGCATTCTCAAACTCATCCCGCTTCGCAATTCTTTTGGACCGTTTAGCCATAGCGCCATCATGCCACAACCCATCCGCTTGCGGCTCGGTTCCAATAAGCTCGGGAAACGCACTGCTTGGAGGAAGGTCAAAAACGGATTCGCTTGTCATCCTGAGGCAGCGGAGTCGCTCGCAAAAGCGGGCGACTCCCCACGAAGGACCTATGCAATTTGTCGCCAACATAACTCGCGGCCGAAGCGCGCGGGCGATCCAAGACACCAATCTTTTCGTTTCCAACCACTGATCACTGGCCACTGATCACTGCCCACTGATCCCTGCTCTTGACAACTCCCCACTCAAATCCCTATAATTAGCACTCGATAGGCGAGACTGCTAACAGCACTCCCTAACCCGTAACAATTCATAGGCTTACAGAACGTCAACCGTACTATCCAACCTTGAAAGGAGTTGCAACCATGGCTAAATTCAGCCCACTACATGACCGCATTCTGGTCCGTCGTGTGGAAGAAGCTTCCACCACCCGAGGCGGCATCATCATCCCCGACAGCGCAAAAGACAAGCCGCAGGAAGGCGAAGTCATTTCCACCGGCAAGGGACGCACCAACGATGAAGGCAAAACCTTCCCTCTGGCAGTTAAAGAGGGCGACCGCATCCTGTTCGGCAAGTATTCCGGCACCGAGATCAAGATCGATGGCGAAGACTTCATCATCATGAAAGAAGACGAAGTCCTCGGCATCCTCACCGGCGCCTCGACCCCGGCCAAGAAAGAACTAGCCGGCGCGCGAAAGTAGTTCACGCTTGTCATCCCGAGCGCACTTTAGGTTTGTCGTCCTAAGCGCGCCATACGCGTTGTCATCCTGAGCGCGCACTTTGCGCGAAGGATCTCAATCTGATCCGCACTCTCAGTTCTCACGGTTTTACTGAGAACTGAGAACCGAGAACTGAGAACTTATTTAAGGAGAAACGAATCATGGCAAAACAAATCGTACACGGCGAAGAGTCCCGCCAGGCAATCCTGCGCGGCGTCAACCTTCTGGCCGACGCAGTAAAAGTCACCCTCGGCCCCAAAGGCCGCAACGTGGTAATCGAAAAGAAATTCGGTTCACCCACCATCACCAAAGACGGCGTAACCGTAGCCAAGGAAATCGAACTCAAGGACGGCCTGGAGAACATGGGCGCCCAAATGGTTCGCGAAGTAGCCAGCAAAACCTCCGACGTAGCCGGCGACGGCACCACGACCGCAACAGTCCTGGCCCAAGCAATCTACCGCGAAGGCGTAAAGACCGTAGCCGCCGGCGCCAATCCAATGGCCATGAAGCGCGGCATCGAGAAAGCAGTCTCTCTAGTCTGCGGAGCCTTCGACAAGAAAACCGGCGAACGCGCCAAAGGCGAACTAGACAAGTTCTCCAAGCCCGTCTCCGGCGAAATGATAGCCCAAGTAGGCACGATAAGCGCGAACAACGATGAGACTATTGGGCACATTATTGCTGAGGCTATGAAGAAGGTTGGCAAGGATGGCGTCATCACTGTTGAAGAGTCGAAGACGCTGGAGACTCAGCTCGAAGTGGTCGAGGGCATGCAGTTCGACCGCGGGTATCTGTCTCCTTACTTTGTTACTGATCCGGAGCGGATGGAAGTTGCGCTTGAGAATGCTTACATCCTGATCAACGAGAAGAAGATCAGCTCTATGAAGGATCTTCTGCCCTTGCTTGAGCAGATTGCCAAGAGCGGAAAGCCGTTGCTCATCATCGCTGAGGATGTTGAGGGCGAGGCACTCGCTACTCTCGTCGTCAACAAACTGCGTGGAACGCTGCAAGTCGCGGCCGTCAAGGCTCCTGGCTTCGGCGATCGGCGCAAGGCTATGCTGCAGGATATCGCGATCCTCACCGGCGGCAAGGCCATCACAGAAGACCTGGGCATCAAGCTCGAGAACGTGCAGATCAGCGATCTCGGCCAGGTCAAGAAGCTCACCATCGACAAGGACAACACCACGCTGGTCGAAGGCAAGGGCAAGCACTCGGAGATCGAAGGCCGCGTGAAGGAAATTCGCAGCCAGATCGACAAGACCACCAGCGACTACGACCGCGAGAAGTTGCAGGAGCGGTTGGCCAAGCTGGTCGGGGGCGTAGCCGTGATCAAAGTCGGCGCCGCAACTGAGACTGAAATGAAAGAGAAGAAAGCCCGCGTCGAAGACGCCATGCATGCAACCCGCGCAGCCGTGGAAGAAGGCATTGTCCCCGGCGGCGGAGTGGCTCTGGCCCGTTGCGTCCCGGCGCTCGACAAGCTGAAGCTTGAGGGTGATGAGCAGATCGGTGTCAACATCGTGAAGCGCGCCATCCAGGAGCCTCTGCGCCAGATCGCCGAGAACGCCGGCGAAGAAGGTGCGGTGGTTCTGGGCAAGATCAGCGAGTCGAAGGACTTCAACTTCGGCTATAACGCCCTGACCGGCGAGTACGAGGACCTGGTCAAGGCCGGCGTGCTCGATCCCACAAAGGTCGTGCGCACCGCCCTCACCAACGCCGGCTCGATCGCAGCGTTGATGCTCACCACCGAAGCCCTGGTCGCGGAGATTCCGGAAAAGAAGGAAGCTCCGATGCCGGGTGGACATGGTGGCGGCGGCATGGAAGGAATGTACTAAAGGCAGTGGCCAGTGGTCAGTTGCCAGTGGCCAGTAAAGTCAAAGGCTCCGCTCTCGCGAGTGGGGCCTTTTTTTTGGGCCGATTCGGGAACGGGTGTTAGTTTTTTCTTAGAGATGTTCTATCTGGGGTGCTGGCGCGTCGATAGAATCTACGCTGTGCGAGCGGCGTTTAGGAGGGCATTGCCAGTGGGTACTGGACACCGTTCGCCAAACGGTTGAGTGGCTTTTCAGCCACTAGGGTTCGACTCCCTTGCCCTCCTCGGGTCACTCGACCTGCACTAAATGTGCTTGACTACGCGCTACATTGACTTATCATAGTAAGTGTTTGGCGAACGGTGTTTAGTATCTACTAGCCCCGAGCGATGCTCGGGGCTTGGCTTTTTG
>CAWEBA010000011.1:0-125610 GCA_963807145.1 uncultured Acidobacteriaceae bacterium | reverse complement strand
AACTTCGCGAACTCGCTCTCCAGTTTCCACTGCATGCGTGCGCGTTCGTTGGCAGCGAGGAATTGTTCGCATCCTGTTGACGGCTTCTCCGCGCCCAGGGCATCGCCCACGCAGGCCGGCGCCATGCGAAACACCACTTTCGTATCCGCCCACAGGCCCTGGCCGGGCAGGAAGCTGTGCTCCAGACTTTGCCGGGCCATGCGCTTCAGATCCGCGTACGACAAGTGGTAGCTCTCGACTGCGCGCAAGTATTCATACGTCATGTCACTTCGCGACACGCCCTCGTCGTCGGTAGCCAGCGCAATGGGAACTCCATACTTCATATAGATCGGCAGGGGATGATCATCGCCGCTGACGCCGAGAATGATGTCGTTCGAAGTCAGACAGATTTCGACCAGCACATTACGCTCTGCCATCTCGTGCAGCAAGCCAATGGGATCGTTTTCATTCATCACGGAGACTCCGTGCCCGATGCGCACGGCATGCCCACGCTCGATCGATGCGCGAATGTGGAACGTAAGATCCTCCGGCGGCACCAGCCCCATGGCCAGTTCGCCCGCATGCAGCGCGATGTGCACCCTGGGATAAACGCCGTGCAGATAATCAAGCATCGCCATGTGCTCGTTGAAGTCGTGGAGCGGAACGTACCAGTCTTCAGGCATCACCAGATTCAGGCCGACGAATCGCGGGTCGGACGATGCCAGCTCGAAGCCCAGCAAAATCTGCGCGAACACAATTTCATGCGGCAGTCCGCGGAGCACCTGATAAAGATAGCGGACGGTCACATCGCATCCGGGTGCGGCATCGGGAGTGCGACACTTGAGAATCTCTTTCGCACGGGCATCGTCGGCGGCAAGTCGCTTGCTGGTCTCCGCGGCCACATCTTTCAGGCCGGCGCTGAGCAGCGCGTCGCGCATCTTTGCGTAATCCGGATTCCAGTCAACTTTTCCCGCCAGTCGCGCCGCTGCGCCTCCATCGGCAGTGTGCATGAACTCGACGTATTGCAGGTGATCCATGCCCGCGCGATTCGTGGATGCAGCGATCATCTCGGCGGCGTGAGTGTCCGCGGCCAGTCCGAATTTGTCGAAGCTGGCGAAGAAGTGATCGTGACCCGATTCGTCGCCGGGCTTCCAGTTCCGCATCGACCAGGCGTCGATCATCTGGTTGTAGAGCACGTGATCGCCGTAACTGCAGCGCGCCGCGGGTTTGGCGGTGTAGTTTTCGCATGAGTCGCAGGGCGGGGCCAGCAGCCGCGAAGACGTCCGGTCCACGCAGAGGCCGCCCGAGGCCGCGAAATCCACCAGGTCTTCTGCGTAAATCGCGCCATACAGATGATTGTGCAGATCTCCACCCTTGGGCAGTTCATGCAGAAAGGCCAATAGCAACGGCGGCTGTTTGCGCACGGATTCCAGATAACGGGCCGTACGCTGCTCGGAAGTCTGGGCCGCGGCCGTCGCGGTCAGCAGCAGAAGCAGCAAACAACGTCGCAGCAGGCTGCGCTTGGTTGATGGCAAGATCAAGCCTCCCGGATCAACCGTCTCAGGTTGAACTGTCGAAGTCAGGAAGGGAATTGTAATCTGTCGCAGGTGCAGGCTTCACAGAAAAGATTCACAGAACAATTAATACCCGGCAAGTCAGCGAGGTCTCATTAGTCTCAGGTCCAAACTACCAATGAGCGCGATGAGCAGACACATGAATGTAGCCAACTTTGCGGTTCGGCTCCTCCCTGCAACGAGTAGCACAAACCAGAGCCCGAGCGCCGTATAAACGGGATCATGCCTACTAGTGCGAGGATGACGATGTCGAGCATCACCACCCCCATAAATTGAGTTGTAGTTCCCGGCGGAGCATGGGGAGTCATGTCTGGATGTCCCGCTAGACGGGGAATGAGATCCAAGATCGCAAACAAACCCGTGGGGACGCACAAGAGCCGATTAGAAATGCCAATGGAATCTCGAATTTCCTATTAGGGTTTGCCGTCATTATGAGAGGTTAACGCAGCCAGACAACTGCGGCAATGACAACGGCGACCACCAGCAGCGCTCCGATTATGTACTTGTTGGCGGCGAACCATGATCGGGACTTAACCGCAGAGCCGGCAAACGGAGCAGAGTGGGAGCCCGAAAAATCTGCGGTCAGAGCCGCGCTACCGAGCGTCGAGATATCCGGAGACGAAGCCGCCGAAGCGGTTGCGGTGCCGGCTGCTTTGGGCGGAGCAGAGATCACTTTCAGTGGGGTCGCGCTGCCGGTCGCGGCTTGAGAAAGGCGCTGGCCGCGCCACTGCCTCTCTTCGCACTCCACGCAGAACGCGCGGCCCTGCGATACCGGAAAACCGCAGGCCTGGCACTTTCGCAGATTCCTCAACGTAGGAGGCACCGAACTCTCCACTGCGGCCTCGGCGGATCGGCTGGCGCTGGCTGGATTCTGCATCGCGGCAGACCAGAATAACGACTTCTTGGGAGCGGGCGCAGGCTTGGTTTCTGTCGTCGTTATTTTCAGTTCTGGCAGTGGAAGGCTTACGGACAGCTGAACTACATCTGGAAGCGTCCCGCCAACCGGCGATTGAACCGGCGCGGTCTCGGTCTCCACCGCAGCCACTGGCGAAGATGGCTGATTTTCCGAGTAAGCTGTTTCTTCGGCGGCGGGCAGAGTCTGGGTTGCCACGGCATGTTTCACGGCGGTTTCAACCATGCCGCTCAAGCGATGCAAGGCGGAAATGTCGCGCTCCTCGAAAGCCTGCGGCTTGCCGGAAAAAAGCTCGAAGACACCGAGTACCTGCTGCTCGCTCACGATGGGCATCACTACCACCGATGCAATGCCCAACTGGCGGCAGCCTTCGCGGTTCACCCGGGGATCGCGTTCGGTATCGTCACAACGCAAGGCCTTGTGCGTGCGAACACTTTCCCCTGAAAGCCCATATTCCATGGAGAGCAACGCGCCTAACTCGGGAGCATTCGGGCCGACGCTGGCCCGGCAGAGCATGTCATTATGTTGGCCGCGGCGCAGGGCAATGGCTGCGCCATTGGCTCCGGTGATGTACTGGGCGCGCTCGGCCAGCAAGTGCAGCGCGGCATCGAGGTCGCTGTAGGCCATTTCGGCCAGCGAGCGCCCGCCGTCCTTGCCGGGAAACCGCGGGCCGGGATCCTGCAGCATCGGCAGATGCGCGCTCGTGGTCAAGACGCTCGCCATTGCGGATCGAGTTGCGCTGGTACCTGCCATGTCTCCCTCCACCGCAGCCGAACCGCGGTCGAGAATTGATCTGCTCAATAACTTTTTTATCTATTACTTAACGGTCGTTACCGGACGATCCGTCATTTGACGAACGCATGGCGCGCGTGCCAGTTTCGTCGAGTCGAGGCGGCGGGGGCGCGATCCGGCCAGTCCGGGACTCACTTCAATTTTCAGGATGCTGTAATGGGAGTCTGCATCGGAGAGGGCATCGTGTCAAGATGCCTGCGGTTAGCATTTGGAAATTAGTAATGAAGCAGGTGCACCATTGCCGTCATGTTTGCAGCCACTTTGGGCGTGAGCATCAGCTCACCTGCCTATCTGACTGCCGCGTTCAACCCGCTGACCTTGAATTTGGCAGTGACAGCTTTGGCGGCTGTCGGATTGTTGGTCGCAGGCAACCTACCCTCCGCAAAGAACTGCCTGCGAAAACCACCGGGAACCAAGCGATGAGGTCAATCTACGAACAGGCGCTCGGCGAGAAGTTCAGGTCTCTCCATCCACGGATCCAGGAGAGGTTCGGGTTCAGCACCCGCGACAAGCGCGCATGTGTCGGCACGGGAACGATGGACGAGCTCTGGCACGGAAAAGCGTACACGCTCCCATTCCTCTACCTCGGGAGCGTGCGGCGCATCATGTTTCCGGAGCGCGGTCAGTCTGTACCCTTCACGATCAGGAACTATGCCTACGTAGATGAATACGGACGAGAGACTGTGACCTGGATTCGCAACTTTGCCACCCGCAAGCCTCGCCGTTTCGATGCCTACATGATCTTCAGCGAGCGGCGCGGACGGATTGTAGATTACCTTGGCACGCATCAGCATCTAGCTGTCGATATCGATTTATCGGTCGACGAACGAGGTGGGCTTCGCCTCCGGTCCGGGGCACAACGCTTCTACGAGGGGGCGATCGAATTCAGTTTCCCTCTACTCTTCTCGGGTATCGCTGATGTTTGCGAGTGGTACGAAGAGAGCGACCAGCGCTTTCACATCGAGGTAAATGTGGCAAATCGAAGCTGGGGTCCGTTGTTCGGCTACCGGGGTTCTTTCGACATTGAGTGGATCAGCGAGGGGGACGTCCCGGCAGATCTCTTGCCTGTGCGGTGTGAGCGCAGAGAGTAGAAATCCCAAGTCAGCATGTTCCTTTCTTCCAGACCTGATGAATCTAGAATTCAGAAGATTCTTGCGAGTCAGCGGACTCGCGATTTTTCTTATCCGCAAGTTGGCGCCACGCGAGACAAACTGCCCAACGGCTATGCCGTGTTCAGCGGACGCGTCGGTCTTGGCCAGGGGGCGACTACGTTCGACCGAGGCACGAGCGCCCTGCGTCAGTGGAAAATGTTCGATGTGCCCGGGGTTCGGCTCTTCTGGCCCGATGCGCCTATTCAGCCCGAGACCGCAGTGGCCGTCCTGGTCAAGCACCTTGGGTTTTGGTCCATTAATTGTTGCAAAATTGTTTACGTGATAGACGAAGATGGTCCCATCCGACGCTTTGGATTTGCGTATGGAACACTACCTGAACACGCAGAGCAGGGTGAAGAGCGTTTCGCACTGCAGTGGGATCGTACTTCCGATCTGGTTTGCTATGAAATCCTGTCGTTTTCTCGGCCGGGGAACACGGCAGTGAAAATAGCCTACCCGTTGGCGCGCTGTCTTCAGAGAAGGTTCTCGCAGAACTCTTTGGCCGCCATGGCTAAAGCGGCGCGCGCCTAGGCAAAGTCAGCGGGCGTTGCAGCAAAAACAAAGCGGCGGACATTCGCATCTCTCTGCGAATTCCGCCGCTGATTCGAAGATGCGGCTAACGCAAACCTACGCGCGCGCGCCGACTGCGGCAGGCTCGGCGATGGCAACGCTCTTATCTTCGCCGTTGGCCTTCTGCGTGGGCTGGCCGCCTTTGCGAATGTCGATACCGCCCTTGAAGTAGGCGCCGTCTTCAATGGAGATGCGCGCTGCTACTACGTCGCCGGTGAGCGAGCCGTCGCTGCGGATATCCACGCGGTCGCTGGCGGTTAGATTTCCGCGGACCTTGCCCAGCACGACGATCTCGCGGGCGTTGATGTTGGCCGCGACCACGCCATTGCGGCCGACGGTTACGCGATTGCCGGAGAGGTTGATCGAGCCTTCCACGCGGCCATCAATATAGAGGGATTCCGATCCTGTCACCTCGCCCTTGATCACGAGCGACTTGCCGATGGTTGCCTGGTCCGCGGTGGTGGTGGTCGCAACCGGACGCGGGCCAACGGCGGGCTCACTCGCCATCATGGCAGGGGCATTCGGGGTAGACGTAGTTGGACGCTCGGGCTCGGCTGGCCGTCCTGGGGTCTGAGGCTGATTCGTCGGCTTCCACATGGATGAAAAGTTCCTTTCCTGGTTGGGATTAGAGGTCTTGTGCCGCACTTGCGTGACCAAACCGAATTGTACTCCGCTGTCTCAAAATGAGCGCTGTGGAAAAGCCTTTATTTTCAACAGGGTTTCCTAGCTTGGTACGTAATTGGAATCTTCCCAAGTTGGACACTGGACCGCCTGACTCACTCACTTTCTACCCGGCCGCCGTGTAACGATTGCCGAAAATATATCGTATCGATTCCAGTTTCACAGGCTCTCGGAGTATGCTGTTACATCGAAGATTTGTCGAAGGTGGAACCAGCCTCGCAGGAGGAACGTCATGTTGGAACCAGCCGTGATCACCCCTTCAGCATTCACTATTGCCCGGCCTCAGGCGGGCGAATACGCGCCCTATTATGAGCGATACATTTCTCTGGTGCAGGGCGACGACATTCTCAATACGCTCGACCAGCAGCGCCGCGAAATGATGCTGCTGCTCTCCTGCCGCGACGAGGAAGAAGGCAACTTCCGCTATGCGCCGGAGAAATGGAGTGTTAAGGAAGTTCTCGGCCATATCTGCGACACCGAGCGCATCTTCGCCTATCGTGCTCTGCGAATCGCGCGGGCTGACGCTACGCCGCTGGAAGGTTTTGAACAGGATGATTATGTCCGCAATGGCGGGTTTGCGGAACGTCCGATTGGCGATCTGGTCGAAGAGTTCATCGCGGTGCGGCGGGCGACGATCTCTCTGTTGCGCAATCTCGACGAGGCAGCGTGGGTGCGGCGCGGTGTCGCCAACAAGAATGAAGTGAGCGTGCGGGCTCTAGCTTACATTATCGCTGGACATGAGTTGCATCACCGCAGGATTCTGGAAGAGAAGTACTTTGCCGCGAACGGCTGACTCAACCCCTATGTCTTCGCGCGCACTGACTGAGCTGCTGCACGGTAAGGGCGCTCACGCCGATCCGCTTGCGTGCGTCGAGGATCTTTCTGCCGAATTGGCTGCGCGCTCGGTCGCGGGCTTTCCGCACTCGATCGGACAACTTATCTTTCACATGAATTATTGGATGGAGTATGAAGTGCGCCGTATTCGCGGCGAGCGGCCTGCGTATCCGGAACATTCTTCGGAAAGCTTTCCGCCGGCGCCGTCGCGCGCCGATGCGCAAGATTGGGACCGGCTGCGCAAACGCTTTGCAGGTCTGCTCGCTGAATTCGGCGCGCTGGCGAAATCTTCTCCTGAGGAAATGCAGCGCCGGATTGAAACCGTGCACGACGGCGATACGAAGCTCGCAGGAACGCTTGAGTCTGTGTTGTGGCAGATGGTGGCGCACAACAGTTATCACACCGGCCAGATCGCGATGATCCGGCGCGCGCTCGGTGCGTGGCCGCCGCGCGGCGGCGGAGACACGTGGTAGAAGCGAAGGCTCGGCAGGACCCACTGCGCTGCCTCGAGTCCTTCGGTTATCCTGAGAGCTGATAGCTGACAGCTCCCGAAATGCTTTCCGACTCGACCATCCTGAAACACATTGCCCAGCAGCCCAAGCGCGCCGCCGGATTCAAGCAGTTGGTGCGTGAACTCGGCCTGCATGGAGAGGCCCGCGGCGAACTCGACGGGCATCTCCAGAAGCTGGTCGCTGCCGGCGAACTGGTTCAGCTCAATTCCGACCGCTACGCCCTGCCCCAACCGGCGGCCGATAAGAATCTGGTTGTCGGACGCCTTAGCATGCACCGCGATGGCTTCGGCTTCGTCATTCCTGACCCGAGTTCGCTGAGTGCGTCGCTTAGGTCGCGGCTGGCTGGGGATATTTTCATTGCGCCTCACGCCATCGGAAACGCCATGCACGGAGACCGTGTTCTGGTCGACATTATGGCGGTTCGTCCCGACGGCCGGGCTGAAGGCCGCATCATGCGGCCGGTGGTGCGCGCGCATCCCACGGTGGTCGGGCTTTTCCACTACGGCAGTCGCCATAATTCCGTGAAGCCGATTGACAGCAAGATCACACAGGACATCGTGATTCCGGCAGGGATGGAATATCCCGAAGTTGTGTCGCCGCAATCCTCGGCGGCTCCCGCGAAAGCCGGCGGGACACCGGCGCTACAAAGGTCTGTGGACCGCGTGCTGGGTGACGAGGCCGCTCTCCGTTTGGAGTGGGATGACCTTGAAGGCGTAGTGGTTGACGTTGAAATCACGGACTGGCCCACGCCCACGCAAAATCCCCGGGGGCGCGTGGTTGAGATTCTGGGACGGCAGGATGACTTTGGGGTCGACGTTGAAATCACCATTCGCAAGTTTCATTTGCCGCATCACTTTCCCGCGGCAACACTGGAAGAGGCGCAGGATATTCCAGCAATCATCCCGGCGACGGAGCTTCGCCACCGCCGCGACTTTCGCGCGCTACCCATAGTCACGATCGATGGTGAAACCGCGCGCGACTTCGATGATGCTGTCACGGTGCGCCATCTTGCCGGCGGGCATTTCGAGTTGCAGGTTCATATTGCCGACGTCGCGCAATATGTCACCCCGGAATCTGCGCTCGACCAGGAGGCGCGGTTGCGCGGCACCAGCGTTTATTTTCCTGACCGCGCCGTGCCCATGCTTCCGCTTGAACTCTCGACCGACATCTGCAGCCTGCGTCCGCAGGTTGACCGGCTGGTGCTTTCATGCGTGATGCGGATCGATTCACGCGGTGAAATCGTTGGTTATGAGTTATGCGAAGGCGTGATTCGGTCGGCCGAGCGCATGACTTACACCGCCGTAAACGCTGTGCTCGAAGGCGACGCCGCAGCGCGTCAGCGTTACGCAACGCTCGTCCCTACCTTCGAACTCATGCGCGATCTGGCAATGATTCTCAACCGCAAACGCCAGCGCCGCGGATCGATTGATTTCGACCTGCCCGAGCCGGTCATTGAATTCGACGAATCTGGACTGATGAAAAGCATCACGCGCTCGGAACGCAACATCGCTCACCGTCTGATCGAAGAGTTCATGCTCTCGGCGAACGAGTGTGTCGCGCACTATCTCGAATCGAAACACGTCGCGTCTTTATATCGAGTTCATGAAAAGCCGGACGCCAAGCGCGTCTATGATTTTGAGGTGATTGCCGCGACGTTCGGCTATTCGCTCGGAGTGGGCCCGTTGCCCATTCATCGGGTGCAGCTCAAGACAGACCGCCGCGCCGCGCGGGGCACCGGCAAGCAAACAAGCCACATTGAAATACCCAAAGACGTACACATCACTCCGCGTATGTACCAGAAACTGGCCGCCAAGATCGCCGGCAAACCGGAGGAGCGCATCCTGAGCTACCTGATGCTGCGGTCGCTTAAGCAGGCGCGATATTCGGAAGAAAACCTGGGCCACTTCGCGCTGGCGGCAACCAGTTACACGCACTTCACGTCACCGATCCGCCGCTACCCCGACCTGATCGTGCACCGCATTTTGAAGGATGTGCTGCGGGAATCGCCTGAGAAGCGAGACGGGGATATACCTGTAGGGGTTTCATCTGCGCTCGATAGTAGCGCCGGCGTCCCGCCGGCTGATTCGCAGGATGCGGACCACTCTGATTCGGCGCCGTCGAGCCGGCGTCACGGCGGCGCTACGCCCTGGTCGAAGCGACGCGACCCTAGCACCCATCGCGAAACGCTCCAGCCGCTGGGCGGCCCCATCAAGCTTGAGGAGTTGCACGAGATCGCGGAAGAATCGACCCAATCCGAGCGCCGCGCCGACGATGCTGAGCGCGAGTTGATGGAGTGGAAAAAGGTCAAGTTCATGCAAGATCGCATCGGCGAGGATTTCGACGGATTGATCACCAGCGTCACCAAGTTTGGCTTCTTCGTCGAGCTGACTGACTTGTTTGTCGAAGGTCTGGTTCCGCTGAACACCCTTACCGATGATTTCTACACCTACCACGAGAACACGCGGCAGATCATCGGCCAGCGTTCGCGCAAGACTTACAGCCTGGGGCAAAGGATTCGTGTTCTGGTCGATCGCATCGACCCGGTAGAAAAGAAAATCCAGTTTGCCATCGTGGAAGAAGCCCCACGCCGACCAGCGCCCAGAATTTCTGGTCGCAAGGCGAAACGCAAGCGGAGGTAACAATCAATTCAGGCGGAAACTGCGCCGCTGGTGATAAACTTCTCAGGTAACCCCATCCGCTGTGGATGCGAAGCAGCGGGTTCCTTCCTAGTCGGGACGTGGCTCAGCCTGGTAGAGCACTCGCTTGGGGTGCGAGGGGTCGGCAGTTCAAATCTGCCCGTCCCGACCATTCAACCTCTCGTCTTAATCGCCTCCTTGCCTAGCATGTCCTAATGAATTTCCGCGAACCAAGAAGAATACTTTGATCCCGAGTGCCTTTCCCCGACAATCGCAGAAAGCTGTGCTTGGATTACGCGGGCCGCAGCGTCGCTCTCGTCGAGCTCTTTTTCAAGGTGTCGTTGAGAGAAGTCCACATCGGGAGATTCTTATGTCAGGGCAAGTAATTCTGTATTTCGACGATCAGGCCGATGCGCTGCGTTTTGCGTTGGCCGCGGGATCAGTAATGGCGGGCGATGACGCTCGCGCCACCAACGATCTAGTGCAGGAAACGACGCGTGTCAGCCGCATCCGCCTGGATGCCGCGAATGCAGGAAAGAAGCCGACTCCAGAGCGCGCGGCGTGAACAAGATGGGCGCACGCGGATAGATCATAGCCCGGCCCCTGCACCGAAGTCGTCCGTGTCCTGGCATAACCTAATTCTGCAATCCTAGAACGTCAGCCTCATTGCCAACTGCCCAATGCGCGGCGCCGGGCCGCGAAAGCTGCCCGTGGTCGTAATCTGCCCGAAGGTTGGACTGTCAATGTTTGCCGCACCGTCGACCACGGTCGGCTGCGCGAACTCAGGATGATTCAGGGCATTGAAGAATTCGGCTCGCAACTCCAGCTTGACTCGCTCCGTGATGGCGGTGGTCTTGGCCAGGGCGACGTCGACATTGGTCAGACTCGGACCGCGGAGCACGTTTCGAGCTAGGCCGTACGTTCGATCTCCCGGGTTGTTCACCGGATCGAGCTGGGGGAAACAGGGATTGGGAGTGCCCCCATCATAGTAGTTATTGTTCTCGAGCGGCACGTTCGAGAAGCTGTTGGGGTCGAAGATAAAGTTGCCCGTAACCGCAGTCGTGGTGGGCTCGCAAATTGTTCCTGTGGAATCGGTCGTGTAAGAGATTTCGTTGATCGTAGTCTGATGCCTGGGGCTCAGCATGCGTATTGGTGCGACCACTGCGGCATGCGTGAGATAGGGATCTCCTGCGCCCGAAGAGCCTGGGTTGGCGGGATCGATTGCATCGGGCAGCTGGGCGAAAATGTCGAACGGGAATCCGGTGCGCCAGGTGAAAATGGGATACAGGCTCCAGCCTTGGGTGAGACGCTTCGGTCCCGCCCCCCACATGCGATCGAAAGGCAAGTCCCATCCGCCACTGAAACTGATGCGCTGGCGGACATCGCTGTCTCCGGAAGCGTGGAAAAGGTCTGGGCTGTAGGCCGGCACCTGCGAGTTGCGCTGGGCGAAGCCCGAGGCATTGTCGATGTTATGACCGTAGGTGTAGGCGAGGGTGAAATAAGCCGTGCCTAGCTTGGAAGTCTTGGGCTGCCGGGTCAGGCTGGCTTCGAGAGCGTTGTAGTTGGCATTGGATACGTTCTGGAATTCGGGCAGCTGCCCGAAACATTCAAAGCAGCTGCTGTCCAGTTGACGGTTGGTACTCCCTAACACCATCGGATTGATATCTTTGAGCGATGTCAGCCCATGGCTCGAACTTCCTACGTAATTCGTCTCCAGAACTATGTTGGCGAAAAGATTTCGTTGTAGGCTCAGGTTGTATTGGTAGACGTAAGGCGTGCGCAGGTGAGGATCGTCGAGGTAGACGAAGCCCGAGCTGTTGATGGGCAGAAATGGTGCGAAATTGATGTTCGACGGTGGCGGGGTCGAAGGAAAGGTATTCGTAACTCCTGCCGACAGAAACGGCTGACTGAGATAGCCTGTCGGCCCAACCTGACCCGGCCCAACGTCGTTGAAGTAGAAACCAGCGTCACTGAAGAACGGGGCCTGGCCGTTGAATTGAAGATTATCTTCACCCTTCAGAATGTCGTAAAAAACGCCGAACCCGCCGCGGAGGCTGGTCTTGCCGCTTCCGGTGGGATCCAAAGCAAAGCCGAAGCGTGGAGCGAAGTTTTTCTTGTCGGGAAAATTTACCCCGGCCGGAGCGCCGGGGTCGCCGGGAAATACCATCCCCAATGGTGCGCCGGGAAATCGTTGCGACTGCAGCCCCGGAATCACTGAAAACGTGCGCCCCTCGGTATCGGACTTGGGCGTGTTGTATTCGTAACGAAGTCCAATCGTCAACACCAGGTTCTTGGTGGCGTGCCACTCGTCCTGGCCGAATACATAGGTGCTCTTGCTGCGAATGTTGGTGGGAGCGAGCGGCCCCTGGAAATAGGCATCAGGGACGCCTAGAAGGAAATCGGCGTAGTCGTTTCCCGAACCCGTGCTCGTGCCAGTGTAGAAGTCAAATTCGCCGTTCGTGTAATAGTCGTAACTCATGTTCTCCTGATAAGGGGAGAATCCGGCACCGAACTTCCAGTTGCTTCTTCCATGCGTCCACGTAACCCCGTCCGTCCATGAAAATGTGTTCTCGACAAAACGGGTCGGTCCGTTCTCGCTGAGCCCGATCTGAAAACCGGTATCGAAAAAAATATTGGTTGGACCAGTCACCAGGTCGGGAGTGATACCGACGATCCCAAGGTCCGCGGGGCTCGGCAACTTGACTCCTGGACTGTCATGCAGGAAGTTGCTGCGGTGCACGACAAAATGAAATTCATTGAGCAAGGTCGGTGAAAAGATCCGGGTATATCCGAGGTTTACGAAGTAATAATTTGCCGTATTCGTGCTGGGGAAGCCAGGAACACTGGCGTAAGGCGCCGGATTAAGGGTCCCGTAGTATGGGTCTCCGGCGCGGTTTAGACCAAAGGTAGCTGAAAGCTTGTCTTTGGCGCTGAGGTTGAAATCAAACTTGGTGGTCAATTCGTTCCGGTTGTCCTGTTCTTCTTCGGATGTAGACAGCAGACCACCGGGAGCACTTGGGATTAAGCCGGCCTTGATGTATGCCTGGGCCACAGGATCGATCTGCGTGGGGTCAATGATGGCGTTGGCCGCGCTCCCATTGGGGGACGCAAAAGAAGGATTGGCAGTCAGGAAACTCACCACGCCTGGATCGGGGCATCCGGCGGGATTCAGGCAGACTACTCCGTCGTAGGCTTCTGCTTCCGAGAAATTTCCCTGTAACTCCTGCGGCGTGTAGACCGGCGAATCGATGATCGGATTAGCCTGAAGCAGCCGCTGCCCCTGATAGGCAAGGAAGAAGAAGGCCTTGTTCTTGGCGATTGGTCCGCCCAGTGTCGCTCCGAATTGATTGCGCTTAAGGTCGAGCCGCGGAAGTCCTTGCTGAATGTTGAAGAAGTCGTTGGCATCGAAGGCTCTGTTCCTTATGAATTCGAATGCGCTGCCGTGGATCTCATTGGTCCCGGATTTGGTAACGACACTGATGATCCCGCCGCCGTTGCGTCCGTATTCGGCAGTGTAGTCGCTCGTTAGAAGCCTGAACTCGGCTACGGCATCCGGATTGGGATCGAGCACGTTACTGTTATCCAGCAGGTCGTTGTTCAACCCGCCATCGAGGAGGAACGTCACGGAATCGGTACGGCCTCCCGCGATGCTGTAATTGCCCGCGCCCGTGTTGTCATCGTTGCTTTCCGTGACCCCAGGCTGAAGCAGGGCCAGGTCCAGCATGTCGCGACCGTTCAGCGGCATGTTGGTGAGGGTTCGTCCGGTGATCGACTGCCCCAGCGTTGGGTTGACGGTTTCGACCGCCGCAGCTTCGGCGCCAACGTCGACGGTCTGGCTGGCGGCTCCCACTTCCATCTTGATGTCGATGCGCAGGGCCTGATTGATCAACAGTCTCTGTTCGGTGCTGATCACCGTGCGAAATCCAGTGTGCTCGGCCTTCACCTTATAGCTGCCGATGGGTAGCGCTAATACCTGAAAACGACCTTCATCGTCTGTCACCGCAGTGCGAACGACCTGGGTGGCTGTGTTGATCACAGTGATCTGCGTCGCCGCGATTACCGCTGCCTGCTGGTCGTAGACAGCTCCGAAGATCCTTCCGGTTGCGTCCTGAGCCAGAGAAACAGCCGGGATCGCGATCGCGGCCAGCAAAAGCAACGCTGCCCTTGAGTTCTTCTTGACGATCTCTGCAAAATCCTTCCAAACAATGCCCTGCTTCTTCTCACAAATTCCCATTGGTCCCTCGCCGCAGAGCGGCATTCTACACCCGAGCGCCGGCTGATTATAAGCCAGGCTGATGACGAGGCAGGCTGCTGTGCAGACTGGTGTTGCGGACCGGAGCTATCGGTGCAATTATCCCGTCCGCCGTGTGGAGAGTAGATTCAGGATCTCGCGCAGCCCCTGGCGGATGCGCTGCATTTCGGCGGAGGATTGTGCGGGGAATGGAATGGCGGCCTGCCCTTTATCGGTTTTCGCCTCGGACCGCAGTTGCTGGCGCGCGCCTACGATGGTGAAACCCTGTTCGTAGAGCAGTTGCTTGATGCGCAGGACGTTTTCCACATCCCGTCTGCGATACATGCGCTGGCCGGTGCTGCTTTTCACCGGTTTGAGTTGTGGAAACTCGCTTTCCCAGAAGCGCAACACGTAGGCGGGCAAACGGCACAGCGTAGCCACTTCGCCGATGCGGAAATAGAGTTTGTCCGGGATGAAGATTTCATCCGTCTTTTTGCCCGAGCTCTTTTTCCTGGCATTCATGTTTCTCGCGCCCAAGCTCGCCATGGCTGTGAAGCCTGTGGCTCACAATTGTGACATACCTGGAGGAATCCTTATATGGAGAATTTTGGAGACTGAGGATAAACAAAAGGAACCCGATCAGCACTTTGCCCGGTTAGAGCCGGACTCAGCTGCGGAAGTGCGAGGCTAAACGCTAATTGCCAATTGCTGCTCCAAAACAAAACACCTCTCAGGAGGTGCTTCTCCTGAGAGGCTGGTAAAACTTTTGGCCCGTGCGAAGTATCGTTTCGCAGACGGTTAGTGTTTCTTTTTTTTCTTGGCCTTTTTCTTCGTTGCCATGAAGATTCCTCCGTGAACGATTTTCCCTTGCAAAGGATGTCAGACACCTGACACGTTTTGCCAAACACCACCCAACTAGTGGTACGGGTAGCGTCCTTAGCACAAGATATTGCGGCAGTATGAACACCGTGTCAACAGAATTGTGCAGAGAGCAGACGAATTTTCTAAGAGCGCAAGCTGGCGCTGATCGACGATCGACCATGGAAGGCGCACGATTCCGGTACACTGCGCCTCATGGGGCGCGATCCTATCGAACTGGAAATCTTCAAGAACCTGTATCACTCGATTGCCGAGGAGATGGGCGCGGCGCTGCGCCGTACGGCTTTTTCCCCCAACATCAAGGAGCGGCGCGACTATTCCTGCGCCGTGTTCCACGGCGCGGGTGAAGTGATCGCCATGGGCGATCACATGCCAGTGCATCTCGGTTCGATGCCGATGTCGGTGCGGGCCGCGATTGCAGCATGCGACATGGGGCCGGGAGACGTGGTCATGCTCAATGATCCGTTCTGCGGCGGAACCCACTTGCCGGATATCACGCTGGTAGCTCCTGTCTATGTGACGCCTCGCCGTCGTCCGAGACCTGCTTCGCCTGACTTCTATGTTGCATCGCGGGCGCATCATGCGGACGTGGGCGGAGCGTATGCGGGGTCGATGGGCCTGTGCCGGGAGATTTACCAGGAGGGATTCCGCATCCCCCCGGTAAGGATCATGCGCGCAGGCGTGATGGAGCGCGATGTGCTGGCGCTGCTGCTGAACAATGTGCGCACGCCCGAGGAACGCGAGGGCGATCTGGGCGCGCAGATCGCAGCTTGCCATACTGGGGCCGAGCGGCTGCGTGAGGTTTGCTCGCGCTACGGAATCGCCCGCGCACGGCGTGCGGCCCAGCAACTGCTGCGGTATTCGGAAGAACTGATGCGCAGCTTTCTGCTGCGTGTGCCCGAAGGTACCTATCGCGCAGAAGATTTTCTGGACAACGACGGCATCAGCGACCAGCCGGTAAAGATTGCGGTTACAGTGAGCGTGACGAGCCCAGTCTCCGGCCCGGTCGTCATCGTCGATTTCACGGGCAGCGATCCCCAGGTCGAAGGAAGCATAAACGCAGTCGAAGCCATTACCTATTCGGCGTGCTTCTACGTTTTCCGTTGCCTGCTGGCCGATGATGTTCCGGCGACCGCCGGACTGATGCGGCCTATCCGGGTGATTGCTCCGGAAGGCTCGGTTGTGAATGCGCGGCCCCCGGCGGCGGTTGCGGGAGGAAATGTTGAAACTTCGCAGCGAATCGTGGACGTTCTGCTGCGCGCGCTCGCACAAGCCATTCCAGACCGCGTTCCCGCGGCGGCTTCGGGAACAATGAACAATCTCACCATCGGAGGAATCGATCCTCGTACCGGCCTGCCGTTTGCTTACTATGAGACGGTCGCGGGTGGCATGGGCGCACGTCCGGGCAAGTCCGGCGTCTCCGGCGTGCATACGCACATGACAAATTCGCTGAACACTCCGGCAGAGGCGCTGGAGTATGCCTATCCTCTGCGGGTTCGCCGCTACTCACTTCGGTCTGGCAGTGGCGGAGCTGGGAAGCATCGCGGAGGCGATGGAATCATCCGCGAGATTGAAGTACTGACCGACAGGGAAGTCACGCTGCTCGCCGACCGGCGCCTCCGCGGGCCGTGGGGACTTGCCGGCGGATCGGCGGGTGCGTCTGGAAAAGCCTGCGTGATCCGAGCCGACGGTGCTGTCGAAGAGATGCCGGGGAAGTTCAGCACGCGGCTTCGAAAAGGCGAGCGCATAAGGATCGAGTCACCCGGTGGCGGTGGCTGGGGACGGGCCGATGTGAAGTAAGTTTGACTCTGGGAAGTTTGACGAGGAGGAAGATGACGCCTGATTTGGCAGCTCACTACATCGAAGAAGCCCGCCGCCAGATGCGCGGACACAAGCGTCTGGCCGAGGGTGCGATTGCGCAACTCAAAGACGAAGACCTGTTTATCACACTCGACCCGGAATCGAATTCCGTCGCCATCCTGATGAAACACATGTCCGGCAACATGCGCTCCCGATTCACCGACTTCCTCACGACCGACGGAGAGAAACCGGATCGTTACCGCGACCAGGAATTTGAGCTTCATCCTGCGACCACCCGCGCCGAACTTACGAAGTTGTGGGAAGACGGTTGGGGGCGCGTGTTTGCTGCAATCGATTCGCTAAAACCAGAAGACGTGATGCGCACCGTGACCATCCGCCGTGAGCCCCACACCGTGCTGCAGGCCGTGAACCGCCAGATCGCGCACTACGCGTATCACACCGGGCAGATCGTTTTCCTTGCCAAGCATCTGCGATCGAGCGATGGAAGATACTGAGCATTCCCCGAGGGAAGTCGGAAGACTACAAAACAGCTGCACCGAAATCCGCCCGAGGATTGCCCCCGGAACGTTGAAGCCGCTCAGTCTGCGACGGCGAAGGCGCATCCCCCTTCAAGCGGTGCTAAAATCATACGTTTTGTGTCCGAGTCTGAATTCATAAGGTAGCTGTCATGTCATCCACGATGTTAGCGGTCGTCAAAGCCGAGGCCGCGCCGGGAGCCGAGGTTCGCGAGGTAAAGATTCCCGCCTTTGGCCGGAACGAAGTGCTGGTCAAAGTGAAGGTGGCCTCCATCTGCGGCACCGACCTGCACATTTACAACTGGGATCGCTGGGCGCAGAACCGGATTCATCCCCCACTGATCCCGGGACATGAGTTCTGCGGCGAGGTGGCTGCATTCGGCGACGAAGTCACGAGCGTCGAGGAAGGCGACTTCGTTTCCGCCGAGATGCATGTGGCTTGCGGCAAGTGTCTGCTATGCCGCACCGGTGAAGCTCACATCTGCCAGAACGTGAAGATCATTGGCGTAGACACCGACGGCGCATTCGCCGAGTATGTAGTCATCCCTGAATCAAATATTTGGAAGCTTGATCCCGCCATTCCGCAGGAGTACGCATCGATTCTCGATCCGCTGGGCAACGCGGTTCATACCGTTCTGGCAGGCGAGATCGCCGCGAAAACTGTGGCCATCACGGGCTGCGGGCCGATCGGACTGTTTGCCATCGCCGTGGCGCGGGCCGTGGGGGCGACCAGCGTGTTTGCCATCGAAGTGAACGAGCACCGGCGCAGGATCGCGCGCGAGATGAAGGCCGATTACGTGCTCGATCCGTCGAAGGAAAACGTGCGCGCGATTGTGATGGAGAAAACCGGCGGCCTGGGTGTGGACGTGGTACTCGAAATGGCGGGGCATCCCGACTCGATTCGAACCGCCTTCGATATTGTGCGGCGCGGCGGAAGAATTTCCCTGCTCGGCCTGACTTCGAAACCTATCTCGCTTAACTTTTCCGAAGACATTATTTTCAAAGGCATCACCGTGCAAGGGATCAACGGGCGGCGCATGTACCAGACCTGGTACCAGATGACCGCGCTACTCAAGGCCGGCAAACTGGACCTGCATCCCGTGATCACCGACCGCATTGCGATGAAAGATTTCTCCAAGGCCATGGAGCGGCTGAAGACGGGCGAGGCTAGTAAGATATTGGTCTATCCGAACGGCGTGCGGTAACCGTTCGGTAACTTCTTTGCCACGGAGCACGTGGAGGTGAACCCATGGCCCTTGATGCGTTCGTCCGCTGCACCTGCATCCGCGACGGCAAAGCCAAACCTCACCCGCTTCCCGACCGGCTCACCTTCGACGAGCGCGGCGAACCGATGCTCACGGGCGACCCTACCGACGATGAATGGGAAGCACACGACCAGTGGCTGGCGGAATCGTGTGAGCATGAGGGATTTATCCTCTCATTCTTTCTCGGCAACATTACCAAGGTTGGGAATCTGCGCAGCTTCCTGCGCCACCTGCAGGGAAAACCCGGGCCACGATTTCCCATTCTGCTGGAGAAAGTTCTCTACGACGGCACGCACACTGGCGATTGGATCCCCGTCAAGGAGTCGGCGGCACTGCTGAAAGAGGTCAATACTGTGCTTCACTCCAGCGATATTCTGGCCGAGTCCGAGAAGGAATTCTTCACCAACATGAAACTTCTGTGCGAGGCCAGCATTGCGACCGGTAATCCGATTATGTTCTAGGTTTGGTCCATGCGGGAAATCATTATGGAAGCCGTTCCTAAAGAGCTCGCCGAACTTGATGCGTGCGCCAGTCTCTGCCTTCGCGAGATTTCGGAGCCGAGGCAGAATAGCCTGCGTCTTTTGATCGAAGAAGCCGAAGTGATGCCTGAGGAAGTTGCGGTTAGGATCGCCGGAACGGACTTGGGAACCGGTCATCTAGTCAGATCTACTCCAAACAGCCGTCTATTTGAGATTGTCTGGGATAACTACGTGGCGTACTCCGTGATAAACGAATCTTACGCAACGCCCAGCGAATCGGAGGAGTTCTCAGGACGGTTTGCCCGTTTTTATTCCAAATCGAGCTTTCTAGACTACGTCTCGCGTACGACGCTTGCGTGCAAGGAATATCCGGGTCCGCTGCGGCACTTCGGAATCGTGTCCGAGTGCCACGTTATCGACGTAGTTTCGACCGGCATTCCTCGGGTTAGGCAGATGCGACCGAGCACCAGCCTTACAGTAGTAGGCGGCTCCTCGATGTTCCGTTCCTTGCTCGCAGGCGATACACTAATCAAGCTCTATCTGTGTTGATCCGCGCGAATCCGTGGCAAATAGGTTTTGAGGCTTTTCATGACCACCGCAACCCGCACCAACCCGCTCTCCTATCTCACCGACCAACTCAACGAACTCAAAGCCAAGGGCACGCACTTCAAGCTGCGCGTGCTTGAGGACGAGCAGGCGCCGGTCTGCACCTTCGACGGCAAGAAGGTCATCAACCTGGCCTCGAACAATTATCTCGGACTGACCACACATCCCAAGCTGCGCGAAGCTGCGCTTGAGGCCACGCGAAAATACGGCGTGGGATCGGGCGCGGTGCGCACCATTGCCGGAACGATGAAGATTCACATGGAGCTGGAAGAGAAGATCGCGCGATTCAAGAACGTGGAAGCATGCGTAGTTTTCCAGTCAGGCTTCGCGGCCAATGCAGGCACGGTCTCCGCCGTGCTGGGCAAGGATGATTTCATCATCTCCGACGCTTTGAACCACGCTTCCATCATCGATGGCGCTCGCCTCTCGAGGGCAAAGATTCTGGTTTTTCGTCACAAAGACGTCGCTCACGCGGAAGAGCAGCTGGCCAGCATCAAGGACGAACCCGGCAAAAAGCTGCTGATCACCGACGGCGTGTTCTCGATGGATGGCGATATCGGCCCGCTGCCTGGCCTGTGCGATGTTGCCGAAAAATACGGTGCCATCATGATGGTCGACGACGCGCATGCCTCCGGCGTGCTCGGCCGCAACGGCCGCGGCACCATCGATCACTTCAAAGTGCACGGGCGCGTGGATATTCAAGTGGGAACTTTGTCAAAAGCGATTGGCGCGCTCGGCGGATATGTCTGCGGAACGCGCGATCTGATCGACTTTCTTTACCACCGGGCACGGCCGTTCTTGTTTTCGACGTCGCATCCGCCGTCGGTAGCCGCGACCTGCATCGCCGCCTTCGACGTTCTGGAAAACGAACCGGAGCGCATGGAAAAACTCTGGGAGAACACGCGCTTCTGGAAAAAAGAGCTGGGCCTGCTCGGTTTCGACATAGGCGGCCGCGCCACCCCGGCCAGCGAGACTCCGATCACGCCCATTATCATCGGCGACGGCAAGCTCACCATGGATTTCTCCCGCGAGCTGTTTAAAGAAGGAGTGCTCGGCACCGGCATCGCCTTCCCCACCGTGCCCGAAGGAAAAGCCCGCATCCGCACCATCATGACCGCGACGCACACGAAGGAAGAGTTGGAGCAGGCGCTGGAGGTGCTGGGGAAGGTGGGGAAGAGAATGGGGATTGTAAATTGATCAGTCGCCGCGGTATACGATTTTCCCACCCACAACCGTCGCTACCACCTTCCCCGTAAACTGCCAGCCATCAAACGGAGTGTTGCGCGACAGCGACCGCGACTTGGCCGCTTCGAACGTCCAGCGCTTCCTAGGGTCGAAGATAGTTACGTCGGCGAAGTTGCCGCGGGCGAGCGATCCGCGTCCGCGCAAGTCGAAGACGCGCGCAGGGCCAGCGGTGAAGAGTTCGACGACGCGGGTCAAAGGAATCTTGTGTTCGCGGTGGAGCTTCGTGATCGCCAGCGCCAGCGCGGTTTCGAGTCCGGTGATGCCGAAGGCCGCGCGCTCGAACTCGACCTCTTTTTCGTGTGCGGCGTGAGGGGCGTGGTCGGTGGCGATGGCGTCCACGGTGCCGTCGGCCAGCGCGACCAGAATCGCTTCGCGGTCAGAGGCGGAGCGCAGCGGCGGATTCATCTTGAAATTCGTGTTGTACTCGCCCACATCCTGGTCGAGGAGCGTGAAGTGGTGCGGCGTCACTTCGCAGGTCACCCGGCAGGTGACGCGGGCATTATGAACGCCGCGCTTGCCGCGGCGGACGGCCTTGAGCGCGTCGGAAGTGGAAAGATGCGCCACATGCAGGCGCGATTCGCGAATCTGTTGCGCGAGAGTTACATCGCGATCCACGACACTAGCTTCAGCGGCGGCCGTCATGCCGCGCAAGCCAAGACGGAAGCTGGTGGGGCCTTCGTGCATGGAGCAGTGCTCGGTGAGGCGGGTATCTTCGGCATGCTGCACTACCGGCAGATTCAGCTCGGCGCCGAGCCGCAGGGCCACGCGCATGATTTCGTCGTCGAGAATCGGCTTGCCATCGTCGGTGACCGCGACCGCTCCGGCGCGTTGCAGGGCGGCGAAGTCGGTGAGCGTAGCTCCGCGCGAGTTGCGGGTTGCGGCCGCGATTGGGAAAACATTGACAACGGCGCCTCGCTCCGGTTGCCGCAACCAGGCAACCCACTCGGGCGTGTCCACCACGGGCGCGGTGTTTGGCATAGTGCAGACCGAGGTGAAACCTCCGGCTGCCGCGGCGGCGGTGCCACTAGCGATGGTTTCTTTATATCCCTGTCCAGGCTCGCGCAGGTGAACGTGCAGGTCGATGAATCCGGGGGCAACGATCAGGCCACGCGCATCAAACTTCTCATCAGCACCGCCGCGCACTTTGTTAGGCAAAGCAATCTCGGCGACACGCCCATCGCGCAGAAGAACATCCATGGGCGCGTTGATCGTCGCTGCAGGGTCGATCAGATGACCGCCCTTGATCAGCATGGACCCCGGCTTGGATCTTGCGTTCATCGTTCTTTCAATCAGTGTTCTTTCAATCCGTGTCGGTCGGTGAAAATCCGCGGTTCATTTTGCCTTCCCCAACGCTCGCGCCAGAATTGCCATGCGCGTAGGCACACCGTTATGAACCTCGTCCAAAATCACCGATTGCGCGCCGTCGGCGACTTCCGTTGTCAACTCCAGGCCGCGGATAATCGGTCCGGGATGCATGACGATAGCATCGCGCCGGGCCAGCTTCAGCCGAAACGGCGTCAGCTGATAGTGGGCAACGTAGTCCTGCAGTCTAATCTTCTGCCCGGCAAGGCGCTCTTTTTGCAAACGCAAAAGCATGATTACGTCTGCGCCGCGCAGCGCCTCTTCCGGGTGCCGGGAGACGCGAATACCGGGCACCAGAGTCGCCGCGACCTCGGGCACGAACTCCGGTGGACCACACAGCGTCAGCTTCGCCCCAAACTTCGCCAGCAGATGGCAGGCCGAGCGCGCCACACGGCTGTGGTAGATATCGCCGATGATGGCAACCTGCAGGCCCTTGAGCGATTTCTTGTGTTTCAGGATGGTGAAGGCATCGAGCAAGGCCTGGGAAGGATGCTCGTGCATTCCGTCGCCGGCGTTGATGACGGGAATGTCGAGGTGCTTCGCCAACAGATGGGGCGCTCCTGCGCAAGGGTGGCGTATGACGATGGCGTCCGCGCCCACTGCGCGCAACGTGGCCCCAGTATCGAGCAAAGATTCACCCTTCTCGATGCTCGACCCTGAAGACTGCACCAGGGTGGTGATGGCGCCGAGCGATTTGGCGGCGATTTCGAAAGAGGATCGCGTGCGGGTGGAAGCTTCGTAAAACAGCAGCACGATGCGCTTGTTGCGCAACAACGGACGCACCTTGAGCGGATTCATCCGGCGGGCCAGCTTCAGCAGGCCCAGGATTTCTTTCTCCTCGAGGTGCTCGATGCCGAGCAGTGAACCGCGCGCCGGTTTGTTCATCGCGTAAGAACGCAAACGCTGCATCATACGCGGACCGCGCAGGGCAGGCAAGGCCGGGATGAAAACGCCCGCGGACCGCGCCATGCGCCCGTTATGGACGATCGCGTCGCCCCAGCAGAGCTGCGCCGAGAGCGCCTCCGCAGGTGCCCAGAACAACAAAGGCGAGGAGCCCGAAAATTACCGAAGCCACCATCATGATTGCGAAACCATCCGGGGTTTTTACAAAGTCCAGGAAGGGTTGGACCTCGGGGCCGGGATAGCGCGCGGCCGCCTGCTGGATCTTATCGAGCATTTGGCCCCGTATTTCCGCACCCTTATGAAGTAAAGCCACGGCCAACAATTCCAGAATGGTCGACATCGCGAAAAACAGGATGCCGCTGACGGCCCCAAGCTTTGCGCCAGACCCGCTCCGGATCGAAATTCCGGGGCCACCGCGTCGGTAGAAAGCAACCGCCAGAAATCCTGCGCCAAGCGACGCCACAAACGGATTCAGACCGAGCGCCGTAAGCCCCACGGCCACTACGGCGGCGAGGGCACACGGTCGCAAGGTGTGATGCTCACCCACCGATGGCAGCGAACTGACGGGGATGCCGGAGGCACTCGGTGCCACGTCGTGGTCAAGCGCTCGTGCGCTTTCGTCGCCTTGAGGTGTGGCCTCCGCCAATGTTTCCGGAACGGCCACACGAATCTGAGGCGCCCCGCACTGCGAACAGAACGGTTTGCCATCTTCGATAGTATGTTCGCATTTGTGGCAGGGATGATCCATGGGATCAAAAAGAGGCTGGCTTGAAGGTATCGCACGATGAGCGGCAGGCGCAAGGAACGGCAGCCCCGCGAGGCAGATGCGCGACTAGATATCCGCATCTTTTCCGTGGGTCCTTACATAGACCAAAGAAAAGCTCGATCCCCCACCATCCGGTCGGACCGCAACAATATGCTGGTCGTCTTTCCTGCCCACTTTCAGTTCGATGTTGTTGCCGTGATCGCCCCCGCAGGTCAACTCGTTTAAATCGTTCTGCGAGCCGTGCTCACCCATTTTCATGTCGAGGTCGAGATCAGAAGTGTGGCATTCCAACACATTGCCGTACTTCTTCAACTGGTCTCGATAGAAAGACAAGATTTTGGCAGGCGCAGCGTCGGACTCGTACTCCATCGCGACAACTTTCAGTCCGTAGCCGAAGCCGGAGATATTGACGTTGGCGCTCTTGTTGCTGCCGTCGGAATCCTTCTCCTTCAGGCGGGCGCCGGGATAAACTGGCAGGCCGACGTCGGCGACTTCGGCCTCATTGCTGACGTGGACGCCACCGAGAAGCGTATGGATGTCGACCTGTTTGTCCTGGCCGTCAGCTTCTTTCTTCACGTTCACGCTGCACGCGGGCAGGACCAGGAGCGCAGCTAAGCCGGCAGCGGCGACGACTTTAACAAGTGTCGAGAATTTGTTCGTGCTCATTTTAAGACCCTCCACCAGCAACCTGAACCGGCCGCTCGAGGCCGGCGCCCCGCTGGGCAACATTGGGAATGCTCACGGGAAGATGCCCGCGAATGGCAATTTCTCCAAACAACGCCTTGACCGCGCTTAGCTCCGACACTGACGCGTTGGAAAACGTACACATGTAGTTCGCAACCTTCGGGAAGTCCGATGCCAGATACGGGTTCCCCATGGCGATGACCACCGTCTTTTCCGCCGCACGATTCAGCAACTGCTGCAGCAGTATGCCGGACGCATCTGTCGTGGCAACTGCGTTCCCCACCCTGCCCGCCGTCGGCACTACATAGACGGCGGCCACCACCGTTTTGGCTTCGGCTACGGCTTTCAGCACCTCGTCGCTAATCCCGGCAGCGATGCGCGGATCCACATAGAGCACGCGCGCGTCAGGAATGCGGGCTCGAAATTCACGTCCAAAAACGCGCCCGGATTCGGTCCGCACGTCCTCGGAGAAGAGCACGGCCACAACCTGATTGCGTGTCTCCTCTTGTGTTGTACACGGAAGGGCTGCCTTCGCGGTTCCCTGGTTTTTGAGTGAGGATTTAAGCGGCAACACCCTGCCGTTGTCACGCACCAGGGTCACCGCAGCGTCAGCCACCTGCTGGCCAAACGCCAGGTTCTCTGGCTTGCTCACCAAGTCGGCAACGGCATTTATGTCCACCATCCGGGCGTTCTGCAGACCGAGAGACGCCTTTGTCTTCAGGATTTTAAGCACAGAGCGGTCGAGGCGCTCGCGGGAGATTTCTCCCGACTGAACCGCCTGGAGCATGGCATTGTATGAGGCGGGAAAATCGGCGGGAATGAGCAACAGGTCGTTGCCGGCCTTGAAAGCCTCGACCGCAGCCCGGCCGATGTTGTTGGCGAAAAGGTGTGTAAGGGCAGCCATGTCGAGCGCGTCGGTGACAATGATTCCTTGGAAGCCGAGTTGTTTTTCGAGCAGATCCGAAACAATTGCCGGCGAGATTGTGGCCACGTGGTTGGGATCGGGATCGAGTGCGGGCACAGTCACGTGGGCCACCATGACTGAGTCGACCCCCGCTGCAATGGCCTGGCGAAACGGCGGCAGTTCAATGGCGTCGAGGTGGGCGCGGTCTACGTTGACGCTTGCGACGCCGAGGTGCGAATCGGTCGCAGTGTCGCCGTGACCGGGAAAGTGTTTCGCCGTGGTGAGCATTCCGCCTTCATGCGCGCCCTTGATATAGGCCGCGACCAGATCGCCAACCTGCTTGGGATCTTCGCCGAACGAGCGCGTGTTGATGATGGGATTCGCGGGATTGGAATTCACGTCGGCATCGGGGAAAAAATTCCAGTGAATGCCGATGGCGCGAGATTCTTCGGCGGTAATGCGGCCGAAGGCTTCAGCGTCTTCTATTTTGCCATCCCCGCCGAAAGCCATGGCGTGCGGGAAGACCGTGGTTCCTGTCAAGCGCATCGAGACGCCGCGTTCGAAATCGGCTGCGAACAGCAGCGGGAGTTTCGATTCGCTCTGCAGGCGATTCAGAATTTCAGCGGCTTCGTAAGGTTCGCTGCGCAGAAGGAATGGCCCGTCCACATGGACCGTCATGGCAAATGAGCCCACGTGATATTTCTGCATGTCTTCAAGCCACTGAAGATTCTCCGGGCTTTCGACGTTCAGAAAACTGGCGCGGCACCAGATCATGAAGACCTGCCCGACTTTCTCTTCGAGGGTCAGCTTGCGCAGAGTCTTCTCCGCCCACTTTTCACCGTCGTGGGTCAGATGAACGGGGCCGGGGCGCTGATATTTGTCCTTGGCGGATGCTGATGCGGCAAAGACGAGACTGAGCAGCAGGAACGCGAGTGTGCGGGGCATGCGAGAACGATAGCAGAAATGACGTGCTGTGGGCGTCTTCCCGGTTCATCCGCGAGAATCCGTGAAATCCGTGGCGAGTGCGGTTTTGACACGAGCCTCGGCTTCGTGCTGAATCTGCACGTCGTCGCCGAAACCTAGCAACCAATGAACCTGCGGCTCGCTGCGAAACCAGGTCATCTGCCGCTTGGCATAGTTGCGGTGAGCCTGCTGAGCCGCCTGAAGCGCCTGCTCGCGCGTGAGTTCGCCATGAAGAAATTGTACGGCCTGCTTGTAGCCGAGAGCAGACAGTGGGCCGGCGGCTTCACCATACTTGTCAACCAGTCGCCGCGTCTCCTCCACCAGCCCAGCGTCGAACATCTGCTGCGCGCGGCGGTTGATTCGGTCATAGAGCGGCTGCCGGTCGGGATCCAAACCGAGGCGCAGAATGCGGAAGCCGCGCAAGGGGCCGCGGCCACGTTGCCACAGTTCCGTCATCTTCTGTCTCGACGCCAGGCATACCTCGATCGCGCGGATCAGCTTGGGCGTATCGTTGGCGTGAATCTTTTCGGCAGCGGCGCCATCCAGGCGGCACAGAATGCGATGAAGGTAATCCGAGCCGCGTCCGGCGGCAAGGTCTCTCAATCGCTCGCGCAGTTCTTCAGAGCGCTCCGGGCCGGGGAAAAGCCCTTCGAGCAAGGCGCGCAGGTAGAGTCCAGTGCCCCCCGCCAAAATCGGCAAATGACCCCGCGCTTTGATTTCATCAAGCACTTGCCGTGCCTGGCGGGCATATTCACCGGCGGTGACATGGTCGGTGGGCTCTACGCAATCGAGCAAGTGATGCGGAGCGCGGGCTCGTTCGCGAGCCGTAGGCTTGGCAGTCCCGAGGTCAAACTCGCGGTACATGGCGACGGAATCGCAGTTCACGATTTCGCCGTGGAAGCGCTCTGCGAGCGCCAGAGAAAGCGCGGTCTTGCCGCTGGCGGTAGGGCCAAGCACCACTACCAGCAGCGGTTCGGACGGCACCGGAGCCACCGTCAGCGCACGCTCCAGTGAACGGTGTGCCAGTAGCGGATCAAAGTTAGGACGAGCAATAGCAAGGCAATCAACAGCAGACCGGAAGTTTCCGTGGCATAAATTGCGTGCCGGCGGTGCTTGCCGGAGGAATCGTTCTGGCGCTGGGCGTCAGCCACACGAATATTGTACGCTCGGCAGGAAGCCTCGCCGTTGGTGCTACACTACGCGTCGTCGGCCGCCCATTGTCCATGCCCGCTTTCCAAGGCAACTCCAGCAGAATCGCGCGCTTTGGAGTATTCGAGCTCGACCTCGCCGCCGGCGAACTGCGCAAGAACGGCGCCAAGCTTCGCCTGCAGGAGCAGCCGTTTCAGGTTCTGGTCCTGCTCCTGGATCGTGCTGGCGACGTGGTGACGCGCGAGGAACTGCGCCAGAAACTCTGGCCTGCAGATACCTTCGTGGATTTCGACCACAGTCTCAACACCGCCGTGAACAAGCTTCGGGAAGTGTTGGGCGATTCCGCATCCAGTCCACGTTATATCGAGACGCTGGCCCGTCGCGGATATCGGTTTATTGCACCCGTACAGAACAATGTTGGGACGGGCGCCTTCGCCCGTCCAGCCGAGCGCAGCGAGGCGCCGACGATCTCCGCGAAGAATTCTACGAGCGCCATGCATCCAGAACTCGAGGTCCCCATCCCGCGGCGCCAGCTGACGCGGGGACTGTTTGCCCTCGCCCAAACGATGTACCTCATCTTCTACGTGATTGCGCTCGCCCGCCTGCCTGCAATTCAGGGAATCGCAGATTCTTTCCTGCCGGCGTGGGGCGCAAACGCGCTGGCGGCCGTGGTGATGGTGACTGCGGGCGTGGGAATTCCGCTGCGTTGCTATCTACTCTCCGCCGTGGGATTCGACTACCAGCGCCTCGGCGAAAAGTTTCAGCAGATGTTTCCTTACATTCTCGCTCTCGATCAGCTCTGGGCCGTCGCTCCATTTCTGCTGATGCAGAGGATCGGGCTGGGCGCAGCTTTCGCAGCGAGCGCGGGATTACTCTATGTACCGTTCTCAGAACGGACTCTGATTCGCATGGCGTATGTGAGACAGCAGGCGCCGAGCTAGGCTCAATCCCGCCCCCACTTTTCTATGGAACCGGACTCACAAATAGCGCGTAATCTCGTCTAAGACGCTGGACTGTAGTGTGTGTTCTCAAGGAGGGTATTTCTTATGAAACGCATGAAGCTCGAAAGCTGCTTCACTGTCTTGATGGTCATCGCCTTCGTTTGTTCCTGGACCGTGCTTCCTGCTCGAGCTGACGAATGGTCGAAAACCTATACCCTTACCGGCCAGCCTGATTTGCGGGTGGATACTTCTGACGCCAACATCCACGTTTCCACCTGGGACCAGAAAACCATCGAAGCTAAGGTGACAACCGAGCGCTACAAGATCGGCAGCGAAGGCATCCGGATCGAAGAACACCAGACGGGGGACACGGTTGAGATCGACGTGCGCTATCCCCACTCCCACGGGGTCACAATCGAGTGGGGCAATCATAGCAACCGCCGCGTCGACATCGACATTCACATGCCGCGCGAGGGCCGCGTGGATTTGCACACCGGCGACGGCGAGATCGATCTGGGAAGCTTTAAAGGAGAAATGCAATTGCGCAGCGGAGACGGCTCGCAGGAGGTCGTCGGCGTAGACGGCAAACTCCGGGCGACGACCGGGGATGGCCACATCCGCGCCCATGGCCGGTTTGACGAGCTCGACCTCAAGACCGGCGACGGCCACGTCGACGCGCAGGCCATGGCCGGCTCCGCTCTGGCGACAAGCTGGAGGCTCGAAAGTGGCGATGGCACGGTCACCTTGGAAGTGCCGTGGAACCTTGCCGCCGATGTGGATCTGCACACCGGAGACGGCCACATCGATCTGGATTTACCTGTCACGACGGAAGGCAAGATTCACGAAGGCGAGGTTCGCGGCAAGCTGAACGGCGGCGGAAATCTACTGATCATTCATACTGGAGATGGCTCGATCCGTCTGGGGAAGAGCTAGGCGCACCTGTCTGACAAATGTGGTATAATGTCTGACACTTATGGCTTCCCAGCGCATTACTGTTCGCGTCCCTATAACTCTCGGGGCTCGTCTTCGCGACCGCTCCCGCGCGAAGGGACAAACTCCTTCAGACCTTGTCCGGGTTGCGTTAGAGAGTTACCTGGGCGAGAGCAGCGGCACGGGTTCGGCTTATGAGTTAGCGGTGGCTGCTGGGCTGATTGGTTGCCTGCGTCGCGCCCCGAAAGACCTGAGCACGAACCGTCGACATTTTGAAGGCTTTGCAAAGAGCAAATGAGGCAGATTTTGTGGTCCGGACTCTGATCGATACTGGTCCGCTGGTTGCCATTCTTTCCCGCGAAGACACCCACCACCAAACCTGCGTGGCAGCGCTCCGGGAGATGTCCGGCCCTCTGTTTTCATGCTGGCCGGTGATTACGGAGGCCGCTTGGCTCTTGCGGCGCTCTCCACGTGCGGTTCAGCAGCTGTTGGGCAGTATGGACCGCGGTTTTCTTGAACTGCTACCGCTGGCGGGGACGGAAGCCAAGGCCATCGCGTCACTGATGAAGCGATATGAGAGCATTCGGCCCCAGCTTGCCGATGCGGCCCTGGTTTATCTCGCGGTCCGGGAACGCATCGAGACCATCTTTACGCTGGATCGGCGAGACTTCTCCATTTACCGGACGGGCCGCAAGCGTTCGTTTCGCATTCTCCCGGAGATACACTAGTTTGCGGTCGGAATCTCCGGCCTCGGCTTGACATAGCGCCTATACTTTTTAGTCCCAGTAACTTCGACTTCAGCCGATGGATTGTTTGCCTCGCGGAACCCCAGCCGGCAAACGGAGGAGGATCTCTCATGGCATTCCCCCGCATCCATGCAGTCGCTCTTGTGGTCGCATCCCTGCTTTCCGCGGCCGGCGCACAGCAATCCACCGCAGCCTCCCCGTCTAAGCCCGAACCGGCGCTCGATGTGACTTCCATGGATCGCCGCATAGATCCGTGCGTGGATTTCTTCGAGTACTCCTGCGGCGGATGGATCAAGAACAACCCGATTCCGCCCGACCAGTCTTCGTGGGACACCTACTCGAAGATGCAGGACGAGAACCGCGGCCGGCTGCGCGGAATCCTCGAAGCCGCCTCCGTGCCTGATCCCGCGCGCAACGCCGCTATGCAGAAGATTGGCGACTACTATTCCTCCTGCATGGACGAGAAAGCAATCGAGGCCAAAGAAACGGACCCGCTGAAGCCGGGGTTGGAGCGAATTGCGAAGATCGACTCCAAGGCGGAAATCGCCGACGTCGCGGCGGTCATGGTTCATAGCAACGCACTGTTTCGCTTCGACTCAGCCCAGGACTTCCGGGACGCCGATCAGGTCATCGCAGAAGCCGACCAGGGCGGACTCGGCCTGCCCGACCGCGATTACTACGTGAAAGAAGACGCCAAGTCAGTCGATCTGCGCAAGGCCTACGTGGCACACCTGCAGAAGATGTTCGAACTCCTGGGTGATCAGCCGGAGGATTGCAGCGGCGGAAGCGCAGACCGTAATGCGCATCGAAACCGCGCTAGCCAAAGGATCGATGACCCGCGTAGAGCGGCGCGAACCGAAGAACCTCGACCACAAGATGACTACAGGCGAACTGGAGAAAATCAGTCCCGATTTTCAGTGGCAGGTTTACTTCACCAAGGTCGGGCTGCCGTCCCTCGCCTCGCTCAACGTGGTCGCCCCCGGCTTCTTCAAGGCCATGAATGAGGAGCTCAACAAAGAAAGCCTCGCGGACTGGAAGGTTTATCTGCGCTGGCACCTGGTGCACGCTGACGCCCCGTTTCTTTCCTCCGCGCTGCTGAACGAGAACTTCGCTTTTTATGGAAAGACTTTACGGGGCCAGCAAGAGCTGCAACCGCGCTGGAAGCGTTGCACGGAAAACGTAGACGACGACCTGGGAGAAGCTCTGGGTCAGGTGTACGTGGAGAAATATTTCAGTCCGCAGGCGAAGCAAGAGGCCTTGAAAATGGTGAAGGAAATCGAGGCCGCGATGCAACAGGACATCAACTCATTGCCCTGGATGTCCGCAGCCACCAAGCAGCAGGCGCTGATTAAGCTGCATGGCATGGCCAACAAGATCGGCTATCCCGACAAATGGCGCGACTACAGCAAGCTCGAGATCGTTCGCGGAGATGAACTGGGCAACGTGGAGCGAGCGCGCAGATTCGAATTCGACCGGCAACTGGCTAAGATCGGCAAGCCCGTCGACCGTGGCGAATGGGGAATGACGCCGCCCACCGTGAATGCCTACTACGATCCGCAGATGAATGACATTAACTTTCCGGCTGGAGTACTGCAGCCACCGGCGTTCGATCCCAACTCTGATGCTGCTCCCAACTACGGCGACACCGGCGGCACCATCGGACACGAACTCACGCATGGCTTCGACGACGAAGGCCGCCAGTTCGACGCGCACGGCAATCTGCGCGACTGGTGGACCGCCGAAGATGGCAAAGAGTTTGTGAAGCGCGCCAGCTGCATCTCAGACCAGTATTCCACTTACACCATCGTTGACGACATCAAGATCAACGGCAAGCTCACGCTAGGCGAGGATACGGCCGACCTGGGTGGCCTCATTCTGGCCTATATGGCGTGGAAGGAAGACACCAAGGGACAGAATCTGCAACCGCTCGACGATCTCACTCCTGACCAGAGATTTTTCGTGGGCTATGGGCAGAGCTGGTGCGGCCAATCCCGCGACGAGACTAAGCGGCTGCGTGCCACGGTGGACCCGCATTCTCCGGAGAAATACCGCACCAATGGCGTGGCCTCGAACATGCCGGAATTCCAGGAGGCATTTCACTGCAAGGCCGGATCGCCGATGGTCAATCAGCACCGCTGCCGCGTGTGGTAGAGGAAAAGTTGGTTTAATGGTTAGTCGAGCGGTTCGGTAATGTGAAAGGATATGACTCGGTTTCTCAGACGTTCACTGCTGCGGGCCTTTTTGAGGCATGGGGATGGGCATCCTGCGATTAGGTCGGAAACCACCACATGCAAGGAGGATCGTCCAGTGCAGACGAAAAGAATTGTATTTGTTCTCGCTAACGTAGTCGCATCCCTTATGTGGCTACGTTTTTTGGTTCGGCTGATTGAGCAATGGAATCTGATGAAGCCAGACATTCGTGATGCCGCCGGCATTTTTATGGTGTTTTTTTGCCTTCTGTGGCTGACCATAATCCGCGATAAAAAGGGATACCTGTCTCTTGGGATGGCGTTTGGAATCCTTGCGACCGTATATAGAATCGTATGGATTCTCATGAAGAACCCCGTCTCATGATTGGCAGGTGGCGCAGGTCTAAGGGGCGGAGTTTTACCACTAAAGAACTATTCCAGTCCTTCGCTCTCTTCTTTGGTGGGGTTGTAAAAGAATTTGAAGCGCAGAGCGAGATATTGTCCGCCAAATTCAGCGGGCAACGCTGGAAATGGATTTGACGCACTGATGCCCGCCCAGGCCGCACGATCGAGCGGAATATCTCCGGAAGGGGTCACCAGCTTCATGCCCGCGATATTTCCATCTTTCATAATCGCGAACTCGATGATCAGGCTTCCATGTTTCATCTCCGCGGATTCCGGAATCGCGTTGTACCAATTCTGACGAACATCGTGCAGCACTCGCTGAAGATAAGGGCCGAAATCTACCCCTTGCGTGTCGCTGAGAACTTCAAGGCCGCCCACCTGGCGGCCGTGCGCCCCCGTGCCCAATCCGAAATCGCCATTGTCACCCTGCCCGCCAGTCCCGCGCCTGGCCGCGGCGGCACGAGCAGCGTCCTGAATCGCCGAACCCGCTGACATGGAACCACCGTACTTTTGGAACTCACTGGCGACATTCGGCGCGGCTGGCGTTTGCAACTGCGCGATCTGCGGATTCGGGGCCTTCTGGGGCTGAGGCGCGGGCTGGTTCTGCGCAAGTCCAGCAGACGACGGAGGCGGTGGCTGTGGTACACCGCTCGACCCGGGCGCTCCTGGCGGCGGGGTCGCCAGAATCTTGCGCAGCTCTTTCACGTCCAGTTCAGGGTGACGTGTCGTGGCGATTCGGTTCTTGTCGGAAAGAATATTCGTGTTCGGTTTCTGCGGCACTTTTTGCAAATCCGAAGGAAGCTCGAGGAAGGTCAAATCCTTCCCGTTCGTCAGATTCTTCGCCACCACAGCCGAGTGCCAAGGCCAGTATTTTTCAAGTCTCGAAATGTTGAAGATGGCAATGAGGAGAATCAGGTGGACGATGACGGAAATCCATGCAGCCTCGCGGCGCCGCGAGCGCTCTAGATCGTCCTGCAACTGGATGAGCAGATGCGGCACGCGGGCATCATCATCGAGAGCGCGGTAAGCCGTTTCCCATCCCTGGGCGTCGTACAGGCCAAGCTGTTCCGGCTGCGGCTTCTCGGGAGGAGCCACGGGATCCTGGAATGGAATTTGCGTGATGGGCATGAACTAAGTTTGTCTGAGCTGGGCGTATCTGAGCCAGGCCTGTCCGTTAGACACGAATCCCCCTCGCCACGTTGCATCCCGCTTATCACCGGATGAGGCAACGAGCCAGCACAGCCAAGCTCCTTTTATTTTCGCATCTTTCGGGGGATTCTGCCCATTCCCAAAATTACGAGGGACTTACCTATGTAAACATTTGTCATCGCAGTCAGGCCAGCGGCTGGAACTCCTCGCAACCGCTCTGCTGCGGCATTCATTGGGCTTTGGCGCGTACTACGGCTATCGGCCGTTCGTTCGCGGAACCTGCGGCCTCGCCTGGAGCGTCTTGGGGGCGCAACCTCGGCTGCGACTTGGAGCGTGACCTGGGAAGGTACGTTCCATCTCCGTTCATCGCGTCGCGTGACGTTCGTACCGCGGCTCGCCGCTTGGATCGGAACCCCGGGGGCTCTAAACAGGCGCCCAACAATATTCGCGCCCACCCGGAAAAAGCAACTTATTTCTCCGGCGCGAAGATAACGTTGTCGAGGTAGCGGGAGGGGTAAGGGGACGCGAAGTTGGCGGGCGCTATCTCAAGATTGTCTCTCTCAGAAGGTCGCAGCCCCGGGATCGCTCAGGTCCTTCAGCGCTTTTTGTCCCTGGAACCACTGGAACACGAAGAAGGCATGGACCCCGAATGCCCACAAGGAAAACATCGCTATCAGCGCAATCATGTCAGCCCCATAGAGAACCATGCCCGCCAGGAAAGCCCAACGATGGCCGCTGCGCCCGGCGAATCCCAGCGCTAACAGCATGATCACCCAGGCTGCCGCCGCGCCGTACATTGCGAACGGATAAACGGGACTGAGCGACCTGCCATAAAAACCCAGCAGGTCGAAGACTCCGATGCTGACAAAAATGTTCAGCCGCACCGGAAGCAGGCCGGTGCCGAGCGCAGCCAGACCAGCCGCAAGAAAGAAGTAGTTCGCATCATTTCGACTGTCGGCAAGCAGATCAGCCCGTCGCTGCTGCTCAGCTTCTTTGTACTCTTCGTCCGTCCTGCCTGCGCCCACATTAAGCGTTTGCATACGGCTGCCTAGCCTTTCGCCTTGGCAATTCCGGCAAGCCCAACTTTCTTCCCATGCTCGCGAATCTCTGCCACAATGTCGAGCGCGAGAGCGAGCGCACGGCGCCCATCCTCCAACGGCACCACCGGCGTGGAGCGTTGCTGCACCGCCTGCAGAAACGACTTCAACTCGGCGTGCAAAGGCTCTTCCGAAGTCACCGGAGGCTTGGCCACTTTTATCTGCGGATTGACAGTGGGAGCACCCGGCGCGCCATCGGCACCAACGGTGAACACAAGTACTTCCTGCCGTCCGTAGTCGACGGAAACATACTGCTGCGGCTGAAAAAAGCGCAGCTTGCGCACGCGCTCAGTCGAAACCCGGCTGGCCGTGAAGTTAGCCACGCATCCCGATTCGAACTCCAGCCGCACATTCGCAATATCAGCCTTGCCCGACAGAATGGGAAGGCCGACGGCGCGCACCTCTTTCACCGGGGAATCAGCAAACGAAAGCACGATATCAAGATCGTGGATCATCAGATCCAGAACCACGTCAACGTCAAGTGAGCGCGGAGTAAAGACGCTGAGCCGGTGCACTTCGAAGAACATGGGCTGCGTAAGCAGGGGAATCGTCGCCCGCACCGCCGGATTAAAGCGCTCAAGGTGCCCCGCCTGCGCAATACGCTTGTGCGTGGCAGCCAGTTGCACCAGTTCGTTTGCCTCATCCAGCGAAGCGGCTACCGGCTTCTCGATCAGCACGTCAACCCCGGCTTCCATCAGCGCGCGAGCCACTGCAAGGTGATGTACCGTGGGCGCTGCCACGGAAGCCGCGCGGATTTCGCTGTGCGTGGTCAGCATCTGCGCGACCGAGCCAAAAGCGCGGCAGCCGAACTCCCGCGCCACTGCATCGGCGCGATCAACATTAGGATCTACCACGCCCACCAGCCGCACCGGCTCTCCCTGCTGCTCGAGTTCGTGATAGACCCGCGCGTGATTGCGTCCGAAGACGCCCACACCCACCACCGCAACGGAAATCGCATTGTCAGCTTGCAGGAAGGAACTCTCGCCTGGCTGGTTGCCAGCAGGAACAAGAAATTGTAAACGTAAAGCTGGGAAAGAGCATCTGCATTCGATTGTGTGATTATGGAATCGAGCGTTTGGGCAATTGGAGAGCCCGCAGGTTCTAGAGTGTCCAATCGCCCGATGACCCGATCGCCCAATCGCACAATTAGGAGCGTCTCACCTCATGCGAACCATCGCCCTGCTCACCGTTTCCAACATCTTCATGACCTTCGCCTGGTATGGTCACCTGAAATATCGCGAGGTCCCACTATTCAAGGTGATCGTGATCAGCTGGTTGATCGCCTTCTTTGAATATTGCTTCCAGGTGCCGGCCAACCGCATTGGTTCTTACGAGTTCAGCGTCGCACAACTCAAGACCATTCAGGAGGTCATCACGCTGGTCGTGTTCTCGGTGTTTTCAGTGCTCTATCTGAAGCAACCAGTGCGCTGGAACCACGCCGTCGGATTCGGCCTGATTGTGGTCGCGGTGGGAGTGATCTTCAAGCAGTGGTAGGTGAGGAGATTAAGGGCGACTCAACTCCTGGATTTCGCGGCATGGCTCTGCACTTTCTTCAGGATTGCAATCTGCCCCGCATGGTAAAGCGCGTGTTGCGCGACGCCGTGCAGCATGAAGTAAAAATCGTATCTCTTGCCGGGAACCCGATCCCGCAGCCGCGACTCGGGCAAGGCAGCGACCGTCTTCACCAGAGCATCGTGCGTGTGCTTCGCACCAGCAACGGCCTCGCGCCACGCAGTTTGAGTAGGCTTAGGAACGACAGGAAAATTCGCCGTACCCGTGAGCTGCACTTTCTCTCCGTCCAGCCGGCGGCTGGCCGCATCATCCCAGGCGGAAACATGCAGCACCAGCTCCCAGATGCTGTGAACATCGGGCAAGGGCTGAGCCGCGGCGGTCGCAGCATCCATCTCCTGCAACAGCTCAAGCAGAGCTGGGCCATGCCAGGCGTCGCCTTCAAATGCGCGGCGAAGTTGTTCGGCAATCAGGGCAGGTTCAGAACTTGGGGTCGTCATGGTTCCAACTTCGCAACTAAAACCCGAATAGTCAACCGATTTACACATACACGGTATTTATGTATTATTAGACAATGATTGTCTCCTTCGGAGACAAGACGACAGAAGACATCTTTCACGGCCACCAGACAAGAGCCGCGCGGAAAATTGCGCAAACTTTGTGGACGCGAATCGAGGCAAAACTGGATCTGCTGAATGCCAGCACTACACTGGAAGACCTGCGCGTGCCCCCATCAAACCGGCTAGAGAAGCTGCGTGGAGATTGGGTGGGGTTTTACAGCCTGAGGGTGAACGATCAGTATCGCGTAGTTTTCCGTTTCGTGAGCGGTAACGCACTCGATGTGCGGTGCACGGACTACCACTGAGGAGAAAACAATGCTGCCGAGCCATCGTATCGCCACTCATCCCGGAATAATCCTGTTGCAGGAGTTTCTCGAACCTGCGGGCCTGACCCAGGCGGAACTGGCCAGAGCTCTCGGCATCCCTTTGAACAGGGTGAACGAACTTGTCCGCGGAAAGCGTGGAATCACGCCGGAAACCGCTCTGCTTCTGGCTGGGTACTTCAAGAACTCTGCCGAGTTTTGGATGAATTTGCAGACCGCCTACGATCTGACGCGGGCCCTCCACAATACCCGCAAGAGCCCGGCATCAGCGTCGCGAGCGTCACGCCGCTCCGTCGGAGCCGACTAGTTGACGGCCAGTTAGGTTCTCCGCCGCTCAAGAGTCAGCCACCACCGCCATCCCCGCCGCATTTGCCGCGTCAATAACTTTCTCTCCATCGAGCAGCAGACATTTTCGGGCATCCAACGCAAGGCAGGTAGCCCCTGCCGACTGCATCACTTCGATCGTCTTAACTCCGATCACGGGAACATCAAACCGCATGTCCTGATTCGGTTTCGCGATCTTCACCACCGTGAGGGCACGGCTGAGCGTAGAAGCTTCACCCCGCAGCGAGGCCATGATGTGCCCGGCTCGCTCGATCGCGGCGTCAGTGCCCTCCATGGCTTCCACTGCCACGCAAGCCGATTCCGCAATTACAACCGTTTGCCCAATGTCATACTGCGCCAGCTGGCGAGCTACGGCGCGGCCGTAGTCGATGTCCTTCCGTTCCTGTTCGCTCGGGGATCGCCGCGTGAGCACGCTGGCCTTCACCAGCAGCGGCTCCAGCAGCCCCGTCGAACTCTCGAGTGTAATGCCCTCTTCCGCGAGAACCTTCGCCACAGCGCCAAGCAGGCTATCCGTATTGCGCGTGGTAAGCGACAGCAAAAGCTTAGCGAGCCGCCAGTCCGGTCGAATAGCGGAGAAAATCTGCTTGTGCTTCACCTGCCCAGCCATGATGGCGCGCCGCACACCTTCCCGCTGGAAAGTCTCAATCAGCTTCGAAAGCTCTCCCAGCGAAACCCAGTGAACCGAAGCCGCGCCGCGGTCCTCAATCTCAGCCGAAGCCTCTTCCTTGATCGCGACCACAACCACTTCGAATCCCTGAGCGCGAGCGGCGTCCAATATGAGAAGAGGAAACGTGCCGTTGCCAGCGATAAGGCCGATGCGTTCCATAGCAGTGGTCAGTGATCAGCGGCGATTGATCGGCGATTAGCAGTCAGTGCTTGATTTTACTGGCCACTGATCACCGACCACTGGCCGTTACTTAATCACTCCCCGTTCCGACGCCTCGATAAACCGAATCAGCATATCCACATCCTCCCCCCGATCATGCTCGGCCTTTAGCTTTTCCAGCGCCTGCGAAGTATTCATCTTCGACGCCAGCAAAGTCTTGTAAGCATGATGAATCTTGCGGATTCGCTCCCGCGAAAAGCCGCGGCGATCGAGCCCAACTTTATTCATTCCATAAGCGTGAGTGTTGCGGGCGGCAGACGTCATGGAAAACGGCAGCACATCCTGCGTGATGGTCGTACCTCCGCCAATGTAGGAGTGAGCGCCGATGCGCACAAATTGATGCACCGGGCAAAGCGCGCCCACCACCGCCCACTCCTCCACGGTCACATGCCCGCCCAGCGTCGCGCCGTTCACCAGCATGCAGTGGTCGCCGATCACGCTATCGTGTCCGATGTGCGCGTAGGCCATGATCAGCGTGTGACTCCCCACGCGAGTGAGTCCGCCGCCTTTCACTGTGCCGCGGCTGATGGTGACGCATTCGCGAATCTCGTTGTGGTCGCCGATCTCCAGCCGCGTCGGCTCGCCTTTGTAGGTAACATCCTGCGGCGCCATGCCGACCGCGCAGAACGGAAAAAACGCGTTGTCGGCGCCGATCTTCGTCGGACCTTCGAGAGCCACATGCGAAACCAATCGGCAGCCCTCGCCCAGTTCCACACCAGCCCCGATCACGCAGTAAGGACCGACCGTGCATGATGCCGGAACTTTAGCCCGGGGATCGATAATCGCCGTGGGATGAACATTCATGATTTCGTTATTGCATCATCAGGAGATCGATCGATAGCGGGCGCACTCACACTCTGCTTACTCGGCATCCGCGCCGTCGCGAGTCGCTTCCGCGCCGTCCCCGCGCGCGCGCGAGTTGTCGATCAGCTGGCACGACACCGTCGCCTCCGCCACACGCTTGCCCGCCACGAACGCGACGCCGTGCATCTTCGCGGCGATCATGCGGGGGATGACGCGCCAGCCCTGCACCTCCACCTCGATCCGCAACTGGTCGCCGGGACTCACCGGCCGGCGAAACTTGGCGCGATCGATTCCGGTGAAAACCATCAGCTTGTTGCTGCGATCTTCCAGTTCGGTGAGCAAAAGCGCTCCTCCGGCCTGCGCAATCGCTTCCACGATCAGCACGCCCGGCATGATGGGCAATCCGGGGAAATGTCCGTTGAAGAAAGGTTCGTTGATGGTGACGTTCTTGATGGCTACGATGCGCTCTTTGCGTTTCAGCTCCAGCACCCGGTCAATCAGCAGAAACGGATAACGGTGCGGCAGAATCTTCAGGATCTCGTGAATGTCGAACCCCGTCTTGGATACGATATCCGTCACGAGTGGAGTGCTTTCAGTCATGCCTCGTCCTCAATCAGTTCGCCCGAATCAGCCTGAAGATTATACTGTACCGCGTTGTATTCACAGTGCAGCGTCGCCACCCTCCAGTGAAAGGAATTGTGCCCGGCATGAAAGCAGGAAAATCAGCAGCAGCTCGGACTCAGCCCGCATGCGCCGATCGCCTGCGCTATTTCTCGGAACGTCAGGACCAGATCGTCAACACCATTCGCGATCTCGTCGAAATCGAATCTCCCAGCGACAACAAGTCGGCGGTCAACCACATTGCCGCCTCCCTCGCTCCCAAATTCGAAGCTTTGGGAGGACGCACTCGTCTCCATCGCAGCACCGACTTCGGCAACAATTTGCAGATCGACTACGCCGCCGAGGGAACTGGCAAACCGGTTCTGCTCCTCGGCCACTACGATACGGTTTATCCCCTGGGCACGCTAGCCAGCATGCCCTGCGAAATCGAGAACGGCCGCCTGCGCGGCCCCGGCGTTCTCGATATGAAGTCAGGCATTGCGCTCATGCTGCACGCCATCGCAGCGCTGCAATCCTGGCATGGCAAGCTTCCGCGGCCGGTCACGGTGTTCCTGGTTTCCGATGAAGAAGTCGGCAGCCACTCCTCGCGAAAGATCACTGAAGCCCTGGCGAAAGAGTCTGCCGGAGTCCTGGTGCTCGAACCCGCCGCCGGACTTCGAGGTGCGGTAAAAACTGCGCGCAAAGGTGTCGGCGAATACACGCTGCGCGTGAAAGGTGTCGCGGCGCATGCTGGACTCGATCCCGGCAAAGGACACAGCGCCATTCTCGAGCTAGCCCGCCAGATCGCGGTCGTCTCTAAGCTGAACAATCTGCAGCAAGGCGTTTCGGTGAACCCCGGCATAGTGCAAGGAGGAACGCGCACCAACGTGGTCGCCGCCGAGGCTTCGGTTGGCATCGATGTCCGCATCAAGAGCGCGAAACAAGCCTCCGGCCTTAACCGCAAGCTGCGCTCCCTCAAGCCGTTCGACAAACACTGCAGACTCGAAATGACCGGCGGCATCAACCGCCTCCCCATGGAGCGCACTGCAGGAGTAGCAGCCCTTTACAAACAAGCTCAGGAGATTGCCCGCCAGATCGACTGGAAGCTCGAAGAAGCAGCGGTAGGCGGCGGCTCCGATGGCAACTTCACCGCCGGCATGGGCATTCCCACGCTCGACGGCTTAGGCGGCGTAGGCGACGGCGCGCATGCACTTCACGAATTCATCGTAATTTCCGAACTGCCGCGAAGAGCTCTGCTGCTCGCTGGAATGATCGAAAATGTTTGAACCACTACCCCGCGGGAACCAGCACCAGGAAATAATCCATCCTGTCGCCCTTCACAAAGTCATACTGCTTCAACAATCGATAGCCAGCCTGCGTGGCTTCCTGCAGAACCACGTCGCGCCCCACCCCGTGGTCCTCGCCATTTCCATTTCGATCAATGATTCCAACCTTGGCGCCGGGACGCAGCGCCGCCCGCAGATTTCGCAACAGGACAACCGGCTCAGCAACCTCGTGATAAGTCTTCAAGAGCAGAACAGCATCCACCGACCCTGCGGGCAGCAGCGGGTCGTCGGGTTTGCTAAGGATGGTCTTTATGTTGCGCAACTGCTCCTTCTGGGCGCGACCGTCGATATAGCGGATCGCTTCCGGGTTGATGTCCACAGCATAAACCGCGCCGCGTTCGCCCACACGTCGCGCCGCCCGCGCTGTGAACCAGCCCGACCCCGCTCCAATATCCGCCACCGTCTTTCCCGGCGTGATGCCCAGAATGTCCATGACGCGATTCACTTGCAGCCGCTCATCCCGCCCGGGAGAATCGAAAATAGAAAGATCTCCCGTATAAGGTTCGCTGGTTTTGCGATGTTCGGCAGGAGCAGTGACCGGAGCCTGCGCTGCCTCTTGACCATAACCGTAAGAAACCGTCTTGCACGCAACAAGCAGCGCCAGCATCAGCGTGAAACGTCGAAAAGTCATCGCAAACCTCCAGGACCAATCTCTAGAATAGACTTTGCGACAGCAAGTCGGTGAGCAGGGATCCAGCGGCGCAGAACAAAGGCTGTGCCGCATTCTTTGACTCTGCAGTTCCCATAGCCTAGACTTTTTACAGGCAGTTCCACCGATCCGCCTGTGTTCGGAACGCCTGAACCGTCCTTGGAGGAGTTATGGGTGAGTTTTCGCCCTGGCACTGGTTACTAATTATTGCCATCGCTCTTCTGCTCTTTGGCCCCGCGAAATTTGCCGCAGTCGGCAAAGGCATTGGCGAAGGCATTCGTAACTTCAAAGCTTCCATGAAAGAAGGGGGCGAACCAAAAAAAGAAAAAGAGGAAGAGAAGAAATCCTGACCGAAGATTCGTAGCAGCAATTCAGAGCGCTCCCCGCTCCCTCAGCATGCGATACACCAGCGCCACCGGCAAGCCAACCACATTGCTGTAATCCCCTTCAATCCGCGGGATCCAGCGCGAAGCGATCCCCTGAATCGCATACCCTCCTGCTTTGTCCATAGGCTCCCCGGTGGCCACATAATCGCGAATCTCGTTATCAGAAAGCTCGCACACGGTCACCAAGGTCGTTTCGGAAGCAGTAAGCAGGTCGGTTTTGCTGGCCACTGACCACTGACCACTGGCCACTGGGTTTACCACACACACCCCTGTGATCACGGCATGAGTGCGTCCCGACAACATTCGTAACATGCGCACGGCGTCGTCCGCGTCGCGAGGCTTGCCCAGGATTGCGCCATCGACCACAACGATGGTATCCGCGCCGAGAACGCAATCCCCATCCCGGCCTTGAAAAACTGCCAGCGCCTTTTCCCGCGCCAGCCGCTCGGCGCAGTCTTGCGGAGATTCCCCCGCAAGCGGAGTTTCATTGATGTCAGCCGGCTGCACCGTGAATGCAATCCCGGCATTGCGCAGCAACTCCTGGCGCCGAGGCGAAGCAGAAGCAAGAACAATCATGCGATCTGGACCCTAACTGAAAAAGCACCGAGTACGAGTCGCGAGAACAAGTGCAGGCCACAGCGAAAGCTAGAACTCGGGACTCGGGACTGGGTACTAGATACCAGCGACTACCTGCTCCCAACCACCCCGCGCACCGACTCAATCAGCTTCGCCGAATCGTAACCGACCCCGTCTTTGAACACAGTCTCCACGTTCTCGATGTCGTCGATCTTCTTCGACGGATCGCCCTTGATCACGACCAGATCCGCGTGCTTCCCCGCAGCGATTGTGCCAATGCGGTCCAGCTCTCCAAGATACTGCGCTCCGTTGGCGGTCGCGATATGAATTGCCTCCACAGGCGTAAACCCCGCTTCCACCAGCAGCTCGACTTCGCGCTGATCTCCGAAACCCGCAATCACCCCTCCCATGCCCGTGGGATCCAACCCAGCCAGCAGCAAACCTCCCGCCTGTACGAAGGCATGTTCGAACTCCATTTCCTTCTTGAAAGCGGCGGTAAAAGGAGAAGCATCGCTGTGATAACGCTGCTGGATCAGGCTGCTATCGCTGGCACGCACCTTGTTGTTGAGCACCGCGCTGCGAGCGTCGGGCGAAAGCGCATCGAGAATGCGCTGCTGAATCGTCGGCCGTCCGGGCACAGACATTTCAAACACCGGCAGCGTCGACGTGACTGCAACGTGATGTTGAACCAGGTCGACGATCGTATCGTGCAGTGGCCCACTCTGCACATCCAGCTTCGAAAGAAACTCATAGTCAAGTTTTTCCGGGCACTCGCCGGCCTTCTTCCAGGGAAAAAACTCGGTATCTACAAGCAGCCCGTGCTCCAGATCGTCAATTCCAATCGCGGCCGCTTCCCGAAAGCCGATGGAGCAAAGATGTCCTGTAACTTTCGCTCCACGCTTGTGCGCCGCAGCCACCGCAGCCGAAAGCTCCGCCGGAGTAATAAACATGTACGCTTTGAAGTTGTCGACGCCCTGGTCCAACCAGAAATTAACCGTCCTGGTCGCGTCATCAGGTCCGGTGAGCTGGTGCATCTGCAGCGCCCAACTGCCGGCTCCTTCCAGATAAGGCCCAGTAACGTGAATCTTCGGCCCCGGAGTTTCGCCCTTATCCATCTCCTTCTTGAGTTCAAGATCGGTGTAAGGCTCAAGCGCGCCAGTCGTGCGGATCGTCGTCACCCCGCCAGCGAGGTACAAGCGCGGAAAGCTGAACCCCATTTCGCCGAAGATACCGTTACCCATGGGGTAGAACATGTGATCGTGCATCCCGACGAGCCCGGGAATAACGCTGTAGCCGTGCAGATCCAACACCTGCGCATCTTTCGGCAGATTCGCCGACGCAGCATCGGAAACCGATTCGATCTTCCCTTTTGAGATCACGACCGTCTGGTCGTCCCGCGCCGCCGCGCCCGTGCCGTCTATCACGCGCACATGGGTCAGCGCCACCACAGGCGCGTCAACTTTCACAAAACCGCGAACCTGCGGCGAGAGACTCTGCGCCATTAAAGCGACCGAGCAAGCAATCACCAGGAAGCCAGCACCGAAAAGTTTGCGCATGATTCCTCCTCCGCGACCACAAGTCAGGATTCTACCGAAGAAAGCCCCAGTCCGCCCAAACGAAACTCCAAGCCTTACCCTGTGTGACCCTGTGCCCCCTGTGTTAAAGATTTTAGGACTCAATCGAACCCTGGACTCGCAAGAATCGAAACTGCTCTCGAAAACTGAGAACTCCTCCCCGCCTGTTAAAATCAAAGATTAGCCGCAGTCTAGAAAGAGCACTGGCAGTTCGGCCGCCAGTTTCGATTCGGTTTTTGACTGACAACTGGCCACTAGCCACTGAACTATGGACGCCGCTTTCCTCCGCAACTTTGCGATCATCGCGCACATCGACCACGGCAAATCCACGCTGGCAGACCGCCTGCTGGAGCTGACCGGATCCCTTACCGCGCGCGAGATGCAGGCCCAGGTCCTCGACTCCATGGACCTCGAGCGCGAGCGCGGCATCACCATCAAGGCCCACGCCGTCCGCATGATGTATACCGCCCACGACGGCCAGACCTATCAGCTCAATTTAATCGACACTCCCGGCCACGTGGATTTTTCCTACGAGGTCTCGCGCTCGCTAGCCTCCTGCGAAGGCGCGTTGCTGATAGTCGACGCCTCCCAGGGCGTCGAAGCCCAAACCCTCGCCAACGCCTACCTCGCCATCAATAACGGCCTTGAAATTATCCCCGTCATCAACAAAATCGATCTCCAAAGCGCCGACATCCCGCGCACCAAGGAAATGATCGAAAGCGCCGTCGGCCTCGACGCCTCTGACGCCGTTCTCATCAGCGCGAAAACCGGCCAGGGCGTCCCCGACGTCCTTGAAGCCATTGTGAAACGCATCCCGCCGCCCAAAGGCAATCCTGACAGCCGCCTGCAAGCCCTGATCTTCGACTCCTGGTTCGACGCGTACCGCGGAGTAGTGATCCTCACTCGAGTTTTCCAAGGCACGCTGCGCAAGGGCCAGAGAATTCGTCTCTGGTCAAACGGCACAACCTTCGACGCCGAAACGCTCGGCGTGCAAAGCCCCAAGCCAGTCGAGATCAACGAACTAAAAGCCGGCGAAGTCGGCTTCCTCATCGCCAACATCAAGAATGTCGCCGACACAAAAATCGGCGACACCATCACCGACGACGCCAACCCTGCCTTCGAAGCGCTCCCCGGCTTCGAAGAAATCAAGCCCATGGTCTTCGCCGGACTCTACACCGTCGACGCGCACGAGCACACCCGCCTGCGCGAAGCGCTGGAAAAACTCCGCCTCAATGATTCCTCATTCTTCTTCGAACCGGAAAGCTCCGTAGCGTTAGGTTTCGGTTTCCGTTGCGGTTTCCTCGGCCTCCTCCACATGGAAATCATCCAGGAGCGCCTGGAGCGCGAGTTCGCCCTCGAACTCATCACCACCGCACCTGGCGTGCGCTACAAAATCACCAAGACCGACGGCGACTTGATCGAAGTCGATAATCCTTCGCGCTGGCCCGACCCCAGCGAGATCGCAAAGGTCGAAGAGCCGGTAATCCTCGCCACAATCCTGACCAACGAAGAATACGTCGGCGGCATTCTCAAGCTCGTCGAAGACAAGCGCGGCAAGCAGAAAACTTTTGAGTACGTCAGCTCCTCGCGCGTGATGTTGCACTATGAGTTACCTCTAAACGAAATCGTCCTCGACTTCTACGATCGCCTGAAGTCAGTCTCGCGCGGCTACGCTTCCCTCGACTATCACCTCGCCGATTATTGGGAGTCGCCCATGGTCAAGCTCGATATCCTCGTGGCCGGCGAACCAGTAGACGCACTCTCCATCATCGTGCATCGCGATTTCGCCTACGAGCGCGGCAAACTGCTGGTCTCAAAAATGCGCCAGCTCATCCCCCGGCAAATGTTCGAGGTAGCCATCCAAGCCTCCATCGGCGCCAAAATCATAGCCCGCGAAACCGTATCGGCGATCCGCAAGAACGTGATCGCCAAGTGCTACGGGGGCGATATTTCCCGCAAACGCAAGCTGCTCGAGAAGCAAAAAGAAGGCAAGAAACGCATGAAGCGCATCGGCCGCGTCGACATCCCCCAAGAGGCTTTCCTAGCCGTGCTCAAGGTCGGCGAAGACAGCAATTGAGTTGTTTTTGTTATCCGCGGACGGAAGCAGAATCGAAAGGCCGCGACCCCAAAATGTGCAAATCTCCAAAGCAGGAATAAGCTGACTTTCGCGCGGTCTTTCCGATGTTAATGCGGAATGAATTGCCTAACTGGTTACTATTCAGAGCCTTAGGAGCTGAAAATCAGTCGCCGGAAAGCGGGTGACAAATCTTTACCCGCAGCCATTTTGCTCATCGCCAGCAATTCCACAAGCTTTTCCACAGCACACCCGCCCCCGCGCAACTCGAATCGTGTAAGGTACTTACCTCCGAAAAATAGAGTCATTCCTGTACTAGTCGGCATCACTCCTCCGGCGCCATCCCGCCTTCCGCCATCATCTCAAACCGGGTGCAGTTCTTGCGGAAAGCCAGCACCAGCTTGCCCGTCGGCCCATTCCGCTGCTTCGAGATAATGATCTCCGCCTTCCCCTGCAGGTCCGGATCGTCCTGCCGGTAAACCTCTTCCCGAAAGATGAACATCACCAGATCAGCATCCTGCTCAATCGACCCCGACTCGCGCAGATCAGAAAGCTGCGGACGATGATCCCCGCCTCGACTCTCCGGAGCCCGGCTCAACTGCGAAAGCGCCACCACCGGCACGCTCATCTCCTTGGCCAGCCCCTTCAATCCCCGCGAAATAGCCGACACTTCCTGCGTGCGATTCTCATACCGCTTGCTCCCGCCCGACATGAGTTGCAGATAGTCCACGATGATCAGGTCAAGCCTGCCCTGCGATTGCTTCAGCCGCCGCGCCTTGGCCCGCATCTCGCTGAGCGAAATCCCGGGCGTGTCGTCAATAAAAATCGGAGCGTGCGCCAGATGCTCCATCGCCCGCACCAGCTTCTTCGTGTCATCCTGCCACAGCGAACCGGTACGCATCTTGTGCGCATCCACTTCCGCCGTCGAACACAGCAACCGCAGCAACAGCGCCTCCCGCGACATTTCGAGTGAAAACACTCCCACCACCTGCTGGTCCTTGATCGCGGCATTCTCCGCGATGTTCATGGCAAACGCCGTCTTGCCCATCGAAGGCCGCGCCGCAATGATCACCAGATCCGAGCGCTGCAGTCCGCTCGTCATCTCATCAAGATTTTCATAATGCGTGGCCAGCCCGGTAATGCGCTGCCCGCGCTGCAGCAATGCATCCACCGAGCCAAACGATTCGCGGACGATCTCCTGCACGCCCATGAACCCGCGCCCAATGCGCTTCTCCGACAGCTGAAAGATCGCAGCCTCAGCGTCGCTCAGCACTTCCTCGGCCGCATCGGATTGATCACCCGCCCGCGCAATCGCCGTATTCGCCGCATGAATCAGCCCGCGCAGCAGCGCTTTGTCACGCACAATCCTGACGTAATGCTCAATGCTCGGCCGGTCCGGAACCCCATCGAGCAGGCTCGACACATAACCGACATCGCCAATCGCCTGCAGATCCTTGTGCCGGTCGAGCTCGTCGATCAGCGTAATCATGTCGATCGGCCGCGACGACTCCGCCAGATCGACCATCCGCCCGTAAATCCGCCGATGCGAATCCAGCGAGAAATCCTCGATCCGCAAATGCTCCGCCGCCTGGTTGTAAGCAAAGTTGTCCAGCAGAATCGCGCCCAGAATCGAGCGCTCCGCCTCCACGTTCGCCGGAAGAGTGCTGATATTGTAATCAGTAGTCGCCAAGATATTTATGTTTCCCCCAGGCTCTCGAAACACCATCGGCACACTAACCCGATGTGGGTTGTGAATGCGAGGCGCATCCTTTGGAAAACCAAGCTCAATCGCAATAAAGTCAGCGGGCAGTACCGTCCGCGGACTGACGGAATCGTAGCAACTAAGCGTAGGAGAACAAACGGCGAAGAGGAAGTCAAGCCGCAAAAATAAATGCGGCCGGGGCCAGCCACCCCGGCCGCATCGCTCGTGGATCTCTCGCCCTGCCTTCCCGCCGCTAGGAGCGGCGAGCCGACGGTACTGGTCCGACAGCGCTCGCCAAAAAGGAAGAGTGCCGCATTTACCAGTACTGGCCGCAGAGCATGATTCCGGAATATGATTCGCAGAATCGCTTCTCTGCAACCCCTGCGTTGGCCAGCGGCCCAGCCCGCTCAAGGAGCAGACTGTAGAGGAGGCCGCAATGCCCGGGCAACCGATTCGCGCTCGCGCGCGTTTCCAATTTCCCCCAGCAATTCACCCTCGAGAATTGCCAGCTGCCACCGGCGTCACCGCAATCATCATCCGGCAAGCTTTGAGATTTCCACGTTTGCGCTGCACTCACTCTCAGCCACAATGTTGCGACCCGCAACTTAAAAACATTTCCCCCTTGTGCAGAAACTGTGGACGATAGGACTTCCCTGTGGAAGCCTGAGGAAATCCGCGCTTCATTCAATCCAGTCGGATGAGACCTCTTCCGCGCAGCCTTGGATGTCGTCGATGTGGCCGGCGACCGGGTTCGCATTGAGATCGCGCCCCAACAATTCCCACGCTTCCCTGTACTTTTCGTACTTCGAATGGCTGTTCTTCGTATGCAGCGACACCGACCTCATTCCCAGAATCTCTTCCTCAGGAATGATGTACCAGGCGTCCTCGAAAACAACGTAAGCCGCCAGAAAGTCGAACGATTCGGGTGGATACGGATTGCCGCTGCTGCACACCGTGCACATCCAACCCTCTTCCAACTCGAAGATGGTGGATTTAACCTGCACCGCCACAAAGTGACGAGGCCGCCCCACCACAAAGTCATAACTTCTGGAGTCTCCCCAGGGCTTGCTTACCTGCAAACCATGCTCGGTGGCGCGCAGCATGAAAATCATCTCCGCCCACTCACCCCGAAGTTTCTTGCCAATAATTATCGGTTTCCGCTTCCCCATTGAACCAACCTCAAAACGAAAAAGGGCGGCATTCGGGGAAAATTCGCGAATGCCGCCTTATGTTTTTATTCGACAGGAATAAAAAGCCCAAGGCAAGAAAATTCTAAGAAAAAAGCGGGAACGATTCCCAAAATGGGAATCTTACAAAAGCCCATGGGCTGTGATTATTACAGCCAGTGAATTTTGATTTCCTTTTCGAGGGGTCTGAATTCGGGGTCGCCGGTGACGAGTTCAGTCCTCCTTTCCTTTGCCAGCGCGGCGGCAAAGGCGTCGGCCAAACTCAATTTGAAGCGCGCCTTGAAGTCGGCTGCAGTGTCGGCCAGAGCGCGGGTCGTGGAATGAAAATCAATCGGCAGGCCCTCGAGGACCTTCGCGGCCTCCGCCCACGCCTGTGCCCCGTCTTTTCCGACGATCGAGTACTTCACCTCGGCGTAGTTCACATCGGTCATGAGGAGTGGGCTGTCCTTCTTGCCGGCGGCGACGAGCATATCTTCCATCGTTTCCGCGCCGGGCTCGTCGCGGAAATAGGCGATCAGTGCGAAGCTGTCGAGCACCCTAGCCAGCATGGCGCCCTTCGAGTGCCCGTTCCCGCTTCTTGGGCTCGGCCCAGTCCTCCGCCAGTGGCTTGCCTCCCGGCTGGCGCTTGAGGATGCCGCGCCCGCGCTTGATTAGCGCCGCAGTCATGGGTTTGAGAAGAATTCCCTCCGGTGTGGCTTGGACCACGGCCTTGGTCCCGTCCTCGATGTCGAATTGCTTGCGCAGGCGAAGCGGTATGACGACCTGCCCCTTCGTGGTGAACCATACGGTTTCGAGCTTCTCAGTTGTACTCATTGGTTGGAGTATGACATGGCCTGTGAAGTCCGTCAACATATCATAAGTAGGATTGTTTGTTTGCAGGAGGAACCTGACGGCAGTGCCAGACGCCCTCTGCGGGAGCGGAATTCCACGGATTAGGGGGCCGTCCATCTTCGCGTCGCCACGAATCGGGCACCCCGAGCACAAAAGCAAAAGCCCCGAGGGTCACTCGGGGCCTGCGAGGTACTAAACGACGCCTGTCAACCTAATCGTAACAAACCTCGAAAGCATGTCAAGCGTCAATTCGAGGCTCGAGTGACATTAGAGGGCGAGGGAATCGAACCTAGTGGCTGAAGCCACTCGAACGCGTGACAGGCGTCGTCCAGTAACCACTGGAACCACCCTCCAAACGACCCTGTTGCGTTGTCGATTGTAATTTGGAGCTTGAATATACTTGACGGCCCAAGAGGAATTATTTCGATACCAGATGCCAATCTGGGAAAGAAAAAGGCACGGGCGAAGCCGCGTCCCCAGACAGGATCTCTCCGGGACTCTGTGTCTCGGTGGTGAAGGATCTTAGTCCCTAACTCCATCCATAAACGCCCGTAGCTTGCGCGACCTCGACGGATGCCTTAGCTTCCGCAGCGCCTTGGCTTCGATCTGGCGGATGCGTTCGCGGGTTACGGCGAACGACTGCCCGACCTCTTCCAGCGTGTGCTCGCTGCCGTCTTCGAGGCCGAAGCGCATTTTGATTACTTTTTCTTCACGTGGGGTCAACGTGCGCAGAACCTGGCCGGTCTGGTCCTTGAGGTTCACGTTGATCACGGCTTCGGCCGGAGAGACTACGGCGCGGTCTTCGATGAAATCGCCGAGATGCGAATCTTCTTCTTCGCCGATAGGGGTTTCGAGAGAGATCGGTTCCTGCGCGATCTTCAGGACTTTGCGCACTTTGGCAACCGGAATGTCCATTCTTTTAGCGATTTCTTCCGAAGTAGGTTCGCGGCCGAGTTCCTGCACCAGTTGCCGTGAGGTGCGGATCAGCTTGTTGATGGTTTCGATCATGTGCACCGGGATGCGGATGGTGCGCGCCTGATCGGCGATGGCGCGGGTAATTGCCTGCCGGATCCACCACGTGGCGTACGTGGAAAACTTGTAGCCGCGGCGGTACTCGAACTTGTCGACAGCTTTCATCAGGCCGATGTTGCCTTCCTGAATCAGGTCGAGGAACTGGAGGCCGCGGTTGGTGTACTTTTTCGCGATTGAAACCACGAGGCGCAGGTTGGCCTCGATCAACTCGCGCTTGGCCTGCTCCGCGTCCATGTCGCCCTGGATGATCTCGCGTTGCGTGCGCTTGATCTCCTGGAACAGGAGGCCGGCTTCGACTTCGAGCTTTTCAATTTCGCTTCTTACGGCGCGAGCCTGGCGGCGGTATTCTTTTTTCTGATCCTCACTGCGCGTGGCGTCGGCTTTGCGTTCGAGGTTGCCGGCCTGGCGGTCGAGTGAACGCATGCTGTCGACGGTTTTGTTGACGCGGTCGATCAGGCGCTTGCGCTCGGCGTTGGTGAAGCCGAGTTTGCGGACGGCGAGCGAAACCCGCACGATGCCGCGAGCCAGGTTGCGGCGGGCGCGGCGATGGTCCTTCGGCCGCTTTTTCTGCGACATGGCAACGTACTTTTCCTGCAGAATGCCGGCCTTTTTGTAGAGCTTGGCCATGGCGTCGATCTTGCCGGTAAATTCGTTCAGGCGGTTCTGCAGAATCTCGTCGGTGATTTCTTCCTCGTCGAAGGTGACAACTTCTTTGATGGAGCGCACGCCCTTCTTCAGGTCTTCGCCCATAGCAAGAAGTTCATGGATGACGATGGGAGAACGGGAGAGCGCCTTGAGCACGCGCAACTGGCCGCGCTCGATGCGCTTGGCGATTTCTACTTCGCCTTCGCGCGTGAGCAAGGGAACGGTTCCCATCTCGCGCAGGTACATGCGGACGGGGTCGTTGGTTTTTTCGAGAGCGCCGGGAGTGAGATCGAGTTCAACGTCCTCGCCCTCTTCGCCTTCTTCAAACTTCTTATCGAGCGCGGCGGAAGGCAGTTTGGGGCCTTCCAGCACGTCAATGCCTTGCGTGCCGATCGTAGTGAGCAGGTCGTCCAGATCGTCGGGACTAACCACATCCTGAGGGATTAACTCGTTGACCTGGTCGTAGGTCAGGTAGCCCTTCTCTTTGCCGGCGTCGACCAGCTTTTTTATGTCGTCGTACTTGTCTTCAAGAGCCAAGAGGTGTTCCTCAAATTCTTCAATTCGCCCGCGAGGAGCGTGTGATACGGCCTGTTCAGGTGGGAATCTGGGGTAGCGCGGAGTTGTGCGCCTAGCACAAACTTATGGATTCTAGCACATAAGTACTGGCCGGTCTATTACTTGCCCCGAAAGCTCCCCGCCGGTTGCCGCTATCTATAACTCCGCTAAATACTTAGATGATTTTAATGGTCGTTTTGTTTCATGCACTTTTCTTATTTCCTGTGGCGTTTCTCAGTCCGTGCTCGGCCAAGCTGGGATCCCTCAGTGCCCGGCTCAGGCGATCTTTTTCGACCAGCAATTCGTTCCTGATGACCTTATCGTCACTAACGCCTGGCTTGGTTAGTTCGCGCTGCACCTGCTCCAGGCGGCGGCGCAGGTGAATGCGGCGCAGGGCTCGGACCGCGCCCTCGAGGCGCTCGGCGCTGAGTTCCTCGTCCTCTTTCAACAAGATGGAAGCCAGCATCCGGCGCTCGGTTTCGGAGCATGGCACCTCCATTACATCGGCAACTTCGGTCCCGGCGTTGAGTAGGGCCTCGACCAGCGATTCGGTCGCGAGGCCGCGATGCAGGCCTTCGCTCTGGAGCGCGTACTGCGCCTGTCGAGCGGGGTCGAACTCTTCGTCTTTTATAACCTCATGTTTTATAACTTCGCGTTTTATAACCTCATGAGCGCCATCGCTGGCGGAGGCGTGTTCGCCCGCCTGGATCTGACGCGCCGAGGCCAGCGCGCGGATCAGAATTCGCTCGGCGTCGGTTGGTTGCGCCTCGGCGGGAGCTTTCACCGCGGTTGCTGAACGTTCCGAAGCCACATGCCGCAACTCCTGGCGCAAGACGGACGAATCGATGCCCAGCTTCTGGGCGATCTCCTGGCTTAATTCATCGCGGACGATCCGGCTGGGGACGCGCTGAATGTGGGGCAGCAGGTAGTTCACCGCCTTCTGTTTGCTCTCGCCGGTGCGGCCTGGAAAATGGCTGCGGGCACGGTCGATGAGATAGTCGAAGTATCGTTGCGCATGCCGAAGGGCTTCGCCATAAGCGTCTTTGCCTTTGCGGCGAATGAAGAGATCGGGATCGAACCCCTGCTCGAGCGTCAGCACTTTGATCTGAAATTCTTCTTCGACCAGTAGACCTAGAGTGCGCTCGGTGGCTTTAGCTCCCGCCGTGTCGGGATCGAAGTTGACCACCGCGTTCTTGCTGAAGCGCCCGAGCAGCTTGGCCTGGATCTCGGTAAACGCGGTGCCCGAGCTGGCGATCACGTTGTGAAACCCGGCGGCGTAGACGGAGATGCAATCCATCTGACCTTCGACCAGGATGGCGTAATCCAGTTTGCGGATCGCTTCTTTGGCTTTGTCGAGATTGAAGAGGACGCGGCTCTTGGAATAGATGCCAGTCTCCGGCGAGTTCAAATACTTTGGACCGGACTTTTCATCGGCGGCCAGGGTTCGTCCGGTGAAGGCGATGATTCTTCCTGCATCGTTGGCGATGGGGAACATCACGCGGTTGCGAAACTTGGAATACATGGCGGATGCGGGCTTCGGCGCTGGCTCCGAATCAAAATCCCCGCCCTGTCCGTCCAAAGAACGGACGGACGAGGACGGGGCACCCTCTTTCCAGGAGAACAGGCCGCTCTCCCGCAGCGCGTCTTCGCTGAATTCGCCGGCCAGGCGGTCACGGAGCAGGAAGCCGGAATCCGGGGCGTAGCCGATGCGAAAGCGCGCGATGGTTTCTTCGTCCAGCCCGCGCCCTTGCAGATACTCGCGCGCTCTTGCTCCCTCTGGACGGTTCAAGCTTTCCTGGAAAAATGCGGCAGCGCGCTCCTGAGCGTCGAGCAACTGCGCGCGCAGTTTGGCTTCTTTCGCCTCCGCTGGACTTGAGTACGTCGTCTTCGGCAACGCAATTCCCAGCTTCTGCGCCACCAGACGGACAGCTTCGGGGAAGGTGATGTTTTCGATCTTCTGGACGAAGCTGAAGACGTCTCCTGAAACGCCGCAGCCGAAGCAGTGATAAAACTGGCGCGTGGCATGCACCGAAAACGACGGTGTCTTCTCCCCATGAAAGGGACAGAGGCCTGAATAATTTTGCGCCCCGGCTTTTTTCAGCTTGATGTAGTCGCCGATGATGCGGACGATGTCCGCCTGCTGCTTCACCGTCTCTTTGAAATCTTCTGTGGGCATGGATGGAGTGATGGGCTGAGGGCGACACGTCTCCCTTTACGATTGTCAGCCAGAGTGCTGCTGATAGGAATATAGCAGCCGCATTCGGCTGCGGAAAACCTGTGGAATACCTGAACTAATCGTTGACAGCAGCGGAAAAGAGGTCAGCGATAGGACACCTTGGGCTTCCAAGTCCCAGGCCGAATGACCTTCATCGGCAATCCGGTTCGGCGTTTGACTTCTTCCTCGAAGCGTCCCTGGTCGAGATGAAAGCCCGAATGGCAGATCTTTGCACCGTTCTTTCCGATCACCATAGTGTTGCGGTTTCCGGTATTAAATTCGAGCGAGGCGACGTCGCTCCATGCCAGAGCCGCCCTGCGACCCCAAGTGGAAGCTCCAGATATTCCTTCGCGGTTAACGATGATTGAATCTCCACGTGCAAAAGTAGCGAATATCGCGAATCCTGCAAAAATCAATGTTGCCAGCAAGCTTTTCCCGTATGACCAGGACGCAAAGGCCGCTGCCGAAAACATTACCAGCCCACCCCACCGGATGACCGGAACCGCTATCGACTCAGGGAAGACGATGGAGTCGTGTTCTAGGACCGACTTGCCCGCAGCCGACCGCGCATAGATCCAACGCAGAATCGCAGGGACTGCGATGCAGATCAGAAGTGTGCCGAGCCTCGACATGCTCCAAATACCTTTTGCGGGATTCTAAATCCTCAACTCCACCACCGTTGCCCCACCCCCGCCTTCTTTCTGCGGGGGCTCGGCTACTGATTCCACGTGGGGATGCTGCTGCAAGGCCTGCCGCAGGGCCTTGCGCAGGATGCCCATGCCGCTGCCGTGGACGACGCGCACGCGTGGCAGGCCGGCGAGAAAGGCGTGGTCGACGAATTTCTCGACCGCGCGAGTCGCGTCGTCCACGTTAAAACCAATGACGTTGATCTCCGACGCTGCATTTTGACTTTCGTTTTCGTTACTCAGCGATACAGAGATCCCCCGCGCCCGCGCCGCCTTCAGCGGAGAATCCGCTGCTTTGCTCAGCACTTCGGCAATATCGTCGCGCGCGATCTTCATCTTCATCGCGCCCACTTCCACTTCAAAGTGATTGTCGTCGAGCTTGCGCGAAATCCTGGCCGCGCGGCCGGTTGATTTCAGTTTGACGCTGTCGCCTTCGGAGACGTGCTTGACGACCTGGGGCTGCGCGTGTGGATCACCCTCATCGGCTCCGCTGGCGTGCGCCACCACGGTGGAATCGAACTGCTCGCGAAACTCGCGGCGCAATTTGGCGATGCGCCGCTCCGCGTCTTTCGACAGCTTCTGCGCCGCGGCCCGCTCCTGGATGGCGTTCACCGCCTCGCGGGCGTGGTATTCGAAATCGCGCAGCACGCTCTCGAGTTTCTTCTCCATCTCGCGCAGCTTGGCCTGCTGGTCTTTTTTGCCTTCGGCCGCCAGGCGCGTCTTCTCGCGTTCCAGATCCTGTTCGCGGGTTTGCAGGCGCAGCCGTTCACCTTCCGCGTCGCGCAAGCTGGCATGAAGCTTGTCGAGAAATTCGCCGACATCGCGAGCCTGCGAGCCCAGGCGCGCCCGCGCCGCTTCGATAATCGCCGGATTCAACCCCAGCCGGTGCGCGATGTTGATTCCCGCCGACGCTCCGGGCACTCCCATCTTCAATTCATAAGTAGGTTGCAGAGTGGTTTCGTTGAACCCCACCGAAGCGTTGATCACGCCCGGGGTGTTCGCACCATAGACCTTCAACGACGTGTGATGCGTCGAAATCACCGTCATGCAGCCGATGCGGCCAAAGTATCCTGCAATCGCAACCGCCAGCGCTGCGCCCTCCTCGGGATCGGTGGCCGAGCCCAGTTCATCGAGCAGTACGAGAGAGTCAGTGGTTGCGGTGCGCGAAATGAAATCGATGTTGGTGACGTGCGCGGAAAAAGTGGAAAGATTCTGCTCGATCGATTGGTAGTCGCCAATATCGGCCAGCACGGCATCGAACACTGGCATCTCCGCGCGGTCGGCGGGAACCGGGCTTCCCGATTGCGCCATCAAGGCTAACAGTCCCACTGTCTTGAGAGTTACTGTTTTCCCGCCGGTGTTTGGGCCGGTGATCACGAGCTGGCGGCGGGCGCCTTCGAGTTCGACGCTGATTGGGACTACCGCTGCGCCTTTGAGCTTCAAGTTGCGCTCGAGCAACGGGTGACGGGCATTGTGCAGAAGCAGCCTCGCTCCGCTCAGGGCAGGCTTTCCGAGACGGCTGTCCCCACTTGGACCTTGCTGGCTTGCGGCAGGCGTGCTTAACTGCACGGCTACGCAGTTGTAGTCTTCCGCGAAGCGCGCCTTGGCGAACTGCAGCTCCAGTTCGCTGAGGACCTCCGCTGACGCGAGGATCGCTCCTGATTGCTCACCGATGCGGCGCGTCATCTCGAGCAAAATGCGATGAATCTCGGCCTGCTCTTCGTCGAGCAAGCGAACCAGTTCGTTGTTCTGCTCGATGGTCTCCAGAGGCTCAACAAATACGGTCTGACCACTCGAGCTCGCGCCGTGCACAACACCTTGCACGCGCCGTTTCTGCTCAATCTTCACCGGGATGACAAAGCGCTCGCCTCGGATCGTGACCAGTTCATCCTGCACGGTTCCGTCCTCAGCCAGGCGGCGCAAGTATCCGCGCAGCGATTCCTGAATCACGCGTCTCTGCTTCTCGATCTCGCGGCGAATGCGCGCCAGTTCGGACGAAGCGTGGTCGTCCAGCGTGCCATCGGGCAGAATCTTGTTTCGAAACGAGCGCAGGAAGTCGGTGAAGTCGGGAACGTTTTCCGAAAGCATTCGCAGTCGCCGGCTTTCCGTCCTCATGTTCGCGGGCGGATGCAAGGCTATCTCGCGCCACTCCGCGGCGCGGTCTACCACCAGCAGGACGTCGCGAATCTCCGTGGTTTCGAGCGCAGCTCCCGCGATTCGAGATTTCTCAACCAGCTTTGTAATATCCAGCAGGCCGGAAAAATCGAAGCGCCCACCCACGCGGCGGAACTCTCGCACTTCGGCGGTGAGTTCCTGTTGCTCAGCAATCCAGGCGGAATCGGTGGAAGGTGCGAGGGCACGAATCTTCGCGTGGCCGAGCGGCGAAGACGAGTATCCGCGCAGCAATTCACGCCAGGCGTCGAACTCAAGGACGCGCGCGGAGCTGTGGACAAGCGGTTGGGATATCGCTTCGGACATTGCCTCGGACATTGCTTCGGACATCGGAATTCATGTTACAGGAAGGGCGGGAAGAGGGTAACAGTGCAAGTAGATAGGGAAGCGAGCCAAACGCGCGATTATTGCGTCGCAAAGACCGCGACGCTTCGCGGCTCGCTCGGATCCTTCACTGCGCAAAGAACGCTTGTTCAGGATGACAATTCCTACGACTGGACCGCTGCCAGCGCCTGGCTGTCAGCCTGTTTCGCCACGGGCAGGCGCAGCACGAACACGGCTCCACCTTCCATCTTGTTCTGGCAGGTGATTTGTCCGCAATGATCCTGCACCACGCCATACACGGCGCTCAATCCCAAGCCCGTGCCTTTGCCGATCGGTTTTGTGGTGTAGAAGGGATCGAACACCCGATGCGGTTCTTTGACGCCCGGCCCGCTGTCGGAAAACTGCACGACGACTTCTTGCCGATGATGCTGGGCGCTGACTCGAAGCGAGCCTCCGCCTGCTTCTTCGAGCGCGTCCAAGGCGTTTTCCACGATCTGGACGAAAGTTTGGAAGAGTTGGTGACCGTCACCCCACACGCGCGGCAGGTTTGGCTCGATCACGGTCTCGATGCGAATTTTCTGATCGTGCCGCTGGAGCTCCCGCATTTGCACGCTGCGCTGCAGAAGCATGCCCACGTCCACCATCGTTTTCTCTCCAGAGCTTTTTTGCGCGAAACTCAGCAGGTTCGAGATCAGCTCGCGGGTCCGTTGAGATTGATTCACGATCTTGCGCACGAGCGTGTCCTGCTCGCTGGTCAAGCGCTGGTTCGACCACAGCTTCTCTGAATACTCCATGATCGCCGTGAGGGGATGGTCGATCTCGTGGGCGGCGCCGGCAACCAGCTGGCCCAAAGAAGCCAGTTTCTCGCGCTGCACCAGGTGGCTCTGCAAGCGTTGCTCGTTCTCGAAGCTGCGACGCGAATCCCCCAGCAGATGAATCAATGCCTGATCCTGCAGATACTGGCGCACAAAAACGAATACGCCCAGCACCAGCATGGCTGCCAGCACGGTAAAAAGACGGAAAGTCCGCGCCTGAGCCTGTGAAGCGTCCCATTGGTAGACCCACAGTCCCAATGCTGGCAAGGAAAGCATCGCCAGCATCGCCAGTCGCAGCGTCATCGCACCCCACCTGTCATCGGCCCTGGCCGGAGCGGCTTCCGGCTTCCACTGGCGCGCGGTCAGCGCGGTGGCCGCCATCCAACTTGCAGCGCCGATCAACGGAATATCGTAAAGACTTCCTGAGTAGTACTCGCCTTTGGCGAACGTCAGGGTGACGCCGAGGAACGCCGCACCGTAGAAGGCGTAAAGCCCACTTGCAATCAACAGGTTCAGGTACACCTTTTTCCACCCCGCAGGCGCACCTCGGGAGGCGAGGCCCAGCATCAAGATCAGCACGCCACTCTCAAGCATGTAGAGGGAGCTGTAGTTCCTGTGGTACTCCGCCACGTTCAGCGACACATATTGCGATGGGAACACGACGAACGCATAGAGAAACATCCACCAAACCAGCAGCAGCAGAAAGTCCAGAGCACCTACGTGGAGTTGTCGATCACCTTCGGTCCGATGCGGGCGCAAGCCAACTGCCGCGATCATCGGAACCAGATGGAGAAAGAGAAAGACATCCATGAACCATGGATCTGGCGAGGCCGTGCGACGCACCACCTCGCAATAGACCCACGCCGCCTGATTGGCAGCCCACAGAACGCTCCCCGCACCCATCAGTGCCCAAAACCGCCGGTCAGCTCCTCGCTCCGACCACGCGTTGGCCAGCATCGCTGCCGCGACTGCGAGGTACAGCAGCAGAGATCCAACATCAAAAATCGCGGTCAGCGCGGGACCGCGCGGCACGGTTAACGACACTGCGGCAAACGCCAGCGTGATGCCGCCTGCAACTACAAACCAGCGATATTGTCCGAAACGACTCATCAGGCTCAGTTGTTATGTATGTCTGTCAATTTTATGGATAAGAGCGGCGATTCTCAGCTCGCTTCCGGCCCGGCAGGTTACTATCGTCACCTGGCCTGAGGTCTCTTGCCTCAAGTCTTTGTCTTAGAACGAAGTTTAGCTCCGGCTTCTTAGCAGCCTTCCAGCCACTCGAATCCACACCTGAGACCCAGGACCTGAGACCTGCCACCTCTGGGCCCCGCCGACTCCTGCTAGAATCAACCTTGGAAGTGGTTCGCATGGCCTTTCCTGTTACCCGTCTTCGCCGTCTCCGGCGCACCTCTCAACTTCGCGACTTGGTCCGCGAAACCCGCCTCACTCCTGATGCCTTTGTCTACCCCTTATTCGTTTGCTCTGGCGAAGGTGTGCGCAAGGCGGTTCGCTCCATGCCGGGTGTGTTCAACCTTTCCGTGGATGAGGCAGTAAAGGAGGCACGAGAAGTTCACTCGGTCGGCGTGTCCTCGGTGATTCTCTTCGGTCTTCCCGACAAGAAGGACGATGTCGCCACCGGAGCATGGGCTGACGAAGGCATTGTGCAACAGGCCGCCCGCGCCCTGAAGCGCGAAGTTCCCGGCCTGATCTTGATGGGCGACGTTTGCCTTTGCGAATACATGTCTCATGGACACTGCGGGATCGTAAAGCCAGGATCTATGCCTCAGTCGTTGGGAGCTGCTGCCCGGGACGCTTTGCAAAATAGCACGCGGCGGGGCATGGCAGTGAAGGCGGTGAAGAGCCGCGAGGAAAAAGAAAAAGTGATCGACGAGCTGGCATCGATGGTGGCGGAAGCCGTTGAGTCCAGATTCGAGATCGACAACGATGCCAGCCTCGAACTACTGGCGCGCACAGCGGTCTCGCTCGCCCGCGCCGGCATCGACATCATCGCGCCCTCCGACATGATGGATGGCCGAGTCGCCGCAATCCGGCGCACACTCGATGATGCCAGCTTCGAGAACACGCCCATTCTTTCCTACGCCGCCAAGTTCGCCTCGGGATTCTACGGTCCGTTCCGCGAAGCCGCCGACTCCACTCCGCAATTCGGCGACCGCCGCTCTTATCAGATGGATGGCGCCAACCTGCGCGAAGCCATGCGCGAAATCGAGCTCGACATCGAAGAAGGCGCCGACATGATCATGGTCAAACCGGCGCTGCCCTACCTCGACGTAATCGCCGCGGCCCGCCTGCGTTTCGATCTGCCGCTAGCCGCCTATCAAGTCTCCGGCGAATACGCCATGATCGAAGCCGCCGCGCAAAATGGATGGATCGAGCGCGACCGTGTCATGATGGAATCCTTACAAAGCATCCAACGTGCCGGAGCCAGCATCATCTTGACTTACTACGCCAAAGATGCGGCAAAACTGCTGGGATAGAATTCGCGCGGATGGGGATTGGAAGAACCGCCTACGCTCCGGCGGCGTTCTGAAATCTAACCTCGACCAGCCTGCGATCCTCGTCAGACACCTTGAACATGGAGCGGGGCTTCAGCTCCATGAAGCTGGCCAGAAATACCTCAGGGATCTGACCGATGCGGGTGTTGTAGGTGTTGACGTCGTCGTTGAAGAACTCGCGGCGGTCAGCGATGCGCTCTTCCAGTTCACTGATGCGGTTCTGCAGCTTGAGAAAGTTTTCATTGGCCTTGAGCTGCGGATAATTTTCCGCGACGGCAAACAGGCTGCGCAGCGCGGCCGTCATGGTCAAATCAGCCTGCGCTTTCTGTCCAATGCTGGCCGCGTTCATGGACGCGGCCCGTGCCTGCGTCACCGCCACCAGCGTCTGCTGCTCGTGCTGCATGTAGCCCTTCACGGTCTCGACCAGGTTCGGGATTTCGTCGTGCCGCTGCTTGAGCAGCACATCGATGTTCGCCCATGCGCGGTCATTGTCATTGCGCAGCCGCACCAATTCGTTGTAGAGGATGACGACGTAGACACACACTCCCACGATAAACAGCAGGAACGCCGCCCCTTCGATGACGCCTCCGCCCATCTTTAGCTTGACCTCTCCAAACTCTAACTTGACCTCGCCCGCCCAAGCTCGCCAGGGCGAATAGTCCAAGTGAAACAGCTGAAGGGGCGGGCGCGCAAGTGCTGACCGGGCTGCGCCTAAAGTCACAAAGGCCGAGCCCGCAGGCCCAGCCCTTTGTGAGTTTCGTAACCGGATTTACCCTCAAACGTTGCTAGGGCTTATGCGGAGTTAGATCGCAGGCGTGCCTCACCTCGTCCAGGTTCAAACCACCGGGTGAGAACTCGGCAATCGCGTACCCGGTCCTGGTTCTGACTTCCACGTTGAATACCTGGGCTCCGATCGCGCCGCGAACCGTGCCCTTGTCCATGGAAAGGTAGCGGCCAGCTACCCAATTCCAGCCCTTATTGTCATGGCTGTCGTCGAAGCGGACACGAACCTCCATCTTAGGCTGGCCCCAGAAGCCGGGGTAATCGGGGCGGCCCAGCCGGGTACCGGGATCGAAGTTAGCGCGGTCGTACTTGCCGTCGGTGCAAAACAGTTCGACTCGCGGCTTGTAGTCCGGATCTTCGCGGAAGTAATTGTTCGCCAGAAGTTCGAAGCGGACTTTCTTTGCGGCAGTGATCTTGTCCTCCGACCGAAACTCCATCCACTTGCCGCCGGCGCTGACGCCATCCCTCTCGCCCTGGTAGGGGCTCATCGCGCCCTGTTGCGCGCCAGCCGACAGCGCCGCTGCGGCGATCAAGACCAACCCTGCGAACCCTGTCTCTGCGGCCAAGGCGTAACGATTCTTGTTGTGAAGCAAGCGCAATAATTTCAAGGTTCTCCTCCGAAAAAGACCTTCTCCACCTATTGAACCCTACCGACCAGCAAAAGTTGTATAGCAAGCGCTATTTTCGCGCACGGCAAACTCATCGCATGTCGATTCTGAGATCGATGTAAACCTGGGAGCGGTCATCGAACTGGCTGACGGACTTGGTGTCGCTCTTGTGGCCGTTGTACTGGGCATAGACTTCATAGTCCGTGGTAGAAAGCCCAGGGAAACGGTAAGTGCCTTCATGGCCAACAATGTAGGTCTTCACCGCGTGAGTGCGCAGGTTGGTCACGTAGACAATGGCGCCGACCACGGGATTATCCTGCTGGTCGAGCACTTTTCCTAGCAGCAACCGGCCTTGCGCCTTGTCCTTGTTGTCGGGCGCAGCATGGGCAGCCACGGAGATGACCAGGAGGAGCGCGGCGGCCATGAGGAAAGCGTTCTTGCAAAACATTCTAGAAGCCATACTTGCCCATTCCTCTTCTCTCCTGAACCGCCTACTTCGTCAAGTGCAAACCAATGTCCACACGTTCGTCATACTCTACGTGGACGGGGACCTCTTCCGCCAGATGCAACTGGGAGCCGTCCGTCATTTTCACGCCCTTGAGATCAGCGGATACCACGTAGTCCGCTTGGCCGGCGGGAACTCGCTGGGCGAATTCGCCGGAATGATCGGAATAGACTTGCCACTTGGGCTTCTTGTCCGGCACGCGGCGGATCTTGACGGCGATGCCGTAGACTGGGCGATCATCGGGACCCCAGACCGTCCCAAAAATGAGCGCATACGGATCGGTCGGCTTCAAGTTCTTGGCGGGAGTTGCATTGGCCACGGGCAGGACGCGCGGGCCCAGAGCCGCATAGAAGAAAACGAGCAAGAAGCAAGAAGAGTACAAGCGCGGAAGGAGAAACTCGGGTTGGAACTTAGGAGTCGTCACCGTCTTCGCTTTCCACTTCTTCTTCCTCTTCCACGTAGCCGGCTTCAATCGCTTTCAACTCCAGCGGACTGGTGGTCACGACTTCGAAATCCGTGCCGCACTCGGGGCAGGAGACGATCTCGCCCTCGTCGACCTCTTCCTCTTCCACATCCAGATCGGTTTCGCATTCGGGACAAAGAACCATGACTCCTCCACTCCCATTTGATGGCATACTTCGCTGACCCCTTAGATACGCTTCATAATATTTAGATTCTTTCCCGGCCGCAGGTCAAGGGGTGAACGCTCGGGACTAGGGGATTTATAATCTTTGGGAAAGCCGCCGTCACCCTTGACATTTCTTTACGCCGGAGCGTACATGAATTCCCCTTTCAAGAAGAGACCGATGCTTGTGGCTGTCTGGCTGGTACTCAGCTTCACCATCTCGGCTCCTGCGCAAAATCAAGCCGGGCCCAGCGCTGCGGAACCAATGGCCGTGGATGGCCGCATTTCGACTGCGCTGCAACAGGTTTCGTCTGAGCGTATCCGGGCAAACATTGAGAAGCTGGCGAGCTTTGGAACCCGGCTCACACTCTCAGCGCAAGACCCGGCGGCGATCGCGGCGGGACGCGGGATTGGCGCGGCGCGCGAATGGATCAAGTCCGAATTCGAACGTTACGCGAAAGATTGCGGTGGCTGCCTGGAAGTGAAGACTGACAGTTTCACCGAGCCGGCCGGCGACCGCATCCCCCAGCCTACCGACATCACCAATGTTTATGCGGTCTTGAAGGGAAGGGACGCAGAGAACGCGAAGCGCATCGTGCTGGTGACCGGGCACTACGATTCGCGCCCCAGCGATACTCTGGACGTGAAAGCGGATGCTCCGGGCGCGAACGACGACGCCAGCGGAACCGCCGTCAGCCTGGAATGCGCGCGGGTGCTGAGCAAAATGAAGTTTCCCGCAACAATTATTTTTCTGACGGTGGCGGGCGAAGAGCAGGGATTGAACGGCAGCCGCCACTTCGCGAAGATGGCGAAAGACCAAGGCTGGGACATCGAGGCGGTGCTGAATAATGACATCGTGGGCGGCGACAGGAGTGCGGAACAGGATCACTCGGTGGTGCGGGTGTTTTCCGAGGGACTGCCGGCTGCGGCAACGGAGCAGGATGTCCGGCGGATTCGCGCGCTGGGCGTGGAAAACGATTCCGGGTCGCGGCAACTGGCTCGCTACGTCGCCGATGTGGGCCGTGCTTATTCTAAAGATGTAGGCGTAGAACCACTGTTGGTGTTCCGGCTGGACCGGTACTTGCGCGGCGGCGACCACTATTCTTTCAATCAGCAGGGCTTTGCTGCGGTGCGCTTCACCGAGTTTCGCGAAGATTTTCACCACCAGCATCAGAACGTCCGCACCGAGAACGGCATTGAATATGGCGACCTGGCGAAGTTTGTGGACTTCGACTATGTGGCGCGTGTGGCGCGGCTGAATGCCGCGACGCTGGCGTCGCTGGCGTCGGCGCCCGCGCCTCCAGCGAATGTGCACTTGCTGACCAAGGATCTGCAGAACGATTCGACACTTGTATGGGAAGCGTCGCCAGGCGGCCGGGCGGCGGAATATGAGGTTCTGTGGCGGGCCACGACCAGCCCGCAATGGGAACACGTCCAAGAGGTTGGCACCGGTCTTCGCGCCACTCTGAACCTTTCGAAGGATAATGTGATCTTTGCGGTAAGGGCTGTGGACGCGGAGGGACACCGGAGTTTGCCGATCGTGCCCGTGCCGGAGCGATGACAGGGAAGCTGTTAGGATAAGAGCGACAAGACGGTTTCGAGTTCATGCCAAGAAACACTTCCTTCGAAATGATGCTGCCGCCGTTTCGCGGCGCGGTCCGGCAGATCATTATCGCCAGCGCGGCGATTTACGTCGTCATTCTTCTGTTGATGTCGTTTGCCCCGGCGGCCGGACAGGCAGTGCTGGCGGCGGGCGTTTTGGATCCGGCACATATTCGGCAAGGTTGGCTGTGGCAGTTCGTGACTTATGCCTTCATGTACGTTGACCCCTTGGAATTTGTTTTGTCGCTGTTGGGGGTCTATTTTCTTGGGGCAGCGGTGCAGGAGCGCGTCGGCCGGGCTGCATTTTACGGCCTGTTCTTCAGCAGCGTCGCACTTTCAGGAATCGCCGGATTCGCTCTCTCGCTTACCGGCGTGATTGCTAGGGGCCCGGCGTGGGGCAGCGCTGCGGCCGCCAACGCGATTTTGATGGTGTTCTATCTCTTTAATCGGGACGCGCCCTTGATGCTGTTCCCGCTCCCCATTCAGATTCCGGTGAAGTGGATTGTTCTGGGCATTGCGGGCCTCGAAACAGCCTACTTGCTGCTCAACCACTTCGCACTTTTTTACTGCGTCTCGCTGCTGGGGCTGGGCGCGGGATACCTGTGGCATGCCGCTTTTTTTTCAAAAGGAATCTCGCTGCGCGCCTCCGAGCGTTTCTACGAGGCTCGCAACGAGTATTACCGCTGGCGGCGTCGGCGGGCGGCGAGAAAGTTTGAAGTCTACATGCGCAAGCACGACCGCGACGTGCATTTCGACGAGCACGGTAATTACATTCCGCCGGATGACGATCCGAACAAGGGTAATGGCGGGTCGAAGTCGGGGTGGGTGAACTAAACCGGTTTGCCACGGATTTACACGGATCCGAACCCGGTTAGACCTCTGAATTCTTACTTCGCGAAAAACTTCTGGAATTCCGACAACACGCTTCCCGACAACTTGTCCCGCCCGGTTTTCCCCTTGAACCCCAAATCATGACCCGCGCCTTCGACCTGCATCAGCTTCGTCTTCGCCGGTATCAGCTTCAAGGCTTGCTCGATTTCTGCGATTGAGCCGAAAGGATCGCGGGTCCCTTGGACAAAGAGGGCGGTCGTGTGCAGGTGAAAAAAATGCTGGGTGCGAAGCTGCTCGGGCTTTCGCGGCGGATGCAGAGGATAAGACAGCAAGAGCAGGCCGGCAGCCAATGTCCCAGCTTCTTCCGGGGATTTCTCTGCAGTCTCGGCGCAGAGCATGCTGGCCTGCCGTCCGCCATAGGAGTGTCCGCCGGCAAATACGCGGCCCCGCGCGAGATTCTTCAGGACTGCGATTGCATTCTTCAGGCCCGCGCGATCACGTTTGCCGTCGCCCGGTCCGGGCGGACCGTAGGGCCGATCCTGACGGTAGGGCAGATCGCAGCGCAGCACGAAGAAGCCAGCCTCGGCAAACGTGTTCGCTAGCGCGATCAGCAGCGGAGATTGACAGTTTGATCCGGCTCCGTGGGCCAGAACAAGGCCGTCGCCATTTGGATTTGCAGGGCTGTGCAGAAGGCCGCGCACGAACGGGTCCACTGAAACGTCGGTAAGAACTTGCGGGCTGGATTGGATGGACATTATTCGATGGACATCAACGCTGGCTGGCTCATTTTCTGTTCAGGCTGGCACGTCCGGCGATCTACACGCCGACTTCTTCCAGCTTCTCATAAACTTTCAGGATCTGAATCTCGTTTCCCAAGCGGGCCCAGCACCGAAGCAGTTCGGGATCTTCCTGGGCCGTGCGGCGGGCTTGTTCGGAATTCCAGTAGCGAAGCAGTATGTAGTGGGAATCGCCGTTCCGGTAAAGCAAATCGCGGCCGTATCCTTTGCTCGAGACGATGGTGTTGAGCTCGTGAATGGTCGCCAGCGAAGCGGTCTCCATGCCGGGCAGCGGCTCCCAGATCGCGATGGATAGATACTCCTGCGACATACTCCGCGATTATAGCTTTTGACGAGCGGTGGTGCGCTTGCGTTTCGCCCGCGGGACGGCGTCGGCCTCTTCTGCAGTGACCGTGTGCAGTCGCATGAAGTTGGTGGAACCGGAAGCCTGGCGTGTGCCCGCGACCACGCCCAGCACGTCGCCGGACTTCAGCAGGCCGCGGCTCAAAAGTTCCTCCTCGGCCATATCGACCATGCCGTCAGTGGAAACCGGCTGCGCACATTTCACCGGATGCACGCCCCAGTAGAGGTTGGTGCGCTGGGCCACGGTCGCGTTGTGAGTGAAGGCGTAGATGGCAGCTTGCGGCCGGTATTTGGAAATCATGCGCGCGGTGTTGCCGGTTTCGGTAAAGACGGCGATCGCACCCATGGGCAGGTCTTCGGCGGCATGGGCAATGGATTCGCAAATGGTTTCCGCGATGGAAAGCCCATGGCGGTCTCGACGCCGGCGCGGCAGCGTGAACTCTCCCATGTTGCTCTCGGCTTCGATCACGATGCGCGACATCATGGCGACCGCCTCGCGGGGATAACGGCCGCTGGCCGTTTCGGCAGAGAGCATAACTGAATCGCTTCCGTCGAAAATTGCATTGGCTACGTCACTTGCCTCGGCCCGCGTGGGGCGCGGGTTTTCGATCATCGACTCAAGCATTTGCGTGGCCGTGATCACCGGCTTGCGCCACTGGGCGGCGCGGCGGATCACATGCTTCTGAATCACCGGAACTTTTTCCGGAGCCATTTCGACACCCAAGTCGCCCCGCGCGACCATCACACCGTCGCACGCTTCCAGAATTTCTTCCAGATGATCAATCGCCTGCGGCTTTTCTAGCTTCGCAATGAGAGGAGTGTCGCTGCCTCGTCCGGCAACGATCCTTCTGACCATGTTCACGTCGGCCGCGGAGCGGACGAAGGAGAGCGCGACCGCGTCCACGCCGTGCTTGAGGCCGAACTCGAGATCCTTGCGGTCTTTTTCGGTGAGGGCGGGAATCGATAAAGCAGTTCCGGGCAAATTGATGCCCTGGTGCTCGCCCAACATTCCGCCATTCAAAATATCGCAGACCACATCCTTGCCCCGGACCGTGCGTACGCGCAATTCGATGAGGCCGTCGCGCAGAAGAACGCGAGCGCCCGGGGCCAGCTCGCTTGCAAGATCGGGAAAGGTAGTGGAAATGCGCGTGGGCGTTCCTGCGATGTCACGCGGCGTAATGATTACAGTCGAGCCAGTTTCGAGCAGGATAGGTTCGTGCCGCTCCAGGCGTCCAGTGCGGATCTTGGGGCCTTGAAGATCCTGCAGGATACAGACGGTGCGGTTTTCTTTCGTGGCGGCGCGGCGCAGGCGTTCGATGTTGCGGGCGTGTTCTTCGTGCGTGCCATGGGAAAAGTTCAACCGGGCGACATCCATCCCGAGCCGAAGCAGGTCGCGCATCGCGGCCTCGGAATGGCAGGCCGGGCCGATGGTGCAGATGATCTTGGCGCGGCGGGGCGCATGGGATGCGGGAGAACGGGAAGACTCCGCTCTGGGGGAGTTCGCCGTTTCGAGTTCTGGTTTGCTGGACTTCACTTTGTTCTCAACTAGTCCTTCCTTGTCATCCTGAGCAAAGCGAGGGATCTTGGTTCTTGCCTGCGCTGCGGCATCCCAGCGATTACAAACAGAAACCAAGGTCCCTCGCTGCGCTCGGGATGACAAGCGAAATTTCGCCGAATGCTAATTCGTTGCCCTGGGTCCGCTCACCGCGGTCAGCTCTTTTCCGAGCATGGCGCGGGGGAACAGCATGGCGTTGAATTCCGCCCCCACCAGGACGACCAGGGAGACCATGTACATCCAGACTAGAAGCGCGATAGCCGCGCCGAGCGATCCGTAGATAATGCTGTAGTCGGCGTAATGCCTCAGGTAGAAGCCAAACAGCAGGGTAGCCGAGAACCACATCGCAGTTGCGAGCGTCGCGCCCGGAATGACGCTATGCCAGGGCTGAGTGCGCGGGACCGCATTGTGATAGATGAGCGCAATCACAGCAATGCTAGTGAGAGTTGCGATGAGCCAGCGAATGGCGCCCCACATTACCAAAATGTAGAGGCTGTATTCGCGCGCGGTGTAGAAAAGAATGTTGGTTTCAACCTTGCTGCCTAAGGCCACAAGCAAAGTCGCGAAGGTCATAGGGACAAGCGCGAAAATTACCAGCAGGAATGAGATCAACCGCTCCTTGACCAGTCCCCAGATTTTCGGCAGCTCGTAACAGCGGCGGAAACCTTCCATCCATGAAATCATGACGCCGGAAGCGGTCCACAGGGTCAGCAGCGAAGCCGTGATAAGCAGGCTTACGGGGCGTTGCGCCGCGCTGCGCATGAAGTTCATTGCTGCGCTGCTTCCGGCGGGAAGAATGCGCGATAGCGCGTAAGAGATCTCCCGCATGTAGGGCGCGCCCTTGCGCCAGGTAGCCAGCACTGAGCCCACCACCAGCAGCGCAGGGAAAAAAGTAAGAATGGCGGAATAGGCGGACGCTTTGGCGATGGAAAAGGCATCATGCTGAAAAGAACGCCAGAAGGCCAGCCGCAAAAGTCGCAGGAAACGAAGCATCGCTGGCCCTAGCTTAGGGCCGGAAGGCGCCGGTTGCAACGATGGAAGCGGGCCAGGTTCCTCGGTCGGCAATCGTTTTGCGTTTGCGTGCATTGGGGGTAATGTGGAAACGAGCCAAACGCAGGATTAATGGGTCGCAAAGAACGAGACCCTTCGCGCGGCTCACCCGATCCTTCGCTATGCAAAGCGCGCTTCGCTCAGGATGACAAACAAACTCGGGGGCGATGCTGGTTCGCTCGCCCCCGAGGTTAATTGTAGTTCAGCTTACTCCGCTGCCAGTTCTTCGGTTTCGCCCTCGTGGCGCATCATCTCGAGAGCGCGCTCGGCTTCTTCGTAAGCCGCCGAAACTTCCGCCTGTACCTTGGCCGCGGCCTCTTCCATTTCTGGCGAGAGGCGCACGTTCCGGTAATACTCCATGCCGGTTCCGGCAGGGATGAGGCGGCCGACGATGACGTTCTCCTTGAGGCCGCGCAGGTAATCAACCCGGCCGTTAATCGAAGCCTCAGTGAGTACGCGCGTGGTCTCCTGGAAGGACGCCGCCGAGATGAACGAGTCAGTCGCAAGCGACGCCTTGGTGATGCCCAGAAGCAACGGCCGTCCGGTAGCCGGTCTGCCGCCTTCCTTGATCACGCGCTCGTTCTCTTCGCGGAAGTGGAACTTGTCCAGTTTGTCTTCCAGCAGGAAGGTGGTGTCGCCCACGTCCTCGACCTGCACCCAGCGCATCATCTGGCGGACAATCACTTCGATGTGCTTGTCGCTGATGTTGACGCCCTGCAGCCGGTACACTTCCTGGATTTCGTTCACCAGATAAGACTGCAGCTCTTTTTCGCCGAGCACAGCCAGAATATCGTGCGGGTTGAGCGGGCCGTCCATCAGCGGTTCGCCCGCCTTGACGCGCTCGCCTTCCTGCACGTTAATGTGAACGCCGCGCGGCACTGAGTATTCTTTCTCCGTGCCGTTGTCGGCCTGCACATAGATTTTGCGCTGTCCCTTGGAGACCTCACCGAACTTCACCGTGCCATCGATCTCGCTGATGACCGCGGTTTCATGTGGCTTGCGGGCTTCGAAGAGTTCGACCACGCGCGGCAGACCACCTGTGATGTCCTTGGTCTTGGTCGTCTCGCGTGGAATCTTGGCCAGCACGTCTCCCGGAGAAACGGTGTCGCCATCCTGCACCATAAGGTGAGAGCGCGAAGGCATCAAGTAGCGTTTGCTCGTCTTGCCCTTGACCACGATCGCAGGCTGCCGCTTCTCGTCGGGGGAATCGCCCACGACGTGCCGCGACAATCCGGTGACCTCATCCACTTCTTCGTGCAGTGTGACGCCTTCCTGCAAGTCCTTGAACTGCGCCGTGCCGCCGATTTCGGTAAGGATGGCGAACGTGTAAGGATCCCATTCGACCATGACCTTGCCCTGCTGCACCGGATCGCCGTCGTTGACCTTGAGCTTCGCGCCGTAGATCACGGAGTAGCGCTCGCGCTCACGGTTCTTCTCGTCCACAACCGCGATCGAGCCCTGGCGGTTCATCACCACCAGATCGCCCGACTTCGCCTTGACCGTCTGCAGACCGATGAAGCGCACGGTGCCGTTATTCTTGGCATCGAGGCGCGACTGCTCGGAGACTCGCGATGCCGTACCGCCAATATGGAAGGTACGCATCGTGAGCTGAGTCCCCGGCTCGCCGATCGACTGCGCGGCGATAACGCCGGTAGCTTCGCCGAGTTCAACCAGGCGTCCTGAAGCCAGATTGCGTCCGTAACACATGACGCAAACCCCGCGCTTCGATTCGCAGGTAAGCACCGAGCGAATCTTCACCCGCTCGATTCCCGCAGCCTGAATCGATCCCGCGAGTTCTTCGGTGATTTCGTTGTTGATGTCGACGATCACGTTGCCGTCGTAGTCTTTGATCTTCTCAAGGGAAACGCGGCCCACAATGCGGTCGCGCAACGGCTCGATAATTTCGCCGGCTTCGACGATACCCTGGACGTAGATGCCGTCCACAGTGCCGCAATCGTATTCGCTGATGATCACGTCCTGCGCCACGTCGACCAATCGGCGAGTCAGGTAGCCGGAATCGGCCGTCTTGAGCGCCGTGTCGGCCAGACCCTTGCGGGCGCCGTGGGTCGAGACGAAATATTCGAGCACCGTCAACCCCTCGCGGAAGTTCGCCGTGATGGGTGACTCGATGATTTCGCCCGAAGGCTTGGCCATCAAGCCGCGCATGCCGGAGAGCTGGCGAATCTGCTGTTTCGATCCGCGAGCGCCGGAATCAGCCATGACGTAAATCGGATTGATGAAGCCTTCCTTATCGGCGCGCTGCATCTGTCCAAACATCTCATCGGCAACTTTTTCCGTAATGGCCGACCAGATTTCAATGACCTTGTTGTAGCGCTCGCCGTTGGTGATGGCGCCGTCGAGATATTGCTGTTGCACGGCGACCACCTGCTTCTCGGCATCCTTAACCAAAGTCTTCTTGCTGTCAGGGATGACCATGTCGTCGATGCCGATGGAAAGGCCGGCCCGGGTCGCATACTTGAACCCGAACTCCTTCACTTCGTCGAGCATCTTGACCGTAGTCTCGAGTCCGAATCGGAGATAGCCGTAGTTCACCAACGCGCCGATCCCCTTCTTCTTGAGCAAGCCGTTGATAAAGGGCATGCCCTCGGGCAAGTGATCGTTCAGAATCGCGCGGCCCACCGTTGTATTGATGAACGCACGATCAATGTGAACCGGGTCCGTATGAATGATGTCCTGATCATCGTAGGCGGTGGTCAGGTCAATCAGTTCGCCGGTGTAGCGCAAACGGATCGGCGTAAGCGTTTCCACTTCGCCCATTTCAAGCGCCAGCAGAACTTCTTCAATGTTCGCGAACACGCGGCCTTCGCCCTTCGCGCCCGGCTTGGCTTTGGTGAGGTAGTAGAGACCAAGCACCATGTCCTGCGTCGGCACCGTAATCGGTTGCCCGGATGCCGGCGAAAGAATGTTGTGTGAGGCCAGCATCAGTACGCTGGCTTCGACCTGCGCTTCGGGAGACAGCGGGATGTGCACTGCCATCTGATCGCCGTCGAAGTCGGCGTTGAAAGCCGTGCAAACCAGCGGATGAATCTTGATGGCCTTGCCTTCGACCAGCACTGGCTCGAACGCCTGAATGCCCAAGCGATGCAGCGTAGGAGCGCGGTTCAGCAGCACAGGATGGTCCTTGATGACTTCTTCCAGGATGTCCCAAACGATAGGCTCCTGCTGCTCGACCATCTCTTTTGCTTGCTTGATCGTGGTGACGTTGCCGGTCTGCTCGAGCCGGTGATAAATGAACGGCTTGAACAATTCGAGCGCCATCTTCTTCGGCAGGCCGCACTGGTGCAGCTTGAGTTCGGGGCCGACCACGATGACGGAACGTCCGGAATAATCCACGCGCTTGCCGAGCAGATTCTGCCGGAAGCGTCCCTGCTTGCCCTTGAGCGTGTCAGAGAGAGACTTCAGCGGACGGTTATTAGCACCGCGCAGCACGCGGCCACGGCGGCCGTTATCGAACAGCGCGTCGACGGCTTCCTGCAGCATGCGTTTTTCATTTCTGACGATGACTTCAGGCGCGTGCAGGTCCATCAGCTTCTTCAACCGGTTGTTACGGTTGATGACGCGGCGGTAAAGGTCATTAAGATCTGAGGTGGCGAAGCGGCCGCCATCGAGTGGAACCAGCGGGCGCAGCTCCGGCGGAATCACGGGGATGACATCGAGAATCATCCAGTGCGGCTTGTTGCCGCTGCGCCGGAAGGCCTCGACCACTTTCAGGCGCTTCGTGTACTTGAGCCGCTTCTGCAGCGAGCTCTCGTTCTTCATCTTCTCGCGCAGCTCAACGGCCAAGCCGTCGGTGTCGATGCGCTTGAGCAGTTCCTTGATCGCCTCGGCGCCCATCATCGCTTTGAAGCCCGCGGGACGGTACTGCTGGTCGAGTTCGCGGAACTTCGCCTCGTCCTTGATGACCTCGCGCTCCTTTACCGGAGCGTCACCGGGCTCGACCACGACGTAGGCCTCGAAGTAAAGGACGGACTCGAGGTCGCGCAGGGAAATGTCGAGCAGGTGCCCAATGCGGCTGGGCAGGCCCTTGAAGAACCACACATGCGAGCAGGGCGAAGCCAGCTCGATGTGTCCCAGCCGTTCGCGGCGAACCTTCGACAGCGTGACTTCCACGCCGCACTTGTCGCAGATCACGCCGCGGTGCTTCATGCGCTTGTACTTGCCGCAGAGGCATTCCCAATCGGTTACCGGGCCGAAGATGCGGGCGCAGAACAGGCCGTCCCGCTCCGGCTTAAAGGTGCGGTAGTTGATGGTCTCAGGCTTGGTAACTTCGCCGTGCGACCAGCTCCGGATTTTTTCCGGAGACGCCAGGCTGATGCGGATGGCATCGAAATCCGCAATCGTATTTTGCATTTCGAACGGGCTCGAACGAAACAAGGTGTTCCTCCGCTTCCTGCTCTCGAGCAGCGGCCAGGGGTCAGTGACCAGTGGCCAGTTTTTATGTTTCGCGGTGGCCGAGAGCCTTTGCCCCGCGAAACGTTCGTTCAAAATTCTTGCGCGTGCCAGAGCCGCTGTCAGCACCCATACTGGCAACTGACAACTGGCTACTGGCAACTGCTTTTCTTCAGTCCGCTGCCGCGCTGGCCGTGGGCTTTTTCTCCCCGGTCTTGATCAGCTCCACGTCAAGGCAGAGCGATTGCAATTCGCGGATCAGCACGTTGAACGATTCCGGCACGCCCGGCTCCATGGCAGCTTCGCCCTTGACGATGGCCTCGTAAATCTTGGTGCGGCCGTAAACGTCGTCGGACTTCGCCGTCAGCAGTTCCTGCAGAATGAATGCCGCGCCGTAAGCTTCGAGCGCCCAGACTTCCATTTCTCCGAAACGCTGTCCGCCGAACTGCGCCTTGCCGCCCAGCGGTTGCTGGGTGATCAGCGAGTACGGTCCGATCGAGCGCGCGTGAATCTTGTCGTCCACCAGATGCGACAGCTTCAGCATGTAGATGTAGCCGACGCACACCGGCTGTTCGAACTGATCGCCGGTCATGCCATCGTGCAGCGTCGTCTTGCCTGACGTAGGCAGGCCCGCGTGCTCGAGCAGCGCCTTGATCTCGCCTTCTTTTGCGCCATCGAACACCGGCGAGCCCATATACACACCGCGCGCGAGTGTTGGTGCCAGCGCTTCCAGTTCCTCGTCGCCCATTTCACCGATGGTGTCAGCGAGCTTCGAGTCCTTGAAAAGAGCCTTCAGTTCGCGTCGAATCGCTTCGGTGCGCGTGTTTTCTTTGAGCAACCTGCCGATCTTCTCGCCCAGCGTGTAGCCCGCCCATCCCAGGTGGGTTTCGAGAATCTGGCCCACATTCATACGGCTGGGTACGCCGAGGGGATTCAGAACGATCTCGACCGGCGTTCCGTCTTCGAGGTACGGCATATCCTCTTCCGGCAGAATGCGGGCAATCACGCCCTTGTTACCGTGACGGCCGGCCATCTTGTCGCCCACGCTCAACTTGCGCTTCATGGCGATGTAGACCTTGACCAGCTTGATCACGCCCGGCGGCAGTTCGTCGCCCTTGGTAAGTTTTTCTTTCTTCTCGTTGACGATTTTCTTAAGCACATCGATCTGGCGCGAGGTCATTTCCTCGATCTCGTCGATCTGCTCATTTACCCGTGGATCCTTGTCGGCATACTTGATGCGTTTCAGGTTGCGGGTGGAGATGCGCTCGATCGCGTCGCGGTCCAAAATGTTGCCCTTGTTCAGCAGCCGCTTGTTGGTTCGCTCGTCGTGCAGGTCGGCCTGCACCTCCTTGCCGCCGAGAATGTTTTCCAGACGCTTGAGCCGCTCGTCAGTGAGAATGCGGATCTCGTCGGAGAGGTTCTTCTCCAGCTTGCCGATTTGCGTCGCTTCGATCGACTTCGCCCGCTCGTCCTTTTCCTGGCCTTTGCGGGAGAAAATCTTCACGTCAACGATCACGCCTTCGATGCCAGGAGGGCAGTAGAGTGAAGCGTCGCGCACGTCGCCGGCCTTTTCGCCGAAGATAGCGCGCAGCAGCTTCTCTTCCGGCGTGAGCTGGGTTTCGCCCTTCGGCGTTACCTTGCCCACCAGAATGTCGCCCTGCTTGATGCTTGCGCCGATGCGGATCACACCCGCTTCGTCCAGATTCCGCAGCATCGACTCACTGACGTTAGGAATGTCACGCGTAACTTCTTCCGGACCCAGCTTGGTGTCGCGCGCTTCGATCTCATACTCCTCGATGTGCAGTGAAGTGTAGTAGTCGTCCTTCACCATCTTCTCGGAGACGAGAATCGCGTCTTCAAAGTTGTAACCGCGCCAGGGCATGAAGGCCACCAGCACGTTGCGTCCGAGCGCCAGTTCGCCGTGATCAGTGCAAGGACCGTCCGCAATGACCTCGCCTTTCAGCACGCGCTGACCTTTTTTCACGACAGGCTTTTGATTGATGCAAGTGTTCTGATTCGAGCGCTTGAACTTGGTGAGCTGATAAATGTCCGAGCCCACCTCACGCGAAAGCTGCGTGGGATGATGTTCGCCTTCGACGCGCACGATGATGCGGTCGGAGTCGACAGAATCGACGATGCCGTTGCGCCGGGCCAGAACCACTGCGCCCGAATCGCGGGCCGTGACGCCTTCCATTCCAGTGCCGACAATCGGCGCTTGCGCGCGCAACAGCGGCACGGACTGGCGTTGCATGTTCGCGCCCATCAGAGCGCGGTTTGCGTCGTCGTGCTCAAGGAACGGAACCAGCGATGCCGCAACCGAAACCAGTTGCTTGGGGCTGACGTCGACGTAATCGACTTCATCACGACTGACCAGCACAAAGTTGCCGGCCTTGCGGGCGTTCACCAGCTCGGAGACAATCTTGCCCTTGTCGTCCAACTCAACGTTCGCCTGCGCGATGGTGTGACGGTCTTCTTCCCACGCGGAAAGATAGAACGAGAATGGCTCGATCTGCGCCGGTTTCTTGCGCTTCTCTTTCAATTCGGCGTTGATCTTCTCGATCTCATGCTTCTCCATGTGATCGCCGACTTTGTGGTCGCTGTCACCTGTGTTGACCACGCTGACGTAGTCGATCACGCGGCCGCCCTTGATCTTGCGGTAGGGCGACTCGATGAAGCCATAGTCGTTGATCCGCGCATAGCAGCTGAGAGACGAAATCAGTCCAATGTTCGGACCTTCCGGCGTTTCAATCGGACAAATGCGACCGTAGTGCGTAGGGTGGACGTCGCGCACTTCGAATCCAGCGCGTTCCCGCGACAAACCGCCCGGCCCAAGGGCGGAGAGACGCCGCTTGTGCGTAATCTCGGAGAGCGGGTTGGTCTGGTCCATGAACTGCGAGAGCTGCGAAGACCCGAAGAATTCGCGGATCGCGGCCATCACCGGCTTGGCATTCACCAGGTCGTGCGGCATCGCAGTCGACATTTCCTGGTACACGGACATTTTTTCTTTAATCGCCCGTTCCATGCGGACCAGGCCGATGCGGAACTGGTTCTCCATCAGCTCGCCGACCGCGCGCACGCGGCGGTTGCCCAGGTGATCGATGTCATCCACCGATCCGATGTTCTTGCGCAGCTTTAGCAGGTACGCGATGGTCCCGTAGAAATCGTCGGGATCAAGCGTCCGCTTGTCGAGGCTGGTCGCATCCTGGTTCTCGAACAGCTTGATGTTGAACTTCAGCCGGCCGACTTTCGAGAAGTCGTACTTCCGCGGATCGAAGAACATCCCGTGGAACAGAGCCGTGGCCGTGTCGAGAGTCGGCGGATCGCCGGGACGCAGCTTGCGGTAGATCTCGATCAGCGCTTCCTGCGGCGTCTTCACCGAATCACGCTTCAGGGTCTGGCTGATCACCGTGCCCACATCGTCGCGCTCGGGGAAGAACAGGCTCATCTCGACCACGCCCGAATCCAGAATCTTCGAAACCTTGTCGGCAGTGACTTCACTGTTGGCTTCGAGGAGCACTTCGCCCGTGGTCGTATCGACCACATCGGCCGCAGCCCATGCGCCCTCGAGATCAGTGACATCCACTTCGATCTCGGAGATCTTTGCCTTTTGAATATCCTTCAGAGTCTGCGCGTTCAGCTTGCGGCCGGAGTGCGCAATCTCATCGCCCGACTTGTTCTTGATGCTGTGCGCCAGCTTCATGCCCAGCAAGTTCGTAGCTTTTTCGCTGGTCGGGTCGAGCGTCCAGTAGAGCTTCTTGTCTTTGATCGCAATGCGGTCGACCGTGTAGAACGTCCGCAGAATATCTTCTCCGGAACGCAGACCAAGCGCGCGCAGGAAAATCGTTCCCAGAAACTTGCGCTTGCGGTCGATGCGGACATAGAGCACGTTCTTCTGGTCGTATTCAAATTCAACCCACGAACCGCGGTAAGGAATGATCTTGCCCAGGAAATAAGTGCGGTTGTTGGCCGTCTCGAAGAACACGCCGGGCGAGCGGTGCAACTGGCTGACGATCACGCGCTCAGTCCCATTGATGATGAAAGTCCCATTTTGCGTCATCAGCGGAACATCGCCAAAGAACACTTCCTGTTCCTTGATGTCGCGGATCGAGCGGTTGCCGGTCTCAGCGTCCTTATCGAAAATCGTCAGGCGCATCGTGACCTTGAGCGGCGCGGAGTAAGTCATGCCGCGCTCCTCACACTCGGCCACGTCGTACTTCAGTTGCAACCCGACCGGATCGCCGCACTTGTTGCAGAAGTCAGGCGTGTTGGCGTTGTAGGTGCCGCATTTCTGGCAAAGCACATCGCCGGGGTGAAACGGATCGGTGATAACTGTGTTGCCGCAGCTCTTACAAGTAGTGCGCAGGTGATGCAGTCCCTTCAAGTGACCGCACTTGCACTCCCAGTTACCAATGGCGTAATCCACAAACTCAAGTTGTGATACGTTGCGGAAGTCAGTGATCGGGAAGACGGACTGGAACACCGCCTGCAATCCGCCGTCTTCGCGCTCGCTGGGTAACTTGTCCATCTGCAGAAAGCGATCGTAGGAGCGCTTCTGCACCTCGATCAGGTTAGGGATCTGGATGGTTGCTGGAATTTTTGAAAAATCAAAACGTTTACGGAAGGCATTATTCTTCATCGTCAAGAAACTCCCAATGTCAGGCGCAGCCGAGCGCTGCGATTACCCGCGGAATGTGGGGCGCCCATCGCGCCGCGCTGCTTAGCTGCTGTTACGAACCTGTTTGAACGCAGAAAAAGTTGAACGTGGAAACACTGAACCCGGAAAACACGACGGGGCGCCCGCAGGGACAGTCGTTCCCGCAGACGCCATCCAAGGCGTTTCGCCAATCTGATTTTGTAATCTTTCGCGCCAGTTCCTTCGGCCGTTTCCGTTCCGCCTGCCCGCGGAACAGTGCCCAAGCTTCCCTAGCGGGTCTCGCCCGCGTATGAGTGAGGCCAGGGGAAGCGGTGTTATATAGATGCTAACACCACCGCCCCGGCTTCACAACCAGAACGTGAATAATTCTAAGGCTTGCACCGCTCGAAGTGCGTTTCCGGCCCGGGCGAGCATTCCGGGCGCTGGAGATCCTTCGCGAGAACGCTCAGGATAGCGGCTGCGGGCTCCCGCTTCGCTCACGCCCGCAAAAAGCCGCTACTTCACCTCAACGACGGCGCCAGCCTCGGTAAACTTCTTCTTAATGGTCTCGGCCTCGTCCTTGGAAACGCCTTCCTTGATGTTTTTAGGCGCTCCATCCACCAGTTCCTTAGCTTCTTTCAAGCCCAGGCTGGTGACCTCGCGTACGGCTTTGATTACATTGATCTTATTGGCGCCGACTTCCTTCAGGACGACCGTAAACTCGGTCTTCTCCTCAGCCGGAGCCGCGCCCGCTGCCGCCGCACCACCGCCGGCGACCATCACCGGAGCCGCTGCCGCTGCCGACACGCCCAGCCGCGCTTCCAGCTTTTTCACCAGCGCTGCCGCATCCAGCAGCGACAACCCCACGATTGAGTCTTCCAACTGTTGCAGGTCTGCCATGTTCGTTTCTCCACTTTTCAAGTTATGAAATTGCTTGCTTTCGTCACCTTCGGCCGGGTTTCCAGTGCGTCAGGCCTATCTCCCGGCGCCAGACAACGCCCGGATCAAAACCGCGCAACCCCTGACCTCGGATAACCAAATCCCTTCGGACAGCTTTCACCGCCCAAAACTTGTAGCGCTGGCGTCGCGCCGGCTCTTAAGCCTGCGCGTCAGCAGGCGCTTCGCCAGCGAACTTACCCTTCTCCACACCCTGTCCCAGCACCACCGCAACGTCTCGCCCCACGGCATTCATCACCGTAACCAGCCGTTGCGCCGGAGAGCTGATCAGGAACAGCAGCTTCGAGTAGATTTCTTCCTTCGACGGCATGCTGGCCAGCGCTTCGATCTCCTTGATCGAAATCACCTTGCCCTCGACCACGCCCACCTTGAAAGTGAACTCCGGCGTGTCTTTGGCGTACTTGGTAAGCGCCTTGGCCATGGCCACGGGGTCGCCCGTGGTGTAGGCAATCGAGGTCACACCGGTAAGGTTCTTCAGCCCCTCTTCTATCTTGGTGCCCTTGGCAGCAAGCTCGGCCAGCGTGTTCTTAACGACTTGATACTTCGCCCCGGCGCCGCGCAGAGCCTTGCGCAGCTCATAGTCCTGGGCCACAGTCATCTTGCTGTAGGTGGCAACAACCGCATTCGAAACATTCTTCAGGTCCGCGCTCAACTTTTCGACCTGTTCCTTCTTCTTCGCTTTAGTAACCGGCATCGTTCAATCCTTGTGATCTTGATCTTAAATGTGGGGACAGCCGCCCTCGGCTTGTCCGCCGGGCGCCGCCCGGCAATGCACTACGCCTTGGCCGCAGTCTCAATCGGAGCCGTATCCAGCAAAATCCCCGGCCCCATGGTCGAACTCAAAGTGCAGCCCTTGATGTACTTTCCCTTCGCCACCGACGGCTTAGCCTTGATCACACTGGTGATCAGCACGGTCGCATTGTCTATCAACTTGTCGGGCGAGAACGAAATCTTCCCCACCGGCACGTGCACCAGCGCCGTCTTGTCGGTGCGGAATTCCACCTTACCGGCCTTCACTTCCTGCACCGCCTTGGCCACATCAACCGTGACCGTCCCCGTCTTGGGGTTCGGCATCAAGCCCTTGGGACCAAGAACCTTACCCAGACGACCAACGGATTTCATCACGTCCGGAGTGGCGATCAGCGCGTCGAAGTCGGTCCAGTTCTCTTTCGTGATCTTCTCGACCATCTCTTCGCCGCCGAAGAAATCAGCGCCCGCGGCTTCAGCTTCCTTAATCTTGTCGCCCGAGGCGATTACCAAAACCTTCTTTGACTTGCCCAACCCATGCGGCAACACCACCGTGCCGCGCACCATCTGGTCGGCGTGCTTGGGATCTACCCCGAGACGCAAAGTAATCTCGACGGTCTCATCAAATTTCGCAAACTTGACCTTCTGCAGCAGGGGAACCGCATCCTGCAGCAGATACGGGCGTTTTTCAACCGCGGCGTGCGCCTTGGCAATGTTCTTTCCTTCTTTTTTCATCTTTCTTTCCTCGTCTCCCACCGCTTCATCGTTGTTCCAAAGAGCCGTGGTAATTTCGACTAAACTTCAATGTGGGGACGGCCGCCCTCGGCCGTCCGCGGAGCGAAGCTCCGCTATTACCCAACCACTTCAATGCCCATCGATCTCGCCGTGCCACGAACGCTCTTAACCGCAGCGTCAATCGAGGCAGCGTTCAGATCAGGCATCTTCTGCTTGGCAATGTCCTCGACCTGCTTCAAAGTGACCTTGCCAACCTTATCCTTGTTGGGCGTACCCGATCCCTTAGCAATGCCAGCCGCGCGCTTCAGCAGAATCGAAGCCGGCGGCGTTTTGGTGATGAAGGTAAAAGAACGGTCGCTATAAACCGACACCACGACCGGGATGATCAATCCCTCCATCTCTTTCTGATTCGTGCGGGCATTGAACTGCTTGCAGAACTCCATGATGTTGATCTGCGCTTGCCCGAGCGCCGGACCTACCGGAGGTGCCGGAGTAGCCTTGCCCGCTGCTATCTGCAACTTTACGAAACCTGTAACTTTCTTCGCCATGATCTCTCTTTGCCCCTGAAGCTCGTACCGCTTCCTGCAAAATAAAAGCGCATTGTCATCCTGAGCGAGACGCCTTTGGTCTCGCGAAGGATCTCCAGCTCAACTGCTCTACGCCACCTTCTCCACCTGGTTAAACTCCAGCTCCACCGGCGTCGAGCGGCCGAAAATCGTTACCATCACCTTCAGCGTCTCGCGATCCTCATTCACCTCATCGACAGTTCCGGTGAAGGTGGCGAACGGCCCTTCGGTGATGCGCACCTGCTCCTGCTTCTCGAACTTGACCTTCAGCTTGGGCTTCTCGCGGCTGTCCGCGACTTTGTAAACGATGTGCTGCACTTCTTCATCAGATAGCGGTGTCGGCTGCTGCCCGGTGCCCACGAACCCAGTCACGCGCGGCGTCGATTTCACCACGTGCCAGACGTGATCGTCCATGTCCATTTCCACCAGCACATAGCCGGGATAGAACATGCGCTCCGAGGTGTACTTCTTGCCGCCGCGCACTTCGGTGACCGACTCGGTCGGGATCAGCACCTTGCCGATCTTTTCCTGCAGCCCGAAAGCCTGCACCCGCGACTCCAGCGACTCCTTCACCTTGCGCTCAAACCCGGAATAAGAGTGGATGATGTACCACTTCATATTCGGGTTGCGGGGCGGCTCACTGGTTGCGGCAATGCCCTCGGCGCCGGGCGGCTGCTCGCCACCTGCAGCTGCTTCGTTTTTTTCTTCGTCCTGCATGATCAAGTTAAGCTCCAGCCTGCTCTTCGACTTAGTGGCTCCCGAAATAGCTGTACAAAAACGAAACGCCCCTCTGAATCAGGTTATCGATCACCCAAAAGTAGACGCCAAAAAGAAACACCGTGACCACGACAACTGCGGTGGTAGCGCGCACTTCCTTCCACGACGGCGCGGTGACCTTGCGCATCTCGGTGCGCACATCGTTGTAAAACGATTTGACCCGCTCCGGCCAGGACTTCAGCCGGTCTCCAAAATTCTCGCCGGCGGTTGCGATTGAGTTTGCCATCTTCTTCGTTTCCACTCCCATACTGCTCCTGGCCTTCCGGTCGTCCTTGCAAAAAATCTGGCAGGGGCGGAGGGATTCGAACCCCCAAGTCCGGTTTTGGAGACCGGCAGTTTAACCGTTGAGCTTACGCCCCTGTAAACCAGGGATTAGGGCCCAGGGATCCGGGGTCAGTTCCTAGCCCCTGAGCCCTGAACCCTGGCCCGTGCTATTTCACTTCTTTGTGCGGCGTGTGCTTGCGGCAACGGCGGCAGAACTTCTTGAACTCCAGCCGCTCCGTCGTCGTCTTCCGGTTCTTGGTCGTCGAATAATTCCGCTCTTTGCAATCACCGCACTGCAACGTAACAATTTCTCGGGGCATCGCTCAAACTCCCTCGTTTGGTAGCGCCGGCGTCCCGCCGGCATTCTATTAAGTTGTCATCCTGAGCGAGACGCTTTTTGTCTCGCGAAGGACCCAGGCGCGCCGCGCGTTCATTCTCGCGTTCTTTGCGAGAATGCAAACCCGCGCGTTCGGCGCGCTTCCCTACTGCACAATCTCCGAAATCGTTCCCGCGCCCACTGTGTGGCCGCCTTCGCGAATGGCAAACCGCAATCCCTTTTCCATCGCCACCGGCGTGATCAACTCAATCACCAGTGAGACATTGTCCCCAGGCATCACCATCTCGGTTCCTGCCGGAAGCTCCGCAACTCCAGTCACGTCGGTAGTACGAAGGTAGAACTGCGGACGATACCCCTTAAAGAACGGTGTATGCCGCCCACCTTCTTCCTTCGTCAGGATGTAAACCTCCGCCTTAAATTTGGTGTGCGGAGTAATCGACCCACCCTTCGCCAGCACCATCCCGCGCTCCACATCTTCTTTCGCAATGCCGCGCAGCAACAGTCCAGCATTGTCCCCAGCCATACCCTCATCCAACTGTTTCTTGAACATTTCCACGCCGGTCACGACGGTCTTGCGCGTGTCGCGGAAGCCCACAATCTCCACTTCCTCGCCGACCTTCACCTTGCCGCGCTCGATTCGGCCGGTAACGACGGTGCCGCGCCCCTGAATCGAGAAAATATCCTCGATCGGCATCAGGAACGGCTTGTCCAACTCGCGCGCCGGCTGCGGCACACTCTTATCCACCGCGTCCATCAGCGCGTCAATCTGCTTCTCCCACTTTTCTTCGCCGTTCAAAGCGCCTAAAGCCGACAACCGGATCACCGGCACATCGTCCCCAGGAAACTTGTAGCTCTTCAGCAACTCACGCACTTCAAGCTCGACCAGATCGAGCAGCTCCGGATCATCGACAGCATCACACTTGTTCAAAGCCACAACGATGTAAGGCACACCCACTTGCCGCGCCAACAGGACGTGTTCCCGCGTCTGCGGCATCGGACCATCCGTCGCAGCAACAACCAGAATCGCGCCATCCATCTGCGCCGCGCCCGTGATCATGTTCTTGATGTAGTCCGCGTGCCCCGGACAATCGACGTGCGCATAGTGCCGGTTCGCCGTCTCATACTCGACGTGCGCGGTAGCAATCGTGATTCCGCGAGCTTTTTCTTCCGGAGCGTTATCGATCGAATCAAAAGACCGGAACACAATCTTCGGATTATGTTTCTGCAACACCTTGGTGATCGCCGCCGTCAACGTAGTCTTGCCATGGTCAATGTGACCAATCGTCCCCACGTTGCAGTGCGGCTTATTTCGATCAAATTTCTCTTTCGCCATAAAATTGCCGAGCCTCGCTTATTCTTCAGTAATACTGATACAGCTTCTTGAACTTGTGCCGCAGCGCGATGTCGACCGTCTCCAGCTTCGACAGATAAAACTCGCGCATCTGCGCCTGATCGGAAAGTGGCAACGCCTGATACAACTGCCACGCGCTCAAATCAGACTTCGCCGCCGAGCCGCCGACTACACTTTCCAGCGTTCGCGCCGACAGCACCGCGTCAAACTCCCGAACGCGAATCCCCTTGCGGTCCAACTGCTTCAGGAAGCGTTCCACGTTCTCGGACAAGAACGCCTGCTCCACGGCAGCTTGCAGCTTCGCGAATTCCTGCTGCTTCTCAACTTTGATCGTAGCTTGCTCGAAAGCCATCACAACCCCTGAACCAAAACTCTGGAGCGGGAGACGGGAATCGAACCCGCGACCAACAGCTTGGAAGGCTGTGACTCTACCACTGAGTTACTCCCGCCCTTACTGCCTCGACGCTCTTCACTAATCTGGAGCCGATGATCAGGATTGAACTGATGACCTCTCCCTTACCAAGGGAGTGCTCTACCAACTGAGCTACATCGGCCTGAAACCAGCTGTCAGCCCCTTCGCCTCACAGCTCAGGGCAGGCTTTCAGCCTAAACCGCTCACTCCGATTCGCCATCGCCATCCGGATGCAGCACATCCTTGCGGCGCACCCAACTCTTGATCGCAAACATGGCCAGAATCAGCAGCGTCAGCAACCGGATCCGCGAATCACTCAGCGTGGTAAACGCCAGCGCACCTAAAGCCAGGTACGCGATCAATGCCATCGCCAAGCGACTCATGATTCCCGCCCCACTCGAAACTGTTTCAGCAAATTCTGGTGCACAGGGAAGGATTCGAACCTTCGTACCTCGCTAGGAGGGACAGATTTACAGTCTGTTGGCTTTAACCACTCACCCACCTGTGCAAAACCGCCGGGCGATGCAGCCGTTGCGCTTCATCCCGCAGCCAACTCGCGAATCCGCAGACCGTGGCAGCACACTTCTACTCTGGTCCACCAGGCTACATTTTTGCAAACCAGCTTTTCGCAACTCAGGGAAACCAAGAATCGCGCTTAAGAATTACCGCGCGAAGATCACTGCATGCCGGAATATTTCCGAATATATTTCCGAATGAAGTGCGTTTGGAAAAACCTGTTGCGCCACCTAGAGTTCCGCTGCCTGCCGGAAGTTCGCTACCTGATCTTCGTAACTGATCTTCGTATCTGGTCTTCGTATACTGGAGCTGGCGAAGGGATTTGAACCCCTGACCCCCTGATTACAAATCAGGTGCTCTACCGACTGAGCTACGCCAGCATTGCGGGGACAAGTGCTCTTCCGGCCACAAGTATACCCTTTGATCCCTTCCAGATGTCCGGGACAATTAATTAAGTTATCACAACGGGTAAATTTCGCGCAACCGGTCAGGTAAACTCGATCCTGATTTTCGCCATGATTCGCGCCTCAATCGTGACCGCCCTTGTGTCCATGGGATTCCTGGGTGTTCTTTTCAACCACTCGAATCCAAAGGCCGCGCCCGAACCTAAATTCACCGAGCTTTCCACCGAGGACAGCGTGCGACTCGAACACCAAAGGGCACTCGTCGCAGCCGAGGTCAGGCGTCGATACGGGAAGGCGCTCACAAGAACCAAGCGGGATCTGCCCATTCTTCAAGACCTCATTGATGACGGCGTGTTCACCAAGTCTCAGACATACGACTTACAAAGTCTCGGTGTCGCCTTCGGGGACGTGCTCGCAAATGAGCTACCGCTACGATGGGTAATGGTCACGGACGAGTTCGGCACCGATCCGACATTGCGGTTTAAGCAGACGACGCTTCAAGTTAACGCGCCCACGATGATCTCTAAGCGAGTCGAGAGGGATGAACCCGTGGACCTCTCCTACCTTTCCTACCTTCTACGCGTAACCCGCGAGCAGCTTGGAAAAGCCTGGAAATAAAATCAAGGCGGCAGCCCTGACTTGAACGAGCTAACAAGCAGATTAGGCCGACCTTCGATTTGACGATGTGGCCTTCGTGTCACTCCGTTCTGCTCCAGTTTCCAGAATCTAAGGTACGTAGTGAGTAAAGACAAGATCGGTCGCTTTGGTCTTCTCGTGGCAGGGGAAGCAGCTTTTCATAAACGCTGCGTCGCCGGGTTTGCCGTCCGCGAAGTGACCGAATCCCCAGCCGCCGGTTGCGGCATACTTTTTTGAGTCCTTGACCATGAACTGAATGTTCGTGGGCGCCCCGGGAACAAAAGATTGGGCTTGGCCAAAGATTTTGTTGTTTTCCGCGGACGGCACGTTACGGTAATGCAACGCCGCAATGATTGTGCCGTCCGGGTATGGAAGCTTCCCCTCCCGGAAGGCCTTGAACGCTACATCGTTGCCCAGGACTGCACCTAGACTGTTGAGGTTGCCTGCCTCATGGGCCGACGAGATCCACCTCCAGTCGCGGTATCCCTGAGGAATTTCGGTGACGTAGGGCGCACCCGCAGCAGCATCCGCGTGTCCACGAGGAGCGGCAATGAGGGTGACCAGGCCGGCCATTGTTGCGACTGCAAGCAAGAAGAATGTGAAGTGTTTCATGGGGGATCCTCCATTCGGCCAGCATTTTACTCCAATCCAAATAGGTTTAGCTGGACTGACCGGGCCGGGATTCGAGAGTTGAGGTAAACGGCGATTACGCTCTGTTGATTCGATCCTCGACTCGAGCTTCTGACACTCCCTCCCCACAGTGTTATGATTTCTTCCCTGACCGCATTCCATGCGAATTAGGCGAACCTTCCCCATCGCGCTCGTGGTCGTGGTCGTTGCTGCGGCCGTGACCCTTGCGGTCCAACTGCGAAAGCATGCTCCTCCTGAGCCCGCCCGTCTGTTGCCCGGTGGAGATGCATTTTTCTACCTCGATCTAGGCCGGGCACGGAAACTGAACTCGGGAAAGAAGCTGCCTCCCGTCAGCCACGATCCGGAGTACGAGCGCTTCATTCGCGAAACCGGTTTTGAGTTCGAACGCGATCTCGATGAAGCCGCCTTTGCCGTCCACTACCCGGCAAGCTGGCCGGGCGGGGGAACCGGCGGTTCCTCTCCGGAGGTGCGCTTTTCTGAGGTGCTCGAAGGAAGATTTCAAGGCGAGCGAATCACCGCCTATCTGCGGCAGATCGCGCAATCGGTCGAAAACTATCACTCGGTCGACATCTTCACGATTGTTCTGGAAGGCAGATCGCTGCGCGTCGCGGTGCTGAGCGCCGATTCCGTGGCCGCCTCCAATCACGACGACCCTGCCGTCATCCGGGGAATCATTGACCGGTCGAAGCGGCTGGCTTCGCCATTTGGAGGCCCGTCGCTCCTGCGGCAATACTACAAGCACGTTCAGCTCGGAAGTCTGGCTTGGGTGGTGGCACGCGTTGATCCGTCCTCACCCGCAGCCCGCGAATGGAACACAATTTTCTCGAGCCCCGCTACGCTGGTCGTTTCAGCAAGCTATCTCAGCCCGCTTCACTTAAGAGCTGACGCGGTTCACCTTCGCGCCGAAGCCTTTACCGGAACGCCGGACGAGGCGCGCGCCATCACGGATAAAGTAAACGTGTTCATCGGCCTGACCCGCTCTGCGGAAACCTCTGTCGGCGCCCACGGCACCGATCCCGATGTGAAAGCGTTCTTCGATAGTCTAAAAGTAACGGACGGCGGCGATCGCGCCGTATTGACGGCCGTCATGCCCCTCGGGTTTCTGCGCAAGATGCTGTCCGGGTCTGGGCCCGAGGTGAGCGAGCCGTCCAACACGCCGCCTCCCCAGGCGCCGGCGAAATAATGCCAGGTATGAATTTCGGCGCCTGCCTGCAACTAAACACCGTTCCAATCGTCTCATTGCTTACGGAGTTCAACTCCGGCGGGTACAATTGAGAACGCATGTCCAGCCTCCCACTCCCGATTGCCGCGTTTTTCGCCGGGCTCATTTCATTTCTCTCGCCCTGCGTGCTTCCGTTAGTCCCGGGATATCTTTCTCTGATCTCGGGCGCCGGCCTGGAAGAACTCAAAGCGCCTCAGGGACAGCTTATGCGGCGCGTGATGGTGAACTCCATTGGGTTCATCCTGGGCTTCAGCGTTGTTTTTATCGCGCTGGGCGCCGCGGCAACGGAAATCGGCCAGGTGCTTGGAATCTACAAACACACGCTCGCTCGGGTTGCGGGCGTGATCATCATTCTTTTTGGATTGCATCTGACCGGCATTTTCAAGATCAAAGCTCTCTACACTGACGCTCGTCTGCATGGCGTGAAAGGCAGCAGCACTCCGGTGGGCGCGTTCGTGATCGGCTTCGCATTTGCTTTCGGCTGGACCCCGTGTCTGGGGCCGATTCTCGCCGCGATCCTAACCATCGCCGGAGAACAAGATACGCTGGTGAAGGGGATCCTGCTGCTTATGGTTTATTCGCTTGGGCTGGCCGTGCCGTTTCTGGTGACATCGCTTTTGATGGAGCGCTTTCTCAAGTTCTACAGCCGCTTCCGCTCCCATATGCATGCTTTGGAGATTGCGAGCGGCGGACTACTGATCGCACTTGGAGTATTGCTTGTGATCGGCCGCTTTACTTTGATTTCGAATTGGCTTTCGTTCCTGAACCGCTTCGCTTTATAGGCCGGTCGGGGAGTAATCTATTTTCAGGAGTTGGCTGCGCGAACAACGCGCGAATAAAGGAGTTTTCAAATGGCGTCACCCAGCCCCATCGAACCCGCACCCGGCAGTGGACAGCCGCCCGAGCTGCCACCGGCCTCCCAAGGAATCTCGCCCAGCCCGGACCAGCCATCCAGTAAGGGGAGCCGGAACCCTCTCATCCTGGTAGTGGTGGCGTTCGTGGTCGCGCTGATGCTTTACTTCGGCTATCACCAGGCGCGGCGCACTGGAGCCGGTTCCACGACGCGACTCACCCAGTCCAGTCTGGCTCCTGATTTCTCTTTGGAATCGCTGGATGGCAAATCTCTGAGGCTTTCCGACTTTCGCGGCAAGGCCGTGCTGCTCAACTTCTGGGCTACCTGGTGCGGGCCGTGCAAAATCGAGATGCCATGGTTTGTGGACCTGCAAAAAGAGTACGGCTCGCAGGGACTGCAGATTGTCGGCGTGGCGATGGACGACGCCAGCAAGGAAGACATCAGCAAATTCGCCAAAGATATGGGCGTGAACTATCCAATTCTGATTGGAAAAGAATCGGTAGGCGACCAGTATGGCGGCGTTCCGGCGTTGCCGGAAAGCTTCCTGATTTCGCGCGACGGCAAGATCGTCGACAAGATCATTGGGCTGAGGGGCAAGGCAGAAATCGAGGATGCAGTTAAGAAGGCGCTCGACACGCAAGCAGCAAAACGTGAAGCGTCGGTGCATACAGTAGGCGAGAACGGCCCTGTTCCGAAGTAACAGCACGCTAGGCGGCGATTGCTCTACTATTTCATTGAGTAAGCATCGCGTGGCCCGCTCGGGTTGATGCCATCAAAGATGACTCACAAGATGAACCACGAACGCGCGAAGCAGCGAACGACGTTGGGATCGCTCCTGCTGATTGCTTCGCTGCTGACGGTACTTCCCGGGGCGGCGCAAACCACCGGCAAAGCTCCGACCCTTAGCTTCGCCGCGGTGCCGCTGACCACGGCGCAGCGCGCCTCGCAGACCATGGTGAACTTGAATTTTCGCGTCCCTCCGGGCTACCACATTAACTCGAATACGCCGAAGTCGGAATTCCTGATTCCGACTACCTTGAGGATAGACGTTCCCACTGACATCATCCTGGGAAAGACTGAATATCCCGCTGGCCAAGATCGAAGTTTCCCTTTCTCGCCCGACGAAGCGCTGAATGTTTATAGCGGAGACTTCACCATCGCCGTGGGAGTGCATCCGCTGCACTCCGTTGTACCCGGAAAATATGTGATGCACGGCGTGCTGCGCTATCAGGCCTGCGACAATGCCGCCTGCTATCCTCCGAAGAATTTGCCCGTGAGTTTTGAAATCAAAGTCGTGAAAGAACCGCCCGAGCACCACGCCAACCCCGCGCAGAGCCCTCACGTGCATAACTAGAAGTCAGTTAATCGGTGCGCGGAGTCGCGCTGGCGACCGCGAGAATCGCTCCAGCAAACAGCATCGTGTCGAAGAAATAGTTGATCCCCTCAACTTTGACACCGGTGCTCGGATCGCCCAGCGCCGCAATCAGGATTGGCCCGTAGATGAACAAGACCACCAGCACAAGCCATGTGCCAAGATACCTTGCCGCGATGCGTGTTTTTCTGCCGACCAGGATGGCCACTCCAGCGACGAAAAGAATTACCCCTGTCAGATAACCGATGAACAGGTGCGCCGGAATCCACGCGGGCATGAGTTTTTCGAGCGGGACTCCGGGAACATTCGCTGTGTGCAGGAAGTTCTCAACCCCAAAAAATATAGCGGCGATCGCGACCAGGACGCGGCCGACGGCGACGAGTTTGCTTCCGCCTTGTCCGCGGCCATGCTCGCGCATGGCTTCTCCTGCAAGAATCCAGCCTCCGCCCGCGAATGACATCTCGCGGACAACAATTGTCCATGCAAACCGATCTTGGGGGTTCGCAAGGGCGCGCGGGACATGCAACATGGCCACAAAAAGAACCATCATGATTCCGAACAGCAGGCCGGACCAGCGGACCTGAATTCTTGTGGCAATGCTCAAGGACGCGGCGATCAACGCGAAGCCAACGAAATAGGCCCAGAACAAACGCCAGGGCATATACGCGGGCACCATGGCCATGAGGCCTTGCGCAGCGGAGAGGTGCAAGGCGCCGAAGACTGCCAAGGGGAGGGCGAAACACAAATTGCGCAAGGCCACGACCTTGTCGAGGCCGCGGGCCTGCCTGACATCGGTCTTCGCAGCCCACGAGGCAATCACGAAAAGCACGATGCCGGCGCTGCACATCGAGACTACCGTGCGAGAGATCTCAAGAAATGTGGCGAGAATGACTAAGTGCATCCGGTCTCACCTTGTCGCGGTTTGCTTCTTCTCCACCTTCGCCCAAGTATCTTTCAGCGCGACCGTGCGGTTGAACACCGGCTTGCCGGGCTTGGAGTCTGGATCGACGCAGAAGTACCCCAGTCGTTCGAACTGATAGCGGCTGCCGGCAGCGGCACCGGCCAGCGACGGCTCCAGCTTCGCTTGCGTGATTACTTCGAGCGAGTTCGGATTCAGATTGGCCGTGAAGTCCTGACCCTCCTCGACTTCACCCGGGTTTTCTTTCGTGAATAAGTTCTCGTAAATGCGCACCTCGGCGTCGATGGCATTCGCACCTGAGACCCAGTGAATGGTTGACTTCACCTTGCGGCCGTCGGGAGCATTGCCGCCGCGTGTGGCGGGGTCGTAGGTGCAATGCACTTCGACCACTTCGCCCTTCTCATTTTTCACTACGTTCTTGCAGGTGATGAAGTAGCCGTAGCGAAGACGCACTTCGCGTCCCGGCGAAAGGCGGAAATATCCTTTCGGCGGATCTTCGCGGAAGTCATCCTGCTCGATGTAAAGCACGCGAGAGAATGGCACTTTTCGCGTGCCTGCGCTCGCGTCTTCGGGATTATTCACCGCATCCATCTCTTCGACTTGATTCTCCGGATAGTTGTCGATTACGACCTTCAGCGGACGCAGCACCGCCATCACGCGCGGAGAGCGCTTGTTCAGATCTTCGCGGACGAAGTGCTCGAGCATGGCCAGTTCGATTGAGCCATTGGTCTTCGATACACCAATCGCCCCGACAAAGTTACGCACTGCTTCGGGCGTATAGCCGCGGCGGCGGATGCCGCCGATCGTGGGCATGCGGGGGTCGTCCCAGCCGCTGACCCGGCCCTCCTCCACCAACTGCAGCAGCTTGCGCTTGCTCAACAGCGTGTAGGTGAGGTTCAGACGATCGAATTCAATTTGGCGCGACGGAAAGATGCCCAGTTGCTGGATGAACCAGTTGTAGAGCGGGCGATGGTCTTCGAACTCCAGAGTGCAGAGAGAGTGCGTGACGCGCTCGATCGAATCCGACTGTCCGTGGGCAAAGTCGTACATCGGATAGATGCACCATTTGTTGCCGGTGCGGTGATGCTCGGCGTGCAGGATGCGGTACATTACCGGGTCGCGAAAGTTAACATTGGGCGACGCCATATCGATCTTCGCCCGCAATGTGCGCGATCCGTTGGGGAATTCGCCGGCGCGCATGCGTTCCAAAAGGCTCAGGTTTTCTTCGACCGAGCGGTTGCGATATGGACTGTCTTTGCCCGGCTCAGTGAGCGTGCCACGATAGTCGCGAATCTCGTCGGCGCTCAGGTCGTCGACGTAGGCCTTACCATCTTTGATCAGCTTGATGGCCCATTCGTAGAGCTGGTCGAAATAGTCGGACGCGTAAAAGAGCCGGTCCCACTTGTAGCCGAGCCAGGTGACGTCGGCCTTGATCGACTCTACGTATTCGGTTTCTTCCTTTTGGGGATTGGTGTCGTCGAAGCGGAGATTCGTATGTCCGCCGAATTCGTCAGCCAGGCCGAAGTCGATGCAGATTGCCTTGGCGTGGCCGATGTGCAGATGGCCGTTGGGCTCGGGAGGGAAGCGGGTTTGCACACGACCGCCGTGTTTGTTGGTCTTGAGGTCTTCGAGAATGATGTCGCGGATGAAATTCGACGGAGCAGGAGACGGCGATGCAGCTGCGGCTTTTTCTCCGGCTTCGCTTGGGAGAGATGGATTCATTGCTCTTTGATCTTATCGCAAGATCAAGCGACAAGGCTCTCTTGCCGTTGCCGCGCGCGTACTCTGAATCGAACTTTTCCTTTCGCTGGAGATAGCGGACGATCTCGAACAACTTGCCGCGATTATATGGAAGGTTCGATCTTCTCGAGCGCCTGCTCGATGCGGGCCAGCGTGGTTTCCCGGCCTAGAACCTCCAGCGTCTCGAACAGCGGAGGGGCGTTCTTGCGGCCGCAGACCGCGACGCGGATGGGCTGGAACATCTGTCCGGCTTTCACTCCCAGTTCCTGAGCAGCCGAGCGCAGCGCCTGATCCAATGGGTCGTGTTTGAACTCGACATCCGCCAGGACTTCGAGGGCCCGCGCCAGAACCTTCAAAGCCATGGCGGCGTCCCCCTTCTGCGGGAGTAGTTCCGCCGGATCGTAGGGCGGAAGTTGGGCTACGAAAAAGAAGTCCGCGGCGGTGAGTACGTCGCGCAAGAGCTTGATGCGCTCGCGAATCAGAGGCGTCACCCGCAACATCTTTTCCGGCGTCACCTTGAATCCGGCTGCGAGCGCGACGGGCAGCAGGCGGGCGCTTAAATTCTCCACTGGCAAGCCGCGAATGTGTTCGGCGTTGAGCCAGAGCGCCTTGGGATCGAACGTGTCTTCAGGGGCGGGAACACCAGGATCCCTCGCTTCGCTCGGGATGACAATGCTGCTCGGGATGACAACACCGGGGGTAGCGGTGCCGCCTGTGGCGAGTGATTCTTTGAAGTTCACCACCGCATTGGAGCGGTTGATGCCTTCGAGCGAGAAGGCGTTGACGAGCTCTGGCAGAGACATATTCTCGCGGTTATCCTTGGGCGACCAGCCGAGCAGACAGAGAAAGTTGATGAAGGCTTCGGAGAGGAATCCAGCGTCGCGGTAGGTGGTGACGCTGACCACCGGGCCGTGGCGGCGCTTCGAAAGCTTGGTGCCGTCGGGTGCGACCAGCAAGGGCAGATGCGCGAACTGCGGCGGCGCACATCCGGCAGCCTCGAAAATTAGCACATGTTTGAAAGTGTTGGTGAGATGGTCCTGGCCACGGATGATGTGCGAGATGTGCAAGTCGGCGTCGTCGGCGCAGGAGGCGAGGTGATAGGTCGGCATGCCGTCGGAGCGCAGCAGAGCAAAGTCTTCGATGTCGACGGCGGACTTTACCTGCTCGCCATAAACCGCATCATTAAATCGCACCACTTGCCCGCCCTCGCGCGGTACGCGAAAGCGCAAGGCAAACGGCTCGCCGGCTGCGGCGCGGCGGTCACTTTCTGCTTTGGAGAGTTCGCGTGCGCCGGGATTAAACAACCAGGTTCCTTGCGCGCCGGATTTTTCGGCGTCCCCGGTGTGAGCGGGGGTGAAGTCGCGGTAAGCCAGGCCTTTCTCGAAAATCTCCCACGCGGTCTTGCGGTGCAAGTCGATGCGCTCGGATTGTTTGTATGTTTCGTCCCAGCTTAGGTTCAGCCACTTCAATCCGTCGAAAATGGAATCCACCGAGGCCTGGGTGTTGCGTTCCACGTCGGTGTCATCGAGGCGGAGGATCATCGTTCCCCCGTTGTGGCGGGCAAAGAGCCAGTTGAAGATGAAAGTGCGCGCGCTGCCTACGTGAAGAAAGCCGGTGGGCGAGGGCGCGAAGCGCACCCGGGGCTTCGAGATTGGCGTGGATTCGGGCATAGATGACGAAAGTGTGATGGTATGGCGGTAAGAAAAGTGTCGTCAAGCTGGCCCGGCCTACAAACCCCCGGCTTTAGTGACTGATCCCAAGCATTCTCGTGTCTGGGCATGTCCTTAAATCTTGTTGTATTCGCCCCCCAGGCTGTGAAAACATCAGGTATCAATCTTCTCCTAAGCCGCCGATCGATCTCCGCGGGAAGGGTTCTTCAGGCCTCATGAACAGCGTCGTCATCAGCATGGTGGTGATTCCGGGACTGGTCTCGGTGCTGCTGTTCCTGATCTTCACCTATCTCTACGAGCAAAGCCGGCAAGCGTATTTCCGCGCCTGGCAGCTGGCGTGGGCAGCCTATTCGCTGCATTACGTTCTCCACGCGGTTTCCTTTTACCGCGCGCCTTCGCCGCTGGCATTCTTCGCCAGCTCATTATTCCTGGTGGCGATGGCGTTGTGCATCTTCGTGTCGACCCGCCTGATGCGGGGGCCGTCGCATTTTCGCTGGTATGACGCCGCGCTGGGCGCGGCCGGAATTGCGCTGGCGTGGTTCAACTTTCAGGGGCACATGGTGGCCGGTACGTTTCAGGAGGCCGCGCAGCCGCCGATCGCCCTCGACCTGGGAATTGCAGCCGTGCTCTTGTACTGTTCGGCCGTGTTCTACGTCAACGGCCACCGCCGGGGGTCGTTGGCTTTTAAGGTGCTGGGCTTCTCGTTGGCATTGTGGGCCGTGTTGATGGGTGCGGGGCAATTCCGCAGTCTATGGGGAGCGCGTTTTGACAGCGCCGCCAACTATCTTGGGCCGGTGCCGCAGATGCTGCTGGGCATTGCGATGGTCATGGTGCTGTTTGAGAACGAGCGCAACGCCGTGCAGGAGAATACGCTGGCGCTTTCGACCTTGGGAGTGGATCCGCGACGCTTGCTCTCGGCCGACGATTTGCTGCCCAGCATGCAGTCGGCGCTGGACCGCCTGGCCGGGGCCTTGTCGGCGCGTCGGACAATCATCTACATCTCGGAGCGCTGGCGGGGTCTGCTGCCCTCGGTGGAGCGCGGATTTTCTGCGCAATTCCTGGAACTTTTGACCACGACCGGGGCAGGAGAATATATCTGCGAGCTTGCTTACCGGCAAGGTGGGCTGTTTACGGTGCATGACCTCGCCCATATGCCCGAACCGTTGCCCATAGGCCCGAGCGGCACCTATGCCGATTTCAAGAAGGTGTTCACCGAAGCTGACATTCGGAACCTAACCGCCGTGAGCCTGCAAACCCGCGAACATGCGTTCGGGGTAATTTTATTTCCTCATGCGGAACGTGAGGCGTTCGGCGCGTCGGGTCCGCGTCTGATGGTGGGGCTGGCTTTGCAGCTCGGACTGACGCTTGAGAACTATCTGATCGCGCACGACGCCCACCGGCGCACCCAAGAATACGAGTTGCTGACGCAAATTGGGCAGGCCATCAGTTCGCGGCTTGATCAGGATGAAGTGTTGCGTACCATCCACGCCGAGCTGGGCCAGATCTTCCATACCGACAACTTCTACATCGCATTTCAGGAAGGAGACGTAATCCGCTTCGAATTCGAAGTGGAGGAGGGGCAAACTCTTCCCAAGCGCTCGCGCAAGCTGGAGAACGCGTTCACCGAGTATGTCATCAGGACGGGGCAGCCGCTGCTGATACGCTCCGATCTGGAGAGAATGAGGGCGCGGTTAGGCGTCAGCTACCGGCCTGAGCATCCCGCCAAGTGCCTGTGCGCGGCCCCGATTCTGCTGGGGAACAAGCCAGCCGGCGTGATGGTTGCGATGAGTAAGGAACGGGAATTTGTGTTCGAACAGCGCGATCTGGATGTGTTGATGACCGCTGCCGGCCAGGTTTCGGTGGCAGTGGAGAATGCGCGCCTGTTCGCCGAGGAACAACGGCGCTCGCGGCAGCTGGCATTTCTCAACAACATTTCGCGCACCGCCATTTCGAGCGACGATCCGGTGCACATGCTGGGACAGATTGTCGGGGAAATCCAGAAGAACTTCAGCTTTGATCACATTGGCATCGGCCTGCTCGATTACGGAACTAAGGAGATCGAAATCAAAGCCGAAGCCGGGGCTACGGCGCATGCCATGGGCAAGCGCATCCCCATCGGGTTCGGGATTCTGGGGCGGGTGGCGCGGACCGGCGAACGGGCTCTAGTGCAAAACGGCCTGGAGGGCCAGATCGGCGCGATTCTGCCGGAGTCGCGGTCCGTGCTGTGCATTCCCATCACTTACGGCGAGACGCTGCTGGGCGCACTGAATATCGAAAGCCGCAATGACAGCGCGTTTTCGCCGCAGGACGTTCTCATTCTTAACACCCTGGCGGACCTGCTGGCTACGGCCCTGCACAATGCTTTCGTCTTCCAGAAGCTGCAGCAGCAATCGATTACCGACGGGCTGACGGGAATCAAGACGCGACGCTTTTTCTGGGAAGCGCTGTCGGCAGAGTGGAAGCGGGCTTCGCGTTCGGGGCGTCCGTTCTCCGTGGTGCTGATTGACCTGGACAAGTTCAAGGAAGTCAACGACAGCATGGGCCACTTTGAAGGCGACCTGGTGCTGGCTCGCGTAGGACGCCTACTGGAGCAGAAGTCTCGGCAGTCGAACGTGGTTGCCCGCTACGGCGGAGATGAGTTCATCGTCCTGATGCCGGAAACCGGGCCGGAGCAGGCTCAGGTGTTGGCCGAGCGCTTGCGGCAGTGGATTGTGCAGGACCCCATGCTGAGCGAGCACCATATTACCGGCAGCTTTGGCGTGGCCAGCTTCCCGACTCACGGGTTCTCCATCGAAGACATTATTCGCGTGGCCGACGCGGGCATGTATGTTTCAAAGCGCTCCGGCGGCAATCGGGTGTCGGCGGCCGAGGAGTTTGCCGCCGGCGAGGAGTTTGCCAGCCAGCGCCAACAGATTTCCTCCTACATCGAGGGATTTCTGCAGCGCGAACACAACGGGCCGGAGCATCTCGAAGAACTGGCTTCGATGCTGGTGAAATTCTGTGGCGGTGAAGAGGATTGCAACGTGCCCTTGCTGAAGGAATCGATTGAGGTGCTCAGCCGGGCCGCGGAATCCCGCGAACTCCGCACTGCCGGCCACGGCGACCTGGTGGCGCGTTATACCGAGATTCTGGCGCGAGCGCTGCGTTTGCCTCCGGAGGAAACTGCCGATCTGGTCTATGCCGCACGCATTCACGACGTAGGCAAGATCTTCGTCCCGGAACGCATTCTGAACAAACCCGGCCCGCTGACTGACGACGAATTCTTCCTGGTGAAGATGCACGCGCGGGTCGGGGCCGAAATCGCGGGCATTGTGCCGCACAGCACCATGATGCGCCAAGCCATCGAACATCATCACCAGCGCTTTGATGGCACTGGTTATCCCGATAGCGCGAAAGGTGAGCAGATTCCTCTGTGGGCGCGGATTATCTCCCTCGCGGACGCCTATGCCAACATGGTGACCGAGCAATCGATCGCCGCGGCCCGCACGCCCGACCAGGCACTCGACGAGCTGGCCAAGATGAGCGGTACCGGCTTCGACGGGATGCTGGTGCGGCTGCTTCTTCGGGAGTTGAAGTCGGAACGAGCGTCGTCGGCGAGGGATGGCTTCTAAGGCCCTTCCGAGACGGCCACACTCGGCGATGAAACTTTATTCAGTCCAGCCTAAACGGCATTGAGGTCCCGGTTCCGGCGCGGTGGCAGCAGTGCACCCACGAGCACTGCCGGAATAATCGTCAGCAGAAATGTCAGGTGATACCAGGCGGGAAATTTGCTCCAATTGGCGAGGTGCCAAGGCGCGAACATTGCCAGCACGATGCTGCCGACGATTAACGGCGCCCAGCGGATCGATGAAGATATCCAACCTGTTACGGCACCAGCTGCGAGTGAGGTCACGATTGACATCAGAAGGCGTGCCCACTTCATCGCCAGCGTAAACTGGAGTGTGTGCTCGGCAACGGTGTAGTTCGGCAGGCTCAGGCGAAGCATGCGGTTGATCACCGTGACCACGACAGCCCAGGTGAGGAGTCCTGCGAGGCAGGCGAGAATCGAACGCTTCATGACCCATCCCTCCGTTAACATAATTATAATAGTCTAATTAAACTAATGAAAGCCGAATTGTACATTTTAGGTGTTCTGCACCGCGGCGACTTTCACCCCTACGAGATCAAGCGGCGTCTGACCCAGGCCATGATTGAGTGTTTTACCGATGTGGATGTGGGCACGCTTTACTACGCCGTGCGCCAGCTTTCGAAGTGCGGACTGTTAACCGCGGTTTCGCGCCAGCGCGTGGCTCGGGGCGGCATGCGCACGGTGTACCGCATCACTCCGCGCGGACGGGACCGCTTTCGTGAACTACTGCATGCGCAATTTGCCGCCGAAGGCGACCTCCGGGAGACTCTTTACGGCCCAATGCTCTTCTTGCATCTCGCTGACCTCAAAATCGTTGCTGACGCTCTGCGCACTCAAATCGAGAGGCAGAATACGCGGCTGGCGGAGATCCGGAAATTGCAGCGGCAATGGGCGACGATGCTGCCCACCGGTAGCCGCCACCTGATGCAGCATATGGCGGAGCAGTGCCGCCTCGATCTACGGTGGCTGCGCGCTGTGCTTGCCGATGTGGAGGCGGGCCGCATTCGCGATACTTCTGACCCAGCTCGCCTCGCAGGCAAGACCTAATTGTGTTATGACCCGTCTATGAAGTGAACTGCGTTCTCAGCGTCCTCCCCAGACCGTACGACTTGCAAGTTGGATTCGGAAACTGGAAACTGGAAGCTATGTCCATTCCTCTTTCTCTTTCCGGCAAAGTTGCTTTAATCACTGGCGGTTCGCGGGGTATTGGCGCAGCCACGGTGCGCATGTTTGCAGCGGCGGGCGCCAAGGTGGCGTTCAGCTATCAGAAGGCACGCTCACAAGCTGAAGCTCTGGCGAAGGAATGCGGCACTGCGAACTGCCGTGCGATCGCCAGCAATCTGGATAGCGCGGATTCCGCTCGCGCCCTGGTTGCGGACGCCGTCAAGATTTTCGGGCGGCTCGATATTCTCGTCGCCAATCACGGCGTCTGGCCCGCGCGGGACGTAGCGATCGACAAGATGACTGACGAGCAATGGCGAACAACTCTTGCGATCAACCTTGACGCGGTGTTTGGTCTGGTCAAGCACACAGTCGCTCAAATGAAGGTGCAGCCGCGCGCCGGCTCCGCCGCAGGACACATGGTGCTCATCAGTTCTACCAGCGGTCAGCGCGGCGAGGCGTTCCATTGCGATTACTCCGCCAGTAAGGGCGCACTGATCAGCCTGACGAAAAGCCTTTCCACGGAACTGGCGCCCTCGAGAATCTATGTGAACAGCGTCGCTCCCGGGTGGGTGGATACAGATATGTCGAAGCCCGCGCTCGAGGACCCTCAAGCCGGGGAAGTGATTCGGCGTACGATTCCACTGGGGCGCGCTGGTAAGCCGGAGGAGATTGCGGCCCCGGTCCTGTTTTTGTGCACCGAACACGCCGGCTTCATCACCGGCGAGATCTTCAATGTGAATGGCGGAGCTGTGCTGGTGGGATAACCGGGCAGAGAACTTCCGCGATTGGCTACTCCATCGGCTTTTTCCGCATCCAACAGAGTACGGAACATGGTGAGAAATCGCGCTACACGCGGCTGTCCGGAATTCTACTGGCAGCAGCTACAATTTCCCATTCGACCGTCGCGCTGACCATTAAATGCGACTCGCTCAATGAAATATCTGCTCCTCATAGCTGTGTTGGCGCTCGCGCTCGCGAAGTCTGGCGAACCTGCGGCCACCGCCCAGGCCGGCGCGCAAGGTTCGGCGGCTTCTGCCGTCACGGCTCCGCCGGCGTCCCCGAACCGGGGCAATGACGGGGAAAACGCGCGCCAGGCGCGCGCGCTGCTCAATCAGGCGATCCAGGCATTGGGCGGCCCGGCATATTTGAATGTCCACGATATAGAGCAGCAGGGGCGGACCTACAGCTTTTATCACGGGAACTCCACTGGCGGCGTGCAGTTCTGGCGGTTCGTGGAATATCCTGACCGGGAGCGGATCGAAGTCACGCCGCAGCGGGACGTTGCCGTGGTCTACCTCGGGCAGAAGGGTTACGAAATCACCTACAAGGGCCCGCACGCGCTGGAAAAGAAGGATCTCGACGATTATCTGCGGCGGAGGAGGCTTTCTCTGGAGACCGTGCTTCGCAGCTGGGTCAACGATCCCAATGTGGCGCTTTTCTATGATGGCAATGCTCTGGCTGGTAACGTGGCGGCGCAGCAGGTCACACTGATCAACGCAAAGGACGAAGCGGTGAGTCTCCTTTTCGATCTCGATAGTCATCTGCCCATTAAGAAAATCTACAAATGGCGCGACCCTGTGGATAGAGACCGCAACGTGGAGGAAGAAATCTACGACAATTACAAGCCGGTGCAAGGCATCATGACGCCCTACAGCTTCACCCGGTACTACAACGGAGACATGCAGGCCCAGCGCTTCCTGAATTCGATTCACTACAATGAGGGAGTCGACGAAGCCATGTTCGATCCCACTTCGGGCTACAATCCTAATAAGCCCGCCAAGAAACACTAAGGTAATGTCATTCTTGGTGCTGTCCGTGACCTTACAGTTCCAGCATAACTGATTGAGTTATCTGCCTTTAGGGCAACCATCCCGTGATTAATCAGGTGCGCTATCAATATTACGCCACGCACTGTGGCGTTTTTACCACAGTCGAAGCTGGGGCGGGAGCTGTAATCTATTCATTCACCGGGACATACGCAGACACCCTTTGACTTCAGAGCAAACAGTCCGCTCGGCCGTGGAATGTAGTGGAGTAGGACTCCACAGTGGCGCGCCGGTTTCGATGCGAATTCTTCCCGCACCTCCCGGAACGGGAATCGTATTTCGCCGCATCGATCTGGATGGCTTCGAGATTGAGGCCATCAGTCGCAACGTCGCCCGGGTCAGCTATGCGACCAGCCTCATGAAGAAGGGCGTGCTTATCTCCACCACCGAGCACCTGCTCTCGGCTTTTATCGGCTTGGGCGTGGACAATGCGATTGTGGAGCTGGACAATCTCGAACTCCCCATCCTCGATGGCAGCGCTCTCCCATTTGTCGAACTGATTCAGAAGGCCGGGATCCGCAAGCAGCGGCGGCCGCGCAAGTATCTGAAGATTCTTCGCGAAGTTGAGATGCGCGAGGGCAACAAGTTTATTTCGGTGCATCCCGCCGACAGCTATTCGGTTTCTTACTCGATCAATTTTCCCCACCCGCTGATCGGGAAGGAAACTTTCCAGGTGGAGCTTTCAAACGGCAGCTACCTGCGCAAGATTGCTGGTGCGCGCACCTTCGGCTCGCGCGAAGACGAAAAAACCATGCGCAACATGGGACTGATCCGCGGCGCGTCGCGGGAGAACTGTATCGTGTTGACTCGCGATGGACTTGAAAATGGCCCGTTGCGCTTTCCCGACGAGTTCGTCCGGCACAAGGTTCTCGATCTGGTGGGTGACCTTGCGCTGCTGGGGAAGCCGATCCTGGGCAGGATCGCAGCCGATCGCGCTGGCCACGCCATGCACACGGCGCTGGTCTCGCGCATCCTGCGCGACAAGACGCTGTGGGAGGAAGTAACGCTGCCCGAAGAAGAGCGGGACGCCGCTGGTCCTTACAGCTCGCAGGCCGCCGCTGGATCCTCACTCTGACAGTGCCGTGGCGCTGCAACTCTAGAAACTTCAGCCTAGACAGACTTGGCTCCAGAACCACATCAGTCGGCAGGTTCGCAAGGAAAATCACCGGTCTCGGATGCGGGCTCGGGCTGTTCCTCGAGCAACCGATCCAGTTCGGCGCGGGTCCGGGTGATCAACGCGGCGGCGAACTGGCGGGCCGAGCGCTGCCGTTCGGCTGACAGGTCCTTCACCCGCATGTTTAGCAGAGGGATGTCTTGCTCAAACCAGCGTAGAGTCTTCTGGACGCGGGTGATGCGGTAAGCAGTAGGAAGCATGGGCAATGGCTCTCCAGTATCCCACCAGATTGCCACGCACGAGCGCAGGGACAAAGTTACAAGGTGAATACCTGGGAGATAGCTAGGCAGCTTATTGGACGGTGCCGGGACCGGGGAGTGCCACCATCTCTTTGGTTCCGGGAAGCTCCTTTTCCATTTGTTCGTCGAGCCACTTTTCAAGGAGTTGCTGGGAACTTAGGGGGACGTTGAGGAAGCGCAATCCGACATGTCCCTTAATATCGGCCCAGGCTACTTCCGCTTCGACGTCCAGAGACAGTTTGGTCTCGGGCAAGGTGAATTGCAAACGAGGAGCAGCGCCCTTGGGGATCGCCTTGTGCAACATGATGGCTATGCCGCCTTCGCTGATATTGGTGCTGGTCCCGTTGATCTCTTTGTCGCTCAAGACCACCCGAACCTGCATCTTAGCGGGCTGGCGGTAATAGCGGCGGCGCTCGCGTACCATGAAATTCAACGCCGCATGAAAGCAGCGCGAGGCATTCAGCGTGCTGATGGGCTTTTGCAGGACGAAATTCACGCCCATGCCAAAGGCTTCCTGCGTGGTGGTTTTCTTTCCGTTCAGCAGGGCGAAGGTTACGGAATTCCGGTTGCTCGGGGTGGCGCGCAGGCCCTCCAGCACTTCCAGGCCGCCTGTCAGATCGTCGCAGTCCACAATCACGGCGTCGAACTTTTCTGAGATGAGGATTTCGGTGGCTTTTTTCGCTTCCTGGCACACCTCGACGTCGATCGAAAGCTTCTCCAGGGTAGGCCGGAGGATTCGGAGCACTTCGCTATCCCGGCTCAGAAGTAGAGACTCCAACGTCATAACTCGCATTCTAGCGTTCGGTGAAGCCCCTCGAAAGGTGACCAAGGTATCGGTTTTAGGGGTAGGTGTTTGACTTTGCATACGACAAAATTTCCCGGTGGAAACCGGAGCACTAATGCCTGACACTAGCTTCCAGACCATGCCCAACCTGGTTATGCCCAATCTGGTTTATCTTTCTCTGGGATCAAATGTCGGCGACCGCGAAGCGCACCTGCAGGAGGCGCGGGCTCGGTTGGGCGCAATCGGTCGGGTGGTCGCGAATTCGTCATTTTATGAAACTGAGCCGGTGGAGTTCACTCAGCAGCCGTGGTTTCTGAACTGTGCGCTCGCGCTTGAAACCAGCAAGACCCCGCAGCAACTGATAGCCGCGATTCTCCACATCGAGGAGGACATGGGCCGGCGGCGCGTGCAGAAAAAAGGACCGCGGTCGATTGATATCGACATTCTGCTGTTTGATGGCATGGTCGTGGAATCCAGGGAGATCGATTCCACGGACCTCACTATCCCACATCCTGCGCTGCACCAGCGGCACTTCGTCCTCGCGCCTCTGGCGGAGATCGCGTCGGAAGTGTTCCATCCTGTGCTGAAGAAGACGGTTCGCGAACTGCTGGAGGCGCTGCCGGCAGGGCAAGTGGTACGGAAGCTAAAACCTGCGCCACCGATTTCATGGATGCCCACGGATAAGCCTTCGAAATAGCCTAGTCCTTCCAAAAGTTCTTTTTACCAGTATTGATCTTATCCGTGCTGATCCGTGAAATCGGTGGCTGGTTCTCGCTTACGGCACGATGATCCGGCTGGCGGCATCCTGCGGAGCGACCACTCCCGATTGTCTCTCGGGAAACTGCGCCAAGAGAAAATCGATGAAGGCCCGCGACTTGGGCCGGCCTGAGGTGCGTCCATGGCCCAGCCGAACGAGAAAGACTAGAGCTTTGAGCACGTCGGAATCGCGCAGAGTGGAGTATCCCAGTTGTTTCTGTTCAGCCTCGCGATACTGCTTCAACATTTCTTCCACTTGAGCCGCGGCGGCGTGCTGGGCGGCGCTGGCGAGCGGCTGATCGTAGTGCAGCCCCGAGTTCACCAGGCGCTCATAGCTCGTTGCCATCACTGAGAGTGCCGCGATCAGATCGCGATCGTTCAGAGTACTGTCCGCTTGAGCCGCTTTCGCCAGAGCGTAGCTGATGCCCATGAGCAGATGCTCGCGCTCGTAGGTAAATTGCTCCGAAATCTCAACCTGCAGGAATAACGAGGCACGGTCGAATTGGTCCGCCGGGCGCGGCTTTTCGTGTTCCCTCGCCTGTTGCAGATAGGGGCAGTCGCTGGGGCAATCGAGCGTCACCTCGCGCTGCTCGCCGCAACACTGCGCGCAGATGCGACCGTGGACGGCGGGACAGAAGCGTTTCTCCTTGCGAATCTCGCAGATCGTGCAACTCAAGTCGATTCATCTCCTCTTCAGCATTATGGCACCGAATGACGACAAGCTTGGGACGACTCACCTTCGGCAGTCACCGGGAACGGCTGCGGGTACCCATGTTTGGGCCATTTCGGGACGCTCATCTGCGAATCAGCATGTGAAAATGGCCCTTTCCGAGCGCTGTCCGTACGGAACCCGCGTAAAATAAGGCTGTTTTCCACAGGGCAGTGGTAGTAAGATCAACCCCGCTGGAATTAAAATTCGTATCTATATCAGAGGAGGAAACAAATGGCTTCAGGTTTAACCAAGACTCAACTCGTCCGGCATCTGGCCGAGAAAACTGAACTTCCCAACAAGACGGTAGCTGGATTTCTTGAGCAGCTCGCCGACGTCGCTGTAAAAGAGACCAAGAAGAATGGCGTGTTCGTTGTGCCCGGCCTGGGCCGGTTGGTGAAAGCGCATCGCAAGGCCCGCATTGGACGCAATCCGCAGACCGGCGAGCCGATTCAGATCAAGGCCAAGACCGTGGTAAAGTTCCGCGTGGCCAAGGCTGCCAAAGACGCGATCGCTCCCAAGAAGTAGTTTGTGTTTGAGATTGTTCCCGAAGGCCGGCTTAGGCCGGCCTTTGAGTTTCTGCACACTTTACATTCGCCTCGACTATGCTGAACTGGATCGTAATCGGAATCGGCGATATCTCCATCCGCCGCGTCATTCCTGCGATCGAGGCGGAGCCCAGAAGCAGCTTATACGGCCTGGTCACGCGCGATCCAGCGAAAGCTGCGCCTTACAAAACGCGGGCTTGGGCCACACTCGATGAAGCTCTTTCCGACCCTGAAGTTCGCGCGGTTTACGTTGCGACTCCTGTCTTCCTTCACGCGCCGCAGACGATTCAATCTCTTCGAGCGGGCAAGCACGTGCTGTGCGAGAAACCGATGGCGATGAATGAGGCCGAGGCGCGTTCGATGGTGCAGATCGCGGAAGAGAGCGGGCGCACCTTCGGCGTGGCCTACTATCGGCGAATGTATCCCAAGGTGCAGCGCGCGAAGCAGCTGCTCGCTGCCGGTGCCATCGGCCAGCCCGTCGTCGCCGAACTGACGAGCCATGGATGGTTTGACGAAAATGAGAGTCATCGCAATTGGCTGATTGATCCCGCCAAGGCCGGTGGCGGCCCGCTCTTTGATGTCGCCTCGCACCGCATCGACGTGCTGAACTTTTTATTCGGTCAACCCGGCCGCGTCACCGCGCAGCTTTCGAATGCGGTTCATCACTATTCCGTGGAAGACAATGCGACCGTGCTCATCGAATACCCTGGAGGAGTGCGCGGCATCGTGGATGTTCGCTGGCATTCAAAGGTGAGTCTGGACGAATGCCGCATTCGCGGAACGGAAGGTGAAATGGATTTGAGTCCGCTGAACGGTCCTGAGTTGGCCTATCCCGGCGGACGCGAGAGTCTGCCGCCGCACGCCAATTTGCACTATCCGATGATCGAGAACTTTGTGGACGCCGTGCTCGGCAAGGCTCCACTGGTGGCCAGCGGGGCTTCTTCCTTCTGGACGGATTGGATCACGGAGCAGGCGCGGAATGCTAAGTAATCATCACTCCCTCAGCGGCTAAAGCCGCGCTTTCTTTATCGGCCCTGGGCGGCACGGCTAAAGCCGTGCCCTTCCCGAACTATTTTGGCGAGCGCTATTAGTCACTTCGCGTAATCGTTCCGCACGACCTCGCCGCCCTTCATGACAAATTTCACGTGCTCAAGAATGGTCACGTCTTTCAGCGGATCGCCATCGACCGCGACGATATCGGCCCACGCGCCTGGATCGAGGCTTCCGACTTTCCCTGGCCATCCCAGTAGGTCAGCGGCGTTGATCGTGGCGGCCTGAATGGCCTGCAGCGGCGTCAACCCCAGCTTGACCATCACAGCAAACTCATGCGCGTTCAGTCCGTGAGGGTAAACGGCGGCATCGGTGCCGAAGGCCACCTTTACGCCGCTGGCAAAGGCGTGTGCGATGTTCTTGCGCGCAGCCGGCATGACCGCCTTCGCTTTGACGAGCAGAAAATCGGGGACGTGGTTTCTTTCGGCATTCTCCATGAACCAATCGCCCAGATAAAGCGTGGGCACAAGATAGGTGCCATTCTTTTTCATCTCCGCGATGTCCGCGTCGTCAATGTAGGAGCCATGCTCGATGGAATCCACTCCCGCCTCGGACGCCCAAAGAATGGCCTGGGCTCCGTGGGCATGGGCGGCAACTTTACGACCCAGGCGATGGGACTCGTCCACGATGGCCTTCATTTCTTCTAGTGTGTACTGCGAGGCTTGCGGGTTGTCTCCCTTCGAGAGCACCCCACCCGAGGCCATGAACTTGATCAAGTCCGCGCCATACTTGATGTTCTGCCGAACCATGTGGCGGACGCCGTCCACGCCGTCGGCCACGCCGTCGGAGGTCGCGTGATATTCGAATGGCAGCAGATTGTTGTCCGCATGTCCTCCCGTGATGCTGAGCGGCGGGCCGCTCACCAGCATTCTCGGCCCGGGCACGTCGCCGGCATTGATGGCATCGCGCAAGGCTACATCGCTGTATCCGGACGCGCCCACGTTGCGGACGGTGGTGAACCCGGCTGCGAGCGTGATCCGGGCGTTCTTGGCACCAGTCAAGGTTTCACGCGGAATGGAAAGGCCAAGCTCCTCATAGCCGAACTTGGGATCCATCGTCAGGTGGGTATGGGCGTCGATCAATCCCGGGAGGAGGGTTGCGTTTGGCAGTTCGATGCGCAGAGCATCGGCGGGACCCTTGGTTTCCGCGGAGCCTGCGACGCTCACGATCTTCCCATCCTCGATAACGACCGTCTGATCGGAAAGCAGCTTGCCAGTTTTTACGTCGAGCACGTGCCCGGCATGGATAACGACGCTTTTGGAGCTCTGCTGGGCAATGGCCTGTCCGGCCAACAGGAGCAACGCTACAACCAGGATCGGCGAACGGCGAAGTTTCTTCACAAGGATCTCCTCTGCTCAGCTATTGAGTTAGGCAGCAATTCTTACTTACGCATTGCGCGGGAACGGCAGAAAGAAAACAGCTCAGCAAACACCAGCGGAGTTTTACCACAGATGACGAGGGTTTCGCTATTCGTTTGGAAGTTAGCGGCCGCGGAAGCGCTCTTAGCCTCCCGGCCCGTCATTGGAGACGTACTGCTCGAGCGACTCCAATTCGCGGCTGAGATCGTCGACGCGCCACTCCAGCAGGTTGCGGATGGATAGAATTCCGAGCAGTTTGCCGTTGTCGTCGGCTACCGGCAGGTGACGGAAGTGGCGTTCCAACATAGTGGTCAGGGCCTCGCCTGCTCCGGTGCGGCGGGTTGCCATCTCAACCGGCGTGGTCATCAGTTCGCGGACCGAGGTGGTCTGCGGGTCGGTGCGGGTGAGCGCCATCTTGCGCAGAACGTCGCGCTCGGTGAAAATTCCCGCGACCCGGTATTCGGAATCGACCACGGCGACGGCTCCTACATGGTGGTCGAGCATTTTGTTGATGGCATCGGCGACGGTGGCATCGAGCGGCACAGCCGCGATTTCCCGGTCACAGAGTTCCAGCACGCTCATAAACACCTCCTCCGGCTCTGCACAGCCGAGCCGAGCCCCGATCCGAGGCAGGGACCGGATTGATGAATTATGCTCGCGGCGATGCCGTTGTCAAGTGAATTGAAACGATATGGGCAATCTTTAATTCACTGGAGCAAGAAAAGGGATTTGCATCCCTCACGGTTTCCCGCTCTTGAATACCTTGCCGTCTTTCATGACGAACTGCACGTTTTCCAGCACTTTGATGTCGGACAAAGGATCGCCATTCACCGCGATGATGTCGGCAAATGCCCCCGGCGCAACCACGCCGATCTTGCCTTCCATATCGAGCATAACGGCGGCACGCGAGGTTGCGCTTTGGATGGCGTCCATGGGCTGCATGCCCAGCTCCACCATGCGTGGGAACTCTTGCGCGATGGGCTCGGTCCAGGGGATTCCGCCCATGTCGGTGCCGAAGACAATTTTCACCCCGGCCTTCAACGCCTTCTTGAACGACTGCTCGTGGACTGAGGCGCGCAGCCGGTCACGCTGCCCGGCTGGCGTGTCGGCCGGGGCCCAGTCGCCGTAATAGACGCTGATCGTCGGCACGTACCAGGTGCCTTGTTTCAGCATCTGAGCGATCGCAGCGTCATCCAGATCGAGGCCGTGCTCGATCGAGTCGCAGCCGCCGTCTAGTGCCCGGCGCAGGCCGATGCCGCCATAGACGTGACAGGCGACTTTCTTGCCCCAGCCATGAGTCTCGTCAACGACCGCCCGCAACTCTTCGAGTGTCAGCGTGGGCTGGGAGACAAGTTCGCCGTTCTTGCCCACCCACGAACGGTGCGTCATGTAGACCTTGATCCAGTCGGCGCCATGATCGAGTTGTTCCCGCGCCGCCTTGCGGGCTTCGACCGGGCCGTCGACAATCTGTACGCCTTTGGGCATGTCGAGTTCCGGAGCGTAGCCCTCCAGCGGATAGCCGCCCGTCGTCGAGATGGCGCGGGTCGCGACAAATAAGCGCGGCCCTGGAATATAGCCTTGCTCGATCGCCTCCTTGATGCCGACATCGCCGTAACCGGCTCCTTCGGTTTCAACATCGCGCAGGGTCGTGAAGCCCTGCTCCAGCGCTCGCCGAGCCGAAACGGTAGCCCGCGCCGCACGCAGGGCGAGCGGTGCGTTCAGGATGTTGGCATCGTATCCTCCCTGCGCTGGATCTTCTCCCTGCAGAAAGATATGAGTGTGGGAATCGATGAGGCCCGGCAGCAGCGTGGCGTTCGACAAGTCGATCATGGCCGCGCCCGGGGGAATCTTCGTGGTTGCCGAGTCGCCAACACTCTCGATGCGATTGCCGTGGATGACAATCAGCTGGTCGCGCCGTGGCGTGGCGGAATTGCCGTCGATCAGAGACCCGGCGCGAATGACCGTCCATGAGTTGGACGCAGCATTGTCTTTCTGTTGCGCAGCCGCTGGAATCACGGCCGCAAGAAGCAGTATCCACCCATACTTCCAGACATCGCTCTTCACGTTGTTCTTCACTCTGGCATCTCCGGGTTGCCGGACTGACTTTGGAATGGTGGAATTCTACTCTCACTTCCCGGCGACATAAGCATCGGCTTCGATTTCGATCAGCATTTCGGGCGAGATGAAAGCGCTCACCTGCACCACGGAAGTTGCGGGACGTATATCGCGGAAGAACTCTCCATGCGCCTTGCCGATCTTCTCCCACTCTGCGATGTTGATCACATACATGCGCGTCCGGACGACGTCCTTCATCTTGGCGCCGGCCTTGTGCAGCGCGCTTTCGATATTCTTCAAGGTCTGCACAGCCTGGGCGTAGATATCTCCAACGCCCACAACCTTGCCGTCCGGCCCGGTTGCGGTCGTTCCCGACACATGGATGTACGGTCCAATTTTCACTGCACGCGAGTAACCCACGACAGGTTCCCAAGGTGTGCCGCTGGAGATGTTCATTCTTTCCATTTGCATTCCCTCCTACACGCAATTCTATTAGCCACCTGATTAGCAGCCGACGCCTGCATCTGCCAACAAAAGCCCCGCGCAACCTAACAACGATCCCTACGCTTCTAATGATTACGAAAAATGATAGGAGGGATAAACAAAAGTCACTTGCGTTTGTTTCGAGAGTGGGATAACTAGTTACTAACGAACATTGGAAAGCCGTAAGTAACGCGGCTTTCAGGGAGCCCAAAGAGGCATGATTCCGGAATCTCATCCGCTGCGGCAGCTTTTCCAGGAGTTGGTGGGACGGCACTATGCCCAGGAGATCGGTATTCGGGACCCACAGGTCGTTGCCTACGTCTCACATCTGCTGACGGAGTTCTGCGAGACCGACCAGTTGTTCAAGATTCATGACATCGCCGACCGTCCGGTGACTGACCTGGGCGAGATGCTGCTCGAGACCGATCCGGTCTACGGCCCCGCGCCCTCGTTTGACCGGGAACGCCAGGTACGCAAGCACATTGGGGATTATGCGTTGTTCTTCACCGGGATGTTTCCCGAGAGCATCAATCACTTCCGGCTACGCCGCCATCGCCTGGAAAATTTCGTGGAGTGGATGAAGGCGGGAAAAGAAAGCTACTACATTGTGTCGAAGTTCGAGCACTTCGAATACGCCAAGGTGGCCCCGCTTTTTGCCCATCTTTCGCGCGAGTTCGAGGGCTGCGTTTACGGCCTCAACATGGTGAAGAACGACCTGCAGGAGATGCAGCACCCGATCGTACGCACAAGCAGCGAACTGATCATGTAGTGCCGTCGAGCCAGACTCTAACCGCCGCATCACGCTTAAACAGTCAAGTCGGGACGCCCGCCGATGCGGTAAAAGCTGAGAGCGGCGTTTCCTTGCACCAGCTTGCGGGTTCGTCGCAGCGATCCAAATTCATCGCCGGGATCAAACTTCTTCTCATGTTCCGCCACCACGAGTGACATCGCCCAAACCACCGATGATTCGGCAAGCGCCGAAAGGGTCTCTTCGTAGGCATGCTGCATGCGATACGGCGGGTCGAGAAACACAACGTCTGCGACGACATGCTGGCGCTGCAGGCGCCAGAGGACTCCGGAAAGATCGTCCCGCATAACTTTGTAGGCGGACGCGATTCCCAAGCTCTGCAGGTTTTGCTCAATTAACTTTGCCGCGGCCGCCGAGGTATCCCCGAAATAAACTTGCTTGGCGCCCCGGCTGATCGCTTCAATCCCCACCGCGCCCGTGCCGGCAAATAGATCCAGCCAAACGCTGCCTTCGAGTGCCTGGGGATTACCGGCCGTGAGCACATTAAATAGCGTTTCGCGTAAGCGGTCCGACGTGGGACGGATGTCAGTACCGCGCAACGACCGCAGAGGACGCCCGCGGTATTTCCCAGCGATCACGCGCACGGCTCTGTACCTTCGATTATTTGCCGCATCCGGAGCCAATATATCCGACCATGTAAAATACTTGTAGTAGCCCGAACCTCATGCGAAGTTTCTCCATTCACATCGGACGCCTGTTCGGAGTCGAGGTTCGGCTTCACCTGACGTTCCTGATTCTGCCGGTGTTCGTTTTCTGGACGGAATACAACAGCCACGGCTCAGCCAACGGACCACGGGACCTGGCGCTGGTGGGAATCGTGCTGGCCTGTGTTGCGGCCCACGAAATCGCGCACATGCTCGTGGCCCGGCGTGCGGGGTTGATTCCCAAGGCCGTGATTCTTCTTCCGCTCAGCGGTGTAACCGTTTTCGACGAATCACGCGCCGAACCTCAGCAGTCCGGTGCGGCAGTCTGGCAGCGCGATGTCCGCATCGCACTGACTGGGCCGCTGGTAAATCTTGTGTTCGCCGTGCTGGCAGCTGGCGTCATCTCCGCGACTATTCCCGGAGCGAAACTGTGGGAGTGGCCTTTCCTGCAGCCGAGCAACCTGCCGCGCAGCCTGGTGTGGGCGAACGTATATCTTGCTGGTCTGAATCTTCTGCCGGCTTATCCGCTCGATGGAGGCCGGGTTCTGCGCGCCTATTTCGCACGCACGATCGATCCCGCCGCGGCTACACGCCGTGCTGTCTCCATCAGCCACGCAATCGCCATGGTTCTGATGGTTGCGGGCTTATTCAGCAATGCCTGGCTCACCATGGTAGGCATTATTATCTTTTCGGCTGCGCAACTTGAGGAACGCGCGGTCATCTTCCAATCGGTCCTGGACAATGTGCGTCTGGAAGAAGTGATGCTTACTGATTTCGCCACTCTATCGCCAGCGGACACGCTCGAAGACGCGCTAGAAAAGGCAGTGCACTCGCTGCAGGATGACTTTCCCGTGGTGCGCGGCAGTGACATGGTCGGAGTGATTTCGCGGCAGCGCATTCTGGAGGCGCTGCGCATGGAAGGCAACGGCTACGTCCAGGCCGTGATGAACAAGATCTTCGAAGTCTCGGTACGGCAGGAGTCGCTAGCCACTGCCTTCCGGAAGCTCACATCACGCAATCTCAGCATCATTCCGGTAGTCGAGGATCAGCGGCTGGTGGGCATTGTCACTTTGCAGAACTTGATGCACTCCATGGCGCTGCTAGCGGAGAGCAAGAAGCTGCGGCGGGACGAGCAAGGCTCGTGAGGCGCGTGCCGTCCAGATTTCTCCCATTGGCGGCATCTGCTGTTGTATTCTTCGCCTCCCTCTTTTGTTTCGCTCAACAAAAGCTCGGGCGTCAAACCGCAAGAATCTGCGTCACAAGCTGGCCCATTTGTCGGATGTTATGAACTGCGACTCGGGAGGTGGTGGCCATGGGGAATGGGTGAGGATACGAAATTTGCAGTCCCCCCGAGCCCCATCGAGTTGACCCTGCAAAAGGACCCCAAGAGTTTTGCGCCAGACTGGTTCACCGCCCTTGCCACCCGGCCGTCGGACATGCTGCGAAGGCGAGGATCCTGGTTACCGCTCGTGCGTCATCGGGTGCGTTTAACCTGGACGAATGGGTTTGCGGGAGTAACGATGAGACTTACCCAACACAGGGATGGCCTTCGGGGCTGGGCACACGCTTTCTTCGACTCCCCCAGGCCTCCGCACATTGCACATGTAACGTTCCGGCGGATCGACTGCAATCCTCCCGCGCAATGACCAGCGAAAGGATGCCGACGATTAGAATAACCGCACCGCCTTCGCCTGACTCACTGCAGGGATCCCCTCCAGCCTCTTCAAAACTTCATCCGGCACGCGGCCATCAACGTGAACAACGGCAATGGCTTCGCGCGGCTCATTAGCAACTTCACCGCGCCGGCCCAAAGAGAAGTCCGCGATGTTGATCTCGCCTTCGCCGAGGATCGTGCCCACCTTGCCGATCACACCCGGTACGTCTCGATTGCGCAGGTAGATCAGGTTGCGCTCGAGCGGAGCCTCCACGTCGATGCCATCAATGTGAATCAGGCGCGGCGCGGTTCCGTGCAGAACCGCGCCTTTCACCATGTGCTCTTCCGTCGAGCTTTTTAAGAAAACGGAGAGCACGCTGCCGGCGCCGCCGGTTGAGGCCTTCGCCTTATGCGCTTCATGAATGCGAAGTCCGCGAAGGCTGGCCAGGGACGCGGCATTCACCAGGTTGGCTTTCTCCTCCAGCGCCTGGTTGAGGATGCCCTTGATCGCCCCGTTGCGAATGAGTTCTGTCTTCCACTCCGCGATATGTCCGCTGTAGCGCAGCGAGATTTCTTCGATCGAGCCTTCGGAAATTTGCGCCAGGAATGCTCCCATGCGTTCAGCGAGAACGATGTAAGGCTGCATCTCGGCATACTCTTCCGCGGAAACCGAGGGCACGTTGACCGCATTCTGGATGACCCCGTGCTTCAAATATTCGCGCACCTGCTGCGCAATCTGCACTCCCACGGCTTCCTGAGCTTCGTACGTCTGCCCGCCGATGTGAGGCGTGAGAATCACATTCTCCATCGTCTGGAAGGGCGAGCTTTTCAAGGGCTCCTCATTGAAAACGTCGAGCGCCGCAGCGGCTACATTACCTTGTTTTAGTGCCTGCACCAGATCAGTCTCCAGCACTAGCTCTCCCCGCGCGCAATTCACCAGGCGGACGCCCTTTTTCATCTTCTTGAGCGAGGCCTCGTTGATCATGCCTGCGGTCTGCGGCGTGAGGCCGACGTGCAGCGTGATGTAATCGGCGGCCGCATAAAGCTCGTCCAGGCTCACCAGGCGAATGCCCTGCTCTTTCGCCACGCTGACGGACACAAACGGATCATGCCCAACAATTTCCATTCCAAACACACGCGCCCGCCGTGCGACTTCCATGCCGATGCGGCCGAGCCCAGCGATCCCCAGAGTTTTGCCCCGGAGCTCCGTGCCTTGCAGCGACTTCTTTTCCCATCGCCCGCCGTGCATGAGTGCGTTGGCGCGGCAGAGATGGCGCGCCATGGCGAGCATCATCCCCAGTGTCTGTTCTGCCACGGCCACGGCATTTGCCCCGGGCGTGTTCATCACGGCGATGCCCTGGCGCGTGGCGGCGTCCAGATCGATGTTATCGACGCCTACGCCTGCCCGCCCAACAACGCGTAGCTTTTTGGCATGAGACAGCAGGGCCGCATCCGCCTGCACTGCCGAACGAACAATCAGCGCATCGGCCGACTCGAGATGGTCGGAAAGCTTCCCATCCAGTTGGTCTGCAGTAAGGACGGTCCAGCCCGGCTCTTGCAGTTGCTCAACCGCAGCAGCTGAGATTTTCTCGGCAATGACGATTTTCAAGAGAGAATTTATCCTTTTGGATTAAAGGCTTTTTCCTTCGCCTGCGTCGCGCCTTAGACTTCAACTGGTTGAGGTTTACCCGAGAGGCCGCGCGCGTACACTTGCTGCGCGGCGCGTGCCGCCGCTCCATACTCGACCGTTCTTCCAGTGCAACGCGCCAGAACGTGCTCCAGCGCGCCCAGAATGCCAATCGTATCCATGTAATCGTAGTAGCCGATGTGCGCGATGCGGAAGAGCTGGCCTTTCATCTCGCCTTGTCCATTCGCCAGCACGGCATCGAACGACTCGCGAAATTCTTTGATGATCTTTCCGGAATCAATCCCGTCGGGCGAGCGGACCGCGGTGAGCGCGGATGCGGGCGAGGTTGCGAAAAGCTTCAACCCCACTGCCTGCACGCCTGCACGAGTCATCTCCGCGCAGAGTTCGGCGTTGTCGACCAGCGCTTCGCGTCCCTTAGCCAGGTCGCCGTTCCCCATTCTGCGGATAAACTCCAAGGCAGCTCCGAGCGCCGCGAACAGCGACGTGGGCGGTGTGTAGGCGGACTCACCTTTGGCCGCGGCCTTGCGTTCCTTGCGCAAGTCGAAGTAGAACCGCGGAGAAGTCGTCGTCTCCATCCGCCGCCACGCCCGCGCGCTTACCGCGCAATAAGCCAGGCCCGGAGGGATCATCAGCGCCTTCTGCGATCCGCCGATAATTACGTCCACGCCCCAATCATCTACGTCTAGATGGGTCGTGCCCAGGCCAGTGATCGCATCCACCACCAGCAGGGTGTCCTCGCCCTGGGCGCGCACGATTTTCGCAATCCCTTCAATATCATGCCGCGCACCGGTCGAACTCTCCGTAGCCTGCACAAACACTGCGCGCACATCGGAAGTGAGCTTGGCTTGAATTTCATCCAGGGAAAACGTTTGGCCGTAGGGCACGGTCAATACCTCGACCTTGCAGCCGAACGCCTTCGTCAATCCCGTCCAGCGCTCGCCGAACTTGCCAGCAGTGAACACCAAAACTTTGTCTCCGGGAGATGTGAGGTTCGAAACCGAGGCCTCCATCACGCCCGTGCCTGAGCAAGCCAGAACGAGCACGTCATTCTGCGTGCCGATGAAGTCCTTCATGTCTGTAAGCACGCGCTGGAAAAGCGCCCGAAAGTCGGCGGTGCGGTGATGCGCTGTAAAGGATGCCATGGCCGTTTGCGCCGCCGGAAGCAGCGGCGTCGGCCCGGGAGTAAAAAGACGGTTCTTGCGTAGCATTTCGATTGGGTCCTGAGGATCCGAAAAATATGGTCCTCCAGTAGTCTATCGGAAACGCTGGCGTGTTCTGAAATCCTGACGCCAGTGCCTTATCTGAAAACGGCACTGGCGGATGGCGTCAGGCGTGGGTGGACTTCACGGCGAGAACTTCCGGCTTGGCAACATCCGGAGGTTTGGAAAAAAGATCCTTGGCTTTGGCGAAGAGCGCCTTGGCAATTTCGCCGTTGAGGTGAGCGTTGCGGCCGTTTTCATCGGCAAAGGTATCGAAGATACCGTATTTGCCGGGTCCCATTTTAATGGCATACCAGCTGAGGGTCGCTGCTTCGCGTTCGGCCAGCGGTTGCGCCGACTTCAGAAAATCTTCCACCTCTTTTTCTTTTCCCGGTTTCGCTTCCAGTTGTGCCCAAATGGCGAGTCTGCTCATGGCTGTCTCCTCCTGAGCATAAGATGCGCGTCAGGATCGTTTGGTGACAGAGTTGATTGGAGATCACGAAGCGTCAGCTTCTAGTTCCTCCGATATAATTGGCGCAATATGAGCCTAGTCGAACAGATACAGAAAGATATCACCACCGCCATGAAAGCACGCGAGGAGCAGCGCCTCTCCACCCTGCGCATGGTGAAGGCCGCCCTGAAGAACCGCGAAATCGAGAAAATGGCGCCACTCGATGAAAAAGAGTCCCAGGCCGTCCTGACCACGCTGATCAAGCAGCGTAAAGAGTCCGTCGAGCAGTTCACCAAAGGTGGACGCCAGGAGATGGCCGACAAAGAAGCCGCCGAGATCGTGCTGATCGAGACCTACCTGCCCAAAGCATCCGGCGAAGCGGAGGTGGTTGCTGGCGTGAAAGCTGTCATCGCCGAAATGGGCTCTCCTACCATGAAAGAGATGGGCACGGTCATGAAGAACGTCATGGCTCGTTTTTCCGGCGCTGGCATGCGGGTGGATGGGAAGATGGTTAGCGAAGCCGTGAAGCGGGAACTGGCGGGGAAGTAGGAACCGCGCTTCACTTGCTCCTCTGCAACTCCCGATAAGCTTCGCTCTTTGAAACCCCACGCTCTCTCGCCACTTTCTTGAGCGCGGCTTTCTCGTCGACCTTCTCTTCGCTCATAATCTGCTCAACCCTGTGGCGGATACTCACCCCCGGCGCCGCGGAAGCCTGTGAGTCAGATTCCTCGACCTTCGCGATCAGCAACGTGATCTCGCCCTTCACTGCATCACGCGCCTGTAACGCCTCGAGAATCTCTCCCGCGCGCCCGCGCAGGAACTCTTCATGCAGCTTGGTTACTTCGCGCGCGATCACTACATGCCGGTCGTTCCCCAGAACCTCGACAACATCCGCAAGCGCCTCAACAATCCGGTGAGGAGCTTCGTAGAAAACCTGGGTGCGCGGCGAAGTTTTGATTGCTTCCAGCGCAGCCAGTCGCTCGCCGCGTTTGGCCGGAAGAAATCCGCTGAAGCGAAATGAATCCGTCGGCAGTCCGCTCGCCACCAGCGCCGCCAGAAATGCCGACGCTCCGGGAATCGGCACCACAGGCACATGATGCCGAATCGCCAGTGAAATCAACCGGTATCCTGGGTCCGAGATCCCGGGCATGCCTGCATCCGTCACCAGCGCAACACTCGCCCCCTCCTGCATTTCCTTCACAAGCTCCGCGGCGCGCGTCATCTCGTTGTGCTCGTGGTAGCTGATGGTGCGGGTCGTGATGCCGTAGTGGTTGAGCAGGTTCTGCGTCCGGCGAGTGTCTTCGCAGGCGATCTGATCTACTTCCCTGAGCACGCGCAGGGCGCGCAGCGTGATGTCTTCCAGATTGCCGATCGGCGTCGCGACGAGATAAAGAGCCGGGCGCGGCGCGAGCGCGGACTCAGAAGTCTGCGACGGAGCAGTTTTAAGCTCGTCAGTCTCGGACCCAAGTTTGCGGCCGACATCCTTCATGGCCGGAGTCTACCACTGCGGCAGCCGTAACTTCAGAGCCTCGCAAGCCATTGTGGTAAGGTGTGCACGTTCCGTCCATGGAGATTTCTGCATGACCGCCAACGATTTTCGCCGCCTGGCACTGTCTCTTCCCGGAACCACAGAGCACGCTCACATGGATCACCCCGACTTCCGCGTCGTGGGAAAGATCTTCTGTACCCTTGGCTATCCCGCCAAAGGTTGGGGCATGGTCAAGCTCACCCCGGAGCAGCAACACTATTTCTCGAAGGACTACCCGGGCGTTTTCGTCCCGGCTAACGGGGCATGGGGACGCCGCGGCGCCACCACGGTGCACCTCAAGAAAGTCAGCAGGACAACACTGCAGAAAGCACTCTCTTCGGCCTGGCGCAATACCATCCCCAAGCGCCTCGCGGAACAGTTTCCGAAGTAGACTCTAGCGTAAGCATCGAGAATCCCTTGAGCCGAACCTCATCCAAAGCGGCTTCTCGCCGGCCGCCGAAAAGCACCCATGAAATCATCCAATTCCTGGAGGGAGAATGGCTTTTTCAGAACGGGCGATGCCGTGATGAAGGCGAATTTTTGCTTGGGATCCTTCTCACGGAGGGCTTCAATCAGTTTGGCGCCACCGGCATTGGAACTGCGCAGGAATTTCAACGCGATGAGAACAACGTCATGAGGCCCTTTGTCCGAGTAAATACGGAGCGCTTCACTGCAGTTCGGCGCCAGTCCAACTTCATAGCCGAGCTTGTTAAGCATAACGCCCGCAGCCTTTAAGACCGCATCTTCTGATTCGACCACCAGGACCTTCATGGATCGCCCCCTTATTTCTTCCTCGAATGTTAGACAGAAAAACAACCCGATGAAAGAGACGACTCTGGTGCCAGGAGCGTCACAAACCAGGGTATAGGAATTTTCTCGCGCCTTATTTATACCCCCAGGCAGAATTGACGCAATCGAACCCGGCCCCTAGAATCAGAACGGATTTAGCTTTTTCTCACAAACGTCTCAAAAACCATGCCTCTTTACGAATATGAATGCGAGAAGTGCGGTCATCGCTTCGAGAAAATCCAGAAATTCTCCGACAAGATGGTCAAAAAGTGTCCCGAATGTGGCGGCCGGGTTGAGCAGATGATTTCCGCGCCCGCCGTACAGTTCAAGGGATCGGGCTGGTACGTGACCGACTACGCCAACAAGTCCCACGCGCCCAGCTCCGATGGCGGCGGGAAGGACTCAAAGAAGGAAGAAAAGTCCAAGTCGGAGGCGCCGTCGGGGGACAGCTCGTCGAAGGAGAGCTCCGGCAAGGAGAGCTCATCGAAAGAGAGTTCCAGCAAAGAGAGCTCGACGAAAGAAAGCACGAATCGAGTCAGTTCGTCCCGCAAGCCCGACAAGCGCAGGTAGATCCTCGTTACTTTAGCTTCGGCTACTTCAGCTCCCGCTCGAAGTGATCTTCAATCATGTGAAACAGGTGCTCGCGCGCATCGCTGCCGGAGATGCCATGGGTCTTGTTGGGATAGATCATCAGCCGGAACTGTTTACCCGCCGTGATTAGAGCGTCAATCATCTGAACGCTGTTCTGGAAATGCACGTTGTCGTCGCCCGTGCCGTGGGCGAGCATCAGCGCTCCGTGCAGATTGGCGGCGGCCTTGGTCATATCGGATTCGGCATAGCTCTTCGCCTCGTCCTTCAGCAAGCCCATGTAGCGCTCCGTGTAAATCGAGTCGTAGTTGACCCAATCGGTCACGGGCGCCACTGAAACTCCAGCGCGGAAACGGTCGGAGTGCGTCATCGCGTAGAGCGTCATCGAGCCTCCGTTCGACCATCCCCATATCGCAACGCGATCTTTGTCGAGCTGCGGATGCTCGGCGAGAAGCTGATCGAGTGCCGTAAGCTGATCCTTCAACTCGATCACCCCGAACTCGTGGCGAATGGCGGTCTGGAACTTCCGGTCGCGGCCCGGAGTTCCGCGATTGTCGACCGAGAAAATTGCGAAGCCCCGGCGCGACAGGATCTCATCGAACGGATCCTCCGGTTGTTTCAGGACTGTCTGTCCCCCAGGCCCTCCGTAGATATGCACGATCAACGGGACCTTGCCGCTGGCCGGAGTTTCCGGAGGCAGCAGCAAACGTCCGTAAAGTGTGGTGCCATCGTCCGCTTTGAATTCCAGGAATTTCGGCGACCGCAGTCCATACTCCGCAAATTCATCGCGTGCCTGCCACACCGGGGCGCATGCGCCTCCCACTACGCACAACGATATCCGCGGCGCTGTCAAAGGAGCTGAGAATGTTTGCTCGTAGTGCTTGCCATCCGCGGAGAACTGGGCCGAGTAAACTCCCTCATCGTGGGTGAGCTGCTGGAAGCCGGTCCCGTCCAGCTTGACCGAGAAAATATGCCGTTGCCTCGGATCGTCTTTATTAGCCGAGAAAAAGACAGCGCCGGCCGATTCGTCCACTCCCTCGATTCTCAACACTTCGTAGTCGCCCTGCGTGAGTTGCCGCTCCAGCTTTGCGTCAGCGGCGAGCGGATTCTGTTTGTCAAAGCTATACAAGTAGAGATGCATGTTTCCGTCGCGCCAGCTTGGCCACAGGAAGCCGCCGCTGGAGTTCAGGAAACGAACTTCCACATGTTCGAAATCGATCCACGCTCCGGGAGTGGATTCTGTCAGAACGATCCGCGATCGCCCCGACTTCGCATCCACGAAATACAGATCCATCTTGTCCTGGGTCCGGTTAAGAACCTCCGCCCAGATCACGCCGTCGCCGACCCAGCCAAAGCGTGGGATGTAGGAGTCTTCATCGTTGGTCAAAGAAATCCAGCGAACCTTGCCTTTGTCGGCATCCACCACGCCCAGCTTCACGACTGGGTTTGGATCTCCCACCTCGGGATATTTTTCTTCGTCCACGGTTGGATGCGTCGGGCTCAAGTTGACGAGCGGATAGCTGGGCACCTTGGTTTCGTCCATGTGCAGAAAGACAATCCGGTGGCTGTCATGCGACCAGAAATAATTGCTGCGCACAGCCAGCTCTTCGGCGTAGACCCAGTCGATGTCGCCATTGAACACGTTCTCCCCTGCGTCCTTGGTAAGCTGTTTCTCGTCCCCTCCGCTCGCCGGACGTACGTAGAGGTTGTGCTTGCGAACATAAGAAACATGGCTGCCATCAGGGGAGAACTTGGGGTCGACGCTGGGGTCTGGCGCCGAGGTAAACTGCACGGCGGTGCCGGTCGCCAGATCAAGAAGCCAGAGCTGCCCCTGAGAATCGAAAATCAGGTGCTTCGAATCCGGCGCCCACAGGTAAGCCGCGACGTGATAACGCGTCAGGCGCTCGCGTTCGCGCTCATCCTTTACTTTGGTGGCGTCGGGCGCCAGCGAGGCCAGTTTGGCGGCGCTGACCAACACTTTCTTCTCACCGGTTGCCGCATCCACATACCACAGCTCGCCGTGTTCCCCTTCGTCGTCGCGCTGCACGTAGGAGAACTTCGTGCCATCGGGGCTCCACTCCATGTTTTCCGGACCGCGCCCGGTGAGCCCCCCCGGCGCGAACATTGCCTCAATGGTAAGCGGCTTTACCGTCGAGGACGATTGCGCCCAAAGGGGCGTAAGGAAGCCAGTTAGAAGGATTAGAGCAAGTGTGGCGAATGAAATCTGTTTCTTCACGATGAAACTCCGGGAATAAAAGTAGGAACGGAAGCGCAAGTCGCGAACGAAAGAGTTTACACCGGGGAGGGCCACCTGCGCGGCTGCTCCAGCCCGCGATCAGGGAGAAAGCGTCGTTTCCGCGTGTTAGAATTGAGTCTGAGTCACCTCGGGATGCTTCTAGAAATAGAAAACCTGTTGCGCCTGCAAGAAGCGGACAAGGCAATCCGCCGCCTGCAGGATGAAATCGCTGAACTCCCCAAACGCGTCGCTGCCATCGAACACAAGCTGGCGGACACCAAAGCCCAATTGGAGAAAGCTCAGGGCGCCGTCAAGGCAGACGAAGCCGCCCGACGCAAATACGACACCGCGATCACCGACCTTCGCAGCAAGATATCCAAGTACCGTGACCAGTCTCTAGACGTAAAAACCAACGAGCAGTACAAGGCGCTGTTGCACGAAATCCAGTTCGCCGAGAAAGAAATCGCCGCCACTGAGGACAAGATTCTTGAACTGATGGTGAATGCGGATGCGCGCGACAAGGAAGTAAAAGCAGCCCAGGCAGAGCTGAAGGCCGAAGCCGCTGAGATCGAAAAGGAAAAGGATGACGCCCGCCAGCGCACCGCCGAGGACGAAAAGCAGCTCGTCGAGTGGCGCGCCAAGCGCGACCAGATGCGGGCCGGCGTCAATGAGGATCTCCTACGGCACTACGAGCGTGTTTCCAAGTTTCGCGGCAGCGGCATCTCTGAGGTGCTCGATCACAAATGCATGGCTTGCCAGGTTATGCTGCGGCCACAGACCTATAACGACGTCCGCACCGGCCAGCAAACCGTGGTCTGCGATTCCTGCCAGCGCATTCTGTACTTCAATCCCGCAAACGAAATGTTGGCGCTTGAGCCCGAACACAAGCGCTCGCGCCGCCATCATCCCAAGATCGATGCTCCTCAGGCCTGGTACTACCGCCAGGAATTCGCCGATGCCGGCGAGGTTTTCCTTTGCTTCAATAATGCCGCGGGCCAGGCTACCCGCCGCGTTTTCGACATGCATACAGGCCGGCTCATCGGCGACATCCTCATCCGCGAGGGAGATTTTCGTCATGCCTTCCCGGAAGACATTACCGGCGCCATCCGCCTGAACGGAAGCTGGACCGAGCACGAAATGGAAACCTGGGGCACGGAGATGCCGATGACGGCGCTTGATTCGCTTCACGTTGATCTAGAGGCCGCTCAGTACGAAATGCGCACCCGCACTTCCGGCAAGCCCGAGAAGCCCACCACCGTTCCGAGCGAACAAGCCGCCAGCTAGGCTCCAGCGTTTAAGATTGCTGCATGCCCAAAGCGACCAGCCGTCCGAGCATTCCCATTGTCAAGATTTCCGCACGCGGATCATCCCGACTGAAAGACGGCCACGTCTGGGTCTATCGCTCCGACATCGTATCGGCTGAAGGCGTTCCCCCTGGCTCACTCGTCAGAATACAAGATCATCGCGGCCAGCCGCTCGGCAGCGCGCTGTATTCCAGCTCTTCGCAAATCGCAATCCGCCTCATCTCGCGCGAGCCCGTCACCGACTTCCCCACGCTGCTTCGCCAGCGCATCGCCGACGCTATTGCCTATCGTGAAGGGATGGTCCACGATTCCAATGCCTACCGCGTCATCTTCAGCGAGGCCGATTTCCTTCCCGGTCTCATCGTCGATCGCTATCACGACATTCTTTCGATGCAGATCCTGACTCAGGCCATGGACTCAGAGATCGTGCGCCAGACGCTGACTTCAGAACTCAGCGAGAGGCTGAATCCAGCGTCCATTGTCGAGCGCGTGGACCCCAGGGTCCGCCAACTCGAGGATCTGCGACCCCGCGTCTCGGGTCTGGTGCAGGGCGAAAAAACCTCGACCATTTTCACCATGAACGGTGTTCAGTTCCACTTCGACGCCCTCGAAGGCCAGAAGACCGGAGCCTTCCTCGACCAGCGCGAGAACTACGCCGCCGCCGCTCAATACGCTCACGGCGAAGCCCTCGATGTGTTTTGCTATCAGGGAGGCTTCGCGCTTCATCTTGTTCACCGCTGTTCACGTGTCACCGGCGTAGACAGTTCCCGGCCAGCGCTCGAAGTTGCCGACCAGAACGCCGCTCTTAACCGCGGCCAGAGCCAGCCGGAGATCGAATGGATCGAAGCCAACGCCTTCGATCTGCTGAAGGACTACTCCGCCTCCGGCCAGCGCCACGACACCATCGTCCTCGACCCGCCAGCATTCGCCAAGAGTAAGCGCGACCTCGACGCCGCCCTCCGCGGCTATAAAGAACTCAATCTCCGCGCGCTGAAGATGCTGCGCCCAGGAGGCGTCCTAGTGACCTGCTCTTGCTCCTACCACGTTAGTCAAGCCGACTTCCTCACAGTGCTGGGCGACGCCGCCTGCGACGCCCAGCGCACCCTCCGACTGGTCGAGGTTCGCGGTCAGGCCAAAGACCACCCTGTCCTCCTGAATGTTCCGGAAACTGCCTATTTAAAGTGCGTAATAGCTATCGTAAGCCGATGAAAACAAAACATATATGCATTGATAGCAAGACACTCATATTTTATGCTACCTTGTGCGCTGGGTGAGCATCTAAGTTGTGAACGGCACTGCCGAATTCCTAAGAAATCAACATACAAGGAGATTTTGACCATGACAGTACTAACCCGTTGGGAGCCTTTCCGTGAGCTTTCCACCCTGCAGGACCGCATCAACCGCGCCTTCCGCGAGTCTTACCGCGAAGGTGGGCGGGATGAGTCCCTCACTACCTCAAGCTTTGCCCCCGCCGTCGATGTCTACGAAGACGAGCACAACGTCACTTTGAAGATCGAAGTCCCGGGCATCGACGAGAAGGACATCAACGTCAACCTCGAGAACAACACCCTCACCGTGCACGGCGAGCGCAAGATCGAGAAAGAAGAGAAGGAAGAGAACTACCGTCGTGTGGAGCGCGAGTATGGCAGCTTCACCCGCACCTTCAATCTGCCCACGACCGTGGATTCCGAGAAAGTCTCGGCAACCTACGACAAGGGCGTGCTGAAGGTCACTCTGCCCAAAAAGGCAGAAGCCAAGCCCAAGCAGATCAAAGTCAGCGTGGGTACCGAGAAGACTCTGGAAGCGAAAGGCCCCAGCAAAGCCGCGTAAGGCTTATGTTTCGTTGAGACCGGGTCTGCGGACCCGGTGCGTCAAGCGAAAGCTTCGACGAGTTCTTTACGATGGATGGGAGGACGAGCCCTGCAGCCTCCCGTTTC
>CAWEBA010000010.1:0-184300 GCA_963807145.1 uncultured Acidobacteriaceae bacterium | reverse complement strand
CTGATCTTCAAGTCGACGTACCTCACGGAGGTATCGCCATGGCCACATCCACCGTCTCACCAGACTCCCTCATCCACCCTTCGCGGATTCCCAATCGCTGGGTCCAGTTGGTCGCCGGCATCGTCGCCATGATGGCGATCGCGAACCTGCAATATGCCTGGACTCTCTTTACCAAACCCATTCAGGCTCATCTGCACGTTTCCCTGGTTGCAGTCCAGTGGACGTTCACTTTGTTCGTCGCCCTTGAAACCTGGCTGGTACCCTTCGAGGGATACCTGGTGGATAGGATTGGTCCCCGATTCATGCTGGGTCTCGGCGCGTTCATGGTAGGACTGGGCTGGATTGGATCCGGTTACGCGGAGACGATAGGCACCCTCTATTTTTGGTACAGCGTGGGCGGACTCGGCGCCGGCATCGTGTATGGCGGAGCCATTGGAAATGCGCTGAAGTGGTTTCCGGACCATCGCGGCCTCTGCGTCGGATTGACGGCCGGAGCCTTCGGTATCGGCACGGCGGCGACCATCGCTCCCATTGCGGCCATGATGAAAACCTCGGGCTATCAGCACACCTTCATCGTCTGGGGAATGATTCAGGGTGTCGCCGTTCTAGCTTCTTCCCTCTTTTTAGCCAGGCCGCCGGTGGGATGGACGCCGCCCAACTGGAAAGAGAAAGAAGCAAAAATCAGGGCCAAAATAAATACGTCAGCCGTCGACCTGACCCCATTGGAAATGCTGCGCCAGCCGTCTTTTTATGTCATCTACCTGATGATGACCATGTTGGCCTTCGGTGGCTTGGTGGTTACCGCCCAACTCAAGCCCATGGCTTCCTCTTACCACGTCGATAACATTGTCGTGGCGTTCGGCATGACCGCCTTGATATTGGCGATCGAAATCGACCGCATCCTGAACGGATTGACCCGTCCTTTCTGGGGATGGGTGTCGGATCACATCGGCCGGGAGAACGCCATCTTCATATCGTTCATCCTGGAGGCAATCGCGGTATTTGCTCTGCTCCAGTTGATCAGCCATCCGATCTGGTTTATCGCCCTATCGGGCTTGTGCTTCTTCGCGTGGGGCAATATTTTCTCGTTGTTCCCCTCGATCACGGGTGACCTCTATGGGAAGAAGTGGGCCACTACCAACTATGGAATTGTGTACACCGCGAAGGGAGTGGCAGCAGCATTTGCCGGACCCGGCGCTGCCTGGTTGTTCCTGAAGACGGGCTCGTGGTCACGAGTCTTTTGGGCGATGATCGCCTGCGACCTGATTGCCGCGTTCATGGCGTTGCTGTGGTTGAAGCCTTTGGCACACCGCACAGTGGAGGAATCCGAAAAGGGACTGCTTGTCCCTAACCCGCCTAATGCCGAGGGGGCGAGAACCGCGGCGTAGCTGGTGGTAGCGGCTGCGCCGCAAGGTTGGCCCTCCCCTGACTCTTAGCAACTGCCGCGGCATCTGCAACCGGGCTTAACGTGTCTTCGCGCGATTAACCGGGCAAAGGCTGGCCGCGCGTTTCTGCGCCGAATGGAATCAGGAGCAGTCCAAGCGCGAAGGCGATCGATGTTAGCGCCACCGGCGTTCCGAGCGATCCGTAGTGGCGAACGCCGCTTCCCACCAGAAAGGTAATTCCAGCCCCGCCGAATCTGGCGAATGAAGTGGAGAAAGCGAACGCGCTGGCGCGGCATTCTGTGGGATATTGCTCAGGCAACCAGAGCGTGTAGACGGCGAAGTTAGCTCCGCCAAAGCCCAGAAAGAAAAGACAGACAAAAAACCACGGCAACGCGACCGCTCCAAGGTAGAAAACCTTGCCGAATGTGAGCGCTATAAACACCATCATCAGTGTGAAGAAAACCGCGAGCGCCCCGCGCCGGCCAAGCCGCTCCGCTAGCCAGGGCATCGCCAGGCAGCCGAGAATCGTGGCAAATGAAACCAGCATGACGCCCCATGAAGCCAGTTGCGCGGCTGCTGTGCCGACGCGTCCGTCCGCTTCAGCGAGAACGGTGATCGCTGCGGGAACGTAGACAGTTCCCGCCCACAGGCCGCAAATAGAAGCCAGCATGAACAGAGAATTCAGAATCGTGCGGCGGCGCCAAACTGACGAAAATAGAATCGCAAAAGGACGCCAGACGGCCCACGAACGAACCACACCCTCTTTATTCTTCCAAGCAGCGGGCTCGACGACGCCATGCCGAAGCCAAGCCAACAACAGTGCCGGCAATCCGCCGACGATGAACATGGCACGCCAGCCGTAGTGGCTGCCGATGCCGTAATTCGCCAGCGCGGCCAGAAATATGCCTACGTAATACCCCGTGTGCATAAACCCCGCGCCCATGCGGCGGCGATTTTCCGGCCACTCCTCGGCGACGAATGTCCCGCCCATCGCCCATTCTCCGCCGATGCCGACGCCGGCTAGCAGACGCAGAATGGCAAGCTGCCACACACTGGTTACGAAAGCGCTCAAGAATGTGAACACCGAATACCACAGAATGGTCAGCATCAGAGTGCGCACGCGGCCGAACTTGTCCCCGATCGGCCCCCACAAGAACGCCAGTCCCCAGCCGATCAGAAACAGCGCGAAGAGCAGCCCCCCGTACTGCCCGACGTTCGCTTTGGTGGCGGCAATGCCGGAGCGCGGTAGTAGTTCACGCAAAGAAGAAACGAGGACCAGGGCATAGACAAAAGAATCCATGCCGTCGAGCGCCCAGCCGCCCCAGGATGCCCAGAAGCCGCGAATCTGATTTCTGGTCAATGGTGAAGAGGATGCCGGGGCAAGAGCATTCCCTGGGTTGGCAGCGGAGGCCATGAGTGGAGAACTATATCAAACACTTTGCTGAGCTTCGCTACTTCACCAGCGGCAGCTCCAGCGAACTGGGATGATCGCCATCGTGATAAAGCGTGATATGCGCCGTACGCGCGTCTTTGCCCGATTCTTCCGCCACCACGCCGCCGGTGTTGTAGTTTTTCTCTACGTAGATGCTGTTCGGCGATGTCAATAGCAGCCGCAGCCGGCTTCCTTTCGCGATCCTTCGCGAGAAAAATGTGAACCCGCTGAATTCGTAACGGTTGATCTCTCCCGGCTTGACCGGTTTTTCGGTGATATTGGAATCCCGGTAGCGCGCACGCACCTGGTCTCCGGTCAGTTGGATGCTCTTGCCATCCGGCGTAATCTCATACAGGTTCACGCTGAAATCGGTGTCGGGTACGTCCATCGACATCCACACCACAAGCTTCGCAAAACCGCTGACCTCGGTGTCTTCTGTAAATGGCTGGCTGTGGTACACCACTCCGTCGCCGAATAAATTCAAAGCATATCGCTCGTCGGTAATGTTGTTCTTGATGTCTTCCTTTTCCAGTTCCGCTGGCCGCACGTCGAGGGGATCGTAAACATATTGATCTGGTTTCGCGGTGCCGGGTTTCGCCTCAGTCAGACTGCCCGAGTGGAAAGCGTCGTTCGCCTCGCCGTTGCTGGAATTCAAGTAGAGGATTCTCTTCACATTCGAAATCGCTTCCAGGCTGTCGGCATATTTCCACTGCTCGGCGCCTGTTACGTAATAGGCGACGCGCTTCTTGAGGAAGTCCGGCAGCTTACCGTTCTTCATCGTCCAGTCGTACCAACTTACATGCAGTTCATTCATGTCCAACATGCTGGCATCACCGAAGGTCAAGCCACCCACTTCCTTTCTTGGAGTGCGTGTGCCCGCGTGGTCCCAGGGTCCGATGATCAGGTAATGCTTCGCCTTGGCCTCTTCAGTTCCGTACTTCATATGATCGCGGTAATACGTCATAGCGCCGGGCTGGTCGCCATCGTAGTCGCCTGTAATGGTCAAGATCGGGACGGTGATCTTCTTATATTGCTCAGGGCTAATGTCGAGCTTTTGCCAGTACGCGTCGAATGCGGGGTGGGCGATCCATTTCTGGAACACGGTGCTGTCATCGCCCACAATCTTGTCGAGGTCTTTATAGGAACGGTGGGTCAGATAGAGCTCGCGGAATTTCTCGATCCAGAACGATGATTCCTCGAATAGATTTTGCTGCGGCGTCACTCCGCTGGTGAACGTCAACCACTGCATGTCATAGGCGCCCCAGATGCCCTTAAACATGGGGAAATCCACGCCCGCGTGGGCCGCGGCCGCGGGCACGATCGTGGCCAGGTGAGGCGGAAACTCTCGCAACGTCAGCCACTGGTCGTAGCCAGCGTACGACCCACCCCACATCGCCACTTTGCCATTTGACCACGGCTGCTGGGCCAGCCACTCGACCACATCGTGGCCATCTTGCGGCTCCTGCTGGAATGGGTCGAACTGTCCCTCGGAATTTCCCCGTCCGCGCACATCGACCAGGGCAAACACGTAGCCGTGTTGCGCAAAGTAATACGCGCGGCCGTGATAGTTGTCGCTGATGTAAGGGGTCAGCTCGAAAATTACGGGCAGCGCTTCTTTTTGATCGTTCGGACGGTAGACCGTGGCGTTCAACTTGACGCCGTCGCGCATGGGGATCTTCACGCCCCAGGTCAGGTGCACCGCTTTCGGCTGCTCTTGATTATGCGGTTCCTGCGCGAGCAAAGGGACGCAGGCGAGAATTAGCAACGCAGCCAGCACATGGGGCGTGCGGATCACAGTGATGGGAATTTTCATTTGGCTCCTGGCAGGCGGCCGGCGCTACTTTCTTGCTTGCAAGCGGTCTTCTAGCGCCTTCACTTCGAGATTCAATGCCTCGGGAAGATGGCTGCCGAACTGGGCGAAGTGCTGCCTAATCGACGGCACTTCGGCCAACCAGCCTTCGATGTCGACGCTGAGCAGTTCCTCCACGTTAGAGCCTTTGATGTCCAAGCCCGTAGTGTCAAGGTCAGCGACTTCTGGAATCCGTCCGATCGGGGTCTCCTTCGCATGAACCGTGTCGTCGCAGCGCTCGAAGATCCATTTCAACACGCGGCTGTTTTCCCCATACCCGGGCCACAGGAATTTGCCATTCTTATTCTGGCGGAACCAGTTGACGTAGAAAATCTTCGGCAGCTTCGAAGCGTTGGATCGCGCCCCCATCTTGAGCCAGTGCGCGAAATAATCTCCCATGTGGTAGCCACAAAACGGCAGCATTGCCATAGGATCACGGCGCAGCCGTCCCTCTTTGCCGGTGATCGCAGCCGTCGTCTCGCTGCTCACGGTTGCACCCAGGAAAGTGCCATGCTGCCAATTGAAGGCTTCGGTGACCAGCGGAACAATTCCCGCGCGCCTTCCGCCGAACAGGATTGCGTCGATCGGTACCCCTTTTGGATCTTCCCACTCGGGCGCGATCACGGGACACTGCGACGCGGAACAAGTGAAACGTGCATTCGGGTGCGCCGCTTTGCGTTCAGAGGCCGGAGTCCAGGGCCGGCGCAGCCAGTCCACTAACTTGGCGGGCTTCTGCTCGGTCATTCCCTCCCACCAGATATCTCCGTCGAGGGTCGCGGCGCAGTTCGTGAAGATGGTGTTCCGAGTCATCATCCGCATGGCGTTGGCATTCGACGTTGTGCTCGTGCCCGGCGCCACGCCAAAGAAACCGTATTCGGGATTGATGGCATAAAGCCGGCCATCTGCACCGAATTTCATCCAGGCGATGTCGTCACCGATCGTCTCCACCTTCCAGCCGCGAAGCGTTGGGATCATCATCGACAAGTTGGTCTTGCCACAAGCCGAAGGAAAGGCGCCGGTAAAATACTTTGCCTCGCCGGATGGGCTGATCAGCTTGAGAATCAGCATGTGCTCAGCCATCCAGCCTTCGTCGCGCGCCTGCACCGAGGCGATGCGCAGCGCGTGGCACTTTTTCCCAAGCAATGCGTTGCCGCCGTACCCTGAACCAAACGACCAGATCTCACGCGTTTCCGGAAAATGGCAGATGTACTTGTGCTCTTTATTGCAATTCCAAGTCGCGTCGGGCTGATTTGGCCCGAGCGGTGCGCCGAGCGAATGCAGTCCTCGCACAAATTCCCCGTCAGCTCCGAGCGCGTCGAGCACGTGGTTTCCTACGCGGGACATGATGTGCATGCTGACCACCACGTATGGCGAATCAGTGATCTCTACTCCAATCTTCGAAATCGATGACCCGATCGGACCCATGCTGTAAGGAACCACGAACATGGTGCGGCCCGTCATCGAACCGGTGAACAATCCCGTCAGCTTCTGCATCATCTTCGCCGGATCCTCCCAGTTGTTGGTCGGTCCAGCCTCTTCCTGAGTTCGCGAGCAGATAAAGGTCCGGTCTTCGACGCGAGCCACATCGGCTGGGTCCGAGCGGACAAGGTAACTGTTGGGGCGCTTGGCCTCGTCCAGCGGGATCGCGGTTCCAGTGAGCACCAGGAGGCGCAGCATCGCCCGGTACTCCTCCGGCGAACCATCGCACCAGTGAATCCGGTCGGGCTTGCACATCTGCGCCGCTTCTTCGACCCAGCGCTCCAGCCGGGCATGCCTGTGGCTGCCCGTAGCTGTTTCAACCTCTATCGTAGTAGTGGCCATGAAGATGACGTCTCCATAAATGATACGCGGATTGCAGTGCCGGCCGCTGAATGCGGCCACAGGGGTCACACGGTCGTCGGAGGCTAGGCTCATTGCCTGCCCGATGACAACCTTAATATTCTCTCGCAGTTGTGAAGATTATTCCAGCAAATGATTCTGCCGGTATGGCTCTGATACACCCCCGCGCAAAAGGGCGTCAGACAGGAGCAGAATCCGTTTCGAGCATTCTGACGAATTAACCGAACGAAGCTACAGCCTGCTGCTGATCTTGAAAAATCTCGAACAGGTCCAGCAAGCAGATCATCTTCAGCGTCTGGACCGTAAATTTCGAAGGATTCAGCAGCTTGATCGATCCGCCTCGCTGCTTGGCGCTAGTCAGGATCTTGACCAGCAACCCGATTCCACTGGAATCGATCCAGGGAACTTCGCTCAGGTCCAGCACGATGCGTGTGTCGCCGCTGCCCATTAGATCGTCCAGAGTTCCACGGAAGCGATCGACCGCATCGCCCAGACTCAGCTTGCCGCGCAACTTGACCAGCTTCACCTGGCCCAAACTGCGAAGTTCGATTTCCAAAGTGGTCTCACCTCTAATGATCAGGGGACGGGCTAAGGGGGTAGAATTCGTTGACAGCTTCCCGACCCTCTGTTAAAGTGCACGCTCAACTTAGAAGAAGCTCCGCGAATTTGCAAGTTGGGACTTCTGCCTCCCCCAGGGCTCAATAAGAGTATCGTGGTATTCCGCAGCGAGCTTCATGGCAACTCAGAGCCCCAATCTGGTTCTCGACATTGCCGCAATATCGGTGCGTCTTCTGGAGGCACAAGAGGTCGCCCCCAGGGCGCGCACGGTTGCGCGCGATCTCGCTGCCCTGCTGCCCAGCTCTGCCGTCAACGTGTACATGGTTTCGGAGACTGCTGAGGGAGAAGTCTGGATCGTGAGCGGTACGGTTGGCGATACCGCACCGGATGAAACCGTCCCCCTCGATGCCGGAACTCTCGGGGTCCTCGCCGCCAGCCGCAAACCTCTCTTGTTCGCCGGCAGAAACCTCATCCGTGAGCAATACGCTCATCTCAATGTCCGCAAAACCCTGCACTCTCTTGCCTATCTTCCACTGACGGGCAACGGCGCCTTGATCGGCGCCATTGAGATTCTCAGCTTCGATGAGCCGCTGGCGGAAGCGCACCTCGACATCCTGCAAGGTGTAGCCGAGGTTGCCGGTCCCGCGCTGGCTGCCGCCCGGCAGTACGAACTTGAGCGCCACAACTCCCTGACATCGATCACCCGCCTCACCCACTTCTACGACATCGAGAAAGTCTTCAGCTCGACCATTGAGATGGATCAACTCGTTCCGCTCATTGGGTCGAAGATTTGCGAGACGCTGGAGTGCCGGGCCGTCAATGTGTGGATGGTGCAGGGCGACGGCAACCTTTTGCTGATGCATCAGGCAGGCCACGATCCGACTACCCGGCAAGGCATGACGCAAAAAGGAGGCGAGGGGATCGCCGGTGACGTCTCCGACAACGGCGAACCTGTGCTGATTGCAGATGCCGAGGACGAACGGCTGGTTCGCCGCAACCTGAACATAGAAGAGGGACGGGTCGAATCCGTCGCGGTTGCTGCGCTGCTGGATAAAGAGTCTCTGGTCGGCGTGGTAGAGGCGGTGAATCCTGTCGACGGGAAGCCATTTGATGAAGACGACCTCTTCGCGCTCAGCAGTTTGAACGAGACTGCAAGCATCGCTCTCCGCAATGCCAGCCTTCTGTTGGCTGAGCGCAAAGTGGAGATTCTCGAAATGCTCGTGACTGTCAGCCACGAGATCACTTCTACGCTGAATCTGGAGCGTGTTTTGCAGACCATCGTCAACGCACCGCAAGCGGTCATTCCCTACGAGCGTGCGGCCGTTGCCCTCGAGCATGGCGGAAAATACAAACTCAGCGCTATCACCGGCGTCACGCAGGTCGATGCCGGGGCCCCGGATGTCGCCCCACTCAACGATCTGCTTCGGTGGACGATGCTTTCCGAAGAAGTCGTGCACGTTCGGCAGCACGGGGACAAAATTGACGCCACGCGCGAAGAAACCCGTGCCAAGTTCCAAAGTTATTTTGCGACTTCAGGAATGCGGGCGTTCTACGCCATCCCGCTGACTGACGACACGGGCCGTGTTGGTGTACTGGGCCTCGAAAGCGCCGATCCAGATTTTCTTTCGCCCGCTCACATCGAGATCCTGCAAGTGCTCGCCGGGCAGGCCACTGTCGCGCTGCGCAATGCGCAGATGTACAAGGAGGTGCCATTCATTTCCGTGCTCCAGCCGGTGCTGGAGAAGAAGCGGAAATTCATGGCCATGGAAAAGCGGCGCCGCACCTTGACCGTCGTGGCTGCCGCCGCCGTCCTAATCTTCCTGGCGGCGGTTCCCTTGCCGCTGCGGGTAGACGGCGATGCAGTTGTCGCTCCTCTGCACTCCGCGCAGATCCAGCCGGAAGTGGAAGGAGTGGTCAGCAAGGTGTACGTTCGCGAAGGCGACCATGTCAGTCGTGGCCAGGTCATCGCGAGCCTCGCGGATTGGGATGCTCGCTCGGTGCTTGCTCAGGCCCAGGCCAAGTACCAAATGGCGCTGCTGCAGATGAATCGTTCGCTGGCGGCAAATGATGGCAGCGAAGCCGGCGTGCAGCGCATTCAGGCGGATTTCTGGAAGTCGGAGGTGGCCAGGGACCAGGAGCTGCTGGACAAGACGCAATTGCGTTCACCCATCGACGGCCTGGTCGCGACGCCTCACATCGAAAACATGGTGGGAAAGCGCCTGCAATACGGCGACAGCTTCGCTGAAATCGTCGATACCTCGCGAGCGATCGTTGATGTCGCCATCGACGATACCGATTCTGCTCAGTTGCGCGCCGGCGAGCACGCATCCGTCAAGCTCAACAGTTTCCCTACTAGAATTTTCCGCGGCGACGTGATGGTGGTCAGTCCCAAAGGCACCTTGCAGGGTGATTCCCGCGTGTTCTTTGCGCGGGTCGCAGTGCCGAATGCCGACAGCGCAATTCGCTCGGGCATGGAAGGACGTGGCAAAGTGCGCGTGGGTTGGTATCCGGCCGGCTACGTTCTGTTCCGCAAGCCGTTCTTGTGGATCTATACGCGGGCCTGGTCGTGGTTTGGAATATGAATGCTAGGAGTGTGAGCGGTTGGAGTGTGCGCGATGCAAACTAGAAAACCTAATGCTTTTGCTTTGACCCTGCTGGGCGCGGCTCTGCTGCCCGGGCTGGCATGTTCCCAGAAAACCATGGAAGTCGCTGCCGCCCCCTCTCCATCGCCTGCGGGTGCACCGGCCGCTGCTCCGGTCGCGAGCGTTCCGCCCACCGACAATAGCTTCACCGTCTCAGGTCCGTTGATTGTCGAACATCAGCTCGACGTGCTGGCGCAGCGCGACGGCGTGATCGCGGAATTGCGCTCGGAGGCGGGCGCCCGCGTGCACGCCGGAGACCTGCTGGCACAATTCGATGACCGGCAACTGACTGCCGACCTGGAAGCCGCGCGCGCCAAGACCCGCAGCACGGAAGCTGACTTGAGGAACTGGGAAGCCGAAGCCAAGGTCATGGAGTCGGACTACGAACGCGCCCAGAAGATGTGGGATGCCCACATCATCAGCAATGAGCAGCTCGAGCACGCCAAGTTTAAGGCGGAATCGGAAACCTGGGATGTGCGGCGAGTTCGCGAATTGCTCACCGATGACACCCAGACGCAGCGTTCCCTTGAACTGGAGCTGGAAAAAACCCAGATTCGCGCACCGTTTTCTGGAGTAGTCGCCCGCCGCTACGTGCGCGAGGGGCAGCAAGTCTCCAAGGGCGAGCGTTTGTTCTGGGTCACGGCCGAGGGACCCCTGAACATGCGGTTCACTTTACCGGAGAAGTTCATTGGGCGAATCCAAAGAGGTCAAGTATTACCCATGACGACTGCCGATCTGCCCGGACAGAAGTATCAGGTCAGGGTTGTGGAAGTCAGTCCCGTTGTCGATCCTGCCAGCAGCACCATTGAAGTTGCGGTCGAACTCGAAGGCAAACCCGGCCCGCTCAGGCCTGGCATGGATGCGAGCGTCAGCCTCGACAATCTGCGATGAACATCACCCAGGCTCTCAACGTTGCTCTGCCGGATCTACCCGCGAGAATGGTCAGCGAGCGGTATCCCCGCGTTCATCCAGAAGTCGTATTCAAGCAGCAAATCGTCGATGGCGAAACACTAGTTCGGGCGTTCGTCCCCGGGGTCGAGGCGATGTTTGCTTTCCCGCCAGAAAGCTGGAAGCTGATTCAGCTTTTCGACGGACAGCGCTCCTATGCTGACGTGGCCGAACTCTATTCGCAAGAAACGGGGGTCTTGTACTCGGAAGACGCCATGCGAGGTTTCGCTGCCGAAATCGAAGACTTGAACTTCTGGTATAAGACGGCGCAGGAAAAGAACGTAAAACTTATGCAGAAAACCGCCGACCAAAGGCGGCAGATGCAGAAAAAGAAGAACAGGTGGGGCGATCTGTCGCTGATCGCATTCCCTGCAGTCAACCCGGACCGGTTCCTGACCTGGCTGAACCACAAAATTGGCTTCGTTTACAAGCCGTGGTTCGTCGTGTTAACCCTGCTGGCCTTTACTTTCAGCGCCGGAATTTTCATTACCCATTGGAGCGAGGTCGGCCGTGACACCTGGGAGTTCTATAACTTTGCCCACAAGAGCTGGTTCGATGTAGCCGTCTTCTGGATCGTCGGCTCGGTACTCCTTTGCATTCACGAAACCGGCCATGGACTGACCTGCAAGCACTATGGCGCGAATGTCCCCGCCATGGGATTCGCTCTCATTTATCTGACTCCGGCCTTCTACACAGACACAACCCAAGGTGAAGTGCTCGGCGATCGCTTCCAGAGATTGATGATCACGGTCTCAGGTGTCTGGGCAGAGCTGATGGTTTGCTCGCTGGCAACCCCAATCTGGTGGGGGACGTCGCCCGGCACTGCCATCCACGATTTTGCTTACACCATCATTCTCCTTACTGGATTTGCTGTAGTGCTCATCAACTGGAATCCGCTCATCAAGCTCGACGGTTACCACATTGTTACGGAGATATTAGGAATAAACGAGCTGAAGGAAACTTCGACGCTTTACTTGTCATCGTGGGTGAAGCGGAATATCTGGGGCCTTCCAGTTGAAGTGCCGAAGGTGCCCAAACGCCGGCGTCCTGGATATGTCGTATACGCCGTCCTTTCGGGGCTTTATAGCTACTCGATCTTGTATGTCTTCGCCAGCTTTATGGGAAACATCGCGCGTAACTTCAGCGCAGACTGGGGATTCCTTCTTGAGTACGGAACGGCCTTCATGATTTTTCGCGGCCGACTTCGAACTCTCTGGAACTTTATGAAATTTGTTTACCTGGATAAACGAGATCGCATTCGGGCCTGGTTCACGCCGAGCCGCAAATTGGCAATGTTCGCGGCCGCTCTTGTTTTCGCTCTGTTGCCACTGTGGCATGAGTTAGCCACAGGGCGATTCGTTCTCGAACCGGCAAATTCGACGGTGGTGCGGGCGCTCGTACCCGGCGTAGTGACCCGTGTATATGCCGATGAAGGTCAGCAGGTTGCGGCAGGCACGGCATTAGTCCAGTTGCAGAATATCGTGCTGGATTCGAAAGTGGCCCGCAGCCAATCCGACCTGGCAATCGCCACTGGCCGGGCCAACTCAGCGATCCTGCATTATGCGGATTTCGGCTCGGCGGAGCAGGAACGCGCCCGGTTGATCCGGCAGACCGGCAGCTATGCCTCCGAGGCCGCCCGTCTGGAAGTCAGCGCGCCGATCGCCGGCGTAGTAGCGAGCCCGCGAGTGGGCGATCTGTTAGGCAGATACGTACCCGAGGGTGGCGAACTGGTCGAGGTCGCGGACATAAGCGGCCTGCGCGCGCGAATCTATGTCTCCGAGTTCGAGATTTATAAACTCAAGCAGGACGCGCCGGCGCGCCTGCAAGTCGATGGCACGATCGGACTCCGCGACGCCCGCACCATTGCCGTGGCACCGGTCTCGTCCGAAATCTCCCCTGGGTTGATCGATCTAAGCAGGTATAAGGGTCAGAAACCGCCGAAGTTCTACACTTTTGACTTGCTCGTAGGTAATGAGGGCGGATCGCTGAAACCCGGCATGGTAGGAACAGCCCGTGTTTATGGCCGTCGTCGGAGCCTGGCAGGACTCATGCTCCAGGAAGTTGAGGATTTCATCGGGCGGAAGATGTGGTAGCGCCGAACATGAAGAAAGGGCTGCTCCCCCGGGCAGCCCTTTCTCCAACGAAGCTAGCTAAACTATCGCACCTTGGAGCCGTACGCCTTGGCCAAGTGAGCCTTCCTACCAAAGCTCTTGCCCATTGCCCTCACCGTTGCGAAGTTCTTGCCCAGCGCTTTCTTTTCGCCGACAGCCGTGCCGCTCGCGGGCGAGTTGGCGACGGTAGCTTTCTTGGTGGTGTTCAGGGTGCTGATCAAGGATTTCTTTTGAATGGTCATGGCGCGCTCCTCAAATTTGTTTTGGATTGAATTCCATCACTCGGCTTATCCTTTAGCACGAGCCGTGCCAAACCAGGGGGCGTGACCTCAAGAATCGCTAAGTCTAACAATCACAGATTCTTAGCAGTGGCGCCAGTGAATCTGGAACCTTTTTCAGGCGGTGAGAAATTCGCTTTTGGTTAATAATTAACCGGCGCTTGGTTAATTTTTAACCTTAGTTTCCATCCAGTGGCTACAGATGCAGCTTCCGGCAAAGATACTTCATGCGTTGCGGGTCCATGCTGAGCAGAGCGGCGGCCGCTGATTTCCTTCCTTCCGTCCGGCGAAGCGCGGCGTTGAGGTAGGCAATCTGGATCTTTTCCATCTCGGCGTCAAAGTCTACCCCCTCTTCCGGAATCAGGATGGCTTCGTGGCTGGCGGCGCTCGAGCGTAGAAGCTGGTGCGGCAGGTGTTGGGCTGTGATTACCGGGACGTCGTTCATCACCACCATGCGCTGCACCACGTTCTCCAGTTCGCGAACGTTGCCCGGCCAGGAGTAGTCTTCGAGGATCTGCATCACGTCGGGCTGCAGCTGCTTGATCGGCTTTTTATTGGCAGCACAGTAGATGCGCAGGAAGTGTTCGACCAGCAACGGCACGTCGCCATCCCGATCGCGCAGCGGCGGGATGACGATCGGCACGACGTTGATGCGGTAATAAAGGTCCTCGCGGAAGCGGCCTTTGTGCATCATGTCTTCCAGATCATCGTTGGTCGCCGTGATCAGGCGGAAGTCAATTTTGCGGGACGACCGGCCTCCCAGACGCTGCACCGAGCGGTCTTGCAAAATGCGCAGCAGCTTGCTCTGCAGAGGATGGTTGAGCGTCGTAATCTCATCCAGAAATAGCGTGCCGCCGTGCGCCATCTCGATCAGCCCCGGCTTCGCGCCCTCCGCTCCGGTAAAGGCTCCTCGTTCGTATCCGAACAGTTCCGACTCGATCAGACTCTCCGGCAGGGCCGAGCAGTTCAAGCACACGAAGGGCTTACCTTGCCGGTTTCCCGACTGCACGATGGCATGGGCGACCAATTCCTTACCCACGCCGCTCTCCCCCCGCAGGAGCACGCTTGCGTTGCTGTCGGCCACGGCCTGGATTGCTCCGTAAACCTTCTGCATCCCCTCGCTGCCGCCAATTAGCCCGCAAAACGCCGACTTGCTTTCCACCTGGTCAAGCAGCCAGCGCCCTTCAAACTGCAGCGCGCGCTTCTCGATCGCTCCTAGCAGCACGCCGGCCAACTGGCTGAAGTCCATGGAATCGAGGAAGAATTCGTCTGCGCCCGCCTGGCTTGCCTTTAGCGGTATCTCGCTGTTGGCCGATTCCGTGATCGCCACCAGCACAACGTCTTCGCGCAGCTTGCGGATTTCCTGCAGCACTTCAATGCCATCCGCCGCTCCCTCACCGATGCAGTCGAGATCGAACACGATGCCATGGATGCCGCGGTCATGCACTGCTGCCTGGATCTGCTCTTCCCTGGTGGCCAGCACGGTCCGGAAGGTAGGGGAAAGGTATCTGCCGATCTCGTGAAAAGAGGTCCCCTTCGCCGTGACTATTGCTACGGCATACTTTTCGGATTCGGGTTGATTTGCGGGCAGATGGAGGGATGCAGCCATGGTGGGCGCTCCGGTTGCGGATTATAGGTGAATTTCTCACCTAGGGGAATGCAAAAAATCACCTTACTCGCATCCCTTAGCTTTCCAATCGGGTTTGACTTGACTTCGGCCTCGCCGGAGTGTCGCGGTGGCATTCATCCGGCGCCTGAGCGGTCATTGGGGGTCAGACTGAACCCGGACATCCCACCCCGAGGGCTCCGCGACAGAGTCAACTGTTGACGCATGGGCTGACCCGCTTGGGCCGGGTCGGGTCTAGACCAGGTTCCGGCCTAAATCTGGAAAACACAGTTTTTCGCACAGGAAACACCATATTCTTGTCTTGACAAATCGTTCCGGTCGGAACAGAATGCTAGGCCGGAAATTGGGATTCGGCTTGGAAGGCCCGCCCAGCCTTGGGTTTGACACGTTGACAGTAAGCAAGTTGAACCGAGTGAGGTTGGAACGGAGAGAATATGGAAACGACAATCGGAGTATTCGCGTCACGCGATGAAGCTGAAGGAGCGGTTAAAGAGTTACTGGAACGAGGCGTGCCGGAAGAGGCCATCGTTTTCCTGACCCGGTCAGAAAGCGAAGCCAAAACGATTGCCAAGGAACTCGGCACATTTGTCGGAGGCTTTCTTGGAGGAGCTGCCGGCGTGACCACTGGCGTAGTGGCTGCGTCACTGCTTCTTCCCGGCATCGGAACTGTATTCGCGCTGGGCATTGGCGCCGCAGCGCTGCTCACCGGCGCCGGAGCCGGCGCGGGCGCGGGTTCTGCCCTCGGCTCGGGAACACACGGCACCGAGGCTCCGAAGCCCACAGTGGTTGAAGATTGCGCCGAGGACATCACGTTCTTCCGCGAAGTTCTCAAGGAAGGACGTTCGCTGATCGTGGTTCGCACGGAATCGGAGGAACTAGCGACCGCAGCATGCGCAATTCTCGACCGGCGCGGACTCGGAATGCAAGGATCCGCTCCGGTCAAGATGCAGGCCGCGACCCGCCAGGTCGGGCCAGTGACCGTCCTCGATGTCAGCGGCAGAATTACCCTCGGCGACGGAAATATCAGGTTGCGCGAGATTGTTCGCGATCTGTCAGAGAAGGGACAGAAGGCGATCGTGCTCAACCTAGGCGAGGTCAACTACATCGACAGCTCCGGGGTCGGCGAACTGGTCAAGGCTCACACCACGATCCGTAACCAGGGTGGGCAATTGAAGCTCGCCAACCTGACCAAGCGAGTCCACGATTTGCTGGAAATGACCCGCCTGTCTGCGGTTTTCGATATTGAGAAAGACGAAGCTAGCGCAATCGAGTCGTTTGGCGGCTCGTCACAGGCAGTGGCGTAACGGGAAACGGTAGAGGATTTAGTAGTAAGCGACTCAGCGGTAAAGAGGTTCATAGCGGCGGGTCCCCCAACTCACTGCCTGAATCCGGCTCAAAATCCAAGAAATTGCTTGCGATAGGTCCCCCACCTGTCTTGCATCTTGAAAAGCACGAAGTGATGGACTGCAATCGCCCAGATCAAGTGTTGGCCGTCGTCCGCAGCGGCCGTCAACGAGGCCCACAAAGATTCGCACCGAAAGCGCGACTGGTAAGAACCAGCGTGCAGAAAATGAGGATGTCTATGAAGCCAGTAATCACGAGGTTCGTTATTCTTGCCGCGATCGCGGTTTTGGTGGTAGCTGCCGGAAGTACAGCCGCTTGGGGACAGACGCCCTGCCCCAGTTCTCCCAGCTATCCAGATTTCTCGAGTGTCCCAAATCAATCTTGCCTCACTCTGACCGGAATAGACTACGCGACTCCGGTTGCGGTGCCCCCTGGTCCCCCGGGTTTCTACCCGGTAATCACTACTCCAACGCCCCCGCCGGGGGTATCGACAGTGCTTCGACTTACCCCAAATCAGTTCTTTTGGGCGGGCTCTGTCTGGTTCAACAACCAGCAGTCAGTTGCGGGCGGTTTTACTACCACCTTCACGTTTCAGCTGACGGGGACCACCGCCGGGGGAGGCGGCAATGCGGATGGAATTGCGTTCGTGATTCAAAATTCGGCGCAGAATGCGTTAGGGCCTGAGGGTTGCGGCATCGGATTCGGTGGCAGTTCCAGCGGATGCACACCTGCTTCTGGTCCCCAAACAGGTATCCCGAGCAGTCTCGCGGTGGAATTTAAGACGCACAGCGATGCAAGCCCTTACCTCAGCCCGAACAGTGTTTTTATTCAAAGCAACGGGCCTAACGCGAACTGCGTAGATCAGAGTTGCGGCATTGCTTCTAATGCCAATCTGCCGATCAACCTCGGCGATGGCAATCCCCACACGGCGATCATTTCGTACACTCTTACGCCGCTGCCGACAGCGTCGAACTGCAATGTGCCGGGTGCTCCGCCCTTGCCGTGTCTCGATGTTGTCCTCGATGGTAATGACTTGTTTAACGGCGGAGTACCGTTGACTATTCCCGACACCAACATCGTCGCAGCCCCCTTGAGTGCTGTAATCGGAAGCAATAATGCATGGGTGGGGTTCACGGCAGCAACCGGCGGCGGGGACAACAATCAGGACATTCTGAGCTGGACTTTCAGCCCGCTGCAAATTCAGGGTTCCCCAATCTCTCTCTCAAATCCTGGGAGCCTAACTCAGACGGCTTCGATCACCGTCGCGGGAAACCCGGTAACGGCTACTTTTAACTTCAGCAACGTCCCCACGGGTAATCTCGTGGTTCAGAGTGGCACCATTCCCTACTTTGGCTTTGGTGGAATGACTCAGCCGCAGTACGCAGCCCTCGTGACCGGCACGGCGCTGGGTGGAACCACTTGCCTGCTTGCTGAAGGACTTTTTGACTCGAGCGGAGACCCTCTATGCGAGGTCAATTCCTTTACCGCGACGACAACCGCGAATCCGAACCTAAGTGGCGCCAACCTCCCTCAGAGCACCACGTCCCAATACATAAGAGACATTCTGTTTACCCAAACATTCGACCTGAACCCAGACCAAGGAAGCCCGGTCAATGGTGCTGGTCTGCTCCTAATACCGGCCGGCACAGCCCCGGGAGTCGCGGAGTTCAACGACTCTGCCACCTGCCCGTACCCGATGGGCGACCCGCTCTACGGCCAAGTTTGTCCGCGCAGCATCATGACCTCGGTCATCGATGGCCCGACGAAGCCTAGTGGAACTCCCAAACCCGCTGGATCTTCTCAGGTGTTCTTCTGTTGCGAACCTGAGTGGACTACGACACCAACAATTAGTTTGTGGACGAACCAGCCTTCTTCGATTCCGGTGTCGTTCCAAAACAACCCGCCGGCGCCGAACCCGCCAACCTTCGAGCCAGCTCAGGGTCTTGGTGTCAGCTTCGGTGCAGTGGCCAAAGGCGTGGTGCTCGATCCTGTTCTCTCATTCCCGACTGAGCAGACCGCGATCACTTCTGCCGCATGTCCCGGAACGTGGTCGGCGCAACTAGCAGTGTCATACAACGTCTCCGGCAGCCTCACCCAGTACGATAACTCCGGAAACGGCGCGGCGTTTACGGAGGGCGCCTACAGCCTGCTGTACGCCCCGCTTGACTGCGATGAATTGCTAGGGCTGGCGTACCCTCCGTCAATTAATCTGAGTGGCACCGGGACGAGTCCGAACCTGGCGAGTTGGAACACGGCGCCCTTCGGTGTGGACTTGACGAAGCCAAGCGTCGGCCCGATCACGCTAAGCCCGGCTACTCCTGGCAGCTACTATGCTGTCGGCGCTACGGTAAAGGCCTCGATGACTTGCACCGATCCTGTTAGCAATGGTGTGGCCTCAGGCATAGCATCGTGCGGCGGGACCTCGGCAACGCCGTCGAATGGGACGGGACCTGGGTCGTTCACCGCCACTAGCGCTGCTCTCACTACCTCGCCGGCTGGATCGTACACGTTCTCGTTCGGTGGCAAAGGCGCAACCGATGTAGCCGGAAACTCCTCCAGCGCTCCGACGGCCGTGCAGTATACGGTGGTTGGAAACGCTGACCTTGCGATCGGGATGCTCGGAGGCTTACTTGCCAAGACCGGGCAGACCGTGACCTATGACATTGGAGTAGCGAACGCCGGGCCAAGCACGGCTGAAGAAGTGACGGTGGTCGATACCGTTCCTTCCTACGCCACTGCCGTGAGTGCGACTTTCGCTACAGGCTCCTGCACTCTTAGCGGGACGCCAAGTTGCTCGGTCACGCCTAAGACGGCATGCGCAGTCAGTGGGAACACGATCACCTGCAACATCAGTGCGCTCAACGCCTGGACCAAGGGGAATCCCGTTGGTGCAGGTATTCAGGTTACGGTCATGGTAAATGCGATAGTGAAGGCCGGCACTGTAATGACGAACTCGGTCACGGTGAGCGGCGTGGCGAATGCCGATCCTAACTTGAAGAACAACACGGCAGTCTGGCCAACGCTGATCACGAACTGAAGGCGTAGGCATTCTACTACCTGATGCCGGGCCCAAAGGCCCGGCCTTTTTTTGTCAATGGGGATGGTGGGACGCCGTCACGAGTAGGGCGTCAGTTCTGAGCAGGAGCGAATTGCGAGGCTTGCGTATACAGAGCTTTCAGATCGGCGCGGTCCAGCAGTTTCTCGGCGCCGGGTTCTTTGCGCATGTCGTCGATCAGGCTGACGGCTTGTCGATATTGAGCAGATGCATCAGCGGTATTTCCGGTCAGGCGGAGCGCGTTGCCCAGAAGATAATGAACCCGGGCACTTTGATAGCGCGATCCCAGCTTCTCGCTGGCGCTCAAATCAGTTTGCAGCTCTTGTTGGGCGTGGGCGTAGTCTTTGCTGCTGATCATGGCTTCCGCCAGGTCCAGCGAACTCTGAAGTGAAAGATACCTCAAGCCCCGGCTGTCGGCCTGCTGAGCCATGCTACGAAAATCGCGGACGACGGACTGCCCGCGTCCTTCAGCCAGCGCTGCTTCGGCAAGATGCAATTTCGAAATTAGAATCTCATCCGGATCCGTCCCGCGCGAGGCCGCACGCAAAGCCTGGTCATAGGAGCCCTTGGCCGCTTTCCAGTCCCCACGATAACGCTCGATGTCTCCTTCAGTGTTGAGGATTTCCGCTTGAGCGATTTCATTCTTCAGCGTGGTTGCCATCTTCTGAGCTTCCTGCAGCAGGGGTGCGGACTCAGACCCGCGTCCAGCCTGGGCGAGAGCTTCCGCTAGATCGTTGAGCAAGTCGACCATGTAGCTGCTGTGGTCACCAACCGACTCGTAACCTTTCACGGCATCTTGCAGGCCACTTACTGCGGCCCCGAGGCGGCCCTGATACTCGAACACCATGCCGACGTCATGCGATTCTTCAGCTACGCCTCGAGTATTTCCGTCTTGGCGGCGGAGGTCCAGGGAGCGCATGAAGGCCGGCAACGCCTCGTCGTACCGCCCCGTGTTGGTATAAACCTGGCCGATACTGGCCAGGGTTTCAGCGATACCGTCGGACGACTTTAGCTTTTCCCGCAATTGCAGCGCCTGTTGCAGGTAAATTAAGGCATTGTCGTTGTCGCCCTTGCCCAAATAGACGTTCCCAATGTTATTCAGGCAGAGAGCCTGAATGCTTTCCCCGCCAGCCTCGCGATGAATCTGCAGCGCCTCCTTGAAGTTCTGCAGTGCCTTGTCGTAATCGCCCTTCGACTGGTAAACCGCTCCGATGAAGATCAGGGTGTCGCCCACTTCCCTCTTCATGCCGATCTCGCGCTGAATCTGAAGTGCCTGGTTGTATCCGGCAAGAGCGGCGTCAGGCTTGCCCTGCGAGTCTTCGACGCTGGCTATTTCCAAAAGATTCGTGGCGAGCCCGCGCTTGAGACCGAGCCGGCGGTTAATGGCCATGGCGTCCTGAAAATTACGCATGGCATCGTCGGGCTTATTCATCGAACTATACGACAGGCCAATCGCGTGCAGGATCAGCGCTTTCATTTCCTGGTTATCCATCTCTACCGTAAGCGAAAGGCCCTTGTTCAAAGGTTCGAGCGCGGCTTGTGACTTACCGTCGGTGATTTCGACAATCCCCAGCTGCCGCAAGGCCTTGATGTTCTTTGGGTCGGACTTCAGAAGGTTCGCCAGTTGGGCTCGAGCCTTGTCGTATTCACCGGCCTCCGTGTATAGAGCGCTCAGAGCAAACTCCACGTCGGCATTGTTCGGCATGCTTTTGGCCAGGTCCTCGTAGGCTTCGATGGCCTTCTTGTTGTCTTTCGTAACCCGCGCGTGGGTCGCCTGAATAAGGTACTTTTCAGCCATAGGTAATGGTTGGCTAAGGTCGACTGCCTTGCGGGAAGCCTGCTCAGCGTCGCCGTCGTATCCCAGGGCGGAATCCGCGTCGGCGAGGCGGGAGTAAGCCAGGGCAAATTCTGCATCTTCTTTGATGGCAGCCTGGAAAGCTTTAATAGCGTCCAGGTTCCGGCCATCTCGCAGCAGCTGCAGCCCTTGGTTGTAATCTCGCAGCGCCGGCGCCGAGCGGGAACTCGGCTGGAAAGAACTAGCTTTGAGTTCCTTGATTACGTCAGTCGAGAAGGCCAGATTGTTGCGGATCGAAGCGGCCAGCCGGTCCACTGCGCCGGGAATGTCTTTTTCATCGACGGCGTCGATCTTAATGGGGACGCTGCGATCATGCTTGAGATCCCGCAACGTCGCGTCGATGCGTATCTGTCCACCAAATTTTGCATACTGCCCAAAGACCATGGTGTCGGCGTTGCTGAATTCGGCAATGCGCCCAACCATAGTGGGATCGATCGTAGTTCCGGGGCTGATGCGCAAATCGGAGAGGACTTGATGAAGGCGGTCCGGCGCAATGGTGTGCAAATGCGCCGACTGGCCGATGTCTGTGCTCAACATCTCGGCGAGACTCGGCCCCAGCCAATCAAAGCTGGGATCGCCCGAGGCATTGCGAAAAGGCAGAATCGCAAGCGAAACCGCGGGCCCGGTCGCAGTCGCCGTCGCCTTCTTGCCCGGCGCAAACAATTCCCCGCGTAGCAGGAAGCCGATGATCGCCAACGCCAGGACCGCCGCCGTGCCCCCGATCCAGTGCCAGGGAATGGTTTGCCCCCAGGGCTTTTCGCTGGTGGGGAAACGTAATGTGGCCGCCGCGCTCTTGCCCTGCCAAATTTCCAGATCCTGCAAGAACTCACCAGCGGTCTGGTAGCGCAAGGCTGGGTCGCGTTCGAGGCACTTGGCGACAATGTTGCTGAGTGCGCGTGGAATCGTCTGGTCGTGATCGGAGACCGGAGTGGCCTGCTCCTGGTTGCGCTTGATCAGACTGGCCACGGCGCTCTCGGCCTTGAACGGCATTTTGCCGGTTAACAACTCGTACAGGATCAATCCCATGCTGTACAGGTCGGAGCGTTGATCCAGATCCTTGCCCAGCGCCTGTTCCGGCGACATGTATTCCATGGTCCCGACCAGCGCTCCGGTCTGGGTCATGCCGTCGCCTTCGACCGTGCGTGCTAGGCCAAAATCCATCACCAGGATGCGGCCAGTTTGATCGCGCATGATGTTTTGCGGCTTCAGGTCGCGGTGGATGATGCCGAGGGTGTGCGCGGCTTCCAGAGCGCGGCAAACCTGTTGCATCAGTTCGACCGCCTCTTCGGGAGGAAACTTTTTCTTTTCCTGGATCAGCGAGCGCAGATCCTGGCCCTCTACGAATTCCATGGTGATGAACTTCACACCATCGGCATCGCCCAGATCGTAGATACGGATAACGTTTCTGTGAGTGACCTCGCGTGAGAGTAGAAGCTCCTGCTTGAATCGCGCCAGGATCGAGGGATTGGCAGCCAGCTCTGGACGGATCAGTTTCAAGGCCACGAAACGGTCGAGTTCCCGGTCCCGGGCTTTGTAGACCGCACCCATTCCACCCTCGCCCAGCATCTGAAGTATCTCGTAGCGGCCGCCAAGAACATCGCCGGTTTGCAGCATGGGAGCAGCAACCTGGATCCGGGCGTTTCTGGGGCCGGAAGGCGGAGCGGGTGAGCCTCGGACGGAGCCGACATCCACCACGGTAGCGTCGACATCCACCAGGGTTGCATCGGAATCGACGAAAGTCGCTTCTGGATCGGAAGTTGCCTGCGGAAAGTCGACTAAAGTAGCGTCGGGATCAACCGGAAAGTGCGAACCGGAGCTGTCGCCCTTTGCAGGAACGCTTACACCGGGCTGGTTTGTGGAGTTCGGTCGATCCTGAGGATCGGACCGCGGATTCCGGTTCTGCATGAGTTGCCCCGCCCTGAGGCCAGAATCAGGTGCCCCAATACTCGCACAAGAAAACTGAACAGAAGTATATACCGGCACAAAGCCCACTGTCCCCAAAAACGGAGGGTTTGCCTCATAATTGTGTTAGCGGTCGTGGTGCCGGAAAAGCCCGATTTTACTGGGGTTTAGATGGGTAGACCAGGTTGGGATCGAACCGACGGCTTCTTAGTGGCGAACGACGGCATTCAGAGCTTTGTCCGCGGGCTTACAAACCTGAAGCCTGCAATGTGAGCTGGGCTTTCTGATATCCCTGCCCTGCCGCTTCTTTTAACCACTTCCTGGCTTCGTCAAGGTTGGTCGGAGTTCCATCTCCGGAGACATAGCGAAGAGCGAGGTTGTACTGAGCTGCCGAATTACCCTCTTCCGCGGCAACGGCAACCCAGTGCGCTGCTTGCGTGCAACTTTGTGGAACGTTGCGCCCAATCTCATAGGCCATCGCCAAGGTCAGGGCCGCAACGTCATCCCCGTACCGCGCTTGGCGGCTCACCGTTTGGATCTCATACCGGCTCAGGCCTGCCACAAGGGACGAGGATGCAGCGTCCGTTACTCGCATGTGGCTTGGTTCGAGCACCGCCGATGCCGGTGGTTCAAGCGCAGGTGGTTTAAACAGGGGCAGGAGTGCAGGGTCCGCGCTCTTGGGAGTTACAGCAGATCGGGTCTGGGCAACATAATCAGGCGCTGGCGAGTCAGCAGCTTTCACCGCGGTGACGGAAGGTCCGCGAATTCCCAGCAGCGAAAATACAAAGGCGAGCATTATCGCCAGCACAGCGACCGGCCCCGCATACGCTGTCGAAACTCGTGATGCGCGTTTCAAAACGGATGCGGTCCGCCGGGCTAGCGCGTGTTCCTCGTGTTCATACGTTTCTCTGACCGGCACGAGACGGAGAGCTACCCGATATTTATCTTGGGACCGCACCAGACGGAAAGTTACTCGCCGATTGATCTGGGCGATGGCCATCTTCCCTCGCGCAACCTTGTCTAAAACATCCGCCGCACCAAAGGGGACTGGATCAGCGAGCGGTGAGCCATGGCGGTCCGTCGCCAGAGCCAGCGCTCCCGCAACTTCAGCTTGCTGGGAAATTGGCGCGATTGTCGACCGGCCAGGAAGGGCACCCGGATTCAAGATTTCGTAAATCTTTGGGGTGCGCGCCTCGGCAACCGTTCTGGCTGGTTCAAAAAGATTGGTCGGCGAAGGGAGCGCAAGAGCGGTGTTCCGTTCGTCTTTGTCGGAGGGAACTGCGTCGGAAGGAACCTCGAGGACACTCACTCCCGCGGGTGACTCAATAAGATGTGATTCAATCAGGTGTGAGTGAATCATGTGCGATTCATTTAATTCACGATCGTGCTCACACTGGAGAACCCATGCCGCTTCCAACAGCTTTTGGAAGGAGGAAACATCGAGGTTAAATGGCTGATTCATACCACGATTCTTCACGTCCGACCTAACCCATCTGAATGACATTGTATCCGTCCACTGGGCAACTGTCGAGAAGAAGCGTTGGACGGGCGTTTGCGGGCGGTCTCGATTCTCGCGCCGAGTGGTTGAAAGAGTTGGTGGAGCTAGTCGGGCTCGAACCGACGGCCTCGTCGTTGCGAACGACGCGCTCTCCCAGCTGAGCTATAGCCCCACATGGCTGGATAGACTTCCAGTTTACGCACCCCATTTTACCAGCGTTCTCACCTCTCTACCAAAGGCTGGCAACAATTCCCTGCCGATGGAATCGTGACAGTAACCGGGGGTGGGATCGACTGAACAAACCATCTTGACGAACTCCCCCTCCCGGCGTCTACCCTTAGATCAGCAACTCGGGCTGGGGGTTTACTCGAAGATGTTTGGGCAATTGAATCCCGCAGGACTAAGAATTCAACGCAGAATCCTGATGGGCTCCGTTGCGTTTCACGGCCTGTTGTTGGCCTGGCTACTGCATAGTTCGGAGCCGCAATTACTGACTGCGTCTTCCGTTGCGATCGGGCGCAACGGCAAGGTGCTCACTCAGATCTATTTTCCGACCAATTCCCCCGACGACAGCGCAACGAGTTCGCCAGCCCACGCAACTGAGATCTATCGCCATCAGCGCCTTGGCCACCAGAAGCTCGCCTGGACGCCAACTTCCAGGCCCCCCAAGCTTCCCCTGCCTACCCCACTCACTCCATCCGACGCTGAAGACAATTCGAAGACGGCAACGCTCTCGAAGCTGGGGCATGGAGCGCTTGCAGGCCTCCCTTACGGAAGTGTTCCCGGTGGCCCGGTCTACGGCGATGAGATTCGTCCGGCTCTGCCCATCACGACTTCCGATCCCCTGGTCTACCCCTGGCAACGGCCGCAGTCCGAGGGCAAGGAGATCATCGAAATCACGATCGACGAAAGAGGCGACATCGTCCGCAAGAAGGTGCTGCAAAGCCTTGGCCCGGAGATCGACGAAAAGTGCCTGGCGGCGCTAGACAATTGGCATTTTCAGCCGGCCACGCACAATGGAGTTCCCATTCCTTCGAAGCAGGACGCGATCTTCCCCTTCAAAGCGCGCGGTTGATTGTTATCCCGAGAAAGCGTTCTTTGGGTGGTGCGAACTTTCGACGCGCCTCCCAGCCGCTATAATCAATCTTGTGACCGCAAAGACAATTCAACCCGTTGCCTCCGCGGATTTTCCCACGCGCTGGGGCGCGTTCCGCATCTATGGATTTCGCGGAGAATCCAATGGAGGCCGACCGGCTGAAGAAGCGGTCGCCCTCGTTATGGGCGACGTTCACTCCACTGCTCCGCTGGTGCGGGTTCACTCGCAATGCCTCACCGGCGACGTTTTTCATTCCCTGCGCTGCGACTGCCGCCAGCAACTCGAGATGGCGCTGTCGATGATTCGCGACGCAGGGGCAGGCATTCTGATTTACGAGCAGCAGGAGGGCCGCGGCATTGGTCTCATGCCGAAACTACAGGCGTATGAGTTGCAGGATTCCGGTCTGGACACGGTTGAAGCCAACGAACGTCTTGGCTTCAAGGCTGACCACCGTGACTTTGCCCTGCCTGGCCGAATTCTCAAGGCGCTCGGCGTGAACAAGGTGCGCCTGCTCTCGAATAATCCGGAGAAGATCGAAGCTCTCGAACGTGCCGGTATCGAAGTCGTCGAACGTGTGCCCTGCGAAGTTGAGCCCAGCACGCATGCCGAGGAGTATCTGAAAACCAAGAAAGAAAAGCTCGGCCACTTATTCAGCTCGTGATAAGAGTCTCTTTAAGGCGCTGCGGTTTTTCCCCGGCAAATCGCGCAACGCCGCCCGAGCCAGAGCAACGTAGATTTCCCGAACTTCCGGAAGTTCAAGTAACACTTGAAGGTGCTTTCCGACCGTCGCTACATCCCCGCGAGCGATGGGACCGCTAAATGACGCTGCAGCGCCCAGCCTCCCGTAGTTAGCCAAAGTTTGCCGTAGGATCGGCAGCATCCGTTCGCGTGCCGACTTTCGATTGATCCCTGCGGCGCCAGCCACGCGCTCACCGGCCGCCAACAAGGCGGTCAAAAGCGGTGAGGCAAACATCCCCCAGGCGTGATACGCCTCTTTCTGCTTCTTGCTGATGGCGAACGGTTGTCCCCGCAATCGCAGAACGATGGCGCGAGCCGTACGCACCGCCTTCTGATCTCCCTCAATTGCGAATGAGACCCCGGTAAGCGATGGCCGCGAACCCCGCACAAACGTCATCATAGGATGCACTGAAGCAACTGCGGCCCCCTGCCAGCTCAGAACGGCGAGTTCGTCGCTGGTCAGTGCGCCACTCGAATGCACTGCAACTCTACCCTGCCAGTCAGCAGCGCCAGTCAAGGACGTTGCCGCGCCGGCAATCGCTCCATCAGGAACGCAAAACCAAATGATGTCAGCTCGAATCTGCACCGGAGCCGCCACCACACCTGCAGCCCCAACCTCGCGGGCCAACCGGCGCGCCCGCCGCAAAGACGCCGCCGGCCCGCGTGAAATGATCTGGTCGATCCGATAACCGGCTCCGCGCAGCGCTACGGCCAGCGTGCCTGCCAGATTCCCCGCCCCGACGATTGTGATAATCGGCTTTGTCGATTGCTTCGCGGACATGCCCGGCAGAATAGCAGAATGCTGAATTCCGAAAGCCGAATCCTGTGCTTTATATTGTTGTCATGCCCAAGCATCTACGCTCTAAAGGAAAGAAGATTAACTCCGGCAAGGCAAGATTGATTTCTTCCCGCACGGTATATCGTGGCCCGGTCTTCTGGGTCACTACCGACGACGTTCAGGAACCTGGAGGCATCCGTGCCCGCCGCGACGTCATTCATCACAGCGGTTCTGTAGTAGTTCTAGCAGTCGATGAATCGCGTTCCACCCAGCGCATCCTGCTGGAGCGCCAGTATCGCCACGCCGCCAACGGATATCTGTGGGAGCTTCCGGCGGGCCGCATCGATCCGGGCGAAAAGGCTCTGCCCGCCGCAAAGCGCGAGCTTCTAGAGGAGACGGGATACACCGCGAAGAATTGGCGCCGGATCCTCCATTTTTATGCCAGCCCCGGATTCGTTGCCGAAACCATGTCGGTATTTCTAGCCACCGGCCTCAAAGCTGGCCCAGCTCAGCCGGAAGCTGATGAAGTAATCCACAAGCGCCTGGTCCCGCTCTCTAGCGCACTCCGCATGGTATTGAGAGGAACGATTCGCGACGCCAAAACTATCTCGTCGGTCCTCTGGCTGGACCATCAGTCTCGCGAAAAGTGAAATGCTAATGTGGGTACAGCCGCCTCGGCAGTCCAGCCGAGCGCGGCGGGGCGTCGGCAGAGCCGCCACTCTAAACCGCCTTTCGTCTTGACACCCGAAACCCAATCGCTCCAAAATGCTTTCTATGCGGGCACGTCCGGGGCCCCCCAATGCAGGACGTGCGGATGGAGGGGGTGTACGTGGAACGTCTGAAAGGTACGGTCAAGTGGTTCAATAACGCAAAAGGCTACGGGTTCATCGGGCGCGCGGATGGTCCCGACGTTTTTGTTCATTACAGCGCCATCACTTCCGAGGGCTACAAAAGCCTTCAGGAAGGCGATACAGTGGAGTTCGAAATTACCGAAGGACAGAAGGGGCCACAGGCCGCAAACGTCAGCAAGAGCGCTTGACGTCGCGGTTGATCTGCCTTCTCCGTGCCGCGCGGCCGTGCAGCAGCCTCCGGCCGATGCGTGGTTCTATTTTCCATCGCCCCTTTTCCCTGCGCCGCTGGCACTCCATTCCAATCTTGTTTAATCTTTAGTCCGTGGACAACAAATCCATCGCCAACATCTTGTACGAAACCGCCGACCTGCTCGAGATCGACGGCCAGGATTCCTTCCGCATCCGTTCCTACCGGAACGCCGCCCAGGCCATCGAAAACAACACCGAGCAGATCAAGGACATCATCGCCGAACCCAAGAAAGTGCTGGCCATCCCCGGCATCGGCAAGGGGATGCTGATCAACCTGCAGGAACTCTTCAAAGACGGCAGCCTCAGCGTACAGGCCGACTTGCTCAAGAAATATCACCCGTCGATGCTGCAGTTGTTGAAGATTCAGGGCCTCGGACCAAAGACGATTGCGCTAATCTGGAGTGCCCACAAAGTCTCTGACGTCGACGGCGTGGAAAAACTCGCGCGTGAAGGCAAGATCCGTGAACTGCCGCGCATGGGCGAGAAGCACGAGCAAAAGCTGCTGAAGGCCATCGAAGACTACCGCCGCATCTCCGGCCGATTCTTAATCGATGCCGCCGAGGCCGAGGCCAACAAGCTCACCGAATATCTTGCCAAATTTCCCGGCATCGACCGCATCACTCCCGCCGGTTCACTGCGGCGCGGCCGAGAAACTGTTGGCGATCTGGATATTCTGGTGACCGGGTCCGCTTGTTGCGACGATCAGCAACGTGCAAGCGCCATCGAATACGTGGCGAAATATCCACCCCTGATGGATGTGATCGCGAAGGGCGACAACAAAATCAGCTTCCGCCTGCGCAGCGATATGCAGGTTGATGTTCGCCTGCTATCTCCGGAGTCATTCGGGGCAGCCATGCAGTACTTCACGGGATCAAAAGCCCACAACGTTGCCCTGCGCCAGCGCGCCCTCAAGATGGGCTACACGCTAAACGAATACAGCCTGGCGGACCTTAAGACCGAAAAGCCCGTCGCGGGCAAAACGGAAGAAGAAATCTACGACAAGCTCAAGCTGGATTACGTCCCACCTGAGCTGCGCGAAAATCTGGGCGAGATCGACGCCGCCGCAAGTCACACCTTACCGATTCTGATTACGCTGGACGATCTTCAAGGCGACGTGCACATGCACACCATCGAAACCGACGGCAAGAACACCATCGAAGAAATGTCTGAAGCCGCCAAAGCGCGCGGATACAAATACATGGCGATCACGGATCACTCAAAGAATCTGGCCTTCGCGAACGGCTTGGATGACAAGCGCGCCGTAGCTCACATCCAGAGAATTCGCGCTGCCAATAAGAAGATCGACGGCATCACCATCTTCGCCGGAATCGAAGTCGACATTCTCGCCGACGGCGACCTCGATCTTTCGGACGACGTTCTTGCCCAGATGGATCTAGTCATCGCCAGCGTGCACTCCGTCTTCAATCAGGAGCCGGCCAAGATGACCGACCGCCTGCTCAAAGCGATCGCGAATCCGAACACATCCATCATCGGTCATCCCACGGGTCGCCTGCAGCTCCGCCGCGACGCCTACCACTTCGACATGGATGCGGTGCTAACCTCGGCTGCGAAACACAAAGTTGCGATGGAGTTGAACTCCTACCCGGACCGCCTCGATCTCAACGACGTTCACCTGCGCCAGGCCAAGCAAAAAGGCGTAAAGATCGTAATCAACACCGATTCGCATCACACCTCACACCTCGACAAAATCCGCTATGGCATTCTGCAAGCGCGGCGGGCCTGGCTCACCAAGGACGATGTGCTGAACACTTTGCCCGCGCAACAATTCGCTAAGGCGATGAAGCATGAGTGGAATTGAATTCCCGGGCTAGGAGTACAATCCGAAAGCGCGAACGCTTCCATGGCTGATCAAACACCTAATCCTGCCCCGGCTCCTCCGCCCGGGCAAGGCTCACCGGCAGACGTTGCGGCCACCGGTCCGCAACGCGGGCCAACGATCAATATCGCTGACGAGTTCGGCACCGCGAAGCGCAACCTGCCTCCTCTCAAACCGCTCCTGCTGACGACAGCAGTGATACTCATCATCGTCGCCATCGTATCGTTTTTCGAGCGCGCCAAACCGCAAGGCGCCGGATCGCTCGACACCGTAACCGCGGTGGAATTGCCGGGGCAAAATGCATCGCTCGTCGCCCTCACCTTCACCCTGCGTAACTCCGGCAAGAAATCGCTTTGGGTGCATGACATTCAAGGAAAGCTTGTAACATCTAGCGGAATAGCAAGCAGCGATGCAGTTTCGGCTGTCGATTTCGACCGCTACTATCAGGCCTTTCCGGCCCTCAAAGCGAATACCCAGCCGGCTCTATCTCCGGAAGATAAGCTGCAGCCCGGTGAGGAGGTCAAGCGAACCGTGATTGTCAGCTTCCCTGTGACCCTGGAAAATTTCAACCAGCGGCGCGCCGTAAGCGTAGTCATCCAGCCTTACGATCAACCCGTACCGGTCACTCTAACCAAGTGACCGCCCAAAACTGAAGAAGTATGCGCGCTTGCGCGAAAGGTCCGGATGCGATTCTATAGAACCATGAAACTGACTTGGTACATTCCTCGCGGCATCGCGGCCTTCCTCATCTTCGCTTTATCGGTTCTTGGCGCCGAAGCGACACCCGCTTCACACAAAAAGTATTTCGTGTACGTAGGCACCTATACCGCCGAATCCGGCAGCACCAGCAAGGGCATCTACGCCTATCGTTTCGATTCGGACACAGGCGAGCTAACCTCCATCGGCGTAGCCGCCGAAACCACGAATCCGTCGTTTTTGGCAGTGCATCCCAACCACCGGTTTCTTTATGCGGTGAATGAAACCGGAAACTATCAAGGCCAGAAAAGCGGAGCGGTCAGCGCCTTCTCGATCGATCACGCAACCGGCAAACTAACTTTGTTGAATGAAGTCGCCTCCAAGGGCGCGGACCCTTGCTACATCACGGTAGATGAAAGTGGAAAATATGTTCTGGTGGCCAACTACACCGGAGGAAGCGTCGCGGTATTCCCGGTGCTTCAAGATGGACGGCTGGGGGAGGCCTCAGCCTTCATCCAGCACACTGGCCACGGCGCCGATCCCGAGCGTCAGGAAGGACCGCACGCCCACTCGATCGATTTGTCGGCCGACGAACGTTTCGCCATCGTGGACGATCTCGGCCTCGACGAAACGCTGGTGTACAGATTCGACCGGGCCAAGGGTTCGCTCACTCTGAATAATCCGCAGATTTACACGACGCTCGCCAAGGCCGATCCCGGGGCTGGTCCCCGGCACTTCGCGTTTAGTCCCAACGGCAAGTTCGGCTATGTGGTCAACGAAATCCAGTCCACGGTTTCCGTCTTCAGCTATGACAGATCTGCCGGAGTCTTGCGCCGGTTGCAGACGATTTCGACGTATCCAAAAGACTTCTCCGCACACAACGACGACGCTGAGATTCAAGTCCATCCTTCCGGAAAATTCCTCTATGCCTCGAACCGCGGTCATGACAGCATTGCCGTATTCGCCATTGACCCAGACAAAGGGACGCTGACACTGATCGAATATGCATCGACAAAAGGCAAAACTCCGCGAAGTTTTGAGATTGCCCCGGGCGGTTCGCTACTGTTCGCGGCCAACGAAAAGTCAAACAACATTGTGGTATTCAGCATCGACGCAAAAACTGGCCGCCTCACGCCGACTGGCAAAGTTCTCGACGTTTCGGAACCGGTCTGCGTGAAATTCGTGCCGATCGACTAAGCTGCCGTTCAATTAGCCGTCACCGGTACGGGCGCGGCCTTCGGAGTGCTCAGATAACCTGTCGCCTTCTTCTTGTCCACGGTCCACACCACCAGCTCAAACAGCAAGTGATCCCGCCCCGAATAGAACTGAATCGGCTCGGAGGTATTGCGATCCTGCTTCTCGATGGTCCTATCGTCAGAAGTCACATTCATCGTGAACTTGCCGTGTTTTGGATCGGTCTTCTTTAGCTGGAGACTCACCGTCGCCACCGGCTGAGGCTTCGCCCCCTTGAGCAAGGTAAATTCGTAATAATTGCGGTCGCCCCGATGCTTGAGAATTTCCAAATCGCTGCGCGTGTTGGCGATCAGGCCGCTCTGCACTCCAAGGTCGCCCACGGCACTCTGCAACTTCGCTTTCGTCGCTTCCAGATCGGCCTTGGTGGAAGCCACGTCGGTCTTGACCCCGCCGACGTCGGTCCTCACCCCAGCCACTTCCCCGCTCACCTGCCCGATCTGTTCTTTCGATTCCTTCTCTTGCTGCGCCAGCCGGGACTCATCAACCTTCTGTTGTGCTTGCAGCGCGGCAGCGCGCTCAATCAATTCTTTTTTAGTCATGCCCAGCTTTTGGGCGATCGTCTCTTCCTGAGCTTCTGAGGATTGCACCCGCTTTTGCAGCTCCGCAACCTGCGCCTGGCTCGCGCTCAGATCCGCGGTCAGCTTCTGTACGTGCTGTTGCGTGGTCACATACCCATACACCGAACCCGCGACAAAAAGAATTGCGAGGATCACCAGAATCCACTTCCCTGCAGTCGACTGCTGTTCAATCTGTATCTGTTCGCCTTCGTCCGGCATGTAGTTCCTCCGAGGATTAGCCCCTTGACAGAGTGGTCCACTCAATTGTTTAGCACAAGCGCCGTAGTGTCAAACGGATCGCGGAATTCCAGCAGGTGCAAAACACGCTGATGAATTTCGCAAGGATCAGCGCGAGGGAGCCATGTTAGCGGCGAAGCGCCAGCGCTTCCTGCAGAACGGGCTCGGGATTGCGCCGGATCGCAACCGCTTCTGAGCCAATCCGGCCTTCGGCGCGCTTGCTGGCATCGGCGAGGAACTGCTTTTGCGATGCGTCGGGGAGAGCATTCTCAAGCCCGGACTTCACAAAGCAAGCGTAGGCCAGTCGAACTGGAAACCCGGAGTTATCGAGGAAGCGTCCATAAGCCAGCCAGTCTTCGGAACTCGACTCCTTGTCGGCAATCGAATCATCCAATTGCAGCGCGTGCTGATAAAGCTGAAGGGCCTGCCCCAGTTTGCCCGCATCCGCCTGCAGCGCCGCTTCATTCACGTCGGCGACGCTCTCGAGCTTAGGCTGCTTGGTTTGATCGGCAATGGTTGCCGCCAATTCGTAAGACTGAATCGCCAGCGTTTTCTGAGACGCACGCCGCTGGCAGTCTGCCATGCGAAGCGCAATAGCAATCACCTTCTCCGGCACCGGACGCTGTCCCACCGGCTGTCGGGCAACTGCGTTAAGAAACACTTCGTAATGCCCGGCCGCGGCCTGAGCCTTGCCTTCGTGATCGAGTTCATTCGCCAGGTAAAGATGCGCGGCCATCTGGCCGGGATCGACAGAAATCGCCCGCTCCCAGCTTTCCACAGCTTGATCGGGTTGACCGAGGCGAAGCGCCAGCAGGCCACGATCCACCAAAAGATTCGCATCTTTGGGGGAGTGCTTCAGCGAAGTATCGGTCAAACTCAAAGCCTCATCGATGCGCCCCTGCCCAATGAGGAATCGCAGCAGCGCCTGCCGCGGAGCGGGATCGGCAGGGTTCACTTGTATGGCCTTTCGCCACGCCGCTTCCGCGAGTCGCGCCTGGCCTTCGTCCAGCTCTCGCCGGGCCAGACGCATCTGCACCGAGGTGTCGAAAGAATCCATCGCGGCGGCACGTTGTAAGTCCTGCAGATTATCGGAACGCAGCGATAGATAGTACCGTGCCTGATCTACCGTTCCCCACAACAACAGAACCAACGCAGCGCCGACCCGCAACTGGCGGGCGCCCGCAGTCGCGCCGGTAAGCCAGCCCCACACCTGAGATAGCCGGCTTCCGGCCCCGGAAGCAGCAAAGGAAATCCGCTCCCGCGAACCCAACAAAAGTGCTGCGATCTTCCCATCGCGCAGCTTCCAGATGGCGCCGTCCAGAATAAAGTGGTGGATGTTAACCAGTGCGGTAAAGATCAGGAAACTATTCGTGAAGTCGCGATGAAAGATGCGACTCGCGAGCCAGGGTCCGGGGACAAACAATGCGATGCCCCCTGCGATCAAAACGGCGAAGTACCCCCAAGCTCGCCAAGGGCGTGTGCCCTGACCCGCGGCCTCGCGCCGGGCGTAGTAACTGGTAATCCATAAGTATTGCGCAGAGTGCATCACGGCTAACACGCCAGTGCTGTAACGGCTTTGCGGAATCTCCCAACCCTTGATTAGCGAAATACCTGCCGGCAACACGAACCACAAGAACTGCGAAGAGAATAAGGTCAGCGAAGGCAACAGCTTCCGCCAGCCCGTCTCTCGCGCCAGGCGCGACAGCCCAAACCCCGCGAGCGCAACGAACGCCACGGCCAGCAGAATCTGCTCCCACCGGCTTACGATGGCAGGAATTCCCAGAGAAATGAAAAGCGGGTCGGTCGAAGCCCCGGTATGGAAGCCCAGAAACAGGATTAGATACGAAGCGATGAACGCGCCGTAGAGCGCGCGGCGTACCGCCTCACTCGGCTTCGCTCCTGCGCGGCGCGCGAACATCATGAACAAGCCGTAGTTCTGGCCGCTGTAATGCCAGGGGCTCCAGGTCAAATAGATGGTAAAGATCCAGGGCAGAACTCGAACCCAGGAATGCGCCAGCACCAACGTCAGCACGATCAGTGCCGTGATATGCACCGTGAAGATTCGGTATTTGTGAAAGTCTTCTTCGCGGTGGTAGGCACGATAAATGGTCGCCATGTAATGCGGATAATTGAAGAAAAGCGCCAGCACGTAGAAGGCGACCGCCCAAGCACGCGTGCTCGAAGCAATCGAGAAGTAAGAGATCAGCAACAGCGGAGCCGACCACGCTCCGCATCCGACGACTAGATCGAGCCAGGGACCATAAATCCATGGCGATGCCGCGGCAGTTCCCGCGCTCGAGTTGGACTTATGTGTGGCCATCATCATCTGTAGGTTTGATCGGATTATAGGGGCCAGAAGGGTAACCACACGGGTAACGAAAGTAACGGACTCTTTTACAATGCGGAGGTGAGGAATTGGGATGTAATCGTAATCGGCGGCGGCATAATCGGTCTCTCGCTGTCGATTGAACTCCGGCGCAGAGGCGCGAGCGTCCTTGTAGTCGAGCGAGGAGAACCCGGCCGCGAAGCGTCGCATGCCGCCGGCGGGATGCTGGTCGATTGTCCCTTTGAAACGCCCGCCGTTCTGCAACCGCTAGCCACAGCCAGCGCGCGCATGTATCCGGAATTCGCCCGCGAGCTGGAAGTGGGGTCAGGCATCAAGGTTGACCTGCGCGACCAGGGCACGATTCTCTTCCCTTCGGCCGAGCATCTTTCTTCTCTATGCTTGAAACAAGCCAAGCTTCCCGCGCCTCTGGTTGAACTGGAGCCAGCTCTCGCTGTTCTCAACCAACCTGGCTTCTATCTACGCGAGCGCAGCGTCGACCCGCGTGCCCTTACTGCCGCCGCACTGCAAGCGACAAAACACCTCGGGGTGGATATCTCATCTGGCGAAGAAGTAACAGCTGTCAATCTTTCCAATGGACTCGTCACTGGCGTCATCACGACCAAAACCTCATTCCACGCCCCCAAGGTCGTCAACTGCGCCGGGGCATGGTCGGGCCAGATCGCACCCCGCGCTTTTCCCACGCGGCCAGTGAAGGGACAAATGCTCTGCCTGCTCTCACCCTCACGCAATCTGCTCAAGCACGTAATCCGTGCCCCGGTGGTTTATCTGATCCCGCGCAGCGACGGAAGAATCCTGGTTGGGGCCACCGTTGAAGAAGCCGGATTCGACAAGCGTACCAACGTCGAGACGATTCAGCGCCTATTCCACGCCGCGATCGCCATCGTTCCCAAACTGCGCAATGCGAAGATTCTCGAAGACTGGGCCGGCCTGCGCCCAGGAACTCCTGACGCACTGCCGATTCTCGGCCTCACCGCAACTCCCGGCTATTACGTTGCTACCGGTCATTTCCGCGACGGAATTCTCTTAGCGCCAATCACAGCGCAAGTTATGGCAGACGTAATTACAGGAACCAACTGCAACTACGATCTCAAACCGTTCTCGCCAGCCAGGTTTTCCAGCTAGACGAGCGCGCGTTAAGACATCCGCTCTGATATCCCCAGAGCAAGGCGAGGCACTCCGCTCCCAATTCATTCCGGTATACTAGGACGTTTCCGCGACCGCATCGGTCCGCGCGGTTGCGCTCCTCCACAGAAAGGATCAATCCATGGCCTCGCCCGCGGTAGATTTCGCCCGCAATAATCAGCAGCGCTTCTTGAGCGAACTGAAGGACCTCCTCCGCATCCCGAGCGTCAGCACGCTGGAAGAACACAAACCCGACGTACAAAAGGCTGCCGACTTCGTAGCCAACGAACTCCGCCGCGTCGGCATGGAAAACGTCGAAGTCATACCGACTAAAGGCCATCCCCTCATCTATGCCGACTGGCTGCACGCTCCCGGCAAGCCCACGGCGCTCTGCTATGCCCACTACGACGTGCAACCGCCCGATCCGCTCGACGAGTGGGTGACTCCGCCCTTTGACCCCACCGAGCGCAACGACAATATCTACGCCCGCGGCGCAGTCGACGACAAGGGCCAGCTCTGGATGGAAGTGAAGGCTCTCGAATCGCTGATGAAATCTGGCGGTGGCAAACTGCCCATCAACGTCAAAGTAATTTTTGAGGGCGAAGAAGAAGTAGGCGGCGAATCCATCACCGAGTACGTCCACAAGCAGAAAGCCAAGCTGAAAGCCGATTTCGCCCTGGTGTGCGACACTGAACTCTTCGCCCCGAACCTTCCCACGCTCTGCGTCGGCTTGCGCGGCCTCGTCTACACCGAAATCGAAGCCGTCGGCGCCAAAATCGACCTGCACTCCGGCATGTACGGTGGCGCCGCACCCAATCCCTTCTTCGCGCTGATCGAAATTATTTCGAAGTTGAAAGACGCCAAGGGAAAAATCCTCATCCCCGGCTTCTACGAGAACGTGAAAGCGCCGAGCAAAGACGAACTCAAGGCTTGGAAGCGTCTCCCCTTCAATGAGGAGCACTACAGAAAAACTGAGGTCGGCTCGAAAGTTCTAACCGGTGAGCCCGGCTATTCAGTTCTCTACCGCACCTGGGCGCGCCCCACACTCGAAGTCCACGGCATGCCCGGCGGATTCATTGCCGCCGGTGCCAAAACCGTGATCCCCGCCAAAGCCGCGGCCAAAGTCTCCATGCGCCTTGTGCCCAACCAGGATCCCAACGACATCGTCAAGCGCTACACCGCGTTCGTGAAGAAGCTCACGCCCAAAGGCATCGAAACCAAAATTAAAACTTACAGCAAAGGGCCAGCCAGCGTGGTCGGTACCGACAATCCCTACATCAAAGCGGCGACTGAGGCGTTGCACGATACATTCAAGAAGGAAACCGTGTTCATTCGCAGCGGCGGATCCATCCCCATCGTCAACGATATCTATCAAGCTTTAAAAATCCCCAGTGTGATGATGGGATTCGGTCTGCCCGACGACAACCTTCACGCCCCCAATGAAAAATTCCACATCCCCAACTTCCACCACGGCATAGAAACCATTTGCCTGTTCTTCGAAAAGCTGGGAGGAAACTAAGCCTCAGCAAGAAGCACGTGTGACAGCCGCCCTTCGGCTTCGGTCACGGTAGGCTCTCGGCTGTCCGGCCGAGCGCCACGAGGGCGCGTATCTCACAGCAGTGAGTCCGGAATCGTTGTCTTAGATCGCCGGTTGCGCTACCATAATCTTGCTCTCGCGGTTCTCCCACCTCGTCCTTCCCTCACGCATAAACCGTCGATCTGCTGCAATGCATGTGCAACCCAACGCGCTCGCTCTTAAGGCCATACAATATATAGTGTTATATTGCTTGACCCCGCCCCAATTTCACCGTTACAGTAGTTCCAATTTGTGTCTACCCGATCCAGCCCGGCACAGCAGAGGTTTGAGCAAGCATCGTTTTCTACGCTGGGGGTATCAGTCTGGTAAACAGGCCGGAAAGCAACATAGCGAAAGACCAGCCACTGACAATTGGCCACTGGCCACTGCTTCTCCAAGGAGTTCACGTTGCTTAAACTGAAGCGGCTTCAGATTCTCGGGTTCAAATCGTTTTGCGACCGCACCGACCTCAAGTTCCACGGGGACGGCATCGCCGCCATCATCGGCCCCAACGGCTGCGGCAAATCAAACATTGCCGACGCCATCTCCTGGGTGCTGGGCGAGCAGTCGGCGAAGACGCTGCGGGGCTCCCGCATGGAAGATGTAATCTTCGCCGGCACCCGCGACCGCAAGCCGACAGGTATGGCTGAGGTTTCGCTCACCCTGATCGATCCGGAAGAGTATCCCGGCGCAGAGGCCGGGGCGGCGACCGAAATTGATATTCAAGATGAATTGCCCGTAAGTGCTGAGGCCGCGCGCCGTCCAGCCGAAGACTGGGACGAAGCCGCCGTCCGCGCTCGCGTCGCCGAAGAAACCGAGCGCGCCGTAGAAGACGCTCAGCCCGGCAAAACCGAAGAAGTAGAAGTTCCACGATCGAAAGTAGACACGCTGGCAGTCGCCTTCCCCGACGACGAACCAGTGTTCGCGCTGCCGGTCCACGCAATCGTGCCGATCGCTACTTCTGCCGCCGTAAGCGGCGCAACCCAAGTCGTGTTGAAGATCCGCCGCAGGAAATTCAATCAGCAACAATTCCGTGCCGGAGAAATCGTAGTCACGCGGCGACTGTTCCGGTCCGGCGACAGCGAATACCTGCTCAACGGCAAGCTCTGCCGTCTGCGCGACATTCAGGAACTCTTCATGGGCACCGGCCTTGGACCGGAGACCTACGCTCTGATCGAGCAAGGACGTATCGGCCAGATTCTCAGCAGCCGGCCGACCGACCGCCGGGCAATTCTCGAAGAGGCGGCGGGAATCACGAAGTTCAAAACCAAGAAGCGCCTGGCCGAAGCTCGCCTCGAAGATGCCAAGCTGAACCTTGCCCGCGTGAATGATATTTTCGACGAAGTCACGCGACAGATGAATTCTCTGAAGCGCCAGGCCTCGAAGGCCGAGCGCTACGCCAAGCTGCGCGAGGAGATGCGGGCCCAGTTGCGCGTGGTGCTGGCAAGTAAGTTCGCGGCAATCGAACAGGAGAGCGCAGAACTTGATGCTCAACTCAATGCCCTGGCGGAAGACATGCAGCACCGCGCCGAATCGGTCCGGCAACTCGAGTCCGAGCATGGAGAAGGCACCGAGCGTGGATATGCCATCGAGGCTGAGCTGCGCGAGAATCGCGAGCGTCTCAGCCAAATCGATTTGGAAATCGATCGCGCGACCGCTCGCCACCGGCACAACGAAGAACGCTGCGCCGAACTCATAGTCCGTGCCGCCTCGGCGGAGGCGGAATTGGCACAGGCTCGTCACCGGTTGACTGCGCTCGAAGCCGAGCGTGATTCCAATCGGCAAATGCTCGAATCAGCCGCTGCTGATCTGGCGGCAGCTCAACACGAACTCGCGCTGTCACAGCAGGAAGCCGCAGCCGCCGCAACGGCGCTGGCCGAACTTGAACTTCGGCAGGAAGAATCGCGCGTAGCCATTTTCGACACAGTGTCGGCGGCCTCGCGGTTGCGCAACCAGCTGGCGCAGGCAGAAGAGCGCCTCGCCGGCGCCGATCGCGAAGCCCGGCGTCTGCAAACTGAAATCACAAGTGCCAACCTTCAAGTCGAAGCCTTCGGCGGCCAGCGCGGACAACTGGCCCTCGAATTCGAAACCATCACGCAACGCGTCACCGGAATTACCGAAGAGATCAGCCAGCTCAGACGCCTGCTCGAAGCCAAGCGCCTCGAAGAGACGAAAGCCAAGACACATCTCGACCTGCTCCGCGCCGAGTTTGCCACGGCCCTTGGTAAGAAAGGATCGCTCGAAGCAGTGATCGCGGAGCACGGCTACTCGACCGAATCGGTTCGCCGCCTCTTCCAGTCCGGAGTGATGCAAAGTGGACTGGCGCCAGTCGGCGTGCTCGCCGATTTCCTTGAAGTCGAGCCGCGTTTTGAGCGCGTGGTCGAAGACTTCTTGCGCGACGAGTTGAACTACATCGTAGTCAAGTCCTGGGACGCGGCCGACGAAGGCCTTCGCCTGCTGCGCAGCGATGTCGACGGGCGCGCTACTTTCCTCGTTCATCCCGAAGACGCGCAGGCCAAGTTCTCTTTCATCCTTGACGAGGCCGCGCACTGCGCCCCGCCCACGGCTTCGATCGTGCCGCTGAAGCACACCATCCGCGTGCTCGACGGCTTCGGGAAGTCGCTGGAAGTAATTCTTCCCAAGTTGCGCGATGGCTACATCGTTCCCGGCTCCGATACCGCGCGTGGTCTTGCTCTCGAGAATCCTGACGCGTTCTTTCTTTCACAAACCGGAGAATGCTTTCACAACGTGACTGTCACGGGAGGCAAACAGCGCGCCGAAGGCCCGCTCTCGATGAAGCGCGAACTTCGTGAAGTTTTGCGGCAACTCGAAGACTTGGAAGGTGCGCTGCGGGAAGAAGAGATGCGGGTGCTGACACTGGGCCGGGAAATTAAGGACTTCACTTCCCTGCTGGAGCGTCTCGACGCTGAAAGGCGCGACGCCGAGCACCAGTCGATGACTTCCGGCCACATGCTGCAGCAACTCGATTCCGAAATGGCCCGAGTCAGCGAGCGCGTGAACGTTTCGCAGGCGGAGTTACAGCGCCTGTCTGCCGAGCGATCTGAGCAGCGGTCGACTGTCGCCGCCCGTCACTCAGAGATCGCCGTCCTCGAACAGACTCGCGCCGAACTCGAGCAGCAGATTGCCGCCGCTCAAGAATCTTTCGGAACGCTCCGTCAGCGTCGGGAAGACGCTGCCCAGGCCAGTTCGCAGCGCGTGGCTCGGGTCGCCGCGCTCGAAGAGCGTCACCGCTCGGCAACCGCAGTGCTCGGACGCATCGATTCCCTCTTCGCTGAAATGAGCGGGCGCCTCGACGCTCTGGCCTCACAGATTGAAGCAGCCGCCGCGGAAAAACTGCAGCGCGAAACCGAGAACCTGCGACTCGAGCAGCAAGCCGCCGATTTCGTTGCCGAGCGCAACGCAGGCCAAGCTCGTGAGGGTCTGCTGCAATTTGAAAAAGACCAACTCCGTGCCCGCCTCTCCGAAATCGACGAACTGCTCCGCCAGGCGCGCCAGCTTCTCGACCAGGCTCGTGACCGGCGTGGCGAACTGCAGGCCGCAGCCGCCAAGTTGCAAGCCGACGCCATGTACATGGCGGATACCTGCCTCAACGAACTGGGGGTTGAGCGCGCCGCTTTGCTGGCCGACACCACACTGGCACTAGTCATCGGCGACGAACTGGCCGCCTGTGACCGAGCTCATCGCGACATGCGCGCCAAACTCGAAGCCATGGGTCCGGTAAACATGATGGCGCTCGAAGAGTACCGCGAAACTGCCGAGCGGCACGACTTCCTCGACGGCCAGCGCAAAGATCTGATCTCCTCCATCGAAAATACGACCGCAACCATCCGCGAGATCGACGAGGTCTCGCGCCAGAAGTTCAAGGAAGCCTTCACCAAGATTAACGAGAACTTCGGAGTCACTTTCAAAAAGCTCTTCGGCGGCGGCCATGCTTTCATGAAGCTCACCGACGAAGAAAATTCCGCCGAGAGCGGCATCGACGTAGTCGCGTCGCCTCCCGGCAAGCGCCTGCAGAGTGTTTTGCTGCTTTCGGGAGGCGAGAAGGCGCTCACCGCGTTGGCCCTGCTGGTCGGAATTTTCCAGTACACGCCCAGCCCATTCTGCATCCTCGACGAAGTGGACGCGCCGCTCGATGAGGCCAACATCGGGCGGTTCACCGAACTGGTGAAAGAAATGAGCGTCAAGACCCAATTCGTCCTGATCACTCACAGCAAGAAGACCATGAGCATCGCGCCGGTCCTTTACGGCGTGACTATGCAAGAGCCGGGCGTTTCAAAACTCGTTTCAGTGCGCTTCGGAGCGGCATAGCTCAATTCGCATATGGAACGCCGGAGCGTTGCGTTCTGTTTTGGAACCTTTCGACAGGAGAAACGAATTCCTTGGTATCCAGGGCATGAAATCTGGCATCTAATAATGAGCGAGGAGTTGCGATGTCGGTTTTCGACGAGAAATATCGAGTCGTGGGCGTCGAGCGCGATCGACTGCTCCTGCGCGGAGTTCACAGCGGCGATGTGCTCACGATCGTCAACTCCGAACCTGCGATTCCGCTTACGCAGGAAGAGTATCCGGTAGGCAAACTGATTGCTCTATCGGACCCATCCAGCACGCCTCTAAACTAAGGGCCATCCCCAAGATCCTAGTCAACAAGTAATAAAGCCGCAGCCGTGTCTTTTTGTGACCGTCGAAACCTCCCGAATCAGCATCGTACTCGCGAAACCAGGGGCACTGGAGTTAATCTAGATAACAGAATAGTCGAGGAGGGTGTGTGCGCTGCGGACGCTGCGGCAACGAAAATGACGGGGCCAACCGCTTTTGCGGAATGTGCGGAGCATCTCTGGTGGCAACAACTGTGCCTGCCGGGCGAGCACAAGCCGCAGCGGCGCCACCGGAAAGCGTTGCAGCACCGAAGGCAGCGTCGGTTCCCGCACAGCCTGTTCCAGCGCAGTCCGCAGCCCCCCAAAGTGCGGGATCGACCGTCCCTGAACCTGCGCGGTTCGGCCGAGCAAACGTAGAACCGCATTCGCCACCACTTCGCACCGAGACTCGCGCGAGCGAGATTCGACCTAGCGACGTACGACCGAGCCCAGGACCGGTGATCACAGGGCATTCATTTCTTGGCTTAAGCACTCCCGGACCCGCTGTCGATCGTCGTACTGAGCCTGATGCTCTTCGGCCGTCTTCGAATGTTGACTATCTGTTGGATGATGAGGAAGAACCGAAGCGGGGCTGGGGCAAGCTGGTTTTTATCGTCGTGGCGCTGGCGCTGGCCGTGGGGATGGGCTACCTGCACTTCCAGCAAGCGGGCTTCGACGGACTGATCCCAGCGGACAAGAAGCCAGTGGCGGCGAAGCGGACGTCGGACGTTCCCCAGAGTTCGGATTCCGGCGCGGCGACGGGCCCGGTAGCGCCGAACAGCGCGGTTCCATCAAGCGGCGCCGGCAATAACGGGACGGCTCCGCCCACCGGTGGCGCGGTGACTCCCGCCCAACCAGCTGCGCAATCGCCGGCACAGTCCGCTCCATCTCAGACCGCTCCCGCGACTGCGCTGCCGTCAGCCGCTTCGCAAACCCCTCCCGGTTCTGCACAGGCTCCTGCGGTTTCCCAATCGGCTCCTCCTGCAAACAGCCCTGCTCAGGCGGTTCCGTCGCAAGGTCAGCCTGTCGATCCCAACCTGCCTGCCGCAGCTGCGCTGCCTGCGGCTTCTAGTCCCGACCAGCAAGCGGCTCCGACGGCAGAGGCACCAGCCACGCCGAAGACGGCAGTGCCCACCCCTGCAATGGCGAAGCCTCCCGCAGCGAAGCCTATCGATCCAGTGACCAATGCGGAACGCTACATCTACGGACGTGGGGTGCGCGAGGACTGCGATCACGGATTGCGCCTACTGAAGCAGGCGGCGGACGAGTCCAATGCCAAGGCGATGATTTCGATGGGTGCGCTGTACTCGACGGGAACCTGCACGCCACGGGACTTGCCCACGGCCTACCGGTGGTTTGCGCTGGCTCTGCACAAGGAACCAGACAATCAGGCGCTGCAGGACGATCTCCAGAAACTGTGGAGTCAAATGACGCAGCCTGAGCGGCAGCTGGCCATCAAGCTGAGCCAGTGAGCGGGGATTTGCTTTATCTACTGTTTCTTAGCCGCTTGCTCTCCGGCAAACTCCTCACTGCGCTTGGCACAACAGGCGAGAGCCCGTCCTGAGCAAAGCCGGATGGCGACTGACCCCAGATAAACTTATTTCTTTCTCCAGAACCGCTCTAGACACACACTCCGCCTATTTGTTCAAAACCACCGTGGCTTTCGGCGCTTCAGCGTGCTCTTTTCTATAGGCGCGGGCCACGTCGCCTAGAGGCGTCTCGTACGGGAGTGATCCTAATTCGGCCAGCGGAATTTCGCCCTTGGCATAGCTGTAGGGTGACATGCCACTAAACAGACTGGTTTCCGCCGCTAGGCCGTGTTCAGAGGCGTGCAGCGGGTGCTCGGCCATGACGACGGGCGCCGGTGTGTTGCTCAGCAGTGGGGCGCTTTGGGCGAAGGCGGCAGTTGCGCACAGAAGGCAGAAAGCAATGATTGTGGTCTTCATAAGATAGTCCTATCCGGGGGAAATTGCATCAAAGAACTCGCGGAATGCCCGATTGGCGCGGCTTCCAGAGGTATCATGGCAATCCGCATACCAAACCGGGGCGTCTGGGATTCGAGTTAGGGATAGTAATACAGGGCTGGACGCAAGAATTTGCACATGTGTGGAAGATGGGCGGATTCTCGCAACAAGGCTCAGTCTCCCACTGGCGCTCGGTCAGTTTCATATCGCTTGAAGACTGAGTCGCGCGTGACCACGCCTTCCAGCTTGCGGAAATTGGCGCGATTCACCACCGGCACCAGCGGGTAATCGTTCACGTAACGCAGCGCCGAATCGAGCGGAAGATCAGGATACAAACTAGGCAGAGACTGCGGCGGAAGTACCGAGCCCAAAGTGTTTTCTCCTTTGCCTTCGAGGAAAAACCGCTGAAGCTGGTCGCGGCCGATCGTGCTCCACCCGCTGGGGTGCATGCGCACCAGGAACACAGCATCGGTTGAATCCTGCACGCGGCGGGCGTTGGCGTCGACGTAATCCTCGGCACTGAGGATCGTCGCAGGCACGGAAAGCATGGCGTCTTCGACGCGGAGTATGGCTTCTTCGCGGTCTTCTTCGAGCGACGGAAGGATGAGGCCATCCTGCCTTGTGAGTAGGTCGAAGATGGGAACATCTTCCAGGCTGCGCGAAATGAGGTAAGAAAAAGTGTTCGCAACGATGACGGGAACGATGATCTCGTAATTGCCGCTGACTTCGAGAACCATGAACACGGAAGTCATAGGGACACGGAGGAATCCCGCGAAGAGGACGCCCATCCCGACCAGGACGTAGGTGCCAGTGGATCCCGTGAGTTGAGGAAAGAAAATGCGTTCAATGTCGCCCACAGCGCCGCCAAGCATAGCTCCAACGAACAGCGTGGGAGCGAACATTCCGCCGGGGGTGCCGCTTACGAAGGAAAGCGTCGTAGCGACGATCTTGAGAACGGCCAGAATGGCCAGGATTTTCCAGGCGAACTGGCCATGCATGGCCTGATCCATGGAATCGTAACCGGCGCCCATCACCTGGGGCGCGCCGAGGAAAGCGATGAGTCCGATGAGGAGTCCCGCGACCGCGGGTTGAAAGTATTGCGTCCAGCGCGGCCAAGCCTTCAGGCGGGGGCGCAGATAGCCGATCGATTTGGCGAAGGCGACGGAAGCGAGGCCTCCGACGATGCCAAGCACGGCGTAGGCAAGAAGTTCACTGGGCCGCTTGAAGGTCGTGACGGGAATGCGGAATAGCGGCTCGCTGCCGAGAAACCAGCGCACGATCACGACGCTGGAGACGGCAGAGAGGACTACCGAACCGAGGATGCCGGCGCTCCAGCGGCCGATGACCTCTTCGATGACGAAGAGGACGGCGGAGATGGGAGCGTTGAAAGCGGCAGCGAGGCCGGCGGCTGCCCCGACGGGAGCCATGAGGCGGAGTTTTTCGCGCGAGATCTCGAGCTGGCGACCGAGAGCGGAGGCGATGCCGGCTCCGATCTGGAGAGAAGGATCTTCCGGTCCAAGCGATTGGCCGGAACCGATGGCGATGCCTGAGCAGATGAATTTTCCGATGACGGTGCGGAAAGGAATGAATCCGTTGAAGATGTAAAGTGCGGCCTTGGTCTGATTCACCCCACTGCCACGGATGGTGGGGAACACGTGAATCACCAAGGCAGCCACCACCAGGCCGGCGATCGCGGGGACCGCGAACAGGCGCCAGCTGTGAGTTTGGGGAAGCGGGCCGAGCAGAGCCAGGTGGATCCAGTCGATGGCGAGCCGGAAGCAGACTACGGCGAGGCCGGAAAAGATTCCGATGAAGACGCAGAGGATGAGAAAGAATACTTCCTCGTTGAAGACGCCCTCAAGAGACGAAAACAAACGCCGGGGCCCCTGGAAGCGGTCGGGGACAGCAGTAGAAGTCGGAGCGACGTTGCTCATTGGTTGGCGGCCTCGCGCTTTTGAGAAATCAAGAGCAGTGCGAGGTCGAGGCCTTGCGGCTGGCCACAGGTCGCGGCGGTCTGCTGTTCGATTTGGAAGACCACGTCCATGATCGCATCAGGGAGATCGGTTTCCGCCGGCGAGCGGAGGCGCGCCAGATCTGGTTTGGCTTCAGTCCATACAGACTGAAGCGCAAGCAGCGGTGAAAGCACGGGTGCCGGCGCTGAGGCAGAGGAAGAGCCGGACGCCACGGCTGGAGTTGCTGTCACTTTCAAGTCGACGTTTTTCTGCTGAGCGCATTCCTCGAGACGTTTTTCAGCCTGGGCAAAGGCGGCAGCGATGCGGCGATTGCGCTCGGCGTCGGAGATGTGGCCGAGAAAGGGGTCGTTTCGGAAAATCAGTTCGGTGGTTGCCAGAAGCTGCCGGGAGTCTTCATCCTGGGGATTCGTATTCACCGCTTCCTGCAGATAGCGGCGGGCGTTGCCGTAGTTGCCGGCGCGGTAAGCGGCCTGGCCCGCTCCCGCCAGCGCGGCGGAGTTGGTGGGGTCGAAACGAAGAACATCTTCATACTGAGCCAGTTCGCCGGCATAGTCCTGCGCCTGGGCAAAAAGTTGGGCAGCCTGGAGATGCGCGTCGGGAACCGGCGGCAAAGCGGTAGCGAGTGCCATGAGTTCTGATTCGGCTTTGTCAGGAGCGCGTTTCTTGAGTAGGAACTGGATCAATTCAATGCGAGCCTTGCTGCGGTTCGCGTCGGGGTTGGAATTCCAGGCTCCGTACATCGCGTTGTGGTAGTAACGAGTGGCATCTTCGATGGAACCGCGGCGAGCTGCTACGCGAGCCAGCGCGAGATTTACAGCGGCGTCCTGCGGGGCGCGCTGCCAGAGCGCGATGAGGTAGGATTCGGCTTCGTCGAGGCGGCGGGGATCGTCGCTGTCGCGAAGGGCCCGGGCCAGGCTGAGCTGATACTGGGAGTTGGTGGGATCGCAGGTGAGAGCGGCGCGGAAAGCGTCAATGGCGTCGTCATAGCGGTTCGCGGCTGTATCGGCCTGGCCCTGCTGGTAGAGTTTGCGACCGCGGGATTGCTGATTGGCGTTGTAGCGGGCAACGAGATGGCTGACGGCGGCGAATCCGGTAACGGCGGCAAGAGTCAGAAGTAAAAGGATGATGGGCGCGGAGCGCGGGATCAGTTTTGGCAACCTCCACGACATATCTCGTATCACGATATCATTTGCGGGCTTGCAACGGCGGAACTGAGCACAAAATTGGTCTCGCGGGGTTCCCCATCAGGTAAGATACTTCGTCTGCCGGTCCGCTAAAGAATGAATCGTGAATATCACAAAGGATACAGCCAGGAACTCCACCGGGATATGGAGGGGCTGGTCTTCGGGCATGCGGGGACGCCCCTGCTGGTATTTCCCACCTCGATGGGGAAGTTTTTCGAGTATGAAGATCGCGGGATGATCGGCGTGCTGGCGCCGAAGATCGAACGCGGCGACCTGCAGGTGTTTTGCCCGGACGGCGTCGATACCGAGAGCTGGTACAACAAGAACGTGCATCCCAAGGTGCGGGTGCTGCGGCATTTGCAGTATGAGCGCTACATCCTGCACGAGTTGCTGCCGTTTGTCCGATGGAAGAATCAGACGCCGCGGCTCGCGGTAACTGGCTGCAGCTTCGGCGCATATCACGCGGTGAATTTTGCCTTGAAGCATCCCGATGTGGTGACGCATTGCGTGAGCATGAGCGGGGCGTTCGACATCCATCAATTTCTGGACGGCTATTACGACGATGATTGTTATTTCAATTGTCCGCCGGATTATTTGCCGAACCAGCATGACGATTGGTTTTTGAGTCGCTACCGGCAGATGAAGATTGTGCTGGGCTCGGCTGATTGGGATATATGCCTGGACCAAAACGTGAAGCTGTCGGCGATTTTGAATGGCAAAGCGGTACCGCACTGGCTGGATGTTTACAACGACAATTCGAAGCATGACTGGCCGCTCTGGCAGAGGATGGCGGGGAAGTATTTTTGACGGCAGTGGCCAGTGACCAGTTGTCAGTCGCCAGTAATGAGATTGAAAGCTGAGGAATGGAGAAGGCTGTGAAGAAGATTGGGATTTTGTTTGGGATGGAGAACGCGTTTCCGCCGGCTGTCGTCGAGAAGATTAACTCCCTCGGCGTTGAGGGGGTTTCGGCAGAGTTTGTGAAGATTGGCGGGATTCGGATGGATGAGCCTAAGAAATATGATGTCATCATCGACCGCATTTCGCAGGATATCCCGTTCTACCGGGCTTACTTGAAGAATGCGGCTCTGCACGGGACGATTGTGGTCAACAATCCGTTCTGGTGGACGGCGGATGACAAGTTTTTTAATTATGCGCTGGCCAACAAGCTGGGTGTAGCGATTCCGCCCACGGTGATTCTGCCGCACAACAAACATCCCGAGGGAACTACCGACCAGTCTATGCGGAATCTGATGTATCCCTTGAACTGGCAGGAGCTGTTTGATTATGTCGGCTTCCCTGCTTTTCTGAAACCTTATTCCGGTGGAGGATGGAAACATGTTTACCACGTCCATTCTCCGGAGGAGTTTTTTCAGCATTACAACCAGACCGGCGATTTGTGCATGACGCTGCAACATGGCGTGGTGTTTGAAGAGTATTACCGGTGCTACGTAGTGGGGCAGGAGAAGTTGCACATCATGAAGTACGACCCGCGGGCGCCGCATCATGAAAGGTATGTGAAGGGGAATCCGCCGCCGTCGTCAGAGGCTTTGCGGGCCAGGATCGAAAAAGACGCGCTGACTTTATGCCGGGTGCTGGGGTATGACCTGAATACGGTGGAGTTTGCGGTGGAGGGCGGAGTGCCTTATGCGATCGATTTTCTGAATCCGGCGCCGGATGCGGAGATTACTTCTGTTGGACAAGAGAATTTTGATTGGATCGTGAATGCTGTGGCGGAAATGGCAGTGAAGATGGCTTTGAGCGGAGAGAATCCGGCGAAGGAGTTGCGCTGGGCCGGCTTTCTGAATGGGCCGTCTGGGAAGAAAACTCGCAAGCCGGAGCCAGGGTGGGTAGCGGAGCGAAAGCGAGGGAAGGCGGCGAAGTAGGTGGATGATCTAAAGAAAAGGCGCTTTCTCTGGGGTGTAGTCCTAGCCTGGGCGCCCTGGATTCCAACGCTCATAGGCATCGCATACGCATTCTGGAGCATTTCGGGGCAAAAGGCCACCGGCCTCGGTGCCGTGGCTGGTGGCCTGGGTGAGATATTTGTACTGTATGGTGTTGCCGCAATTCTTGTCGGCCAAATAGCCGCGATTGTTTTGCTTTCGCGGGCATTTTCTCCCGGACATTGGGCGCGCAGCTTATTTTCCGTCGTGTCGATCTGTTTCAGTGGATTGATGCTTCTTCTCGTAGGCATCTTCCTTTGGTTTTCCTGGTTCCAGACCCACCACAACTTCTGATCGGCATTCTGGGGCTCGTTGTTATACTGTTGGGGCCTGATTTTGCCCGCCTTTCGCAAGGTACGCGCAAGGGTAGGCGGCAGGCGGGAGCGGTATTGCCGGCGGCGAACAGCAGATTCCTCGCTCGCTCGCGTTGACAAAGCCTTTTGGAGTTTATGGTACCCACTTTCACTATCGGGATTGAAGAGGAATATCAGACGATCGATCCCGAGACTCGGGACCTGCGATCGCATATTCAGGCCGAGCTGCTCGAGAAAGGCAAGCTGATCCTGCAGGAGCGGGTGAAGGCGGAGATGCACCAGTCGGTCGTCGAGGTGGGGACTGCGGTTTGCACGAACATCAAGGAAGCCAAAACCGAAATAAAATTGCTGCGGCGCAATATCATCCGGCTGGCCGCGGAGAATGGGTTGCGGCTGGCGTCGGTAGCAACGCATCCGTTCGCGGACTGGAAAGTGCAGGAGATTCATCCGGACCCGCGCTACAAAAACATTGTCGAAGACATGCAGCTGGTGGCGCGGGCGAATCTGATTTTTGGCCTGCATGTACACATTGGGATTGAGGATCGTGAGACCGCGATCCACATGATGAATCACGCGCGGTATTTTTTGCCCCATCTTCTTGCCTTGTCGACCAATTCACCGTTCTGGTTGGGGATGAATACCGGGCTGAAATCTTACCGGTGCAAAGTATTTGACAAGTTCCCGCGCACCAACATTCCTGATTATTTTCCCAGCTGGGGCGAGTACGAGAACTTCATCAAGCTGCTGATCAAGACCAACTGCATCGATAATGCGAAGAAGATCTGGTGGGACATTCGGCCGCATCCATTTTTTAATACTATAGAGTTCCGAGTATGCGACATTCCGATGCGCGCCGATGAGACGATTGCGCTCGCGGCCTTGATCCAGGCGACGGTGGCGAAGCTGTACAAGCTGCATACGGCGAATCAGGGCTTCCGGCTGTACCGGCGGGCGCTGCTGATGGAGAACAAGTGGCGGGCCGCGCGCTACGGCATGGAAGGCAAGCTGATCGATTTCGGCAAGCAGACGGAAGTCCCGGCCAAGGATTTGATTCTCGAATACCTGGAATTTGTGGATGACGTCGTCGATGAACTGGATTCGCGCGAAGAACTGAACTACATCCACAAAATGCTGGAAACAGGCAGCGGCGCTGACCGGCAGCTGCGCGTGTTTCAGGAAACGGGAGATTTGAAGAAAGTTGTCGATTACATCATTGAGGAGACGGAAGCGGGGCTGGCCGCAGACGAGCCGGCTGCCGTCAGAAAAGTAGGATGAGCATTCCTGTAAACGAAGCTAGCCCTGCAGGCCGAGTCAAAGTCCCCACCCTGTCGCCAACACCGCGACAAGGATGGGGCACCCGCCATGAGATTTCTTTTGATCCCGAATTCACTCCTGGGGCTCGCAATGCCGTGAACGTGTGCATTCGTGTGCAGCCTGACGAGAAGGTCTGTGTGATCACCGATGAGGTTACGCTCGGGATCGCAGCAGCGATCACCTGCGAACTCGAGAAGGTGGGCGTACGGTACAACGCCTGGGTACTCGAGGATCTGGCGGAGCGCCCTTTGAAGGACTTGCCTCGGGAAATTCTGGAGGATCTCGAGACCAGCCAGGTTTCTTTCTTTGCGGTACAGGCGCAGCGCGATGAACTTCATTCGCGCATGCAGATGACCGAGGTGGTGAACCGCCGGAAGATACGGCACGCGCACATGGTGAACATCAACCCGCAGATCATGCTCGAAGGCATGCGGGCGGATTTTCAGAAAGTCGACCGGTTGAGCGCGAAGATTGTCGCCATGGTGCGCAAGGCCCAGCGGGTGCGTGCCAAAACTGAAGCGGGAACAGACCTGACTGCAGACCTGAATCCGAATTACAAGTGGCTGAAGACAAGCGGCATTATCACCCCGGAAAAGTGGGGGAACCTGCCCGGTGGAGAGATCTTCACCACTCCTGGCGAAGTGAATGGGACGTTTGTGATTGACGGTGTCGTAGGCGACTATTTGTGCGCGAAGTTCGGCAATCTGCACGGGAATCCGCTGACCATTCATGTGAAGAAGAATCGCCTCACCGAAGCGCACTCGGAAAATCGCGAACTCGAAAACGACTTCTGGAAATACACTCATACGGACGAGAACAGCGACCGCGTCGGCGAGTTTGCCATTGGAACCAATATCGATTTGAAGGAAGTGATTGGGCAGATTCTGCAGGATGAGAAGTATCCCGGAGTGCATATCGCGTTTGGGAATCCTTATGGGGCGCACACCGGGGCGGAGTGGGATTCGTCGACCCATATCGATGTGGTGGGGCGGAAGTTCCATATCTGGGTCGACGATGAGCAGATCATGCGGGATGGTAAGTTTCTGGTGGAAGCTTAGGGCTCGCATTTGTAGGGAGAACTCCTTGCCCGGTCCCTCGGCGATTGATAGGTGCAAGGGGTCCTTCGACTCCGCAAGACGCCCACTTCGTGTGTGTCTTGCTCCGCTCAGGATGACAGTACTTTGCTCAGGATGACAGTACTTTAGGGTGACTGCCGGCGGGACGCCGGCGCTGCCTGCACTTCGGCGCTACGATGATTCCCTCCCTTCGAAAGCAGTTCAACGCCGGCTTTACTCCCGATAGATATCGGACATTCCTGCGGCGGATTGACGATGCCTGCGGGACGCATGTGCCGTTCCGGCTGTCGGAGACTCCTTGCTTCTTTCCCAAGTCACTGCTGGACCGGATGGCTGAGGATGGCAAGGAACTGATCCGCCAGTTGGTGGAGAGTCCTGAGTATCGGGCGCAGTCGGAGGCTTCGATTCCGGCGGAGTTTCGAGTTCCGAACGAGCCGGCGCATCCCGTGTTTGTGCAGGTGGATTTTGGCCTCGTGCGCGATGCCAGCGGCGCGCTGCAGCCCAAGCTGGTTGAGTTGCAGGCCTTCCCTTCTCTCTTTGCGTATCAAGTGACGCTGGCGCAGAGTTATATAGACGTGTATGGACTGGATCGGTTCGAAGGCGGAGACAAGCTGCAATTCTTCTTGAGCGGGTTGGATGCCACGTCTTACCCTGAACTTTTGCGGCGTGCGATTGTTGGCGCGCATGATCCGGAGAACGTGGTTCTGATGGAGATTCATCCGCAGGAGCAGAAGACGCTGCCGGATTTTCTCCTGACGGAGAAGATGCTGGGGATCGAAACGGTCGACATTGAGGCCATCACGAAACAAGGGTCACAACTTTATTACGAACGCTACGGGGCGCAGGTGCCGATCCGGCGGATTTATAACCGGGCGATTGTGGACGAACTGCAGCGCAAGCAGGTGAAGCTGGCCTTCGATTGGCGCGATGATCTTGATGTGGAGTGGGCGGGGCATCCGAACTGGTATTTCCGGATCAGCAAGTTCTCGATTCCCTATCTGCGGCATGAGTCGGTGCCGAAGACCTGGTTTCTGGATAAATTGGAGCGGATTCCGGAGGACTTACAAAATTACGCGTTGAAACCTTTGTATTCGTTCGCCGGATTGGGAGTCGTGATCGCGCCTACGAAAGACGATATCGCGGCAATTCCGGCGGACAAGCGGGGAGAATATATTCTGCAGGAGCGGTTGCATTTTGAGCCAGTGATCGAGACTCCGTTTGGCGGGACTAAGGCGGAAGTGCGGGTGATGTATGTGTGGCTCGATCAGCTGCAGGCTGTGTTGACGATTATCCGCACGGGGCGGGGGTTGATGATGGGCGTGGATCACAATCGGAATCTGGAGTGGGTCGGGGCTTCGGCGGGGTTGTGGGTGGAGGAGTAGGAGCCGTCGGCCACCCCAGCCAGAGAGCCGTGGTAGAAATTCCCTGCGGAGCCAGGTGTAGCGCCGCAGTGAAAAGGATCCTCCGACTCCGCAAGACGCCCACTTCGTCGGCGTCTCGCTCCGCTCAGGATGACAGACGAAGTGATGGTTTTGTCAGCCGATTCTTTTTACGATCGTGGTTTGGAGTTCCTGCCCGTTGGGGCGGCGGAGATACAGTTTGTCGCCGGCGAGGCGAACGGGGACTGGATCGCCCGGCTTCCACTCGCCGGGGGTGTAGCCCTCGGCTGCGGTCGAATCATATTCACCGGTGTAGACCACACCTTCTACATTCACGACGACGGCGCGGCGAACCAGGTAAGGAGCCGACTCGCGGAGGATCTCGGCTTCGGCCTGGTACCAGTTCTCGTAGTCGTGACCCTCGACGTCTCCCTTCCGATGGTAGAGCTCAGTGGCGCGGCGGCGGATGGCCTCTTGCATTTCAGGAGAGTAGTTCCCAGAGCCCCGCGTCATATCGGAATCGCCTCACGCAATCAGGATTGCTAGCATCATACTAGTCGTGTTGGAGCAACCACGAACCCCCGCAAGCACACAAAAGGACAGGGCATTTGTCAGTTTGGGAACGATTGCGACCACAACGGGCCAGTTGACCGGAGCCGTTGGCGGGCCTACCATTACCGCGTTCGGGACTTGGGTCTTCTCATGATCGGCCAGACCGTATCCCACTATCGCATCCTGGGCAAGCTCGGGGGCGGTGGTATGGGCGTGGTTTATGAGGCCGAGGACCTGAAACTGGGACGGCATGTTGCCCTGAAGTTCATCCCGGAAAACCTTGTGGGCGACCCCAAATCGCTGGAACGCTTCACGCGGGAGGCGAGGGCGGCGTCGCTGCTGAATCATCAAAACATCTGCACTATTCATGGCATTGAGGATAACGCCGGACATCCCTTCATTGTGATGGAGAAGCTGGAGGGCGAGAGCCTGAAGCAAGCCATCTCCGGGCAGGCGATGCAGACCGAGCGGGTGCTCGATATCAGTATCCAGGTGGCAGACGCGCTGGCGGCGTCGCATGCCAAGGGAATTGTGCACCGCGATATCAAGCCGGCGAACATTTTCCTGACTCCCAGCGGACAGGTGAAGGTGCTCGATTTCGGGTTGGCCAAGCTCGTCCACAACGTTGGCACCGACAGCGATGGAGGAGCAGCAGCGGACAATTCGCTGACCGCAGTGGGAGTGATTCCCGGGACCGCGGTTTACATGTCGCCGGAGCAGGCGCGCAGCGATGAAATCGACTTCCGCAGCGACCTGTTTTCGTTTGGCGTGGTGATGTATGAAATGTCGACCGGGAAGAAACCGTTTACTGGCAAGAATTCGCTGATGACGCTGGACGCGGTGCTGCATCAGAAGCCGGTTCCGCCGGGAGAATTGAATCCAACTGTGCCGGTGGAGCTGGAAGGCATCATCGGCAAGGCGATGGAGAAGGATCGCAACGAGCGCTATCAGAGCGCCACGCAGATGAAGGCCGATCTGCAGCAATTGAAGCGGGAGCAGGAATCAGGGCAAGTGAAGAGCGGCCTGCACCCGGCCAAACTGCGGGTTGCGAGCAACACGTTTGGCCGAGCCAGCACCAGCCGGTGGCAGTTGTGGGTGCTGCTGGGGACGGCGGCGGTGTTGGTGACGGTATTGGCGGCAGTAGGAGCCTATTGGTTTAAGCATCGGTCGATGGTGAGCCTGCAGGAGGCGAATGCGATCGCAGTTTTGCCGCTGCAGAACATGAACGGCGATTTTGCCGTGGATTATCTCCGCTTCGCGCTGGCGGACGAACTGACCAGCGTGCTGACCTATTCGCGATCGCTCGAAGTGCGGCCTTCGTCGGTCACGCGGAAGTATGTGGAAGTGGACCTTGATCCGCGCAAGGTAGGACAGGAACTCCACGTAGGCAAGCTGCTGACCGGCCACTTCATGCGCCAGGGTGAGCAGTTAACCGTGACGCTGGAAGCGATTGATGTTACCAACGACCGGCTGCTGTGGCAAGCGAACGTGACATCAGGAGTGAATGACTTGATTTCCCTGCAGAATAAATTGACTACACAGGTGCAGCAGGGGTTGTTGCCCGTGCTCGGCGGCGGGGGAGGAGAGTTGGATACGGCGTCGCGCCCGAAGAATCCGGAGGCGTATGACCTCTACCTGCATAGCCTCGCGCTATCCCACGATGTTGCTCAGAACAAGGATGCCATCGCGGTGCTGGAACATGTAGTCGGAGAAGATCCGGGCTACGCGCCGGCGTGGGATGCGCTGGGATACCGGTACTATTACGATTCTTATTATGGCGGGGGCGGCGAGGAGGTGTTCCAGCGTTCGAATCGTGCATACGAGAAAGCGCTGGCCCTGGATCCGAACAAGGTCGATGCGGCGAGCAGTTTGATTGCCCACCGCGTGGAACGGGGCGAACTAGGCCGGGCTTACGAAGCGGCGACAGACCTAGTGCGACGTCGACCGCAGAGCGCCGATGCGCATTTCGCGCTCAGTTATGTGCTGCGTTATGCGGGCATGCAGGAGAAGTCGACAGAGGAGTGCAATACCGCGCGAGCGCTGGATCCAGGGAACTCCAACTTCCGATCGTGCGCGTGGGCGTTTCTGGAACTGGGTAAGACCGACCAGGCGATGGATTTCGTCCGTCTGGACCCCGGCACGGAGTGGGCGGCGTGGGTTTCAGCATACCTTCATCTGGCCGCGGGGAATGTGCCGCAGGCGCGCGAGAGCGTGAAGAACATGTCGAAGGCTCCGATCTACCATCGGGAGTTGCTGGCAGTGTGCACCCAGACCCAGCGGCCAGCTGACATGGACCGCATTGTCCGCGAAGCGGAATCATCGGCCATGATGGAACCCGACCCCGAAGCGTGGTATCACGTAGGCGCGCTCCTCGCGTATTGCGGCCAGAAGGAGCCGGCTTTGCGTTTGCTGAAGGCCGCGGTGCAACAGAATTATTGTGCATATTCGGCGCTGCTGGAGGACCCATTGCTGAAGGACTTGCGCAAGGACACGGCGTTTAATGATGTACTCACTGCAGCCAGCGCGTGTCAGGAAGCGCTGAAGGAAGGGCGGCAGTAGAGCAGCTGTCAGTTCTCAGTTATTAGATCCTGGTCTTGGCACACCGGGTTACTCTTGCGTCTTGCCGGCGTCTAATTTGATCGAGGGGAAAGAATTTGCGTCGGAGCGGGGGTAGGCCCCATCCTGTTAGGGTGAAATCTCAGAGAACTCGCTACCTTGCCGGGCGCGTGGGACGGTTCGTTCAGCCTTTCGTCCACAACTTGATCGCTCGATCCTCATTCATATTTCTTTTCGCCGCGCTGCCGGTTCTGCTGGTGGCTTCGCCGCAGCGGACTGCGGAAAGCTCGACGGGGCAGGCTGCGTCGGCTCAGGCGAAACAGGCCCTGGCCACGGATTTTCCGCAGCTTCCCTACCAAGGCACTCCGCCTGAACTCCCGCAAGATCGAGGAATCCTAGGTCTTCGTCTGATGCTGCGGCGGCTGGGCACGACTGCACGGCTGATGCAGACGGTCGCGCATCCCGATGATGAAGATGGCGGCATGCTCACGCTGGAGTCGCGTGGGAGGGGAGCGAGCGTGCTGCTGATGACCCTGAACCGCGGCGAGGGTGGGCAGAACAAAGTCGGTAGCAATTTGTCGGACGTGCTCGGTGTGCTGCGGACACTCGAACTGCTGGCTGCGGACGAATATTACGGGGTGCAGGAGCGCTTCTCGCGTGTGGCTGATTTCGGGTTTTCGAAAAGCGCCGATGAGACCTTCGCGAAGTGGGGCGGACACGATATAGCGCTCGCCGACATGGTGCGCGTAATTCGCACGTTTCGTCCCGATGTGCTAGTGGCGCGGTTTTCGGGCACGCCGCGAGATGGGCACGGGCACCATCAAGCTTCGAGCATCCTGACGCAGGAAGCATTTCGGGCGGCGGCCGATCCGAAACGGTTCCCCGAGCAAATTTCGCAGGGGCTGCTGCCGTGGCAGGCCAAGAAGCTTTACATCGGCAACGTTTGCGGGTTTGGGGCGATGACGTGCCCCGATGCGAACTGGACGGTGAAGCTGAATACCGGAGTGCCGAACGCAGATTTGGGAGGCTCGTATGTGCAGTTCGCTATGCGAGGCCTGCGGCATCAGCTCTCGCAGGGCTCAGGCAACTGGACTGTGGAGCCGGGTGACCGGTTCACATTTTACAAGCTGGTGGATTCGATAGAGCCCGCGAAGCTGGATAAAGACGGGCACGAGAAAGATTTCTTTGATGGTCTCGATACGACTCTACCCGGGCTGGCGGCGAGACTGGGGACGGAGGAATCGAAGGTTCCACAGTTGCGGCGGGAACTAACTGAGATCGCAAACAAGATTGCTGCTGCCGGTGAGGATGCCAAAGGTAACGATTCTTCGGCAGCCGCGGTGCCTTTGATGGGAGTGGTGGTCGGGTTGGAGCGGATCCGAGCAGAAGTCGGCAAGAGTGCGGTTAGCGTCGGTGCGAAATCCGATTTGCTGGCTCGACTAGTAGAGAAGAGCGAGCAGGCGGACTCCGCTCTCAACGAAGCACTGCATATCACACTTGAAGCGACAACCATTTCTCGCGTCGACGCGAACGGCACGCCGGTAAAAGAGGTTCTGAAAAAAGAAGCGGACGCAATGACCACGGTTTCTCCGGGACAGGAATTTCTGGCCGCGGTGGATTTTCACAACGGATCAAAACAGTCGCTGGTGATGGATGGCATAAAGCTCGAGGTGCCAGAAGGCTGGGCGACAATTTCCGACAAGACGAAGCGCTTTTCGGTTCAGCCCGGGCAAGACGCGCGGGTGGTCTTTCGCCTGAAAGTGCCGAAAAACGCGGAGTACACCCGGCCATACTGGCACCGCGATAATCCCGATACCGACAGTCTGAATCACATCGACAACGAGAAATATGCGACCTTGCCGTTTCCGCCTCCCGTGTTGCGCGCACGCGCAGACTATTCGGTTGCCGGTGCAAGCGGAGGAGCCGTAAAAAACAGCATCGGGGCAACCGTAGCCACAGAGTTCCTGGACGATGCTGGCAAGGCAAGCGCCCGCCCGCTGGCCGTGGTGCCTGCATTTTCCGTTGCGCTGGAGCCAGGGACGCAGGTGATCTCCACCCACAACGGTGCAAGTACGAGCGTGACGGTGGGCGTGACCAGTAATCTTGCGTACGAGGCGCGAGGTATGCTGCAGCTGGATTTGCCTGAGGGATGGCGGTCGGAGCCGGGCCAGCTTGCGGTGCACTTCGCTAGACGCGGAGATAAACAGGACTTCCAGTTCAAAGTCTTCCCTGCCGGCTTGCAGGAAGGTCGCGCAAAGATTCGCGCGGTGCTGGAGGCAGACCGCGAGAAGTTCAGCGAAGGTTACACGCTGGTGACCCGCGAAGACCTCGGTAGCTTCTATTACTACCAGCCGGCACTGCAGCGCGTGAGCATGGTCGACGTGCAGGTGCCGCATGATTTGAAGATTGGCTACATCATGGGCGCCGGCGATGACATTCCCACCGTGCTGCAGCAGCTGGGGATGGATGTGACCTTGATTTCGGCGGAAAAACTTGCCAGCGAGAATCTAAGCCAATACGGAACGATTGTGCTGGGCATTCGCGCTTACGACACCCAGCCGGAGGTAGTCGCGAACAACAAAAAGCTGCTCGATTACGTCGCCGCCGGCGGAACGCTGGTGGTGCAGTACAACACCGGCGTGGGAGATTTTACCAATGGGCACTTCACGCCGTATTCCGCCGAATTAAGCCGGGCACGGGTTTCGGTGGAAGAGGCTCCGGTGGAGATTCTTGCGCCGGCAGATGGAGTGTTTCATTATCCGAACACGATTACGGCTCGCGATTTCGACGGATGGATCCAGGAACGCGGGCTCTACTTCATGGACAAGTGGGATGCTCACTTTAAACCGCTGCTGAGCTGCCACGATCCGGGCGAAGACGCGCAGAAGGGCGGGCTGCTGCAGGCGCAGTATGGCAAGGGAACGTATATCTATACAGGCTACTCATTCTTCCGGGAGTTGCCGGCGGGAGTGCCGGGAGCAGTGCGGCTTTACGTGAATCTTTTGAGCGCGGGGCATGAGAAGCAGTGATCAGTGGTCAGTGTCCAGTGGTCAGTAAACCTAAGCGCTAACGAGGAGGACGAAGCAAACGCGATGCACGCCATTCGCATTCACGCCTACGGCGCTCCAGAGGTCATGCAGTTGGAAGAACTGCCCACTCCGGTTCCCGGCCCAGGGCAGGTTCGCGTGCGTGTTGAAGCGGCCAGCGTTAATTTTCTCGATGTGCAAAAGCGGCGAGGCGAACTTGTGGGACAGGCTTTCTACCGCCGTGCGGGCAGCAATGAACCGGACCTTCCGGCAACCATGGGAAGCCAGGGAGTTGGGGTCGTGGAAGAGCTTGGTCCCGAGGTCAACAAGGTTCACGTGGGAGACCGCGTCGTGTTCGTTGGCGATTCATATGCGACGCATGCTCTTGCTCCGGCCGCGTGGCTGATCCCAGTGCCAGAGGGCATCAGCCCACAGGTAGCGGCGGCTGGAATGAACCAGGGATTTCTCGCTTATGCTTTCACGCATTTTGCCTATCCGGTAACGGCGGGAGACTGGTGCCTGATCCAGGCAGCGGCTGGAGGCATTGGGCTTTTGCTTTGTCAAATGGCAAAAATTCGCGAGGGACGGGTGATTGGGGTTACCTCAACGCCGGAGAAAGCCAAGTTTGTTCGAGAGGCCGGCGCCGACGAGGTCATCGTTTCCACCCAGTCCGACATTGCGAAGGAGGCGAGACGGATGACCGTTGGGCGTGGCGTCAATGTTGTTTACGATGGCGTCGGCAAAGATACATTTGAGGCGAGCCTCGATAGTCTCGCTCCGGGCGGATACCTCGTGGTTTACGGCCAATCGAGCGGTTATGTGCCGCCGTTTGATCTCATGAAGCTGCAGGAAAAAGGATCAGTGTTTCTCACCCGCACCAACGGCAGTCCCTACTTCAGGGAATATCCGCACTACTTGCAGCATTTCGTTGACTGGATAAAGCAAGGCAAGCTTTCCATCAGAATCGACCGCACCTATCCGCTGTCGGATGCGGCCAAGGCACATACGGCCTTTGAGCAGCGGCGGGTCAGCGGCCGGATATTGCTTCTTCCATAGCGGCGGGACATTCGACTCAGCCAGAAATGCACGCTCCATCTCAAAGCGATTCGAGTTCGCCTGGCCTGATCCGCGGCATGGGCCTGGGGAGCGCTACGGCGCTCAACATGATCGACATGATCGGGGTGGGGCCGTTCATCACCATGCCGCTGGTGTTAGGCGCGATGGGTGGCCCGCAGGCCATGCTGGGCTGGATCGCCGGCGCGCTGCTCGCGGTGTGCGACGGGCTGGTATCCGCGGAATTGGGGTCGATGTTTCCCGGGTCCGGCGGATCGTATCGCTATTTGAACGAGATTTATGGGCCGCGAAAATGGGGACGGCTGATTTCGTTTCTCTTTATCTGGCAACTTTCCTTCAGCGCTCCGCTATCCATTGCAAGCGGATGCATCGGGTTGGCGGGCTATGCTGCCTATTACTGGCCCGGACTCGAAACGATTTACGCAGCACACACGGCGGCCGTGCGCATCCCCGCAGCAGGATCACTTCAGGTCAGCTGGATTGTGACGCCGGGTACGGTGCTCGCGATATTCATCTGCCTGTTCACGGTTTTTCTGCTCTACCGGCGCATCACCGTGATTGGGCGCCTTTCGAAAGTCTTGTGGCTGGGCGTGATGGGGACGATTGGATGGATCATCTTCGCCGGGCTCACACACTTCAACGCGGCGCGTGCATTCGATTTTCCTCCCGGCGCGTTTAGCCTGTCGCCTGCGTTCTTCAGCGGTTTGGGCGGAGCGCTTCTGGTGGCCACCTACGATTATTGGGGCTACTACAACGTTTGCTACTTGGGCGATGAAATAAAAGATCCTACGCGCAATATTCCTCGGGCTCTTCTGCTTTCTATTCTGCTGGTCGCCTGTCTATATCTAATGATGAACGTGTGCATTCTGGCTGTGGTCCCGTGGCGCGAGATGTTGGAGGCGGGCCATAACAACAGCGGACTGTATGTTGTGTCTCTGTTCATGCAGAGGATTTACGGGCCGTGGGCAGCGCGGCTGGTCACGGGACTCATAATCGTGGCCGCGTTTGCCTCGGTCTTTTCGCTGACGCTAGGGTATTCGCGGGTTCCTTACGCCGCGGCTCTCGATGGTAACTATTTCAAAGCATTTGCCAAGGTGCATCCCGTATACCGCTTCCCGTATGTCTCTCTGGTGGCGCTCGGCGCAGTCGCCGCGATGTTCTGCTTCTTGCGGCTGCGGGATGCGATTGCGGCTCTGGTGGTGATTCGTCTGATCTTGCAGTTTTTGGTGCAGGCGGTGGGATTGATTGTGTTTCGGGTAACGCATCCGGAGGTGGTGCGTCCATTTCGGATGTGGCTGTATCCGCTGCCCGCCCTGGTGGCTATTGCAGGATTCCTTTTTATTCTGTTCGGTCGCGAGAACTGGCAGAAGGAGATGCGGTACGCGGTAGTGATTTTGCTGGCCGGGCTGGCGATTTACATGATTCGTGCCTGGAGAAGCCGGGACTGGCCGTTTGGCGTGGGGGAACACAGCGTAGAGCATTCGAGTGGCTGATCATATTTCAGTTCCGGCAGTCGAGGGCATTGCGCTTCAGCATGCCGATGCGGCGTGGGCACCGCTGCGGGAGCGGCTGTTTCGGTCGTTGTGGATTGCGGCAGTAATCTCCTACACCGGAACCTGGATGCAGAATGTGGGTGCGGGCTGGCTGATGACACAGCTCTCGACCTCGCCCTTAATGGTTAGCCTGGTGCAGGCAGCGGCCGCGATCCCAGTCTTCTTCGTGGTGCTTCCGGCAGGTGCGCTGGCTGACATGGTCGACCGGCGGCGGTTGCTGTTGTTCACCCAGAGTTGGATGGTGGCAGCGGCGGCGGCGCTCGGTGTGCTGACGTTGCTGCACACGGTGACTCCGTGGAGTCTATTGCTCTTTACTTTGGTCTTGGGGGTGGGCGCAGTTTTGAATGATCCGGCGTGGCAGGCGATTACGCCGGAAGTCATCTCTCCCCAGCGCCACGCCTCGGCTGTAGCGCTGAATTCAGCGGGATTCAACGTGGCTCGCGCAGTGGGTCCGGCATTGGGGGGCATCGTGGTGGCGACGGCGGGATCAGGCTGGTCGTTTCTGCTGAATGCGGCGTCGTTCTTCGGGGTGATTCTGTTTTTGTGCCGCTGGCGGCGCGCGCCGCATGAAGCGCTGCCGACCCGGCGGGTACGCGATGCAATCCTTGAGGGCGTCCGCTACGTGCGCGCAGCACCGCAGGTGCGATCAGTGCTGATTCGCACTGGGGCGTTCAGCGTAGGCGCAACTTCTCTGCTGGCTCTGCTCCCGCTAATTTGCCAGCCGCACGGAGCGCAAGGGTATGGTTTCCTCCTGACCTGTTTTGGATTAGGAGCACTGGCCGGAGCAGCGCTGTTGCCGCGTCTGCGTTTGCGGTATTCGGTGGATGGACTCGTCGCTGCGGCCACTGTGGTGTTCGCGGGCATGACTCTTGCGGCGGGGCAGGTCCATGCCTTTGGGTGGCTTTGTGGAGTATTATTCACCGCGGGTGCGGCATGGATCGGAATTCTGGCCTGCTTCAATGTTGTAGCGCAGACCATGTGCCCATCATGGATGCGGGCGCGGGCTCTGTTGATGTACCTGCTGGTGCTGCAGGGAGGGATGGCGATCGGCAGCGCGGTCTGGGGAGAGTTAGCTGCGCGCAAGGGAGTCCCTGTGGCGCTGGCGTGGTCGGCCCTGGTAATGGTGGTAGGCTTGACGAGCATTCTGCGGCATCGCTTGACCGCGCGTGAGTTAAAGATGGCTCCCGCGGTGGTCAGGGATTAAAGGAGGAATCAACATGGCGAAGAGATACAGCTGCCTTGCTTTATGCGTGCTGGCGCTGGCGGCGTTTGGTGCAGCCCAGAATCCCAAGCCCAAGGATGAACATCGCACGGTCACCCAGGTGCTTGACCATTCAGTCTCCAGTGTCGAGAAAGAGTTTGTTCCCGCGGCAGACGCGATGGCGGAAGACAAGTTCGGATTCGCTCCAACCAACGGCGAATTCAAAGGCGTGCGAACCTACGGCGAACAAATAAAGCACGTGGCGGCAGTGAACTACCTGTTTGGCGCGGCAATTCTCGGCGAAAAAGTTCCGGTGGACGTGGGCGATGAATCCGGACCGTCATCGCTCAAGACCAAAACAGAAATCATGACCTACCTGAAAAATTCGTTTGCCTACGTACACAAGGCAATTCTGACCATCAACGACAAGAACCTGGTGGAACCGATGAAGAGCCCGTTTGGAGAAGGAACAGTAACCCGCTTGGGCCTGGCCGCGAGCGTCTCCGCCCATGCTTACGATCACTACGGACAAATGGTGGAATACCTGCGCATGAACGGGATCGTGCCGCCGTCCAGTCGCTAGATTGGGCTCCCCGTGATTACGAACGATCGGCGCGGGGATCGCGACCCGAGGCGAATACACTGCACAGATGCTGACGAAAGCTGAGCCGGGGCTCCCGGGCAACGCGGGCGGGGTAGGAATCCAGTGCCTCAAGAAAATTCTGGATCTCCCGCTTCACCTGCACACTGCGCGTTCGCGCGATCGTCCGCTGGATTTGACTCGGCTGTATCTGACCGTGCATTTTAGACTTCCTACTCATTCCTTTAGCAACTTAGCCCCGCTTCCGATGAAGCGCTGACCGCACCTGACTCCGCAAACACCTGCGCTGCGGATAAGTTTCGCCTGAGGGGGAAAGATGAAATTATCCAGCTTTACCTCCGTGGTAAATAGCGCTTTAGTGGTGCGCGGGGAAAAGCCAGATCAGCGGTGCCCACCGCGCCGCGAGATGGAAGTGAGCAGCAGTTCGGCGTGGAGCCCTCTGCCCGCAAGGTGCGCGGCGACTACGGTTCGCGTTCTCTTGCTCGGCGAGGCGGGATCAAGAAAAACAATGACCGAGGGTCCCGCGCCGCTGAGCGCCGCACCCAGAACGCCCGGCCGCCCAGTCAATTCCTGCAGGCAAGGCAGCAAAGGGCACAACGAAGCGCGGTAAGGCTGATGGATGCGGTCTTCGAGCGCGACGGAAAGCAGTTTGTGATTGCCTTGTGTGAAGGCAGCGAGCAGGAACATCGAATTCTGAACGTTCGCGACCGCGTCGGCGCGGGAATACTGCGCCGGGAGCACGCGGCGCGCTTCTTGAGTGGACAGCACCTGATCGGGGATGGCCAGAAGAAGCGGCCACTTCCCTTTCGGGCGAATGCAAACCACCTGGGCCTCGGCCTTGCCATACATTCGGGCGATGGTCAAACCTCCCATCCAGCAGGCGGAGGCATTATCCGCGTGGTGCTCGCGACGTGAAGCTTCGCCGATAATCTGAGAATTCGTCCACTGCAAGCGGCCGAAGTGATTAGCCAGGGCGATGCCGGCGAGGCGGGCGGCGGCGGACGATCCACAGCCTTTTCCGATCGGGATGTCGTTGTTGATGCGAAGCGAAAAAGGAATGATTTTCTGGCCTTGGCCCTGGAGAATCTCGCTATAGGTCTTGAGGATGAGGTGATCCTCAAGATTGCGACAGATTTCCTGGTCGCGCCCGGTGACCGTAATGGAAAAGGCCGGCGCAGGGCGAGCTTCGATGGTGATGTAAAGATCCATAGCCAGGGCCGCGGCATCGAAGGCGGGACCCAGATTGGCAGACGTGGCTGGAAGGGCCAGATGCAGCGCTGTCGCGCGCCGGATTTTTCTCCTGCTCTTCTTCTTGGACATTCGTCTTTTGTTCTTAATCATTCGAGTGCGCGGGGTCGGATTTTTCTGCTCGCTCCAGTGTTTTGATCACCGCATCCAGCGTGGCATCAAGAACGACGGGAGGGTGGCGGAAGGAATTCAGCTTCGCGCTCTCCTGCTCGTACGGCGTGCCCTTAAATAAATCGCCACGGTGGAACTCCATCGTGTAGTCGGGATCCTTGAGCAGGCTTCCCGTGAGAACTAGCACCACGGTTTCTTGCGGCTTCACGAAACCCTGCTGCAGCAATTTCTTCAAGCCGGCCAGAGTGACGGCAGAGGCGGGCTCGCAACCAATGCCTTCGGCGCCGATTTCGGCTTTAGCCTGCGCGATCTCGAGTTCGCTGACCTGTTCACAAGCGCCGCCCGTGGCGTGAAGAGCTTTCACCGCTTTTTCCCACGAAGCGGGGTTGCCGATGCGGATCGCCGTGGCCCGGGTTTCTGGCTGCATGCTGACCAGACGCTTGCCCTCCCCTTCGCGCACGGTGCGAACCAGAGCATTGGCGCCCTCCGCTTGAATCACCGACAGCTTCGGCAAGTGCGCGATCAATCCCACGTCGCGCATTTCGAGCAAAGCTTTGCCGATCGCTGAACTATTTCCGAGATTACCTCCGGGCACGATGATGTGATCGGGCGACTCCCAGTCGAGTTGCTCAAGCAATTCGAAAGCGAGAGTTTTCTGACCTTCGAGACGAAACGGGTTGATGGAATTTAACTGGTAGACCGGAGCTTGCCGGACGAGTTCCTGAAGCAGACGGAGACAGCCATCGAAGTCGGTGCGGAGCTGGCAGGTAAGCGCTCCGTAATCGAGCGCCTGCGAGAGTTTGCTCCAGGAGATTTTGCCTTCGGGCACCAGAACCAGGCTGCGCATGCCACCGCGCGCGGCGTACGCCGCCATGGATGCCGAAGTGTTGCCCGTGGAGGCGCAGGCTACCCAGCGGTATCCGGCCTGGCGGGCGAAGGTGGCGGCAACCGTCATGCCCGCGTCTTTGAACGAGCCGGTCGGGTTCAGTCCCTGATGTTTGGCGTAAAGACGTGGCACGCCGGTGGCGCGCGAGGACTGCGGAAGTTCGTAAAGCGGAGTGTTGCCTTCGCGCAACGTCACGATTTCCTGCTCGGATTGTGGCGCGGGAAGACATTCTCGGAATCGCCACACGCCGCTGAGGTCGATGGCTTCATTTAACGTACGGCGTTCCCGCCATAGAGTCTTCAGGGCGGTGGGGTTGCGCGAGTTCCACGACGCATCCGTGATCTCAAGCAGGTTGCCGCAGTCCGAGCAGCAGAAATCCTGTGCGGCCGAGGCGTTGACTGAGCCGCACCCGATGCATCGGAAACGAAACATGGCCTGGCCCGGGCCAGAACCTTTTTCAGAAGTGGCGGAGGGAGGCATGGAATGAAAACTTATTTCTGCCCTCGCAGATATTGGTCGGTCTTGTTCATCCAATCGGCGCGGGGAGGATTAAATACGTCGAGGTCGACCGTGTCTTCAAGCGCTTCCGCTCTGTGCGGCATGTTCGCGGGAATGCACAGCACTTCGCCGGCGTGGACCACGATTTCCCGGCCGTCGATCGAGAACTTCAATGCGCCCTCGAGGATGTAGGTGAGTTGTTCGTTGTGGTGGCTGTGCTCGGGGACAACGCAGCCCTTTTTCAAGAGAACCCGTGCCAGCATTATTTCCTGACCCACCACAAACTGGCGCTGCAGAAGAGGTTTCAAGTCTTCAAGTGGGATCGTGTGCCACGGAATGTGTTGCAGCTCGGCCTTGCTGGCCGCGTGTTTGGTGACGGCGCGCTGAGCACGCGAGTGAGAGCGCGCATTTTTTGCTTTCCTGCCGGCGGCAGTCGTCCGGTTCTTTAGTTTCTTTGCCATAGCGTGATGCCCATTTCCTGATTGTACGGGAAACAATCCGTAGCCAGCAGCCTTCGAGAATCTATAAGCCCTTGTACATCCCACCATCGACCAGCACGGTCTGGCCCGTAATGTAGGAGGCCCGCTCCGATGCAAGCCACACGATGGCTTCAGCGACCTCGCTAGGTTCGCCTAGGCGCTGCAGCGGAGCGTCGGCGGCCCAGCCTTCGAAAATCTGCTGCTCGCTCTTGCCTGAAGCCGAGGCACGGGCTTTGGCGAGATCCTTCAGCCGGTCGGTAGCAGTAAAGCCGGGACCAACGTTGTTAACCAGGATTCCATCTTTACCAAACTCGTTGGCCAGGCTCTTGACCAGGCCAACCACGGCCGCCCGCACGGCATTCGAGAGCACAAGATCAGTGACCGGCTGTTTGGTGGTTATGGAAGTGATGGTGACGATGCGTCCCCAGCGCTTCCGCTGCATGTGGGGAATGACCGCACGCGCGAAATAAACCGTGCTGAGGAAATTCAGTTCGAGGGCGCGTTGCCATTCTTCCAGCGTGGCCGCGAGAAAACCCTTGGCCGGCGGGCCTCCGGCATTCGTCACGCAAATGTCGACGGTGCCGAATTTCGCAGCCACGGCGGCGATGAAGCTACTCACGGCAGCTGGGTCGCCTACGTCGAACGCCTCGGCAAGAACTTCAACTCCGTGCTGCTTTCTAATCTTCTCCGCTGCGGCCTGCAAGGTCTGCGCATTCCGGGCGCACATGGCGACACGGCAGCCCTCTGCAGCGAAGGCCTCCGCCGTTGCACGGCCAATTCCCTGACTGGAAGCGGCAACCAAGGCCACGCGATTTCTCAGGCCGAGATCCATGGAACGGGAATTATAAACGGTGCCCCGGAGCAGGCATAGCTTGCGAGAGTGCTCACGGGCAATTAGTCTTGAAGGGAACGAGGTATCCATGAAACGGCACTCGCAACACTTCGAAACCAAGGCAGTGCGCGGCGCGGCGGACCTGGAGAAGAGAAACGGACCGCTGGGTACGCCCATCTATCAGACTTCCACGTTCCAGGTGACCGACAACGACGAGCAGGTTCGGGTCACGCATACCGACCATTACTACACTCGTTATGGCAATCCAACCAATACGGTCGCAGAGAAGACGATTGCAGAGTTGGAAGGCGTGGATGCCGCGCTAACCTTCGCCTCTGGCATGGGCGCAGTCACAACTACAATCATGGCTCTGCTCAAAAGCGGCGACCATGTGGTGGCGCAGCGCGATATTTATGGCGGCGTGAACAAGTTCCTCTCGCAGTGGCTGCCGAAGCTGGGAATCGAAACCACTTTCGTCGACACCACAGATTATGACCAGCATGCACGGGCGATTCGTCCGAACACGAAGTTGCTCTACCTGGAGTCGCCGACCAATCCCACCTTACGCGTAGTCGATTTCAAGAAAGTCGCGGCCGTGGCCCGGCAACACAAGCTGCTGAGCATGATCGACGCCACGTTCGGCACGCCGATTAACCAGCATCCCGCCGAATTCGGCATTGATCTAATCATGCATTCGGGGACGAAGTATCTGGCCGGGCATTCTGATCTAATCTGCGGGGCGGTGGCCGGGCGACAAGAGTTGATCGAAAGAATCTGGGATACGCGCACGACGCTGGGCAACTGCATGGATCCCCACGCCTCCTGGGTGCTGCTGCGGGGATTGAAGACTCTAGCGGTGCGCGTAGCGCGACAGAACGAAAACGCTCAGCGCGTGGCCGAGTTTCTGGCGGAGCACGCCAAAGTGCGAAGCGTGCATTATCCGTTCCTAAAGAGTCATCCCCAGTACGCCATCGCCCGCCAGCAGATGAGTGGCGGCGGCGGCGTGGTCACGTTTGAGGTCGAGGGCACCGGCGAAGATGCGCGTCGCGCCAGCGAAGCCATGCGCCTGTTCACGCTGGCAACGAGCCTGGGTGGAGTGGAGTCGCTGGTGTCGATTCCAGTTTTAACCTCTCACGCCATGATTCCCGCTGAAAGCCGCGCCAAGATGGGCGTAAGCGAACAAATGATCCGGCTCTCGGTCGGCATCGAGAACGCCGACGACCTGATCGCCGATCTCGAACACGCTCTGGAAGCCGTGGCAGCGCCGCAGCAAGTGCCGGTGGGGTAAGCAGTTCGAAGCTCGCCTTGAAAAAAGAACTCCCGGCCGTTCTGGCCGGGTCTTCTCTTTGCAGTTCAAATCTGCAGTCAGATCAGAATGTAAATCTCGCTCCAAACTGGAACTGGCGCGGTGTGTTGACCGTGTTGGTGATCAGCCCGAAAGCAAGGCCCTGTTGCACCGCGCCCAGGACACTCGGCACGCTTGGATATCCATATTGCGGCGTGTTCGAGATGTTATAGGAAGACACATCGAAGCGAAGCGCTTTCGTTTCCCCAAACCTGAACGTCTTGTAAACGGAGAGATCTAAGTCTCGTGCCCCTCTGGTGCGAACGTGGTCAAGGTAGGCCGGGGAAGTCCCTGGAATAAGCGGGTTAAAGTTGAGCGGGTTGCCGCTCGCTTCGCTTCCAGGCGTTGTGAAACAGTTGTCGTTGAACCAGTTGGTTACGGTATGCGGGGCACCCGCCGCCGGATTGCAGGTCATGTCGGCACGTTGATTGAAGTAGGACACGGGTACTCCCGAACCCGGCGAGGCGATGGGTACGCCGGTGCTGAAATAGGCGATGGCATTCGTGGTCCAGCCACCTAGAATGGCGTCGGACACGCCGCTCAGATTCACCCCCCGGCCCTTACCCACCGGCAGGTCATAAGATACTTCCCCGGTGAACTGATACTTGACATCTTGGGGGCTGACTGAGTGCTCGTACTGTAGATCTCTCCAGTCTTGAGCAGCTCCCAAGTGGGTCCCCACAAAACCCAGCGGAGGATTGCCGTCGTCGGTGAGTATTTTTCCCCAGGTAAATGTGGCGAGCGTGGTGAAGTGGCTGGTCAGCCTCTTCTGCAGTTTAGTTTGCAGAGAGCTGTACTCAGAGTCACCGGCGGGATAGCCATTCACATTAACGCCGTTGCCTCCGCCGTAGCCGCCATTTCCGAATTGCGGAAACTGCTGGAGAGCGGCCCACAAGGGGACAGTAGTAGCTCCGCTGAAGTTGGGATTAAGGCTCACCGGTCCTGCGTTAGGCACCATCGCGCACGCCGCGTTCGACGGATCGACGCACAAGGAGTAGCCGTACTGCGCGATCGTCCCCAGGTCGAGCGTGTTTAGATCGACGGCGGTAAAGGGCAGGAAGAGTCCGCGGCTGCCCACGTACCCGGCAGTCACCACCACTTGGTGCGGAAGCTCATACTCCACCGCGAAATTAAAGTTATAGATGGTGGGTGTACGCTGGGAGCGCAGCACGGTCTCCAATGTGTTCCCCAGATTATTGGCCAAGCCTGGCGGCGGGGTCGTAAAAGTTGGGACAACTCCGTTGGGAAATGGGTTGCTTAAGGAATACGGACCGGTAAAGACGTCGGGCGATAGCGGCGGACTTCCGGCAGGCGCTCCCGCACATGCCGCCGTACCGTTGAAGACTGTATTGCCGTCCCCGTTGTAGCAAGTCGCGCTCCAGAATGTCTGGGAAGCGAAGCCATCAGTGTTCAAGCCGGCACTGCCGACGTTGTGCGTGCTGGGACCGTAGTAGAAGCCCGCACCGCCACGTAGAACCAGATGGGTGACAGGCTGCCAGGCGAAAGCCAGGCGAGGTCCGAAGTCGTGCATATTTGTTGTAAACGGAGACCGATTGCTGCTGTTGGCGTAGATTTCCGCTCCCGGGTAAGAAACGCCGTTGATGCTGTTGCTGACAGTAGGATTAAAGTATTCCTGGCGGTTGTAACGCTCGTTGCGTCCGCCAAAAATGTCCCAACGCAGGCCCGCGGTGATCGTCAAAGACTTGTAGGGGTGGAATGTATCCTCGACAAAGGCCGCATAGTAAGGGTTGGATTCGGCGGCGAAGATGTCTTTGGTAAAACTGGCGTAGTTACCCTGATTGCTTTCGGTGCCCGGCTCGCTTCCCATGCCGATAAGCAGCGAGGCAAAATCGCTGCCGCCGCTTACACTCGCTACAGATTGATCCGTAGCATCGACGTTGAACCCATACGCGCCCGCCGGTGCCGGCGGCTGGCCGACGTTGAGGTAGCGCTTCATCCACTCGAAGCCGAACGAGACTGTGTGTTTGCCATGAACCTTTGTGACGGCAGCGTTGGCGTCGCTATTTTCGCTGGCATATTGAAAATTGTTGTAGTCGGCGGTGCCGCCGACGCCTCCACCAACGTCGTCAAACAGCATAAAGGGCAGCTGGTTGAAGACCACCTGCGAAGCCAACGAGGCGGGAAACCCCACACTCGTAATGTTGGTGCTGCTGTACGCTGGATTTCCCTGATTCTCGTGGTGCCGAGTAAAGGAGTAACGCAGGTTCAGTACTGTGGAGGAATTCAGGGTCAAGTCGTCGGCCAGGAGAATATTCCGTCCGTTGGTCGTGTTCTGAGCATAGTCGGGGTCCCATCCGCTGGGAAAAACATCAGCCGTGGAGAAGATTAGTTTGTCGTAGGAAAATCGAGCAAAGAAACGCTGTCGGTCGCTCTTAGCCCAATCCACTCGAATGTCAAAGCGATGTGCATGGAACGGGTCGAGGCCCGGCGCTCCGTAATTGGGGCTAACGTCGCCGGTCGCCGATTCGCAGGTTGTGGGATCGGGAATGTTACACAGGGGCATTTTCGATAGATACAGCAAGCCGATGGGATTCGGGTTCGTGATTATGTTTCCGGGAAATGGCTGGCGAGTGCCGTCGGGATTGTCCGGCTGAGTCGGATCGTAGATGATTGTAGGATTGGGACCAGCGAGGAAGCCCGAAAAGTCTCCAGTCCTTTCGGCGCTGGTGGGAACGGTATAGGTCTTGATGCCCTCGAACTGCTGCTGTTGCGTATCCTCGTAATCCGCAAAGAAGAATAGTTTGTCTTTGATGATGGGTCCACCGATGGCCGCGCCCTCCTGGTAACGGTGGAAATCAGGAGGAGTGTTGGCTAGGCCTTGTTGCAGCTGACCTTGCTTGTTGAAATAATCGTTCGCGGACAAGACATCGGGCCGGAATACTCCAAAGACATCTCCGTGAAACCTATTCGTGCCGGACTTGCTGACCAGACTGATAACGCCTGCGGCGCCGCTCTGGTACGAGGCTGGCGTATTCTGGGTTTCGACGCGAACCTCATCGACTCCGTCCTCGGGAATGTTCATCGCAGGGATGATCGCGGCGGAATTGTTCTCCGCGATCCCGACGGGGCTGCCGTCGAGCATGTAATAGACCGAGCCGACGATGGCACCGTTGATCGTGGCAGAGGAGATGTCGACTCCCGGACGCCCGACCGAAATGTTCTGAACCGACTGCATCGAATCGCTCGAGTTCGGCGAACCATTGGGCGGCGTCACGCCCGCGCTCAATTGCACCAGATCGTAAACGTTGCGGTAAAGCAGCGGGACCCGGTCGATGGTGGGTGCCTCGATTAACTGGCCAACAGTAGAGTTGCTGGGCTCGACCAGTTCGACTCCTTGGGTGACCTCGACCGTCTCCGATATCGCACCGATCTGCAAGGTGATGTTGACCTGGGTCACCTGATCGACGGTGACCGTGACTTTGTCCTGGGCGACGTTCTTAAAACCCTTCTGGCTAGCGGTGACTTGATAGACGCCGGGGTTGAGAGAGATAAAGGTGTAGAGTCCCGCCGAACTGGTGACGGTGTGCTGCGACACTCCAGTGGCTTGGTTCAACAGAACTACTTTGGCCCCGGCAACAACGGCCCCGGCAGGATCGGTGACCAGTCCGCTGACACTTCCGCGGCCGGCCTGGGCGAGCGCCAGGGAAGCCGCGCACAGGAAAAGCACACCAACCGAGAGAAAATTTCGCGCTGCCTTGACTAATTCACTTCTGCGATTCATGAACCGCCTCCCAAGCCTGAGTCACAACCCGCAAATGGTTTATTAAATCGTATGAATAGTGCGTTTATTGAGCATCCTATGTCAAGAGAAAAAGCGGAGCGGGCCAGAGATGCCCTCATCCCAGACGATGCGGCGGCGGCGTTTTCGATCCCGCCTACTACAGGCTCCGAGTAGACTCCCGAGCCACCACTTCGGGCGCTACTTTCCGATGGTGCGCGGCCACCTCACGCTTTTCAAGTACCAAGTTGATGCCCTCGAGCACAATCCCCACCGCGCCCGCTCCCATGGCTTCCATGGGCTGCCGGATGGTTGTGAGCGGCGGAGTGCAAAGCGCCGAGGCCGCGACATCGTCGAAGCCAATCACGGAACAGTGTTCGGGCACACGCAGGCCGCCATTGCCCAGTGCCCGCATGGCTCCGAAGGCGGTCATATCGTCGAATGCAAGAATTGCCGTGAACGGACGCTTCCGCTTGAGCAGATCCTCAGTGAGTTTTTTCCCGGCCTCAAAGCTGGAGAGCGGATCACGGGACTCGGGCAGATCGACGATGAGGCGGGAGTCGAGTTCGAGGCCGCGTTCCTTGGCACTGTTGCGAATTCCGCGCCAACGCGGAGAGCTATCACCCAAAGTCTTTGGTCCGCGGATAAAGGCGATCTTGCGATGACCGAGCGAGTGCAGATGCTCGAGCGCGAGATAGCCGCCAACCTCGTTGTCGACGATGACCGAACTCATCGCGTCGCCTTTCAGTTCGCAACCGATAATCGCCGTCGGGATGCTGCTCTTTTCCAGATCAGCGAGCAGGTTGATATCGAGAAACAGCCAGTTGGCGAGCACGACCAGGCCTTCCACGCGGCGGTCGAGCAGCATCTCGAGGTAACGCTCGAAGCGGCTGCGCTCGTTATGCACGTCGGTCAGGATGGGCAGGTAGGAAGCCTGGTAGAGAGTGTTCTCAATCCCGCGCAGCACCAGCGTGCAGTAGGGATCGGTCATGTCGAAGACCATGACTCCGACAGTGTGGCTGCGCTTGCTGCGCAGCGAGCGGGCAAACTGGTTGGGACGATATCCAAGTTTCTCCGCCGCGCGCTCAATCCGTTTCTTGGTTACCGCCGGGATGTAGCGCGCCAGCGGTGCGTCGTTGAGGACGATCGACACCGTGGTGGAGGAAAACCCGCTCTCCTTCGCAACATCGCGGATGGTGACCATTGAATTCGTGTGTCGGCTTTGCGAACTCCCGAGCACTGCACGGAAGCGGATCCCGGAACCGCCGATCCCTCGCACCCAAATTCGATGCGCAGGTTGGCCGACACTACAGCAGAGAGTGAGGCGGGTGTCAAGCGTGCGCGTTCAGTAGCGCGTTCAGTAAGGAACCTGCTTGATTGGCCGGACGGTTGGCAGGATTGACAACTCTAGTCTAAGATTCTGTCTGGCGAACTCTGCTGCTGGTCGTCACAATTTACATCATTCTTGCAGCTGATTGGCTGGCAGCGTTGTTTTGGCCCGGCTCAGGCAGCTTTTGCGCCGTTGGAGGAATCGAAGGTAGTGAGTTCTTATCCGCTCATGGTGAATCTCAGGCAGGCCGTACGCCCAGTCATTCTCGCATCGTTGCTGTTCGTGCTCTCCGCCGCATCTGTGTCGTTGGCTTACGGGCAACAGTTCACCCTGTCAGTTTCGGGCTTCACCCCGAAAATAGGCGTGGATCCCGGCGGATCCGCAACCGCCACCATCGACCTTGAGCCCATCGGAACCTTCGATGAATCGGTCTCGTTGAGCTGTGCCGTAACCTCGAGCCAGTTCACGACGAATCTGCCGCAGTGCCTGGTCAGTCCCGGCTCCGCAGTCCCGCCAGCCGACGGTCCTGCGCTCACCATTACGACCACAGGCGGCACGGGCACGTCGGCCACGGCGGCAGGTACCTATCAGGTCACAGTAACGGGCACAGGTGGAACCACAACGCAGACTCAAACTCTGTACTTAAGCGTAGCGGATTTGACGGAGGACTATACGCTGTCGGTGTCGCCCACCACAGCGATTCCAAGCCCTCTGCCTGCGGGAAGCGCCGCCACGACCACCGTGACCGTGCTGCCGATCGGCAGCTATTCAGGTCAAGTCACACTCGCCTGTCTTTCGATTTTTCCCATCGTCACCGGCGCGCCGTATTGCTCGTTTAATCCTCCGACGGTAAGCATCAGCAGCAGCACCGGAGCTACTTCCACGCTCACCGTCACCACCTTCGGGCCTGCGACCAGCACGAGGCTGTGGAACCTTCGCACGTTCTATGCCGTCTTGCTGGCCGTTCCCGGGCTGCTCCTGATGGGAGCGCGCCGACCCCGCAGTGGCAGGGGAAAGCTGCTCGCGGTATTTTTCCTGGTGTTGGTCGCCACAAGTTTATTGTTGCTGCCGGCCTGTGGGGGCAACGTCGGCACTAGATCCCTGAATAACCAAATCACTCCGAATAATACTTACACCCTCACGTTGACCGGCGCGGATACAAACGGTGCGGCGCCCAGCAACGTCCCTCCCAACGCAGACGTAGCGACCGTCACGCTGGCGGTGACGACGGCCCATACGGCGAACTGACATACGCCGTAAACTTTCCGTGTTGGTTATCTTTAAGCCTCTGGACAGTGAGGTCTGGGGTGGGCTAGGTGGCCGAAACCTTAGAGAAAGCCCGCTCTCAGGAGGCGCGGCGCTGGCGTTCGAGTTCGGCCGCCTGGCGCAGGACAATGTCACGCAGCGAAATCAGCCCCTTCAATTCCTTGCCCTCAACAATGGGCAGGTGCCGGAAGCCGAACTCATGCATGATAAAAAAACATTCCTCGATGGTTTCATCCACATTAACCGCGCGGGGGTTGGCAGTCATTACTTCGGAGACGGCAGTGTGTCCGGGAGTGCGGCCCGCGGCTACCACGCGGTTCATGATGTCGCGCTCGGAGAAGATTCCGGCAAGTTCTCCGTTGCGGAGCACAGGCAGCGCGCCGATGTTGTGTTCCATCATGAAGCGCGCCGCTTCCAGCACGGTGCGCGTGGCATCGATGGAGTAAACTTTGCGGTCTTTCACAATGTCGCGGAGGGTAGGCATGACAGGCTCCTTTGCGAAGGTGGCGAGGACCCAATTCCCGGGTGCACCACTTTATCATACCTGCGCCCAGTGCGCTCCTCCGGGGTATTAGCGGCGATCCAGTTCACTGGCGCAACGCGGACTCGCATCCTGAAGCGCGCAGAGTGCTCAGCGCTCGACCAGGCTTTCCAGCGCGGAAAAGAATGCTGGATAGGAGATGGCTGCGCATTCACTGCCCCGGATCAGAGTCTCACCCTGGGCTCGCAGAGCCGCGATGCTGAAAGCCATCGCGATGCGGTGATCGCCGAAGGATTCGATCTCCGCGCCGTGCAGCGACTGTCGGCCGGGAATCTTCAGGCCGTCTTCGCATTCTTCTACTGCGGCTCCCATCGCGCGAAGGTTGGCGGCAATGGATGCGATGCGGTCCGACTCCTTCACCCGCAACTCCTTCGCATCGCGGACCTCGATTCCCTGCTCGGTATAAGGAGCGATCGCAGCCAGCACCGGGATCTCGTCAATCAGCGCAGCCGTGGCGGCACCGGCGATGGTCGCGCCTTTCAGCCGCGTACCTTCGACCTGCAGCGTGCCCACCAACTCGCCATAGACTTCTTCGAGCTGCGTGACGGAAATGTGCAGCCCCATCTGCATAAGAATATCGAGCAAGAGCGAGCGCGTCGGATTCATCAGCAGACTGGTAACGGTCAATTGTGAACCCGGAAAAAGAGCCGCCGCGCAAAGAAAGAACGCAGCACTGGAAAGATCGCCGGGAACTCGCGCTTCGATGCCGCGCAAACACTGGCCGCCGCGAATCCTCACTTCGTTCCCTTTGCAATCGAGCTGTGCACCGAATGCCCGGAGCGCCACTTCTCCATGATCACGCGTGCGCAACGGTTCTTCAATGCGCGTTTCGCCTTTGGCCAGCAACCCGGCGAACAGCAGGCACGTCTTTACCTGCGCGCTCGCCACCGGCATCTGGTAGTGGATCCCTTTCAGCCTAGCGCCGCTGATGCGCAGTGGCGGGCGCCCGTTTTCCGATGTGATCTGCGCGCCCATGGCGGTGAGCGGCGTGATCACCCGCTCCATGGGCCGGCGCGAGAGCGACTCATCCCCCGCCATCTCGCTTGAAAAGTTCTGCGCCGCAACGATGCCGCTCAACATGCGGATGGTCGAACCGGAATTTCCGCAATCCAGCGGCCGATTCGGAGCCGTCAGCGCCAGCCCGCCTCCCTGCACTTCGATAACGTTGTCTGTGCCATCTTTGCGTTCCCACTTCACGCCCAGCGAACGCAGGCAGCCGAGCGTGCTGGCGCAGTCGGCACCGGTCGAATAATTTTCAAGTCGTGAGGGCCCGTCGGCGATCGCCGCCAGCATGGCGTAACGGTGCGAAATGGATTTGTCGCCGGGGAGGCTTACGCCGCCGCGCACGTCGCGCGCCGGACGCACGATGACCTGAGAACTGATTTTCATCCTGAGATCAATATAGCGGAAGGAGAAGACAAGAGTGGTTAGTGGTCAGCGGCTGGTGATCAGTGATCGGTGATCAGCGACCACCTAGTACCGCCTTTGCCTCGGCGGCAGCCTCGCGCAGCACGTCAGCGGGAATCTCTTTCAGCCTCACCCCAAACTCAAACATCGGGGTTTCGACGCCGCGCCCCCATCGCGCCACATCCCAGTGCGCCCGCACGAATTTCACATCAGGATGTGCCGTCAGATCAAGCAGGAGCGGCGACTCACCACGATAAAACTTCTGCGGAAATGCGGCCACGGACTTCGCTCCCCAAGTGGCGCCGTCCGCTGAGCCGTAGACGCCGACGTCGAGCGACTCCTGTTCGATGATCTGTGTAATCTCAAGCGTCAGCAGAAACGCGCGCCCGGCTGCCCGACTCACATCCACGCTGGGGCCGTCCCCCTTGGCATTCACTACAGTCTTAGCCGCAACCAACTCTGTATCAATCATGCCGGGAGGATTGTAGCAAATTGCACGGTGCTCGCGGCAGTTTCTGAGTGACTGTTCTGAGCCGCTAATCAGTCTTGAAGTGAATTTTCAACACACAAAATCGCGCCTCCGTCCACAGTGACAGCCGCTGCCGGCCCGCTTATATTGTTCCCGACATGTCAGATGTGCAAACACTTGCCAGTGCCGCGGAATCCAAGTCCGCCAAACGGCCATCCGAACGTCTGCTTAGCCTGGATATCTTCCGCGGTCTCGCGGTCGCGGGCATGATTCTGGTCGACAACCCTGGTAGCGACGACCTGGCCTACGGGCCGATCAAGCACGCTGATTGGAACGGCTGGACTTGCGCCGACTTCATCTTCCCGTCGTTCCTGTTTCTGGTTGGCATCTCAATGGTGTACTCGTTTGCCGCCCGCCTGCAGCGCGGCGAGTCGCGAAAACAAATTTTGTGGCACGCCTTCACGCGCAGCCTCGTGCTGATCGCCATCGGCCTTTTTGTGAACGCCTCACCCATCATCGGTCTGGACGTACACAGCTGGCGCTTCGAAGGCGTGACCCAGCGCATCGCTCTCTGCTATTTCGCGGCCGCGATTCTAGTTTTGTGGTCAAACCGCCGCGGCGCTTTCATTGCGATGTGCGCATGTCTGATCGGCTACTGGGCCCTGCTGCGTTTCGCCCCGGTTCCCGGCTTCGGAGTGCCGGGCCACGACATCCCATTCATGGACCCGGATCGCAACCTAGCGGCCTGGCTCGACCGCAAGCTCTTTGTGGGACATCTTTTCGACAAAGCCCGCGACCCCGAAGGACTCCTCGGCACGATCCCGGCCACAGCGACCACGCTGATCGGAGTCTTGACTGGTTACTGGCTCCAGTCCAACAAAAGTCTCGGCACGAAAGCAATCCGGATGCTGTACGTTGGAATTCTCGGTCTGGTGGCAGGCGAGGTTTGGAATCTCTGGTTCCCGATCAACAAGAATCTCTGGACCAGTTCATTCGTGCTCTTCAGCGGCGGCTTCGCGCTGGTCTTCCTCGCCTTGCTCTACTGGATGCTCGAGATCAGGAAGTGGCGCGGCGCATGGACCATGCCGATTCTGGTTTTCGGAATGAACGCGATCGCAGGGTTTGTCGCCGACTCATTCGTGTACGGTCCCGGGTACTCCTTCACCGTGAAGGGCCCCAATGGTCCGGTGATGTGGCATGACGCGGCACAGGCGAAGCTGGTGTCTCTAGGCGCGAGCGCAGCCAACGCTTCGCTAATCTACTCCCTGGGTGCAGTTCTGTTCTGCTGGATCCTGCTGTGGTTCCTCTGGAGAAAACGGATCTTTCTCAAAACGTAAGACTCAAAACGTAAGACCACGCTCACTCCGTCGGATGCGGGCCGGTGAAATCGTTGCAACAAGGTTTCTGCGTGGGTTTGAACTCCATCAGTTCCACCCGCGACAGATCCGGGTCAAACACGTCAAGCTGCCACTTGCCGTCTTTGCCGATCTCCGCCTCCTCGTCGCCATTCGGCTTCCAGCCATGCGATTCCATGATCGCCTCTGCCTTCTTCATGTCGGCAACTCCAAGCGAGATGTGATTCATCACGCCCGTGAGTTGCAGATCCATGTGTTCGGGCTGGTTCAACATATATTCCAGCCAGTCGGTGCCATCCGGAACCTGCATCGCCACCCAGTCATCCGAAGTGCCAGGCTTATCGTGGCCGTGCCAGTAAAGCCGGAAGCCGAGAAGGTCGCGGTAGAATTTGTCTTCGGCATCGCGGTGATAAACCACAAAGCCGGTGTGGATCATGTGCCGCGAAACCGCGGAATCGGCCGCGGGATCTGGAGCAGGAGCTTCCGATTTTTCACGCTCGACAAACTCGATGCGATGGCCCTCCGGGTCAGCCATCGTGAAGCTCAGGCTGTGGTCCGCATGGCCTTCGACCGCGGGCACTTTCACCCCGTTCGCGATCAGATACTTCCGGAGCGCCGCAATGTTGTCGGTGGTGAAGGCAACATGATCCATACGGTCGGTCGCCTTGGGGTCGGGCGCGGCGCTGTAGCCGATCCACTGCCTGCCCACCAGGTATCTCACAAGCCCGCCAGACTCCACCGGTCCCGCGGAAGCAAGCCCAAGCGTGCCGCTGTAGAGCGCCTTCACGCCATCGGGGTTTGTGGTGTAGAACGAAACATGATCGATACCGAGAATGCGGGGACGAGGAACTGCGGGACGTTGCGCATAGGCAGATATACAGACTGCAGACATCCCGAGAACAAGTACTGCAAAAGATTTCTTCATGGCGCCCCTGATTCTAGCCCAGCGCGGACCTCGAAAGCACCCCTTCTAAACCCGCTCCAGAAATTGACGCAGCAGCTTAGCGGCTTCCTCAGGCTGCTCCCACGACGAGTAATGGCCAGCTTTTGGGACGAGGCGCAATTGGCTCCCGGAAATGTGCTGCCGCATCAGTTCTGCTTCGCTCACGCCGGTCAGAATGTCTTCGTCCCCGGTTACGAGCAGCGCCGGCACATTGATGGTCTTCAATGTCTCCACGGAATCCGCACGCTCCGCCATGCCGCGCTGCACCAGCGCCACATCTTCAGCCGACATCTTCCGCATCATACGCAGCGCGCCGTCAACCAAATCGGGCCGCGTCTCGCATGTGGTCTTGCCCAGCAGACGGGGAATCATGCTTTCGAAAAACGGCTCAGTGCCGCGCTCCAGCACATCGTTTGCCGCTTGTAGGCGCGCAGAGCGCGCTTCGGCGGAATCGGCGGGCGCTTTCGTGTTGCAAAGACCAAGCCCGGCCACGCGTCCGCGGTGCCGCCGCCAGAATTCAAACAAAGCATATCCACCGATCGAGACCCCGATCAGCGGAGCGCGGCCAACATCGGCATCATCCATCACGCGGGCAATGTCGCCGGCGTGTTTCTCCATGGTGGCTGGACCCTCGCCGACGCCAGAATCTCCGTGCCCGCGCAGATCAGGCAAAATGACGCGGTAGCGCGTGGCCAGCTCTTGAGCCACTGGCAGCCAGAATTCATGATTCGCAGGAAAGGGGTGCAGCAGAACAACAGGAGGGCCTTCACCCAGCAAGCAGTAGACGATCTCGGCATCGCCGCTGCGGATTTGCCGAATGGCGATACTGTGCATTAGTGGATTTAATCACAGCGCAGCGTATTGCGTCCCATGCCTGGGGTTTTACGGATTGGTTTAGGGATTCGCCGCCCGCTGCGCGCCCGCCGGCTCCGTCAGCAGGAGCGGCTCTTCGGGCATGACAATCCACGCGATGGGATAGGCGAACAGCCCAATGCCAGTCAGGCACGAAGCGATCAGCCACACCAGCCGGACCACGGTAACATCGACATCAAAGTACTCGGCGAACCCGATGCAGACACCCGCAATCTTCCGTCCCTGCCGAGGCCGCACCAGGCGCTTGCGCGCGATCGACGCTCCTACCCGAGTACCGCAATAAGCACACACCGCCGCGTCGTCCTGAATCACTTTGCCGCAATAGTTGCAATACATAACTCCGCCTCCAAAACGCCCTCTACAAAACAATACGCAATTCTAGACGGAAAGTTCCAGCAAGATGAAGGGCTCCGTCACGACCGTTCATCCCCGACAGCAAAATGTACTTAATTAGTAATCGGGGCTTTTTGTGCGGACAACTATCGAAATCAATGAGCGCTTGATTCACCAAGTAATGAGGATCACAGGCCTTCATGCTAAGAAGGCGGCCGTTGAAGCCTGTTTGCGATTGCTTGCCGAAACACACTCTCAAGGCGCCATCCGCCAGCTCAAGAAAAAAGTGGGCTGGCAGGTCGATCCGGGTCGTTCGCGTCGGACACGAGCCCCATCGCCGCAAAAGATGCCTGGACGGAAAACTGAACCGGCAGACTTTCCTGGCTCTCGCTCACTCCCGGTACGCTTCCCGAATATGCTCCCGAGCCTTTTCCGCGGGAGGAGTGCCGCCATTCTCAGCCAGCACAGTCTCATACTTCTTCATGGCCAGATCGCGCTTCTGAAGCAGGTCGTACATTTCCCCGGCAGCCAGGTTGGCCTTCTGCAGGGTCTCAGGATCAGGCTCGGGAGCCTGCCCCACCATCTCATACGCGGCCGCAGCTCCGGCGTAATCTTTCTGGCTGCGCAGTAGCTCACCCAAACCCCACACCGCCAGCTCGTAGTGCAGGTTGCCGTACTTCCCTTCCCGCCCATTCTGCCAAACCTGGCGATAGCCTGCCGCGGCCTCCGGCGCACGGCCGCTGGCGCGCAGCAGATTAGCTTCCTCCAGCGGAAACAAATAATTCCTGGGATACCGCGCTGCCAGCTCGTGCATCAGCACGCGCGCCTCATCGTAGCGATGCTCGCGCCGCAGAAACAGGCTCAGCACCACTTTTGCATCCACGCTGTTTTCGCCGTTGCTGTCCGCCACTTCGCGCAGGTATTCGAGTCCCTTTTCTTTCGTTCCGCTCAGCCCAACCAGCGCCACAGCGACCTTCACACTCCAAGGCAGACTGCCCATCACGTAGTTGTGCGTGCCCACGACCAGCTTCGCATCCACATAGTGAGGATCGAGTTCCAGAACCCGTTCGTGATCGCGGCGCGCGCCCACCGCATTGCGCAGCGCGGAGAACCAGGCACGCTCGACAAGTGCCGTATAGAGCGCGAACTGAGCCCGGGTGACGCCGCGGGCGTAGAGCGCGTCCACGTTATTGGGATTCATCTTGAGTTGCTGCTCTTCTAGCCCTTCGGCGCGCTCCACTAACTTTTTGATCCGCTCCGTAACCTTGGGGTCGGCGGCTCGATGCGCGTAACCGATAAAGCTGTCGTTGGCATACTCGCCGCTGTTCATCGCGCCCATGCGGTAAAGCTCGCGCATCAGAACCGCTGTCAGCACGTGGTTTACGGCTGAAGGATCACCCGGATGCCGATCCAGCACCTTCTCGAACTCCTGGATCGCCCGGTCGTATTCAAGGTTATAAAAATGGTCGGAAGCGGTCTCGACCAGCGGATCGTGTTGCGCCGAAGTAGCCGCAGTCGAAAGGAGAGCCCCTCCCCCCGCAGCTTGAGCGACCGCCTGAAGGCACAACAGGTAAAAGACAAAAAGGATGGTCAGGCCGAATACCGCCTTTCCGTCATCCAACCGTTTCACTCTCAGACTCGACTGCATCCCGACCGTTAGCCTTTGAACTTTAGTCTAACCGAGTTTCCCGAGCACGGGACGAACCAAAAACGTCATCGGGCAAACCCAACAATTTCATGAAACATCTCAAGTCTGAACCCTATAATTTGCCGAACTAAGCCTGAAAAAAACCAAGGTACTGGGGCATCTTTACGGGCTTGAGGGTAATAATTGCGCGAGACTTACTTGCAACGCGATGGGGGAAAGCTGCAAGTATTTGACTTGAAAACACCTTAGTCGACCATACGCTTTGGTTGTCGGCTTGCCTTTCCCAAAATAGACGTTCCTAACATATGGCTGAAGTTGTTCAAGAAGCTCCGCAGGAATTCTGGCGGTCCCCCCTTGTGCTAGAAGCACCGGCGGTCGCAGCTCCCCCGGCTGCGGCCCCGGCTTTGGCAGACGCCTGCGCCGATTGTGGCGCCGAGTTCATGATCGGGGCGAGGTTCTGCCATGCTTGCGGCCTCCGCCGTCCCGCCGCAGACAGCAGCGCGGAGGCTCCTCTCGTCAGCGGTCTGTTGCTGCGCAGCGTAACGCGGGCCGGCGCCGGCTTCCGGTCGTCGATTCGCCTGGTCGCGGCGGCTTGGCAGGAGATTCCCTTCCCCGACTGGCTTCACTATCTGCATTTCCACGAGATCAAGCGTTGGATCGGTCTGCCCACGGCCTCGCTCATCGCCTTCATGATCGGCCTCGGCTGTGTAGTGGGAGCGATTGGCGTAAGCCTCTTCTATCGCGCATCGAATTTGGCGGAGTTCCAGGCCATCCAGATGTGGCGGATCGAATGGCTGCTGGCCGCAACCGCATCGTTCGTAGCGGGGATCCTGCTGAAGAAACCGTCAGACACCGAATAGCCCCGGCTTCCTGCCGGCCGTCCTCCCCACTCAAAGACAACGTAGTTCGCTGCCCGAGCTGGCACCGCCGTTCTACGACTCGCTCCCCGTACCCGCCGCCCGCCGCTGCTGATTCATGCGATAAAGATGATGGACAGGTCCGGTTCCGTGCCCCAGCGGATGTCCGGCGGCAATCGCTGCCGTCACGAACGTCTTAGCCAGCAAGGCAGATTCGGCCAATCCACGATCGAGCGCCAGATGGCACGACATCGCCGTTGCAAAAGCGCAACCCGTGCCATGGGTAGAATTCGACCGCTGCCGCTCCGCCTTAAATACTTCTTCCTCGACGCCGCTCTTCGTGGTGAAACTCAACAGATCGGTAGCCTTCTCCAGATGTCCGCCTGTAATTACCACGGCCGCCGAGCCCATCTGATGGAGTTTCGTCGCCGCCGCCCTCATTTCGTCCAGATCGGTCACCTTCAAGCGGGTGAGGACTGCAGCCTCCTCCACATTCGGCGTGATCACATCAGCCAGCGGGATAAGCTTCTCGATCAGCAGCCTGGTCCCGGCCGCATCCAGCAGGTCCGCACCCGAAGAAGACTTCAGGATCGGATCGAGGACTACGTTCGGCAACTTATCAGGACGCCCAGCCTTCCCCGCCCCCCGGCCAAGGAACTCCGCCACCGCCTTGACCACCTTCCCGGCACCCAGCATCCCGATATGGACCGCTGCGATGGGAATATCGGCAGCAAGCTCTTCCAGAGTCTCAATGACTAGCCCGGGATCCAGCGCTTCGACCCGGCGAACTCCGGCGGTCGATTGCACCGTCAGGGCGGTTATGCAAGCCACGCCGTAGCAGCCGTGGGCGGCAATCGTCTTAATATCGGCCGTAACGCCCGCCCCGGACGAGGGGTCGAAACCGGCGATGGTCAGCACAACAGGTGGTTTTTCAGCCATGTTCTCGGCAAAAAATAGGCTCTACTCTATGCAACCTTTTACCTAAAATACTCTCCTTAAACAACTTAGAAGGGATTGCCTGTAAGCCATTGAATCCATTGAGGATGATAATTCTTCCTGAACTACACCCTTCTGAGTATTTACCATATGATAAATATGTAACCTAATTGTTTTGAATGAGTTGTTCTCGATTACTCATGATTAACAACAAGTTACGTGAGATATCGATAACTATCACGTCACCATAGGTCATGCACTTTCGGGTTGACAAGCCCCTGCCGGCCTCCTACCATTTACATAACCTTAACCAACACAGCCTAGCTAGGACGACTTTTGAGTATGCGAGGAGAACTGAATGCGTGGACGTATAGCTCATGGACTGATGATCGCTTTTTTGGTCGTCGGACTGGGAGCGGCTCAGGGACCGAACAACTCGGAGGCCAGTTCAGCCCAAACTAGGGCAGTTCCAGCCAAACCCGAAACCCGCAACCACAACCTTAGAAATCAACCGTATCAAGTTGGGACAGCCTCCTGGTACGGCGAATATTTCGTCGGCAAACCAACCGCCAGCGGCGAAGATTTCGACATGTACGATATGACCGCCGCCCACCCCACGCTTCCCCTGGGAAGCTATGTCCGGGTCACCAACCTGCGCAACGGACGGGCCGTGGTGGTCAAAGTGAACGACCGAGGTCCGGTCGTACCCGGCCGTATCATCGATCTCTCCTTCGGTGCCGCCCAGGTGCTGCGCTTCGAGCAGCGCGGGCTGCAGCGAGTTCGCCTGGATCTGGTCAAGCCCCGCACCGAGCGCCGGCAGGTCTACCAGACCGTAGCTTACAACCATCCTATGGCGGAACTCCAGTAAACCAACTACACTGTTCGGGATGCAGGCCACTCTAACCAACCGCATCCCGAACGATCCAGGCGTCAATCCCGCCCGCGAGAAGCTGATCGTGGCTCTCGACGTTTCCACGGCGGCGGCCGCACAAAAAATCGTGTCGGCCGTCGGCGACTCCGCCCTCACCTATAAAGTCGGCATGCAGCTCTACACTGCCGAAGGCCCGCAGGTGGTGCGGGATCTCGTAGCCTCGGGTCGGCGCGTGTTTCTCGACCTCAAGTATCACGACATTCCCACCACGGTAGCCGCAGCCGTGCATGAAGCCGCACGTCTCGGAGTAAGCATGCTGACCGTGCACGCCGCCGGCGGCGCCAAAATGCTCCACGCCGCCGTCGAAGCCGCGCACGCCAACAACCCCGCCCTTCTGGTGCTCGGCGTCACCGTGCTCACCAGCCTCGACGAAAACGAAATGGAGAAAGTCGGATTTCGCGGGACCGTGCGCGAGGAAGTCTTGCGCCTCGCCGGGCTGGCTCTGGACAACGGATGCAAGGGCATCGTCACCTCCGCCCGCGAAACGGCGGCTGTGCGCGCCGAACTGGGCCACAATTTCGCCATAGTAACGCCGGGAGTGCGTCCGGCGGGCTGCCGCCACGCAGACCAAGCCCGCGTCGCCACCCCCGCAGAAGCCATCGCCGCCGGAGCCAGCCACATCGTAGTAGGCCGCCCCATCACCGAAGCCGCCGACCCCGCCGCGGAGGCCCGAGCGATTCTCGAGCAGATCACATCCTAGGTGACTTGTGCCAACTGACACTGCAGAAAAGGGAATGTAGATGCAGATCCAGATGCAGACGAAAGACCTGAGTGAACAACTCCTGCGCGTGGTTGAAGCAGCGGAGGCAAAGCTTTCCATGATCAGCGAACTCGAAGCTTCCAAGCCCGCACTGCCGGGCGGCTGGTCACGCAAGCAGGTTCTCGGACATCTGATCGACTCCGCGTCAAACAATCATCAGCGATTCGTCCGCGCGGCCCTGCAGCCGTCTTTGGACTTCCCGGCATACGATCAGAACGGAAACGTACGACTGCAAGCTCCTCAAGAAGCCGATTGGCAACTGCTCGTCTCGTTGTGGTCTGCCTATAATCAGTATCTCGCCCACATAATCGCCCGCTTACCCGTCGCTAAGTTGGAGACCGACTGCCGGATTGGCTCCGGAGAACCCGTCACACTTGCCTTTCTGGCGGACGATTACCTCACGCACCTCCTCCATCACCTGGAGCAGATCGGCGCCGCCGATTCAAACCAGAGGACATCCCACAAATAGGTTTGTGAAGAGGCCAGCATGCCAGAGCTACCCGACATCGCTGCCTACATCACCGCGCTGGAACTACGAATAGTAGGGCAGCCCCTCGATCATGTCCGGTTGCAGAGCGCATTCCTCCTGCGAACCGCCCAACCGCCGCTTGCCGATGTGGAAGGTCGTGTAGTCCGCGAACTCCGGCGCGTAGGCAAGCGCATTGCGATCGGCATGGACAACGATGTTTGGCTGGTCGTTCACCTGATGATTGCCGGTCGTCTGCACTGGCGCGTCCCTGAGGCAAAGCTGGCCGGACGCCAGACCCTGGCAGCGTTCGACTTTCCCAACGGCTCCCTCGTTCTCACCGAGGCCGGCTCCAAGCGCCGCGCTTCCCTGCACATTGTGCGCGGCGAGGAGAGTTTGCGTTCCTTCGACGCAGGAGGAATCGACGTCTTCTCCAGCGATCTCGATTCCTTCCGCGCGGCGCTCACCGCCGAAAACCACACACTCAAACGCGCTCTCACCGATCCGCGTCTATTGAGCGGAATCGGCAACGCCTATTCCGACGAAATCCTGCACGCGGCACAACTCTCCCCACTCACCCTCACGCAAAAACTAAAGCCCGAAGAATGGGAGCGGCTATTCGCGGCCACCCGCCACACGCTCGAGTTCTGGATAGACCGCCTCCGCACCGAAGCAACCGCAGCCTTCCCAGAAAAGGTCACTGCTTTCCGCAAAGGCATGGCAGTCCACGGCCGCTACGGCGAACCATGTCCCAGATGCGGCGGCAAAGTATTACGAATCCGCTACGCCGACAAGGAAACCAACTACTGTGCCCGCTGCCAGACCGCCGGCAAAGTCCTAGCCGACCGCAGCTTGTCCCGACTCCTCGGTTCAGACTGGCCGAGAACCCTGGAGGAACTCGAGGCGCTAAAGCACCGCTGACCACTACTTCAGCAAGCTCCTCAACACCGCCACTTCCGCCCTGATCCCGGTATGCAGTGCCGGATCCACGTCCGGCGCAAACAGCGGAGAGTGATTCGACGGCAGCATCGTCCCCGCAGCCTTAGCCTGCGCCAGCTTCTCCGGATCCGCTCCTCCTAAGCCAAAGTAGAAACCCGGTATCCCCTGCTCCACGAAATAAGAAAAATCCTCCGACGCAGTAGCCGGCGGTTCCGTGATCACATTGTCTTTACCAAGCGCCGCCTCCAGCACCCCACGCATCCTCTCCGCCAAAGCAGGATCGTTGTATACCGAGTCGGTAGCCTCATAGTGCTCAATCAATGGCGGACGCAGCTCACCTCCTGCTTCCGCTTCCGCATTCGTGATCCGCGTAATCGCGGCGAGCACCTGCTTGCGGACGTCCGCCTTGAAGGTCCGCACCGTCAGCCCCAACTCCGCCTGATCCGGAATGATGTTATTCTTCGTGCCCGCGCGAATATACCCAACAGTCACCACTGCCATCTCTCCCGGCTTCACCTCGCGCGAAACAATGGTCTGCAGCGCCAGAATCGTCCGCGCCGCGATCACAATAGGATCGATCGCCGTATGCGGCGCCGAGCCATGCCCTCCCTTGCCATAAATCGTAATCCGCAGAGAATCCGCGTTCGTACTCATAACTCCAGGAGTCACTCCAACCTGCCCCGCCGGCAGCCCATTGCCAACGTGCAACGCCACAATCACGTCAGGCTTCGGAAAGCGCGTAAACAAGCCATCGTCGATCATTCCCTTGGCGCCAAGAATCGTTTCCTCCGCCGGCTGCCCGATCAGCATCAGCGTCCCATGCCACGTATCTTTGCTGTGCGCCATGATCGCCGCCGTCCCGATGATCGAAGCCATGTGCAAATCGTGCCCGCAGGCATGCATCACCGGAACCTCGTGCCCCGCGTCATCTTTGGCGTGAACCTTGCTCGCATAAGCCAACCCGGTCTTCTCCTCCACCGGCAGCGCATCCAGTTCCGTGCGCAGCATCACGGTCGGCCCCGCGCCATTTTTCAGGATGGCCACAATTCCCGTCCCGCCGACGTGCTCCGTCACCTCATAGCCGAGCCCGTGCAACCGCGCCGCCAGCTTCGCCGCAGTTTGCGTTTCATGCGAAGAGAGTTCCGGGTGCTCATGAATATCCAGATACAGCGCATGCGCGTCAGGATAGACGGCATCGACTTCCTGGGACGACGGAGCTTGGGACGAAGGATCGGATGAAGCAGCTTGAGCCCACAAAGAACCAACTAGCGCAGCAAGAAGCAGAATAGTTTTTAATTTCATGGCTCACGGATCATATCCGGCGCGGCACCAATCTGTAAATTATTTTGGCTGCATGTCATCCTGAGCAAGCGTTCTTTGCGCGATGCCTCACTCAACAATTCCCAAAACCGTCGAACGCTCCAATCACTTTTTTCGATTACTGCTTTGCTCTCCTGCCCGGGTGTACAATCGCCCTAGAAAGCAAAAGCACTGGTTTGCGCGTCGCCGTCTGGCAAGCTTGAGGTGCTCATGAACGTTCACGTCAGTTACCGCCTTCGTAAAACTCCCGCTGTAGAAAAAGATATCCAGCATCAAGTCGAAAAACTGCGAAAACGCCTGCAGGTCTTCCGCCCCGAGCTCATCCATTTGAAAGGTATGGTCGAGGAGATCTCCGCCCGCGAGGGCACCAGCGTTTCCCTCAACCTGCGCCTGCCTTCAGGACAAATGGCAGTCCAGGCCAAAGCCTCAACCGCCGCCGCCGCGGTGAAAAGCGCTTTCGAAGATCTGCTGCAGCAGGTCAACAAACACAAAGACCTTCTGCGCTCCTCCCACAAGTGGCCGCGCCGCCAGCATGAGACCTCAGCCCGACGCAACCTTTCGGTGCCGTTTGAGCAGACGCTGGCAGCGGTATTCCCTGCGACGGTTTCCGCCGAAGACGTGCGCTCTTACGTCAACGTGAATCTCTCCCGCCTCGAGCGCTTCGTCGAGCGCGAAATCTATTTCCGCGAAGCCTCCGATCTGGTGGCGCCAGATTCCATCAGCAAAGAGGAAGTGATTGATGAAACCATCGCCGCGGCTCTCGGCGAAGGCGACGGCAATAACAAAGACAAGCCCGAGCGCCTCGCCCTCGAGCCCTGGCTCTATCGCTTAGCCATGAAGGCTCTCGACGAACTCTCGCGCCCCGAGGCCAGCAACAGCAGCGCCGTGCATCTCAGAGATTCTGCTCGCAAACAAAACGTAAAGGGCAGCGATGAGGCGGAACTGCAGTTTCACCAACCCGATGAAGCCATCACCGAAGAAAACATCATCGCCGACGGCCGCGTGGCCACGCCCGAGCAGATCGTCGGGTCCGATGAAATGATGCGCCTCATCGCCTCCGCTCTGCACGATGTCAGCCCGGCCCATCGCGAGGCTTTCATCCTGCACGCCCTCGAAGGCTTCGGCGTCGACGAAATCTCCGCCATCACCGGTGCTTCGCCCGATCGCGTATTGATCTCCATTGCCGCGGCCCGCGAGCACCTGCGCAAATCGCCACGCCTCGTTCGCCAATTTAAAGGGAGGTTCGCCAACACCGGCACCGCATAAATCACCTTTCCGCTTCTGTGAAAGGACTCGTTTGAAAGGATTGGGATTACGGAATGATTACTCGGGAAGAAATCCACGAACTGGCAGAATTTGAAGATCCCTCAGCCTGCGCTCTCAGTTTCTACTTTCAACCCGCCACACCTCGCAACAAAGCACACAAGGAAGAAGCAATCCTAACGAAGGATCTGGCGCGCGAAGCCATGCGCCAGTTGGAAACCAGAACCAAGAGCAGTAGCGCTGGTAACAGCAATAATAAAAGTAATAATAAAGACAAGTTCGAGTCGGCCCGCGCCGATCTCGATCGCATCGTGCGCCTGTCGCAAGATCTACGCGGTAACGGCACGCATGGACACGGCGCACGCGCCAAAGCCGTATTCGCCTGCAGCGCCCGCGGCTTCTGGCACGAATACGATTTGCCGGCACAATTAAGCGGCACGCAACTTCTGGTGAACCGCCATTTTCACCTGAAACCTCTCGCCCAGTTGCTGGGAGCATTTTCCAGCCTCGGCATCGTGCTCGTCGATCGTCATCGCGCCCGCCTCTTCGATCTGCGTCTGGGCGAATTAACCGAACGTATGGATTTCTTTCATGCTCTAACCCGCCGCGGCCGCGGCGACGGCTTCGGCGGCTACGATGCAGGCCACGTCGAGCGCCGCGTTGCTGATGAAGCCCTTCACCATTTCAAGTTCATCGCCGAGTTTGTAAAGGATGCTCTGGGTCGAAGCAATAAAGACAGAAGCAGTAAAGGCAAAGGCGATAAAGACAAAGGCATGTTCGAAAACTGGATCCTGGGCTGCCAGGACACTCACTGGTCGCAGTTCGAACCGCAACTGCATCCCTACGCCAAGCAGAAATTACTGGGCCGTTTTACCGCCGAGGTTGCTCACGTGAGCAATGAAGAAATCCGTTCGCACGCGGAAAAGATTTTCGCCGATGCGCAAGAGCGCCGCTGTGAGGAAGTGTTTCGCGAAACCCTCAACCAGGCCCACCACAACGCCCGGGGCGTCACCGGATTGCGTCGCGTGCTCAACGCGCTTGAGCTCGGCGAAGTGCAGACCCTGCTCGTCGGCCAAAACTATCACTCCCAGGCGGTCGAGTGCTCCGGCTGCGGCCACCTCGACGCCCACCTGGTCAACTTCTGTCCCGTCTGTGGCCGGCAGACTCGAGAAGTGGTCGACGTAGGCGAAGCCATCCTTCCCTGGATCATCCGCCACAACATCGAACTTTTCTACGTCAAGGACGATCCCGAGTTCGACAAGGTCGGAAACATCGCCGCCCTGCTGCGCTTCCGCTCCGAGCACAGCATCAGTAACCTGCGCTCCATCGCCGACGTCCCGCCCAAGCCATCAGTAAGCCGACGCGCCCGACTGGTAGGCCGCTACCGCGGATTAGCCAGCGGTTGATCATTGCCCACCGCTTGGCGGAAACCACAAATGCGTGGAGTGCGGTGGAAGAGCGGCGCTTCAGCGCCGCGTCTAGCTCCACTAATTCAGCCAGGGCTGCAGCCCCGTTGGTGCCGATGGATTTCGGCTGAAAATATTTCCCTCGCGGCAGTCCTTTGAGGCGCTTCATCGCTTCTTCGCGCGACTCCGAATCGGAAAAAATTGGGTATCCCCCTCCCCCTCCCTCTTTTGGAATCATCGGGTTAGCACGAAATTCCCCGCAAAATCCGCATGACAAAGAACTTAGAGGTCAAAATCTAGACAGCAAAGGAGTTGCGACTGGATTTTGCTCAGCGAGTTGTACTGCCTCTGCTGGGGCAATGATGAACGAATTATTCTTGAGGCGCAAGGTTAGATGTCACAGGGGTGCGCTGTGGAAAATCTGCGGTTAAGAGAGCTCCGGCCGGAAGGCGGAGCATGCGTTGTCTGCCCTGCCGCCAGCGCTGCGGCGCCCCCGGCGTGATATGCTTCCGGGTTTCCTACAACCAGGAGAAGCCCATGACTTTCTCGCGCCGTGATTTCGTAAAGACGTCCGTTCTAGGAGCAGTCGCCGCCGGAGTAGGAGCCCGAGCCCAAGGAGAAGAATCCAACCACGGTTCGGCGACCCAAGAGCGCGGCGCACCATCCGGATCCTACAAGCTCCCTATCATCATCTGCGCCAATAACGGATTCAACTATCTCGACGAAGCCTACGCCTTCCTGAAAAGCGGTGGCGACACGCTCGACGCAGCCCTCAAAGTGGTTCAAGGACCGGAAGACGATCCCAACGACACCAGCGTCGGCCTCGGCGGACTTCCCAACGAAGAAGGCGTAGTCGAACTCGATGCCTGCTGCATGCACGGTCCCACGCGCCGCGCCGGTTCCGTCGGAGGTGTTCGCAACATCAAGAATGTCTCGCTGGTTTCGAAGGCGGTGTTCGAGCACACTGGACACGTCATGCTGGTGGGCGAAGGCGCCGAGCGCTTCGCCGTGGCTGTCGGCTTCCCGCGCGAGAATCTGCTCACCGAGCACTCCCGCAAAGTCTGGCTGCTGTGGAAAGAAACCCACTCCAACGAGGACTGGTGGGGACCAGGCCTCGGCGATTCGCGCTGGCAGGCTCCCTCAAGTCCGAATCCCAACAAACCACAATCGAAGCTGTGGCCGGAGCGCATCCAGAACCTGCAAGCCCGCGCCGCCGAACTCGGCATCGAGCCCGAACTGCAAATGACGGCCGTACGACAGGTTCTCTTTCCACCAACGGGAACGATTCATTGTTCCGCGTTGAATGACAAAGGAGAGATTTCCGGTTGCACCACCACCAGCGGATTAGCTTTCAAACTTCCCGGACGCGTCGGCGATTCGCCGATCATCGCAGCCGGTTGCTACACCGATCAGGACGTAGGCTCAGCCGGAGCCACCGGCAGCGGGGAGGAAAACATCAAGGTCGCGGGCGCGCATACCATCGTCGAAAACATGCGCCACGGCATGTCTCCGCAGGAAGCCGGAATGGAAACGCTCAAGCGCATCGTCCACATCTACAACGGCGACATGAACAAGCTGCGCTTCGTCGACATGACGTACTACATTTTGCGCAAAGACGGCGCCTACGCCGGCGTCTCGCTGTGGGAGGGGTATTCGAAGGGCCATCCCCACAAGATCGCCATTCACGACGGCGCTCGCCGCAGCGAAGTAACGGTGAGCCTGCTCAAAGGCTATTCGCAGGAGTTCCCGCCGGTCCCCGAGCTTCCCGAGGACCAGAAGAAAGGTTAGGAGTCCTGAAACAGAGAGTAGAAGCAGATATCTCAGGCGAAAAGACGAACCCTGGCCTTTCGCGCAGCGTCGGCTAGGGCCCGATCCAACGTGGCGATTGGCAAATGCTCGGTCCTCGCTGTCTCAAGATATACGGCATCGTAAGCCGTCAGGCGGAATCCACTAGCGCCGGCAAATGCTTGCCGAAGCGAAATCACCGTCGTGCTGTAATCGACTGAAGAGGCCAGCAATACGTCGATATCTGTCAGACACCGATCGATGTCAGGCCTTGTGAGGGCGCCTCGGCGCTCCGCGGTGGCAAACCCGTTCGCCATCTCTAGAAGCCAGAGCGGAGGGACAACGGCGCGAGATCCCTGTTGGAGACTGTGCCAGACCTGAACCGCTAGACGTGACACGGGCCGATCAAGAAACCAAGCCAGACTGACCGACGTATCAAGCACAAAACGGTTCAACGCCGACCCTCTTCGATCAATTCTTTGATTGTGGAGAACTTGGAACGATCGACGCGTTTTCGAATGTCTTCGATATCCGCCCAGACCTCGTCCAGCTTTTTTTGGGGCCGGACGGGGACGATCATGGCGGCAAGTTTGCCGCGCCGCGTGATGCCGATCTGCTCGCCCGTGCTGGCGCGTTCGACGAGCTCGGAAAGCTTCTGTTTGGCCTCGAAAAGACCAATTGTCTTCATATGATGACCTAGGTAGATATTCTAGATTTGTGAACCCGCGCCGTCAAGCCAATGAGACCACGGGATCACAGTGCAAAGTCTGTGCATCGGCCCTGCACGTATCACCTGGTCTTCCCCCTAGGCGAACCGCACCTTTACATCCGGACCTTTCTCCAGATGGATGCTGTCGATGAAGCGCACTTTGCCGGTGAGCTGGGTGAGGATTACAGACGAAGTCCGCGTGCCTTCGCCGAAGAAGCGGACGCCTTTCAGCAGCGCGCCATCGGTCACGCCCGTGGCGGCGAAGATGAGTTGCTTGCCGGGGGCAAGATCTTCCGCCTCATAGATACGACCCTTGTCCTTGATGCCCATGCGGGCGAGGCGCTCTTCCTGGTCGGGCTTGACCACCAACCGGCCGAGCATGTAGCCGTTGAGGCAGCGGATGGCAGCGGCGGTGATCACGCCTTCCGGCGCGCCGCCCGATCCCATAACCGCGTGCACACCTGTGCCGATCACCGCAGCAGCGATGCCGGCTGAGAGGTCGCCGTCGCCGATCAGGCGGATGCGCGCGCCGGCAGCACGAATATCGCCAATAAGCTTTTCATGACGCGGACGATCGAGCACGATCACCACCAGGTCTTCCACATCGCGCTCCATTCTCTTCGCGATGTTCTTCAGATTGTCGGCCACCGGCGCATCCAGTTCGACGGCATTTTTGCACGATGGCCCGACGACGATCTTGTCCATGTAACAGTCGGGAGCGTTCAGCAAGCCTCCGCGCTCAGAGGCGGCCAGCACGGTAATTGCTCCGGGCGCGCCGGTGGCGCAGAGGTTCGTGCCTTCGAGGGGATCGACGGCGATGTCGACCTCGGGGACCTCGCGGCCATCGGGAAAGTCGGCGCCGACTTTCTCGCCGATATAGAGCATGGGTGCCTCGTCCCGCTCGCCTTCGCCGATCACAATCGTGCCGCGCATGGGGATGGAGTCCATAGTCTGCCGCATCGCCTCGGTGGCCACCTGGTCAGAGAGTTTGCGCTCGCCCTGGCCCATGGTGTGGGCCGAAGCGATTGCCGCCACTTCGACCACGCGAAGAAATCGCGACGCCAGGTCGCTTTCGATGTTCTCGCCGAATATGCGGGCCTTGCCTTCTGAACGAGTTTGCGTACCCATAAGATTCTCCCAACAGATCTAACAACCAGCTATTTTCGACCGGCCTGAGAATATATCCCAATCGCGACAAGATTGAAAGAAACGGCCGGAGAGATGGGAATAACAAATGCTTCGGCAGTATCAGCCGTGATATTCTCTCAGCCCTGTTACGAAAAGGCATCTCATGCCCGCATCGCGCCCCCTGACTTTCCTCTGCATTACGACCTACGAGAAAGGACAGGAATTCATGCGCGAGTGCAAGCGGCAAGGTTGCCGCGTGCTGCTGCTTACCGGGGAAAAACTACGTGACGCCGAGTGGCCGCGGGAAAGCCTCGAAGATACCTTCTATCTTCCAGCAGAGATTTCTCTGCCCGACATCGTGCAGGCCGTTACGCACCTGGCACGCACGCAGAAAATCGATCGCATTGTCGCACTCGACGAATACGACATGGAAACGGCCGCAACTTTGCGCGAGCACCTGCGCGTTCCGGGCATGGGCCTGACCACGATGCGCTATTTTCGAGACAAGCTGGCGATGCGCATGAAGGCGCTGGATCGCCACGTGCGAGTGCCCGATTTCGTTCCGGTTCTCAACCACGACGACATCCGCTATTACCTTGAACATGTTCCGGGACCCTGGGTGCTGAAGCCGCGTCAGGAGGCTTCGGCGATCGGCATCAAGAAGATTCACGCCGCTGAAGAGTTGTGGCCGGTGCTCGAGCAACTGGGGGACAAGCAGTCTTCGTTTCTATTGGAGAGGTTTGTTCCGGGCGAGGTCTATCACGTGGATTCAGTCGTTTCGGAAAACGAAGTGCTGTTTGCGAGCGTGAGCAAGTACGGGAAGCCGCCCATGAATGTGGCGCAGGGCGGAGGAATTTTTACCACCTGCGTTATACCGCGAGGCAGTGCTGCGGACTTGGGCTTACGTCAAATCAATCGTGATTTGATTGCGGCGCTGGGACTGGTGCGCGGCGTTGCTCATACGGAATTCATACGTGCACATGGCGACGGGCACTTCTATTTTCTGGAATGTGCGGCTCGGGTGGGCGGCGCCTACATCAACGAGATGGTCGAGACTGCTACGGGGATTAACTTGTGGCGGGAGTGGGCCCGCATCGAGGTTGCCGGCGGGGATGGAACGTATAAGCTTCCTCCGGTGCGCGAGGAGTATGCGGGAGTAATTCTTTCGCTGGCGCGGCACGAGAATCCGGATACTTCGGGGTACAACGATCCGGAAGTGTTCTTACGAATCAAGAAACATCACCATGCTGGACTCATTTTGCGATCGTCTGATCCGGAGCGGGTGCAGACGTTGTTGGAGAACTACACTCAGCGCTTCGCTGCGGAGTTTCTCGCTGTAGAGCCGCCGCGGGAAAAGCCTACGTCCTGACGTGACCGTCATTCGGGTGACTCCGGCAAGCGGGCGAGGGCGCCCGCTCCACACTGACACATACGCTAGAACGCATCAATTCCCGTAACGCTTTGCCCGATGATCAGCGAATGCACGTCGTGTGTGCCTTCGTAGGTCTTTACCGATTCCAGATTCATCATGTGGCGCATGATCGGGTAGTCGTCGGCTACGCCGTTGGCGCCGAGGATGTCGCGGGAGAGGCGGGCACACTCGAGGGCCATCCAGACGTTGTTGCGCTTGGCCATGGAGATGTGCTGGTGCTCGACCTTGCCGGCATCCTTCAGGCGGCCGACCTGCAGCACGAGCAGTTGCGCCTTCGTGATCTCGCTGATCATCCAGGTGAGTTTGTCCTGCACGAGCTGGTGCGAGGCGATCGGTTGGTCGCGCCACTGTTTGCGCAAGATGGAATACTGCAGGGCGCAGTCGTAACAGGACATGGCCGCGCCGATCGCGCCCCAGGCGATGCCGTAACGGGCTTGGTTCAAACACATCAAGGGCGATTTCAAGCCGTCGCTTTTTGGCAGCAGGTTCGACTCGGGAATGCGAACATCCTGCAGCGAGAGCCCGGACGTGACCGAAGCGCGCAGCGACCATTTGCCATGAATGTCGTCGGCCTTGAAGCCGGGACGGTCTTTTTCGACGAGGAAGCCACGAATCTTGTCGTTCTCGTTTTCCACCTTGGCCCAGATGATGGCGACGTCGGCGATGCTGCCGGAGGTGATCCACATCTTTTCGCCGTTGAGGACATACTCTTTGCCGACTTTGCGGGCGCGGGTGCGCATGCCGCCGGGATTAGAGCCGAAGCCGGGCTCCGTGAGTCCGAAGCAGCCGAGCTTTTCGCCTTTTTGCATGGCGGGGAGCCAAGTCTGCTTCTGCTCTTCGCTGCCGAAGGTATGGATGGGATACATGACCAGCGCTGATTGCACGCTGACGAAGCTGCGCACACCGGAATCGCCGCGTTCGAGTTCCTGGGTGACCAGCCCGTACTCCACATTGCCCATGCCGGCGCAACCATAGCCCTGCAGCGAGGCGCCGAAGAAGCCGAGATCAGCCATGGGCTTGACCAGTTCGCGCGGGAAACGCCCGGCCCGGTTGCACTCTTCGATGATGGGAACAAGATTGTCTTCGATAAATTTGCGGGTTGTATCGCGGACCAGACGTTCTTCTTCCGTGAGGAGCGAATCAAACTGGATGAAATCGACACCGCGAAATTTGATGGCAGGCATGACGAACCTCCTTGCAGGGCAAACATATGACGGTAGCAGGGGCAAAGGATGGGGTCAACGCCAACAGGCGCGCCGCAAGACAGGTGGTACCGCCATACGGTAAAATAAACATCGACGGAAGAGACGCGAGACGCAGCGAATAGGCCCTACCAGAGTGGACTTTGGATTCCGCTCCAGCTTTCGAAACATTCCATCCGCAACATTCCGCTTGAGAAATTCGGCGGATCGCTGCGCACATATTAAAGAGATCAGGAGAAACGAACCATGGCGGTAGGCGCGAAGATTGCAAAAACTGCAGACCGTAAGAAGGTGATGGACACCAGCAAGAGCACAGATTGCCCGAAATGCGGCAAGACTACGCGCATCGTCAAGCGCATGAAAGACCGTGAACGGGGCGTGCCAGGCGGGATTTATATTTCGTGTTCGGCGTGTGAGTTCTACGAGAAACTGTAAGTAATGCTTTAGGTTCTGCGAATCTTGTTTCGAGAGGCTGGAAAAGAGAGATCACTTTCCCTGCTCCGGCTTTCTTGTTGTCTGCGAGTCTCTCCAAAAGTTCTACACCGCGACCGTGACCGACGTCTCGGTCCGCGTTACGGGTCGATAAAGAGTGTCGCGTTCGATTGGCTCACGGCCGGCGGCTCGGATGAGGCGCTCGAGTTCTTCACGGCGCATCCCTTGAGGCGTGGTCGCTCCGGCGTCGTGATAAATCTTTTCTTCGATCACCGTGCCATCCATGTCGTCGGCGCCGAAGCGCAGGGAGATCTGCGCGATCTTGGCTGTCATCATCTGCCAATAAGATTTGATGTGCGGGAAGTTGTCGAGCACGAGGCGGCTGACCGCGATCTGTTTAATGTCGAGCATGCCCGTAGTTTTCGGCAAGTGCTGCAGCGGCGTGTTATCAGGATGGAAGGCCAGCGGGATGAAAGTCTGGAAGCCGCCGGTTTCGTCCTGCAGGGTGCGCAGCTTGAGCAGGTGGTCGACGCGGTCTTCGTCGTTCTCGACGTGGCCGTAGAGCATGGTGGCGTTCGATTTCAGCCCAATCTGGTGGGCGATTTTTGCGGTGTCGAGCCACTGATCGCCGTCGATTTTGTGGTCGCAGATGATGTGGCGAACGCGGTCCGCGAATATTTCTGCGCCGCCGCCGGGAAGAGAATCCACGCCTGAGGCTTTCAGTTGTTCCAGCGTTTCTCGAATCGAGAGCTTGGCGCGCTTCGAAAGATATGCGACCTCAACCATGGTGAAGGCCTTGAGATGCACTTGCGGAAAGCGTTGCTTCAGGCCGAAGCAAAGGTCGAGAAAATACTGGAATGGCAGGTCGGGATGCAATCCGCCTACGATGTGAAATTCGGTGACGGCTTCGCTGTATCCGGAAGCAGCGGTTTCGAAAGCCTCATCGAGCGCCATGGTGTAAGCGCCTGGAGCGTCCTTCTTACGGCCGAAGGCGCAGAGGCGGCAGGCTGCAACGCAGACGTTGGTGGGGTTAATGTGGCGATTGACGTTGAAGTACGTTTTGTCGCCATGCATGCGCTCGCGGACGTGGTTGGCCATCCAGCCCACGGCGAGAATGTCTCCGGTGCGGTACAGAGCGAGCGCATCGCAGCTGTCGAGACGCTCGCCAGCCATCACCTTCGCGTGAATCGGCTGCAGCCGCGCGTCGTCGGTTTGAAACGAATGGTGTTGTCTCCAGGAAGACATCCCCTTGATGATATCGCAGGATCGCACCGAAGTCACAAGCGGCAGAACCCGGTGTCGGATCGGCCACTACCTGTGGTCAGCGTCCAGCGATAACGCGGTCGCGGATTTTTTCGTACTCCTCTTCCGAAACAACGTGGCGTGTCACCAAGTCATGTGCATTTTGGAATGGTCGATCGGCAATGATGCGGTCGGCCTCACGCTCTGTCAGGCCGGGCAGGCTGAGCAGATCTTCGCGCGACGCTCGATTGATGTTGATCGCCTGCTGGTGCCCCATCCCTTCCTTCACGCCTTCGGCCACAGCCTGGGCATCGCGCCTCATGGTCTCTGTGGCTTCAGCCGTGCGCCGACGGATTTCATCTGGGTTCTCCCTGTGATTTGCGCAAGCGGTGATGCCGGCTAACGACAGGCCAAGCACGAAAACTCCTACGCGATGGAGCGGCAGGAACGGCACATTGCTTCGATGCGATGTTGACATTTGAGGTTGGCGAGATTCTGACAGCCCCTCACTCTAAAAATGCATCGAATAAATAGCAGATTAAGACGAGTATTGCGCCCCTCGGCTTAATAAGCCTCAAAGCTCATGAAGGAGGTCGTAAATGAAAACGGTTCTGATCAGCATTTTCTCGGGTGCCTTGATGCTGGCGGTCGCATCCGGACAAAGTTAATCCGGCCCCAGCGCCGGCTAGTCCACCTCCCGGTCCCCAGGCCTCGACGCCGGCTCAGCCTTCCGCGCAACAAACGGCGGCGGAGTCCACGTCTAATGCACGGCCCACGCGAATCGCGCCGGGCAGCGTTATTCCAGTGTCATTGACCAAGACTATCGACGCGAAAAAAGTGAAAACGGGCGATGAAGTGGTGGCCAAAGTCACGCAAGACCTGAAGACCAACGCCGGGGAAGTAATTGTGGCCAAAGATACGGAGGTGGTGGGTCACGTGACGGAGGCGCAGGCGCGCAACAAGGAGCAAAAGGAATCTCAGGTGGGAATCACATTTGACCACGCTGTGATGAAGGACGGAAGCGAGATGCAGATGCCGATGTCCATCCAGGCGGTCGTTGGTTCACAGAATTCTGGTTCACAGAATTCGGAGAGCAGCGCAGCGGGAAATAGCGAAGCAGCTCCGAGCAGCGGAACGAGCGGCTATCCGAGTGGCGCGACGCGAGCCGGAGGGATGGGCGGATCCATGCCATCGCCTGCGCCTCAGGCAGCGTCGCAAAGTAACATGCCAAGCGACACGCAGACAGGTGCGAGCGCGCGTCCCCGGATCACGGCGCAGACAGAGGGAGTGGTCGGAATCTCTAATCTTACTCTTACGTCATCGCCCCCAACGGCAAACCAAGGTTCTCTTCTCAGTTCAGAAAAGAACAATGTAAAGCTTGAAAGCGGGACGTTGATGCTTCTGCGCGTGAACTAACTGGGTTGAACTAACTGGATAAACCAATAATGATTTGATACTTAACGGAAGCGCCGGCCAACAGGCCGGCGCATCCGCCGGAGCCCTCTGCTGCCGGATGACTCCTTGGCTGCTCAAGGCCAATCTCTCCCCTGTCTCGCGTCCTGTACAATTTGCACTTCGATGAGTTCTCACGCGAAATGGTGGCTGAGTGTGGCCAGTGTGTTGCTGCTGGCTCTAGCGGCGCAGGCGGAGCCAGTCTCGCAGTTGAAAGCCACCGACTACGTCAACGACTTTGCCCACGTTCTGGACCAGAGCTCGATTGCGCGGATGGACGACCTCTGCCGGCAAGTTGACCAAAAAGCCCACGCCAAGATTGCGGTCGTGACTATCCACTCGCTCGATGGCTCGGATATTGAAAGCTACGCGGTCACTCTATTTCAGCAGTGGGGGCTGGGAACCAAATCGACTAACCGCGGAGTACTGATCCTGTATGCCATTGACGACCATCGCGATCGCATTGAGGTTGGCTATGGGCTGGAGCCCATTCTGACCGATGGGAAGACGGGTGACTTTGCGCGGGAAGCGGTGCCGCTCATGCGTGCCGGGCAATATGGCGCAGGTCTGCTGCTGGTTACGTCGCGAGTCGCGAAGGTCATTGCCGATGATGCCGGGGTTCAGCTTACCAACCTACAGCCGGAGGCTCCGGTTGAGCCCGATAGTCAGCGGGGCAAAGGGATGTCGGCTGGCGGAGTAATCCTGCTGATTATTGTCATACTTATTATTCTTTTTACTCCGCTTCGCAGCTTGCTTTTCTGGATGCTTTTTTCGGGGATGTTTGGAGGAGGGATCCGGAGGAAGCGGCTGGAGTGGGGGTGGATTCGGTGGCGGGGGCGGCGGAGGTGGAGGATTCGGAGGATTTGGCGGGGGCGGTATGTCGGGTGGCGGCGGGTCTAGCGGCAGTTGGTAGCGAGGGCACAAATGGTTCCGGAAAAAAATATTAACGAGTTTGTCAGCCGGCTGCGCGCGGCGGCTGGAGCTAATCTCGAGAGCGTAATCCTCTTTGGATCGGCGGTCGATGGCGACTTTCATCCAGAATTCTCGAATGTGAATTTGTTCTGTGTGATTCGCGACAGCTCATTTGCAGCGTTGCAGGCGCTGGCCCCTACCGTGAAATGGTGGAGCGCGCAGAAACAGCCTCCACCTTTGTTCATGACGCGTGACGAGATCAGGCGCTCCGTCGATGTGTTTACCATCGAGTTACTGGACATGCAGCAGCACCACCGTGTTCTTTTCGGCGAAGATGTTCTACCGGGCTTGTCGATTCCGGCGAACCTGCATCGCGCTCAGGTGGAGTACGAGCTGCGGGAAAAGCTGGCTCTTTTGCGCCAGCATTTGCTGCTCGTCTCCGGTAACGACTCCCGCATGTGGGAGTTGCTGCTGCGATCGGTCTCCTCGTTCGCCACGCTCTTCCGCCACGCGCTTATCGTGCTCGGCCATGATGCGCCCGGGACCAAGCGTGAGGCTGTGCAGGCGTTGTCACAGCAGATCGGATTTGATTCGTCGGGGATTCTGCAGGTGCTGGACGTAAGGGAGCGGAAGGTCGACCGTAAGAAGTTCAATGTGGCCGATGTTTTTTCGCGATATCTCGCCGCGCTGGAGCAGGTAGCGGCTGCAGTTGATAAAATGCTGGACTCGGGTGCGGCAGGTTCCAAGTAGAATTCGCGGATGCTGGTTTTCAGGAGAAAGTCATGAACAAGGCGTTGATCGCAGTGCTCGTTATCGTGGCAATTGTATTACTGGGTTGCGTGTTTATTGCTGGCCAGTACGTGAGCGTGAAGAATACGCTAGTCGCCAAGAACGAGGCGGTAAAGGCGGCTTGGTCGCAAGTTGACATTGTGCTGCAGCGCCGCGCAGACCTGATCCCAAATTTGGTGGAGACGGTAAAGGGCTATGCGCAGCAGGAAGTCACCGTGTTCGGGGACATTGCGAAGGCGCGCTCTGCTCTGCTTTCGGCCGGGACTCCGCAGGAGAAGATCGCGGCCAACGGGCAGCTCGATGGTGCGCTTGGCCGCCTGCTGCTCGTGGTTGAGAACTATCCTCAGCTGAAGTCGAACGAGAATTTTCTTCGCCTGCAGGATGAACTTGCCGGCACGGAGAATCGGATTGCGGTTGAGCGCAAGCGTTATAACGACACGCTGCGGGATTACAACACTTACGTGCAGCAGTTTCCCAACAGCTTTTTTGCTAGTTTAGCTGGATTCAAGCCGAATGAAGCTTACTTTGAAGCATCGCCCGGATCGCGCGAGGTTCCGAAGGTTAATTTCTCCGCTCCTAATGCAACGACGCCGCAGCCGGCGCCGGTGCACTAGGAATCCGAGGGCAATTTGTGAGTGGTGGTTCTACTGAGGGCCGGTAGGCAGTTCCCAGCCTTCATTCTTCATCTTGTTGTTTGTCCAACGCTGCAGCTGCTCGAAGAGAACGGGATCGATGACGGCGAAGCGAAGGCCGACGCGGCCTTCGCCGCCGAACCAGACGATGCGAGCCTTCGCTCGAAAAATAGTCTCACTATCAGGGAGCGGAAAGCTGACGTCGAGCAGGCCGGTAAACTTCATCGGTTCTTTCAATCCATCCACGCCCATGCCGCCGGTGCTCAGGTTCACGCCCTGAACGCAAACTTCTTCGCCCTGCTGATTCTTCAATGCAACTGCAAGCTGGATGCGGGCACGGAAAAACTTTTGCTGCTGGAGGCTGACGTAGGCCAAAGAATCCGCAGCGTCGGCGGAATTCACGTTGATGTTGTATTCCTTCAGCTTCCGGCTGAGCGTGCGGCGGGAGATGCCCAACTGTTCCGCGGCCTGACTGCGATGGCCGCCACTGCGCTCCAGAGCGCGAATGATCATCTGCTCTTCCATGCTCTCGAGATTGCCCACCGGCATGGAAGCAGCCTGACGCTGCGCCACTGGATTGCCGGACATGGCATCGGTGATCTGCGATTTGTGGATTTCAGGGCTGCGTGATTCCACGGCAACGCGCGCGATTAGATTGCGCAGTTCGCGAACATTTCCCGGCCAGGAATGCGAGAGCAGCGCGGAAACGGCATCGGGAGCGAATGAACTGCCGGGATTCTTGAGGCTGAGGAAGTGCTCGGCCAGCGCGACGATGTCTTCAGGACGCTCCCGCAGCGGAGGCACGCGAAGCTGAAACTGGCCGAGACGATGAAAGAGATCCTGGCGAAAGCGACCGGCGGCGACGGCAGCGTCGAGATCCTGGTTCGTCGCGGCGATTATTCGGACGTCGACTGTAATCTTGCGGTGACCTCCCAGGCGGTAAAAAGGAGATCCATCGAGCACGCGCAGCAGCTTGACCTGAGTTTGAAGCTGCAGTTCTCCGATTTCATCGAGGAAGAGCGTGCCCTTGTCGGCGAGTTCGAACAGGCCGGGCTTGGACGCATCGGCGCCGGTGAAGGCGCCTTTTTCATATCCGAACAACTCGCTCTCGACCAGGTTCTCCGGCAGCGCAGCGCAGTTGATGTCGACCCAGGGCCGGCTGCGCCGATTCGAAGCTTGATGAATCGCGTGGGCGATGAGTTCCTTGCCGGTTCCCGTTTCACCGGTGACCAGCACGCTCTCGGCATGTCCGGCAACACGGTCCACCATGCGCATGAAGCGGTGCATTACTGGACTCGCGAGAATAAGGTTCGTGCCGTCGATCTCGCGCGAAATAGTGTGCGCGGACTCGTCTTCATCTACGCCCTGATGTTTCGGATCTTGTTGTTTTGCTTCGCGCGCTTTGGTGAGCGCGGATCCGGAAATCGATTTTTGCTCGAAGATCGAAAGTAAGGCGATTATTCCCGCCGGCGCGGATTTACCGTCACGAAGCAATGTCAGGGTCAACTCGACCGTAAGCTTCTTGCCGGCTTTATTCTGACACGGAGGTGAAGATCGATGCTGGCCGTGCTCCAGCACCACGGTCAGCATGGTCTTCTGCAGTTGACTCTGCTCGGCGTTGTCCTTCCCCGAGATGAGGGCTGCCAGAGTTTGGCCCAGGACTTCCTCGGAGGTGCAGCCGAAGACCTTCAGGGCAACTTCATTGCAGCCAGTGATTTTTCCTTTGAGATCGGCGGATAGAACCGCAATTCCGCTGACTGCGCCGGAATCACTGGTCGGCCCTTGCGGCTGCGAATTGAGATTTACTGTTGGCATCCCGCGCGTTTGGAGTTGATCTTGCCACAGTGAACAGGGGTTGGATTGAGTATGCAGCCTCGGATGATCACGAAAGTAACCTCGCACTTCGCAAAGCCGCGAGACTGGGTCAAGGACATCACTCTTAGGTTACTGAAGTAAGCTACTTAAAACCCTTTAGCCGCAATAGCATTTCACTGAACAGGCTCGCCCGAGGTGTGCGCGGGAGTGATCTCCCGCACCGTGGACGCAGTCTGCCGCCTCCCCTTGCGATAGCAGTAACAACGCAATGTCGACTCGGACGAAACTATTTGTCGGGATCACGGTCTCGCTCGGAATGGTGGTGCTGGGCTACGCTCTGTGGCACTGGCAATCCGCGGACCTGACTCGGTTTGCGTGTTATCTGGCCGTGGCCGTTCTGGCGTCCAGCCTGAAAGTGCAGTTGCCGGGCATCGACGGCACGATGTCAGTGAACTTCCTTTTTATTCTTCTGGGCGTAATGGAGCTCAGCTTGCCGGAGACGTTGGTCATCGGCTGCGCGGCCACTCTGATCCAGAGCGTCTGGCATACCAAGAATCGACTGGATCCGGTTAAGATCCTCTTCAATGTTTTCGGCATGATGGCGAACGCGAGCGCGCTCTGCTACGTCAGTTATCACTGGCTGGAACCGAGAGTCGGGACGAATAAACCTATCTTGCTCATGATGGCGGCGCTGGTTTTTTTTCTGGCGAATACGCTGCCCATCTCTGTGGTCATCGCGCTGACGGAAAACAAATCGAGCCGCAAAGTTTGGAAGGAGTGCTACTTCTGGTCGTTCCCTTACTACCTGGTAGGAGCGGCAGCGGTGGGGCTGGTTGGAATCATCAACCAGCGCGCCGGGTGGCAGACCTCGCTGCTCGTACTGCCGGTGATCTATTGGGTGTACCGCTCCTATCGGCTGTATCTGGGACGGCTGGAAGCCGAGAAGGAGCGGGTGGAAGTTGAGAAGCGGCACGTGGAGCAGATTGCTTCGCTGAACATGCGAACCATCGAGGCTTTGGCTCTCGCGATCGAAGCCAAGGACCACACTACGCACACGCACCTGCAACGTGTGCGGACCTACGCGGTGGAAATCGCCAAAGAGATCGGCCTCTTGCCGGATGAAATCGAAGCACTGAAGGCAGCGGCGCTGCTGCATGACATTGGCAAACTCGCCGTGCCGGAGCACATCATCAACAAACCGGGGCGGCTCACGCCGGAAGAGTTCGAGAAGATGAAAGTGCATCCGCTGGTGGGCGCTGAAATCCTGGATCGCGTCGCCTTCCCTTATCCCGTGGCTCCCATCGTGCGCTCGCATCACGAGCGATGGGATGGCTCTGGGTATCCCGCCGGGCTTAGCGGCGAGACGATTCCCATCGGTGCGCGGATTCTCGCGGTCGTGGATTGCCTGGACGCCATTGCCTCAGACCGGCAGTACCGTCAGGCGATGCCGCTCGATCGAGCCATGGATCGAGTGAAAGAAAGAGCAGGAACCTGGTTCGACCCGAAGATCGTGGAGGTTCTGGAGCGCCGCTATGTGGATCTGGAACGCATTGCGCAAACTTATGAGGACGGCTTTGTCCCCCGAGGATTATCCAGAGAACTGCGGGTCGAGCGCGGACTGGCTCCTGCCACAGGATTCGAGAAATGCTCTGACAACTCGCAGACCGACTCCGACTTCCTGACCTCGATCGCGTCTGCGAGGCAAGAGGCGCAAGCCATGTTCGACTTAAGCCAGGATCTGGGGAACTCGCTGAGTTTGAGCGAGACCCTTTCGGTGCTGTCGATGCGGCTGCGCAAATTGATTGCGTATGACTCGATTGCCGTATTCGTGAACCGGAATGGCTGGTTGCTGCCGGAACTGGTGAGCGGCGAAAACTTTCGCGTGCTGTCGTCTCTGAGAATCCGTGTGGGCGAAGGGTTGTGCGGCTGGGTCGCGGAAAACTGCAAGCCCATCATCAATGGCAACCCGGAGGTTGAGTCAGGTTACGTGGCTGATGCGAAAACCGCGAGCTTGTCTTCAGCCCTGGCGGTTCCTTTGCAGGGACTGAATGGCGTTGTGGGCGTGCTGGCGATGTATCACTCGGCTCCGGATGCTTTCACGGCAGACCATCTCCGCATTCTCTTAGCTGTGGCTTCGAAGGTGGCGCTCTCGGTAGAGAATGCCTTGAAGTATCAACAGGCGGAAAGTTCCGCGACCACGGACTTCCTCACCGGGCTGCCGAACGCGCGCTCGCTCTTTGTGCATCTGGCGCAGGAAGTCACACGATGCCGGCGCATGAAGACTTCACTCGCGGTGATGGTCTGCGACATCGACGGACTCAAAAAGATCAACGATTCCTTTGGGCATCTGGAAGGCGACAAACTGCTGCGCGAGTTCAGCACGCGCCTGAAAGATGCTTGTCGCGGTTATGACTACGTTGCGCGTATGGGCGGCGATGAGTTTGTGATCACGGCCCCAGGACTCACGGTGGAAGCGGTCGAGGAAAAGACAGTCCGTTTGAACGAAGCGGCGGTCGACGCTGGGCGGCACACCTGCGGAAAAGACGTCGTCACCCTGAGCGTGGGAACGGCGTTCTGTCCTGAAGACGGTTATGACGTGGAGGCGCTGTTGGCTGAAGCCGACCGGCGCATGTATTCCATGAAGCAGACTCACCACGCGAAAGGTGCCGCCGCCAAAGATCCCATTGCGCGCGGCGCCTCCGGAGAATGAATGCGAGGCCTACGATGGAAAATTGCCGGACACGCGCTGGCCCTGCTGGCAACGGTTCTCCTCGGAGGATTGCTTTCCGCAACATTGGTGCGCCTGGCACCGGGCTTCAATGTCGATGAGCGGGAGTTGGATCCGCACCTGAATGCTCAGAGCCTGCGGGCGCTGCATGATGCCCGGAATCAGGCCCGCAACATTTTCCAGTTTTATTTCTCTTACATGAATCGAGCCGCGCATGGCGATTTGGGAACCTCGCTCGCCCTGGGACAGCCGGTGCGCACGCTGCTGCGCGATCGCGCACCTCTCACGCTGCGCCTGCTCGCTGTGGGTCTTGGCCTCGCATGGCTGCTGACCCTAACGTTGGCATTGAGTGCGGCGCGGCTGCGGCTTTCGGTTTACGACACGCTGACCACGGTGGTGAGCGGAACATTTCTCTGCCTTCCAGCCGCCGTGCTGGCACTGCTCTCAGTGTTGTGGAATGTACCCGGGTCGTTAGCGATTGCGCTGATCGTGTTCCCGCACACATACCGGTATGCGCGAAATCTGCTAGTGAAGGCTTATTCCCGGCCTCACATCATTACTGCAAGAGCAAAAGGCCTGGGCGAGGCTCGCATTCTTTTCTGGCATGTCGTGCCGGTAGTGACTCCGCAGTTGCTGGCTGTGGCCGGGGTATCGGTGAGTTTGGCGGTCGGAGCGGCCATTCCTGTCGAAGCTTTGTGTGGGCTCGCGGGAATCGGACAGCTCGCATGGCAAGCCGCGCTGGCCCGCGATCTTCCACTGCTGGTTAACATCACAATCTTGGTGACACTCGTAACCTTGCTGGCCAATTCCGGGGCAGATGTAATCGGTCATGTGGTTCGAGGCCAGGAAGCATGAACTTCTGGCGCAAACTGGCGTGCGCAGTTTTGGTTCTGGTGATCGTAGCATCGCTCGCCGCGAACTGGCTGGCCCCCGCGGGATACGCCAAACAGTACCGCGAAGCGACCAATGCACCGCCATCGCGCACGCACTGGCTGGGAACGGACGAGATCGGGCGAGACCGCTTTGCCCGCGTACTCTATGGAACGCGGATTTCTTTGCTGTTGGCTCCAGCAGCGGCCCTGCTTTCGACGTTGATGGCAGCGTTGATTGGCGGACTGGCAGGATATCTGGGCGGCATCTGGGCGCGGATGGCGATGAGCGTGACCGATTTATTTATGTCGCTGCCCTGGTTGTTCCTGCTGATCACGGCGCGGGCACTGATGCCGCTGAATGTGTCTCCGTTGATCTCGGTACTCGTCACATTCTTGTTGCTCGGACTTCTGGGCTGGACCGCCGCAGCTCGTGTGTTGTGTACGACTGCGGGGTCGCTGCGCGCGTCAGATTTTGTCAGGCAGGCGCGGGCGGCAGGGCTTCCCGGACAACGGTTGTTTTGGATCCATGTAGTACCGAACTTGAAGCCCGTGCTCTACGCGCAGTTTTGGATTTCGATTCCGGTCTTCATCCTTAGCGAAGCCAACCTCGGAATCCTCGGCCTGGGCGTGGCCGAGCCCATGCCCTCGTGGGGAAGTCTGTTGAAAGAGTTAGAAGGACTGGTGTCGGTTGGTGAAGAACCATGGAAGTTTGTGCCGTTGATTTTGCTGGTGGTGGTAGTGACGTCGTTTCAGGTTCTGCTTTCAAGGCAGGAGGAGTTAGCCGGATGAGCCGTCGCGGGAAAAAGCTAAAACAGTTGGTAAACCCCTGCGGAAGGGCGATCGCAGTCGTGGTGCTCTGTCTGGGATCTTTACTGGGGCAAGCGCTCGCCCAAGGCGGCGGTCAATTGAGGTTTTGTCTGCGCTCAGAACCGAAGACGTTTGATCCGCTGAAGGTTGAGGACGATGCTTCCGGCGCGATTCGTTATTTAACCGGTGGCGTTCTGGTTCGGGTGAATCGCCAGACTCAAGACCTCGAGCCTGGTTTGGCGATCTCATGGAAGGTCTCGAAGGATGGTCGTCAAATCTGGTTCCGCTTGCGCAGCGGCATTTCGTTTTCCGACGGCACTCCGTTTTCCGCCGAAGATGTGGCTTACACCATTCAGCAATTGATGGACCCGGCGCTGCATTCACCGACCGGTGATGCGTTCCGTTCAGGTGCGGGGAGTGTCGAAACCAAAGTGATTTCTCCGAGCCAGATTTCGATCCGGTTTCCCGCTCCGGTCGCCGGACTCGATCGCCTGTTCGACCAGGTCGCGATTCTTTCCGAGCGTTCGCCGAAGAAAGAAATGGCCGTGCTGGGCCCATTCATGGTGGCCGACTACCAGCCCGGGTCCTCGGTTCTTTTGAAGCGCAACCCCAATTACTGGAAGACGGACGAACAGGGCCGGAGACTGCCCTATCTTGATTCCATACAGCTCGACATCCAAAAAAACCGCGACGTGGAGATGCTGCGCTTCAAGCGCGGCGAACTGGACCTCATCAACTCTCTCGACAGCGAGTATTTCGACAAGCTGGCCGCGACGTCTCCTCAACTTGTGCACGATGCAGGACCGTCGCTCGATAGCGAGCAGCTCTGGTTCAACGAGGTAGCGAAGGCTCCGATCCCGGACTACAAAAAAAACTGGTTCCGCTCGGCCAGCTTCCGGCGGGCAATTTCGGAAGCGATTAACCGCGACGACTTAAGCCGTGTGGTCTTTCACGGCCACGCGCAGCCTGCCGTCGGGCCGTTCTCGCCAGCCAATAAATTCTGGTTCAACAGCAAACTGAAACCTCAGACCTACAGTCCCGAGGCGGCTTTGAGGGAACTGCAGGCCGATGGCTTCCGCATGGAGAACGGGACACTCAAAGACAAAGACGGCAATGAGGTGGTGTTTTCCATCATCACGAACTCCGGCAATCAATCGCGGGAACGCATGGCAGTACTGATCCAGGACGATCTCCAGAAGATCGGCATCCACGTGAACGTGGTTACGCTCGACTTCCCTTCCCTGATCGAGCGCATGACCCAAACTTTCGATTACGAAGCGATTCTCCTGGGCCTGACCAACGTCGACCTGGATCCGAACGGCGAGATGAATGTGTGGCTGAGTTCTTCGGAGAATCATCAGTGGAATCCGCAGCAGAAAGCTCCGGAAACCCCGTGGGAAGCCGAGATTGACCGGCTGATGCGGGCGCAGGCGTCCTCGAGCGATGTGAAGAAGCGAAAGGAAGCTTTCGACCGCGTGCAGGAAATCGTGGTCGAGCAGGAACCATTCATCTTTTTGATCAATAAGAATTCGCTTTCTGCAGTTTCGACGGAAGTGCACGGCGCCGCTCCGGTAATTCTGTCTCCCCAAACTTTCTGGAATGCGGAATGGCTTACGGTGTCGGGGAAGTGATCAACAATTCTTTGCCATCGATTTCACGGACCAGACGGATCTGAGCTTTTAGAACTGCGCAGGTAAATAACGATGTCGTCCGAGGCTTCGCAAAATCAGATTCTGCTGTCGGCTCTGCTTTCGGTGCGCTACGCCGGCAAGCCAGCCGTTCTGCACGGCGTGCGACTGGAAATCCAGCGCGGCGAAGTGCTGGGCTTAGTAGGACAAAGCGGTTCCGGCAAGAGCACGCTGGCCCTGGCGATTCTCGGGCTTCTCGACAAAAAAGCGCAGGTCGAAGGCACAATAAGGTTCCAGGAATCTGATCTCGTGCGGCTTTCAGAACGCGAACTGCGTGCGCTGCGGGGACGCGCGGTTGCTCTTGTATTGCAGAGTCCCCTGTCCTCTCTGAATCCTGCGCTCAAAATCCGAACCCAGCTCAAAGAAGCGTGGCGGGCTCATGCTTCGGGCACGGCCGCAGACTGTGCGAACGCGATCCGCGCTTCCCTGCAGAGCGTCTCCCTGCCCACTGACGACGATTTCTTGCGTAAGCATCCTTCGCAGATGAGCGTGGGACAAGCCCAGCGCGTGCTGATTGCCATGGCGGTGATGCATCGCCCGGCTCTGCTCATCGCGGATGAAGCCACCAGCGCTCTCGATGTGATTACGCAATCCGAGATTCTCGCCCTGTTTCGCCAACTGAACCGCTCTACCGGGATGGCCATTCTCTACATTTCGCACGATCTCGCCTCAGTAGCCGGAATTTGCGACCGCATCGCGATTCTTCATCAAGGCGAGATCGTCGAGTGCGGAGCGACCGCGCAGATCTTCGCCCATCCGCAGCACGCCTACACCCGGCAACTGATGGCTGCGATGCCGCGAGTGTTGCTGTCGTCGGCCGCGCACTTGCCATTGAAGGCCGAGACAGCAACCGCGCGATAGGGTCCTCTGCTTTCGGATTCCTGGCGTCGCCCTCCCATCCCCAGCGGTAACCAATTCCAGATAAACCGAATCGGGCGGGACAAAGTGTCCCATGCCCCGCATGGAAGGACAGAGTGGCCCAAAGCTCTCGGGCGACTCCCCCTTATCTCCAATCATCCCAGTCACTTACGAGCCAGGAGTTGGCATCTCCCGTGCACAACCAAGGTGGGTACAGCACAATTTCGGACCACATTCATTCGCACCACATTCGTCGCACCAGACAGGAAAGGTGAGAGTTATGTTGCACAGACCGAAATCTAAGAGCCCGGGTCGAGACCAGCGTCATAGCGCGGCTTGGGGAAAGCGCCTGAGCTTGCTGCTCGTTTTGGTTGCTGGAACGGCGTTCGCCCAGAATAGCGGAGGCGACGGCCACTTCGTGGGCAAGTTTGCGCCGGACCTCGCGCCCATTGCTGCGCGAACGCCCCGCGCGGCAGCGAACGAGACCGTGAATGTCATCGTGCAGTACAAACAGGATCCTCAGACCGAGCAGGAGGGTCGAGTGCAACGCCTCGGCGCACACCTGAACTCGAGACTCCACGTGGTCAAAGGCATGGCCCTTACCGTTCCGGTGAGCGCTCTGCCCGCTTTGGAGGCGGACTCCGAGGTTGTGTCGGTAAACGTCGACCATCCCTTACGGGCACTCGACGAAATCACCGATCAGGCTACGAACGTGCCCTCAGCCTGGAACGCCGGCTACAACGGAGCCGGCATCGGCGTGGCTGTGATCGACAGCGGCATCAACGACAGTCATCCCGATCTGTGGAACTCTAACCAGACTCACTCGCGCGTGGTGTATCACCAGGATTTTACCGGCACCGCAACTTCCAATTGGAACGGCGCAAATTATGACCTGTACGGTCACGGCACTCACGTCGCCGGAATCATCGGCGGCAACGGTTACCTCTCCAGCGGAAACTACACTGGAGTCGCGCCCGCGATAAATCTGGTTGACCTGCGCGCACTCGATCTCAACGGCGCCGGCACCGACAGCACCGTGATTGCGGCCATCGAGGAAGCTATCACGCTGCAAAACAAATACAACATCCAGGTAATCAATCTGTCGCTCGGGCGCGGCATCTCCGTCAGCTACACTCAGGACCCTCTCTGCCAGGCTGTCGAATCGGCCTGGAAAGCCGGAATCGTGGTCGTGGTCGCTGCCGGCAACTACGGACGTTTGAGCGTCGATGGCAGCGACGGATATGGAACTATCACCGCTCCGGGCAACGATCCCTACGTGATCACAGTGGGTGCCTTGAATAGCACGGGATCTTCTTCGCCGTCAGCCGAAATCATGACGAGTTACAGCTCCAAGGGTCCCACCACTTATGACCACGTGGTGAAGCCCGATATTATGGCTCCGGGCAATAACATCGTCTCCCTGGCAGCTCCCGGCGCCACTCTGGAAGCATTATTTCCAGCTCAACAGGTTACGGGGAACAGCGGGCGAAACAGCTATTTCACGCTGAGCGGCACGAGTATGGCAACGCCGGTCGTTAGCGGAGCTGCTGCGTTGCTTGTTCAATCGAACGGCAATCTCACTCCAGACCAGGTGAAGGCGCTGTTGATGCAAACCACCTACGGGAATTTTCCAACCTCCACTGTTGTCTCGGTTCCCGGATTCAACCAAACCTTCTCTGAGTCTTACGATGTGTTCTCCGTCGGCTCGGGCCTGCTCAACATGCAGTCCGCACTGTGGGACAACAATCTCGCTCCGAACAACGTGGGCGCCGCGCTGTCTCCATCCGTGGTCTATAACAACTCATCCGGAAACGTTTCCATGGTTAACGGCAACAGCAGCGTCGCCGCGCATAGTGTGGTTTGGGGATCCTCGAAGACCTGGGCTTTTTCATCCATCTGGGGCAACGTAACCGGTAGTTCAGTGGTTTGGGGCGCCTCGTTGCCGTGGAATGACAACTTCCTGACCGCCTTCAGCGTGGTTTGGGGGGCGAGCACCGGCACGGGCAATCAAGCCACCAGCGTGGTCTGGGGGGCATCACAGCTCAACGGCGATAACTCCGCAATATTGTTTACTGGAGACGCACAGTAGCAGCCGTGCGTAATAAAGACGCTCAATAAAGCCCAAGAAGGGATGAGCGCGTCAAGGGCGACCCACGGCTGGCAAGAACATTTATCGCGGTGATGGCACTGTCGGCGATAGCCGGCACTCTGTGCGCCAGGCCCGCAAGCCACGCCGTGCACCCGGCATACGCGCTGGCCATACTGACAGTAGCCGCAGCAGCCTCGAAGATGAAGATCAACTTGCCGCAAGAGCCGCCCTCCGAGGCGGCCTTCACTTTGCTTTTATCTTTTCGCTCAAAGGCAGGTACGCTTGGTTTGCTTTCGCAAGGTAAAAAGCCTAGATTTGAGCGCGCGTGAGTGGTCCAAACAGGGTCGCGTCGAGTGGCGACCGAGCAATCCTGAAATCTTTGGGAGCGTGCTCAATGCGAAAAACCTGGTTCCTGATTTTTATCCTTGGCATAGCCTGCGCTTCGTGGGCGCAAGGCGATCGAGCGTTATGGACCAATCTCAGCGCCCTGCGTCCGGGCCAGAAGATTGAGATCGTCGCAATGAACTCGACGAGGCACTCCGGAATCTTCGTGAGTTTCTCCGAAGCAGCGATCTTGTACCAGGACGCGGCAGGCGGACAGACCATCCCGAAGCAAGACGTTCGCAAAGTAAGGCTCATGGAAAACAAACACCATTTGCGCAACATCATAATCGGCGCAGTAGTGGGCGCCGGAGTGGGTGCCGGGATAGGTGCAGCGAAACCCGAATGCTCGGGTCCCGACTGCATTAATGTGATTGGTAGAGGCACTGTGGCTGCGATTGGCGCTACTATCGGGGCTGGTGTTGGCGCAGTCGTCGGAGTTCTGGTTCCAAGCCACCACACGATTTACAGCGTAAACTAATACTCGCGTGGACGACATCAAAACGCGCACCGCCGGCCCTGCCGATGCCGAAGATATTTCGCATCTGGTGAATGCTGCATTCCGTCCTGAACGCTTCTTCATTGACGCGGACCGCACCAATCCAGACAAAGTGCGGGAGTTCCTCCAGAAAGGAAAATTCCTGTTAGCCGAGGAGTCCGCCGCGCTGGTCGCCTGCGTCTACGTAGAGCTGCGCGGCGACCGTGGATATTTCGGCTTGCTCGCAGTCGATCCCGCGCGCCAGCGCGCCGGCACGGGATCTCGCCTGATCGACGCCGCCGAAGATTTCCGCCGCGCCGCCGGCTGTCGCTTCATGGACCTCACCGTCGTGAATCTGCGGAAGGAATTGCCCGGATACTATCGAAGCCGGGGATACATGGAAAATGGCACCCTGCCTTTTCCCAGCGATCAGCATCCTCCTAAAATGCCTTGCCATCTCGTCAAAATGTCCAAACCTCTCGCCTAGCACGTCGACCCGAAACTACGAGGCTGGAGAGCATACTACGGTACCCCAGACCGCCGCCAACTCCAACCATCAGGTATTTCAGCAAATCGCTCCGTTCCTTTAGGGTTTCATAGTAAATCTAGGCGTTTTCGTCATTCTGAGCGCAGTCAAGAAGCCGCTTCCCACCCCCCCAAAACCGCTCTAAGGCGCAAATTTATTAGCCGAAATTCCCCTGCTTTGGCGCTACAATACCACTGCGAGATTGCAGCCTTGGGTATCTCGCGGTATTGCCACCGCACGGCACTGGAACTCGGGCAGGAGTGAAGCTCTCGGGACCTTCACTCAGAAGGAAAAGATGATATGACGAACCGCACACTCATAACACTGCTGTTGTCGATGGGGCTTGCACTGTCCGCCGTGGCGCAGCAGACTACTTCGAGTTCGAGCGCGCAGCCCGCAACGTCTGCCAACCAGGCCGCTCCCCCTTCACAGCCTGTGACGGTCTATCAGAGTGAACCCTTGCAATCTCCCCGGCCCCAGGATTTCTGGGATGGCGATGAGCCCAGCCTCACCTGGCTCATCCTGCATCCCTTCGCCAGCAAGCAGTATGTTCGGCGGCATGTTCAGCCCATCCAGGACCGCGTCAACGAACTCGATGAGATCACCGCAGAGAACAGCCGCACGATCAAGGACATCGATAGCCGCACCCAGCACGGAATCCAGTTGGCTTCCGAAAAGGCCAGCCTCGCCGATGAACACGCGCAAGATGCTGCCAACAAAGCTCAAATGGCGCATCAGACCGCAGCCTCCCTTGACACTCGCATCGCCAACGACCAGACCGTGGTCGGAAACCTCGATCAGTACAAGTCCGGCGCTCAAACCGAGATTCGTTTCCGCCCCGGCCAGACCGTATTGAGCAAGCAGGCCAAAGACGCGCTCGATGAATTAGCCGTGCAAGTGAAGGGTCAGCACGGTTACATCATTGAGGTACAAGGCTTCTCCGCAGGCCGCGGACAGGCAGCCATCCTCAACTCAAAAAAGATGGCGGATTCCGTCGAGCGTTATCTGGTCCTGAACCAGGAGGTTCCGGCCTACCGCATCTACGTGATCGGCATGGGCAACGCCGCCGAAGAAAAACATACCGTTGGCACACGCATCGAAGTCAGCCTGCTGAAAAACGATGCCGAGCAGACTGCCAAGCAATAGCGAGATCGCAGTACCTACCTGCACGCGAGACAATTGACTGCACCATAACCACTCGGAGGTAGCCATGCGAAGAATGCCTCAATCCTTCTGCATCGTGTTCTTCCTGTTAACCTGCTGCACGCTATCCGCGCAGAACACTACACAAGGCCATTACATTCGGAACGTAGTTCTAGTGCACGGCGCATGGGCCGACGGCTCTGGCTGGAAAGGTGTTTACGACATTCTGGTCAAGGACGGCTTCAACGTCAGCATCGTCCAGGAGCCCGAGACCTCCTTTCAGGAAGATGTCACGGCCACGAAGCGCGTCCTGTCTCTCCAGGATGGACCGTGCATTCTGGTCGGCCACAGCTATGGCGGAGCCGTGATTACCGAAGCGGGGACCGACCCGTCGGTAGTCGGCTTGGTATACATCGCAGCGCACATGCCGGATGCAGGAGAAAACGAGTCTGACGATGGAAAGCGTTTTCCCAGTGACCTCAACAAGTCCAACGCAATAAAGAAGACGGCGGACGACTTCACTTACCTGGACCCGGCGCAGTTTCATGAGTATTTCGCAGCTGACGTGCCCGCTGAGCAAGCTGCCTTCATGGCGAAGTCGCAAGTGCTTAACAAAGCTGATAATTTCCGGGCAGTCATCACTACGCCCGCGTGGAGAAGCAAACCGAGTTGGATGCTGGTTGCCGGAAGTGACAGAGCTATCAATCCTGACCTCGAACGCTGGTATGCCACTCGAGCCAACAGCCACAAGGTTGAAGTCCCGGGCGCCAGCCACGCGGTCTACGTTTCCCACCCCAAAGAAGTCGCAGCCCTGATCGAAGAAGCCGCGTCGCACGCACCCTAGAAGAGCCGCCAACCTCCGCATTTCTATACCTTGAGATGACGTTAGTGACCCAGCCAGCACTTTCGGGCCGTTGTTTTCTTTCCCGATTAGAGGAGAATGCTGGAAGTGGGCGCGACCTGGACTGCGCCTGCAACATCCAAAGGTGTTGGATGAAAATGCTGTGAGGCGAACAAAAGGGGGCAGCATGAACTTCGGGGAACCAGCGGATCACGAGAAGGAGCCACGTCTAGCAGGACAGAAAACGGGAGCGCCTCGGGATCAGGATGCAGACGAGGCCCGAAGAATCCGCCGCCTCCAGGTCATGATGAGCATGGTAACGTCCGTGATCAGCCAGGACCCCGGCCTCACCGTTGAAGAAGCCTCCGAGCTTGCCGCCGGCGCCAAGCGCGCCGCACTCGCCATGTTTCCCGACAAAGAGCTGGCCTACGATCTGCTCTACAAACCCCGCTTGCAGCGCTTGATGCGGGAGAGATTCCGCCTGCAGTGACCTGATTCGTATCAGGGTATGCCTTCAGGCATACCGTTGAAATCGCGAAAACCGGATGCGCCTTCAGGCGCTGCCCGCTGCTCCGTTATTCATCCACCACAGAGTTCCTTAGCGTCCCCACTCCCTCGACGCTAATCTCCATCACATCCCCCGCCACCACCGGCCCCACACCCTGCGGCGTGCCCGTAGCAATGAGATCACCAGGAAAAAGCGTCATCACCTGCGCGATGTACCGGATGACAACATCCAGCGGAAAAATGAAATCCCGCGTATTCCCCGACTGCCGCACCGCGCCATTGACCCGCGTCTCAACGCCCACCCCCGTCCAGGGATCAAGATCAGCGGCCTCCACCACAACTGGTCCGACTGGACACGACGTGTCAAAACCCTTGGCCCGCGCCCACTGCCCATCTTTATTCTGCCAGTCGCGCGCCGTCACGTCGTTCAGGCAGGTGTAACCGAGAATGTATGGCCGCACATCCTCATCCACGGGAGGCTGATAGCAAGTCTTTCCCATGACCACGCAAAGCTCGCCTTCATAATCCACGCGCTCCGAAAGCTTCGGCCGCCGAACCACGCCCCCCGGCCCCAGCAGCGCCGAATTAGGCTTGAAGAACAGCAGCGGCTCCTTAGGCACTTCGTGACCAAGCTCCGCCGCATGTTCCCGATAGTTGCGACCTACGCACACGATCTTCGAAGGCCGCACCGGCGCCAGCAGCGTGGCTTCTTCCAGCGCAAGCGGTTCGATCCGGCGTGTTCGCAAACCCTCCACGTCGCCCTCAGATTCTTCCGGAGCCGTAAGCAGAATCCGCAAAATCGACTCGCGTCCCGCAACCGACTCGACCAACCCGTAGTGAGCCTCACCATTCAGTTGAAAGCGGCAATATTTCATCGTCCTCTATCTAACCACGAGACCCGGAAGTTCCTCCAAACTTTTTTCCGGTGTCATCCCGACCGATAGCCTGATCGTCTCTTCCCTGCTCTGTCATCCTGAGCGAAGCATGATTCGTCCGATAGGTCGGTCATGCGCAGTCGAAGAGCCTGCCCCGAGCGGAGCCGAGGGGACCCCTTATCTGACTGTGCTATCACCGCCCGCGCAAGGCGTTTCTACCACCGCCGTACGTTCTCATCCGCCTGCGAAGACATCCTACGGCACCCTCTCGCTCGCTACCTCCGACCTCTTACTCTCATTCCCCCGCAAATCCACCGCCGACACCGAATAAAAATACCTCTTACCAGAAACCACCTGCACATCGCGATACGCCGGTATTTTCACCAGTTCGGAATTCAATTTGAACGTCGTGCCACCTTCCTCATGACGATAAACGTTGTATCCGTCAAGGTCCGCGTCGGGAACCGGTGCCCAAATCAAGTCGATGAACGGTTTCTGACCCGGCCCGGAAAACACTGCCTGCAACCCCGAGGGCACGCCCGGCGGAAACACATCATCGGCAAACACTTTTACTTCAGGCGTATCGTCGCCCTCGATCGACACTTCCGGTTTTCCCGGCTGAGCGATGACCGTGAAGGTGGTGACGCGGTAGTAGTAGGTTTTCTCCCACTCGAAACTCTGATCCGTGAGCGATTGATTCGGATCGGCCACGTTCTTTTCGCCGACGAGAATCTCCCGCTTACTGCCCTCGGCCCGGCGATAGACGCGGTAACTCAGGCGCAGAGGGTCGTCCATCCGCACAGACCATGGAACCCCCGTCCACTTCAGCACGACGCCCTGCGCCGTGACCTGGGCGCTGAAACTCGTGGGAGCGGGCAGAGTTCCAGCCAGAGGAACGTGCACTCGATTGGACAATCCGGCGCCGCGGCCCTCGCGGTTTAATACTTCCACGGCATAAGTGGCCGAGCTGAAGGCAGTGCGAAGCCGAAGGTCGAGCGGCAAAGTGTCCGTATAGCTGGCCGTCAACTTCTGGCTTCCCGGCTCATTCTTGCGCGCGAAATCCGCCGGTGGCACTGCCTCGCCCACAGGCGCGCCGCACGTGGCAAGAGCGGCATCCATACTCCGGCAAACATTTGTCTTCCCCAAATAGCGCACCCGCTGCCGATCCATGGTTCGAGGAGGGATGGTCCAGGTAAGCGTAACTTTGTCACCTTTGCGCGCCGCCCGCAGATCCTCTGGCGGCCGTGGCAGCTCCAGCGAGGGTGGAAGCGGCGCACCAATCGATGCGCACCCGGTCAACCAAACCAACGCCACCAGCCCTAGCCGCTGTCCTCGTAGAAGCTTCATGCGCGGAAACTACAGACTACATCAGTTTGCACGGCTCACGTTGGTCGGCGATCTCTCACTTCGCCAGCCGGTTGTACTTCTGCAGCACTTCCCGCAATCGATCATGAGGCAGCGCCAGCGCGGTATGCCCGTCGACGCCGGTCATCGTCTTTGCCGCGACCATCGCATTCACCACGGCCTCCTCTGTCGCTTGCACTGTCGCCAGAAAAACTGGATTGATGTCATCATTCGGCAGCATGCTGATTTGAGTGGCATGGTTCGCCAGCGCCGCCCCCGCATTCGCCGTAGAAAACGCGATGAAGATGTCTCCCGATCCATCGCCGGAATAACTCCCATCCCTTCCCAGCCCCAGCGACACTCTCTTGGCCACGCGTTTCAACTGCGTCGGAATCAACGGAGCATCCGTCGCCACAATAACGATGATCGAACCCACATCGTCATCCCAGACTTTCGCTCCTCCAATCTCTCGTCCCACCGGCACACCCGCAATCCGCAGCTGATCACGCTGTCCATAATTACACTGCACCAACACGCCCACGGTGTATCCGCCATATTTCGCATCGAGCACTCGCGAAGCCGTGCCGATGCCGCCTTTAAACTCGTTGCAAATCATTCCCGTTCCGCCACCCACGTTCCCTTCTTCCACGGGACCGCCGTGAGCACTGTCCAGCGCATGAAACACGTCTTCAGGCTTCACATGAAATCCATTCGTGTCGTTCAAGTACCCATCCCAGGTTTCGGCCACAACCGGCAGAGACCACGAATAGCCCTCCTTGTCAGGACCGCCATGTTTCAAACGCCACGCGATCACGGCGTCGCGGACCGTGCCCACGCTGTGCGTATTCGTGATCATCACCGGACCCTCGAGAAAACCCGATTCCTCAACCCACGTCGTGCCCGTCATCTCGCCATTGCCATTCAAAGTAAACCATCCGGCAAATACCGAATCGCGCGAATTTTTTCCCCGCGGGAACACCGCCGTCACGCCCGTTCGTACCGGCCCCACGCCCACCTTCAAAGCTCCGGCTCCGGAGATCAAGGTCGTGTGACCAACCTCCACTCCTTTAACATCGGTAATCGCATTGAGCGGCCCCGGTGCACCGTCGAAAGGCACGCCAAGATCGCGGGCCCGGCCGCCAGTCTGCCCTGCGCCAAAAGGAACCAGCACCGCCCACCCTGCAAGAACTACAAAGACCACACATATTTTTTTCATGTCACGGCTCCACAGTATCAAATCGTCTAACTGCTGGCCGCTTCCGCCGGGATTCGTCGAAGTAGCCACCACTGGCCGTCGCGCTTCATCGTCTGCGTCCGCACTCCGACAATCAGAAACACACTTGGTGCCGGGAGGGGGAATCGAACCCCCACAGTCCTTTCGGACCTGCGGATTTTAAGTCCGCTGCGTCTGCCAATTTCGCCATCCCGGCCAGTATCGATGTGCGACACACTATGCCGCTCGCACCTGTCAATATCGCACAGGCGCTGCGCAGCTGCCAATTTTTGGGTATGAAGGGACCTCTCGGATCCTGGCAAGCTTCAGAAAGATATTTCCCTACCGAACAAACTGACTCTCAGAACTTCAAGCCAAAACCGTCTGCTTCCGTCTGCATAGCCCGACGCCGGCCAGACAGTAAACTCCCACCGCGATCAGCAACAGCGCTCGCATTCCAAACAGTAGCGAAAGAGTTTCGAGCAATCCTCCCGCCACCGCGCCCAACATATTGGCCCCCAGCGCCGCGCTCGGCGACGCCGTCGCTCGAAATTCCAACGCGAACAGGATGCCGGCAAACACCACCGGCACGGAAAACACGACCACCGCAATCGTCCCCGCAACCGACGGTGATCCGCCAATCCGCTCAAACGGAAACCAATACGCAATCGCCAACCCGGCGATCAGCGCCACCCAAATCCACAATCGCGGCAAATCTTTCCTGCTGTGCTCGACCAACGCATTCGCCAGCAACAAAGCGATCAGCAATGCCGAAATCACAATCCCGTTCACCTGCCAGACCGTTCCAAAGAACAGCGCCAACCGGCTGATCACCTGCGTCTCCAGCAAAAGAAATCCCGCACCCATGCTGAAGAAGAACAGCGAAGGCGCATTCCGCCGAACTCCCCCAATCTGCGCATACAGCCCAATCGCAATCAGAATCACCAGCACGCCAATCGAATAATATGTCCGCGGAATCCACTTCCCTTCCTGATAAAGATAAGGCCAGTCGTCCGTGGTAACCGGAACCGCTTCCGCCGGCACCGCAAACGGATTCTTGCGCACAAACTCCGCCAGCCGCGGATCAGCGCCCAGAGCCTCTTCCACCCGGTTCCCTTGCGAAATCACAAAACATGTCGCCGACGCACTGTAATTCGACTCCGCCAGAAACACTACCGGAGCCTTCCCGAACGTCTGCTGCAAAATCTCGACCAGCCTCGTTCCCATCCAGCGATGGTCCACCTGAAACTTCACGAAGATCACGCCATTCGGCGTCAGATGCCGCGCCGCCTCGCGAAACGATTCCGCCGTGTAGACAAAGTTATCGATCCGCATGTTCGCATAATCGGAAAACTGTGCATGCGAATCCAGCAACCCGAACAGGATCAGATCGTAGCTCTGCTTCGTCCGCTTCAGAAATGCGCGTGCATCATCCACATGAATCGACACTCGCGGCGAATCATAAGGATGCTCCGGATGTTCCTGCTTCCCCAGCCCCAGAATTGCCGGATCAATTTCCACCGCATCCACCAGCCGGCTTCCATGCCGCAAAGCCGCCGCCACATCGTTCCCCGTTCCCGATCCCACAATCATCACCGCCGGGTCGGGCACTGCAAAACGAAACGGCAGGTTGTAAGGATTCTCATCCGGCGCTTCCTTCATCGCACGCGGATGCCGCGCCAGAAATGCATCGGATAAATTCACGATCTTTTGATAGAGCGCATGGTTCACCCGCATCAGCCCGCCGTAGACTTCGCCATCTGGAGTATGCACTGGCGTGTATTGGACTTGCTGGTACGGCGTCCACAAGACCGTGGTATCGGGACCAGCTTCGCCATGCAGCAGCAAAACCAGAGGAACAATCAGGCTTGCGAGCAGCACAAGGTCCCGCCGCGAAGCCTGCAGAAACGCAAAACCGACCAGCACCGCTCCTAGCCAAACCGCAGGCGGCAGCATCAAGAGACTCACCGCGAAAAAAGCCACCACGCCCACCAGGCTGCCCCCCAGATTCCACGAGTAAGCTCGCAAGGCGCTGGGCGCGAGGTCCATCTGTCGGCTCACGGTTTGCCCGAGCGGCACAAACACAGAAACGATCAACAGGAACAGCGCTCCCGCAACCAGCAACGCCATCCCATACTGCAACCAGTTCGAATTGTTTCCCGTCGCCCAGATCGCAATGTCCCCCGCTCCTCCCAAACTTTCCGAGAGCCCCTCAAGCAATTCCGCGCCCCGCCACGGCATTCGCACGATCAGCAGCAATCCCAGAAAAGCCAGCAGAGCGGATTTCCACCGTGCTCGTTGTCCAGCCAGCGCGCATCCCAGCCCGAATCCGACGAAGCAAAGAAGCAGCGCCAGGTTCTTGAAATAAGCAAAGACCCGCACCTCCACCGCAATCCAGCGAATGAAAGCCAGTTCGGCAAAGAGCGTGAGAAAACTGGCCAGCAAAAGCTGTCCTGTACTCCAGCGCTCGATCGCGCCTCCCTCCGCCTCAAGAAAGGGACGCCCGCGCCGCCTCGCCACAAAGGCCGTGACCCCAACTACGATCAGGACCGCGACCGCCAGAAAAAAGGTGAGAGGTTGTGAATTCATCAGTTGTGAGCGCTACTCAAACCTTTTGCTCCGGGAGGCCGCATTATATTCCCCGCAATCATTTCTTCTGCTGCGCGTATTCATTGGCGCCCACAAAATGCAGCGAGACATAAGGCTCCTCGCCGACCACCCAGCTGTCGTGTCCCGGCGCAATATAAAATACGTCGCCCGCCTTCATCTCAATGACGCGGCCATCGTCCATCGCCGCCGTAGCCCGCCCCGCTACCACCATCCCCACATGTTCCACCATGCAACTCTTCGCGCCCGCAGCCTTCCCCACGTGCAGCGACCACTTCCAGCCCGGCTGATAAGTCGCGCGTCCAATCGTCATTCCGCCCACCTCGACAACTTCAAATCTTCCCTTTTCGAAAGTTCGCACTTCATCCGGATTCTCAAACCGCTTCACAATCACTTCGCACATGAGTCCTCCTTACCACTGCGCTCCAATCACTTGCCCTCATGAGGTTTTTTGAGGTCGCTTGGCTTTGGCGCGTCTCGATTTGTTCTTCCTGTCCCACCCGCCGAGATTCAGGGCAACGGCGGCGCATGCGGCGCGCAACTCGTCTGCCAGAGCGCGGTCCACCATTGTCCGCGCCACCACCATGCCTCCGATCGACAATGCAGCTATGCTCTGCGCTGTGCCACGGCGCTGTCGGCCATTCAGCGCCAGGCTCCGCTCCAACACACTCACCATCGCTTTGAACACGGTCTCGAAAGCGCGCCTCGCACTCACGCCACTGCGCGCGACGTCGGTGGGTAATGCCACCATGGGACAGGAGTTCTCGACGTCCTCGAAATGCTGGCGCGATAGATAGGCGCGAACCACCTGCGACCCCACGTCAGTCGACGACAGATCCACATGCACCCCTTCCCAGCAGCTTTTCCATTGCGGATCAGTGAAAAAACATCCGAGTACCTCGGCGTACAGATCGCTCTTGCTTTTGAAATAGCTGTAGAATCCGCCGTGCGTAAGGCCCACACCAGCCATGATCTGGTTGAGGGAAACACTCTCAAAACCATGGCGATTGAATAGCCTGCGCGCGCTGTCAATGATGTCCCTCTTTACTGCGGCGCGATGACCAGTGGGGTAAGGCATAGATCCTCCTCGTTCTCTGGGCGCATAAGTATGACCTGCAGCGCGCTCGCCTGCCTAGAAAAATATTATCTTGAACATATTTTCACGGGCGGCTCTAATGCAGTGACAGTTGAAGGCAAGAAATTCAGGAGAAACGACGACCATGACAACGCCAATGCCAATGATGAAGCGCGACAGCAATAATCTGGCAACGCTGGCCGACCCCACGCGGCGGGAAGCGATCGTCGCCGCCGCAATCGCGTTCAGTGGACTCGCTCTGCTCCCAACGAAGGCTTGGGCCGGAGCCGACGGCGAGATTTCTCATACCGAGGAATCCATTCACCAGGAAACCGACTTCAAAGCGAATCGCCAGCGCATCTACCAGGCGCTCACTGACACCAAACAGTTCGACAAAGTCGTTCAGCTTAGCGGAGCCATGCAGTCCATGCGCCTGGGAAGCACGCCGACTGCGATCAGCCGAGAAGTAGGAGGCGCGTTCACGCTCTTCGGCGGATACATTACGGGACGGCACGTAGAACTTGTACCCAACCAGCGCATCGTGCAAGCATGGCGAGCGGGAAACTGGCCTCCCGGTATCTATTCGATTGCGAAATTCGAACTAGTGGAACAAGGCACCGGCACCAGGATCGTATTCGACCACACCGGCTTTCCGAAAGGCGACGCAGAAGCCCTGGCCTCAGGCTGGAAAGCCCACTATTGGGAGCCTCTCGCGAAACTCCTGGCCTAAGAGAAAAGGCCACGACGAGCATCGTGGCCTTTCATGATTCGTTTGTTTTATCCGCGAAAATCCGTGGCAAAGAAGTTTCTAGTGTCTCCCGCCACCAGGTCCGCCACGTCCACGATCCCGCCCGCCACCACCAGGCCGACCGCCACGACCGCCGCGTCCACGATCCCGCCCGCCGCCGCCCGGCCTTCCACCGCGGCCGCCTCGGTCTCCGCCATGCGGACGATCGCCGTGAGGCCGGTCGCTCGCCACGTGCGGCGCTCCGTCGCGGTTGAAGTTCGGCTCGCTCTCAGCTTCGTCAGGAAAATCTCCGCCGCCCTCAATCACCACTGTGCCCGTCGCCGCCGCCACCGGAGCAAACTCGCCCTCAGCCCCAGCCGCCACCGGCATACCTTCCGCAACCGCGCCGCCGCCCATCTTGGCGCGCTGCTCTTTCAGAATCGCCTTGCGCGACAGCCGGATGCGGTTGCCTTCCACCGCCAGCACCTTCACCAGAACCTGATCGCCTTCTTTCAACTCATCGCGAATATCGCCAATACGATGCTCCGCCACTTCGCTGATGTGCAGCAACCCGTCGGTGCCCGGGATGATCTCGACAAACGCCCCAAAATCGGCGAGACGAGTAACCTTCCCGAGGTAAGTCTTCCCGACTTCTGCCGTCGCCGTCAAATCGCCAATGATCTGCAACGCTTTCGCCGCCGAAGCCTGATCGCTCGACGCAACCTTCACCAGCCCGGAATCTTCAACGTCAATCTTCACTCCGGTCTGCTCGACGATCGAGCGAATCATCTTCCCGCCCGGTCCAATCAAATCGCGAATCTTATCGACCGGAATCTGCACCGTATAGAACCGCGGAGCAAAGTCAGAAATCTTCTCGCGTCCGCTGGAAATAACTTCTTCCATCTTCCCCAGAATGTGCAGCCGCCCGCGCTTAGCCTGCGCCAGCGCCTCTCGCATAATCTGAGAAGTAATGCCGGCGACTTTAATATCCATCTGCAGCGCAGTAATGCCGTCGCGAGTTCCGGCAACTTTGAAGTCCATGTCGCCGTAATGATCCTCGGCTCCAGCAATGTCGGTAAGGATGGCATACTGCTCGCCCTCCTTCACCAATCCCATAGCCACGCCCGCCACCGGAGCCTTCAACGGAACTCCAGCATCCATCAGCGAAAGCGAAGCCCCGCAAACCGTAGCCATCGACGACGACCCATTCGATTCCAGAATGTCCGAAACCACGCGCATCGCGTAAGGCCAAGCCTCTTCGGTAGGCAGCACAGCCGACACGGCGCGCTCTGCGAGCGCCCCATGTCCAATCTCCCGCCGCCCAGCTCCGCGCAAGAAGGCAACCTCCCCAACCGAGAACGGCGGAAAATTGTAATGGAGCATGAAGCGCTTTTTGGCTTCGCCTTCGAAGCCTTCTAGGCGCTGCATGTCGTCGCTGGTTCCTAGTGTTGTGGTTACTAAGGCTTGGGTTTCGCCGCGGGTGAAGATGGCGCTGCCGTGGGTTCTCGGCAGGATGCCGGCTTCGATCCAGATGTCGCGGACTTCGTCGAAGGCGCGGGCGTCGGGTCTTCGCTTCTTTTCGATTACTTCTTCGCGGAAGATGCGTTCGCGGAGGGTCTCAAAGTATTGCTTTAACTTTGCCTGTGCTTTCTCATCATCCGCGGGGATTTCCGCCTGCAGCTTTTTCTTGAGTTCTTTCACCAGCGTGTGGCTCTCGGCCTTCGGATGCTTCTTGGTGTCGAGCGCGTCGGAGAGTTCCGCGCCTGCTTTCTTTTTCAGTGCGTCGTAGTAGGCCTGGTCGAATTCCGGCGGCGTTACTTCCCTCTTCTTCTTGCCCGCCTTGGCGCGCAGGTCGTTCAGCGCGGCACAGATCTTTTTTACTTCGGTGTGGCCGAACTCGATGGCGTCGACCACGACTTCTTCGCTGATTTCTTTCGCGCCCGATTCGATCATCACAATGCCGTCGGCGGTTCCGACGACCATGATGTTCACCAGGCTCTCGCGCATTTCATCGTAAGTGGGATTGATGATGAACTGTCCGCCGATCTGCCCTACGCGCACTGCTCCGATCGGTCCAAGAAAAGGAATGTCGGAAAGCGTGAGCGCGGCGGAGGCGCCGTTGATGCCGAGAACGTCGGGGTCATTATTCGTATCAGCGGAGAGCACGAAGGCGATGACCTGGGTTTCGCACTTGAATCCCTCGGCAAACATGGGACGCACCGGGCGGTCGATCTGGCGGCTGGTAAGCACTTCGCGCTCGCTCATGCGGCCTTCGCGCTTGATGAAGCCGCCGGGAAAGCGTCCGCCGGCGTAGGTGTATTCGCGGTAATCGACAGTGAGGGGAAAGAAATCAATTCCCTCGCGCGGGTCGGCGTTCGCGGTCGCAGTGGCGAGCACAACGTTGTCGCCCTGGCGGACTACGGCTGAGCCGTGGGCTTGCTTAGCTAATTTTCCAGTTTCAAATGAGATTTGTTTGCCGCCGGCGAGGTCTACGGTAACGCTGCTAACTTCTGGTTTCATGTTTCATCCTTCTTATTGGAATCAGGAGGGCAGTCGCGCTTTCCCGGTTGCGCCTACGAACGACGCGCTGTTGCGAGGATGGAAAAACGCGCTCAGCCATGAATTGGTGGCCGCCATGAGAGGTGGGTTCCGAGGCAGGCTCGGAATACTTCTTCGATAATACGCACGGTGTGAATTGGCTCAATGCTCGGCCGGCTTCCAGACGAAGGCGGCGTTCTCAGATACGTTGATGGGAACTGTCTTCTTCGGAAGACCCTAGGGTGGATGCTTCGTCGCCTCCCACCTTTGCGCAAAAGGCGCGCAATGATGGGCCACCCAGTTTTCCCGGGATTACTTGCGGATGCCGAGCTTGCCAATGACCGTCTTATAGCGCTCGGAATCGTATCTCTTGAGGTAGTCCAGTAAACGACGCCGTTTACTGACTAGCATGAGCAGGCCGCGGCGCGAGCCGTGGTCCTTCTGGTGCGTCTTGAAGTGGTCCGTCAACTGGCCAATGCGTTCACTGATGATGGCGATCTGAACCTCGGGGCTCCCCGTGTCAGTCGCGTGCGTCTGATACTGGTCAATTACGGATTTCTTTTGCTCTCTGGCTAACACTAACCTGGTGCACTCCTGTTCTGGTTTCGATTTATCTTTGTGACTTAGTGAGGATAGCAGGCAGGGGGTGGGGGTGTAAAGGCGAGGACCCTAACGCCCCCACCAAAGGCAACATCGGGGTCGAGTGGGCCGCCCGCGTTTCAGAATTGGCCTCTCATTTCTGGGAGGAGCTACGGTATTCGCCAAACAGAGACATAGCGGGGAAGATCTTCGGAGAAGGCGCAACGCCGAACAGGCCGCCCAATATGTCGAAGTAGGGGGCTGGCCCACCCTTTTTGACCGGGAGTCTGCGATCAGGTGCAGGCGAGGTCAAAGTCCCCGCCCTGTCCCTCCAGAGAACGGAGGGACGAGGACGGGGCACCCTTGTCGATTTCGTCTGGGTTGTGAATTTCAGAATCCAAATCAAAGTGCGGGTGGGGCTGGCCCGCCCTTTTTGACCGGGGGGTCTGCGATCAGGCGCAGGCGAAGTCAAAGTCCCCGCCCTGTCCCTCCAAAGAACGGAGGGACGAGGACGGGGCACCCTTGTCGATGATCCCATCTGGGTTGTGAATTTCAGAATCTAAATCAAAGTGCGGATGGGGCTGCCCCGCCCTTTCTGTTCGGGAGTCTGCGATTAGAAGCCTGGCGAAGTCAAAGTCCCCGCCCTGTCCCTCCAAAGAACGGAGGGACGAGGACGGGGCACCCTTGTCGATGATCCCGTCTGGGTTGTGAATTTCAGAATCTAAATCAAAGTGCGGATGGGGCTGCCCCGCCCTTTCTGTTCGGGAGTCTGCGATTAGAAGCCTGGCGAAGTCAAAGTCCCCGCCCTGTCCCTCCAAAGAACGGAGGGACGAGGACGGGGCACCCTTGTCGATGATCCCGTCTGGGTTGTGAATTTCGGAATCTAAATCAAAGTGCGGGTGCCCCGTCCTCGTCTCTGCGGGTTTTGCAGAGACAGGGCGGGGACTTTGACTCCCTTTTCGTTCTTCCTATTCTTGGAATCGGAGATGAAATTATTCTCCGAGTTGGAACGGTATGCCCTCGAACCCGGCTTACGATTGAGTCCATGCCTTGGGGTCTGAAACGATTTCAGGAAGCGCGATGCCTCCACTTTATAACGTTCAGCTGCTATCGACGAGCACCACGCCTGGGAACACCGCGGGCATGTGACATCTTCGAGCAGGCCTTGGAACGGGCCCGAAAATGGTACGGATTCTATGTCGCGGGATATGTGGTCATGCCCGAGCACGTCCATCTGCTGGTGACTGAACCGGAGCGAGCGAAGCTTTCTCTTGCACTGCAGATGCTGAAGCAGAATGTTGCGCGGCAACTGCGCGAGGTTGAGGGCGGAGCTTTCTGGCAAGCGCGCTACTACGATTTCAACGTCTGGACTGAGGCTAAACGCATCGAGAAGTTGCGCTACATCCATCGCAATCCGGTGAGCAGAGATTTGGTATCGAGCCCCGAGTTGTGGGCGTGGAGCAGTTTTCGCCACTACGTGTCGGGCGTCGAGGGAGTGGTGGAGATTGAGTCTCAGTGGACGGCGCGGAAGCGGGAACTACTCGAGGTCACGCCGCAGTTGAGAGCTCCAGATCAACATCCCCGCCCTGTCTCCGCAAAAAGCGCAGAGACGAGGACGGGGCACCCGCAACTAGAGTAGAAGGAAAGGGGGCTGGCCCACCTTTGCACCACTGCCAGCGAATTGCATGGGTCCCTTCGGCTAGCTCAGGGCAGGCTCTTCTTCGGGAGTCGCCCGCTTTGCGTGCGACTCCGCTTCCTTAGGATGACAACAGCGCTGGGGGTTCTTCAGCGGCTGAAGCCGGGTTCCATTCTGGGGGAGGCTTTGCGGCACGGCTTAAGCCGTGCCCTTCCCGGTCCAAGTCAAAATCAAAACCAACGTCAACGGCGTCGGACAAGAGTGTCCGACCCACACGGGCAAAGTCAAGACCAAGACCAAGGGCAGCGGGCGGGGCGCCTGCTCTACATTCGCTACGCGAATTCGAGGCCGTCGGGTTCGTAAAGCAGGTGCCAGGCTTCGCGGTAGGGATTGTTGATGTGGCGTTTGCGGCGGCGCTTGGGGCTTAGGGTTACGGCGGTTGCGCCGAGGATGTGGGTTAGGGGGAAGATGAACCAGGAATCTTCGGGGATTACGTAGGCGGCGAAGAAATCGATTTCGGCCAGGGTGTAGGGGACGGCTCGTCCGTTGATGCGGCGGTGGGCGTTGACGCGGTAGAGGCCGTATTGGAGTTGGGTGGAAGATTTCACCTGGACGCGGATCAGGCGGGGGCGGGTGGGGGCAGGAAGCAGGTCTCTCCACTTCGCTCGCTTTCGCTCGGCTTCGGTCGAGATGACAGATTGTCGCGCTCGCTTTCGCTCCGCTTCGGTCGGGATGACAGATTTCAGGTGTGAGGGGTCGTTTTTCGGGCAATCGAGAATGATGTCGTAGCGTTCGCTGTCGCCGTAGGGGCGGGAGATACCGAAGCCCTGGCGGGCGGCGGCGAGGGCGAAGGCTAGTTCGGAGATTTCTCCGCGGCGTTTGGTGGTTTGTTCGCGCTCGAAGGGGGTTTTGGTGTTGGAAGCCTGCGGAGTGGGCAGGGCTTGGGCCGGACGCTGGTTGCGTCCGTGGGACGAGCCCTTGCGTCTCAAATGCAGTTCTCAGTTCTCGGTTCTCGGTAAAAAGCAAAATGGCGCTCGCCCTGAGGGCTTGCGCCAATCTTTTACTCTCTATATTCAGGATAGCAGGTTTGGAGGGGTGAAAGCGTCAGGATTCGGAGATTTATTTCTCGAATGGGGGCAGTGGGTTACGGGGAAGTGCACCAGTTTTGGGCCTTGACAAGATTTTGGGTGAGCGTCGCAGATATGCAAGCCCCCCAATGTCCCCAGTCTCAATTTCGCAAAGAACGCGAAATTTAGAATGGGCCACTCTCCTGAAAAACGCTCAAATTGGATGGAATCCATGCTCCCCTTGCTGGGGTTGCCAGACTCAAGGGCTAGGAGACGGTCAGGCTGTTCCAATGACGAGTTGCAATACTCGGGATCCGGAATTAGCTGACGGGCTTCACCGCAGTGACAATGACCACAGGCGCGCGCTTGTGGGCCTGAACCTGCGCAAATCCCGCCCGCAAAGCGTAGGTTGTCAACTCCGCGCCCGTGGTCGGGGTTGGCTGGTAGGGTACACGTTCCAGTTTCTGATACGACTCGGAATCCTTGAAAAATGCTTTCCATCCTTCTTCGCATTCAAGATCGATGTTATCGATACACAGTCGCCCGCCGGGGCGAAGAACGCGGAAGGCATCTTTCACATAACGCCAGCGATCCATTCCATCAATGTGATCAAGCATACTTGTGGAGTAAACCAAATCGAAGGAATTGCTCTCAAACTCATCCAAGCCAACTTGTTGTAATTTCACCAGCCGGACGTTCGTCACGCCTTGCAGGCGCTCCGCAGCTGTAGCCAGCATATTCGTTGAAAGATCCGCTCCGGTCCAGGTGTGACAAAGGGGAGCCAACTCCAGGCCGATGCGGGCCACACCGCAGCCGAACTCCAGAATGTCGTCCGTCGGTTGGACGCGGCCCAGTTCTGTCAGATTTTTTACCGGAGTCTGCGCTGATCGGCGGACATCGGCTTCGTCCCGACGTCCGGTGGCCGCTGCCCTGGCCAACTCAGGGGACGCGGCAAGGGCGTCCCACACCTCGCTATAGTGACGGCGTGGCAGATTCAGCAGCGACGGATAACCGAAAGGTCGCTGAGCTCGCGCGGCGCGCACCGCGTAGCCCCACACATAGCAGGCGAACGCGAGAGCGGTTACCGAGCCCAAGATCCAAGTGCGAGACATGCCATCGACCACTACAGCCACAAATGTGGCCACACACACGAATACTGCAAGCGCTGGCACCCACCGATATTTGCGGATGAGCGCGGAAACAGATAATCGCAGGTTCAAAGGCACCTAGGGGGCCTCCTTCTAGAACGCATCGCAGGGGATTTCATTCAAGCAAATTAGAAAGAAAGGGTCAAGCTTAACACTCTAGATTACGATTCCGATTCTTCGCGCCGGCAGGGTGATGCCGATCAGGCGGCTGGTCTTCGCGACCCGATTCGCTGTGTCTCTCGCGAGACGTTCGTTCTCGCGTGGGCCATGAAGTCGATTTTGAGACGAGATTCGGGAAGGGTCATCATCAGTTTAACCGGAATTGGCCGATATGGGCCTGGCGGTCAAGTTTATCAAGAGAGGGGGCTGGCCCACCTTTGCAGTAGCACGACTGAGCCTGTCCCACCCTTCGCGATTTGCGAAGGGTTGGCAGCCCGGACGACAGTGTCAGGGGTCGCGAACGTGAACCGAAAGCCTCGGATTATCACGGAGTGGGCAAAATGGAACAGTTTGAATGAGGTGGATCTGCCACACTTGCAGCCATGAGCAATCAAACGATCGCAGAATACCTTGACGAAGAGCGGCAGAAATATGCCGCCAATCAGCTACGAGTGGACGAAGAAGCTGCGCGCATCCAGCCGTTGCAGCATGGCCACCATCGCGCGGGGAACCAACCTAAGCTGGAACTGTTGCCGGCAGTCAAATCCGCAGCCAAGAAAAAGAAAAACAAGAAAAGAACAGTCGCTGTAGCTCGCGCGAAACCGCGTGCCGCCAATCCAAGAAAGATGGCGGCGAAAATCCGCAAGAGCGCGTGACTTGCTCCCAGTTTCGAAGCTGTCCGACAAGACTGCTGTTTAAATTCAGTCCATCTACCCGGTTCGCCCGATGGCTCACGCGAAATACACGCGTAGGATTGACTGAGGTGGGCTCAACCGCATTCAAGAGAATGCCGCAACGACACAGAATATTTAGGAGGAACTTATGAATAAGGATCAAGTGAGTGGCAAGATCGATCAGGCAGTCGGCAAGGTGCAGCAGAGCGTCGGGGAAAGTGTTGGTAACGATAAATTAGCGAATAAAGGAGTGGTCAATCAAGCCAAAGGCGCGGCGAAGGAAACCTGGGGCGACGCGAAGGACGCCGCGAAGCAGATCCACGAGTCGCACAAGCAAGCCGCTTCCGAAAAGGCTGCCGAAAGCCGCGAGAAGATCAGCCAGTCCGTGGATGACACGAAAGAGAAGGCCAAGGCGAAGATCGAGGAATTCAAAGAACGCCACTCCGCGTGACATTTGGGCAAATCCCGAGGTCACCCGCTGAGAACGCCTGATACCGAGTCCTTGAAGGGAGGATCATCGTTCGCATATGACAAATCTCAATCCGGTTGTCAACGCTGGTGTGGTTGTCTGTAGTGTCGTGGGCTTCGTGGGAATCCTGTTCGGAGCTTACCTCGTCCTGGCGGCGCTACCAGAGTTACCGCGCTACATACGAATAAAAAGGATGTAGCATGAAAAACCCGGCCTGATCAGGGCTGGCAGGCAGGTCGGCCATCCAGCCTGATCGGCCTCAGTCTTAGGATGACTCGACAGAAGATCCACACCGGAATTAGCGCCGCGACAAGAAGGCCGAGGAGCGGCCACTTGAGCTGGGTCACAAGTTGGCGGGCGGCTTGCATGTCGTCAAATGATGTCCACTCCTCGCGAATTTTTCCGTCGACAATTCGCCAGACTGTAATGCCACGCAGTTCGATTGTGGCTCCCGTTGCCGGGAGTCCATATCCGGCGGCGGTATTTGTTCCCCGGAAGGTCCATACCACCGTGACCAGGTCGCCCTCAGCCACCATCCGGTCCACGGTGATTTTGAGATCGGGAAACGCCTTTTTTTCGGCATGCACTGCCGCTTGGTCCGCTTGCAGGTCAAAATTCTTGTGGAGGCCATGATTCACGAAATCGCTGGCGTAGATTTCGTCGGCAACCTGGAATTTTCCCTGGTTGAAAATCTCTTCGAACACTCGCGCGGCGACCGCTTTGTTTTTCTCCTGCTGCGAGGTTCCGTCTGGCGGCAGCGCGCTATCCGATGCGAACTCCGTGCCTACCATTGCGAGTACTACCAACAGAAGCAAGAACGTCCTTCTCATGATCCTCCGCAGCTCGGATGGCACATTCAGACCCGGGTGGGAACTTCACACTCCACAAGCGAATTACGCCACAAAGGCGCGCAATGCTCGCGATTTTCTCATATAATTCGCGAGCCATGAAGAAATGGATTACCGCGACGTTGCTCATCGTTACTGCCGCTGCGGCGATAGCGCAGCAAACGCACAATCAATATGAGCCGCCGAGTGCGCCGGGCGCCGGCCAGAAGCTGCTGGCACAATTTGCGGGCGACTGGGATCTCGTCAAGACATTCTTTCCGATGAACGGAAAGCCGATCGTGACCAAGGGCACTTGTAAGCAGTACATGATTCAGGACGGTAAGTTTCTGCAATCGGATTTCGTCTTCTTCAGTACTGACGGAACCAAGAGCACGGGCACCGGAATTTCCGGCTTCGATTCAAAAACAAATCGATTCACGACCGTGTGGTATGACTCGCGGCAGACGACGATGTCGATTCGCCAGAGCGACGGGACGTTTGACGGCAAGAACATCGTGCTGTGGGCCACGCCGCTTGATCCCGACAGGCCCGGGCGCAAGACGGTCGCGCGCGCGCACCTTGAGGAAGATGGCCGCGTTCTGGTGCATCGCCATTTCCTGGTCGATGACAAGGGCGAGGAGCGGATGATGCTCGAGTTGCGGCTGACGCGGAAGTAGTTTTCTTATGGAGTCGTACCCGTTAGCGGCTTTCCTTCACGACGCGGCCATTGAGGGGTTGAACGGGGCGGACATCATGCGGAAAGAGGTCGGCGAAGGCTTGGATCTGCTCGGCTGAGATCTCGACCGGAGTCTTCAGCACAAACCAGGTCACGCCTTCGGTGCAGGGCGGAGCCGTCACCGAGCCCATGTACATGTAATAAGAGGTGTCGCGTGGGAGCAAGCCGGCGGGATTAATCTCGACTCCGGGCACCGCCTGCTCTTCGTGCGAGAAGTCAGCCAACACTTTGCTCTCGGTCTTCGGCATGTGATCCCAGATCCGCTGGATAGTCGGGTTCGCTTCGCCGGCCTGGAGAAGAACTGCGACTCCCGCAACTTTTCCGTCCCTGTCCTTGTACATCAAGTGGGCAACCATATCGTAGGGCTTGCCGTGAATGTACTCTTCGCTGGGACGATGAAAGTGGAATTGCGTTAGCTGATAGCGCTTGTCGCCGACGATGAGAAAGTTTCCGGTTCCCGGAGCGTCGTGGTAGTTCACTCGGATGGTGTATCCGTTGTTGAGCAAGTATTGGAGCGGACCACTTTTCGAGTCGAAGCGCAGCGCGGGGAGATCGGCCTTCTCTGCGCTTCGGATGTCGACAGGAGACTGCTCCTTGCCGGTGTTGCAGACTGCGTAGGCTGGATCGAGTTCACTCCAGTGTTCGGCCCCTCTTGGGCCTTCGTAGGTCCATGGTGTCTTCCATTGGGCTCGCGCGCCTGCGGGCAGGAGAGCCGTGACCGCCAAGGATATTAGTGGCATCCATCTCGTCCGCATACGTCACCTCGTCCCGAAGGACCGGGCCACACTTCTTCGCCGTATGGTCGCGGCACTATCTTAACTTGAGAGTGAATTGTCCGTCATGAATTGTGCGTCGTGATTTTCGCTGCTTGGACGACGTTGAGCGTGCGATCACTTCAGCAACGCCTTGACGGCTGGCGGCAAATCGAAGACAGAATCCGCGATGGGCTCGTAGGTCACGGACTTCACGGTGAAGGTCCGCATGCGCCTTCAATTTCGCCGCGCACGGTTTCGGACTGGACCTTGGCTATGGCCTCGACGCCGCCCAGAGCCTGCTTGTAGCGATCCAGAACGGTGCCAGCAGTCTTGAGTTGCGCTTCCTGCAGCCAAAGCTGTTGCGGCCGGATCAGCACGACGCAAGCAAACAGAACGATTCCGAGCTTGATCAGACGCACGTCGGTTAGACGGAGGCCGCAATTGAAAGTTATCCCCCTAAAACCACGACTTTCTATTTAAAGATCGAGGAAGCGGCTGCGATGTTGAACAGGCGGCAGCATACAGACTTCGTAGCGGCCGAAGATGCGGTAGCGGCGGCGGGCTACGGCGCTGTAGACGGCGTCTCGGAGGGATTTGGGCAGAATTTGCAGCAGGGGTGCGATCGTGCGCCAGGGACCTGCTAGTTGCCTTAAGACGAACAGAATAGCTTCGGAACGAGAGAGTAGATATTCGTCGGGGAGTTCGTAATTTACGACTACGTAGACTGTGTCGAGATCGCTGGGACTCGCGCTGTGACGGGCGAGGATGGGGACCGCGAACGCGTTTTGTAGCGAGGCGAAGCGGAAGATGGCGTTGCGATCGCGACGCAGGATGAATTGGACAAAGCGGTTGCAGAGTGCGCAGACGCCGTCGTAGAGGATGATGGGGTGCGGCATGGATCGGGTTACAAGTGAGAGATTAGCATCTGCCGGGGGGAGAAGCGGGAGGGATCGAGGGCTGAAATCCCAAGAGGTTGGCGTGTGTGGAATCCCACCCTTCGGCTCCGCTCAGGGCAGGCTCCTTTGCAAAGAACGCAAAGATGGGGCACCCACCCTTGTGGCGCGATCGTGGTCGAGCGACAGATAGGCATGTCCGTCCCGCATAGGGCGGCAAGTTGGTTATGAGCCTAGACGTAGTAATTCTGATCGGAGGCGGGGGCGGTGCTGGGTTTGGCGGAGATAGGGCATTTCGTTGGGGGCGCTCTTGGCGCGGATTATTTTTATCAGTTGGTCTTTTTCATTACGCGTCCAGCGAGATAGGTTGGGGATTTCCGACAGTACGAGGGACCAGTTTTCGAGAGAATGTTTTTGAAGAGGGGTCCAGCTTGCGGGGTTGAGGTTTAGGGCTTGGGTTACGGCGGCGGTGGAGGCTTGGCGGATTTTCTCGCTATCTCCGTTGAATTCGCGCGACATGCGGCGGTTGATTCGGAGGCCCAGGTTGCGGGCGGAGAAGGTATCCCAGGGGCCGGAGCCCTCAGCGGCTGAAGCCGGGTCTGATTTAGCGACGACTTCGGCACGCCTTAAGGCGTGTCCTGATACGAGTCCTTTCCTGCCGAGAATATTATTCGTCGGCGCTCCGGCGTCGTAGAACATGTGGGCTTCGGCAAGGCGTTTCAGGGTGCGGGGTGGGGTGCGGTAGTTTGGGTTGGCGGCGATTTTTTCTTCTTCTCGTTCACATAACTTTTGCAGATCGGGGCGGCCGGGACGGAAACCTAGTTTGCGGTAGAACCAGAATGCGCCGCTTTCGATGGCTTCGTCATTGTTCTGGCCGATCTGGTATGGGTAGATTGAGATGCAGTCGGTTTTGGTCAGGGCGCGGAGGCAGCGCAAGGCCTGGGCGTAGATCCAGGCGGTTTCTCCCTGGCGGTAGGTGTAGAAAGTGTTGAAGCCTACCTCGATCCATTCGCAGAGGCCGATGGCTTCGATGTAGTTGATCGGGACTCCATTTTTCAGCGTGTAGCCGGCTACGTAGGCGCGGAGTGGGAGACGGCGGGTGGGAGGCAGTCCCCAGAAATGCATGGTTACGCCGCGGCCGAGGTCGGCCTTTACCACTGTGCTCGGGTCGCCCAGCGTGGTGCCGTAGAGTTCGCGGTAGCGGACTACCATTACTTCGCGGATGGATCGCATTGCGGAATCTCCGGCGGCGCGTGAGAGTTTTTTTAGTTTCGGTGCAGGCTTAAATAATTCTTGAGCCAGATTGATCTCGTTGCGCCGGATTAGCGCGGATTGGTGGAAGTAGAAACGGCGGGGAGTGGTCCAGTTGCGGGTGCGGGAGAGTTTGAGGTTTTCGAGGTTCCAGCGGAGTGGGAGTCGGAGAGAGTCGTAGAGTTCGGATTGCTGGTGGGCGGGGAGTGGGAGTTTGGCGAATTGATTTAGCAGCCAGGGGAGTGGGTTCTGGCGGCCCCTCGCAGCGTCGAGCCAGGTTGACCATGGGATGTTGGCTTCTACGTCGGCGTCCTCTTCTGATAAAGGGATGAAACGAGGCCAGGTGTTGCCGCGGGCGCGCTCGGATTGGTAGTCGTCCCAATAATCGTTCCAGGCGATCTCGATATTTCCTGGAATGCGATGCACGAGCCAATGGGCTACGTCAAAGGAGAGCGTGTCTTGCATGGTGGTGCCGGCTATGCCGGATGTGTCGAAATCATCGAAGATGGACACGTCGGCGTTTGTGGCGTGGAGTTTTTTTATGCGATGGTGGAAGGTGTTCAGGAGATTTTCTACGCGCTGGATTTCGGACGGGCCGTGCGGGAAAGCGCGGAGGAATAGAAGCGCTTCATGGAAGCGGATGAGCTGGTGGGGATCTAGTTGGAGATTGGAGAGTTGGGTTAGGAGCTTTTGGATTTTCGTGGCTTGGCCAGGGTTAAATTGGTTTTTGGCGGCTTCCAGATGGGTTAGGAGGTTCTCGGGATCGTGGGAAGTGCGGGGCATGGCGGCGAGATAGTGTAACGCACGAGCACCTTAGGGGTTGAAGCCCGGTTCCAAGTGTTTGAGCTTTTGACGCAGGCCTGCAAGGCCTGCTCCACTCGCTTTCGGTTGGTCGAGATTCGGACATTGCGCGGTCTGTGGTCAGGGCGCCTTGCTTCGCTCGGCGGGACGGGCGAAGGCGCCCGTCCCCACACGGACGCTGGGATCAGGCGTAGCCTTTTTTCTTCCAGACCTGCCAGTCTGTGCGGGTGACTTCGAGCATTTGTTCGGCGGCCTGATGCAACCACCTGGGTTTCTGCTTTTCGATGTGGCGGAGGACTGCCTTGCGGGCGGTTGGGGTGCCCAGGTGAATGTTGGCGGTTTCGTATCCCATAGCGTGGAGCAGGCGGAGTTCGTTATTGGGTGCGCGCAGCGAGGCCAGTAGGATGCGGGAAATGTGAGGGCCGAGACGGCGGACAATCCAACGTCCGCGGAGCCGGACGAAGGGGTCGGGACAGCGGACGGCGCGGTTGATGATGGTCTGGTAAAGGATTTCGGCGGGACCGCAGTTTTTTCCGGCGTCGATGCTTTGCGCCCAGTGCGAGGACGATGGGACCAGCGCTTTGGCTTCGCGGGCGATTTGGCCGCCGTGCCAGTCGGCGATGGCTACGTAACGGGCGTGGCCGAGGCTACCGAGTCCGGCGACGCGGTGGGCGAGGCGATAGGAGATTCCCGGGCCTGGCATCAGGTGCTCGATGGCGTCGATGGCGCTGATCGGGCATTCAGTTTTGAGGGTGGGGAGCGCGTCCATTTTCTGCCAGAAATGGACAGGATCGCGCAACTCGCTTTCGGCGATGCGGCGCAGCCATCCGTGCCTTTCTTCCAGCACGAAGGCGCAACCCTTTTTCCGCATGCTCTCGCGATAGCCCTCGAGAATGGCGGCACAGATGTCGTCGGGGCTGACGGGGAGATGTCCGGCTTCGGCGGCGAGGTGAGCGCTCACGGCCAGGCGGACTAAATCGATAACGTAGGACAAAGGCCACGCTTCGTCGAAATCGTTGACGCCCCAGATGAGGCGGCCTTCGATGTCGCGCCAGGTGCCGAAATTTTCTACATGGAGATCACCTACGGCTAGAACTTTGGGAGCTTGGGCGAGGTCAGGACAGACTTGCGGCCAGAGTTGAGCCCAGCGGTAGTAGGTGGCGCGGAGGAACATGAATAGATCTTTCTTCATGTTCGTGTGTTTCAGGCGGAGGTCTTTCTGGTCGATGCGGGTGCGCTGCGCGAGCCAGGCTTCGAACTGGCGCGTGGCTTTGACTACGTTCATGCGGGCAACGATAGCGACTGGGGAATAGGGAGTCAAATGACCTGGGCAAAAAGCTTTTCACCACGGAGGCACAGAGACACGGAGGGAACCAAGAACGAAAGGAGCGGAGGGCGTGGCTGTGTCTGGCTGGATACAGTGACATCAAATAGCCACTTCGTGGCGCTGCTCCGATTTCTTCTAACACCCGCATTTTCAATGCTATGACAATTGGGCCTCATCCTGCGATAGAGCTTAGCGTGCGGGATAGGAGGCTTTATGCAGATGGCGATCACATTTATGGCGGTGGTGGCGGGCCTGATTTTTTCGGTGGCAGTGGCGTTGCTGGCGGAAGAGCTGATTTTCGGGCAGGTGTTCCGGCTGTTCTTTATCCAGCAATCTGTCCCGCAGACCGCGCGAGAGAGCGTCGCGCAGACCGTGCCGGTAAAAGCAGAGCAGAAGCGCTGAGGCGCACAGGAGAACTACGATGCTGGCGTTGCGGTATTTGCTGATTACGTGCGGCGTGGGGATGATGATCGCGGCCGTGTGCATTCTCACTTACGATTTGTATCGCGAAATGTTGTACCGGAGATTGCTGGCTACTCCTGGAGGAGCAGTCAGTGCAGCTCCGGTGGCGGTGCGATGGAGGACTTCGCTGGCTTTGGTGATGCTGGCCTGGGGTCCGCTGCTGGTGGCCTTCAGTATTGTGGTGGTGCCGAGCGGGATGGCCGGGGTGCGGATCAGCGATGTGAGCGGAACGGTGCCGGGCACACTCTATCCGGGGGCGCACATGGTGATGCCGCTGGTGGAGGATGTAGCGTTGTTCGATACCCGGGACCAGATTTTTACTACGGGGGATTCGGAGGTTCCGAAGCCTTCGGCGGGAGGCCTTCCCACGCGGCCGCAGCTCCTTGATGTGCAGGCTAAAGAAGGCCTGACTTTGGGACTGGCGATTACGGTGCGGTACCGGCTGGATGCGAAGAGGCTGGATTATATCCAGGGGAATTTGCCGCGTCCGGTAGAGAAGGAAATCGTTCCCCCTACGGTGGCTAGCGTCTGGCGGGAGATCGTGCCGAACTATACGGTACGCGATGTTTTTTCTGCGAAGCGTGAGGAAGTGCGGCAGCGAGCCTCGATGCTGATCGCGCAGAAGCTGGCAGCGGATGGGATTGTGGTGAAAGAGGTGATGCTGCGGGATATTCAACTTCCTCCGGAATATGCCAAGGGCCTCGAGACTTTGCTGCTGAAGGAACAGGAAAACGATCGCATGGGCGTCGAGACGGAGTTGAAGACTAAGGAAGTGCGGATTGCCGAGCTGGAAGCCGAGGCGGCGAAGGTGCAGCAGGTGAAGCAGGCGGAGGGTGAAGCGCAGGTTCACGTTTTGCAGGCGAAGGGTGAGGCGGACGCGATGCAATATACACTGCCGCTAAAGGAGAAGCAGATTCAGCAGAGCCGACTGGAGGCGCAGGCGCGCAAGGAAGCAACCATCCAGAATGCGGAAGCGGAAGCACAGGCAAAAGAGATCGACAGCAAAGCTGAAGGGGAACGGCGGAAACTGTTGGCTGACGCGGAGGCGCAGGCCAAGGTGATGGACAGCAAAGCTGAAGGTGAGAGGCGGAGGCTGTTGGCGGACGCGGAGGCGGATCGCATCCGGGTGACGGCGGTGGCGGATGCGGAGCGGCTGCACAGCGAAGCGGCGATATTGAAAGACAATCCGCTGCTGATTAACAAGATTGTGGCGGAGCGGCTGTCGGACAAGTTGCAGATCATGATGGTGCCGGCCGATGGGAAATTCTTTTTTGCCAATGATGTGCTTCGGGGCATGGACTTCGCCAGTCAGAACAGGCCTGGGAAATAGTGATCAGGGGCCAGGGGCCGGTGACCAGGTGGCCTGCACCCTCTCAGGTCCACTGGCTATTTCCTTCCGCTTCGAGAATACTCACCGACAATTGGGGAAGGTTTGTTCTGAGAGCCCTGCGGGCGTGGCAGCGCGGCTGAAGCCGCGCCCTTTCATTTCATGCCGATGAAGCTGAAGGGTGAGATATCATGCAGACGATTCCGTGGCATCCTACGAAACCCGATGCGGGCGGGAAAAGAAAGGGCATAATGTTTCGCCGCAAACTTCTTACCGTGTTCGCGCTGACGGTTTTCTTGTCGGTGGCGGCGGTGACGTTGCTGGTGTCGGCAGTGACGCGGCGGGCCTTTGAACGTAGCGAGGATGAAAGGACGGCGGCGCTGGTGACGCAGTTCCGGCGTGAGTTCAACCGTCAAGGCGACGACGTGGCTCGACGGGTGGAGGCGATTGCGGCGTCGGAAGATGTGGTACGGATGGCGCTGAAGTTGAATCGTCCGCAGGCAGATGCCGGGCCTTATTTTGAATTGGCGAAGACGACGGCAGAAAAGAGTGGACTCGACTTTTTGCAGTTTGTGGAAAGCGATGGAACCATTATTTCGTCTGCGCAGTGGCCCGCGAAGTTTGGTTACGCAGACAGCAGCGTTGGGGGCTTCGCTGCATCGGCTGAGCAGGGAGCGTTTCTTAAGCAAGAGGAACTGCAGGACGGAACTGCGCTGGGACTGTTCGCGGTGCGGGCTCCGCGGGTTGGGGAGCGTCCAGTCTATGTGGTTGGTGGTCGTCGTCTGGACAAATCTTTTCTCTCTGGGATCGATATGCCGGCAGGAATGCGGGTCTTGCTATATCAGAATCGGGGAGATCGGTTTGCGGCGGACTTGCTGGTGGATCCGTCGGAGTCTGCCTCCGAGGCCGGCCGACCGGCGGAGAAGGTGGAACCTTTGGTCGATGCGGTGCGGCAGTCGAAGGAAGAAGCGAGCGGCCTGGTGCATTGGTCGGGGGATGGAGCGGAGGATGAAGTATTCCATGCCATCCCGCTGCTGGGTGCGGGTTCTGGCAAGGATCGTCGAGTGCTGGCGATCTTGTTGATTGGAAATTCGCGGCAAAGCTATGTGGCGTTGATGCGGCACATTCGCTCGGCGGCGCTGATGGTGGGAGGCGGAGGGATTCTGTTGGCGATTCTGCTGAGCAGTTGGGCGGCGGCGCGGGTGACGCGTCCCGTGGAGCAGCTCGCACATGCTGCGCAGGAAGTCGCCAAAGGCAACTGGAATGTTCGAGTGGATGTGTTGGGCGACGACGAACTTGGGCAACTCGCGGATTCTTTTAATCGAATGACTACGGAGTTGCTCGGACAAAAAGAGCGGCTGATGCAGGCGGAGCGGGTCGCGGCCTGGCGGGAGTTAGCGCGGCGGCTGGCACATGAGTTGAAGAATCCGCTGTTTCCACTGCAGCTTACGGTGGAGAATCTGGTGCGTGCGCGGCAGCAGACGCCAGAGCAGTTTGAGGAAGTGTTCCGGGAGAGCTCGCGGACGTTGCTCGCCGAGATTGCGAACCTGAAAGGGATTGTGGCGAGGTTCAGCGGGTTTTCGAAGATGCCTCAGCCGCAATTGCAACGGGTGCAGGTCAACGAAGTGATTCGCGGCGCGGTACAACTTTTTCAGGCGCAACTGGAAGCGCCGGGACATGCGAAGATCATTTGCGACCTGCAGCTCGATCCGTACCTGCGAGCTGTCTCGGCAGACGCGGAGTTGTTGCACCGGGCGATTTCAAACCTCGTGCTGAACGCAATGGATGCGATGCCGCAGGGCGGAACGCTGACGCTGCGGACGCGCGACGATGGCGGCCAGGTGGTGATCGAGGTTGCGGATACGGGAGCGGGGTTGACGCCGGAAGAGTGCGAGCGAATCTTTACTCCTTATTATACGAGCAAGGAGCATGGAACCGGACTGGGGCTGGCCATCGTACAGTCGGTGGTGAGCGATCATGGGGGGAGAATCCACGTGAAGAGCTCGCCGGGGCGCGGAACAACGTTTGTGATTGACTTGCCGCGGAATGCGGAGTCCGCGCAGAACGCGAGATGAGGTCATCCAGAAATCGGAGGATGGTTGTCGAAAAAAGCAAATTTGCTGATTGTGGACGATGAAGCGAACACGCTGGCTTCGCTGTCGCGGGCATTCCGGCTGGCTGGGCACGAGGCTACGGTGTGCGACAGCGCGGCGAAGGCCCTGGAACTGGCGAAGGCGCAGAATTTCGATGTGATCCTGTCGGATGTGATGATGCCTGGCAAAGGTGGACTGGCGCTGCTCGAGGAATTGAAGGCACAGGGAGTGACGGCGCCGGTGGTGATGATGTCTGGGCAGGGGGATATTGAAACGGCGGTGCGGGCTACGCGGCTGGGCGCGCTGGATTTTCTGGAGAAGCCGATCTCGACCGAAAAACTTTTGCTAACGGTGGAGAACGCTCTGAAGCTGCAACGGCTGGAGAGCGAAAATCGCCAACTCAAACAGCGGCTGGGTAAGCATGAGATCGTGTGGCAGGGCGTGGCCATGCAGCGCGTGATGGCGCAAGTGGAGCGCGTCGCGGCGAGTGAGACTAGGATTTGCATCCTGGGAGAAACGGGGACGGGGAAAGAGCTGGTGGCTCGGACGATTCATGAGCGCAGTGCGCGTGCCAGCGGAGCATTTGTGACCTTGAATTGTGCGGCGGTCCCGGCGGAACTGATTGAGTCGGAACTTTTCGGGCATGAGAAAGGATCGTTCACAGGAGCGGCGGGAAGGCATATTGGAAAGTTCGAGCAGGCGGATCATGGGACGATTTTTCTGGATGAGATTGGCGATATGCCTTTGGCTATGCAAGCCAAGCTGCTGCGCGTACTGGAAGAAGGAGAAGTGGAGCGCATTGGCGGCGACAAGCCGGTGAGCGTGGATGTGCGGGTGGTGGTGGCGACGCATCGCGATCTGGAAGCTCGGGTGCGCGAAGAGAAATTCCGGCAGGATTTGTTTCATCGCGTTTATGTTTTCCCGCTGCTACTGCCGCCGTTACGCGACCGGCGCGAAGATATTCCATTGCTGGTGGAGCATTTTGCGGCGCAGGTGAGCGCGCAGAATGGATGGAAGGCGATTCCGTTCACGGCAGAGGCGACGGCGGCGTTGCAGTCGTATACCTGGCCCGGTAATGTGCGAGAGTTGCGCAACATGGTGGAGCGGTTGATGCTACTGGCTACGGACGGGCAGGTTGACCTTGCGACTGTGGAGATCGCGATGCCGAAAGGTGGGAGCACGGTTGCCATCTCTTCTGCATTTTCGTCGGGAGCGCTGGCCGAGCGCGTCGACGCCTTTGAGCGGGAAGTGATCGTGGCGGAGTTGAAGCGGAGTCATTCGAACGTCAGTCTGGCGGCGAAGTCGCTGGGGCTGGAGCGGAGCCATCTTTACAAGAAGGCGGAGCAGTTGGGGATTGATCTGCGAGCGATGCGGCGGGAACAGGGGGCTGGGCAGGAGTAGCTTTCTATGCATAGACACACGTTTAGGAGACACCGTTGATCAGAACGGATCGTCGTTGGATAGCGTGGGCTTTCTTCTTCGGCTCACTTACATCTATTTTCTTTCCGTCTGTGGCTTTTGCAATTGAGCCGCCTTCTCCGCCTACCTATGGGGTCCGAATGGTGCAGGCTTGGATTCCCATGAAAGATGGCGTCCGGCTGGCGGCCACGCTTTATATGCCGGATGGCGCGAAGCGGGGAGAGAAGTTCCCTGCCCTGCTGGAATATCTACCTTATCGAAAAGATGATGGCACGGCGGCGGGAGATTATCCCAAGCATGCTTATTTTGCGCGGCGCGGGTATGTGAGCGTGCGGGTGGATATTCGCGGATTTGGGGCGAGCGAGGGCGCACCGCCGGAGCGCGAATATTCGGAACAAGAACAAGTCGATGGCGAACAGGTGATCGCGTGGCTGGCTCATCAGACGTGGTCGAATGGGAATGTGGGAATGTTCGGCATTTCGTGGGGCGGATTTAATTCTCTGCAGATGGCGATGCGGCATGCGCCTGGGTTGAAGGCGATTTTGGCAACGGATGCTACCGCGGAATTGTTTCATGACGATGTGCATTACATCGATGGCATGGCGCACATCGATGAGTTCGAGTTGAACATGGATATGGCGGAGGGATGGACGGGCGCGCCGGATTATACGACTGACGACAAAGTTCTGGGGCCGAGATTTGATACGCCTCCGTGGTCGCTGCTTTATTTGCGACATCAGCATGATGGCCCGTTCTGGCGGGAGCGGGTGCGTCCGCTGAAAGATATTACGATTCCAAGTTTTCTGATCGGTGGGCTGCTCGATGGTTATCGCGACAACATCACCGACATGCTGACGCAGGCGAGCGGGCCGGTGAAGGCGATTGTGGGGCCGTGGAACCATACCTTTCCGAATGACGCTGTGCCGGGGCCGCAGATTGAGTGGCGCAATGAGGCGGTGCGCTGGTTTGATCATTGGCTGAAAGGACGCGACACCGGCGTGGAGCACGATCCGCGGCTGGTGATTTATATGCAGCACTGGCATGCGCCTGATCCGAGTCTGGAAAACGTGCCGGGGGAGTGGCGGCGGGAAGATGTTTGGCCACCCAAAGATGCGCGGCCGTCGATTTTGTTTTTTCAGCCGAATCATTTGCTGGCCGGGAGTGCGGCGCAGACTGACACACATCAGCTTAAGTATGTGCCGTCGATTGGCGTGGAGGCTGGGTTCTGGTGGGGCGAGCTGTTGAGCGATGTGCGGCCGGTGGACGCTTTCAGTTTGGTTTACGATTCGGCGCCGCTGCAGGCCGATGTGGCCATCCTGGGACGTCCGCATGCGTTGTTGCGGGCTTCGGCTACAGCGCCGCTCGCGGACTGGTTTGCGCGGCTCTCGGATGTAGCGCCGGATGGCACGGTTACGCAGATTACTGGAGCGGGGATCAATGGTGCGCAACGGGATTCTATGAGCGAGCCTCGCGATCTCGAGCCCGGTAAGGTTTATCCACTCGACATTGAAATGCATTTGACTTCTTGGGTGTTTCCCAAGGGTCATCGCATTCGCGTGGCTATTTCGAACGCGCTGTGGCCGATGATGCTGCCTACGCCTTACTCGATGACGACCTCGTTGGAACTAGGCGGGAGCGATGGTTCGCACATTGTGTTGCCGGTGGCGCCTGAGCACGGCGTTGCTGCGCCTGCATTTTCGCCGCCTGAGCCATCAGAAGAACGTACCGATCTTAAAAGCGAAGGATTTCCCTGGCCGGGGGAATGGACGGTCGAGCGCGATGAAGCTCGTCACAAAACTACGGTGCACTGGAAGGGGCAGGAAAGCGGCGAGTATCCCTGGGGGAAGGAAATCGACTACGAAAACCTGACCTACGATGCGGAGGATGCGCATCCGGAGACTTGCTCGGTGCGCGGTGAAGCTGAGACTGTGTTTACTTTGAAAGGACGCACCCTGACCTGGCGTGGGCATCTTCTGGTTACGACTGATCAGAAGAACTTTTATTACAAATACACGCGCGAGTTGTTGAAGGATGGGGCGATGGTTAAGTCGAAGACTTGGCAGGAGACGATTGCGAGGGATCATCAGTGAGGGTGAGCTCGCCTCAGCCGCTAAAGCCCTCCGCGATCTATGGACTTACCGCACGACTGAAGCCGTGCCCTTCCCGATCCCTCCGGCTCGGGCTTTTTCATGTGCGAACGCTTCTACTGTTTGTAGATCTTGCCGTCTTTCATTACGAATTGAACTGTCTCGAGTGTGCGAATGTCGGTTAGCGGATCGCCGGTGACCGCGATGATGTCGGCGTATTTTTCTGGCTTGATTGAGCCGAATTCGTTGGAGTGGCCGAGCAGATCGGCGGCGTTGCTGGTGGCGGCTTGAATGGCCTGCATGGGAGTCATTCCGTATTTCACCATGAAGGCGAACTGCTTGCCGCTGGTTCCGTAGGGACAGACTCCGGCGTCGGTGCCGAACGACATTTTTGCTCCAGCGGTGACGGCTTTTCGAAAATTATCACGCTGGAGTTGGCCAAGTGCGGCGTCATGCTCCAGAAAGTCCTTGGGCATGCTTCCGTTCTTCCCTTCTTCCTGAATGCACTCTTCATCGTAGATATCCATGTCGAGATAAGTGCCGTGCTGCTTGGCGAGGGCAATGCCTTCGTCGTCGATCATCGTGGCATGCTCGACCGAGGCCACGCCTGCGCGGATTGCGTTCTTGATGCCTTCAGGTGAGTGGGCGTGCGATTCGACTCGTAATCCAAAATGGCTGGCCTCGTCGACGGTGGCTTGAAGCTCCTCGAGCGTGAATTCCTGCGAGTGAGGATTGCTACCATGGGCGAGGACGGCGCCGCTGGAAAGAATCTTGATGTGATCGACTCCATCATGCGCGAGCTTGCGAATAACTTGCCTCACTTCCCACGGGCTGTTGGCTTCCCCGTAGTGCATGTCCCAGGGCAGCGTGATGTCTGGAGCGAGGCCGGTATCGGCGCCAGCGCCGCCAGTGATTGTGACGTAAGCGCCGGCGACGTACATGCGGGGGCCGATGATGTCGCCGCGATTGATCGCATCGCGCAGAGCGATATCTCCTAGAGCACGGTACGTGCCTACATCGCGCACAGTTGTGAATCCTGATTCGAGCGTGACTCGCGCGTTGGGAACCGACTCTAGCGCCAGCTCGGCGGCGGTCTTTCGGAATACACTCATCGGTTCCGAATCGTGCGCACCATCGGCGAGATGAGTGTGGCAGTCGATGAGACCGGGCAAGACGGTCATTCTGCTGAGGTCGATAATTTTAGCGTCGGAGGGAATTGTGACGCTATTGCCCACGGCTTCGATTTTGTTGTCGCGGATGAGGATGGTTTGATTGGTTAGAACTTTGCCGGAGTCTGGATCGATCAATTTGCCGGCGCGGATGGCGGTAGTTTGAGCGGCGACGGAAGCGAGCAGGGCGCAGCCGACGGCGAGAATCGTCGGGCCGTTTAGAAGGATAGGAGCGATTCTTGCGCCCCTTCGGGGCTTGGTCATTTGTTGTTCCTTACCCAGGGCTTGCGCCCTGGGCTGCATTCTTTCGCCACTTCGTGGCTGCCTCAGCCGTGACTAATCGGCGGCGACGGACCCGAGCTCTGAGCCGCGTTTCAAATCAGCCGCCAGAAGTCGGTGAAATAATTGTTCTCCGGCTTCGCGACGAACCGAAAGACGCCCCGCGCGATAGGCTCGTGACTTCAGGCCGCGCTGCACGTCTTCGCAGATGCCGAGATCTTCCTCCTGCACGCGGTTGCCTACGTTTACCGACTGCTCATTGTATTCGTGGCGCGCGTCGCTGATGTCGCCGAAATAAAAATCGAAGATGACGTGGCAATGATCGACGTCGACGGGGATTACGAGATTGGTGTCCATGTATCCCTCATAGCAATTGATCATGAGGTTGGGATGCTGCCAGAAATACCAGGCGCGGTCGCCTTTGCGCGCCGCTCCGGTAGTCGCGTCCGTGTCGGAAGAGACCATGGGGCTGGACTGCAGGCAGTAACGGTCTTCGTTCTCGATGGTGTACTGCTTGTAATCGAGAACTGAATTCAAACCTTTGTGGAGATGCGGGACGTGGTAGCCCCCGTCGAGGTAGTTATCGACGAAAACCTTCCAGTTGCAATTGATGTTGTAGGTGCGGCGATCGAAGTAGTGCAGTTTGCTGATACTTAGAGGCGCCATGCGCCGGACGAGGCCGCCGAGAAATTCTGCGAGCGGGGCGGCATGGTTGTCGAGGTTGATGAAGACGAAACACTCCCAGGTTTCGACTCGAATGGGAACGAGTCCGTTTTGCGCGCGATCAAAATTCTCGACGCCTTCGAACTCGGGCATGCCTTTGAGCGATCCATCGAGGCCGTAGTTCCAGCCGTGATAGGGACAATGCAAGAGAGCAGCGTGGCCGCAGGGTTCGGTCACAACGGCGGCGGCATGATGGCGGCAAACATTGTAGAACGCGCGCAGAGTACCATCGTTGCCGCGCACCACGACGACTGGCTCACCGGCAACTCTGGCGCTCACAAACTGGCCCGGCGTTTTCACTTGTTCAGTGCGGGCAACGAGTTGCCAGGTTTTGCTGAATACGCTGAGGCGCTCAAGTTCGGCAATGCGCGGATCGACGTACCAGGCCGCGGGAATGGTCGAGGCTTGCGACAGAGGCGCGCGGTCGTCGTAGCCGGCGAGAATCTGCTCGATGGAAGTTTGCATCGTCTGAATCGTTCTCAGTCTGGATTTCTACACTAATTTGCGCCGCGCCGGTTCACTTTTGCTATAGCGCCTTCGGCCTAGCGACCAACCCGACCCGGCCTATGTCACGCTGGCTACGAATGGCAGCCGAGGGAGCGGCGCCGACCGCGCCCCGCAAGAGCGCGAGGAATTGCTGAATGCGCGCTTCCTTTTTCTCCGGCATCTCTCCCTGCCTGCGGAAGAGTCCAGGATCGAGTTCGGCGGTGAGCAACGCATCCTGGAAGCGTTCGAAGGTCCAGTCGAGCAGGGAGACAATCATTTCAATGTCCATATCCTTGCGTAACTCGCCGCGCTCAATGCCGAAGCGCACGAAGGCGACGGTGCCGTAGGGATCTTCGGTGGTGAGGAAGCGATTGATCTCACGCTTCAACACCAGATCGGTACTGTAGTTGCCGAGCAGCGAGATCCGGTAGGGGATCCAGTCTTCGCGCAGCAGATGTTCGGTACGGACGAGCCAATAATAGAGAACATCGAAGAAGCCGGCGGCACGCACGTCGGCAGGTGCATCCAGATATTTCGAAAACGAGCGCACGGCGCGCTTGTAGACTTCGAAGAACAGCCCGTCCTTGCTGCCGAAGTGCTGGAAGACGGAACCTTTGGCGATGCCGAGCGCGGCCGCGATGTCACCGACGCGCGCGGCGTGGTAACCGTTCTCGGCGAAGTCTCGCATAGCCGCGTCGATGATGCGAGAGCGCTTGGCCTCGGACCGCGGACGGGGCGCGTGCTGTCGCGTGTAACGCGGAGGGGCGACGGGATTGCTGGCGATTCCACTCATGAATGACTCCAAGTCACGGAAGCATATAAGAGACGGGTCCAACTTTCAACTTCATTTTTAGTGATTAGTAAGGTAGTGTATGGTTCCGCGTAGCGTTGCGGCGTGACTTTGAGTCAGACTTGCTAAACCTGTGAGTTCGTCCTGGTGAAAACGCCTTCCAACTTTATTTATGACGCAATTGTCGTTGGCGGCGGTCACAACGGCCTGACTGCGGCCGCGTATCTGGCGCGGGGTGGACTTTCTACGCTGGTGCTGGAGCGCCGTGAAATCGTCGGCGGCTGCTGCGTGACCGAGGAGATCGCTCCGGGTTGCCGGGTTTCCACCACGTCTTACATTGCCAGCATGCTGCGACCGGAAGTGATTGCGGAACTGGGGCTGGCCGATCACGGCCTGCGCATGATTCCCTGCGACCCGGCGATCCAAGTTCCCTTCCCTGATGGACAGGTGGTGCCGTGGTGGGTGGATCGGGAACGGGCGAAAGCGGAGTTTGGACAAATATCCGCGAAAGATGCGGCGCGGTTCATGGAAGTCGACGATCAACTGAAGAAGCTGGCGCGCTACCTGCAACCGTTTTTCATGGAGCCGCCTCCAGAGATCGATACAACGACAGTGGGCGGCTGGAGAGATTTATTTCGCGTGGGCAAACGGTTTCGTGGGATTTCGAGCGCGGAGATTGCGCAATTGATTTCGTTTCTTACCGGCAGTCTGGGGGAGTTTCTCGATCATAATTATGAATCCAACAAGATGAAGACGATGTTTCTGGCGAACAACGTATACGGGAAGCACGGCGGGCCGTACCAGCCGGGAACGGCGATTGGGCTGCTGTTTCATTTGCTGAGTGGCGGAGAGCATGAGTCGCAGGGCTTCTACGGACACGTGATGGGCGGCATGGGCGCGATCACGCAGGCGCTGGCAGCGGCCGGAACAAAGTTGGGAGTGGAAATTCGGACCTCCGCTTCGGTGGCACAAATTGAAGTTCGCAGCGGCCGTGCTTGCAGCGTTGTACTGGAGGACGGAAGCGAGGTTCGAGGTCGGATGATTCTGTCGAATGCCGATCCCAAGCGGACTTTCTTGAAGATGGTTGCGGCGCGCGAACTGCCGGAAGATTTTCTGTTTGCGGTGCGCGGCATCAAGATGGATGGGCCCTGCGCGAAAGTGAACTTCGTATTGGCGGAAGAGCCGAGGTTTACTGGGACCCCGCCCCAGGCGACACCTTTGGAGCGCACGTTTTACACGCTGGTTCCATCACTGGAATTCGCCGAGCGCTGTTATGACATTGCGAAATTCGGCGAGATTCCGGAAGAGCTCTGGGTGGATTGCGTAATTTCGTCAAACGCGGATCCGTCGCTGGCGCCGCCGGGCAAGCACATTCTGACTTGCTTCGTGCAATATGTGCCTTACAAATTGCGTGCGGGAAACTGGGATGAGAAACGGGAACCGCTCGGCGATCGCGTGGTGAAGAAGATTGCCGAATACGCGCCCAACGTCCCCGGTGCGATTGTGGCGCGGCAGGTTCTTACGCCGCTGGATCTGGAGCGAACTTATGGATTGACTGAAGGGAATATTTTTCACGGAGATTTGCGGCTGGAGCAACTTTTCTTTATGCGCCCGGTGCCGGGCTGGGCGCAGTACCGCACACCGATTCGCGGGCTCTATCTGTGCGGAGCCGGAGCGCATCCCGGCGGCGGCGTAACCGGCGCGCCGGGACGGAACGCGGCGCGGCAAGCTCTGCGCGATTGGAAGAAAGGGCAGTTCAAGGCGGCAGCATGAGCGTGAATGCGCACCGAACCTCGATCGAGCGGGCGTGTAGTTCGGGGCCTGCTGACCAACCGGTGAACGTGAGATCCCTCGCTCCCCTGAAGAACGGCCGCGCTCGGGATGACGTCTTTGGGAAAAGCTACTGAAATCAGAACATCAGGAATCGTTTCAGGAGGAAGCATGAAAAAGAAAGGGATTCTGGAGAGATTAAAAGAAGGGCCAGTACTGGGCGATGGCGGATACTTGCTGGAACTGGAGAAGCGAGGGTGGGTGCGCGCAGGTCCGTTCACTCCGGAGGTTGTGTTAACGCATCCCGACGCATTGCGCGAATTGCACGTGGAGTTTCGCGAAGCAGGATCTGAAGTGCTGCAGGCGCTAACGTTCTACGCCAGCCGTGACAAGCTTGCGACGGTAGGGCTTGAGGATCGACTGCAGGATTTGAATCGGGCCGCCGTGCGAATTGCTCGCGAGGTCGCGGGAGATCAGTGCCTGGTTGCGGGGAACCTGAGCCTGACGTGGATGTACGAACCGGGCAGCGCATCCGCAGCCGACCGGGTGCGGCGAACCTTCGACGAACAGTTGGCGGTGCAGCTCGAGGAAGGCGTGGATTTCATCATCGGCGAGACGTTTTCTTTTCTTGGAGAGGCGCTGATTGCAGTGGAGCGCGGGAAGAAAACGGGCTTGCCCACCATGGTCACGATTTGTTTCGAGAACAAAGATGAGACCACCGACGGCAAGAGCGCGGCCGACGCCGCGAAGGCGCTGTTCGATGCTGGCGCCGACATTGTTGGCATGAACTGCCTGAGGCCGCCGGAGCACATTCTGGGGCCTATGGAGGAGATGCGCGAAGCGGTATCAGGCTATCTGGCGTGCCAGCCGGTCGCCTACCGCACTCCGAAAGCGAAACCTGACTTCACCAGCTTGCCAGAATTTCCTTACGCGTTAGATCCGCTGCAACTTACGCGCAAGGAGATGGGCGACTACGCATCGCAGGCGCGCGATATTGGGATCAATTTCATCGGCGCGTGCTGCGGCACGGTGGCGATGCATATCCGGGAAATGGCGCGCGCGCTGGGCAAGTTGCCCGAGGATTCACGCACCTGGAAAAAGGGCGGCGAAAAACCGATGTCGGCCTACGAATATTACGGCCACGACAATCTGAAGGCCGGCAGCCGAATTTAGCCAGGCGAAACAAGAATTCAGGGACAACTTACGAGCAGGCTCCACGGTGAGAGCCTGCTCGATTTATTTGTGATGGGTTAGCTGACGCTGCGTAAGCGCGGCTGCTCTGCGTGCACTAAAGGCGCGTCCACCAGGTGCTCGCTGAGGAACCAGACTTGGAGTTCATTGGTGCGCAGCACATCGCTGACGACCAAATCGTTGGTGCCATCGTCCCCCAAATCGTCGGCGCGACGAGCCAGGGTGCGGCAATGGCCGATGATGATCTGGTGAGCGTCGAGCAGGCGTGAAATCTGCACTGGCACCTCTTCCCTGCCCCGCGGTGGACGCTCAATGCGGGTAGTTTCGGCCACGTCGGCAGCCATGGCAATCGACACGCCACCGAGAAGTTGAATTCGTTCCGCGATTGTATCGACGATCTCTGACTGCTCTCCATAATGCTTGTCGAACAAGAGATGGAGTTGATAAAAAGTCGGCCCTGCAACTTGCCAATGCGATTTCTTGTAGAGATCGCGCAGGGTCATGGTGTCGGCCAGCAAAAGGTTGAGCTGCTCAGTCATTTCCAGGCGAACCGGTTCCTCAAGATCGAGAGGCAACATGTGCGAAACCGTGCCGTACTCTTGAATTGTGTCAGCCCGCTGGTGAAGACGAGGCTGGGCGCTCACTGCCACGCGCTCGCTGGTGGGTGCTTTCGGGTTGAGATCCTTCTTAGCCATAAGTTCTCCTCGCTGCGCAACTATCGATTCGTAGTTTACTAAATCCCTCGTCACAGAATGACGATTTTTGTTTGATGTGGGGAACAGCATGTTGGGTGCGATCGAGGGGTAGAATTCGAATAAGCCGCAATGTGCCGTTTATACACGGAGTACAGAAACGCTGGAATCTGCCACGGCAAGTGGCGGCCTTGGGGCGGGAAGTTTGACGATGCTGAGGGCATTGTTTATGATCAAAGTGCGGGGTGGAGCAGTCTGGTAGCTCGTTGGGCTCATAACCCAAAGGTCGGTGGTTCAAATCCACCCCCCGCAACCAACGCAATCATAGAGTTACGGGCCATTGGGCACTTGCAGCAACTGTCCAAAACTGTCCAATAAGGGGAACTGCCACACAGTTCCCCTTGTTTATTGAATGGAGACCTCTTGATTCGCAGGTCTTTGCAAGAGGCGTTGCACGATTGGGCGATTGGCTTTGCGCTTGGCCAAGGCCGAGGCATTGCCGTACTGGTCCATTGTGGTTGAGACGTGCGCGTGTCGCATGAGTTTCTGCTGTACGCCCACGGGTGCTCCGGTCTCGTCCAGCCAAGCACGATATGTGTGACGGAACGTGTGAAACCCGATCCTGCCAAGTCCCAATTTCAGACCTGTAGGAACCAGGTAGTCGTTGCGCATCGAGTCGGCATGATACGGTCGACCCGTCACCGGGCTCGGGAAAAGCCAGTGCTCTTCGGTATCGAGACAGAGCGCTTGCCATTTCTTGAGTTCGAGGATAAAGCCCCGTTCGATTGGAACCTCGTCCTGCGAATACTCCGTCTTCAACTTGTTGAGCCGCTTTCCGACCGCTGATCGTTGAACCAGAACCACCGATCGCTTGAAATCGAAATCCGTCCAGCGCAAACCCAGGATTTCGCTGATTCGCAAACCGAAACACAAGCCAATTAGCACGATGGTTCGAAAGGGCTGAACCAGCGCGTCGAGCATTTGCCAAGCATCCTTTACCTGAAGGACGCGAGGACGTTTCTTGCGCTTGCTGATGCCCTTCACTTCGACCAAGTCCATGGGGTTTCGTTCCACATTCAGCAATTCCCAAAGCATCGCCTTGTCGAAAAGACGATACATCAGGGATCGAATGTGTCCCTTGTACTTGGGCGAGAGGACGAGCTTGCGAAGCCAATCCTGTACCAAAGCGGGCCGAACGTCTTCGAGATGGCTGTCGCCCCACTTGGGTCGGATGTGCTGGCAAATCATACTTCGGTAGGAGGCTAGAGTATTGTGAGTGATTTGTTCGGCGTCCACTTCCTGTTTCTGATCGAGCAGGAAACGGTCGAGGATGCCACAGAAGAGAACCGGATCTCGGCGCAAGATCCCATCGTTGATCATCAGCCGCATGCCTTCTGCTGCTTTCAAGGCGTGGGCCTCCGTCTTGTACTTTTCGACGGTTCCGACGGTGAAACCCCTTCTGGTCCTGCGACCGTCTGAAGTCGGTTCCCACCAACGATAGAGCCATACGTCCGGTCCTGTTACGCGTTTGTTGATCTCAACACTACCGTACTGATACCGCGTTCGCTTAGCCAATGTAATCTCCTTGGGGTTGGCGACGCGGGTGGCTGCCTGAGATTACCTGAGAACGAAGCCACTGGTCTAGCTCCGAGAGATAGAAATGCCAGCGCTTCCGACCTGTCCCAACCGGATGCGCGGGAAGCGAGCCCTCACGAGCCTTGCGGAGTACCGTCTTCGGATGCAGGTTGAGGAAACGTGCGGCGTATTGTTGGTTGACGGGTGCTTCCCGAACCGTGCGTAGCCGCTCGCGTGGGGGAATTCGAGTGGGCTGGGTCGACATAGAAGCCTCGCTGCAATGCGGTTCCGCGCGCAATTGGATTTTGCGCGGAACCGACGCTGTCAGCCAATTTGCTTCGTTTCCTCGACCGTGTCCAACAACTTCTCGTCCGCGTGTTATTCCTGCCGGGAATATCAGACAGCGATAATCCGATTTCTCGCGTCACATTTCATTGAGCAAATCGCTTCTCGGTTGCCGATCTGGCATTGCAGCAGAACCGAGTCACACAGGTCGCGACAGCCTCATCTGCATCATCGCGAGGCACTTGGACGCAGATTTGCGAGCGAAGTGATTGCGCCCCCGCCACCACAATCGTATCTCGGGCCAAATACTTAGGCGTATTCCTTGTATCAATGCTGGGGGGCGCATTTGCCGACAAATCGCTTTGTCTGGAAGATTCATTAGCGAGCGGAAGGCTCAATTTCACTGCTCGCGACACCATGTTCATCTGTTATTCCTCCCAGGAATAACAGAGTGACGAGAAGTTGTTGGACATGTTGTTTGAGCAGCGTTACGTTTGCGCCACAAGCAGCCGATTTGAGGTGCTGCGGGAGGTGCAAATGCCCCGTTGGTCGCGAGCTCATTCCATCCGCCAAATCGGACGCCTTCTTCAGTCGAAGCGCGTGCGTCCAACCACAGTTGTTCTTGCCCTGTTCTTCCTCATTCCTGTGGCGGCGCTGGCACAGGGTTCACCGTTCGACACGGGCTTTACCGCTATCCAAAGTCTTTTCACCGGCACCATTGCAAAGGTTGCAAGTCTCGTGGCGATCGTGATCGGCGGCTACGGTTTCGCCCACGGCGAACCCGGCGCAAAGAAGGCCTTGGCCGGTGTCGCCGCCGGAACCGGGATTGCCGTCCTCGCCGTAAACGTCCTGAGTTGGCTTTGGGGCGTGTAGGAGGCCCTGCCCGCCAAGTTCAACAGATGCTGAACGAGTCCCTTATGCCAAACAACAAAGATCAGAAGCATCGCACAAATCGAGTCTTCAAGAGCATGCATAAGCCGCTCACCTATCTGGGCGTCGAGCGCACTCTGTTCTACTTCGTCTGCGTCGGCGCGGTGGGAGCCTTCAATCTCTTCAACTCCATCTTGGCCGGCATCGCCGTGTTCATTGGCGGTTTTGCTTTCGGTCATTGGGTAACGAACAGCGATCCGGCGTTTCTCCGCATCCTCGCAAAGTCTGAACGCTACAAATTGCGCTACGACGCTGCGAAACAGCAAGTCCCACGTGTAGAGGTGATGTGATGCTGCGTCTCGACAAAGTCATCAAGCCGTGGAAAGAGAGCGCAGCTCTCAACGACCACATCAATCTCTATGGCTTCTGGAATGAGACGACCTTCCTCACCAAGAGCGGCGATGTAGGAATGGTCCTCAGTATTTCCGGCGTGGACTACGAGAGTCTTGACCGGTCGGAACAAGAGTATGCAGTGAAGCGATTAGAAGCGGCGCTTAAAGCGTTTGGCCCAGGCTTCCACGTGTACCAATATCTCTTCAAGTCGAATCGCCCTGACATCCCATTCGCAACGTATGACGACCCTGTTGTGGATGCAGCGATCGATCAGCGGCGAAATTCTTTGAACGTAAGCGCGACCATCTTTATCAGGTTGAAATCTTCTACTGCATCCTGCTCGAAGGCGCCCGCTCGAAGACCGGCGTAGGTACGGCGCTTGCTCGGCTCTTGCACGATCCAAAAGGCGCGATTGCCGAACTCAAATCGCAGTTCACCAACGACGGCATGAAGACGCTATTGCGTAGGCATATCGAGCGCGATCTTCAACGCCTCGACCAGCATGTGCAGGCATTCGCTCGGCAGCTCGCAGATTTCATGCAAATCGAGATCTTGAATCAGCAGGGGCAATTTACGTTTTTCCGCCGCTTGCTGAATTATGACGACTGGCGTATTGCCGGCAGGCCGCAGTCCACGCAGTTTCTCGACTATCAGGTGGTGAACTCCGATATCGAAGCCGAACGCGATCATCTGCGGGTAGGCGATCACATCGTCCGCGTGCTGACGATGAAAGAGGCCATCACCGAAACGAGGCCCCTTGTGCTGGACGCGCTGCTGAAGATTCCCGCCAACTTCTATGTCGTCACGGAGTGGACGCCGCTTCCCGCGGACAAAGCCCGCAAAGAAGTGAACAAGCGCCGCCGCCACTTCAATATGTCGAAGACGGGTTTGTCTCTCAGATGGGCAACGACGCCACGCAGACGAACCCGCGCGATGTGCTGGTGGATGAGTCCAAGCAGGCTGACATTGAAAATCTTGGCGATTGCCTGCGTGCCTTGGGTGACGGCCAATCGCTTGGCGATTTCTCGCTCACGATTGTGCTCTATGGCCGGGCGTCATCCGGTCAGGCAAGAACGGAACTCGATCAACTGGTGGCCGAGTTTACCGGCGTCTTCACCAATGCGGATGGCAATCTGTTCGCGGAAACCTACAACCAGCTCAACGCTTATTTCGCCACTGTGCCGGGCAACTACGCGTTAAACCTCCGCCAGTTGTATCTGCTGAACACAAACTATGCCGACCTGTCGTTTCTGTTTACGATCCTGCCCGGCGAGAAGACGAATGCGCATCTCGGCACGGAGTACCTGGCCGCTCTTGAAACCGACAACAGCACGCCCTACTTTCTTAACCTGCATAACGGCGAGGTTGCCCACACGCTGATTCTCGGGATGACGGGGAGTAGGAAATCCTATTTTTGCAATTTTCTCCTGCAAAACGCGCAGAAGTACGCGCCGCTGACCTTCATCTTCGATATCGGCGGCAGCTTTCAGTCGCTTACGACGATCTTTGGTGGCTCATACCTGAACGTCGGCCAGGAGGCGCGGGATTTCACCATCAATCCATTCTCCCTGCCTCAGACCAAAGAGAACTTGCAATTTCTATTCAGCTTTTTCCGTGTACTTATTGAGGGCAACGAACTGCGCCACCGGCTCGACTTCAAAGAAGAACGCCGGTTGTGGGATGGAATAGAGCGCATGTACGTGCTGGAGCGGAACCAGCGCACGATCTCGAACTTTTGCAACATAATCGGCGAGTTGAAGGAACGACTACACCGCTGGACTCGCGGTGGACAGTACGGTTTTCTGTTTGACAACGCGGAGGACACGCTCTCGTTCTCCAAATTTCAGACGTTCAATTTCCACGGCTGGAATGATGCGCCCGAAGTTCTTGAGCCACTCCTATTTTACGTATTGCATCGCGCGTCGAACGAGATCGCAGACCCACAAAGACTCGCCACATTCAAAACCTTCCTGCTCGATGAGGCCTGGCTGTTCATCAAGAACGAGACGATCCGCAATTACGTGGTGCAGGCGCAGAAGACATGGCGCAAGCACAACGCCGCGATGATCCTGGCAACGCAATCTATCAAAGAGTTGGAGGAATCCGGAATGCTGGCGATTGTGGCCGAGAGTTGCCCCACGAAGATCTTCTTGGCCAACCCGGAGATGAACCGCGAAGTTTACCGCGAAGCGTTTCATCTGAACGACACGGAACTGGACCTGATCGGCGGCCTTGTTCCGCCGGGACAAATGCTGATTCGGAAGGCGCAGACCTCAAAGAAAGTGCACTTGAACGTCGATTCGGTCTCGCATTGGATGGCAACCAATAACGCCCGCGACAACTTAAAGAAGCAGGACTACTTCGATCGCTTCGGTATTGCCGATGGGCTTCGCCATCTGGCACAAGATTACCCATTCCAGCCGCGCACGCTGGCCAGGTCAACCGCTACAGCGAACCACAAAGGAGAAACGCTGTGAACCACCTGAAATGGATTGTCAATTGTCTGTTGATCGTTTCGTCTCTCGGCGTCGCGGCGCAGGATTCCGCACGCACGGTGCAGTATCACTCGCAGGACATCATTCCGATTCGCGCGAAGTTGAAATACACAACCCTCATTGAGCTGCCCACCACCGAAAAGATCATGGAAGCGGCCACTGGCGACAAGGATTTCTGGATCGTGGACGTGGTCGGCAATTTCTGCTTTGTGCATCCAGCAAAGCAAGGTATCAGTTCCAACTTGAACCTCATTACGGACAAGGGCAACATCTACAGTTTCACACTCCAAGACGTATCGGGCTCTACGCCCGCTACCAGCCCCGACCTGAAGGTGATCGTGGAACCCGCCGACCGCTCCGCGATTGTGGCCGCGAGCGGCATTCCACAGTTTGTCCCGGCCGCCCAACTTGAACAGTCTCGACAGCAGCTTGCCGCTCTTCAATCGCACGTTGAACAGGCCGTTGACGAGTACAAGAGCGCCTATCCGACCCAGCTCAAGTTCGACTATGTCTACAAGGCAAACGAAGCTCCTTTCGACATCCAGTCGATTTATCACGACGACAAGTTCACCTACATCAAGACGAAAGCGCCTGAAAAGTTCAGCGTGTATGAGATGAAAGACGGCAAGCCCAACCTCGTCACTTACGACCTCCGGGAAGGGACATACATCATCCCGAAGATCATGGACAGCGGATATGTAGAGCTGGGCAAAAAGAAAATGGAATTTACACGCAAGGGATAGCCGCCATGACCGAAAACGTCTTTACTCCGCACACGGACACGCAGACCGAACTCCCGACCGATCCCACGTTGCGTCGCAACCTGGAACTGCCGAAAGGAGTTTTGCAGAAAAACCTCAAGACCTTCGTTTATCTCGGTGCGGCATTGCTAGTCATCGTGGCGGCGCTCTTCAGTTCGTCCGGAAAGAAGACGCCAGCGCAACAGGCCGGCGCGAAGGGTCAGCCGCCCCAGCCGACGTTACAGGACAACACCGACAGCAACGTGCAGGAGTTGAAGAACGAGATCCAGGCCGAACGTCAGAAAGAGCGGCAGGCCACAATTGCCGCCGCCGCAATCGGAGATTCGGCACTTGCGTCCGCGACGCCCGCGCAGCGGAGCGTCGCCGCGGCCTACGGCCCGAATGGCCTTGCTGCCCCCTGTGTTCCCGGCCAGCCCTGTTCGCAATTACAGCAGGGCGATACGCAGATGCAACCAACGCCCCTACAACAGCAGGCGCAGCTAATCGCCGCGAAAGAGCGGGAACGCGCGGACAACTCACGTTTTGCTTCCAACCTTGTCTTTTCCAACTCCGTCGAGCAGTCGCAACAACAACAGGCTCAGGTGACGCCCGCCCAGTACGGTCCCGCCGACCGGCAGGCAAACAGTAATCCCCCTGCTCCAGAAGCAGAAAGAAAACAGGAAGACACGCTTGGAGGCTATAAACGCCCACTGGAAGCCAATGTCGATTCAGCCACCGGCCAGCCGTATCTGATTTATGAGGGCTCGGTGCTCGACACCGTTCTGATGAACCGCCTAGATGGGGACGCAGTAGGGCCCGTCAAAGTTCTTGTCTCAAATCCACTGTATTCGCACGATCATCAACACGTCATCATTCCCGAGGGAACAGTTGTTCTCGGTGAAGCAAAGAAGATTGGAGCGGCGGGCTTCGGTCAACAGCGCAGAATGGCAGTGGTTTTCCATCGCCTAATTATGCCGGACGGTTATTCCGTCGATCTCGATCAGTTCCAGGGTCTCGATCAAATCGGGGAGCAAGGTCTAAAAGACAAGGTTAATAATCACTACCTTCAGATCTTCGGGACCTCGATAGCTTTGGGTGTGGTCGCCGGAGCGAGTCAAATCACGCAGGGTGGCGGCACCATTACAACGAGCGGTTCTCAGGCTTTCACCAACGGAGCAGCCGGCAGCGTTTCGCAGTCCGCGGCGAGCATCCTTGACCGTTTCATCCAGATACCACCCACGATCACGATTCGGGAAGGACATCGCGTGAAGGTCTATTTCACGCAGGACTTGCTTCTCCCTGCGTACTCGAACCACACTATCCCACAGAGTTTTTAAGGAGCCGACATGCGCAGAATCATCGTTGCCGCTGCATTGCTCTCCACTCTGTTCATCTTCAGTTGCAAGAAGCAGATTGCCTGCGACCCTGCCGATTCAGAGGCGGTGTGCAAAGCATTCCAGCAGTGTCTTCATTCGGATACCTCGGCTGAGGTCTGCCGGATGGGAGAGCAGGACGCTAACAAACTCGAAAAAAACAAGAAGCACTGATTACCCAACAAGGAGGTCTCCCAATGAAACGCACCAGTCTCACCCTCGCCGCAATGTTGTCCATCATGCCCGCCACCATCGCGCACGCGCAGTTCGGGTCGGGGATTGTATACGATCCCACTCAATCGGCCCACGCCATCACCCAGATCGAGCACGAAGAGCGGTCCATCAGCAATCAGGTGCAACAGATCGAGAACGGCCAACAGATTTTCTCAAACACTGTCAAGATCGCGAGCACGGCACTCCAAACCTACAACCAAGTGAAGCAGCAGTACGACCTCTACCACCAAATGATCCTTGCGCCGCGGATGCTTTATTCACGCTTTCTCTCGCCGACTTCGGACCTGCGTCTGCTGCAACAGATCTCGAATACCTACGGCAACTCGGGAGGCTGGGTCAATTCCGCCAATACTGGCAATGGAGCTTCAGCCGCCTACCAACAAGTGAGCGTCCCGGGTACCAACAGCATGATTCCGGGCTACGGCGGCTTCACCGTCTCCGGGCAGCAACAGATTGCCGCACAGCGCGCTACCGTCGATATCGGCGATTCTGTACTGACGAACAGCCTCGAAACGCTTGGAACGATACGGGCCAATCAGACGGCAAGACAGACCGACATCGCCAATCTGGAAGCTGCGACGCAAACCCAAGATCCAACCCAGCAGACCATCGAATACGTGAAAGGCCAGTATTTGCGGTCTAGCGTTCACTTGGTGCCGTTCTTCGGAAACATGGACATGTCGAAGATCACCACGGGAAAAATCGTGGAGTATCGAATTCACAGACACCAACAAGCAATTGCGAAACGCGGCAAGCCGCCGGCACACAGCACCATGCACCACGAAATCGTGACGCTGCGCCAGACCTTGAAGACCGCGCTGTGCCACGGATGGCTCAACCGGCTTCCAGATTTCTCTGAGCCGTACCGGCGATCGTCGAAAGTCTCCTACCGGGCATGGTTTTCGCCAGAAGAATACGAGAAACTCTGTGAAGCGACTCGAAAACGCGCACTAGAGCCGAAGAAAAAGGGCTTCAAATGGCAAGCGGAGCAACTGCATGACTATGTCCTCTTCGCGGGCAATACCGGGCTGCGGCCTGATGAGGCACGGCGCCTTGAGTTCCGTGATGTCGAGATCGTTGACGACAAGCCTTCAGGCGAGACGATTCTCGAGATCGAAGTGCGTGGAAAACGGGGCTTCGGATATTGCAAGAGTATGCCCGGTGCAGTGAGTCCATTTGAGCGACTTAGAAGTAGGCTCCGTCCGAGGCGCGTTGATGGCGTGCGTGCCCCCAGCGAAGCATCCCACAATTCTGATGTCCTCGGGAAGGAATGGCGCACGCCCGAACCGACCGACCTCATTTTCCCCAAATGGCAAAGCGAGCTCTTCAAGACCATCACTGAGGAGGAGAATCTTCGGTCCGACAGAGACGGTCGGCCGCGTACGGCGTACAGCCTACGGCACACGTATATCAGCATGCGGTTGATGGAGGGAGCCAACATCTATCAAATCGCTAAGAACTGTCGCACGAGCGTCGGAATGATCGAGAAGTATTACGGGGTGCACGTCAAAAACTCGCTCAACGCCGCTGCCATCAATGTGGTCCGCTCGGGTAAAGACCTGATGGCGGAAGAATTCGAATGCTTGATGGAAGAAGAAGAATGAGCGTGCACGACTAGTGGCACCGACAACACAGTATATAAGTTTATTTAGTTGCAATAAGCATAAAAGCCTCATATATTAGGCTAATGTTGCCACTGTCCGAACTGGGCGAGCGGATCGCCACCAAGCGCAAAGCACTTGGCCTGACGCAGCCCACGCTTGCAAAAAAAGCCAGGGTCGGACTCTCCACCCTCGACGCCCTGGAGAACGGACGCCTGGGCGAACTCGGATATTCCAAGATCACAAATATTCTCGCGGCGCTGGGGCTGGAGTTGAAGCTCCAAGAGGCAAGCGCGGGCCGGCCGACGCTTGAAGAACTCATGGAAGAAGGACGGGATGATCAAGGTCTGGACAGACGCCGCTGAGGCGGGACTACTCGATCGTCACGGCGAGCGCGGAAGCACATTTGCTTACTCTCACGACGCTCCGCCCACTCGCGCGGTCTCGGTGACGATGCCTTTGAGGCTTGAGTCGTGGAGCGTGCCCTTTGGCCTACTTCCGGTTTTCGAGATGAACCTGCCCGAAGGCGCACTGCGGGAGCGGCTTCGCCTTGCCTTTGCGAAAGCCACCGGCACCTTCGACGAATTCGACCTGCTGTCCATTGTCGGTCGCTCGCAGATCGGACGCATCCGCTATACCGGCGACCAGGAACACCTGCACGAGGACGTGCCCTTCCAGTCAGTGGACGAGATTCTCGAACGCAGGCGCGGCGGCGACCTCTTCCGGTATCTGCTGGAGAAATTCGCGTCCTTCTCCGGGATCAGCGGCGTGCAGCCCAAAATCCTCGTGCGCGACGAAAAGGCTTTCGCCGAGATGGAGCATACGGGACACCGCCTCTCACAAAGCTACAAAGGCGCGACCCACATTGTGAAGCTGTGGGAGCCCAACGAATATCCGCAACTGGCAGCCAATGAGTATTTTTGCCTCACCGTGGCGCGCAAATACGGACTCGACGTGCCCCCTTACCGCCTGGCCGAGGACGGCATGGCGCTGGTCATTGACCGTTTCGATCTGCGCATGGACGGGACCTATCGCGGATTGGAGGATTTCTGTGTGCTGAACGGCCGCAGGACCGACGAGAAATATCGCGGCAGTTACGAGACCTCGATCATGAAGCGATTCGGGCAGTTTGCAAACTCGACGCACGTGGGCGAGGACATGGAAAAGCTGTTCGTCCTGATTGCCATGAATTGCGCGCTTCGCAACGGCGATGCACATCTCAAGAACTTTGGAATTGTTTACGACGACGTTCAGGGCGAAGCGAGACTCGCACCCGTCTATGATCTTGTGACCACCTCCGTCTATCTGCCGAAGGACAGCATGGCGCTCACCCTTAACGGCACGACGAAATGGGCGAGCGCGAAGGAATTACAGCGACTCGGCGAGACGCGGATGGGAGGAACTCCTTCACGCGTCCGGCAGATACTCGAACGCATAGAGGCTGCGATTGCGGACACTTCAAAGGATCTGCAAGCCTACATTAAAGCGCACGCGGAATTCATGGAGCTAGGCAATCGCATGCTCCAGCAATGGGAGCAAGGCGTTGCGTTTTCGCTTAAGGCGGGCTGAAAACTCCGCTCCTCTCAGTCAGCTCCGCTCCGGCGTGCTCATGCCGTGGAAATCAAACCGCCGTCAACTGGTTGATAGGTCGAGCCTCGCTGTAGAATCAACGCGACCAATCATAGTCACACACGGCCTTCACGTGGCAGAGGCCGCTCCAAAACTGACGCTTGGTCGGTTTGATCGGCGCGTATGCATGCCCGGTCAGCGTTTCGCAGAAGCGGATAAGCTTACAACTTCGGCTACGAAATCCTCTCGATCCTCCTTATTTCGTAGAAGTGGTTTCGATTCCAGCCCGTCTCGCAGAGACAAACGAAGCGAGCGTGGGAGCGCCATTGGGTCGATAGTGAAACATTCTTGCCACTTTTTCTGACGCTAGGTCCGTCTCCAAAAATCCTTCGAATGCTGTGAGGTCGTCTCGGTTGGGTATGACTAATATTTCATCAGTCGGATACTGGATTGCTGCTGAAAAGGTCGTGCCCCCAACCTGCCCAGACAACCCACATCTAAAGATGTCACCGTCCGTGAGCCTCGCTACAAGGTCGCCTTCCGGAACCCTGTCCATAAAGAAAGTCCAAACGGATCGTCCGATGAACGGAGTTCGAATCGGTGCTCGAACCTGCCAGTCTCCACCGAGCTTGAAGTAGGACGAGATGTCGACATTCATCAACAAGCCACGGGTCGTGTTGACAAAAACAACCAGAAAGCCCTCTCTGTCTCTGCAGTAGTACGCAAATTGCGAGAAGACGACGGTGTTCGAAGGCGCCGCGATCATCTTAGCCGTAACGACGGAAATCATAAGACCGAACAGACCTGTCCCTAGTAGCGCCTCACAGGCTGAAACGAAGCGTCCAAAGTGGATCGGACTGAACTCTCCATATCCGATCGTTAGAATTGTGATGAAGTTGAAGTAGAGCAAATCCCAAAAGCCGGCAGAGTTCCCCCTGCTGCCGACCACCAACGGACATCCGCGCCACAATGAAATGGTTTCGATGGCCACTGAGAGCAGAACAATGGCCACGTATAGCGCGAGACCGTAGGCAGCTATTCGCAACCATGACGAACGGGCGAGCCACTGGAGATGTAGGCCGGTGCGATGCTTGGGCAAATCACGCGACGCAAAATCGTGAGCCATACTTACATCACCTCTGGGAACATACGGCGGAGTACAGCATACACCCGGTGTTTCAAGGTTATGCTATCGGCAGCATCGTACCCGCCCTTGCACAAAACGCAAGGACGAGGCACCCACTATATTGGTCGGCGCGATCAAAGCCCGGCTCATATTTCATGACCTCGGCCCTCCCTGACGAGACTCTGGAGGATGAGCCGGAGAAATGTCGAGTCTCTTGTTTTTCGCTTTGTATTCGCCTACGACGTGGGTTAGATTCAGTTCATGAGCGGGACCGTCACAATATCTGAAGCGGCTCATCGCGACGGACAGGGACTTGTGTGTGTTGCGGACAGTCCGCACCTTTCCAGCGCGCTGAACAATGCGCTTGAGAAGTTGTTGACGTGGCCATTTCGTGTAGATACGGGAGTCGCAAGTTTCGACGGCGAATCGACAGAGGAGTTCAGCACCCTTGTGTATGTTGGTTCCGAGCCTGTGCCCGCCTCTCCTGTGTCGGTAAACGCAGATAATTTAGCGTGCGTGATCGATGTATGCGAACGCTTTGATTTAGCTGCCTTCCGTGCCTCGTATGAAAGGGTGGCGCGCGCTAAGCAGCTTAAGAAATCACTTCCTACACGTATCCCCGGCACGCCACACACGACAGTCACAATGGGGATCCTCGTCGCGCGCGATAGTGATGTACCGCTTGAATCTCTTGCTGAGGAACTTGAAGGGCTGAACAGCCGACATCCCGACCGGATATGGCCAGATATGGTCGTTGTTCTGGCGAAGGGTGTCATCAACTATGCCGTACAGTTCCCCGGCACCAAGGTTCTAGGCGATTACTTGCCGCCTGCTGCTGATGTATCTGCCGACCGTGTTCCGGCGATGTATATCGTAATGGTAGTGAAGCCAACCGGCGATTTTGCTTTCAATAAGATGTGCTCATTTCTTTTGGCGCATCTGGCGCTATTCTCACCCGGTTCTAACCTTCCTAACTTTACGACCCTTCTAGAAGGCGTGCCGCAACAGGTCTTGACGATGCACGGTTATCAGTACAATTTAAGCGGCCAGCTTGCTCCGGTTCCGAGGCACTTCTACAACGACCGCCTTCTGCCCGTCCGCCCGTACCTTATCCACGGCCCGAAAGGAGAACTATTATCCGCACTTCAATTTATCCCCTGGCAGGACGGCGGCGTGATTCTCCTTCGAGGAAAAATGCCCTTAGAGGGACTGATTGTTTTTCTTGACAGGGAGGTGTTGGCACGCGCCGGAAAAGTGAACCAGCCTCCGGACCTGCAAATTTCTTATGTTCTTCCGATTACGGAGGCAAATTTCAGGGAGCTGCTCACAAGAATTAAGAAACAATCCAATATGACCGTGCGCATCGACCCAACCGAATTCGTTATAAAGAAATTCGCTGATGAGGGTTCGAGCACGCCATTTGTGGCCCGCATTTGTATGGGCATTTTGCGGCTAAGAGATGCGGTTTTTCCGGATGTCGTGTCGCGCGAGCCGTTTGATAAAGGATACGAATTCGTAATGATGAATCTGCTCAACACTCGCAGTTCCGCGAAAACGATTAGCACGATGATTCAGACTCACGTCCAAAACGTGGCAACGGGTACGGTTGCGCGTTTGGATGGGCCAAATATCAGAGTCGACGAAGACGTAGATAGAGAACTACGCAAAGAGGTCGAGAACTTCTTGAACCTTTCCGTCCGGGTCCTTAAGCACGGAATGCAGCAAGTTGCGGGCACTCTACAACTCAACCTTGGATTTTTATTCAAGAAACAACAGGCGTTTGAAAAAGGACACGCGTCTTTATCAGCTTTGGACGCTCCGCTGGGCGACTATATCTTGGCATCTCGACAATGGACTGAACGCCTGATTGAGCAGCGCAATGCGGTTGAACATGATGGCTGGATGCTTCCGAGGTTCAACTACTCGCGTACCCCGAAAGGTGGCGTACAGGCGGCACCGCCGCAGATCTCTGGGCAGCCAGTGTTGGATTTTGTAGAAACTATGCTCGACAGACTTTGCTGTTTTGTCGAGGATGTATCCGCTCACGCATTGCAATCCAAGATGATGACGGGCATCTCCGTGACCGAAATTCCCAGAGACCAGAGGTTGGCCGAAATGCCAGAAAGATTCCGATTAGCGCTTCGTCACGGAGGCACTCCGATTTGGATTATTACGTACCGCTCAGAGCCGTTCGATAAAATCTAAAAACAAAGCGAAGAATCAGCGAGACTAAAGCTTGTCTGTAACGGGGTGCGGGTGCCGCACTTCCAGGCGGGTGGAATCAAGTTCTGTCTCGACATAATAAGATAATAATGGTACAACCTAATAGAATAATAATGATACGGCGCAATAGTATAGACGAAGCGCAACACAATCGGATAATGAAAGCACGAAGCCTGAAGGAAACCGGCCATGGCCAGACCCCCTGAAAAGCTCGCGCAGTCCCTCGAAGTCCTGCGGAAACTCCAGACCGCGGAAGGGGCGGGGGCGATCCGGGCGCGCGACCTGTCGCGCACGCACCGGGAGCGCCTCCTGCGCAACGGTTTCCTGCAGGAAGTCATCAAGGGCTGGTATATCCCGAGCCGCCCGGACGAAGTGAAAGGCGATAGCACGGCCTGGTACGCATCCTTCTGGCGTTTCTGCGCAGCGTATCTGGAAACGCGTTTCGGCGCGCGGTGGTGCCTTTCACCCGAACAATCGCTTTCGCTACACGCCGGCAACTGGACTGTGCCCGGCCAGCTCGCTGCGCGGTCGCCGCGCGCCGGCAACAAGGTCACCAAACTCCCGCATGGCACATCCCTACTGGAGCTTCGCATCGCGCTGCCGGGGGTGGCGGACCGGAAGGAAGAGGCCGGCCTGCGACTGTTCTCGGTGGAATCGGCCCTGATCGCGTGCTCCCCCAATTATTTTTCGAACAGCGCGACGGATGTCCGCACGGTGTTGCCGATGATACGGGACGCCTCCGGCCTTCTCCGCCGGCTCCTTGAGGGCGGGCACACGGTGATCGCCGGACGCTTGGCCGGGGCCTTCCGCAACATCGGCCGCGATCGCATCGCGGACGACATCGTGAAAACGATGGCGGCGGCCGACTACGCCGTGCGAGAGAACGATCCCTTCACGGACAAGCCCTCACTGGTCATCGGGGCCCGCGAAACATCTCCTTACGTAAACAGGCTGCGGTTGCTCTGGCAGAAAATGCGCGAGCCGGTCATCGAACGCTTCCCGAAAGCGCCGGCCCCGCCGCGCAATATCCAGGCGTATCTGAAGCGCGTCAACGACGCCTATGTCACAGACGCCTATCATTCGCTGTCGATCGAAGGTTACCGGGTCACGCTGGACATTATCGAGCGCGTCCGCGGGGGGCGGTGGAACCCGGAAGCTGACGCGGGCGACCGCGATCAGCGTAACGCCATGGCGGCGCGCGGCTACTGGCAGGCCTTTCAGGCCGTGCAGAAAAGTCTCGGCAAAATTCTGAAGGGGGAAAATCCGGGAGAGGTCGCGCACGCGGACCACGGCACGTGGTACCGGGAGCTGTTCGCCCCCAGCGTCACCGTCGGCCTGCTGAAGCCCGCCGATCTCGCTGGCTATCGCAATGGCCAGGTCTATATCCGCAAGTCGATGCATGTGCCGCTGAACCGGGACGCGGTGAGAGACTCCATGCCGGCGTTCTTCGACCTGCTGCGGGAAGAGCCACATCCGGCCGTCCGCGTGGTGCTCGGGCACTTCATCTTCGTCTACATCCATCCTTATATGGATGGCAACGGCCGCGTCGGGCGCTTCCTGATGAACACGATGATGGCGTCGGGCGGATACCCGTGGACCGTCATACCGGTCGGCGACCGCACCGCCTATGTGAACGCTCTCGAAAAAGCGAGCGTCGGTGAAGATATCGCGCCCTTCGCGGACTTCCTCGCCGGACTGGTGAAAAAACGACTGGCGGGCGAACCGTTGCCGGCGGTGCCGAAAGCTTCGCTCTCAGACGATCGCTAAAACAATTCTCGATCTGTGGCTTTGATGTTCACGGTGCGATCTTTCACTGTCCTTTAACTGTCCAATAAGGATTCCTTAACCCTACTTACAAGGCTTTTCAAGGGCCACCCGCGTCTTGTAAGTTGTTGAAAACACTAGTCTTTTTGGACTCATAACCTAACGATCCTTAAGATTCCTTATTGCTCCCTAGCAGGACTTTCTTAAACAGGGTGTATATCGCGCGGGCGATCAGTGATCATTCACCTTCCGCGCTCAGCAAGGCAAATAAACGGCTGGTTGAGATCATCGTTGTCGAAAGTCGCTTCAACAATTGGCGGGTTGATCCCAATCCGGATCTGAACCTCGACTGTCCGATGGCTGTCCAACAAGGGCTTCCCAACAGGAATGGGATCATAACCCAAAGGTCGGCGGTTCAAATCCGCCCCCACAACCATGAACGCCACCACAGAAATGCAGTTGCGTTCGCTTTACAACTTCCGTCGGCTCCAACGGGCGCTTGCGGTCCAGTTGGTTACGAATGATGAGTCGCCGGTGAAGCGCTATATGAAGCTTGGTTTCGGTGGCGCGCACACCGACTCAAACCAGCGACTGATGTATACCTCATCGTGAGCTTCACCGCAGTAATGCCGCGCTCCGGTCGCGTTGGCGGCTTCAGAATTCCACCGATGCACAGTGAGATCGGAATCTCCACATCGAATCACGAACCAGTGGGTAGGGTTGGTGGTCACGAGTCCACAGACTTCACACCTAAATTCCTGTAGCGTTGTCATGCGCCCAGTTCCTTATACTAGTGGTTCGTCACGCTTGCCTCGCGATCGAGGTTTGTCGCAGATTTGGTGTCAGAATCGTCAGTTCGCCGACTTGTTCCCTCTTCGCGGTACCCCCAAGGTGGGCGTGATCCATCATCCAAACCTCGGGAATGATTTCGCCGACCATCCGTCCATGACAGAAAAGCCGCACCACTGAACTCTCAGAAACGACAATTCCCACAGCTTTGGTAACTGCGCTCATGTTGGCGGCGGCAATGTGACGGCTGCCGAGTCCCAACGGCACGTCCACTTGTGCGGCTACGGCATCGAGGTAGCGGCACGCGGAAAGAACGATTCCATCCCGACTGACCACGAATCCGCCATCCAGCTGCGCCAATTCCTTGATCGTTCCTCGTAGATTGAGATTGGTCAGATGGAGTGACGATTCAGGATGCCCCGATAACGGATCCAGGATCAACGGTCTAGATCTGGCGAGCACGGCAATCTCGTCCCCGAGTGTAAAAAGCGTGCCTACGCGTCTTCCTTCTCGCCCCTCGCGCGCAATCTCGACGGCGAGCCCAATCAGGGACTCCAGGACGTCAGGATCAAATTCCGTTACCTGGCAGACAATGCTCTCAAACATTCATCAACTCCTCACTTCGGCTAGACGCCACCACTTATAACGTAAATGCAATCTGCCTTGGATGATCGCCACAGCAAGAAGATGGCGTCTTCTTGCTGAAGAAGTCGGATTGCAATTAAAACTTGCGAGCCGTTAGTGACTTCAGGAATCGATTCCGCTATCTGCCATATACAATCGGCTGTCGAAGCGCCCATCGTCAAAAACCGTTGAAATCGTGAGATCTCGCCATTTCGCGGCCTCGCTCGCACGCGCGGTCTCGGCCTGTTGGACCCGCTTTTCCGCATCGACGCCGAGGATCAGCCGCACCGGCACCTCGTCGCTATTTGCCAGGTGCACAACTACATCCGCGATCTTCCCCGGGTCGCCTTCCGCACGTCCTTCGAGGCCTCGTAACATCTTGAGTATCGAACCGACCGATGCTTCGTAGTCCGGCAGCAGTTCAGGAGCATTCTGACCGGCGCGCCGGGCCCAGTTGGTCCGAATACCTCCCGGCTCTAGCGTGCAGACCTTGACCCCAAATGGCGCGACTTCCATCGCTAGGGCGTCGCTGAACCCGCCTACGGCCCACTTGGCCGCGTGATACGGCGTATTGCCAGCAACCGCGAGGCGCCCGCCGACCGAAGACACCTGAAAGATGTGGCCGTTCTTCTGTTCCCGCATCACGGGCAGTGCGGCCCGTGTCGTGTTCACGACACCGTAGAAGCACGTATCCACGACAGCCTGGAAGTCTTCTGCACTCATCTGCTCGAACGGCGCAAACTGCCCATAACCGGCGTTGTTGACCAGAACATCCAGCCGCCCGAAGCTGTCCACAGCTAGCTGCACCGCCGACTTTGCAGCAGACTCATCACGTACTTCCAGCATTACGGGTTTCACCCGCCCTCCGTACTGTGCCACCAGGGGCCCGAGTTCCTCCGTGCGACGCGCGCCGGCTACCACGCTGTCGCCCGTGGCCAGCGCGGCCTCGGCGATGTCCCGTCCCAATCCGTTTCCGCTTCCAGTAATCAACCAAACCTTGGCCATTGAAATATCCTCCATTACATAGGATGGCAACATTACCTGACTGGATGCTCATTTATTTGATAGCTTCGGGAGCCGCCCCAGATATATAGTATTGAGGACGCATTCTCCTAAAGAGGAGCTCGAGTGGCACGCCCGAAGAGCGAAGACAAGCGCAATGCGATCCTCGAAGCCGCGACTCGCGTATTTGCGGAGCGTGGTCTTACTGCTGCTCCAACGTCAGAGATATCAAGACGAGCCGGCGTCGCAGACGGAACTCTGTTTACCTACTTCAAGACCAAAGATGATTTGATCAACGCCCTTTATCGCGAGATCAAGTTGGAATTGGCAGACGCGATGATGTCAGAGTTTCCGCGCAAGAAGAGCGTTCACACTAGGTTACGGCATGTATGGGACGGCTATGTAAATTGGGGCGTGAACAATCCTGAGCAGCGCCGAGTCCTCGCCCAATTGCAGGTGTCCGGGATGCTCTCGAAAGAGTCGATCGAAGCCGGAAGCGCGCCCTTTGTCGAAATGCAGAATATGATTCGCGACGCCATCGACCGGCATATTTTCCGAGGGGACGTTCCGATTGAGTTGATTTCGAAGATGCTGGGATCTTGGGCAGAAGCCACCATGGACCTGATGATGTTGAAACCATCCATCGCAAAGAAGTATCGCGACAGTGGATTTGCGATCTACTGGGCCGGGATCGCGCGGAAGTAATTGTTTACACCCAACATAGATGAGTAAGTAGTCAACATATTGTACAAGCACGATTGTGAAATTGTTTAGAACTAGGTAGACCCGAATCGGACGGAGAATGAGGGCACTCCGTATTCTTGGCTTCGGGCCTGCCGGCCACGAGATCGAAGTGCGTCACGTATGGCGAACAGTTTTTCGTCAAGAACTGATCGCCGAACTTTTCGATGAGGAGAGCTAATGGGAATGCCGGAACGCGAAATTTATTCCATGATTGGCGCGGAAGGCTTCGAAAGGTTAGTCGCCGCCTTTTATCGACAAGTCCCTCAAGATGACCTTCTAGGGCCAATGTACCCGGCAAGTGATCTTCCAGGGGCCGAACAGCGCCTGCGAGATTTCCTGATCGGTAGGTTCGGGGGGGCCCAGACCTACATTGAACAAAGAGGCCATCCCCGCCTCCGGGCGCGGCATTCGCCGTTTGCTATCAATCAGACAATTCGCGACCGCTGGATGCGGCTGATGGAAAATGCGTTGGGGGAAGCTTCGCTGCCAAGCAAAGCCCAAGAAGTCCTTCGGAAATTCTTCAATGAGATGTCTACCTTCATGATCAATCAATCAGAGTCTGGGATCAGCTAGCGCGAAGCGACGCGGAGAGGCGGCGCACGGCCATATCCACGATATGGGAGACTAATTTTATCGGATCTTCTTCGACGCACGAGCGACTAACTCGTCGACTCTTGAAAGCAAAAGCTTGAGGATTGGCGACTGGTTGGACTTTCTGTAGCCGAGGACCAGATCGACAGTTGGCACATCTCCCTTGAGAGGGCGGCTCGTTACAGACGCGGGTAGAAAGTTCTGCGCGTAGGCGGGTAACAGCCCCACGCCGCGGGTCGACATTATTAGGGAAATTCCCATGGTGACGTGGTCCGCCTCGTGAGCTGGCGTGATATTGATTCGCGATCGCTTCAGGTAATTATCGATGACCGCACGCAGTACGGGAGCCGTATGGGACACAATCACGAATGTTTCCCCTGATAGATCCTTTGGGCTGATCGCTTTGAGCGCGGCGAGGCGATGGTCACTCGGCAAAATCACAACCAAAGGCTCCTTTACAAGAAGGCGGAACGCCAGGTCTGGCAGCGCTCGTTCCTTTCGAAGAAAAGCCGCATCGATTTTTCCTTTCGAGAGGCCTTCCGCAAGTAGCGGGGAATATTGACTCGATATCATCACGTCAATGTTCGGCAACTCGTCGCGCAATATCCGCAAGGCTTCGGGCATCCAGGTCAATTCGTGTCCGGTCAGAAAGCCTATCGAGAAGCAAGGCTTGACGGGATGAACTGCCCGGCGTGCAGCTTCGGCCGCGGCGTCAGCCTGCAATAGAACTCCGCGCGCGTGATCGAGAAAGGCTCGACCCGCCGGTGTCAGAGCGACGCCACGAGCTGTGCGCGTCAGGAGTTGGGCGCCAATTTCCTCTTCAAGGTCTCGAAGCTGGCGGCTGAGTGAAGGCTGCGAGGTGTGCAACTTGGATTTTGCCGCCAGGCTCAGACTCTCGGTCTCAGCGACCGCAACGAAATAACGCAGGTGTCGTAATTCCATTTCCAGTACCCATGCTTGTGAAGCATTGCCACCAAGCCTAACAAAGTATGCTTCAAGTGCGCTACCACCGGCTAACTTGCTAATCCAATGTAGTGATTGGATGCCTTGGGCGAGCGACAACCGTTGACTCATGCCTGATGAGCATATGTCTAATTCAAGGAGATGGATTATGTCAAAGAAATTAGAAGGAAAGATTGCACTCATCACAGGCGGCTCGCGCGGCATTGGTGCTGCAATCGCTAAGCGTCTGGCGGCGGACGGAGCGAAGGTCGCCATTACATACACGAAGGGTGCCGACGCGGCTTCGGCCGTCGTCACAGCGATTGAACGCGTAGGCGGAAAGGCGATCGCGATTCAGGCCGACGCTGCGGACGCCGACGCCGGCAAAGCCGCAGTCGAAAGAACCGTTGCGACATTTGGTCGACTCGATGTCCTGGTCAACAATGCCGGCACGGCCATTCCGAAAGCGTTCGTGGAGTCCACCCTGGAAGAGATGGATCGCGTGCTCGACATCAACATCCGCGGCGTATTCGTTGCGACGCAAGCGGCGCTGAAGCACATGACTGAGGGTGGTCGCATCATCATGATCGGCTCGGCGGTGGGCGAGCGTGCCGTTGCGCCGGGACTTGTGCCCTACGCGGCCACGAAGGGGGCCGTCAAGATGTTCACGCAGGCATTATCCAGAGAAGTTGGGAGCCGGGGCATAACGGTGAACAACATCCAGCCGGGTCCGATCGACACCGAGTTAAATCCTGCCTCGGGTGATTGGGCGGTACCGCAGAAGGCCGCCACCGCGCTCGATCGCTATGGGCATGTCGAGGAGATCGCCGCGATGGCAGCGTTTCTTGCGGGTTCGGAATCCTCCTACATCACGGGGGCGAATCTTACCGTGGATGGCGGAATGAACGCCTGAATCGGTGCATGCATGCCAGAATCGTCTTATCCGTCAACTGACAGGTACGGGAGGGGCAATGTTCACGCTTCAAGACAAAACAGCACTGGTCACAGGGGCCTCACGCGGCATCGGGCGCGCAACGGCAGCGGCACTAGCTAGGGCCGGGGCTCACGTCCTGGTTCACTATGGCCGCTCCGCGCAGGAAGCGGAATCTCTCGTTTCTGAGATCCAAGCGAAAGGCGGGCGCGCAGAGGCGATCTCGGCGGATTTAGGAACCCCGAACGGTGCTGCGCTGCTGGCAAAACAAGTGCGCGCAATCGTCGGCGATCGATTGGATGTGCTTGTGCTCAACGCCGGAATCAGCAAGGCGGCACGCCTTGCGGATTATGCGGTAGAGGATTTTGACAACCTCTTCGCGACAAACGTCCGAAGCCCGTTCTTTCTTGTGCAGCAACTGTTGCCCATTTTAGGCGACGGCTCGAACATCGTTGTGATCTCTTCGATCGGGGCCCACGCCGTCGTTGGCAAGCCAGGCGTGGACAGCCCCTCGATCCTTGCCTATGCCTCGACCAAAGGAGCACTAGAGACTTTGGTCAAGAACTGGGCCGCCATTCTTGGGCCGCAAGGCATTCGCGTCAATGCAGTCGCGCCCGGTGTAATCGACACGGACATGTCGAACTTTACGAAGACTGAAGCGGGTCGCGAGGTCACGTTGGGGATGCAGGCATTGAAGCGAATTGGCAAACCTGAAGATGTCGCCGACGTAGTCGCTTTTGTAGCGTCCGATGGGGCGCGCTGGATCACAGGTGCGAGCATTCCAGTGGACGGCGGCTCGAAGCTGTAATTAACAACGTGAGGAGCGCAATGGAGACAAAGACGAGCAAAGGCAAGGAGATCAAAATTCCTGGACCGGACCATCCTATTACGATTTCGCCGGCCGAGGGCAAGGTGCGTGTGACGGTCGCCGGGAGGATCGTCGCTGAATCGGCGCAAGCGCTTCGGCTCGACGAGAAGGGATATGCGCCTGTTTATTACTTGCCGCGCAACGACGCAGACATGTCGTTGCTCGTTCGGACCGCGCATTACACTTATTGTCCGTACAAGGGTGATTGCACGTACTACAGCATTCCCATCGGCGGATCAAAATCGGAATACGCCGTTTGGACTTACGAAAAACCTTATGAGGCAGTTGCCAGCATTAAAGAGTACCTGGCGTTTTATCCCTCGCGGATTGATGCAATCGAAATGATCTCCTAGGCGCGAAAGATGTACGCCGGACCGAAAACAAGTCTCGACGGGTAGGCACCAATGACGGTCCACAATCAAGGCGGCCCTTGCATCGAACTGGAGCACTCTTTGCCAAGCGAAGTGGCTGCGATTTCTCCCTTCATGGATAAACTCATGCGATTGATCAGGAAGAGCGGCTGTGCCGATGAGGCCGAGAGCGACGTTGAGATCGCACTGCGCGAAGCTCTCGCGAACGCGATCATTCACGGAAATCATGAGAACCCCGGAAAGCACGTCCATGTCCGTTGCCGCTGTGAACCTAGTGAAATCTCAATCGCGGTAGAAGACGAGGGACGAGGATTTGACGTTGATGCGATAGCGGACCCGACGACTCCCGAGAACCAGGGATCCATTCATGGTCGTGGGATTTACCTGATGAAAGCGCTGATGGATGAAGTGCGCTTCGAAGACGGTGGGGTTGTCGTTCATATGCGAAAGGGCGCGGGCCAAGGTGCCGGCAACGATCGACAAAGGAGCTCGCGGAGGTAGTTACTTTCCGATTCCGATTCGAAAGCGATATTAGAGCATCTACTAGAGAGAACAGTTATGTCTGCCATTATCCAAGCCAACCCCCTCGAAAAGTTGTCTCAAGAACGACTGCCAACCGGAGATTCCTGTGTCCTGATTATTTTTGGAGCTTCGGGCGATCTGACGAAACGGAAGCTGATCCCCGGTCTGTATAACCTCGCATGTGAGGGCTGCATGAACCCGCAGTTCGAAGTTCTCGGGATCGGCCGCACCCCGATGAGTTCTGAGGAGTTTCGCAAGAAGAGCGGGGAGGCGGCTGCCAAGTCGAAAGACACAGGCGACTTCAGCGAGTCGGGATGGAAGGACTTTGAAGCGCGGCTGCACTACATGGTGGGTGACATCAACGATTCGCACTTCTATGCGCAGATGCGGGTTCGTTTGGAGGCGATGGAGAAGAATGGTTCGAGCCCAAACCATTTGTTCTACGTATCTACGCCCGCCTCAGTAGCGGGACCCATCATTGAAGGGCTGGGAGCTGTAGGACTGAACCGTCGCGACGAAGGGTGGACCCGAATTGTTCTGGAAAAGCCCTTCGGGAGGGACCTGGAATCGGCGAACGTACTTAATGACACGGTGCACGGCGTATTCGACGAGAAAGCCGTGTACCGGATAGACCACTATCTTGGCAAAGAAACAGTGCAGAACATCCTCGTTTTCCGCTTCAGCAATTCGTTGTTCGAGCCGGTCTGGAACCGGAACTACATTGACTATATTGAAATCACCGCCGCTGAGACGGTAGGGGTTGAAAACCGCGCGGCGTTCTATGAAGAGACGGGTGCACTGCGTGATATGGTGGCCAACCATCTGCTTCAGTTGCTTGCATTAACTGCGATGGAGCCGCCCATAGCGTTTGACGCTGACTCAGTGCGGGAACAAAAGGTGCAGATATTTCGATCCATCCGGCCGATGGGTGTCGAGGACGTCGCACGATTCACCGTTCGAGGGCAGTATGGGGCCGGCGTGATTAACGGGAAACCGGTACCGGGATATCGGCAAGAATCAGGCGTGAGTCCCAACTCCACAACCGAGACCTACGCAGCTGTAAAGTTTCAGATTGAGAACTGGCGTTGGGCAGGAGTTCCTTTCTACATCCGGACCGGGAAGCGTCTTGCACGAGACTTGACCGAGATCCGCATTCACCTCAAACCGACGCCGCAGGCATTGTTTGCGAACACGTCGTCGGGCATTGATCCGAATGTCATAACGATCAGCATTCAGCCGGACGAGGGAATCTCGATCGCGTTCGACGCAAAACGGCCGGGAACGCAAGTACGAACGGTGACGGTTCAGGCCAACTTCTCGTATCAAGCGAGCTTTGGGTCGAGGGGGCCAGTTGCGTATGAAACATTACTGCTCGACTCGATGCGTGGCGATGCAACGCTGTTTACTCGCCGAGACGAAGTAGAAGCGGAGTGGCGCATCATTACGCCGATTGAAGAAGCTTGGACCCAATTACCGGCGCCCGAGTTCCCCAACTATGCCGCGGGTGGCGAACCAACCTCGTGGCATAAACTGCTCGGAATCAGCGGCAATACTGCGGAACGGGCCATCGGTTAGGCTATTCGGAGAATGGCGCTCCAGCGACGAGGTCTGCGAAATTCGGAGGGGTGAACCCCTCTACGTAGCGAATGCCAAAATCCCGAAGAATGTTGTCAACCGCCGTGATCGGTTTCTGACGAACGACGTTGCAAAGGCAACCTTTAAATCCGTCCTTAAATGCCAGCCGAGGGAATGCGGTTAGGATCGCTTGCTGTTTCTCCCGCGAGATGCGATCAAGACCGGCGCCAAGGACATCCACCGCGATTCCTGAATGAGTCATCACTACTTCGGGCTCTTTATGGAGAGCGAGTGTTGGGGTCGTGTGAAGTGCGATAGCGTCCCACACAAGCTGCGTCTGCTGAGCCGAGATGCCGCGTTCTTTCAAGAATTCGCGAGCCGCATTCGCGCCGTCCACCTCGAAGCGATTCTCCCCGTTGTACCGCTCGGTCAAGCCGAGATCGTGCAGGATCGCTGCTACAGCTAAGAGCTCAGCGTTCGGCGCTATCGCGGCGCTCTCTGCAAGGACGATTCCGAACAACCAAGAGCGCATCACATGATTGAAAAGAAATGGCTCTAACAAACTCCGCGACAAGTCCATTGCGTCGTGCACTAGCGCTGTGTCGGGTATTTTGATCCCTGCGAAATCCATGTTCGTCCTCCCTCGCCTTGAGACCGTTGGGATATAGCGTGTACTTCACTCGACCGCGGCATTGTTGAGAAGTCTTTCTACCTTCGAATCCAATTCCCGAGCGACCTTCAGGGCCTCCGGGTTTTCGTATGGGGACAGAAAGCTGGTCACCCTGTCGTAGGACAAATGCACGCCATCGTGCCGCTCATCAACGAGCACGGTCACAGGCGCATATGACCCCGCGTCCGGAACATGCTTGGCCATCTCCTTCATGACGAGTGGATTGCCGATAACAAGCCTCACGATCTTCGGTTTTTCGAGACCTGTCTCCTTGCGGACCACCGCGCCATGATCAAATTCCAAGAACAACATGAGCCCGGTTTTACCCATGTTGCGATTGATCACCTGTTCCAACTCGGCGAAGGTGCCCTGCGACTTGGACGCATTCGCAAACGCGGCAAGATCGAGTTGGCCGACACCGGCTTTCAATGAAGATACGACCGCCTCGAATGATCGTGACGTTGTCAGGCTGAAGCGTTGTACTTCGATTGTTTGAATTGCCATTCCATTCTTCCTTTCGCGCGAATGTTTGGAGCGGGCTATACCTGTGCGAAACCGCCATCGACGAACAGTTCGGCCCCTGTGACATAACTAGCATCATCGGAGGCGAGGAACACGACAGCTCTTGCGATCTCATCCGGGGCCCCGAGTCTGCCGAGCGGAACGATGTTCGAGATCATCTTCAAACGTTGCTGTCCCGTCTCTGAGGAACCCAGTAGTTCGCTAAGCCCCGGAGTATCGGTGGAACCTGGGCTCACGGCGTTCACGCGAATGCGGCGACTCCGCAGATCCGTCGCCCACGTGCGGGCGAATGATCGCACGGCTGCCTTGGTAGCGCTGTAGACGCTATTCGACGGCAGTCCCTTGCTGGCAACCACAGACGCACAAAGGACAATGGAGGCACCGTCCTTGAGTAATGGTATTGCCTTTTGTACGGTAAAGAGCAGTCCTTTCACATTGACATCGAATATCGAGTCAAAGAACTCCTCGGTGATTTCTCCGAGGGGCGCATATTTTGCGATGCCCGCGTTGGCAAACACAATATCGAGACGACCCTTCTCCTGCTTGATCTGGGCGAAGAGTCGTTCGAGGTCTCCGATTTGAGACACATCTCCTTGCACCCCGGTGACGCTTCCCCTTATGCTCTTGACCGCTGAAGCCAACTCCTTCTCGCGCCGACCGGTGACGAAGACGTACGCTCCTTCCGCTACGAAGCGTTTCGCGGTAGCAAGACCAATCCCGCTTGTCCCACCGGTGACAAGTGCGATTTTTCCTTCCAGCTTGCAGCCCATTTTTTCGTCGGTCGTCATTTCTTTGCCTCTTTCAACCACGTCATCACCGCCAATCCGTTACCAATGCTACCGAAGCCTTCAGCCGATGCCTTCTGAATCGAGAAACAGCGAGGCTTGCCGAACGAATGACTTGTGAAACTGGAACAACGACCCATGCCCAGCGTCGGGGTAGGTCAACAGCATGGCGTTTGGGAGATGCTCGCTCAGCATGTAGGAATTGCGGACTGGAATCATATTGTCGAAGACGCCGTTGACGACCAGGCACGGCTGCGTGATCTTGCCGAGCCTGGCGAAACGCTCGCCACTGTATTGTTCCCAAGCTCGAAAGGCCGTGATCTGAGCGATTGCTACATTTTGGCCGGCCAGAGGTTCGCCATCTTGCTTTCTCTCTGCGAGCCGAGCCGCGAAGGCCTCTCCGGCCGCTTGACTCGATTCGCTTGGCGCAAAAAAGAGTTTCACTAGTTTCTCCAGCCCAGGCATATTCGGATCTTCCGTAATTTTCCTGAGTTCCGGCTTATCCATGTGCATAATGTCCTCGCCTCCCTCCGGAGCGGTGGCGACAAGCAACATTTTGTGGACTAGCGAGGGACGTTCCAGCGCCACGTGCTGCGCCACCATTCCACCGAGGGAGTAGCCGAGGATATCCAGGCACTTTAGGCCAAGTGCATCGACGAATGCGAGAGCGTGCGCCGCCATCCCTGCCATGTTTTCGGGAACCTGGCCGGTCGAACGGCCAAGACCCGCACTCTCAAAAAGAATGACTTCACGTCCTACAGCAAGCGGATCGGTGACGGCGGGGTCCCAATTGTCCAAAGTCCCGGTGAAGTGCTGGAGACACAACAGTGGTAGACCGTTACCTTTCCCAAAGCGACGATAGGCATATTTTTCGAGTTTGGTCTCGATGAATTGCGTCGGAGCGGTAGTGTTGCCTGCATTAACCATGGCGTGCTTCCTCCGTTGTAGTACGAGGTTCGAAACCACTATTTCTCCTTAACGACTCTACGGAAACGGCAACATTCAGCAATGCCGCCGCAAATCAGAAATCTTGCAATTGGCTCGCTCAGTCACACGCCGCTCGCCTTGATACTGTTGAGGACGGTGTTGTCCCAGTAAGCGTCGAGCCGTGTGATTTTAGAGTCCGTGTCGAAACGCAGAATGTAGCAGTGCGGGATGTGTACGTCCTGGCCCTTCTTTGCAACTCCAGGCACTTCGGCAGGTATGGGCCCGCTCATCTCGGCTTGGATCACCACTATGTTTCCCTCGGCAGGGATCAGCTCGATCACTTTGACT